>MKTV01000062.1:155606-159474 GCA_001898425.1 Rhodospirillales bacterium 69-11
ACGTCATCGCAGCCGTTCTCACCCCAACCCTTCTCACCTCAGCCTCAGCAGCCCGCGCCGCCGCCCCAGATGCCCGCGCGGGCGCAGCAGCTCTGAGGCTGGCGTTGCCGCTGCCCCGCGGTGGGGGGCCGGGGGGGTTAAGGTTCGGCCAATCCGGGGGTGGCCACCCCCTTAAGAGCTATGCACCTCCCAGATGACTTCGGCATTTCCTGGCGACCTACCAAGTTGCCATTCAGAAGCTCGGCGCCTCACCGCACAGGCACCTCAAAACAATCAAAATAGCCGGCGACGCTCTACCTGTTCGGCCGAGAGCTGACGATCTCCCTCTGAATTGAGGACGTCGCCTTCAACAGATCCTCCCTCGTGTCAGCAACTTTCGAAGTAAGTGTGCTAATGCTGCTTCTGATGTCCTTAACATCCGCGCGAACATCACTTAGATCAGCTCGAAGCCAAACAAAAGCTGCGCCAAGCACGCTGGTTGCCAGTCCGACGACCCCGAGCAACTCTGTAAACGTGACACCGCCTTTCGAAGCGCTCATTGCCTCTTCTTTCCCGCTAGCAAATGGCATGGCGGCAGCCGCCTGATTGAGATTTGACGTTACCGCTCCTTGAACAAGCGACGCACCATTTACAGCAGACAGGCCAAAGGGATTGATAAGATTCCCCGGATTGCTGTTGATGTGGGTCGACTTCGCCCCACTCATTAGAAACCCAGCATCTTTTTGGCTTCATCCACACGTTGCTGTGTGACCAAGCCTGATTGCACCATCTGCGCAAGCTGCCGTTCTAGAAACAGAGCTGCTGCGATGAAGCCATCAACGGTCATTGCGACTTGAGCTACCGGAGTTTGTCGGTAGGCATTATTCCCACCGAAGCTCGGCTCAAATCTAAAAAGGTAAAATCTGGCCACGCTTGGACTTATCGATGTGTTCAACACACCATCCGCAAACACGGTGGGAAAACCTATGCCTGGAAAATGTTCCTCGAACGGACTGGTGGTGTTGGGGGGTGGTGGGGGTGATGGAGAGCTCATGCGTTCCGCCCGTGCTTCTCGTGCAGCGCCCAAGCCGCGCCGGGTCCATTTAGAACGCGAGCGCCACGTTAGGAAAGCCCATGCAAGCCGAAACACCTAAGTGGGTCCACTGTCGGCCAGGCGGGCACTCCACCGGACCTCAAACGAGATCCCAGAAAATTTTCCTAGTTCCACAGCAGCCACCAAGGCGCCCGTGTCGCCTCAGAGCGCCGCACGCACCCCGCGCAGACACACGCGACACCCAGGAAGAGCATCTCGGCGTGTGTGGTTGGCGTGTGTGGTTGAAATTGTGATCGAGCAGGTCCGCCGACCTCTAGACCGTTGAAAATACGCGCTAAACTGGCAACCAGGAAAGTTGGCGGAGGGGATGGGATTCGAACCCACGATACGCCTTGACAGCGTATAACGGTTTAGCAAACCGCCGCCTTCAGCCACTCGGCCACCCCTCCGCCGGGAGAGTCGAACCCGGGCGAACCCGGACACGGCGTTTGCACCGCTGCTTCTACGGACTGCCCGGGCCGCCGTCAAACACGGATGGCGGGAAGGCGCAGGACCGTCCCCGTTCAGGGCGACCCGGCCCCGCGGATGGAGGATCCTGCAGCCGGTGCGCCTAGCTCAGCGCCACCTCGAAACCCTTCTTCGTCGCCGGGCGCGCCATCATCGTCTCATACCAGCGCTTCACGTTCGGGAAGTCCGCCAGGTCCACCTGGTGCCGCTCATGCCGCCAGGCCCAGCCGAGGATCGCGAAATCCGCGATCGACACCTCATCGGCGACGTAGTCCCGGCCGAGCAGCCGCTTGTCCAGCACGCCGTAGAGACGGCGCGTCTCCTTGGAGTAGCGCGCGAGCCCGTAGCGGCGGTCCTGCTCGTTCTCGACCTGGAGGAAATGGTGGACCTGGCCAGGCATCGGGCCGAACCCGCCCATCTGCCACATCAGCCACTCCAGCACGGGCACCTGCGCGCGAAGGTCGGTCGGATAGAACTTGCCGGTCTTGAGGCCGAGATAGATCAGGATCGCGCCCGACTCGAAGACGCTGATCGGCTGCCCGCCGGGCCCGTCGGGGTCGATGATCGCCGGGATGCGGTTGTTCGGGCTGATCGTCAGGAAGTCGGGCGCGAACTGCTCGTTCTTGGAGATGTTGATCGGATGGACCGTGTAGGCCAGCCCCATCTCCTCGAGCGCCACGCTGATCTTCCGCCCGTTCGGCGTGTTCCAGGTGTAGAAGTCGATCGCCACCGGTCTTTCCCCCGCTCTGTCCTTCGGGGGCATCCTGCGCGTGGCCCGGCTTGCTCACAAGGCGCCGCGCGCGGCACCCTGGGCGCATGAAGATCGCCACCTGGAACGTCAACTCCATCCGCCAGCGGGAGGCGCATGTCCGGCGCTGGCTGGAATGCTGCCAGCCCGACCTGCTGGTGCTGCAGGAGATCAAGTGCGAAACGGCCGCCTTCCCGTCCCTCTCGTTCCAGGCGCTCGGATACACCAGCGAGGCCGTTGGGCAGAAAGCCTACAACGGCGTCGCCGTGCTCGGCCGCGCCCCTTTCACCGTGCGGACCCGCGCCCTGCCCGGCCTGCCGGAGGATGACGCCCAGGCCCGCTACATCGAAGTGGAGACGCAGGGTGTCGTGGTCGCCGGCATCTATCTGCCGAACGGCAATTCGGGCGGCGAATCCGGTCTGGCCTACAAGCTCGCCTGGATGGACAGGCTAGCCGACCGCGCCGAGACGCTGCTGGCCGCCGACACCCCGCTGGTGATCACCGGCGACTTCAACGTCTGCCCGACCGACGAGGATTTCGCGCCCGGCACGCTGCCGGCCACCGACGCGCTGCGCCACCCCGAGAGCCGCGCGCGCTTCCGCCGGCTGCTCTGGGCCGGCATGACCGATGCGGTCAGGGCGGTGCATCCGCATGGGACCCACTGGACGTTCTGGGACTACCAGGCGGGCGCCTGGCAACGCGATCTCGGGCTGCGCATCGATCATGCGCTGCTCTCGCCCGCGATCGCGGAACGCCTGGTCGCGGCCGGCGCCGACCGGGCGGAACGAGGCTATCCACAACCTTCGGACCATGTGCCGGTGATGGTGGTGCTGCGGTAGCGGCCGGTCGCTTCCGTGTCGTCGCGGCCCGTTCCGTGTCGTGGCCGCAGGGCGCTCCGGTGTCGTGACCGCCGTCCCCCCCCCGTGTCATGACCGGCCCTGTGCCGGTCATCCACGACTTCACATGCGGCACAACGTCGTGGATGGCCGGCACAAGGCCGGCCAGGACACGGGTCGGGCCGGCCTGGACACGGGTCGCGCCGGCCAGGATACCAGCCGTGGCGGGGTGACCCGGCCGCACAGGCAGAACCCCTCCCCACCGATTTCCCTTGCGCAACGCAGCAATCGCCCCGATATACGCGCTGCCCTTCCGTGATCGCGTGATTGGCGGCGCCCACGCGCTTGCCCTTACGGAAATCCGCAAACGAAACGCGTCCGCCCCTCCGAATCGCGCAGGTCGGCGGACACCACGCGCCCCACATCGCTCGATCGAGCCGGGGGCGTCGGAGCCATATCCTACGTGACTGTCCAGACTTTCGCGGATCTCGGCCTCGCCGAACCGTTGCTGCACGCGCTCGCCGCGCAGAGCTTCACCACCCCCACCCCCATCCAGGCCAACGCCGTCCCCGGACTGCTGGACGGACGTGACCTGCTGGGCATTGCCCAGACCGGCAGCGGCAAGACCGCGGCCTTCTCGCTGCCCCTGCTGCAGCACCTCATGGGCGGCAACGTCCGTTCCGCCCCCTTCGCCCCGCGCGCGCTGATCCTCGCCCCCACCCGCGAGCTCGCGCTGCAGATCGA
>MKTV01000062.1:159496-169832 GCA_001898425.1 Rhodospirillales bacterium 69-11
GGCCAGACCCGCCTGCGCACCACGATCGTGATCGGCGGCGCCTCCCGCCACCGCCAGGTCGAGGCCATGCGCCGCGGCCCCGACATCGTGGTCGGCACGCCCGGCCGCATCTGCGACCTGATGGCCACGCGGGAACTGCATCTCGGCGCCGTCCGGCAGTTCGTGCTGGATGAGGCCGACCGCATGCTCGACCTCGGCTTCATCAAGGACATCCGCAAGATCGTCGCGGCCCTGCCGCAGGATCGGCAGTCGGCGCTGTTCTCGGCCACCATGCCGTCCGAGGTCGCGAGCCTCGCCAACGGCCTGTTGCGCAATCCGATGCGCGTCGAGATCGAGCGCAAGGAGGAGACCGCCCCGAAGATCGACCAGTCGGTCCACTTCGTGACGCAGTCCGCCAAGCGCGCCCTGCTCGCCGACCTGCTCGCCGATCCGGCCTTCTCGCGCGTGATCGTCTTCACCCGCACGAAGCGTGGCGCCAATCGGGTGGCCGAGGATCTCGAGGATGCCGGCCATCGCGTGAACGCCCTGCACGGCAACAAGAGCCAGTCGCAGCGCGAAAAGGCGCTCGACCAGTTCCGCTCCGGGCGCGCCCGGGTGCTGGTCGCGACCGATATTGCCGCTCGCGGCATCGACGTGACCGGCGTCTCGCACGTGATCAACTACGACCTCCCGGTCGAGGCCGAGAGCTACGTCCATCGCATCGGCCGCACCGCGCGTGCCGGCGCGGCGGGTGTCGCGATCTCGTTCTGCGACCACGCCGAGTACCCGGCGCTGCGTGCGATCGAGAAGCAGACGGGCGCGCCGCTCGCCATTGCCAGCGGGGAGCCTCCGGCCGGCGGTGGGCGACATGGCGGCAAGCCGTCCGGCCACCAGGGCGAACGCGCCCCCGGCGGTCAGCCGGCGCGTCGTCGTCGGCCGCGCAACCGGCGTCCGAACGGCGGGATGCGCTCCGCCGCCTGATCCCGGACGGGTGGAGGGCGGCACGCCGCGCTCCACCCGGACCGGTCGCGTCTCACCACCGAAGGGCATGTCGCCCATCGGTGGTGATCCCTCATCCAGCGCCGTGATCCACCCTGCCGCAGGATGCGGAAGTCGCAGTGCGCGGCGTCGTCTCGCGCGGCTTCGCCTCCATCCGGCGCGGCCTTGCCGCATTCAGCAGCGGCTTCAGCAGCAGCATCCCTTCCGGCGCATGGCCGGCCGCCGCCAACCCGCCGCTGAGCCCGGGTTCGGCGCCGTGCACCACGCTGCGGATTGCGGTGCACCCGAGCCGCTCCCCCAGGGCGTCGAGTTCGGCGACGAGCGCGGCCAGGACGGCGGCCGGGTCCAGCAGGTCGACCGCCACGAAGTGTTCGGCGATCAGTACCTTCCCCCGCTGCAGATCCTGGTCCACGCGGTAGCAGAACAGGCCACAAGGGTAGCTGCGTCCCTGCCGGCGTGCGGCGACGATTCCGGTCTGGCCCGCGCGCCGGCTCCCCGTCAGCGTGCGCGCGAACCGGACCCAATCAGCCACGGCCAGGTTGGGCACGGCTTCCCGGATCAGCGGATAGACCGCATGGATCTGATCCGGCCGGAGGCTTTCCACGGTGATCGACGACATGACAGGCCCTCGTTCTCGCAGAAAGCTGCCTGATCGGGACCTGTCCCGGCGTTGACGCAGATCAAGGCAGGTGCAAGCGGCCCCGAGATGCTGCTAGGAAGCGGGTGGCGTGCCGGGTCCGAACCGGACGCGGCTTGCAATCCGGTCATCGAGCCGGCAACACTCGACACGCAATCGCGACGTGCTCTCGGCACGAGGCCCTCATGACCGTCCCCCTCAGCCGCCCGCTGGTCCTGGAGCCCAACTCAGCCGCGGATCCTTGCGCGCACTGCGATGCGCGCCATGCGAGCGTCTGCAACGCCATTCCGGACGGCGACATGGCCCGCCTCGCCGCGGCCGCCGTGGTGATGGAGGCAGCCCCCGGCACCAGCTTCATCAACGAGGGCGATCCGGCGAATTACTTCTTCAACGTCACCCGTGGGACGGCGAAGCTGTTCAAGCTGCTGCCGGACGGGCGGCGGCAGATCACCGGCTTCGTGGGCGTCGGGCACTTCCTCGGCCTCGCCGTGTCGGAGACGTATGCCTTCAGCGCCGAGGCGATCGACCACGTCCGCTACTGCCGCTTCTCCCGCACCCGGCTGCGCGCGCTGCTCGACGACTATCCGTTGATGGAGAAGCGCCTGCTCGAGGTCGCCTCCAACGAGCTGGTCGCCGCGCAGGAACAGATGCTGCTGCTGGGCCGAAAGACGGCGCGCGAGCGCCTCGCCTCCTTCCTGGCGAGCCAGTCCCGACTCGGCGTGTCGTGCCGCCACCCGCGCACACGCTTCTCCCTGCCGATGACGCGGGGCGATATCGCGGATTATCTCGGCCTGACGATCGAGACCGTCAGCCGCACCCTGACCAAGCTGCGCAGCGAGGGGCTGATCGAAATCCCCTCCGCGACGGAGGTGGTGATCCGCGCACCGGGGGCGCTCGAGCGTCTGGCGGGCGGAGCGGCCTGACCGCGCGGGCACGCCAGGAACCTCACCAGCCCCGCCGTCGGATCTTACTGGAACGTCGGCATGTCTCCAGGAACGCCCCAGCCGCGCCGGGGCCGCCCGGACCGCGGCGGCTACCGCTTTCCGCCGTGCTGCTCCATGTAGGCCTTCGTATGGTGATGCACGTTGCCATCGGCATCGCGGTACTCACGGGCGGAGAGATCGTCGCCCCCGCCCTTCCCCGACGGCTTCCCGCTGGACGATTCGCCGCCATGCCCGCCGGAAGCGGTTTGCGCCTCGCGCGCCCGAGCGCCGCTGCCCGTGTCGCGGTCGCTGCCGCGGCCCTGCGGGTGGTGGCGGCTCGCATGTTCGCCATGCTCCCGCTTTTCCATCGTATCCCGGCCGATGATCTTGCTGAACAGGCTGTCCTCTTCATAGAGCAGCGCGAGCCCGCTTCCCTCGAACTGCTCGAAGAACTCGTCCCAGGAAATCTCGACCAGTGCGTCGTGGGAGGACTGGGGATTGTCCGGGAACATGATCCGGATGATCCCGACATCGCCGCCCTGGTGGGTGCGCTTCACGGCCGCCGGTTTGCCGCCCTTCGACTCTGCCCAGCGGCGGATTTCGTCATGATTCGTCGTGCCCGTGGCCATGCGCTTGCTCCGCGTTCTGCACGATCCCGGCGGCCGCGCGCGGGCCAGGATCTCCCTCCGCCCGCGGCATGCAGGGCCGCACGGCGACTGGCAGGACAACGCCGGCCGTCAGGGACGGGTTGCCGCAGGGGAGCGGCGGTCGGCGCTCCCCGGCAATCACGAGATCCGTGTCGGGAAGACGAACCTGCATGACGGGGTGCACGACAAACCCGCCGGCCGTCGTCAGGGCGGCGATCGAGCTCCGTCGCGAAGCGCAAACCCGTCGGTGGCCCGCACACTCCGGTGCTCGTCGGCCGCGTCCGTGATCCGCGCCGCGGCATGCTGCACCGTCATGCCGCGGAGCAGGTGCACGCCGCCCGCGATGGTGGAGAGCTTGACGCTGCCCTGCTCATCGTAGATCGCGACCGCGTGCTGCGCGCGCACCTTCACCAGGCCACCACCTTCGACCTCGAAGGTGACCCAGTTCACCGCGCGCCGCGCGCGTGCAGGTAGGCGGAGTACGATGCGGCGCTGACGCCGTCGTAGGACATCCGGAACGGGGGCTTGCTCCCCGGGGCGGCCGCGGCATGCGCTGCCTTCGGTGCAGGATCGGCTGGCTTCGCCGCGCGCGGCGTGCTCTTGCGCGGCGGCGGCGCACCGATCTTCACCTGGGAGATGCCCTCATCGGCGCTGCGGCTCTTGTTCCACTTGCTGACGTCCGCCTTCAGATTGGCCATCATGGTGTCCGCCTCCGGCTCGGAGGCCTGTTCGTCGCCGTCGGGACGGGCCGTATTCGGGTCCTGCATGACGCTTGCTTCCTTTCAAGATGGGCTGACCTGGCCCGGTGGACATTCATCCGCGGCCCATGGCGGGCGCGGGTCGTCTCGGATCAGGCCGCGTCCGCGACCTGCTCGGTGTGCACGACGAAGGAGACCAGCCTGTTGGGGCCGAACGTGTTGCTGATCGCGACGTCGGCGGCATCGCGCCCCGTGGCGATCAGGATGCGGCCAATGCGCGGCTCGTTGTGGCGCGCGTCGAACGTGTGCCACCGGTTGTCGAGCCACACCTCGAACCACCCCGAGAAATCCATGGGATTGGGATCCCGCGGCACGCCGATATCGCCGAGGTAGCCGGTGCAGTAGCGCGCAGGGATGTTGGTACAGCGACAAAGCGTGAGCGCCAGGTGGCCGAAGTCGCGGCACACGCCGACCCGCTCCTGGAACGTCTCGAATGCCGTGCGCGTGTTGCGCGCGTGCTCGTAGCCGAACGTGACATGCCGGTGCACAAAGTCGCAGATCGCCTGCACGCGTGCCCAGCCGCTGAGATGTCCAAAGGTCTTCCATGCGAAGTCCGACAGCCGATCGGTCTCGCAGTACCGGCTTCCCAGCAGATAGAGCAGCGTGTCGTCCGGCAGGTGATCGACGGGATGCTGGTCCGCGTGGGGGAATCGGGGTTCCGGCTGGCCGCTGTCGCGGATCAGCACGTCGGTGCTGAGGCGCAGGCAGCCAGGTGGAGCGACCAGGCGCGTGCACCAGTTGCCGAAGCTGTCGCGGTAATGGCGCAGGGGCAGGCCGGGGTCGGTGCGAATGTGGTCGGGCTGCTCCAGGTCGCCAACCCGCGTGTGATGCACGCTGAGCATGACCATCATCGGCGTCGCCTGGGCGAAGTCATAGGTGATGTCGTAGCCGATCCGGATCAGCACGGGTTCGTTCTCCCTCCGCTGGGATGCGAATGCGGAGAACGCCCCATCGATGCCCGCGACGACCTCACGCCGGGATTGCGACCTGCGTTTGCGCCACTGTGGGCTCGTCGGGTGGATTGTCGATGTCGTCGGACCAGATATGCAGGGTGCCAGTGACGCTCTCGGGGCGGACGGCCAGGATACTGGCCGCGATCGCCTCGATCCGGGCCCGCTGTTCCGCGAACCGGAGCACGATGTCGCGCGGCCGGATGAACGACGCGCCCGTGAGCGTCTCCAGCGCCGCTCGGGAAATCGCGCAGGCGACGTCCACGCCACCGATCCCGACGGTGAACAGCACACGTTGGCCGTCCCATCGCGGCTTGAACGCCGAGCGGGAGGATTGGGCGATGGCCATGGCTTGTGCTTTCAGAGCAGGCTCGGATCGGCCCGCCACTTCAAAGGTGATCATCGGTCCGGTTGAACCGACGCCGTCGGATCGTGGCCCGCTCATCCCGGAGCGCGTGTGGCGGCAGGATCGCCTCGATGCACGATCACTCGTAAATGGGGCCGCGCCTGTTCTGATACAATCCGAATGACTTCGGCGGCTGATCACCGTTGCGTTGCGCCGCGATCAAGTGGTCATATCGTCATTCGCTGTCAGCACGGTCTCGTTGTCTGGCCAGGATTGCCGTCACCATGTCGGGCTGGCCGATCGCGGCACCGCTTGCCTGGAGCGTCGGGGTCTTGGGACCGGCGCCCCCTCGCACGACCGGACGCACGCGCACGACTGGACGCCCGCGCACGACCGGACGCCCGCAGGGGAGAGACCACTCGCGCGCATCTCATCCAGATCGGCACGGTCATGGACGACAGCGTCCGGCAGGACTCAGCGAGCGAGCGTCGTGTGCTTCGGCGTGACCCGAGCATTCGCCGGAGGCATGAAGCACCTCAAGGAACGGCCGCATCTGTCTGGGATGATGGCTCGGGCGGTAGGATTCGAACCTACGACCAATCGGTTAACAGCCGATTGCCCGGACATAACCAGGAGCCACTTCTATAGTCCTCATGCACCAGCAAATCGCTGAAGTGTCGGCATATTTCGCCTCTTGGTGGCATCACGGAATAACATCGTATAACGCCCATTGACCCCGAAATGTGTTGCCCCGATGTTGCCCCCGACAGGCCAATCGGCATGTCGTGCGGTCGCTGCGGGCGGCCGCCTCAGGAGGTCGGCGCATGGCACGGATGGCTCTCACCGAACGGTTCATTACCTCACCGAAGCGCGTCCCGAGCAGCGGCCGAGCTGATTACCTGGACAGCATCGTCCCCGGACTAGCCGTGCGCGTGACCGCCCAAGGTCACCGCAGCTTTGTGCTGATCGCCCGCTATCCGAGTAGCCCGCGCAACCCAACACGACGCGCGCTCGGGGTGCATGGACAGCTCACCCTCGATCAGGCCCGCGAAAAGGCCAGGACGTGGCTGGAGATGATCGGCCGGGGCGTGGATCCCAAGATTGAGGCCGAACGGGAACGCGCGGCCAACCTGCGGCGGCAGGTGAACACGTTCGGTGCCGTGGCGGAGGCGTTTCTAGAGCGCCATGCCGCGGGTCTCGCGAAGCAGGCTGACGCACGGCGCACGCTTCTCGTCGACTTCGGGCCGCTGTGGCGGGATCGGCCGATCAACGACATCCGGCCCGAGGAGATCGCGCGGGCAGTGCGCACCATCGTCGAGCGGGGAGCGCCCTACCAGGCCCACAACGCCCTCGGATATCTCCGCCGCATGTTCACCTGGGCGATCGGCACCCATCAGTTCGGCGTCACGATCTCCCCGGTCGAGAGGCTGAAGCCGCGGGATCTGATCGGAGTGCGTGCACCTCGCGAGCGCATCCTCAGCGATGAAGAGCTCCGCTCGGTTTGGAGCGGCGCCGGTGAAATGGGTTACCCGTACGGTCCGCTGGTCCGGCTGCTCATCCTCACCGGGCAGCGCGTCCGAGAGGTAGCGGACATGACTTGGCCGGAATTCGCCCCAGCCACGGGGCTATGGACCGTCCCCGCCGGCAGAATGAAGGGTGGTAGGGCGCATGAGGTGCCGCTGGGCCCAGCGGCGATCGGCCTTCTCGCCGACCTCCCGCGGTTCAACGCCGGCTCGTTCGTCTTCACCACCACGAGCGGTGCGAAGGCCGTGAACGGCTTCAGCAAGGCCAAGGACCGCATCGACGCCCTCTCAGGTGTCAGCGGATGGAAGCTGCACGACCTCCGGCGCACGATGCGGACGCACTTGTCCGCCCTCCCCGTCCAGGATCTCGTCCGCGAGCTGGTCATCGCGCACGCGAAGCCCGGGCTGCACCGGGTCTACGATCAGCACGCCTATCAGGCTGAGAAGCGCGAGGCGCTCGAGCTGTGGGAAAGGCGCCTGCGAGCGATCATCGAGTAGCTCGCCCGCCATCACCCTTCCGCGGTCGCGCCGGGCTCTGCAGTCCCCTCTCCGAGACGCTCTCTCATTCGGCGAGCGATGCCCGAAACGTCGACGAGAACGAGGGAGGTGAATTTCGAGTACTCGGCCTCGACGAATTTTCGCATGTCCTCGGGAGACTCGGCCTTCACAAGAGACATCGCAGACATGCGGGGGGCCTCGGTGCCTGCAGGAGCCAGTGATGGCGCGATCACTAAGGTCCAGCCCTCCTCATTCAAAGATCGGATCCCCGAGTCACCGGACCGAACCAACATGCCGGCAGCGTAGCTTGCCGAGCCAACGACGAAGCCCAGCTTCGTCAGCTCCGCTACGACAGCCACACACATAGCGTCGAGAAATGAGAAGCGGCGCTCCTTCCCCATTCCCGGGCCGGGCGGAAGCGGGATCAACTGACGCGCGATCCACGAATGCGCAACGCCACGGGGCACGCCGGCGGCCGCATAGACCTCCGCTGGTCCCCAGGTCCGACTCATCTTGGTGGGATTCTTCGATCGCGTTGTCATAACGGCATGCAGCATACTCACTACTCATAGCACTTGCAATCACACCAGCTCGCGCTTATTACTCGTCGCACGTGCTATCAGCGAGGAGTTCAGCATGTCTCGCCTGCTTCGGTATGCCGATCTGAAGAGCAAGGGCTTCCCCTGGTCCCGGATGCACATCGATCGCCTGGAGAAAGCGGGGAAATTCCCGAAGCGCCTTCACCTCGGACCGAGCACGGTGGCTTGGGTTGAGGAGGAGATCGACGCGTATCTCGCGACCAAGATGGCCGAGCGGGAGGCCGCCTGAGATGAAGAACCCCCGGACGCCGGGGATTGGCATCTCGGGGGCTCAAACATCTTCGCTGGGCGGCGAACAGTTCGAGCTTCTACGGGATTCTGGTTTCCGCAGCAACGACTTTCTGGCTCGGCGCGCTGCCGAGCTCGATCGTCAAGCCGATATCCAGCTCGCATACGGTCGCCATCTTGCGGCCGAGCGCCTCGCCCACCACGCAGCCGAGCTGCGCGCTGGAGGTGCTGCATGAGCGCGCCCCCTAACCGGCACCAGCGCCGGGCAGCCGCAGCCAAGGCGCGCAACAAGACCCCTGCCTCCGACACGCACCGGTTCACGGCCGAGGCTGTGCATATCCTGGATCAGCTCGCGGCCGCCGACCCGACGCTCACCGGCGCGACCCTGATCACGCCCGACGGCCGGGTCCGGTATCTGGACGCTGCCATGTTGCGCCGGGGAGGCCGCGCATGAGCGTCGATGCCTTCCCCCAGGTGGCCGCCGCATGTGCTGCATCGCTCGACGCGATCGTGCTGCAGCGTTCCGCCCTTACGAGGCTCGAGCGTTTGCATGCTGATCAGGCGAGCCGCCGAGCATCAGAACAGGCGATGCAGGCGTATCGGACCGAGTTGCTGCCTCGACTGTTCGGCGGCAGCTGGCATCTCTCCAGGCGCAATGCGCACTTCCCGGCCGCCATCCTGCAGGCGGGCCACCGGCCGGCGCTGCGGCCCGCGTGCTGGCAGACCTTCGACCATCCGCTCGTCTTCCGCCAGGCTGGCACGAGCGGGCCCGACCACCCCCGGAACACGGTCCTCATCGGGCAGCCCTACGCCGCAGTTGCGGGCAGTGAGCTGTCCGCGTCTGTCCGCGAAGAGGCAGCGGAACTCGCAGACCGCGGGTGGAGCATCCACTGGTCACCGGACCTCTCGACGCACTATCCGGGTTGGACCCAACTCATCATCGCGCGGTTCGGGATCGAGATGAGCCCCGCGGCGCACGGCTTCCTTCCGATCGCACTGCCTGGGATCGGCGTGAACGCATGGCACGAGTGGGCGCGGACCCCTGAAGGGGTGCGGGTGCACTGATGACCTCTGGCTCTGCAGCTATTCGACTAATTTTCTTCGCTCCTGTGGAGAGGGGCGCGTGAACGTCCACCCCGCGGAGATGACAGAACTCGCCACGCGTCTCTGGGGCGAGCCGAGTCAACAGCTGAGCACGCGGGATGAGCTGCGGTTCGGCAGGCATGGAAGCAAGGCCGTCCGCCCGAAGGACGGGAAGTGGTACGATCATGAGCTCGAGGAGGGCGGTGGCTACGCGGACTTATACCAGCGAGTTCACGGACACCGGCCAGCTGATGCCACCATTGTGGCGACTTACGACTACCGAGACGCAGACGGCTCCCTCCTCTACCAGGTCGTCCGGAAGGCGCCGAAGGCCTTCATCCAACGCCGCCCTGATGGCGCGGGCGGATGGACCTGGAGCACTAAGGGAGTGCGCCGCATTCCCTATCGCCTCCCCGAGCTGCTGGCGGCCGCAGCGTCCGAGCCGGTGTTCGTTGTGGAGGGAGAGAAGGACGTCGAGTCGCTGCGCGACCGGCTTCTGATTGCGACCTGCAATGCCGGCGGGGCCGGAAAGTGGACGCCGGACCTCGCAGAATATCTGCGGGGACGCCGTGTCGTGGTCTTGCCCGACAACGATCAGGCCGGGGAGGACCACGCACAGCAAGTCGCGCGCTCGCTCCATGGCTTAGCCGCACAGGTCCGCGTCCTTCGTCTCGAAGGTTTGCCGGCCAAGGGTGACGTGTCGGACTGGCTGGCGGCAGGAGGAACTGGCGAGCAGCTGACGGCGATCGCGCAAGCAGCGTTCGCGGATCAGTCTGAGGTCGAGCGGCCTGAAGATTTTGCGCCACTCCAGCGGAGCGACGACGCACAAGCTCTGAGCCCCCCAGAACAGGCCGACGGTCCATGGCCGGACCCATTGGACTTCTTGGCTGATACCGAGGCCACCGGCGCACCGGAACTAAGCCGCGCCCATGTCCCGGATGCGATCGCAGACTTCGTGTTCGACGGGGCAGAACGCATGGGCGTGGACCCGTCGGCCATGGCGTTGGCGGCGCTGGTCGCTCTGTCCAGCGTCATCAGCGATGACTGGACCATCCAGCCGAAGCAGCACGACGACACGTGGACCGAGAACCCGCGCCTCTGGGGCGCGATCGTGGGCGATCCGTCCATCCTGAAGACGCCCGTGCTCAAGGCGACGACCAGGCCCA
>MKTV01000063.1 GCA_001898425.1 Rhodospirillales bacterium 69-11
TGTTCAGTTACTAATATCGGCGCATGGAAGCCACCCAATCCCGTTGGCATCGCCGCAAGGACGCAAGGCCCGCAGAAATTCTGGAGGCGGCACTCGCCGTCTTCGCGGAGAAAGGCTTCGCCGCGGCGCGCATGGAAGACATTTCGCGCCGGGCCGGTGTCACCAAGGGCACGATCTATCTTTATTTCGACAGCAAGGAATCGCTGTTCAAGGCACTGATTCGCCAATCCATCAGCCCGGCCATCGCCGGCGCGAAGGAACAGGTGAATAATTTTCACGGGCCTGCGGGCGATCTGCTGCGGCTGGTATTGACCCGCATCGGCCATTTCATCGCGACCAGCGACCGGGTGGTGCTGCCCAAGATCATCGTCGCCGAGGCTGGAAATTTTCCCGAACTCGCCCGCTTCTATCGTAACGAGATCATCGCGCAGGGGCTTGGCCTGCTCACGGGCCTGATCGCGCGCGGTGTGACAAGCGGTGAATTCCGCGCCGTCGATCCGGGGCATGTCGCGCGGATTTCTATCGCGCCGCTGCTGCTCGCCGCCTTCTGGCGGACGAGTTTCGCACAATTCGACGACGAACCTTATGACCACGCCGGCATGATCGAAACCCATATCGATCTGCTTCTGGCCGGTCTCTCCGCCGGAGGCTGAGGATGAAACGCGCGTTGTTGCTGATCGCATTTCTGCTTTACGGCTGTGGCGAGACCGGTGACACAGGCTGGACAGGCTATGTCGAGGGCGAGGACGCCTTCATTGCCGCGCCACAGGCAGGCTGGCTCGAACAGATCTCCGTCAAACGCGGCGATATCGTCAAGCGCGGCGAAATCCTTTTCACGCTGGACAATACACGGCAGGAGGCGGCTCGGGCGCAAACCGTTGCCAATATCGCGGAGGCTGAGGCGCAGATTCAGCAGGCGAAAGCCGATCTGACATTGGCGCAAAAAGAACTCACCCGGCAGGGCGGCCTGCTGCGCGCCCACGCGGGAACACAGCAGAACTACGACCTTGCCCAGTCCAATGCCAAACAAGCCGCGGCCCGCCTCGCCCAGGCATCGGCGCTGCACCAGCAATACCGTGCTGCCCTCGCCGACGCCGATTATCAGCTTTCGCAAAGACAGGTCACTGCCAAAACCGCCGGCCGGGTTGAAGACATCTAT
>MKTV01000064.1 GCA_001898425.1 Rhodospirillales bacterium 69-11
ACCTTCGATGGCGAGGTGGTGCCGTTTGAATTTGCCGGTGTGCAAAGCGGCAGCACGACGCGCGGGCATCGGTTTTTGTCGCAAGGCGAGATATTTGCGCGGCGGTTCGAGGATTATGAGGCGGCGCTGAAGGCGGGCCATGTGATCCTGGACCCGGAGGAACGGCGTGAGATCATTCTGCATGATGCGAAGCAGAAGGCGTTTGCGCTGGGGCTGGAACTGATCGCGGACGAGGGATTGCTGAACGAGGTGGCGGGGCTGGCCGAATGGCCGGTGGTGCTGGTCGGCACGATTGAAGATCAATTCATGGATGTGCCGCCGGAGATTCTGCAAACCTCCATGCGCACGCATCAGAAATATTTTTCGCTGCGCGACCCGAAGACGGGAAAAATGGCGAACCGCTTTGCCGTGGTCGCCAACATGATCGCGGAAGACGGCGGCAAGGAGATTGTGGCCGGAAATGAACGCGTGCTGCGCGCGCGGCTGTCGGACGCCAAATTCTTCTGGGATCAGGATCGGAAGCGCACGCTGGAAAGCCGCGTGGACGATCTGAAAAAGATCGTGTTCCACGCCAAACTTGGCACGCAATATGAACGGGTAGAACGGATCGAAGCGCTCGCGGGCGAGATCGCGGAAAAGATCGGGGCCGATGTAAGGAAAGCCAAGCGCGCGGCGCGGCTTTCCAAGGCCGATCTGACCACGGGCGTGGTGGGCGAATTCCCCGAGCTTCAGGGCGTGATGGGGCGCTACTACGCGCTGCATGACGGTGAGGGCTCGGACGTCGCTGATGCAATCCGCGATCACTACAAACCTGTCGGCCCGAGCGATGCTGTGCCAAACGCGCCGGTTTCCATCGCGGTGGCGCTGGCGGATAAACTGGATCAGTTGGCTGGATTCTTTGCGATAGATGAAAAGCCAACGGGTTCTAGCGATCCTTACGCGCTTCGGCGGGCGGCGCTTGGTGTTATCCGCATAATCTTAAATTCTGGTCATAAGCTATCAATGGGCGATCTAACCCGGAAGCATGTTGGATACATAGGTGAGATATCTTTGCGCGCTATTCCCTTGGCGTTGCAATCGAAGCCGAGTGAACGTTTGGCTAGTGGGATTGAGAACGCCCTCATTTATGAACTCATGCAGTTTTTTACAGATCGCCTCAAAGTCGCGTTGAAGGAAAAAGGAACGCGGCACGATTTGATCGATGCCGTGTTCAGCCTCGGCAATGAAGACGATCTGGTGCGGCTGGTGGCCCGCGTCGAGGCGTTGCA
>MKTV01000065.1:0-4985 GCA_001898425.1 Rhodospirillales bacterium 69-11
AGAAGTACAGCAAAATCGAACCGGACAGCCGTGGGTCAAGCCCGGCCATGACGGATGGGGCGGGGCGCCGGCTCAAGCCCGCCCACGACGATGGGGTGGGCCGCGACGAAGCGCCCGCTCAGAAGTGGCTCCACCCCCCTTTCGCGAACGCGCCCACAGACCCGTCCGGGGCACGCACCCGCACCGTCGGCGAACCCGCCGAGAGCGTGCCGATCCGCGTGACCACGACACCAACCTCGGCCGCCGCGGCATGCAAGGCGTCCTCCCGAGCGGGTGGAACGGCCAGGAGCACCTCGTAGTCGTCCCCGCCGGTCAGGCACGTCTCCAGCCAGTCCGGTCCCGCTTCCCGCGCGGCCGGCGACAGAGGCACCGACGCGGCATCAATCTCCGCCGCCACCCCCGACGCACGGCACAGATGCCCGAGGTCCTGGACCAGCCCGTCCGACACATCCATCCCGGCCGAGGCGATCCCCGCGATCGCCAACCCCACCCGCGGCTGCGGCAGCCGGTACCGGTCCGCCAGCCATCCGCTCGGATCCGCCAGGCGGCCCTGCAGCACGGCGAGCCCCAGCGCCCCGTCGCCGATCGTCCCGGTCACCCAGACCCCATCACCCGCCTGGGCGCCGAACCGGTGCACCGCCGTCCCGGAAGCCACATGCCCGATCGCGGTCAGGGACAGCGAGAGCGGCCCCGGCGTCGAGGTGGTGTCGCCACCGAGCAGCGTGATCCCGAAAGTGGTCTGATCCGCGGCGAGGCCCGCGGCGAATCCGGCATACCATTCGTCCGACGTGCCACGCGGCGCGGAGACCGTCATCAGGTAGCCCAACGGCACGGCGCCCTTGGCCGCCAAGTCCGACAGGTTCACCCGCAACAGCTTGCGTCCGACGAGGTCCGGCGGATCGTCGGGCAGGAAGTGCACGCCCGCGACCATCGCATCGACCGTCAGCACCAACTCCCGGCCGGCCGGCGGTGCCAGCACCGCGGCATCGTCGCGCAACTCCAGCGCGCCCGGTCCGGCGAGGGGCCGGAAGTGCCGCGCGATCAGCGAGAACTCGGCTGGCAGGTCGGACACGTGCCGCGCTCAGACGAGGTCGATCGCGTGTCGGGTCAGGTCCGCCAGCGTGCAATGCCCGAGCGCCCCGCGTTCGGTCGCGCGCAGGACGACCTGGGGCGCCGCGCCGGCCTCCAGCGCCTCCTGCCAGCGCGGGGCGCAGAGGCACCAGCGATCGCCGGGCTTCAGGCCGGGGAACCCGAACTCCGGCCGCGGGGTGGAGAGGTCGTTCCCCCGTTCCGCACTGAAGCGCAGGAACGCCTCCGTCATCACCGCGCAAACCGTGTGGCTGCCGAGATCCTCGGGCGTCGTCTCACAGCACCCGTTGCGGAGAAAGCCCGTCACGGGGCGGGCGGAACACAGTTCCAGCAGCCCGCCCAGCACGTTGCGGGCGGGTGGGCGGCCTGGGCGCTTTCCGGTTTCGTCGAACGGCATGCGGGTCCCCTCGATCTGCGCGACCTCGGCTGAGCATACGCAGGTGCTCGAGGGAACGGAACGCGCGGCCGTCCGCGAGGTCGCCGGCCGGCCGCGTGGCGCGGCGCTACTCCGCCGCGAGTGCCGTGGCGGACCCGGCCTGCGGCGCGCCGGCGCAGTCGAGGAACACCGCGAGCGCGCTGGTCATCAGCCCGTCGCCACGCCGGACGAACAGCGTCTCAACCATCGCCTCCCGCGGGGGCAGCGCATGAAGGGCGACGCGGCTGGCCGTCGCGGCCGCCTGCACCACCGCGCGCGGCAGCAGCGTGACCCCGATTCCGGCGGCGACGCAGCCCAGGATCGCATCCAGCGAGCCGAACTCCACCAGCCGCACGGTGGGACGGCCGCGCGCGGCCAGCACGGCCTCGAGCCGTGCGCGGTAGGAGCAGCCGGCGCGCAGCACCATCGCCTTCAGATCGCGAGCCTGCAGCAGCTCCGACACCGTGAGGCCGGGGGCCGAGACCAGCACCAGCTCCTCGCGGAAGACCACCGTCTGCAGCAGGTCGGGATGCGTCACCGGCCCGGCCACGAACGCACCCTCCAGCGTGCGGTCGAGGACGCCGGCGAGCGACTCCGCCGTGGTGCCGGTGCGCAGCGTCAGGTCGACCTCGGGCCAGCGCTGGGCGAAGCGCGTGAGGATCGGCGGCAGCCGAAGGCCGGCGGTGGTCTCGAGGGAGCCGATGACCAGCGGTCCGCGCGGCGTGCCGTCGTCCAGCACGGCGCGGCGGGCGCGGGCGATCAGGTCGGCAACCTCGGCCGCATACGGGAGCAGCCGCCGGCCGGCTTGGGTGAGGGTCACGCCGCGGCTATGGCGCTCGAACAGGGCAACCCCGAGTTCGTCTTCCAAGGCCCGGATACGGGCCGTGACATTGGACTGAACCGTATTGAGCGCCGCGGCGGCCTTGCCCATACCGTTCAGGCGCGCCACGGCCTCGAACACCCGCAGATCCGCCGCATCCATGTCCGCCTCCTGTCCGGCGTGCGGGGGCCTCTCCAGCCCCGCGCATCGCTGCCCGCCGGCGCGTTGGCCGGGCGTCGCTAGTCGAACTCGCCCGGCCGAAGCAGGTGCGCCATCCGGTCGAGCACCGCATTGGCCATGCCGGGTTCGCCGCCGGTGAAGAACCCGCGGGCGATGTCGAGATATTCGTTGATCACCACCCGCGCGGGCGGCCCGTCGGTCATCGCGAGTTCGGCGCCACCCGCGCGCAGCACGGCGCGCAACACCGGGTCGATGCGGGCCAGCGGCCATTCGGGCGGCAGCGCCTCGGCCAGCATGCGGTCGATCGTCTCCTGCTGGCGAACGGCGGAGCGCACGATTCGCGTGAACAGCGGCACCTCGGCATCGGGGACGCGTCCATCCTCGAACCCGCCGGTGCCGGGCAGTTCCCCCAGCCGGTGGCGGACGAACTGGTCGATCACGGTCTCGGCGTTGTCGCCGGTCTGGTCGCTCTGGAACAGCGCCTGCACGGCGGCGACGCGGGAGGCGGTGCGCTTGCGCGGCGGACGGCTCATGGGCAACGCACCGGCATCAAGCGGCCCCCAGGCGGCGCGCGGCGACGATCTGCAGCAGGGCGGCGGCGGCGGCCTCGGCCCCCTTGTTGTGCCCGTCCTGGGAGGAGCGGGCTTCCGCCTGCGCCAGCGTGTCGCAGGTCAGCAGGCCGGTGCCGACGCACAGCCCGTATTGCAGCGCGACGTGCATCATGCCGTCCATCGTGGTCTGGCAGATGAAGTCGTAATGGTCGGTCTCCCCGCGCACGATGCAGCCCAGCGCGACGAAGCCGTCGAACCGGCGCGCCCCGCGGAGCGCGATGCGGATGGCCTGCGGCAGTTCGAAGCCGCCCGCGACGTCCAGCACCTCGTGCGTGGCGCCGGCTTCGCGCAGGATGCGGGCCGCGCCCTCAGTCAGGCCGTCCACGACCTGGCGATAGTAGGGCGCGCGGACGATCAGCAGGTGAGGGGAGGGCCCCTCGACCTTGGGCGCCGTCGGAAGCGCGGCGTCCTCTGTGCTCATGATTTCGGGCTTTCGTTGACGATGTTCGGAATGGGGCGCTGTTCGACGATGTTGAGGCCGTAGCCTTCCAGGCCGATCACGGTGCGCCGCTGGTTAGCCAGCAGGATCATGTTCTTGATGCCGAGGTCCAGCAGGATCTGCGCGCCGATCCCGTAATCGCGGAGCACCGGCTCCGGCCGCTGGCTGCCCGCCAGGCCGCGCACGCGTTCGGCCAGCGCGGTCTTGCGGTGCTCGCGCAGCAGCACGACCACGCCGCGGCCGGCATTGGCGATCATGTGCATCGCGTTGTGCACGGCGATCCAGTGCGGCGAGCCGGTCATGTCGTCGAGCAGGTCGACCGCGTGCATGCGCACCAGCACCGGGTCGGACCCGCTCACGTCGCCTTTCACCAGCACCAGGTGCTCCTGGTACTCGACCGTGTTGGCGTAGACGATGGCGCGCCAGTCGCCGCCAGCCGGATGATGGTATTCGCCCTCCTCCACGCGCTGCACGAGACGTTCGGTCAGGCGCCGATGCGCGATCAGGTCGGCGATGGTGCCGAGCTTGAGGTTGTGGCGCTGGGCGAAGGCGACGAGGTCCGGGAGGCGGGCCATCGTGCCGTCGTCGTTCATGATCTCGCAGATCACCGCGGCCGGGGAGAGACCCGCCTTGCGCGCGATGTCGACCGAGGCCTCGGTATGGCCGGCGCGCACCAGCGTGCCGCCTTCGCGCGCCATCAGCGGGAAGACGTGGCCGGGGGTGGTGATGTCGTCGCGCGAGCTTTCGGGATTGATCGCAACGGCGATCGTGTGCGCGCGATCGGCCGCCGAGATGCCGGTTGTGACGCCCTCGCGGGCCTCGATGGACACGGTGAAGGCGGTCTGGTGCCGGGTGCCGTTCTGCTGGCTCATCAGCGGCAGGCCGAGTTTCTCGACGCGCTGGCGGGTGAGGGCGAGGCAGATCAGGCCGCGGGCATGGCGGGCCATGAAGTTGATCGCATCCGGCGTGGCGAACTGCGCGGGCACGATCAGGTCGCCTTCGTTCTCCCGGTCCTCGTCGTCGACCAGGATGAACATGCGGCCGTTGCGCGCCTCCTCGATCAGCTCCTCGGCCGAGGACAGGTATTTGGACAGTTCGGCCGTGGCCAGATGGTGCAGGCTCTGCATCTACTTGGTCTCCGCCAGGCGCGCGACGTAACGCGCCAGCATGTCGATCTCGACGTTGATGACGTCCCCCGCCTGCATCGTGCCGAAGCCGGTGACCTCCGCGGTATGCGGGATGACGTTCACGCCGAAGATATCGCCCTCGACTTCGTTCACCGTCAACGACACGCCGTCGACCGCGACGCTGCCTTTCGGGGCGATGAAGCGGGAGAGCGCGTGCGGCACGCGGAAGCGCCAGCGGGTGGAGCCGTTCTCGGGCGTTCCCGAGAGCACGTCCCCCACGCCATCCACGTGGCCGGAGACGAGA
>MKTV01000065.1:5587-8472 GCA_001898425.1 Rhodospirillales bacterium 69-11
CGGCGATGCGCACCGGGTCCGTCCCCGTACGGGTGAGGAACCAGGACGGCGTATCGGCGGCGCTGGCGAGCAGCCGCGCGGTGAGCCGGGTGCGCAGATGGCTGTCCGCGACCACGCGCACCAGCGGGCGTGTGCGGAAGCCGGCGATGCGGCAGGTCAGTTCCGGGTTGTCCGCCATGACGGTGCCGACGCCCACCATCACCGCGTCGTGCCGGCCGCGCAGCGCGTGCGCCATGCGGCGCGCGGGTGGGCCGGTGATCCATTGGCTTTCCCCGCCGGCCGTCGCGATGCGGCCGTCGAGCGTGGTGGCGAGCTTCAGCGTGACCAGCGGCCGCCCGGTGCGGATGCGCTGGGTGAAGCCGGCGAGCACCGCCTGGGCTTCGGCCTCCAGCACGCCCTCGACGACCTCGATCCCGGCTTCGCGCAGACGCGCGACACCCTGGCTGTCCACGCGCCGGTCCGGGTCGCGCGTCGCCACCACCACACGGACGATGCCGGCGGCGATCAGCGCATCGGTGCAGGGCGGCGTGCGCCCCCAATGGCAGCAGGGTTCCAGCGTGACGTAGGCGGTCGCGCCGCGGGCGAGGGGGCCCGCCATGTCGAGCGCCAGCGGTTCGGCATGCGGCCGCCCGCCGGACGCGGTGGTGCCGCGCCCGACCACGCGCCCGTCGCGGACGATGACGCAGCCCACGGAGGGGTTGGGCCAGGTGCTGCCGAGGCCCCGCCGTGCGAGGGCGAGCGCGGAGCGCATGTGGGCGATGTCGGCGGCGCTCATGGCTGGAACGGCCGCGTCACGCCGCGCCGTCGGCCAGGCTACCGACGAAATCCTCGAAGTCCTTGGCCTCGCGGAAGTTGCGGTAGACGCTGGCGAAGCGGACATAGGCGACCTTGTCCACCTCCTTCAGCGTGTCCATCACGTGCTCCCCGATCTGCTTGCTGGGGATTTCGCTCTCGCCCGAGGCTTCGAGCTGGCGGACGATGCCGTTGACGATGCGCTCGATCCGCTCCTCCTGGATCGGCCGCTTGCGCAGCGCGATCCGGATCGAGCGGGCGAGCTTGTCACGGTCGAAGGGCACCCGCCGCCCGTCCGTCTTCACCACGGTCAGCTCGCGCAGCTGCACGCGCTCGATCGTGGTGAAGCGCTGGCCGCAATTGCCGCAGAAGCGCCGCCGCCGGATCGCGCCGTTGTCCTCAGTGGGGCGGCTGTCCTTCACCTGGGTGTCGTCGGATCCGCAGAACGGGCAGCGCATGTCGGATTACCGGACCGGGTAGAGCGGGAAACGCGCGCAGAGCTCCTGCACCTTCGCGCCGACGGCACGCTCCACCGCGTCGTTGCTGCCGTCATTGGACCCGGACAGCCCCTCCAGCACCTCGTTGATCATCAGACCAATCTGGCGGAACTCCTCCGTCCCGAAGCCGCGCGTGGTGCCGGCCGGGGAGCCCAGCCGGATGCCCGACGTGATGGCGGGCTTCTCGGGGTCGAAGGGGATCGCGTTCTTGTTGGCCGTCATGTGGGCCCGCTCCAGCGACGCCTCGGCGGTCTTGCCGGTCACCCGCTTCGGCCGGAGGTCGACCAGCATCAGGTGGCTGTCGGTGCCGCCCGAGACGATCGCGAGCCCCTGGTCCTGCAGCGTCTTGGCCAGCATCCTGGCGTTGTCCGCGACCGCCTGCTGGTAGACGCGGAACTCGGGCTTCAGCGCTTCCCCGAACGCCGCCGCCTTGCCGGCGATCACGTGCATCAGCGGCCCGCCCTGCAACCCGGGGAACACGGCCGAATTGATCTTCTTGCCGATGTCTAGGTCGTTCGACAGCACCATGCCGCCGCGCGGGCCGCGCAGCGTCTTGTGAGTCGTGGTGGTGACCACGTGCGCATGCGGCAGCGGCGAGGGGAACAGGCCGGCCGCCACCAGGCCTGCGAAATGCGCCATGTCCACCATGAAATACGCGCCGACCTCGTCCGCGACCGCGCGGATGCGGGCGAAGTCGATGAAGCGCGGATAGGCCGACCCGCCGGCGATAATCATCTTCGGCTTCTCGCTGCGCGCGAGCCGCTCCAGCTCCTCATAGTCGAGCAGCCCGTCCTCCCGGCGCACGCCGTACTGCACCGCGCGGAACCACTTGCCCGACAGGTTGGGCGCGGCGCCGTGCGTCAGGTGGCCGCCGGAGGCGAGGCTCATGCCCAGGATCGTGTCGCCGGGCTGCAGCAGCGCGAGGAACACCGCCTGGTTCGCCTGCGCACCGGAATGCGGCTGCACATTGGCGAACTCGCAGCCGAACAGCTTCTTCGCGCGGTCGATCGCGAGCGTCTCGGCCACGTCCACGTAGACGCAGCCGCCATAGTAGCGGCGGCCGGGATAACCTTCCGCGTATTTGTTGGTCAGCACCGACCCTTGCGCCTCGAGCACGGCGGCGGAGACGATGTTCTCCGACGCGATCAGCTCGATGCCGTCCTGCTGGCGGTGCAGTTCGGCGCCGATCGCTGCGGCGAGTTCGGGGTCGGTCTCGGCCAGCGGCGCGGCGAAGAAGCGGTCGCGGATTGCGGCGGGACGGGTGTCGTTCATCGGCCCGGACTCTTTCCTGATGCAGGTCGGCAGATCACGGTCCTGTAGCATGCGGCCACCGCGCGACAAATCGCCGCCGCGAGTCCGGCAGCCATTCCCGATGCGCGGCAGCGTTCCCGACATGTCCATCAAGAGCCCGTGACACGCGCCACGGTGATCGTCTGGCGGCGTGAGACCTGCTCGCGCACGAGTAACATTCGCCGGTAGGGGGAACGGAATGGCACTGTCACGACCTCAGACCGCGAGCCTGCCGAGGCTGGTGCCGGTGGAACCGGCGCAAGCGGACCCGCCGCCTCCGCCCGAGGCGGGGCCGGAGCCGCTCGC
>MKTV01000065.1:8508-36916 GCA_001898425.1 Rhodospirillales bacterium 69-11
CGGTCTCGGCGCGCTGTTCCTGACCGACGCCCACCGGCAGGTGGCCGAAAGCCTGCTGCGCGCGGTGGAGGAGGGCACCCGCCTGATCGTGCTGAGCGGCGAACCCGGGATCGGCAAGTCCACCCTGCTGCAAGGCGTGCTGCTGCGGCTGCGCGATCCGAAGCTCCGGATCCTGCGCCAGACGGCGCCGATCGCCGCGGGCGCGGTGCTGCTGCCGGCGCTGGGCCGGCGGCCGGAGCGGGAGCACACCCTGCTGGCGATCGACTCCGCCGAAGCCCTCGCGCCGCGCACCCTGCGCTATCTGCTCGCCCGCGCCGAACGCTCCGGCGCGCAGGGGCCGCCGTTGCAATTGCTGCTCACCGGCCGGCCGGAGCTGCTCGACCGGCTGCGGGCGACGCTGGCCGACCGCGCGATCGGGCGCACGCGGCTCGAACTGCGGCTGTCCCCGCTCAGCCCCGCCGATGCGGTCCGCTACGTCGAGCATCGGGTGATGCGATCCGGCTACCCGGTGCGGCAGGTGATGGAGCCCGGCGCGGTGCGGATCATCGCGCAGCAGGGCGGCGGCGTGCCGGCGCGGCTGGACGCGCTGCTCGACGCGTCGGTGAAGGTGGCGGGCGAACGGCAGGAGGCGTGGATCACCGCCCCGGTGGCCCGCGCCGCGATCCGACCGGCTGCGCTCTCCGGCGTGCCGAAGCGGGGCACGGGGCTGCTGCGCTTCGCGGCCCTGGGCAGCGTGGTGGCGGCCGTGGCCGTCGGCGCGTTCGAGATCGCGCCTGGCGACGTTGGTCCGGCGCGCGAGCCGGCGGGGCGAGGAACCGCGGCGATCGCCGCTGCCGACGGAGCCGCCGCACAGCGGCCGGCCGGCGGCACCGCGCCGATGGCGGCGGTGGTCCCGGTCCTGTCGTCGACGCCCGTTGCAGCCTCTCCGGACCGTGCATCGGCGGGGCCGGGGGAGCCGGCTGGCGGCGCCTCCCTGGCGATGCGCGCCGGCGCGGCCTCACCTGCCTCCGGCATCGATGCCGGCCCGCAGGATCGGCGAGGCGACGCGCTGCCCGCATCCGCGCCGCCCATGCGGCTGGCGGAGGTGATCCCCGGTCCCGAACCGTCGGCCCCCATGGGCTCGCAGGCCGCCCCGATCGGAGCGCCCGATCAGGGGAGGGCGGCGAACGGGACCTCCCCCGACCGCCCGACGCCGACGGAGCGCGTGCCGGTGACGAGCACCGATCGGAGCGGGCAGGCCGCATCGGACGGGAGCCCGGCCCCGAACGCGAGCCAAGACGCGTCCCAGGCGGTGTCGTCGGACCAGGCGGCACGGCCGGATCACGCAGCGCCGCCGGACCAGACAGCGCGGTCGCGCGAGGTCGCGCCGTCGACCCAGGGGGCGTCGTCCGGACAGGCCGCGCCGTCCGCCATCGAGGGCGCCGAGTCCGCCTCCGGCGGCAGCCGAACGAGCGCCGGCGGACCGGGCGGGGCCTCGGGCACGGAGGAAGTTGCGCCGGGGTCGGGGGCTTCTCCCGGGTCCACCGCGGATGCGGGTTCGGCCTCTCCTGGCGGATCTTCCGCGCCGGCGCCGGGTGCCGCAGCAAGCGCGGCCCCTGCTTCTCCGGCCAGTCCTGACACGTCGCTCCCCGCAGCGCCGCCCGCGACCCCGGCGGACACCGCGGCGTCTTCTCCCGCCACCGGGGCCGACGCCGCGCCATCCGCTTCTGTCGTCCCAGCCCCGTCCGGGACGGCCGTGGCCCCTGCACCGGAGAAGGACACCGCCGGATCCGACGCAACCCCCCGTTCCGAGACCGCGACCAAGCCGGTGGAGCCGACAGACGGCGCGGCGGCACCTGCCACCTCGACCGCGCAGGAATCCCCGGCGGCCACCGAAGCAGGCCGTTCCGCCTCCGACCGGTCGCCCGGGCAGGCGGCTGGCGCGGTGGGGGGAGCCGCTGCGCCGGCGCGCACTGCCGCGTCGACCGAACCCCAGCCAGGGTCGGACGCGACGGCCGCCCCGGCACCCGCCGCGACCCGGCAGGCCCCGGACGTCGCTCCGCCCGCAGGGGCCCCACCCGCCACGGAAGCGACGGCAGCGGCCCAGTCCCCGACCGAGCGGCAGGGCTCGGATGCGACGGCGCCGGCCCAGGCGGGAGGGCCGGCATCGGCCGCATCGGCCCCCGCCGCACCGGCTTCGGTCGCACCGGCCGCCGCGGCGCCATCTCCGCCCGCACCCGCCGGGGCAGCGCCCGCCGCCACCGCGACCGCCACGACTTCGCCAAGCGCACCGCCGGTTGCACCCGCGATCGTGCCGCCGGGCACGTCGGCATCCGGCACGGAAGCGGCGCCGGCCCAGGCGACGTCGGCCGCGATCGGTCGCAGCGAGAGGGCGCCGGCCCCCGCCGCCTCGCCGGCGACGCGCTCCGCCCCTCTCGCGCCGGAAATCGTCGCCACGCTCATGCGGCGGGGCGAGGTGATGCGCGGCACCGGCGACATCTCGGCCGCGCGGCTGCTGTTCGACCGCGCCGCCGAGGCGGGCAGCGGGCGCGCCGCGCTGGAGGCCGGGCGGCTGCGCGACCCGGCCTGGCTGACCGCGGCCGGGGCGATCGGCGTCGCACCCGATCCGAGGGCCGCCGCCGCCTGGTACCGCCGCGCCATCGACCTGGGCGAGCCCGAGGCACGCCCGCTGCTGCAACGCCTCGAGGAGGCTCAACGATGACTTCTCCCGCTGGCACCCAGGCCGCCCTGGTCCGTCCGCTCCGCACCCGTTCGGGCGGAACACGCCCGATCGGGACCGCCCCACCCTGGACCCGCCCGTCCGATACCCACGCGGCCCAGATCCGTTCGGCCCAGCCTCGGGCGCCCGAATCCCGTTCGGCGGCGGCACGCCTGGGGCGTCGCGTCCTCTTCGTGGCCGGACTGCTGCTGGGGCTTGCGGCCATCCGCCCGGCCCTCGCGCAATCCGATGCGGTGACGGCGGCCAATGCGGGCACGGTCGGCGTCGTCTCGGGGGGCGTGAACGGGACCTATGTCCGGGTGGCCGCCGATCTCGCGGCGGTGCTCGATGACGGGGACCGGCTGCGGGTGCTGCCCATCATCAGCAAGGGATCGGTGCAGAACATCGCCGATATCCTCTACCTGCGCGGCATCGATATCGGGATCGTGCAGTCCGACGTGCTCGCCTATGTCCGGCAGCAGCGGCTGTTCCCCGGCGTGGACCAGGCCATCCAGTACATCACCAAGCTGTACGAGGAGGAGGTGCACGTCCTGGCCCGCAAGGACGTGGGCCGGCTCGAGGACCTGTCGGGCCAGGTCGTCAACGTGGACGGGAAGGGCAGCGGCTCCGCCATGACCGCCTCGGTGCTGTTCGGGGCGCTTGGCGTGCAGCCGAAATTCGCGAACGACGACCAGGACGTCGCGCTCGAGAAGCTGAAGCGCGGTGAGATCGCCGCCATGGTGTACGTGGTCGGCAAGCCCGCGAGCCTGTTCGGCCGGGTCGATGGCGCATCGGGCCTGCACTTCCTGTCGATCCCGCTCGCCCCCGCACTGGCCGAGACGTACCTGCCGTCCCGGCTCGACCACGCGCAGTATCCGGCGCTGATCCAGGAGGGCGCGCCGGTCGACACCGTCGCGGTCGGTGCGGTGATGGCCGTCTACGCCTGGCAGCCGGGCTCCGACCGGTATCGCAAGGTGGCGCGCTTCACCGATGCGTTCTTCGACAATTTCCAGCAGTTCCTGAAGCCGCCGCGCCATCCGAAATGGCGGGAGGTGAACCTGGCCGCGCAGATCCCCGGCTGGCGCCGCTTCCCCGAAGCGCAGGACTGGCTGCAGCGCCACGGTGCGCAGCGCGTGGCCGCGGCGCCCGCGGACGCCGCGCCGGCGGGACCCGCGCCGACCGCGCCGGCCACCGCGTCCGGGGGAAGGGGCGGCTCGCCCTGATTCCTGCCGTCAGGGCGTCGCGTCGAGGAAGGCCGGCACCCGGCGCAAGGCGTCCTCGCGCGCGGCCGGGTTGGTGCCGGCATGGGCCTGCCCGGAGCCGCTGGGGGGCGTGGCGAGGCCATGCAGCACGCGGACGCGGGCGTTCGCCGCATCGAAGTCGTGATACGCACCGGGGTAGGTGACCAGCGTGATCCGGTCGGGATACCGCGCCGCCAGGGTCCGGCATGGTGGCGCCGGCACCCAGTCGTCCGCTTCGCCCACCAGGACGAGAAGCGGGGCGGAGGGTGCCCAGGCCGGATCGCGCGCGCGGGTGGCGCAGCCGGGATAGAAGGCGACGAACCGGCGGAACAGGCCTTCGGGCGGATCGGCGGCGGCATTCGCGGTGGCCAGCACGGTCCCGCCGCCGTTCGACCAGCCGATCAGCGCAACACCGTTCTTCGCCAGATCCGGGTGTGCGGCGAGCCACTCGCCCGCGGCGATCGCGTCCTGCCGCCGCAGGCCCGACGGGGTGACCGAACGATGCCGCACCCGGCACTGCGAGCCGAGGCCGCGCGAGCCGAAACTGTCGGGCAGCAGCACCGGGTGGCCGGCTTGGGCGAGCGCCACGGCCCAGTTCCCGTCGCGGGCCGGATAGGGGCCGCTGCAGCCATGCAGGGCGACCACCGCGGAGCCGGTGACCGGTCCGGCCGGCCGCACCAGCGCCGCGTCCAGTTGCGTGCCACCAGGGCCGGGGATGCGCACGTGTTCGGGGTGCGCGCCGGCCGTGGTCAGGAAGGCGAGCAGGGCGAGGAAGCGGGACATCGGCGGCGGCGGGCCGCCGCTACGCGCGGCGCATGTCACGCAGGCCGCGGAGCGCGACGTAGTAGCCGACCACGCCGAAGCCCGCGACGATCCCCTGGCTCACCTGCGCGGTGTCGGACACGGGGCCGCGCCGCACGGGATTGGAAATGTGCACCTCGATCACCGGGAAGCTCACCTGGGAGACGGCGGCCGTCAGCGCCGGGTAGCCGCGGGAGAAGCCGGCCGGGTTGAACAGCGCGCCGTCGAAGCCCTGGTCCACCGCGGCGTAGAGCCGGTCGATGATCGCGCCCTCGGTGTTGGAGGCGAAGATCTCGATCTCGACGCCGAGCTCCTCGGCGTAGGCGCGGATGTGGCGGTCGTATTCGGGCAGGGTCATGGTGCCGAAGATCTCGGTCTGCACCTTGCCCCGCATGTTCATGCCGGCGCCGTGGATGATCAGGTATTTCGGCATCGCTGCGTCTCCCCTCGGTCGCGCCGACGGTATGGGCGTGCGACCGCGCGGGCAAGCTCACTCGCCGGGAACGTCGAGCCGGACCGAGACCGGGCAGTGATCCGAGAGGCGGTCGCGCCAGCCCTCGCCCTGCTCGCGATAGGTGAGGACGCGCAGGCTGTCCGGCACCAGCCAGTCGCGTGCGCGGCCACCCAGCAGGATGTGGTCGATGAAGGCCTCGTTCCCCCAGCACGGGCTGCTGCGGCCCGCGGTGGCGCGGTGCAGCGGGGCTGCCGTCGCGAGCTCCGAGAGGAACCGGTCGCGCCCGTCCATCCAGCGGTTGAAGTCGCCCAGGACCACGTAGGCCGCGCGGTCCCGCTCCCGATCGGCGATCCACGCCTGGAGCGGCGCGAGCTGGGCGCGAAGCTCGATGCAGGCGCGGCGGGTGGAGCGGGCCAGCGGCTGGTCCTGGCACCCGCGCTTGAGGTGGACGGCGAGCAGGCGGAGGTCGTGTCCCGGCAGATGCAGGGTCACGTCCGCCCCGCTGCGCAGCCGCAGGCTGGGATCGATGGCGATGGCGGTGACGTCCGGGTTCGGCTCGAACCGGATGCCGCGGCGGATGACGATCCCGACCCGCTGGGTCAGGCGGTCGCGGGTCATGTGGATCGCCCAGCGGTCGCGCGGGAAGATGCGCGCCGCCGCGTCCCAGCCATCCACCTCCTGCAGCGCGACCACGTCGGCGTCGAGCTGCGCGGCATAGGCGGCCAGCCGGTCCAGGTCCTCCGGCTGGCGCGGGACGACGTCCCGCGGGAGGCCGGCGGCGGCGGGGGCGCGGACCGTGAGCCAGTTCAGGTTCCAGGTGGCGACCTTGAGCTCCGCCGCCCGCGCCGGGTTCGCGAGGAGGCACAGGCAGAGCAGGGCGTGCCGCAGCAGGCCGATCGGGCCGGGCCGAACGGCGGTCACGTCATTTCAGCGAGCGGAGATAGTCGACCACGGCCCACGCATCCTCCTTCGAGAAGCGGTAGGGCGGCATCGGCGGCAGGGTCATCGACCCGTCGGGCCGCTTGCCGGTCTCGAGGAAGGTGGCGAATTGCGCCGGCGTGTAGTGGGCGGGCAGGCCGACCAGGGACGGCGCATGCTCCGCGAACGGCATCGGGTGGAGCGGCCGGAAGCCGATCGGCGCGCCGGTGAGGTGCCGGTCGGCGATCGGCTGACCCTTCGCATCGCGTGGCGTGTGGCAGTCGCCGCACATGCCGACCTGCTCGACGAGGTATTTGCCGCGCGCGAGGCCTTGCGCGGCGGCGCCGTCTGCCGCGGCGGTCATCAGCATGGCGACCCCGATCGGGGCCAGGGCGAGGCGATGTCGCATGTGTCGTTCCCCAGCATGATCCGTTTGCATTGCCAAAGTGTTGACCGGATCGAGGGGGGCCGCCAGCGTGGTTCGCCGTCGCGCTCGGCCGTGACGTGGGGTGGTCGCTTCGGGATCAGCGGCCGAGGAGCAGCTCCGCCAACCGGGCGCGGGCGGCTTGGCCTGCCTCCAGCGAGACCGCGTTGACGATCGCGAGCCGGAACCCGCCCGGCGGCATGGCGTGCCGGGACGGGGCGCGATCGGCGTGGAACGTGACCTGCACGCTGGAGACGCCGGGCAGCGACCGGATCTCCGCCAGCGCATGGTCCGGCGGATGGCCATAGCGACGCCCGTGCGGGCCGAACAGCACGACCGAGAACCCGTCGCGCCGATCCGCGTCCGCGAAGCGCCAGGCGCCCGCCGCGTATAAGTGGACCAATGCGTCCGTCCATCCGCGGCCGTAGAGATCGGGCCATTGGTCGGCGAAGCGGAGATGCGCCTCGATGATGCGGCCGCCGATCGTCTCGAAATTCGCCATGCCGGTGTAGCCGCGCAAGTGACGGCGGCACCATTCGCCGCACCAGGATTCGATCGCCGGATCATCCTCGGCATGGACGTGCCAGTGGTCGAACGTGCCGTCCTGCCCCGCCGCGCCGGTGGTGTGCCGCCACCAGTGCGGCTCGCCGTCCACGAGGGCCACGTCCGAACTGACATGCCGGCCGGTCAGCAGCGTGGACCAGAAATGTCCGGCCGTGAGGTGTGCGGCATATTCGCCGGCGTCATGGATGACCCGGCTGCCCACGCCCATGCCGCGCAGGTTCATGATCGGCTTGGAGAAGACCGGGAAGGCGGGCGGCGTCACCCCGTGCGGCGCCGCCTCCAGCCCCTGCGACAGCGCGACCGCAAGCTTGTCGTAGACCCAGCGATAGGCCGGGTACCAGAGCCAGGAGTCGGAGTCCTCGGTGGAGATCCGCACGTCCTCGGGGCATGCCGTGTCGGCGAAGTATTGCAGGCGCCACGGATCCGCCTCGCAGATCGGCATGCCCGCGCCGCCTCGCCTCAGCCCACGCCTTCGGGCCGCAGCCGCGGCGGGAGCGTCGCGAGCGACTCGGTCGTGTCGAAGTCGCGCAGCACCGCGTCGTCCGCCATCTCCACCTCGCAGACCGCCTCGGCATGCTTGCCGGTGAGGAAGCGGGCGCCCGAATCGCCGGAGATCTCCAGGATTTCCTGGAAGAAGCGGCGGTCCCACAGCATCGGGTTGCCCTGCTTGCCGCGGAAGGTGGGCATCACGATCAGCCGGCCCTCGTCGGGGTCGTACATCGACAGCAGCCGGTCGATCATGCGGCCGGTGACGAGCGGCATGTCGCCCAGGCAGACCAGGGCCGCGGCGCACTCCGGCGGCACGGCGGCGATCCCGGCCTTGAGGCTGGCGGACAGGCCCTGGGCGTATTCGTGCGCGTGGACGTACTGCACCGGGCGGCCGGCCAGCGCGGTCTCGATCTGCTCGTGCTGGTGGCCGGTGACGACCAGGACGGGACGGGCGTTGGAGGACAGCACGTTGTCCACGACGCGCGCGATCATCGTCTTGCCGGACTTGTCGGTGACCAGCAGCTTGTTGTGCGGTGCCATCCGGCGGGACCTGCCGGCGGCCAGCACCACGCCCGCGATCGTCGGCGCGCTGCGCGGGGCGGCGCCGGAGCGTGGCGTGGCCGGGGCCTTCTCACGCGGGAGGGGACGCGTGTCCATCTCCTTCAGCAGCCCGCCGACCCCCATGCGCATGACGTCTGCGCTCGTGACCTTCAGGCCGGCGAACAGGCGGGTCAGCACGAAGTCGATGCCGTTCAGGCTGGGGCTGCGGGCGCAGCCGGGCAGCACCAGCGCCGGCACCTCCCCGATGCGGCCGAGGCAGATCAGGTTGCCGGGATCGACCGGCATGCCGAAATGCACGATCTCACCGCCGGCCCGCACGATCGCTGCGGGCCCCACGTCGCGCCGGTCCAGCACCGCCGAGGCGCCCACGATCAGAAGCAGTTCGGCGCCGCCCGCCAGCAGGGTGGAGAGCGCGCGGGCAACCGGCTCCTCGGCATGCGGGCAGCGGAGCGGCGGCATGAGCGTGCCGGTGAGCTGGGTGACGCGCTGGTCGGTGACCGCGATCGTCTTGTCCGTGGTGCTGTCCTTGAGCCCCGGCAGTTCGGTCGCGACCAGCCCGACCTTGAGCGGGCGGAACGGGTGCAGCGCGAGCGGGGAGGGACCCTGGCGGGCCAGCGTTTCGGCCACCGCGAGCAGATGGCCCGGTACCGAGAACGGGATGATCTTGATGGTGGCGATCAGGTCCTTGGGCGCGACCACGGCGTAGTCGGGCAGCGTGCCGATTGTCAGCGCCTCGTCCACGCCGTTCAGCCGGTCGATCTTGGCGGCATCGACGCGCAGCAGGCCCGGGACCTCGGCCGCGAGGTTGACCCGGCCGGTCGCCGCGCGGGAGCGGGCGATCAGCGGCGCGACCAGCGGCGTCGCGAGCCGGTCCGCGGCGATGTCCTCCGGCACGTCGCCGGGCTCGAGGCGCGCGCAGACCACCTCGGTGCGGCCGGCCTCGCGCAGCGCGGCGACGGCGGCATCGTCGAGCAGGGCGCCCTTGCGGATCATGGTCGCGCCGACGCGCTGGCTGTGCGCCATGATGGCGCCGCGCGCCTCGTCGAGCGGGGTCGGTCCGAACTTCATGCCGCTTGCGGGGCCGAAGCGGAGGAGGCGGAAGCGGAGGAGGCGGAAGCGGAGGCGGCGGCCGGCAGGCGCGCCTTCTCGGGCAGTGGCGCGCCGCGGCGCACGGCAACGATCTCGGCCATGATGGACAAGCCGATTTCGGGGGCGGTGACCGCCTCGATGTTCAGCCCGACCGGTCCCTTGATGCGGGCGAGCGCCGTCTCGTCGTGGCCGAGTTCGCGCAGCCGCTTGAGGCGGGCGGCGTGGGTTTTCCGGGACCCGAGCGCGCCGATGTAGAAGGCCTGCGACTTGAGCGCGCGGTCGAGGGCGGGATCGTCGAGCTTCGGGTCGTGCGTGAGGGTGACCACCGCGGTGCGATGGTCGGGGGCGAGCGCGTCCATGGCCTCGTCCGGCCACTCGGTCGAGATGGTCACGTTCGGGAAGCGCTCGTCGGAGGCGAAGGAGCGGCGCGGGTCCACGACGGTGACGGCGTAGCCGCAGCGCGCGGCGAAGGGCACCAGCGCCTGGGCGATGTGGACCGCGCCGACCACGACGAGGCGGAGCGGGGGGTTGTGGGCGTGCAGGAACCAGTCCTGGCCGTCGATCTTCACGGTGCCGTTCTCGTCGCGATCCAGCGCGCGGGCGGCGGCGGCGTTCAGCGCCTCGGGCGCGGCGGCGTCGGGCAGCAGCGATTGCGCGCCGTCGGGCAGACGGGTCGCCAGCACGATCGCGCGCTTCTCGCGCTGAGCCGCTTCGAGGGCGGCGAGGATCTCGGGCGTCATGGTTTCACTCCCTGGGGGGGCGTGGTTTTTCGCGGGTCAGATTGGTGCGCGTGGGGGTGGCCGGGTCAAGCCCGGCCATGACGAGAGGGAAGGATTGGCGACGAGGGGGAAGGATTTGGCGACGAGAGGGACGGATTGGCGACGAGAGTGAAGGATCGGCCGGCTTCAGGCCGCGCCCTCCTCACCAGTCGTCATGGCCGGGTTCGACCCGGCCACCCCCACCGGCACCGGCGGACCGATCCCGCCCCTAGCTCAGCCGCTCCACGAACACCTTCACCTTGCCGCCGCAGGCGAGGCCGACCTCCCAGGCGCGTTCGTGGGTCACGCCGAAATCGAGCAACTGGGGCGTGCCGGTGTCGATCGTCTTCATCGCGGCCTCGGCGACGGCCCCTTCGATGCAGCCGCCCGAGACGGAGCCGGCCATCTTGCCGGACTTGCTGATCGCGAGACGGGACCCGGCCGGGCGGGGCGAGCTGCCCCAGGTTTCCGTGACGGTGGCGATCGCCACCTGCTCGCCGGCGGCGCGCCATCCGGCGGCGGTGGCCAGCACGTCCTCGGGCTCGTTGAACAGGGTCGCAGCGCTCATGACGCCATCCTTTCCGGGGAAGGGCCCGCCGCGCGAGGCGGGGCGGGGCGGGAGAGAAGGTCCACCAGGGCGCGCAGGCTGGCCAGGTTGTGGACCGGACGGAACTCGTCCACGTGCGGCAGCATCGCGCGGATGCCCTGGGATTTTGGTTCGAACCCGCTCCAGCGCAACAGCGGGTTGAGCCAGATCAGTCGGCGGCAGGAGCGGTGCAGCCGGTCCATTTCGTCCGCCAGGCCGATCGCCCCCTCCCGGTCGAGCCCGTCGGTGATCAGCAGCACGATCGCGCCCTGGCCCAGCACGCGCCGCGCCCAGAGCCGGTTGAAGCGGCCGATCGCCTCCCCGATCCGCGTGCCGCCCGACCAGTCGGGCACGATCCCCGAGATCATCTGGAACGCGACCTCCGGGTCACGATGCCGGAGCTGGCGGGTGATGTTGGTCAGCCGCGTGCCGAACAGGAATACATGCACGCGGTCGCGGTCGTTGGTCACGGCATGCAGGAAGTGCAGCAGGATCTGCGCGTAGCGGCCCATCGAGCCGGAGATGTCGCACAGCACGACCAGCGGCGGCGGCCGGGTGACGGTGCGGGTGCGGGCGATGGACAGGATCTCGCCGCCCTGGCGCAGGTTCTGCCGCAGGGTCCGTCGCAGGTCGACGCGCGGCCCGGCGGGATCGGCGCGACGGCGGCGGGTGCGGCGAAGGTCGAGCGGCAGGACGAGGCGGCGGATCTCGCGCTTGGCCGCGGTGATCTCCTCCGCGCCCATCGCCTCGAAATCCATCCGCTGCAGCCGCTCCTGGTCGGAGACGGTGAGCACCGCGTCCTGCACCGGCGGCTCCTCCTGCGGCTGCGGCTTGCGGTCGGTCTTGGGGGCGAAGGCCTCGGCGACGCGGCGGGAGGCCGGGGGCGGGCGTTCCGGCCGCTTCTCCTTCTGCGCCTCGAGCAACGCCATGGCGGCGGCCTGTTCCGCGGCGGTGGGGTCGCGCCAGAACAGGGCGAAGGCCTGGTCGAACACGTCCTGGTGCTCGCGGCGATGGATCATGGTGGTGCGGAGCGCGATCCGGGCCTGGGTGCGGTCGGCGAGATCGATTCGCGTCAGCGCCTGCTGCGCCGCGATGGTCTCGGCCGGGCCGACGGGCAGGCCCGCGCGCCGCAGCAGGCGGGCGAAGTGCATGACGTTGGCGGCGAGGGTGGCCCCCGTGGCGGGGGCGGCCGTCGCATCGCTCGCTTCGGTGGACATCGGGCTACACCACCGCGTCGGGCCGGCGCGCGCAAGGGCCGGCCGCGCGCCCGCATGCGCACGGTTTCGGGGTCGCGTTCCGCCGTGCGCGCGCCGCTCCGGCTTCGTCCGGCGCGTGCCTGCTGCGGGTCAGTCGCGCGTCCATGCGAAGCTGATGCAGTCGCGCGGGGTGGGGCCGAGGGCCGGATGCACGGCCCAGCGGCGCAGGACGCCCTCCCGCACCAGGCCCGCTTTCTGCATCACGCGCGCCGAGGCGTGATTGTCGGCATCGCAGACATCGCCCACTCGCCAGATCTCCGTCCGGCCGCGCGCCCAGTCCAGCGCGGCGGCGAGTGCCTCGGTCATCAGGCCCTGCCCCCAGGCGGCGGGGGAGAGCGCGTAGCCGAAGCCCATCCGGTGCGGGGCGGGCCGGCGCAGGTCGAGCGCGCCCAGCAGCGCCCCGCCCGCGCGGTCCCGCAGCACGTAGGTGCGGGAAGCCGCGGCGGCGATGCGGTCGGCGACAAAGGCCTCGGTGGTCGCGAGTGCCGCGTGCGGCGCCCAGGTCAGGAAGCGGGTCACGCGCGGGTCCCGCACCCAGGCTTCGTAGATCGCCGGCGCGTCCTCCGGCCGGACGGGGCGCAGATGCAGGCGGGGCGTCTCGAGCGTCGCGGGGAAGCGCGCCATTCGCGGTCAGCGGGAGGGGAAGAGCCGGTCGAGCACCGGGTCCCAGAGGCGCACCCCGCCGGTGATCCCGGCCTCGTTGGCGACAAACTGCACGCCCTCGGGCGGGGCGAAGCGGAGGTATTTCGTGTTGCCGCCGCCGATGTAGAGCGTGTCGTAGGTGACGACGGTCTGCAGGGTGTCGATGACCCGCCCCACCCGCTTGTTCCAGTGCTTGTTGCCGACCTTCTCGCGCGCAGCCTCGCCGACGTACTCGTCGTAGGTGTGGCCCTTGCGGATCGGGTGATGCGACATCTCGAGATGCGGGGCGACGAGCCCGTCCTGGAACAGCGCGAACCCCATGCCGGTGCCCAGCGTGATCACGCATTCCACGCCGGAGCCGCAGATCACGCCGAGACCGGCGACCTCCGCGTCGTTCAGCAGGCGGACGGGCTTGTCCAGCGCATCGGCGAGGCGGGCGGCGAGGGGGAAGTTGCGCCAGGCCTGGGTGCCGAGATGCGGCGCGGTCAGCACGCGGCCGCTGCGGACGACGCCGGGGAAGCCGATGGAGATGCGGTCGAAATGGCCGATCGCCTTGGCCATGTCGATCAGGGCGTCGCAGACGACCGCCGGCGTGGGATCGGCGGGCGTGTCGACGCGGTGACGCTCTCCCACCATGTCGCCCCGCTTGTCGAGCAGGCCGGCCTTGAGGTGGCTGCCGCCGATATCGATGCCGAGGGTGAGCGGCAGTTGGGCATTGTCGGGGCTCGAGGCGTCGTTCATCACGCGGCTCCTTCTGGTGGGGGAGGTATGCGTCAGAACGAGGCGGTGGGGGAAGGCGGTCGTGGTGATGCTTGCCGGCGCGTGGGGCTGCTGCAGGAAGCGGATGGAACCGCTGATGCACGCTGATGCACGCCGACGGGGCGGTGTCGGTCGGCTCCGCCGATGGTTGCGGCCCTGGCGGGCGGCGAGGGCGGGGCTGTGGCCTGGTGCCCGCCGGGGGACTCGAACCCCCACGCCTCACGGCTGCGGATTTTAAGTCCGCTGCGTCTACCATTCCGCCAGGCGGGCGCGGGCGGCACCCTAGCGTGCTCCGGCCGCCAGCGTAATCACCCGAGCGATGAAGGGTCTCGATCGGGCGTGCCCAGGCGGCGCAGCGCGGGCGCCCGCTCAGGTCAGAAGCGGGCGCCCCGGGATCGTGTCCCTGCTGTCGACTGCTGGGAGCGATCCGAGATCGCCGGTTGGCGGTGTCAGTGTCGGGGAGCGGCGAGCATCGCCGCGGCGGCATTGGCGCTCGCACGATCCCGCGCGCTGCCCCGCGTCACCCATAGAAGTCCCCCCACGACGCCGAGGAACAGGAGATAGCAGATCACGCCGAACATGCCCGCCTCCATGCGGTTGCCGCCTTGGAGGTGGGATGGGCGGGACGCGCTGCCAAGGCGGGGGGGCCGCCTCGGGGGCGCGTCCGAACGCCATGACCTGGCCGCACGCGCTCCGCCGGATCCGGCGCAAGATCGCGGAACCCGCCCGGGCGGCATCCGCCGCGAGATCACCCGGGCCGGACCCCGCGAGATCACCCGGGCCGGACCCCGTGTCGGGGTGGCGACAGGCGTCGTTCAGCCCGTGCTGGTCGTCTCGAACGTCGTGCCGGAATAGAAAGTCAGCGCGCCCGGCATGTTGGTGAACCCCGTCACCGCCTTGGTCATGCCATAGCCCTGGGAGCGGAAGCAGAGCCCCACCATCGGCACCTGTTCGAGGCAGCGCTTCTGCAGCTCCGTGTAGATCTCCCGCCGCTTGGCCGGATCGAACTCCGCGCGCCCGGCCGCCAGCAGCTCGTCGATCTTCTTGTCGTCGAACCCGTAGCTGCGGTTGTAGGAGGGGGTGAGCGAGCCATCGAGGAACGGGGCAAGCCCGTCCGGGTCGTTGCTGTCGGCGGCGCTGCCCATGACCGCGATCTCGTATTGGCCGCGATTGCCCAGCGTGACCCGCGTCGACCAGTCCGGCAGCACGAGTTCCGCCTGGATGCCGACCGCCGCCAGATGCTGCTGCACCACCGCCGCCGTGTCCTTGTGCATCCCGTACTGCGCCGTCGCCAGCAGCTTGCAGGCGAAGCCGCCGCCCTGGCCCGCGGCGTCCAGCAGCGCCTTGGCCTTGGCCGGGTCGTAGGCGAGCGCCTTGGAGAGCGCCGGGTCGTAGAATGGCGTGCCTTGCGGGATCGGCAATCCCTCGATCGGCGCGCCGCGACCGAAGAAGGCGGCCTTCACGATGTCCTCGCGCTTGATCGCATGCGCCACGGCCTGGCGGATGCGCGGATCGTCGAACGGCTTCGCGCGCACGTTGAACGTCAGGTACATGAACGGCCCGTCGGTCGTCTGCAGCGCGAGCCGATCGTCCTTCTCGATGCTCGGCATCGCCTGCCAGGGCACGTATTCGATCAGGTCCACGTCGCCCGCCTGCAACGCCGCGACGCGCAGGTTCTCGTCGGCATACACCGTCATGCGCAGCGATTTCACCTTGGGCAGGCCGGGCCGGTAATACTTGTCGAAGGCAACCAGATCGAGGCCGACGCCGCGCTCCTCCCCGGTCAGCTTGAACGGGCCGGCGCCGATGCCGGACGGGCCTTCCTTCAGCGAGTCCTTGGCGATGATGGGCAGGTAGAAGCTCGCCACCTGCAGCGGAAATATCGCGTTCGGCTGCTTGGTGGTGATGCGGATGGTCTTCGCGTCCGGCACTTCGACCTTCTCGATCGCCTGCATCTGCGCGCGGTAGTAGGCCGTCGATTTCTCGGCCGCGATCTGCTCGATGCACCAGGCGACGTCGGCGGCGGTGACCTTGGCGCCGTTGTGGAACGTCGCGTCGCGGAGGTGGAACACCCAGGCGCCGTCATCGGCGTGTTCCCATTTCTCCGCCAGCTCCCCGCGGATGGTCCCGTCGGGTGCGTAGCCCAGCAGGCCGCGATGGATCGCGAGCCGGACGGTGGCCGCGGCCGTTCCGGAATTGGTCCAGGGCGAGAAGCTGGGCGGGTAGGCCGAGAGGCCGAACACCAGCTTCCCGGGCGTGGTGGCGGCGCGGGCGGGATGGCGCAGGAAGGGCAGGACTGCCCCGGTCCCCAGCAGCAAGCGGCGTGACAGCGTCATCGGTGAAGCCTCCATGTATCTCCCTCTCCCCTTGCGGGAGAGGGTTGGGGAGAGGGGGCTGTCGGGGCGTTCGCACGACGGCTGGTGCGCCAACCCCGATGACCTCCGCTCCGATAGCTCCCTCTCCCCTTGCGGGAGAGGGGTGGGGAGAGGGGGCGATCGGGGCGCTCGCACCATGGCTGGTGCGTCAACCCCGATCACCCCCTCCCCTGGCCCCTCCCGCGAGGAGAGGGGAAAGCATGCGTCATGCCACGCCGTAGACGATACGGGCGGTCTCGGCGTCGATGCGCCCTTCGGCGACGTCGCGCCGCACCGCCTCTTGCGAGCGGCCCGCCGGTGGGCCGTAGCCGCCTGATCCGGCGGTGACCACCTCGATGATCTCGCCCGGCCGCAGCGCGCCGTTGCCGTGGTTGAACGGCACCGCGCCGCCATGCAGCCGGATGTCCGCCTGGCCGCCGGGCAGGCCGCCATCCAGACCCCAGGGCTGGGAGAGCAGCCGCGCGCCGTCGATGCGGACGCGGCAGTCGTGGTTGGCGCGGTAGACGCGGCGGAGGCCCATGCCGCCGCGGTGCCGGCCGGGCCCGCCCGATCCGTCCACCAACTCGTAGCGCAGCAGCGTCAGCGGGTATTCGAGCTCCAACGCCTCGACCGGGAGGTTGGAGGTGTTGGTCATGTGGACGTGCACGCCATCGAGCCCGTCCTTCTCCGCGCGGGCGCCGAAGCCGCCGCCGATCGTCTCCAGGTAGACCCAGATCGACCCGTCCTTGGGCTGGTGACCCACGAAGGTGATCGAGAAACAGGCGCCGTTATGCGCCGCCGTCACCCGCTCCGGCACCGCCTGGGCGAGCGCGCCGTGGATCAGGTCCACCACGCGCTGGCAGGGACCGAGCCGGCCATTGACGGCGGCGGGATGGGTGCAGTTGACGATGGAGCCGGCGGGCGCGGTGACGGAAAGCGGGCGGGCGAGGCCGGCATTGGGCAGGATGGTCGGGTCCACCACCGTCTTCACCGCGTAGTACACGGTGGAGAGCAGGGCGGTCATGGTCATGTTCAACCCGGCGCGCACTTGCGGCGGCGCGTCGAAATGCAGGTGCATCGTCTCGCCGCTGACGGTGATCACGCAGCTCATGTCGAGCTCGCCGTCGATCTCGGGGCAATCGTAGCGGTCGGCGAAGCGGTATTCGCCATCCGGGATCGCCGCGATGCCGGCGCGCATCTTGCGTTCGGCGTAGTCCTGCAGCGCGGAGCCGGCGGCGAGCACCGTCTCGCGGCCATACTTCGCGCATAGCGCTTGCAGCCGCTGCACGCCGAGCCGGTTCGCGGCCATCTGGGCGCGCAGGTCGGACAGGCGCTCACGCGGGACCTGGCAGTTGAGCAGGATCAGCTCCTGCACGTCGGTCTGCAGCTCGCCCGCGCGGTAGAGGCGGATGGGCGGGATGCGCAGCCCTTCCTGGTAGATGTGCGCATGGCCGCGATCGGCGAAGTCCGCGTGATGCGCGAGGTTGACCGCCCAGGCGGTGATGCGGCCATCCACGAACACGGGTTCGGCCAGCACGATGTCGGGGAGGTGGGTGCCGCCGCCCTCATAGGCGTCGTTGCCGCAGAACACGTCGCCGGGTTGCATCTGCTCGACCGGGTGCCGCTTCATGATGTGCGGGATCAGGTCGAGGAAGCTGCCGAGATGCATCGGGATGTGTTCGGCCTGGCAGAGCGTGCGCCCCTCGAGGTCGAACAGCGCGGTCGAGCAGTCGCGGCGTTCCTTGATGTTGGTGGAGTAGGAGGCGCGGATCAGCGCCTCGCCCATTTCCTCGACGATGGAGGCGAGCGCGCTGCCGATCACCTCGACGGTGATCGGGTCGACGCGGATGGATGGGGGGCTGACGGGTATAGTCACTCGAGCGCTCCCAGAGCTAATCATATTGCCTTCTGCGTCCTCAAGTTGCGCAACTCTGTCCGCAGTTTCTGCCGCATCTCGGCGATACTTGCATATTCAATGTATCTCTGCCCCCGAACGTCGAAACTGACGCTGTCACCCTTTTTGACCAACAGGACTGTCGGTTTACCGCGACCCCAAGCATATCCAATCTCAAGATACACGTTTGTATTAGCGCCTGTTAATAATGCAATAACAAGACCGCATGTGTCTATACGATCTTTGATTCTCTGCAATACGTCCCCAATATACGGAGTTGCGTCTAATCTCTCGCAGAGATAATCGATTTCTTGGACCGCCTCTTGAATTCCGATTTCCCACTCATCCCGATATACATCTGCAAATGGCATGGCTACAAAGATGTGTGGTTTGGCTTCTGACAACTCACCCACAGGAAGCTCGATCGAAAGAGAATTCTGTAAGGTATGTAGAGGTTTGTTCTGTTTAGTGTTCGGCGGCTTATGCTGAAGCAGAAAGGGGCGGCTGGCGTAGCGTTTAAGCCTTTTCGCCAAAGACGCCTCACGTTCTACAATCAATACCTCCTTGATCCTGTGATCAAATTCCGCGAGTCCGTCTATTATGCCTTGATAAAGGGCCAAGAACGCTTCTTGTTCATCTAAACCATAGTTGGTCCCGTGAAGTGTCGTAGCTATGATTTCAGGGCTCGAGGCCAGCCGAGATCCAACGCTGATGATTTCTCTACCAAACTCTCGGATTTCTCGATAACGGAAATTGTGTAGATCTGCAACGCCGATGAATAGGACCTTTTGCGCGCGGATTCGCGAAGACGTATGCTCCACAAGTTGGGATTCCCCCTCTTTCAGAGGGCGTGGCTGCCACGCCTCCAAAATCGTGGCGACAGTCTCATCAACTCCATAGCGTGCACCGGCGAATTTGAGCACCAGAACATCTGCCGGAACTGCAAGTATATCCCCCGCAACCACCTTGATCTCGGTCATAGCTTCCCCAGTGATATTTGATTTCTTAGCGCGACGCCGCCTCCAGAATCAGATTGAGATAGGGTTCGACGCGCGCCTTCATGTCGGGCAGCACGACGGTGGTCGCGTCCATCTGCTCGACGATCGCGGGGCCTCGGATGACGTTGCCGGCGCGCAGCCTGTCGCGGTCGTAGACGGGGCAGGGGACGAAGCCGCCGGCTTCCGGCATCCAGACCTCGCGCGTCGCCATGATGGCGGCGGAGGCGTCCGGGCCGGCATCCTCCTGCGGCGTGAAGCGCGCCTTCGGCACGAGGCCGGCGGCTTCGACGCGGAAGGTGACCAGTTGCACGGGCTCCCCCTCCGCCACGAAGCCGTACATGCGCCGATGCGCGGTGGCGAAGCCTTCGGCGAGCGCGTCGAGCGTGGCGGGGCCGATCGGGCCCTCGGGCACGGGGATGGGCAGCTCGTAGTTCTGCCCGGCGTAGCGCATGTCGACGGTGCGCGTGAGGCGGCGTGCGTCCGGGGCGATGTGTTCCTCCGCGAACCACGCGTCGGCGCGATGGGCGAGATCGGCGAACGCCGCCTCCATCGGCGCAAGCGCCGCCTGGCCGAGGGTGGACAGCCGCGTGGTCGCGAAGTCGGCGCGCAGGTCGGTGAGCAGCAGGCCCATGGCGCACAGGATTCCCGGCGTGCGCGGCACGAGGATGCGACTGATCTCGAGCTCCTTGGCGAGCCGCGCCGCGTGCAGCGGGCCGGCGCCGCCGAACGCGACCAGCGTGTAGTCGCGCGGATCATGGCCGCGCTGCACCGAGATCACCCGGATGGCGCGCGCCATGTTGGCCGTGACCACCGAGATGATGCCTTGCGCCGTCGCCATCGGGTCCATTCCCAGGGGCGTGGCGAGGCGTTCGATGGCGGCGCGGGCGAGGTCCTGGCGGACCGCCATGCGCCCGCCCAGCAGGTGCGTCGGGTTCAGCGTCTGCAGCACGACATTGGCGTCGGTGACCGTCGCCTCGGTGTTGCCGCGTCCGTAGCAGACCGGCCCGGGATCGGCGCCGGCGCTGCGCGGCCCGACCTTCAGCAGCCCGCCATTGTCGATGAAGGCGATCGAGCCGCCGCCCGCGCCCACCGTGTGGATGTCGAGCATCGGCGCCTTGATCGGGTAGCCGTGCACCACGGCCTCGCTGGCGAGCCGGCAGGTGCCGCCGGCGAGCAGCGCGACGTCGGTGGAGGTGCCGCCCATGTCGAAGGTGATCAGGTCGGGGATGCCGACCATCTTGCCGATCTCCTGCGCGCCCACCACGCCGGTGGAGGGACCGGACAGCACGGTGCGTACCGGCAGCCGCGCCGCCTGGTCGAAGCCGATCACGCCCCCGTTCGACTGCGTCAGGTGCGGGGTCGCGGTCATGCCCATCTCGCGCAGCCGATCGCCGAGCCGGGTGATGTAGCGGCGCATGACCGGGCCGAGATAGGCGTTCACCACCGCGGTCGACATGCGCTCGAACTCGCGGAACTCGGGCGCGACCTGGTGGGAGACGCAGGCGAAGGCCTCGGGGAATTCCTCGGCCAGGATGCGGGCGGCGTCCTCCTCGTGCGCGGGGCGGACGAAGCTGTAGAGGAAGCAGACGGCGACCGCCTGCACGCCCGCGTCCTTCAGTCTGCGGACCGCGGCGCGGAACGCTTCGGCCTCGAACGGGATCTCGACGGTGCCGTCATGGCGCAGCCGCTCCGGCACTTCGAGCCGCAGGTCGCGGGGCACCAGCGTGGGCGGCTTCTCGATCTGCAGGTCGTAGAGGTCGGGGCGCTTCTGGCGGCCGATCTCGAGCAGGTCGCGGAACCCCTCGGTGGTGATCAGGCCGGTGCGCACGCCGCGGTGCTGGATCAGCGCGTTCGTGGCGACCGTGGTGCCGTGGCCGAAATAGCCGACCGCGCCGGGGGCGGCGCCGACGCGGTCCACCCCTTCGGCCACGCCCTGCGCGATGCCGCGGGAGGGATCGTCGGGCGTGGAGGAGACTTTCCAGACCACGACCTGGCCGGAGCTGTCGTCGAACAGGCAGACGTCGGTGAAGGTGCCGCCGGAATCCACACCGATGCGCCAGGCCATGCGTCCGTCCCCGTGTGCAGTGCAGCAGGAAGCGTAGGCGAGGGGCGGCGGGGGGCAAAGGGGGGACCCGCGAGCGTGCGCGGGTTCAGTCGCGGGCTCTCACAATCGACCGGCTGGGTCGGCTTCACGGTGAGGGGGCCGTGCCGAGCGGAGGAGCTTTGATCTCAACACAGAGTTGAGGCGCGGTGAGCCGAGACACGGAGGAAGCCCGACCTTCGCACGTGCGAGAGCCCGACGGGAAGGAGGATCCGAGCTGAAGGGCGGGCGCATGCGCTGCCAGTCCAGGTGAGGTTGCGATCGCAAGAACGGTCGCTCCCCACCGCTCCCTCCGTGGCTCGCCTCACCTCGCCTCAACTCTGTGTTGAATCAAAGCTGCCGCTCCCAGCACGAACGGAGCCGCCCGTAGGCACAAGTCGTCTGAGGCGATCCGGCGAACGCCCGTTCCGCTCGGGACCGGACGATCCTATAGTCCCCGCATGTCTCCTCCCGTCGAGCCGGTCGCCTCGGACGCGACCCTTCCCGCCCGCACCAGCGTCGTCGTCATCGGCGGCGGCATCATCGGGGTCTGCACCGCCCTGTTCCTGGCCGAGAAGGGCATCCCGGTCGTGCTCTGCGAGAAAGGGCGCATCGGCGGCGAGCAATCCAGCCGCAACTGGGGCTGGTGCCGCACCATGGGGCGTGACGTCGCCGAGATCCCGCTCTCGATCGAGAGCCTGAAGCTCTGGCGCGGCATGAACGAGCGGGTCGGGCGGGAGACCGGCTTCCGGCAATGCGGCATCGTCTATCTCTGCGAGACCGAGAAGGAGCTTGCCACCCAGGAAGCCTGGCTCGAGGAGGCGCGTCAGTACCAGGTCGACGCGCATGTGCTGCGGGGCGAGGCGTTGACCGAGGTGATGCCCGGCATGGTCGCCCCCTTCGTCGCCGGCCTGCATACCCCGACCGACGGGCGGGCCGAACCGGCCCTGGCGGCACCCGCAATCGCCGAGGCGGCGCGGGCGCATGGGGCGCAGATCTTCACCGATTGCGCGGTGCGCGGCCTCGACCTCGCGGGCGGGCGTGTCGTGGGTGTCGTCACGGAGAAGGGCCGCATCGCCTGCGACAGCGCGGTGCTCGCGGGCGGGGCGTGGTCGCGGCTGTTCGCCGGCAACACCGGCATCGACTTCCCGGCGCTCAAGGTCCTCGGGTCGGTGTTCCGCACCGCCCCGCTGCCGGGGGGACCGGAGTCCTCGGCCGGCGGCTCCATCTTCGCCTTCCGCAAGCGGCTGGACGGCGGCTACTCGATCGCGCGGCGCAACGCGAACGTCGCCGACATCACGCCGGATCATTTCCGGTTGCTGGCCGATTTCTTCCCCCGCCTGCGGGAGAACCGGCACGAGATCCGGCTGCGCTTCGGCGCCCGTTTCTGGGAGGAGTGGCGGACGAAGCGCCGCTGGTCGCTCGACGAGTCGACGCCGTTCGAGGCGATGCGCGTGCTCGATCCGACGCCGCGCGCCGCGGTGCTGGAGGAGGGCAAACGTGCGCTCGCCGCCGCCTTCCCGGTCTTCGCCCAAGCGCAGGCGGTGCAGAGCTGGGGCGGGCTGATGGACGTGACGCCGGACGCCGTGCCGGTGATCGACCGGGTCGGCGGCGTGCCCGGCTTCTTCATCGCCTCCGGCTTCTCGGGGCACGGCTTCGGGATCGGCCCGGCGGCGGGGCGGCTGATGGCGGACCTCGTCGCGGGCGATGCGCCGGTCGTGGATCCGGCGCCGTTCCGCCTGTCCCGCTTCGCCCGCGCCACGAAGGTCGCGGCCTGATCCCGGTCAGCCGGGGACTCCAAGGGCAGCGCCGCCGCCGGCGGTGAGCGCAGACCTGCGCGCGATGGGAGCGTCGGCCGCCCCCATCGACGTGGCGATCAGGCCTTGGCGAACGCCAGCAGGTCGGCGTTCAGCTTGTCCTGGTGCGTGGCGGCGAGTCCGTGCGGGGCGCCTTCGTAGACCTTGTAGACCGCACCCTTCACGATCTTGGAGCTGAGTGCTCCGCCATGCGCAATCGGCACGATCTGGTCGTCCGACCCGTGGATGATCAGCGTCGGCACGTCGAACTTGCGCAGGTCCTCGGTGTAGTCGACCTCCGAGAACTCGTGGACGCAGGCGTACTGGCCGAGGATCCCGCCCATCATGCCCTGGTTCCAGAAGGTGAGGCGCAGGCCCTCGTTCACCGCAACACCCGGCCGGTTCATGCCGAAGAACGGCACCGCGAGCTCGAGATAGAAGTTCGAGCGGTTGTCGAGCACGCTCTTGCGGATGCCGTCGAACACCGAGATGTCGAGCCCGTTCGGCCATTCCGGCGTGGAGACCATGACCGGCGGCACGGCCCCGATCAGCACCGCCTTGGCGACGCGCTTCGTGCCGTGGCGGCCGATATAGTGCGCGACCTCGCCGCCGCCGGTGGAGTGGCCCACCAACATCGCGCCCTTGATGTCGAGCGCATCCATCACCGCCGCCAGGTCGTCGGCATAGGTGTCCATGTCGTTGCCGGTGGCCGGCTGGTCGGAGCGGCCATGCCCGCGCCGGTCATGCGCCACGACGCGGAAGCCGCTCTGCAGCAGGAACAGCATCTGCCCGTCCCAGGCATCCGCGCAGAGCGGCCAGCCATGCGAGAAGACGATCGGCTTCGCGTCCTTCGGGCCCCAGTCTTTGTAGAAGATGCGCGTGCCGTCTGCGGTGGTGACGAAGCTCATTGGGTCCTCTCTTCCGATTGCGATCGGGGATGGTGATAGAGGTTCGCAGCGGCGGCGGCTTGAACGATGGCGCCTCCGCGACGATGCGTCGCTTCGGCTTCGGCTTCGGCTTCGGCTTCGGCTTCGGCTTCGGCTTCGGCTTCGGCTTCGGCTTCGGCTTCGGTCCGGCTCGCCACGCGCCGCCGCGCCGGCCCGCGCTTCGGTCACGGGTGGAGCTGCAATGCCCCGTGCAGCACTTCCCGCACACCTGTGATCAGGATCTGCACGCCGATGCACAGCAGCAGGAAGGCGGTGAGCCGCGTCAGGATCCGCGCGCGGGCGGGTCCCAGCAGGTCCACCAGCCGGTCGGCCGAGGCGTAGCAGAGCCCGATGGCCGCCGCGACGGCGAGCGCCGCGCCGGAGATGCCGATCAGATAGGCCAGCGCCGGATCATGGTAGGGCCGCGTCGCACTCAGGGTGATCGCGACCGAGATCGTGCCGGGCCCGGCGGTGAACGGAATGGTCAGGGGAAAGAAGGCGACGTCGGCGGCGCCCGAGGCCGGCAGCGCCTGTTCCTGCTTGCGGTCGTGTTCCTGGTCGGCGTTGGTGAGCAGGCGCCAGCCGCTGACCGCGACCACGAGGCCGCCGCCGATCCGCAGCGCTTCGATGCTGACGCCGAAGAACCCCAGCAGGGTGGCCCCGATCCACAGCGCGGTCAGCATGACCATTGCCGAGTAGAAGGCGACCCGCCAGGCGAGCGCCTGGCGATCCGCATGGCTGCGATCGGCCGTGACCTGGCTGTAGATCAGCGCGCCGCCCAACGGATTGACGATGGAGACGAGGGCGGGGAACCCCACGAGGAAGGCTGCGACGAGGCTGCTCAGGAAGCTCAACCGGGTCTCCACGACGGATCGCCGCGACCATGCCGGGCTTCGCCATGCCCGCCAAGTCACCGAACCGATGGCGGTCGCGGCGCCGCCCCAGGCGTGCACGTGGGTGGGACGGGGGCGTGGCGAGGCGTGTCCTCAGTCCGCGTTCGGCGCCTCCAGCGCGAGCACGGCGAAGCTCGCCAGCCAGTGCTCCCCCATGTAGTCGCCGGCGACATGGGGGAGGGCGGCGGCAAGATGCGCCGCCGCACTCGCCGCGGCGCGGTCACGACGGGGATCCCCGGCAGGGAGCGCGTGGCCGAGTTCGCGCCAGCACCAGGCGCGGCTCAGTGCGAGACCGTCGAGATGCGCGATCTTGCCGTCGGTGCGGTCGGTGACGCGCGGCAGGCGGAACAGCGTCGCGGGTTCGCCCGCCGCGAGCCGGGGGAAGAACCGGTCGAACCACGGGCCGAACTCGCCGGCGGGGAGCAGGCGCCGCATGCACTCGGCCTCGATCAGGGAGGGCGAGAGGAACTCGTCCAGCCCCGGCTCGCCCCAGGCCGGGCAATCCACGTCCTGGCCATACCAGCCGCGGGCGGTGTCGCGCAGCAGGTCGAGAAGGGCCCCATCGCCGCTGGCCTCCGCCCAGTCGGCGAACAGGCGGAGCGCGAAGGCGGTGTTGAAATGCGTGCCCACCCGCATTGGGTAGACCGCGAGCGGCAGGAAGGCGCGCACCCGCTCCACGATCACCTGCGTGAGCGGGGCGAGCGTCGCGGCCCATGGCGCGGGATGCCGCCCGAGTTCGGCGGCGAGGGCGAGCAGCCAGGCCCAGCCATAGGGGCGCTTGAAGCCGCGCGCGGTCGGGCGGGCGAAATAGGCGCACTCGGCCGCGACCTTCCGCGGCGTGAAGCGGTCGTCGAACAGCGCGCGGATCTCGTCGGCCGGGACGGCATCGGGGAAGCGGCGCAGCAGGTGGGCGAGCATCCAGTGGCTGTGGACGCAGGAATGCCAGTCATAGCTGCCGTAGAAGATCGGGTGCAGCGCGCGCGGCGTCAGCGCGTCCTCGGGGCCCGCCAGGGCATGATCCGGGTTGTTCGGATACTCCCGCCCGACATGTCCGAGCGCGATGCGCGCGAAGCGGGCGGCGAGTTCGCCGGTCAGGCGGCCCTCGCCGTCCGGTGACAGAGACTTGGCGTCGTCCGCCGCGGCGGGTCGCATCCCCGCCTCAGCTCAGCCGCACCTGGACGTAGCTGCCGGGCGCGTCCTCGAGGACGGGGAGCTTCCCGTCGCCGGGCTGCCGCGCGGGAACCTGGGCCTTGCCCTGGGCGGTGACCCAGCGGTGCCAGTCCGGCCACCAGGAGCCGGCCATCTCGGTGGCGCCCTGCAGCCAGCCTTCGGCCTCGGGCGGCAGGTCCTCGTTGATCCAGTGGCTGTACTTGCCGCCTTCGGGCGGGTTCACCACACCTGCGATGTGCCCGGAGGCGGCGAGCACGAAGCGCTTCGGCCCGCCGAGGAGCTGGGTGCCGCGATAGGTCGATTTCCACGGCGCGATGTGGTCTTCGCGGGTGGAGAGGAAATAGGCCGGGGTCTTGACGGCGCCGAGGTCGATCGGCACGCCGGCGAGCGTGATGCCGCCGGGCTTCGCCAGCAGGTTCTGCTGGTACATCTTGCGCAGGTAGAAGCTGTGCATGCGCGCCGGCATGCGGGTGCTGTCGGCATTCCAGTACAGCAGGTCGAACGGGAACGGATCGTTGCCCAGCAAATAATTGTTGACCACGAACGACCAGATCAGGTCGTTGGCCCGCAGCATGTTGAAGGTGGTGGCCATTTCGCTGCCTTCGAGGAAGCCGCGCTTGGCCATCTTGTCTTCCAGCGACTTGAGCTGTTCTTCATCGATGAAGACACCGAGCTCCCCGGCTTCGCGGAAGTCCATCATGGTGACGAAGAAGGTGGCGGTCTTGATGCGCTCGTCCTTCATCGCCGCCATGTAGGCGAGCGTGCTGGCGAGCAGGGTTCCGCCCAGGCAGTAGCCGATCGCGTTGACCTCGCGCTCCCCGGTCGCCTGCTCGATCGCGTCGAGGGCGGCGAGGTAGCCTTCCCGCATGTAATCGTCGAAGCCCTTCTCGGCGAGCTTCTCGTCCGGATTCACCCAGGAGATGACGAAGACGGTATGGCCCTGGGAGACGGCCCAGCGGACGAAGCTGTTCTTCGGCCGCAGGTCCAGGATGTAGAACTTGTTGATCCAGGGCGGCCCGATCAGCAGCGGCCGCTTCAGCACCTTGTCGGTCGCGGGCGTGTACTGGATCAGCTGCATCAGGTCGTTCTGGAAGACGACCTTGCCGGGCGAGACGCCGATGTTCTGCCCGACCTTGAAGGCGTCCATGTCCGTCATCTTGATGGACAGCTTGCCGCGGCCCCGCTCGAGATCCGCGAGCAGGTTGTTGAGCCCCTTCAGCAGGTTCTCGCCGCCTGTCTCGGCGGTCTTGCGCAGCACCTCGGGGTTCGTCAGCAGGAAGTTGGACGGGCTCATCGCGTCGATGAACTGGCGGGCGTAGAAGTCGACCTTCTGCGCGGTCTTCGGGTCGAGCCCGTCGACCTGGCGCACCACGTCCTGCACGAAGCGGGCGGAGAGCAGGTAGGACTGCTTGATGAAGTCGAAGACCTCGTTCTCCTTCCAGGCGTCGTCCTTGAACCGCCGGTCGGAGGAGGGGGCGTCGATCACCGGCGCCTGCTCCATCCCCATGACGCGCCGCGCGGTGTTCTGCCACAGCGTCATGTAGTCCTGCCAGAATCCGAGCTGCGCCTGCATGAGGCGCGCCGGATTCGCCATCATGCGCGTGGTCATCTCGAGGAAGGCATGGCCGATGTTGAGCGGATCGGCCTGTGGTTCCTCGGAACTCTGGCGCTTGAGCCATTCCGCGACGATGCGCTGGGAGCGTTCGGCGATGTCGGCCATCGAGCGGCCGACCGCCGCCGGGTCCGGAAGGCGGAAATCACCGGGACGCGGGGCGGCGTCGGCGGTGTTCGGGGCGGATTTCTCGGCGGTCGTCTCGGTCGTCTTCTCCCGGGGGGCCATGCGGGCATCCTTTGCGTCGGCAGCACCACCGGCTACACAGGCCGCCGGCAGCGTGGAGCGGGTCCGACATATGGTGATCGAGGTAAGAGGCCGGCAACCTAGTGGCGTGCGGACATGCGTTCAAGCGGACCGGTCGGCTCCGGAAACGCAGGTTCGGTTCCGTGCGGGCCACGGAGCGCCGACGCCTGCGGGCGGGCCGTCGTGCCCATCGGCGGTGAGCCTGTCCCCCACGCGGCTTCATCCGTCGATGTCCCCCACGCGGCTTCGGCCGTCGATGTCCCCCACTCGGCTTCGGCCGTCGATGCTGCTGCTGCCCGCGGTCGCGCTTCTGGCCGGCTGCAGTTCGGGGAAGAGTTCGCTCAATCCCGTCGACTGGTGGCACAACCTCGAGGGTGGGAAGATCGCGGAGGAGCGGCCGGCCCCGCCGGGCGCGGACGCGCCGTATCCGAATCTCGCGACGGTGCCGAGCCGCCCCGCGCCGCCGGACAAGGATGCGATGAAGCAGCTGACGGCCGCGCTGGTGGCGGACCGGACCAATGCGCAGCACACCGCCGAGGCGGCCCCGCTGCCCGACCCCTCGTCGCCCGCCGCCTCGCCCGGCCTGTTCGGGGCCAACACGCTGAGCCCGCCGCCTCCTGCGCCGCCGCCCGCGCCCGCCGGCCAGGCGAGCGCGTCCTTGCCCGCGGCATCCGCGCCGCCCGGTCAGCGTTCGGCCGCGGGCGGGACGGCGGCGGCCCCTCCGGACCGAGCCGAGATCGCGCCGCCGCCTGCCCGCGCGCCGCGGGGCGCCGTCGAAGCGGCCCCGCTCGCAGCGCCGCCGGCAGCGGTCCCCGGCATGAACCCCGCGCCGCCGCCACCGGCCCCGGGTGCGCCGGCCGCGGTGCAGGCCGCGCCGTCGCCCGCCGCACCGGCCGCGACCCCCGCGGCTCCGCCCGCACCGGCCGCGGCGGCGCCGCAGCGCGCCGCAGGCGCCTCCGCGGGTGCAGCGACCTCGTCCGCCGGGCCGCTCACGCCCCCGCCCGCGGCCGGAGCGCCCACCACCGCGGAGCCGCTGCCGCGCACCGGCACGCCGGACGTCCTGACGCCCGTGCCGGCGGCGCCCGCGCCCGGCACCCCCGGCTCGCCCGGGACCAGCGCCGGTGCGACCCCGGAGATCGGTTTGCCGGGCGGCCCGCCGCCCCGTGCCGCCGCCGCGGGCAGCCCGCCGTCGGCCGCGC
>MKTV01000065.1:36939-55442 GCA_001898425.1 Rhodospirillales bacterium 69-11
GCTCCGGCCGGCGGTGGCGCGCGGGTCGGCTTCGCCCCCGGCTCCGCCGCGCTCTCGCCCGAGGCCGCGGCGTCGGTGAAGCAATTCGCATCGAGCCGCGGATCGTCCACGATCGTGGTGACCGGCTACGGCGACGCGACCGGTTCGGACGTCGCGGCGCAGACCGCGGCGCTCAGCCTCGGCCTGTCGCGGGCCCAGGCGATCGCGAACGCGCTGACGGCGGCTGGCGTGCCGCAGAGCGCGGTGCGCGTGGGCGCCGAAGCCGCCGGTCGCGGCGCGCGGCTGCTTTTGCTACAGTAGCGTTTCCCAGAGCCCCCGAAAGGCGCGTCATGAGCACCGAGTCCTCCGGCGAGTTCCATCGCATCCGCCGCCTGCCGCCCTACGTCTTCGCCGAGGTGAACGCGGCCAAGGCGAAGGCGCGCACCGCGCAGGAGGACATCATCGACCTCGGCATGGGCAATCCCGACAGCCCCACGCCGCCGCACATCGTCGCCAAGCTGGTCGAGACGGTGCAGGATCCGCGCAGCCATCGCTACTCGGTCAGCAAGGGTATCCCCGGGCTGCGCAAGGCGCTGGCGGCCTATTACGCGCGCCGCTTCGACGTGAAGCTCGACCCCGAGACCGAGGTCGTGGCGACGCTGGGCTCGAAGGAAGGGCTCGCCAACCTCGCGGCCGCGATCACCAGCCCCGGCGACACGATCCTGGTGCCGAACCCGTCCTATCCGATCCACCAGTTCGGCTTCATCATCGCGGGCGCCGCGGTCCGCTCCATCCCGGCGACGCCCGACGAGGAGATGCTGCGCGCGCTCGACCGCGCGGTGCGGCATTCGGTGCCGAAACCGACGGCGCTGATCGTGAACTTCCCGTCCAACCCGACCGCATACCTGGCCGATCTCGACTTCTACCGGGAGATCGTCGCCTTCGCGCGCCGGCACGAGATCTGGATCCTGTCCGACCTCGCCTACGCCGAGATCTATTTCGGCGACAAGGTCCCGCCTTCGATCCTGCAGGTGCCGGGGGCGAAGGACATCGCGGTCGAGTTCACCTCGCTGTCCAAGACCTATTCCATGCCGGGCTGGCGCATGGGATTCGCGGCCGGCAATCCGCGGCTGATCAACGCGCTGACGCGGATGAAGTCGTATCTCGACTACGGCGCCTTCACGCCGATCCAGGTGGCCGCCGCCGCCGCGCTGACGGGCCCGCAGGACTGCGTCGAACAGATGCGGACGTTGTATCGCGAACGCCGCGACGTGCTGATCAAGGGGCTGGCGCAGGCCGGGTGGGACATGCCGTGCCCCGAGGGGTCCATGTTCGCCTGGGCGCCGATCCCGCCGAAATACGCCTCGCTGGGCAGCGTCGAGTTCTCCAAGCTGCTGCTGGCCCGCGCCAAGGTCGCGGTCGCGCCGGGCCTGGGTTTCGGCGAGCATGGCGACGGCCATGTGCGCATCGCGCTGGTCGAGAACACGCAGCGGCTGCGCCAGGCCATCCGGAACATCCGCGGCTTCCTGCAGGCCGGCTCCAACGTGGCCGCCCCCGTCGTGTCGGAGACCGCCTCGCAATGACCCGCCCGCTTTCCGTCGCCGTCGCCGGCCTGGGCACCGTCGGGACCGGGGTGCTGACCCTGCTGCGCGACAACGCGTCGATCGTCGCCGCCCGCGCCGGCCGGCCGATCGCCGTCACGGCCGTCTCCGCGCGGGACCGGTCGAAGAATCGCGGCATCCCGCTCGCCGGTCTGCGCTGGTACGAGGACCCGGTGGCGCTGGCCGCCGACCCGGAGGTCGACGTCGTCGTCGAACTGATCGGCGGGTCTGACGGGCCGGCCCGCGCCCTGGTCGAGGCCGCGATCGCCGCGGGCAAGCCGGTGGTGACCGCGAACAAGGCCATGCTCGCGGTGCATGGCGCCGCGCTGGCCGCGGCCGCGGAGACGCGGAACGTGCCGCTCGCCTTCGAGGCGGCGGTCGCGGGCGGTATTCCGGTCATCAAGGCGCTGCGCGAGGGCCTTGCGGGCAATCGCATCGCCCGCATCGCCGGCATCCTCAACGGCACCTGCAACTACATCCTGACGCAGATGCGCGAACGCGGGCGGGAGTTCGCCGAGGTGCTCGCCGACGCGCAGAAGCTGGGCTACGCCGAGGCCGATCCGTCCTTCGACATCGACGGCGTGGATGCGGCGCACAAGCTCGCCATCCTGGCGGCGCTCGCATTCGGCCGGCCGGTCGCATTCGATGCGGTGCATGTCGAGGGCATTCGCCGCATCTCCGCGCTCGACATCGCCTTCGCGACCGAACTCGGCTACCGGATCAAGCTGCTGGGCCTGGCGCAGCAGGTGGAGAGCGGCGGGATCGCGGCGCGCGTGCATCCGTGCATGGTGCCACAGGCGGCGCCGATCGCGCGCGTGGACGGCGTGTTCAACGCGGTGGTGGCGGAAGGCGACTTCGTCGGGCGTGTGATGCTGGAGGGCCGCGGGGCCGGCGCCGGCCCGACCGCCTCGGCCGTGGTTGCGGACCTGGTGGATCTCGCGCGCAACCGGTTCACCCCCGTCTGGGGTGCGGCGGCGGAGTCGCTGTCGGGGGCGCCGTCCGTGCCCATGAGCGCGCATGTCGGTGCGTATTACCTGCGGCTGATGGTGGTGGACCGGCCGGGCGTGATCGCGGACGTGACGGCGGTGCTGCGTGATCATGGGATTTCGCTGGAGTCGATGCTGCAGCGGGGACGCAGCCCCGGGGAAGCGGTGCCGGTCGTGCTGGTGACGCACGAGACGGAAGAGCGGCGGATGGGCGCGGCGCTGGAACGGATCGGCGGGCTGGATGCGGTGCTCGAGGCACCGACGCTGATCCGGATCGAGGCGGGGTAGGCGGCCCCGTGGTGGGCCGGGCATGCCCCGTGCTACCCTCCCGGCCGAATCATCCCCGGTCAGGAGGAAACCCATGGACGCCCCCACCCAGCCGCGCCGACGTGACGTCGTCGTCACCGACCGCAACTTGGCGCTCGAGCTGGTCCGGGTGACCGAGGCCGCCGCCGTCGCCGCCTCCCGCTGGATCGGCCGCGGCAAGAAGAACGAAGCCGATGGCGCCGCCGTCGAGGCCATGCGCAAGGCCTTCGACACGATCGAGATCGACGGCCTGGTCGTGATCGGCGAGGGCGAGATGGACGAGGCGCCGATGCTCTATATCGGCGAGAAGGTCGGCAAGGGCGGTCCCGCCATGGACATCGCCGTCGACCCGCTCGAGGGCACGACCCTCACCGCGAAGGGCGGGCCCAACGCGCTCGCCACCATCGCGCTCGCCGAACGCGGCAACTTCCTGCACGCGCCCGACATCTACATGGAGAAGATCGCCGTCGGCGGTGGCCTGCCCGAGGGCGTGGTCGACCTCGACGCGCCCGTCGCCTCCAACCTGAAGAACCTCGCGAAAGCGAAGAAGTGCGACGTGTCCGACCTCGTCGCCTGCATCCTCGACCGCGACCGCCACAAGGAGCTGATCGCCCAGGTGCGCGAAGCCGGGGCGCGCATCATGCTGATCAGTGACGGCGACGTGGCCGGCGTGATCGCCACCACCATGCCCGACTCGCTGGTCGACATCTATCTCGGCTCCGGCGGCGCGCCGGAGGGCGTGCTGTCCGCCGCGGCGCTGCGTTGCGTGGGCGGGCAGATGCAGGGCAAGCTGCTCTACGAAAGCCCCGACCAGATCGAGCGCGTGCGCCAGATGGGCCATGCCGACCCGAACCGCGTCTTCACCTGTGAGGAAATGGCGAAGGGCGACGTGATGTTCGCGGCGACCGGCGTCACCTCGGGCGCGATGCTGCGCGGCGTGAAGCGCTTCGGCACCGGCGCCGTCACCCATTCCGTGGTGATGCGCAGCAAGTCGGGCACCGTCCGCTACGTCGAGGCGCACCACAATTTCGAGCAGAAGACCTGGGCGCCTACGTGAGGACGCCCACGTGAGGGCGCCCACGTGAGCGAACCCGCCCTCGGCGTCGCCCGCAGCTTGAGCGGGCGGCGCTGGGTGTGGCGGGCGGGGGAGGATCGGGTCGCTTTTGGGATCGCCCAGCGCATGGGCGTGCCGGAGATCGTCGGCCGTCTTCTCGCCGCACGCGGCATTGATCTGGACGGTGCCGGCCATTTCCTCGAACCGACCTTGCGCGCGCTGCTGCCCGACCCGTCGGTGCTGGCGGACATGGACGTCGCAGCGGACCGTCTGGCCGACGCGGTGGTTGCGGGCGAAACCGTGGGCGTGTTCGGCGACTACGACGTGGACGGGGCGTGCAGCGCGGCGCTGATGGTGACGCTGCTGCGCAGCCTGGGCTGCACGGTGCACCACCACGTGCCGGACCGCATGCTCGAGGGGTACGGGCCGAACGGTCCGGCGCTCGCGGGGCTCGCCGCACGCGGCGCGTCGCTGGTGGTCTGCGTCGATTGCGGCACCGCCGCGGCCGAGGCGCTTGCCGTGCTGGCCGGGTCCGCCGACGTGATCGTGCTGGATCACCACAAGGCCGAGGGGCCGCCGCCGCCGGTGCTGGCGACGGTCAATCCGAACCGGCTGGACGACCGGTCCGGCCTGCAGACGCTATGCGCCGCCGCGGTCGCGTTCATGGCGGCGGTCGCCACGGTGCGGGCGCTGCGCCGCCGCGGCGCCTTCGCGCAACGGCCGGAACCCGACCTGATCGGGCTGCTCGACCTCGTCGCGTTGGCGACCGTCTGCGATGTGATGCCGCTGACCGGGGTGAACCGCGCGCTGGTGCGCCAGGGCCTGAAGGTCATGGGCCGCCGCGCCCGGCCCGGCATCGCCGCCCTGCTCGACGTGGCGCAGGTCCGCACCAGCCCCTCCGCCATGTCCTGCGGCTTCGGGATCGGGCCGCGCATCAACGCCGCGGGGCGGATCGACGCGGCCGATCTCGGGCTGCGGCTGCTGCTCACCGAGGATCCGGTCGAGGCCGCCGCGCTCGCCGCACGGCTCGATGGCGTGAACCGCCAGCGGCAGGAGGTCGAGTCCTCCATGCTCGAGGCCGCGCTGCAGGAAGCCGAACGCCAAGCGGGGGCGGGACGCGCCGCGCTGGTGGTCAGCGGGGCGGGCTGGCATCCGGGCGTGGTCGGCATCGTCGCCGGCCGCATCAAGGAACGCTTCAACCGGCCGGCCTGCGTCGCCGGGATCGCGGACGGGGTCGCCAAGGGCTCCGGCCGTTCCGTGGCCGGAATCGACCTCGGATCGGCGATCATCGCCGCGCGGCAGTCCGGACTGCTCACCACCGGGGGCGGTCATCCGATGGCGGCCGGCTTCTCGCTGCCCGAGGACCGCCTGGAGGCGTTCGCCGCCTTCCTCGACGAGCGGCTGGCCGCGGCGGCGACGCTTCCCAGTGCGGCGGATCTGAGGGTGGAGGCCGCGGTCGCCGTGCCGGGCGCCAACACGGACCTGGCGCGGCACCTGGAGCGGCTGGCGCCCTTCGGGCCCGGCAACGAGGAGCCGGTGCTGGTGCTGCAGCACGCCCGCGTCGTGCGGGCCGATCGCGTCGGGCGGGAGGCGACCGTGATCCGCGCCTTCGTGGAAGGCGAGGGCGGCGGGCCGCGCCTGAAGGCGATGCTGTTCCGCGCGCGCGAAGGGGCGCTGGCGGAGACGCTGCTGGGGCGGTCGGCTCTGCCGCTGCACCTGGCTGGGCATTTGCGGTCCGAGGAGTGGAACGGATCCGTCAGCCCGTGCTTCGTCCTCTCCGATGCCGCGGTCGCCTGAGGCCGGACAGGGGCCGGGGACTCGGAACGGTGCTTGACCCCCGGGGGAGGGTCGGCTACCCACCGGCGGCCGTTGGCAGGCCGCTGCGTCCCGTTCGTCTAGAGGCCTAGGACACCAGCCTTTCACGTTGGTAACACGGGTTCGAATCCCGTACGGGACGCCATCGCGCCGATCGCTCGAGTGGTTGAGCAGGATCAGCCAGTCGGATGTGGCGATCGGGCGGTTCACCACCTCGGAATCCGTTTGTTCTACCAGCCGCGTCAGGTGGCATCGTCGGTGCGCGTGGTGTTCCGTCAGGCCCCGCAGGAGCGGATCGCCGTGCAGCAGGTGCGGGGCCGCCCGCCGAGGCGTTGATGCTGCAGCCGGACCCACCTCGCAGCGGGGCCGCGGTGGAAGCCCCGCAGGCCATCGCTGCGGGGCGCCCTCGTCAGGTGAACTTGAAGTGCTTCGGCAGGTTCTGCTGCACGTCCTGGAGATGTTCGACGTACTGCTTCATGCCGCCATTGTAGTTGCCATCCTGGCGCCGATTGGATTCGCCTTCGAAGTTGTAGTAGCCCGGCGTGCACTCGGCGTTGCGGTTGGTCTTGCCGCGGTGACGGATGACTTCCTGCACCCACCATTCCTCGGTCTCCGGCGCGGCGTCGATCGTGGTGTAGTTGTTGTCACGAACGAACTTGATGCACTCGGCGATGTGCTGGCCCTGGGTCTGCAGCATGAACGTCAGGTTGAACTGGAACGAGGCCTGATAGCCGCCCATGATGAACAGGTTCGGATAACCCGCCGAGTGGATGCCGAACACGGTGCGCATGCCGTCGGCGTATTTGTCGTTCAGGCTCAGGTCGTTCTCGCCGCGGATATCGTTGTAGATGCCGGTGACCTGCACTTCGAAGCCCGTCGCGTAGATCAGCACGTCGACCGGATATTCCCGGCCCTCGAACACGACGCCGCGCTCGTTGATCTCGGTCACACCCTTGCCGTGGGTATCCACCAGATGGACGTTCGGCAGGTTGAAGGCCGGAAGGTACTCATCGTCGTAGCACGGACGCTTGCAGCGATGCATGTACCAGGGCTTCAGCGCCTCGGCGGTGGCCTTGTCCTTCACGATCTCTTCGATGCGCTTATGGATGCGCATCTGGTGCTCGATGTTCTGGTTTTCCTGCCGGCGGATCTTCTCCTCACGGGGCAGGGCGGCCAGTGCGGCCTTCTCTTCCTCCGTCAGGCCATACCCGGGCGCAGTGCTCTCGACGTGCTTGCGGATACGCTCCTTCTGCCAGCCGGGCGTCAGCGACGCCGCCCATTCCGGGTCGGTCGGGATATCGTCGCGGATGTCGATGGCCGAAGGCGTGCGCTGGAACACGTAGAGTTCCTTCGCGGCCCGTCCGACACGCGGGATGATCTGCACGGCCGAGGCGCCGGTGCCGATGATCCCGACCGTCTTGTCCTTCAGGTTCGACAGGTCGGCGCCGGTGTACTTGTAGTCGAAGCGCGAGGAGTGGAAGGAGTGCCCCTTGAACTTCTCCATCCCCGCGATCTTCGACAGCTTCGGCTTGGACAGCGTGCCGTTGGCGCAGATCACGAACCGCGCGGTCATGCTGTCGCCGCGGTCGGTGCTGACACGCCACAGCTTCGCCTTCTCGTCCCACGCCGTCGACGTGACGGTCGTCTGGAACACCGCGAGATCGTACAGATCGTAGCGCCGCGCGATCGCCTGGCAGTGCGCGAAGATCTCCGGCCCCTTGGCGAAGAAGCTCGGTGGCACGATCCCGAGTTCGTCCAGCAGCGGCATGTAGTCGTAGGCCGACACGTCGCAGGCAGCGCCGGGGTAGCGGTTCCAGTACCAGGTGCCGCCGACGTCGCTGCCGCGCTCGACGATGCGGATGCTCTCGACGCCCTTCTCACGCAACCGAGCGGCGGTGAGCAGAGCGGAGAAGCCGCCGCCGATGAACAGGCACTCGACGTAGTCGTTGATCGGCGCGCGTTCGACGGTTGCCTCCGCCCACGGATCGACTTCGTACCGCGCCAGTTCGCCGGTCAGCTCGGATGTGTATTGGGCCTGGCCCTCCGGCCGATAGCTGAGCCGAAGGTCGCGCTCCTCGGCGAATTTCTGCTTGATCTCGTCGTAGAATTCCTGCGGCTTGTCTGTCGGGCGCAGCGGGTTGAAGGCGACGCGGACCGCTTGTCTGTTGGGGTCCTGCACTCGTCCTGCTGGCGGCTTTTCCTTGGTTTGAGACATCCTTGAACTCTTCCCTCTGGCCAATCTGTTGACCAGCCTAACGGATTTCCCGTCCGCAGTCGATTTCGCGGGGCCGGGCGGGGCGGCCGGGCAGGGGAGGTGACCTGCGCGGGCAGGGGGCGATCCGCGTCCAGCCGGCGGTCACAGGGGTGCTCGCCGGCCTTGCGGAGGAGCGTCTCCAGCGCACGGTGTCGCGGGTCCGGTCGTGTCCCCTCGCGTATGGAACGCCAGCGTGCAACCGCCCCGCGCCGTGTATCGCCGGCCTCGCTCAGATTTCCGTGCGTCTCAGCAGGTAATCGAGCCCGCCCGCGCGATACCAGCGATAGCCGTAGGGCTCGAGCAGGATCCGGTACTGGCCGTCCTCGCCCGCATGGCTGTGATCCTCGGACAGCAGGTTGATCAGGACGTGCTTCACGTCCCCGACCGCTCCACCGTCGAGGCGAACCTCCAGCGGGGCTGCGCCGAGATTGTGGATCACGATCACGGCGTTGTTGCGCCAGTCGTAGCGCACCGCCAGGACACAACTGGCATCCACCGGCAGGATCGTGAACTCGCCCCAGCCGATCTCCGGCACCTCCTTCCGCATGCGGATGATCCGCTCCATCCAGTTCAGGAGCGAGTCCGGATCCCGTCGCTGCGCGGCGACGTTGACGTGCGGGTAGCCGTACGGCCCCTGGTCGATCACCGGCATGGTCGGCGTGTCGCCGGCGGTGAAGCCGCCATGCGGTTCGGTCGACCACTGCATCGGCGTGCGCGCGCAGTTCCTCTCGGGCAGGCTGAGGTCGTCGCCCATGCCGATCTCGTCCCCGTAGCGCAGGACCGGCGTGCCCGGCAGCGTCGCCATCAGGCTGTAGGCGAGTTCCAGGCGGCGGCGGTCGCCCTGCAGCATCGGCGCGAGTCGACGGCGGATGCCCCGCCCGTAGAGCTGCATGTCCGCTTCGGGCGCGAAAGCCTGGAACACCGTCTCGCGCTGCTTCTGCGTCAGCCGGCCGAGGTCCAGCTCATCGTGGTTGCGCAGGAAACTACCCCATTGCGCGGTCTGCGGCCGCGTCCGGGTCGCCTCCATCGCCTTGACCAGCGGTTTCACCTCCGCCGCGGCCAGGGCGTAGAACAGCGTCTGGTTCACCGCGAAGTTGAACATCATGTGCATGCGGTCGCCGTCGTCGCCGAAATAGCTCATGTCGCTTTCGGGCAGCACGTTCGCTTCCGCCAGGATGATCGCATCGCCGCAGCGCCATTGCAGGAACTCGCGGAAGGTGCGCAGCATTCCGTATTGCTCGACCGGCTTCCCGGTCTTCGCCCCCTTCTCCGCGATGACGAAGGGCACGGCGTCCATGCGGAAGCCGGACACGCCGAGCTGCAGCCAGAACCCCATGATCTTCAGGATCTCCGCCTGCACGTGCGGGCTGGCGGTGTCGAGGTCGGGCTGGAACTCGTAGAACCGGTGGAAGTACCAGGCTTTCGCGACCTCGTCGTACGTCCAGGTGGATTTCTGCACACCGGGGAAGACGAGCCCGGAGTTGGCGTTCTTCGGCTTCTTGTCGGCCCAGACATACCAGTCGCGATATGGCGAGTCCGGGTTCCGGCAAGCCTCCTGGAACCAGGGGTGCTGGTCCGACGTGTGGTTCACGACGAGATCGATCAGCAGCCGGATGCCGCGTTGCTTGCAGCCATGCGCGAACTCGACGAAGTCGCCGAGTGTGCCGTAGCGCGGGTCGACGTTGTAGTAGTCGGTGATGTCGTAGCCGCCGTCCCGCCGCGGCGAGGGCTGGAAGGGCATGAGCCAGATCGCGGTGACGCCGAGCCCGTGCAGGTAGTCCAGCCGGCGCATCAGCCCGGGGAAATCGCCCACGCCGTCGCCGTTCGAGTCCATGAAGGTCTCGACCGACAGGCAATAGATGATCGCGTTCTTGTACCAGAGGTCGTTGATCATGCTGGTCCCTGTGATACCGATGAGCCTCTTCGCTCATCGGTATCATGGCGTGGGGTTGGTGGGGCGGCCACGTCCAAACCAAGGCCATACCGCGCGCCGAGGTGATCTGCATGCGAGTCAGACGTCGAGCGCGCCGGTATGACAGTCGCCGGAGGTGCTCAGCCGTGATCGACAACCTCGCAGGCGAGGCCCTCGTCCGGGCGAAGCGTGACGCGGTCGGTGAAGTCCGGGCCGTCGCCGCCCCGCACGGTGGAGATCACGAGGCGCGCCCGCCTCACGTCCGGCGGCAAGGGCAGGTCCGCAGGTTCGTGGCCGAGGTTGAGGAACACGAGAACCCGCACCGCACCCTCCGCCCGGTCGAAGCACAGCACGTTGCCGATCGCGCGGATCTCGGAGACGTCGCCCACGGAGAGGGCAGGCGTCCGGCGGCGCAGATCGATCAGGCGCCGGTACAGCGTCAGGATGGACCGGTCGTCGTGTTGCAGCCGCGCGACGTTGGGCTGGGCGTGGTCGGGGTTCAGCGGCAGCCAGGGTTCGGCCGAACTGAACCCGGCGTTCGGCTGGTCGTCCCACGGCATCGGAGTGCGCGACGGATCCCGTCCCAGCCCCAGCCCGGGCTCGTTCTTCGCCCAGGGGTCCTGGATGCGATCGGGCGGGATCGGCACGTCCACCATCCCCAGCTCGTCGCCGTAGTATAGCGTCGGCGTGCCGCGCAGGGTCAGGAGCAGCATGGCCGCGACCCGCGCCTGCGCCCCCCCCAGCCGCGTCGCGATGCGGGACTGGTCGTGGTTGCCCAGGACCCAGTTCGGCCAGGCGCCCGGCGGCAGCGCGGCTTCATAGTCCCGCACGAGGCCGGCGATCGCCGCCGCCGACCAGGCGGTGGAGATGAGCTGGAAGTTGAAGGGCAGCTGGGCGCCCTTCAGGTCGCGCCCGTAGAACGCGACGAGGCGCTCGATCGGCAGGTAGATCTCGCCGATCAGGACGCGGTCGGGATACTCGTCCACCACCGCGCGCATCGCGGCGACGACGTCCTGCACTTCCGGACGGTCCGCGGTGTAGCGCTGCAGCAGGCGCTCGACGCTGCGTTCGTCGGGGCGCCAGGCGGGATTGGGCGGGTTGTCACGGAACTGGTCGTCCTTGATCAGCAGCCAGATCACGTCCACGCGGAACCCGTCGACGCCGCGGTCCAGCCAGAACCGCATGGCCTGGAACATCGCTTCCTGAACCGCGGGATTGCGCCAGTTCAGGTCCGGCTGCTCCTTCAGGAAGGAGTGCAGGTAGTATTGGCCGGTCGCGGGATCGCGCTCCCAGGCACTGCCGCCGAACTGGGACAGCCAATTGTTCGGCGGCCCGCCATCGGGTGCGGGATCGCGCCAGATGTACCAGTCGCGCTTCGGGTTCGTGGTGGAGGACCGGCTCTCCCGGAACCACGGGTGCTGGTCCGAACTGTGGTTGGGGACGAAGTCCAGGATGACCCGCAGGCCGCGCGCGTGGGCATCGGCGATGAGGGCGTCGAACTGCGCGAGCGTGCCGAAGCGCGGATCCACTTCGCAGTAATCGGCGACGTCGTAGCCGAAATCGGCCATCGGGGACGGGTAGATCGGGGAGATCCAGATCGCGTCGACCCCCAGCCAGACCGGGTGGTCGAGCCGCCGGCGGATACCCTCGAGGTCGCCGATCCCGTCGTCGTCGCTGTCCTGAAAGGAGCGCGGGTAGATCTGGTAGATGATCCCCCGCTTCCACCAAATCGTCTCGGCCATGCTGAACCCCTCGAAGGCGTGGCGCACGCGTTCCACACCGAACCGATCATGCGAACGCCCGCATGGCGCAGGCGTTCCGATGCCGGATGTCGTTTGGGGTACGATTGATCTCGATGACGCGCATCCGCCGCGGGCGCGGGTCTCCTCACGTCCAGGGAGGCGCGGGGCAACGCGCAGGGGCGGTGAGGGACCTCCGCGAGCTGCGCGCGCCCGCCTTTGCTCCCTTGCGCGCCCCCCTTGCGCGCCCCCCTTGCGCGTCAGCCCATCGCCAGCGCGGCCGCGCGCTCGAGCGGCACCGGGGCGTCGTCGAGCAGCAGCGGGATCGCCGCATCCTCCCATGCGAACTGCGCGAGGCTGGTCGGGCGCACCTCGTCCAGCCGGTGCTCCAACACGAAGCGCGACAGCAGCAGGCGCCGCGCATCGCCACCCGCCTGGCCGATCCGCGTGCCTTCCTCGGCCAGCAGCACGGCCGTGGTCGCGTGATAGAGCTGGCTCGCCGCGATCCGGCAGAAGCGCTCGTGCTCCGGATGCGCCGCCACCTCCTCGGCGAAGGCCATGGCGCGATCCACCCCGGACTGCAGCCGGGTGCGGAACTGCCCCGGCAGCCCGTCGCTGTGCGCCAGCCGCTCGTGCAGATCGTCCTTCAGCGCCAGATGCGCGCGGGCCTTGGCGACGGCGCGCTGGATCGCGTCCAGGCTGTTGATGTTGCTGGTGCCTTCCCAGAGGAGGCCGAGTGGCGCGTCGCGGACGAGGCGGGCATTGGGCCAGTCCTCGATGTAGCCGTTGCCGCCGCGCGCCTCCATGGCGCCGACCGCCACCGGCACGTTGTCGCGGCAGGCGCGGTATTTGTAGATCGGCGTCAGGATGCGCAGCACCGCGCGCGCATGCGCGTCCTCCCGCCCCGTGAACGAGCCGACATGGAACAGTGCGGACAGCGCCTGTTCGGTCGGCACCATCAGCTTCAGCAACTGCCGCTGCATCAGCGGGTGGTCGATGACCGGCTTCCTGAACGCGGAGCGGTGGCGGCTCGCCACCATCGCCTCGTTCAGGCAGCGGCGCATCATGCCGGCGGCGCGCGCCAGGTGGGAGACGCGGCTCGAGTTCACCATCTCCAGCATCTGCTTCAGGCCGCGGTCGAGCTCGCCCAGCTGGTAGGCGACGGCGCCCTCGAACACGATCTCCCCGCTCGCCATGCCGCGGCTGCCCAGCTTGTCCTTGAGCCGGGTGATCCGGTAGCCGTTGCGGGTCCCGTCCTCCAGGACCTTGGGCATCAGGAACAGGCCGAGGCCCTGGCCGCCCCCCGGTGCCCCCTCGGGCCGCGCGAGCAGCACGGCGAGCTCCGCGTCGACGTTGGAGCAGAACCACTTCTCCCCCCACAGGCGCCACTGGTCGCCGTCGCGCACGGCCATCAGTTCCGCCGCGCCGACGTCGGAGCCGCCGGCCTTCTCGGTCATGAACTGCGCGCAGCGGTGCAGGCGGCCGGTGTCCTGCGTCCAGATCCGGTCCAGGTAGCGGCTCCGGATCGCCTCGTCGCCGTAGCGGTCGATCAGGGCGGAGGAGCTGTCGGTCAGGTTCACCGGGCACAGCAGCCCGAACTCGGCCTGCGCGAACAGATAGTGGAACACGTATTTGGCGAGCGCCGGGTATGTCTCCGGCCAGTCCATCACGCCCGCGCGGTGCGTCATCGCGTGCAGGCCGAACCGGCCGAAGGCGATGTCCTCCATCGCGCGGTACGCCGGGTGGAACTCGATCGTCTCGTCGTCGCGGCCGAACCGGTCGCGCGCGACCAGCTCAGGGGGATGACGTTCGGCCGCGGCGGACAGCTCCGCCAGCCGGCCGCCGGCGAGTTCGCCCAGCGCCGCGAGATGCGGCTCCATGTGGCTGCACAGCGCCGGCTCCAGGTACAGCGACAGCAGCGAGCGCATCCCGTGGTCGAGCTCGAAGAAGTTCAGCCCCATGCAGTCGGGGGCGAGATGGTCGGAGCGCCGCGACGTCGCCCGTCTGCCGGCGAGCGACGACGGGGTGATCGGGCTGGTCGGCATGTCGTTCATGGTGACGTCCTCTCCCGTCCGGTTTCGGGCTTCGGCAGGCGTGCCGTGCAGGGCGCGGGCGCGGGGCGCATCCGGAACGGACGGAGCCCCCTGCAGTCCAGCGCGAGCCTGGTCGTGCGGCCATCAATGGCTTGCCTCCGATGCTGCCGCAAACGAGTATTTGAGCCGGTCCATTGAGTTTGACTCAATCCATGCCCACCCGCCGCCTGCCGCCCCTCTATGCCATCCGCGCCTTCGAAGCGGCCGCGCGGCATCGCTCCATGACCGGGGCGGCCGGCGAACTCGCGGTCACCCCGGGGGCGATCAGCCGCCACGTGCGCAGCCTCGAGGCGCGGATGGAGACGCCGCTCTTCCTCCGCCGCTCCACCGGCCTCGAACTGACGCCGGCCGGCGAGATGCTGGCGCAGTCGGTGGGGGAGGCGCTCGACCGCATCGCCGAGGCGACCAGCGGCGCGCGACTGTCGCGCTACCGGCGGCTCAGCATCGGCGTCTACAGCCATTTCGCCTCGCGCTTCCTGCTCCCGCGCTGGCACGACCTCACCCAACGCCATTCGGACCTGGAGATCGACCTCCACACCAGCACGAGTCCGCTGGACCTGCTGCCCGAACACTACGATGCGGTGATCGCGGTCGGGGACGGGACGCCGCAGCCGGGACTTGCGATGCGCAAGCTCCTGCCGATCGCCACCGTCCCGGTCTGCGCGCCGCAATTCGTCTCGGAGACACCGCCGGACTTCGCCACCGTGCCCATGCTGCATGCGCGGCTGCGGCCCGAGGACTGGCGCCGCTGGCTCACCCATGCCGGGTTCGGCAACCGGTCGGTGCGGAACGCGGGCAGCTACGAGAGCCTCGGCCTGACGCTCGAGGCCGCCGCCGCCGGTCTCGGCTACGCGATCGGCATCGAGGCGCTCCTCGGCCCCGACCTCGCGCGCGGCGCGGTGGCCCTGGCGCATCCGGTCCGCCGGCCGACCCGGCGCTTCTTCGTGCTCCTGTCCGCGCCGCGCCGGGGCGAGGACGAAGGAACCCGCACCTTCGCGGACTGGCTGCTGGGCCAGGTCGACGCTCCCTGATCGTGCGGCGGCCAAGGGGCGGGCGTGTCGCCGGCGCGCGGCGGCCGAGGCAGGCGGGCACCGGCGCGCGGGACGATCAGGGGGCGGGCAGCGCCGTGGGCTGCTCGTCCTTCAACCCGACGCCGGTCAGGCGCAGCCGGCACATGGCGCCGATCAGCCACAGCAGCTTCTCGGCCGCGAGCGGGATGGGCAGCCCGTCCGGCCGGATGTTGGAGATGCAGTTGCGTTCCGCATCGGTCCGCCCGACGCGCGGCTGCCACGTCAGGTAGCAGCCGAGGCTGTCGGCGGTGCTCAGGCCGGGCCGCTCGCCTATCAGCACGGCCACGGCCTCCGCCTGCATCGCCGCCCCGATCGCATCGCCCAGCGCGACGCGGCCCTGCGTCGCGATCACCACGGGCGCCGCGGGCAAAGGGAGGCGCGGCAGGACGGCTTGCAGCAACGGGGCGGCGTGCCGCTGCACGGCGACGGCCGACAGCCCGTCGCACAGCACGAACAGCATGTGACCGGGACAGGCGGGCAGGCGCGCCGCCTCCGCCGCCGGCAGGGTGCGCCCGAGATCGGGGCGCATGAGATAGGTGCGGCGGTCCGGGGCGGCGCTGGCGACGACCAGCGAGGGGGCATCGAGCGCCGCCTGCAGCGCCGGCACGTCGAGCGCCGTGTGCACCGCGTCCCGCGCCGCGGCATGCGCGGCCTGGAAGGCGAGATGGGGTTCCGTCGGCAGCGCGTTGCCGACACGGCCCAGCGCGACGCGGGCCGCGGTGAAGCGGCGCAGATCGGTCCAGCGCGACGGTGCGCCGCTCATGCCGGCGCTCCGGCTGCGCGGGTCGTCTCGCACGAGAGCAGCGCGCCGGCATGAACTCCATATCGGGCGCGGCCGCCCCGCCAACCCCGCGCCAGAGACCGATGAGCGAAAAGGCTCATCGGTCTCACGCCTCGAGCCCGATCAGCGCCGGCGCGAGCTGCGCGGGCAGGCGGTCGGGCGTGGCCGCATCGAGCCCGATGCGGGCGAGCCAGGCCTCGAACTCGGGCGCGGGGCGCAGGCCGAGGGCGCCGCGGAGGTAGAGCGCGTCGTGGAAGGAGGTGCTCTGGTAGGAGAGCATGACGTCGTCCGCTCCCGGCACGCCCATGACGTAGGTGACGCCGGCGACGCCCAGCAGCGTCAGCAGCGCGTCCATGTCGTCCTGGTCGGCCTCGGCGTGGTTCGTGTAGCAGACGTCCACCCCCATCGGCAGGCCGAGGAGCTTGCCGCAGAAATGGTCCTCGAGCCCGGCGCGGGTGATCTGCTTGCCGTCGTAGAGGTATTCGGGGCCGATGAAGCCCACGACCGTGTTCACCAGCAGCGGTGGGAAGGCGCGAGCGACGGCATAGGCGCGGGCCTCCAGCGTCTGCTGGTCGACGCCGTGATGCGCGTCGGCGGACAGCGCGCTGCCCTGGCCGGTCTCGAAATACATGACGTCGGTGCCGACGGTGCCGCGCTTCAGCGAGAGCGCCGCCTCGCGCGCCTCGGCCAGCAAGGGGAGGTCGACGCCGAAGCTGCGATTGGCCGCCTCGGTCCCCGCGATCGACTGGAACACGAGATCGACCGGCGCGCCCCGCTCGATGCAGCGGAGGGAGGTGGTGACGTGCGCGAGCACGCAGGTCTGGGTCGGGATCTCGTAGCGGGCGCGCACGGCGTCCAGCATGGCGAGCAGGGTGCAGGTCGCGTCCACGTTGTCGGTGGCCGGGTTCACGCCGATGACCGCGTCGCCGGCGCCCAGCAGCAGCCCGTCCAGGGTGGAGGCGGCGACGCCGCGCGGGTCGTCGGTCGGGTGGTTCGGCTGCAGCCGGACGGAGAGGCGACCGGACAGGCCGATCGTGTTGCGGAACCGGGTGACGACGCGGCAACGGGCGGCGACCGCGACCAGGTCCTGCAGCTTCATGAGCTTGCTCACCGCCGCCGCCATCTCGGGCGTTAGCCCGGGGCGGAGCGCCGCCAGCGTCTCGGACCCGGCCGCGAGGAGGAACTCGCGGAACTCGCCCACGGTCAGGCTGGCGATCGGGGCGAAGGCGGGTTCGTCATGGCCGTCGATGATCAGCCGGGTGACCTCGTCCTGCTCGTAGGGGACGACCGGCTCCTGCAACAGCCGGCGCAGCGGCAGGTCGGCGAGCGCGTGCTGGGCGGCGACGCGTTCCGCGGCGGAGCCGGCGGCGATCCCGGCGAGCGCGTCGCCGGAGCGGAACGGGGTGGCCCGCGCGAGCAAGGTCCGCAGGTCGGGGAATGTGTAGCGCGTACCGTGGAGCGTATGGGCGTAGGGCACGGGAGCAACCTCGGGGCAGACCCTCGAGCCTAGCGCGCCGCATCCCGCTCGGGCGAGAGGGAGCGGCGTTCGGTCAGCCGAATCCGGCGGTCATCCCACCGAGGACCGCGCCGCCAGCCCGCCATGGTATCGCAGCAGGGCGCGGACCCGCGCGACGGGCGGGCCGCCGATCACCAGCGGCGCGTAGCCGCCGGCCTCCCACACCATCCCGGAACGGCCGAACACCGGGTGCAGGGACACCGCGCCGCCGTTGAGGAAGCCGATGCGGTCGCCCGTATCCAGGTAGGTCTCCGCGGGCAGGCCCTCGGCGAGGACGACGTCGTGGCTCTCGAGCTCGACATGGACATACTCGATCTCGGCGACGTCGAGCTGCGTCACGGCCCAGCCCTCGACCAGGTATTTGACCGGGATCAGCACGCCTTCCAGGAACAGCGCGTGGTCCGGGGAGAGCAGGACCGGCCGGTGCGGGCGACCGAGACCGAACGCTTCGGGGCTGATGCGGATCGGCTGCACGGCCGCGGGATGGGGATGCCTGCGGCAGGCGACGCGGCGGCGGCCCACCCAGCGGATCGGCCTCGCGGCGCCGGAGACCGTCAGCACGAGGTCTCCCACCGACAGGGCCTCGACCGGCACGTCCCCGTCCGGCGTGGCGAGGCGGGTGCCCGCCGCAAAGCAGGCCGGATCGAAGCCCAGGATGCCGTCGCGGACGTCGTACATGACGCGGCCCTGGAAGAACGGCTCGAGCCCGGTGTTGACGTAGCCGCCCGGCGCCAGCGTCGCGATCGCCGAGGTGGTGCCGATGGTGACCTGGTTCAGCCCGCTCTCGTCGCCGATGGTGAAGCTCAGGAAGGTCGTGCCGTTCTGATACAGGCTGAACGTGCCGCCCTGGGTCAGGCCGCCCAGATCGGCCAGGGTGATCGCCGTCCCGGTATGCACGACCGTGGTGGGCGCGCCGGTGTCGAACACGACCCCCGTGGCGGTGACGAAGGTGGTGCCGCCGGTGATGACGGTGCTGCCGCCGCTGGTGATCGTGGTGCCGCCGTCGACGATGGACAGCGTGCCGTCGGCGAGCACCTCGGAATAGGTGGGCTGGCCGGAGTTCGGGAAGGTCAGGGTGGTGTTGGTTCCCGCCATGTGGATCTGGATCGGGAAGGAGTCGATGTCCTGCTGGGTGAGCCCCACCTGCAGGCTGCCGGTCTGCACGTAGCCCTGCGAGGACGCGACCGCCGTGCCCGACGGGTATGGCCCGACATCGATGATGAAGCCGTTCGACAGGCTACCGGGAAGCTGCGGGATGATGGCGAACAGGTCCTGCGCCGCCGAGGTCCCGGTCTGGCCGACGCCGAGGCCCATGCCGAAATCGCCCCAGAACCAGTCCTCGAGCGGGGCGACGCCGGTCGTGACGTCGTTCTGCCAGGTGGCGTTCGGGACCTCGG
>MKTV01000065.1:55589-118110 GCA_001898425.1 Rhodospirillales bacterium 69-11
CCCCCGGTGTCGAACTCGAACATGTGGAACGTCGTGCCGCCGTCGAGGCTGGCCTCGATGCCGATCTTGTAGCCGTGCTGGTAGGGGAACACGTAGAGCGGGATGGTGGCGGTGGTCGGCAGGGACATGGCCTGTCCTTCGCGGTCGCGCGTTGGCCGCAACAATCACGCATCCGTGAGTTCCCGACAAGGGGAATGACGAGGGCGCCGCCCGCGGTGGGGAGGGCGGACGCGGGCGTTGTTGCACAGGGGTGAAGAGTGCGTGAGAGGGGCGCGGGCGGGCTCCGAGGCGGCGAATTCACTTTGCAGCATTTGCCGCGCCGCTTACGATTGTCACAATTGGGCAAAGAACCCGATTGGGCGCCGCGCAACGGGATCCGCGTCGCCTGCGCGACCCCGCGCCACCCGGCCGGAGGTCGCGCTGCGCAGCCGGCACGGCGATCCACGAGCATCGAACGGGCGATTCAAGCCGGGCGGCCGCCACACCGCCCATAACAGGGAGCATCGAAATGGCCGGGCCGGATGGGGGTGGGGCGGACCGTGTGCGGGCTGACGCGGAGCCCAGGCACGATGGCTGCCGAGCAGCCGGTGGCGCCCTGGTGCTGTTCGACCTGCTGTCCGGTTCCCTGCATGACGGCCTGGCCAGCCGGGAGGAGATCCGCCGCGCCGTCGACGCCTTCGCCTGGGACCTGATCGGGCGGATGACCGAAGGGGCGCCCTGGCACGCGGAGCCCGAGGTGCAGAAAGCCCTGGACAGGCGTGCGGCCAGGGTCTAAACGCCCGCGCTCCATCGGAACGCGGGAGATGGCGGACGTCTCGTCCTGGCTGGCGGCCTGTTGCGGGTCGAAAAGCAGGTCGGGCGGCGTTATCGCATGCACCGCGGTCCCTCGGTAACCGCGCCCCGGACGATCCGGGGGCAACCTGAGGACCAGGGATCATGGCGAAGAAGATCGTCGGCTACATCAAGCTGCAAATCCCGGCCGGGAAGGCCAACCCATCCCCGCCGGTCGGCCCCGCGCTCGGTCAGCGTGGCCTGAACATCATGGCCTTCGTGAAGGAATTCAACGCCGTCACGCAGAACATGGAGCCGGGGATGCCGGTTCCGGTGGTGATCACCGCCTATGCGGACCGCAGCTTCACCTTCATCACCAAGACGCCGCCGAACACCTACTTCCTCAAGAAGGCGGCGAAGATCGACAAGGGCAGCCAGACCGTTGGCAAGGGCCAGCCGGTCGGCAGCGTCACCATGGCGCAGCTGCGCGAGATCGCCGAGATCAAGATGAAGGACATGAACGCCAACGACGTCGACGGCGCCGTGCGCATGCTCGCCGGGTCGGCGCGTTCGATGGGTCTCACCGTGGTGGAGGGCTGATCCGATGGCGAAGAACAAGCGCCTGGCCGCCGCCCGGGCCTCGGTCGACGGGGCGAAGGCCTATCCGCTCGCGGACGCGATCGCGCTGATCAAGTCGATCTCGAAGGCGAAGTTCGACGAGACGATCGAGATGTCCATGAACCTGGGCATCGATCCGCGGCATGCGGACCAGATGGTGCGCGGCCTGACCAACCTGCCGAACGGCACGGGCAAGACGGTGCGCGTGGGCGTCTTCGCCCGGGGGCCCAAGGCCGAGGAGGCGCTGGCCGCCGGGGCCGACGTGGTCGGCGCCGAGGACCTGATGGAGAAGGTGCAGGGCGGGGAGATCGCCTTCGACCGCTGCATCGCGACGCCCGACATGATGGGCATCGTCGGCCGGCTGGGTAAGATCCTGGGCCCGCGCGGCCTGATGCCGAATCCGCGCCTGGGCACCGTCACGATGGACGTGCGCGGCGCGGTGACGGCGGCGAAGGGCGGGCAGGTCGAGTTCCGCGCCGAGAAGGCCGGCATCATCCATGCCGGCATCGGCAAGGTGTCCTTCGAGGAGGACAAGCTGGTCGAGAACGCGAAGGCGTTGGCCGATGCGGTCACGCGCGCGAAGCCGACCGGCGCCAAGGGCACCTATGTGAAGGCCGTCTCGATCAGCTCGACGATGGGGCCCGGCATCCGGGTCGACGTCAGCTCGATCGCCTGACGCGAGATACGTCCCCACGCGGCGAGCGATCGCCGGGGCGGGGACGGGCAGGGGCATGCGCCGGGACCGCCCGTTCGGGATGGTCCTGGCCCAGGCCCCGAACCTGTCCGAGACCGCACGTTCCCCAAGGGCGATTCGCCGGCGGGGCTAATGGGCCTTCGGGTCCGCGCGCGGGAGACGGGGAAGCCGCACATGCATGCCCCGGCCTGACCGGGGACGGATGTCGGTGGTTCCGGCTTGACGGGATGTCCCGCGGTGACGCGGCGGCATGCCGAGGACAGGCGAACCGGTCGCGGGGCGGGCAACCGCCGCGTGGCCATGGGCAACCCGGCCCGGCATGGTTCCGCCTGCGAGGGCGGCATCGTGACGGGCCAACTGGAGACGATACGTGGACCGTACGGAGAAGCGGGAGTTCGTCGCCGGGCTCAATCAGGCGCTGACCGCCACCCAGATGATCGTCGTGACCCGCAATGCGGGGCTGACGGTCGCCGAGGCGACGGATTTGCGGCGCAAGATGGGAGCTGCGGGGGCGACCTACAAAGTCGCGAAGAACCGGCTGGCCCACCTCGCCCTGGAGGGGACCCGATTCGAGGGCATCAAGCCGCTGCTGAAGGGACCGACCGCGCTCGCGTGGTCGACGGACCCGGTGGCCGTGGCGAAGACTGCCGTCGAGTTCGCCAAGACCAACGAGAAGTTCGTGCTGGTCGGCGGTGCGCTTGGCACCCAGACGCTGGATGCGGCTGGGGTGAAGGCGCTCGCCGAACTGCCGAGCCTGGACGAGCTGCGGGCAAGGCTGGTGGGGATGATTTCGACCCCCGCCACGCGCATTGCCGGCGTGCTGCAGGCTCCGGCCGGACAACTCGCGCGGGTCTTCGGGGCCTATGCCAAGAAGGACGAGGCTTCAGCCGAGGCAGCCTGAGCGGTCTGAGATGGCAGTCATGGGATCACGTGGTCGTGATCGCATGGCAGGAAACCAGACGGGAATCGCGAGCCGGTCGGTATCCGGCTTGCAAGGAACCAATCGACGTCTAGATTAGGAAGCACGATCATGGCCGATTTGCAGAGCTTGGTGGACCAGCTTTCCAGCCTCACGGTGCTGGAAGCGGCCGAATTGTCGAAGCTGCTCGAGGAGAAGTGGGGCGTGTCCGCCGCTGCTCCCGTGGCGGTTGCGGCGGCTCCGGCGGGTGGTGGCGGCGCGGCTGCCGCGGCCCCGGCCGAGGAGCAGACCGAGTTCACCGTCATCCTGGCGAAGGCCGGTGACAAGAAGATCAACGTCATCAAGGAAGTCCGCACGATCACGGGCCTCGGGCTGAAGGAAGCCAAGGACCTGGTCGAGGGCGCGCCGAAGACCGTGAAGGAAGGCGTGAGCAAGGACGAGGCGGCGAAGATGAAGAAGATGCTCGAGGATGCCGGCGCGGGCGTGGAGATCAAGTAACGCGTATTCGGCACCTGACGAAGGGGAGGGGCGGCTCCGCCGGACCGTCCGTCCCTGTTGGACTGGGAGTGGGTGGGAATCGACCGATTCCCGCCCACGTTCCCGTTTTCGGCGGCGGGGTCTGCGCAGGATTGCGGCAGGCGGGCGATAGGGCAGGCAGGCAGGATCATCGATGAACGCGATCACCAGGTCGTTTACCGGGCGCAAGCGCATCCGCAAGAGCTTCGGGCGGATCCCGGAAGTGGCGCCGATGCCGAACCTGATCGACGTGCAGCGCGCGAGCTACGAGGCGTTCCTGCAGATGAACGTGCGTCCGGACAATCGGACGAACACGGGATTGCAGGAAGTCTTCAAAGGCGTGTTCCCGATCGACGACTTCGCCGGCCGCGGCCGGCTGGAGTTCGTCTACTATGAGCTCGAGGAGCCGAAATACGACGTCGAGGAGTGCATCCAGCGCGGCATGACGTTCGCCGCGCCGTTGAAGGTGATCCTGCGCCTGATCGTCTGGGACGTGGACGAGGACACCGGTGCGCGCTCCATCCGCGACATCAAGGAGCAGCCCGTCTACATGGGCGACATGCCCCTGATGACGGACAACGGCACGTTCATCATCAACGGCACCGAACGCGTCATCGTCAGCCAGATGCACCGCTCGCCGGGCGTGTTCTTCGACCACGACAAGGGCAAGACGCACTCCTCGGGCAAGTACCTGTTCGCGGCGCGGGTGATCCCGTATCGCGGGTCCTGGCTCGACTTCGAGTTCGACAGCAAGGATCTCGTCTACGTCCGCATCGACCGCAAGCGGAAGCTGCCGGTCACCACGCTGCTCTACGCGCTGGAGAGCGCGACGACCGAGGCGATGCGCGCGGCACGCGAGGCCAAGGGCGAGACGCTGGAGCCGGGCGAGATCCGCGGGATGGACCAGGAGGAGATCCTGTCCACCTTCTACGGCCAGGTCGTCTTCGAGAAGACGCCCAAGGGCTGGGCGCGTCCGTTCGATCCCGAGGCGTTCCGCGGCGTGAAGCTGCTGGAGCCGCTGATCGACGCCGCGACCGGCGAGGTGGTGGCCGAGGCGGAGGCCAAGCTGACCGCGCGCCAGGCCCGCAAGATCGCCGAGGGCACCAAGGAGGTGCTGGTCGGGCGCGCCGACTTGTTGGGCCGCTTCATGGCCGAGGACCTGGTCAACGAGGAGACCGGCGAGATCTTCGCCGAGGCCGGTGAGGAACTGGTCGAGGCGCGGCTGACCGCGCTCGAGGATGCCGGGATCACCCGTCTTCCCACACTCGCGATCGACCAGCAGAACGGTCCCTGGATCCGCAACACGCTCGCGGTGGACAAGAACACCAACCGCGACGACGCGCTGATCGACATCTATCGCGTGATGCGCCCCGGCGAGCCGCCGACGCCCGAGACGGCGGAGGCGCTGTTCCGCGGCCTGTTCTTCGATCCGGACCGCTACGACCTCTCGGCGGTCGGCCGCGTGAAGATGAACATGCGCCTCGGCACCACCGATACGCCGGACACGGTGCGGGTGCTGCGCAAGGACGACCTGCTGCGCACGGTCAAGACGCTGACCGACCTGAAGGACGGGCGCGGCCAGATCGACGACATCGACAATCTCGGCAACCGCCGGGTGCGTTCGGTGGGCGAGCTGATGGAGAACCAGTACCGCATCGGCCTGCTGCGCATGGAGCGCGCGATCCGGGAGCGGATGGGCTCCGTCGACATCGACACCGTGATGCCGCACGACCTGATCAACGCCAAGCCGGCGGCGGCGGCGGTGCGGGAGTTCTTCGGCTCCTCCCAGCTGTCGCAGTTCATGGACCAGACCAACCCGCTGTCGGAAGTGACGCACAAGCGCCGCCTCTCCGCGCTGGGTCCGGGCGGCCTGACGCGCGAGCGCGCCGGCTTCGAGGTGCGCGACGTGCACCCGACGCATTACGGCCGCATCTGCCCGATCGAGACGCCGGAAGGCCCGAACATCGGCCTGATCAACTCGCTCGCGACCTACGCCAAGGTCAACAAGTACGGCTTCATCGAGACGCCGTACATGCTGGTCCGCGACGGCATCGTGCAGAAGGAGCCGCGCTACCTCTCCGCCATGGAGGAGGAGCGGCTGGTGGTCGCGCAGGCCGACGCGCCGATGGACGAGGGCGGCAAGTTCACCGAGGAGCTGGTCTCGGTGCGCAAGCAGGGCGACTTCCGGCTGGTGAAGCCCGAGGAGGTCACCGCGATCGACGTCTCGCCGAAGCAGCTGGTCTCGGTGGCCGCGGCGCTGATCCCGTTCCTCGAGAACGACGACGCGAACCGCGCGCTGATGGGCTCCAACATGCAGCGCCAGGCGGTGCCGCTGATCCGCGCCGACGCGCCGCTGGTCGGCACCGGCATGGAAGCCGCGGTCGCGCGGGACTCGGGCGCGACCATCGTGGCGCGCCGCGCGGGCATCGTCGACCAGATCGACGGTGCGCGCATCGTGGTGCGCGCCACCAACGAGGACGCGACGACCAAGGGCGTCGACATCTACCGGCTGCGCAAGTTCATGCGCTCCAACCAGTCGACCTGCATCAACCAGCGTCCGCTGGTGAAGGTGGGCGACCGGGTGGCCGAGGGCGACATCATCGCCGACGGTCCGTCGACGGAGCTGGGCGAGCTGGCGCTGGGGCGGAACGTGCTGTGCGCGTTCATGCCCTGGAACGGCTACAACTTCGAGGACTCCATCCTGATCTCCGAGCGGATCGCTCGGGACGACGTGTTCACGTCCATCCACATCGAGGAATTCGAGGTGATGGCGCGCGACACGAAGCTGGGCCAGGAGGAGATCACGCGCGACATCCCGAACGTGGGTGAGGAAGCGCTGAAGAACCTCGACGAGGCCGGCATCGTCTATATCGGCGCCGAGGTGAACCCGGGCGACATCCTGGTCGGCAAGGTGACGCCGAAGGGCGAGAGCCCGATGACGCCGGAAGAGAAGCTGCTGCGCGCGATCTTCGGCGAGAAGGCGTCGGACGTGCGGGACACCTCGCTGAAGCTGCCCCCCGGCGTGACCGGGACGGTGGTGGACGTCCGCGTGTTCAGCCGCCGCGGCGTCGACAAGGACGAGCGCGCGATGGCGATCGAGCGCGCCGAGATCGAGCGTCTGGCGAAGGACCGCGACGACGAGAAGGCGATCCAGGAGCGGTCGTTCCTGAACCGGCTGCGCGAGAAGCTGCTGGGCCGCAAGGCCGCCGGCGGGTTCAAGGGCATCAAGGCCGGGACCGACGTCACCGAGGAGGTGCTGGCGGAGCATCCGCGCGGCTCCTGGCGCCATATCGGCGTGCAGGACGATGCGGTGATGGCCGAGATCGAGACGCTGCGGCGCGAGTTCGACGCGGCGGTCGCGCGGCTGCAGTCGCGCTTCGACAGCAAGGTCGAGAAGCTGCAGCGCGGCGACGAGCTGCCGCCCGGCGTGATGAAGATGGTCAAGGTCTTCATCGCGGTGAAGCGCAAGCTGCAGCCCGGCGACAAGATGGCCGGCCGCCACGGCAACAAGGGTGTCGTCTCGCGCGTCGTGCCGGTCGAGGACATGCCGTTCCTCGAGGACGGGACCTCGGTCGACCTCGTGCTGAACCCGCTGGGCGTGCCGTCGCGCATGAACGTGGGGCAGATCCTCGAGACCCATCTCGGCTGGGCCTGCGCCGCCCTCGGCAAGCAGATCGGCGAGCTGGTGGAAGAGTACCGCCGCACCGGCGCCCAGCGGGACGAGCTGCTCGCGCAGCTCCGCGAGGTGTACGGGGAGGAGGTGTTCGCGCAGCAGATCGCCAATCTCGACACGGCGCAGCTGATCGAGCTGTGCGAGAACCTGCGCAAGGGCGTGCCGATCGCGACGCCGGTGTTCGACGGGGCGCGCATGTCCGACATCGAGGGCATGCTGACTCGCGCGGGGCTGGATACGTCGGGCCAGGTGTGGCTGACCGACGGGCGCACGGGCGAGACGTTCGAGCGCAAGGTCACGGTCGGCTACATATACATGCTGAAGCTGCACCACCTGGTCGACGACAAGATCCACGCGCGGTCCATCGGACCGTACTCACTGGTGACCCAGCAGCCGCTGGGCGGCAAGGCGCAGTTCGGCGGCCAGCGCTTCGGCGAGATGGAGGTCTGGGCGCTGGAGGCGTATGGCGCCGCCTACACGCTGCAGGAGATGCTGACGGTGAAGTCGGACGACGTGTCCGGCCGCACCAAGGTCTACGAGGCGATCGTGCGCGAGCAGGACACGTTCGAGGCCGGCATCCCCGAGAGCTTCAACGTGCTGGTGAAGGAGCTGAAGTCGCTGGGCCTGAACGTCGACCTGGACAACCGCGCGGCGTGAGCTTGGGCGCGACGATGCCCACCCCGTCATGGCCGGCCATCGAGCCGGCCATCCAAGGCGGCACGTTCGCCCGCGTCATGGCCGCCCCTGGGCTCGGCCCGGGGGCTGTCCCGGCCATCCACGACGTCGGCGTGTGTGGAAAGCCGTGGATCCCCGGGTCAAGCCCGGGAATGACGGTGGGGCGATCGTCCGGAGATGACGCCGCGATGACGTCCCGGCACGACGCCGCGACGACCAGATGTTTCCCTTGATCCGAAGGGTATCGAACGCATGAACGAGCTGATGAAGATCCTGGGCCAGACGGGCCAGGCGCTGACCTTCGACCAGATCAAGATCCAGATCGCCAGCCCGGAGCAGATCCGCTCCTGGTCCTATGGCGAGATCAAGAAGCCCGAGACGATCAACTACCGCACCTTCAAGCCGGAGCGGGACGGGCTGTTCTGTGCCCGCATCTTCGGCCCGATCAAGGACTACGAGTGCCTGTGCGGCAAGTACAAGCGGATGAAGTTCCGCGGCATCATCTGCGAGAAGTGCGGCGTCGAGGTGACGCTGGCCAAGGTCCGCCGCGAGCGGATGGGCCATATCGAGCTCGCCTCGCCGGTGGCGCATATCTGGTTCCTCAAGTCCCTTCCCAGCCGGATCGGCCTGATGGTCGACCTGACGCTGAAGGAGCTCGAGAAGATCCTGTATTTCGAGAGCTACGTGGTGCTGGAGCCCGGCACGACGGATCTCAAGATGCACCAGCTGCTGACCGAGGATCAGCTCCTGGCGAAGCAGGACGAGTTCGGTGACGACCAGTTCGAGGTCGGCATCGGCGCCGAGGCCATCAAGAAGGTCCTGGGCCGCATCGACCTCGACGCCGAGAAGGTGAAGCTGCGCGGCGAGCTGAAGGAGACCACCTCCGAGGCGAAGCGCAAGAAGCTGGTCAAGCGCCTCAAGCTGATCGAGGCGTTCGGTGAGTCCGGCTCGCGCCCCGAGTGGATGATCCTGGACGTCGTGCCGGTCATCCCGCCCGAACTGCGCCCGCTGGTGCCGCTGGATGGCGGCCGCTTCGCGACGTCGGACCTGAACGACCTGTATCGCCGCGTCATCAACCGCAACAACCGCCTGAAGCGGCTGATCGAGCTGCGCGCGCCCGACATCATCGTGCGCAACGAGAAGCGCATGCTGCAGGAGAGCGTGGACGCGCTGTTCGACAACGGCCGCCGCGGCCGCGCCATCACGGGCGCCAACAAGCGCCCGCTGAAGTCGCTATCCGACATGCTGAAGGGCAAGCAGGGCCGGTTCCGCCAGAACCTGCTGGGCAAGCGCGTGGACTATTCGGGCCGGTCGGTGATCGTGGTCGGGCCGGAGCTGAAGCTGCACCAGTGCGGGCTGCCGAAGAAGATGGCGCTCGAGCTGTTCAAGCCGTTCATCTACTCGAAGCTCGAGAAGTACGGTCACGCCACCACCATCAAGGCCGCGAAGCGGATGGTGGAGAAGGAGCGTCCCGAGGTGTGGGACATCCTGGAAGAGGTGATCCGCGAGCATCCAGTGATGCTGAACCGCGCGCCGACCTTGCACCGCCTCGGCATCCAGGCCTTCGAGCCGGTGCTGATCGAGGGCAAGGCGATCCAGCTCCATCCGCTGGTCTGCACCGCGTTCAACGCCGACTTCGACGGCGACCAGATGGCGGTGCACGTGCCGCTGTCGCTGGAAGCGCAGCTCGAAGGCCGCGTGCTGATGATGTCGACCAACAACATCCTCAGCCCCGCCAACGGCAAGCCGATCATCGTCCCCTCGCAGGACATCGTCCTCGGGCTCTACTATCTCTCGCTCGAGACGCCGGCGTTCCGCGACCAGCCCGACGACAAGGCGCCGGCCTTCGGCACGCTGGGTGAGATCGAGCACGCGCTGCACGCCAAGGCGGTCAGCCTGCACGACAAGATCAAGGCGCGGTTCGAGACGATCGACGCGGGCGGCAACCCGATCCGCCAGGTCGTCACCACGACGCCGGGCCGCATGATGATCGCGCAGATCCTGCCGAAGCATCCGGCGGTGCCGTTCGCCCTGATCAACAAGCAGCTGACGAAGAAGAACGTCTCCGACGTGATCGACGCGGTGTACCGCCACTGCGGCCAGAAGGAGTGCGTGATCTTCGCCGACCGGCTGATGGGCCTGGGCTTCACGCAGGCGGCGAAGGCCGGCCTGTCCTTCGGCAAGGACGACCTGATCATCCCCGCCGAGAAGGAGGAGCTGATCCGTCGCACCCAGGCCGAGGTGAAGGAGTTCGAGCAGCAGTACCAGGACGGGCTGATCACCGCCGGTGAGCGCTACAACAAGGTGGTCGACGCCTGGTCGCGCTGCACCGACGAGGTCGCCGGCGCGATGATGAAGGAGATCAGCAAGCAGGAGGCGGGCGTTCCCACCAACTCGGTGTGGATGATGTCGCACTCCGGCGCGCGTGGGTCGCCAGCCCAGATGCGCCAGCTTGCCGGCATGCGCGGCCTGATGGCCAAGCCCTCGGGCGAGATCATCGAGCAGCCGATCATCGCGAACTTCAAGGAAGGGCTCTCGGTCCTCGAGTACTTCAACTCCACCCACGGCGCCCGCAAGGGTCTCGCGGACACGGCGCTGAAGACGGCGAACTCGGGCTACCTGACCCGCCGTCTGGTCGACGTGGCGCAGGACTGCATCATCGTCGAGGAGGATTGCGGCACCGATCGCGGCCTCACGGTGAAGGCGGTGATGGATGGTGGTGAGGTCGTCTCCTCCCTGTCCGAACGCATCCTGGGCCGCACCTCGGCCGAGGACGTGCTCGACCCGACCAGCAACGCCATCATCCTTCCGGCGAACACGCTGATCGAGGAAGAGCAGGCCGAACGGATCGAGAAGGCCGGCGTCGAGGCGGTGAAGATCCGCTCCGTGCTGACCTGCGACTCCCGCGTCGGCGTCTGCGGCCATTGCTACGGGCGCGACCTCGCCCGCGGCACGCCGGTGAACATCGGTGAGGCGGTGGGTGTGATCGCCGCGCAGTCGATCGGCGAGCCGGGCACGCAGCTGACGATGCGCACCTTCCACATCGGCGGCGCCGCGCAGCGTGGCGCGGAGCAGTCGAGCGTCGAGGCGAGCCATGAAGGCAGCGTCGCGGTGAAGAACCGCAACGTCGTCATGAACTCGCAGGGCGTGCCCGTGGTCATGTCCCGCAACTGCGAAATCGTCCTGGTGGACGACAAGCAGCGCGAGCGCGCCCGCTTCCGCGTGCCCTACGGCGCGCGGCTGCTGGTGGACGAGGGCCAGGCGGTGTCCCGCGCCCAGAAGCTGGCGGAGTGGGATCCGTACACCCTGCCGATCATCACGGAGCGTGCCGGTAAGGTCGAGTACATCGACCTGATCGACAGCATCACGCTGGTCGAGCGGATGGACGAGGTGACCGGCCTGACCTCCAAGGTGGTGGTCGACTACAAGCAGGGCGCCAAGAGCATCGACCTGCGGCCCCGCCTGCAGCTCAAGGACGAGAAGGGCGAGGTGCTGCGTCTGCCGAACGGCACCGATGCGCGCTACTTCCTGGCGCCGGACTCGATCCTCTCGGTCGAGAACGGGGCGCAGGTGGCCGCGGGCGACGTGCTGGCGCGCATCCCGCGCGAGGGCAGCAAGACGCGCGACATCACCGGCGGTCTGCCGCGGGTGGCCGAGTTGTTCGAGGCCCGCCGGCCGAAGGACCACGCGGTCATCGCCGAGACCGACGGGCGCGTCGAGTTCGGGAAGGACTACAAGGCGAAGCGCCGCATCATCGTGAAGAACGACGAGACCGGCGAGGAGACCGAGTACCTGATCCCGAAGGGCAAGCACGTCTCGGTGCAGGAGGGCGACTTCGTCCGCCGGGGCGACCCGCTGGTCGACGGCCCGCGCGTGCCGCACGACATCCTCAAGGTGCTGGGGGTCGAGGCCCTGTCGGACTACCTGGTGAACGAGATCCAGGACGTCTATCGACTGCAGGGCGTGAAGATCAACGACAAGCACATCGAGGTCATCGTTCGGCAGATGCTGCAGAAGGTCGAGATCCTCGATCCGGGCGACACGACGTTCCTCACCGGGGAGCAGGTGGACCGCACGGAGTTCGATGCGATCAATGGCAAGCTGATGAAGGACGAGCGTCCGGCGGTCGGCATGCCGGTGCTGCAGGGGATCACCAAGGCCTCGCTGCAGACCAACAGCTTCATCAGCGCCGCCTCCTTCCAGGAGACGACGCGCGTGCTGACCGAGGCGGCCACGGCCGGCAAGACGGACAGCCTGATGGGCCTGAAGGAGAACGTGATCGTCGGTCGCCTGATCCCGGCCGGCACGGGGGCGGTGATGAACCGTCTGCGCGCCATCGCCGCGGGCCGCGACCAGCGCACGCTGGGGCAGAGCACGCCCCAGATCACGGAAGAGGTGAAGGCGGCCGAGTAAGCCCGCCTCTCACGCCACGTGGTGTGGCCGGGTGCCCCCGGCTACACCACGCCTCCAACGACAATGGCCGGGCTTGTCCCGGCCATTGTCGTTGGCACGACCCGGCCGGGCGCCCGCCGCCCAACGCCCGCGCCTCACGCCCGCCGTCCGCCCCCCGGCCGACGCCCGCCGGCCGACGCCCGCCGCCCTCCGGACACCGCCCGCCGCCTCCACCGTCATGGCCGGGCTTGTCCCGGCCATCCCCACCGGCACCGAACGGCGAGGGTGGCCGGAACAAGGCCGGCCATGACGGCGGAGGCCCCGCACGGTGCGCCCCCCGCGTATGCCCCGCCCCGTGCGCCCCGTCGCACCCACGCCCCGGCCCACGTCCCCCCTTGCCGAGACGCCCAATCTCCGGCATCGTCCGATCCGAAATCGTTCGATGTCGAAGGATTGCCCCATGGCGACCCGCCCGAACCGGCTCCCCGGCCTGAATTTCGATCTCGGCGAAACCGCCGACATGCTCCGCTCCCAGGTCGAGGCCTTCGCGGCGGACGAGATCGCGCCGCGCGCCGCGCAGATCGACCGCGACAACGCCTTCCCCATGGATCTCTGGCGCAAGTTCGGCGAGCTTGGCCTCCTCGGCATCACCGTCGAGCCCGAGTATGGCGGCGCCGGCATGGGCTATCTCGAGCATGTCGTCGCGATGGAGGAGATCTCCCGCGCCTCCGCCTCGGTCGGCCTGTCGTACGGCGCGCACTCCAATCTCTGCGTCAACCAGATCCGCCGCAACGGCTCGGAGGAGCAGAGGAAACGGTATCTGCCGAAACTGATCAGCGGCGAGCATGTCGGCGCCCTGGCGATGAGCGAGCCCGGCGCCGGCTCCGACGTCGTCGGCATGCGCACCCGCGCCGAGAAGCGCGGTGACCGCTATGTGCTGAACGGCGGCAAGATGTGGATCACCAACGGCCCCGATGCCGATGTGCTGGTGATCTACGCCAAGACCGACCCCGAGGCCGGTCCGCGCGGCATCACCGCCTTCCTCGTCGAGAAGGGCTTCAAGGGCTTCTCCACCGCCCAGAAGCTCGACAAGCTGGGCATGCGCGGCTCCAACACCTGCGAGCTCGTGTTCCAGGACTGCGAAGTGCCGGAGGAGAACGTCCTCGGCACCGTCGGCCGCGGCGTGAACGTGCTGATGAGCGGCCTCGATTACGAACGGGCGGTGCTCGCTGCCGGCCCCACCGGCATCATGCAGGCCTGCATGGACGTGGTCGTGCCCTACGTGCACGAGCGCAAGCAGTTCGGCCAGGCGATCGGCGAGTTCCAGCTGATGCAGGGCAAGCTCGCCGACATGTACACCACGATGAATGCCGCGAAGGCCTACGTGTACGCGGTGGCGAAGGCCTGCGACCGGGGTGAGACCACGCGCAAGGACGCGGCCGGCGCGATTCTGTACGCGGCCGAGAAGGCGACCTGGATGGCGTTGGAGGCGATCCAGGCGCTGGGCGGCAACGGCTACATCAACGACTACCCGACCGGACGTCTGCTGCGCGATGCCAAGCTCTACGAGATCGGCGCCGGCACGAGTGAGATCCGCCGGATGCTGATCGGGCGCGAGCTGTTCGCGGAGACGGCATGATCGGCGTGGGGTCGGTGCCGTGGAGCGGTGAGATGAAACCGCAGATGCACGCTGATGAACGCAGATGGGCCGGTGCCGGCGGCACCGTTCCTGCGCAACGCCGGGCGCAGATCGAAGGCGCTTCGCGCGGCGAAGCCGCTACTATCGCAGCGATGCCGCGCGGGACGCACGAACCCATCGTGCCGCACGGACCCATCGGCGTTCATCAGCGTGCATCAGCGGTTCCATCCGCGCCCCCGGATCACCCCCACCCGTCCGACAATCCCGCCGGATCAGCGGTTCCATCCGCGCGCCCGGATCACCCCCACCCCTCGGCGGTGCCCCCCTGTGCCCCGCATCCAGCGCCGAACCAGGCCGAAGCCGCATGATCCTCCGCTCCGACATCACCCCCAACAGCGCCGATTTCGCGACCAATGCCGCAGCGATGCGGGCCCTGGTCGACGACCTCCGCACCCGCGTCGCGGAGGCGAGCCTCGGCGGCGGCGAGACCGCGCGTCAGCGGCACCTCTCGCGCGGCAAGCTGCTGCCGCGCGACCGGGTCGCGGGGCTGATCGATCCCGGCTCGCCCTTCCTCGAGCTCTCGCAGCTCGCCGCATCCGGCATGTATGGCGGGGAGGTGCCCTCGGCCGGCATCGTCACCGGCATCGGCCGCGTGGCGGGGCGTGAATGCGTGATCGTCGCCAACGATGCGACGGTGAAGGGCGGCACGTATTTCCCGGTCACCGTGAAGAAGCACCTGCGCGCGCAGGAGATCGCGCGCGCAAACCGGCTTCCCTGCATCTATCTCGTGGATTCCGGCGGCGCCTTCCTGCCGATGCAGGACGAGATCTTTCCCGACCGCGAGCATTTCGGCCGCATCTTCTTCAACCAGGCGAACCTATCGGCCGCCGGCATCCCGCAGATCGCGGTGGTCATGGGCTCCTGCACCGCGGGCGGCGCCTACGTGCCGGCGATGTCGGACGAGAGCATCATCGTGCGCAAGCAGGGCACGATCTTCCTGGGCGGTCCGCCGCTCGTGCAGGCCGCAACCGGCGAGATCGTCAGCGCCGAGGATCTGGGCGGCGCCGATGTGCACGCCCGCACCTCGGGCGTGGTCGATCATTACGCGCAGAACGACCGCCATGCGCTGGCCATCTGCCGCCGCATCGTCGCCGGGCTCAATCGCGACAAGCAGGTCGCGCTCGCGACGCGCGCGCCCGAACCGCCGCGCTACGATCCCGCCGAACTGCACGGCGTCGTGCCGGCCGACCTGCGCGCCCCCTACGACGTGCGGGAGGTGATCGCGCGCATCGTCGACGGCAGCACGTTCGACGAGTTCAAGCGCCTCTACGGCACGACGCTCGTCTGCGGTTTCGCGCATCTCCATGGCTATCCCGTCGGCATCATCGCCAACAACGGCATCCTGTTCAGCGAGTCCTCGCTGAAGGGCGCGCATTTCATCGAGCTCTGCTGTCAGCGCGGCATCCCGCTGCTGTTCCTGCAGAACATCACGGGCTTCATGGTCGGCCGGAAATACGAATCGGGCGGCATCGCCAAGGATGGCGCGAAGCTGGTCACCGCCGTGTCCACCGCCGCGGTGCCGAAGCTCACGCTGATCATCGGCGGCAGCTACGGCGCCGGCAATTACGGCATGTGCGGCCGCGCCTACGACCCGCGTTTCCTGTTCATGTGGCCGAACGCCCGCATCTCGGTGATGGGCGGGGAGCAGGCGGCCGGTGTGCTCGCGACGGTCCGGGGCAAATTCGACAGTCCCGAGGCCGAGGAAACGTTCAAGGCGCCGATCCGCGCCCAGTACGAGGCGCAGGGCAATCCCTACTACGCGACCGCGCGGCTCTGGGATGACGGCGTGATCGACCCGGCCGATTCCCGCCGCGTGCTGGGCCTTGCGCTGTCGGCCGCCCTCAATGCCCCGGTGAACGAGACGCGCTTCGGCGTGTTCCGCATGTGAGAGGCGCGATGTTCCGCACGCTCCTGATCGCCAATCGCGGCGAGATCGCCGTCCGCATCGCCCGCACCGCGCGGCGCATGGGGATCGAGACCGTCGCCGTGTTCTCCGCGGCCGATGCCGGTGCGCTTCACGTGCAGGCGGCGGATCGGGCCGTGCCGATCGGGTCCGCGCCCGCGCGCGACTCCTATCTGGACATCGCGCGGATCCTGGACGCGGCGCGCGCAACCGGCGCCGAGGCGATCCATCCCGGCTACGGCTTCCTCTCCGAGAACCCGGCCTTCGCGGAGGCCTGCGCCGAGGCCGGGATCACCTTCGTCGGCCCGCCCGCCTCCGCGATGCGCGCCATGGGCTCGAAGTCCGCAGCCAAGGCGCTGATGGAGCAAAGCGGCGTGCCGCTGCTGCCCGGCTATCACGGCGACACCCAGGATCCGGACTTCCTCGCGGACCAGGCTGCGCGCATCGGGTTCCCGGTGGTGATCAAGGCGGTCTCGGGGGGCGGCGGGCGCGGCATGCGCGTGGTTTCCGCTGCAACCGATTTCGCCGCGGCGCTCGCCTCGGCGCGGCAGGAATCCGCCTCGGCCTTCGGCGACGACCGGGTGCTGGTCGAGCGCTACCTCGAGCGGCCGCGCCATATCGAGGTGCAGGTCTTCGCCGACACGTTCGGCAATGCGGTCCACCTGTTCGAACGCGACTGCTCCGCCCAGCGCCGGCACCAGAAGGTGATCGAGGAAGCGCCCGCGCCCGGCCTCTCCGCCGATCGCCGCGCCGCCATGGGGGCCGCCGCCGTGGCCGCCGCACAGGCAGTCGGCTATGTCGGCGCCGGCACGGTGGAGTTCGTCGCGGATGCCGACGGGTTCTTCTTCCTCGAGATGAACACGCGGCTCCAGGTCGAGCATCCCGTGACCGAGATGGTGACCGGCTTCGACCTCGTGGAATGGCAGCTCCGTGTCGCCGCCGGCGAGGAATTGCCCGCGACGCAGGCGCAGATCCATCTCGCCGGCCATGCGTTCGAGGCGCGCGTCTATGCCGAGGATCCGGCGCGCGACTTCGCCCCCTCGATCGGCCGGCTCACCGCCTTCCGCATGCCGGCACCGGACGCGGAGGTGCGGATCGACACCGGCTTCGTTGCAGGTGATACGATCTCGATCCACTACGATGCGATGCTCGCCAAGGTGATCTGCCACGGGCCGACACGCGAGGCCGCGTTGCGCAGCCTGCAGCTTGCCTTGCGCGACTGCACGGTCGCCGGCGTCATCACGAATCTCGACCTTCTCGGCCGCATTGCCGCGCATCCCGCCTTCGCCGCCGGGGGGATCGACACCGGCTTCATCGCGCGGGAGGCCGCGACGCTGCTGGCGCCCGCCCCCGCACCACCCACCCCGGTGCTCGCGGCCGCGGCGCTCGCGGAGCTGCTGGCCGAACAGGAGGAGGCCGATCGCGCCGCCGCCGCCAGCGGCGATCCGCAATCGCCGTGGCATGCGCGCGACCAGTGGTGGGTGAACGCGACGCCCACGCGTGAGCTGGTCTTCCATGCCGGCGAGGCGACGCATCCCGTGCGCGTCCAGCGCGACGGCGCCCTGTGGCGGATCGGGATCGGCGAGACGGTGCTGCGCGGATCGGCACGGCGCGGCGCGGACGACGTGCTGCTGCTGGAGCTCGACGGCCTGCGCAGCCGCAGTTCGGTCGCGCGGGACGGGGAGACGATCACGCTGCGGCAGGATGGCGAGACCTATCGCCTCCGCCTGCCCGATCCGATCGCCGGCGCGGAGGATGCGGACGATGCCGGCGACCGCCTGCTCGCGCCCATTCCGGGCCAGGTGACCCAGGTCCTGGTCGCGTCCGGCGACTCGGTCACGCGCGGCCAGGTGCTGGTGGTGCTGGAGGCGATGAAGACCGTGTTCCGCCTGACCGCCCCCGCCGACGCGACCATCGCCGCGGTCGCCTGCGCCGCGGGCGGGATGGTGCAGGAAGGCCAGGTCCTGGTGAGCTTCGCGACCGCGGAAGACGGCTGAGCAGGGCCGCGGCGCCCCGGGTGTCACGGCCGCCGCGGGCCGCTCCCCGTGTGTCATGGCCGGCCTTGTGCCGGCCATCCACGGCTTCGGGACTCACGGGAAGTCGTGGATGGCCGCCCTGCGGCGGCCATGACACAGGGGGCTCCTGCGGCGGCCATGACACGGGGGGGCTGCGGCGGCCATGACACAGGGGGCCCTGCGGCGGCCTTGTGACACCGGGGCCCCGCGGCGGTCATGACACAGACAGCCTATCCGCCCGCGTTCTGCTTCGCCTTCAGCTCCAGCAGCGGCAGCAGCACCGCGTCGCGGTCGCGCACCAGCTCCGCCATGGAGCGGCCATGCGCCTCCGCCTGCACGCCCTCGATCAGCTTCCGGCACGTCTCGTCGTCCAACTCCGGCGTCGTCATCGTCGCCCACCACGCCTCGAAGGCCGGCTTGAACTGGTGCAGCATGTGCGGCATCCCGCCTTCGCCGCCGCCCAGGTGGAACGTCATGTGCGGGCCCATGGCCGCCCAGCGCAGGCCGGGGCCGGCACTGATCGCCGTGTCCACGTCCTCGACCGAGGCCAGCCCGCTCGCGACCGCGCTCACCGCCTCCCGCCACAGCGCCGCCTGCAGGCGGTTCGCGAGATGCCCGCGCGCCTCCTTGCGGATGTGGATCGCGGTCTTGCCGATGTGCCGGTAGAAGTCGAGGCACCACTGCACCGTGGCCTCTGACGTGGCGCGGCCGCCCACCACCTCCACCAGCGGGATCAGGTGCGGCGGGTTGAATGGATGCCCGACCGCGAAGCGCGCGGCGGTCGCGAGCCCCTCCTGCATGTCGCTCATCAGGAGCCCCGAGGTGGAGGAGGCGAGAATCGTCTCCGCCGGCATGGCGCGGTCGAGCCGCGCGTAGAGCTCCCGCTTGATCTCCAACCGTTCCGGCGCGTTCTCCTGGACGAACTGCGCGTCCGCCACCGCCTCCTCCGCCGTCGCGCAGAACCGCCACGTGTCGGGCGCGGCACCGGCGACCATGCCGATGCGCTGCATCGCGGGCCAGGCCTCGGCGACGTAGCGGCGCACATAGGCCTCCGCCTCGGGCCGCGGATCCCACACCGTCACCATCATGCCGCGCGCCAGGAACCAGGCCGCCCAGCTCGCCCCGATCGTGCCGGCCCCCAGCACGGCCGCGCGGGTGACCTCGGTCGGTTGCGTCATGGCGCGTCTCCTGTTCCAGTCGTCTTCGTTCGGCTATCTGTACCCGCATCGGCCGAACGCCGATAGGAGGACACGTGCCAGCAGACTCCGACGCCGCCAATCTGCGGCCCGAAGCCGAAAGCGTCGCGCTGGATTGGCCGGCGCTGCAGGCGCATCTCGCCGCCGCGGGCAAGACGCTGCAGATCGACCCGCCGCCGCGCCAGTTCGCGGGCGGGCTCGCGAACCTGAACTACCTCGTCGTGCTGGACGGAACGCAGGCCGTATTGCGGCGTCCGCCGATGGGCGAGCTGCCCGCCGGCAGCCACGACATGGCGCGCGAGCACCGCATCCTCTCGCGCCTGCCGGACGCGCTGCCCTTCGTGCCGCGCAGCCTGTGTTTCTGCGACGATCCCGCCGTCATCGGCCAGCGCTTCCAGATCCTGGAATACCGGCCCGGCCTCGTGATCCGGGAGCACGTGCCGCCCGATCTCGCGCACCGGCCGGAGATCGGCGACCGGCTCTCGCACGTGCTGCTCGAGACCCTGGCCGCGATCCATGCCGTGGACACTGCCGCGATCGGGCTCGACGATCTCGGCCGGCCCGACGGGTTCCTCGTCCGCGCCGTCGCAGGCTGGCGCAAGCGCGGCCTCGCGGCGAAGGAGGACGGCACCGAGACGCTGCACCAGGAGGTCGGCGCCTGGCTCGAACGCCACCTGGTGCCCGACGGCGCGCCCGGGCTCCTGCACAACGACTACAAGCTCAACAACATGATCCTCGACCCCTCCGACTTCACGCCGCGCGCGGTGGTGGACTGGGACCAGGGGACGCGCGGCGACCCGCTGTTCGATTTCGCCACGCTGCTGAGCTACTGGATCCACGCCGACGATCCGCCGGCGATGCACGACATGGCGCAGATGCCGGCTGACGAGGCCTGCCTCTGGCCGCGCCAGCAGGCGGTCGCGGAATACGCGCGGATCACCGGCCGTGACGTGTCCGACTTCCTGTTCCATCGCGTGCTCGCGATGTACAAGCTCTCCGTGATTTTCCTGCAGCTGGGGCTGCGCTACCGGACGGGTGCGACGACCGATCCGCGCTATGCGCCGCTCAGCGGGATCGGCTCGGGGATCCTGGAATTCACCCACGAGATCGCGCAGGGACGCGCGTTCTGATGCAGGCGCCACCCCCCGTGTCGTGGCCGGCGCAGGCCACACTCCCCGTGTCATCGCCAGGGCAGGCCATCCCCCGTGTTATGGCCGGCGCAGGCCGCCCACAGTGTCATGGCCGGCGCAGGCCGGCCCCAGTGTCATGGCCGGCGCAGGCCGGCCCCAGTGTCATGGCCGGCGCAGGCCGGCCATCCACGATTTCGTGCCGCTCGGAACGTCGTGGATGGCCGCGACAAGCGCGGCCATGACACGGGGTGCGCATCGATCGCCGCCACCCGCCCGACACGCCGCGCCTCGCCCGACACGCCCCGCACCGCCCAAAGAGGAACGCCGCATGGACTTCTCCCTCCCTCCCGACCTGCTCGAACTCCAGCAGCGGACGCGTGATTTCATTCGCAACGAGATCCTTCCGCTCGAGGGCGATCCGCGCCAGACCCATCACGGCCCGACCGAGGAGTTCCGCCAGGAACTCGTCGCCCGCGCCCGCAAGGCCGGACTCGTCGCCCCCCATGTCGGGCACGAATACGGCGGCCTCGGGCTGAACAATGTCGGCAAGGCCATCGTCTTCGAGGAAGCCGGCTACTCGCTCCTCGGCCCCGTCGCGATGCACATCTTCGCCCCCGACGAAGGCAACATGCACCTGATGGAGGTGGTCGCGACCGAGGAGCAGAAGGAGCGCTGGCTCCGGCCCCTCGCCGCCGGCAAGACCCGCTCCTGCTTCTGCATGACCGAACCCGCGCCGGGTGCCGGCTCCGATCCCGCGGCCCTCGCAACGACGGCGAAGAAGGACGGCAACCACTACGTCATCAACGGCACCAAGTGGTTCATCACCGGCGCGGAGGGCGCCGCCTTCGCGATCATCATGGCCAAGGACGAGGACGGCAACGCCACCATGTTCCTCGCCGACATGAACACGCCCGGCATCGAGATCGTGCGTGCCATGAACAGCCTGGACCACGCCTTCGCCGGCGGCCACGCCGTGGTGAAGTTCAACAATCTCCGCGTGCCCGCGAGCGACATCCTGGGTGAGCCCGGCAAGGGGTTCCGCTACGCCCAGGTCCGCCTCGCGCCCGCGCGTCTCACCCATTGCATGCGCTGGCTGGGCGCCGCCCGCCGCGCGCACGACATCGCCACCGCCTATGCGCAGAAGCGCGAGGTGTTCGGCGCGAAACTCGTCGCGCATGAGGGCGTCGGCTTCATGCTCGCCGACAACGAGATGGACATCCGCATGAGCCGCCTGTCCATCTGGCACACCGCCTGGACGCTCGACCAGGGTTCGCGCGGCACGGTGGAATCCTCGATGTCGAAGGTGTTCTGCTCCGAGGCGATCTGGCGCGTGGTCGATCGCTGCGTGCAGGTGCTGGGCGGGCAGGGCGTGACGGACGAGACGCTGGTCGCGCGCATCTTCAACGAGGTGCGCGGCTTCCGCATCTACGACGGCCCGTCCGAAGTGCATCGCTGGAGCATCGCCCAGCGCATCGCCCGCAACGGAGCCAACTGGTGAGCGCCCCCGATTTCGACCTGACCGGCAAGGTCGCGGTCGTCACGGGCGCCGGCCGCGGCATCGGGCGCGGCATGGCGGCCGGCCTCGCGCGGCACGGCGCCTTCGTCGTGCTGACCGGCCGCACCCGCGCGACGCTGGAAGAAGCGGCGGCGGAGATCGGCGCCAACTCCATGGTGTTCACCGCCGACGTGTCGCAGGAGGCCGACGTGCTCTCGCTGCGCGACGCCGTGCTCGCGCGCACCGGCAAGATCGACGTGCTGGTCAACAACGCCGGCGTGAACCCGATCTTCAAGGGCGTCGAACGCACCAGCCTCGACGAGTGGCGGCACATCATCGACATCAACCTCACCGGCGTGTTCCTGTGCTGCAAGCACCTGGGCGGCGCGATGACCGAGGGCGGGTCGATCATCAACGTCTCCTCGGTCGCGGGCCATGGCGGGCTGCCGCGATCCGTCCCCTATTGCGCGTCCAAGGGCGGGGTGGAACTGCTGACCAAGGCCCTCGCGCTCGACTGGGCGAAGCGCGGCGTGCGGGTGAACACGCTGGCGCCGGGATGGGTGGACACCGACCTCACCCACGGCCTGCTCGAACACGACACCCACGGCACCCGCCTCCTCGACCGCACCCCGCTCGGCCGCTTCGCGCGCCCGAACGACATGGCGGGCGGCGTGGTGTTCCTGGCCTCCGGCGCGTCGGCGTTCATGACGGGCCAGAGCCTGGTGATCGACGGGGGCTGGGGCGCGGAGTAGGGAGCGCGCCCCGTGTCATGGCCGGCGCGCGTCACTCCGTGTCATGGCAGGCGACGGCATCGGCCCCCCGCGTCATGGCCGGCGCAGGCCGGCCACCCACGACTTCGGGCGGCACCTGCAAGTCGTGGATGGCCGCGACAAGCGCGGCCATGACACGAGAGCCACGAGCGGCCATGACACGAGGGCCACGCGCGGCCATGGAATGTGAGGTGCGCCCTACCGGTTGAACTGCTCGTCCTTCGGCACGTCCGCGTCGGGCGGCACGTAGAGCGACGCGCATTCCGCGACCAGCAGCCCGCCCTCCAGCACCAGGTCGTCGCGGAACGCGTCGCGGATGAAGTCCACCGTGTCGAGGTGCCGGTCCTCGAAATACATCCGGTGCACGTCCTCGCGCCCGGCGCCGAAGACGATCCGCCCGATCTTGCCCCAGATCGAGGCCATCGTGCACATCCCGCACGGCTGCAGCGTCGAGTACAGCGTGGCGCCGCGGAACTCGTGCGTGCGCAGGCGCTCCCCGGCGCGGCGCATCGTGACGATCTCGGCATGCGCCGTGGGGTCGTATCGCGCGTCGACCTCGTTGAACCCCTCGGCAATCAGCGTGCCGTCCCGCACGATCACGACGCCGATCGGGTTCGCCCCCTCGGTCGCCTCGGCCTGCCGCGCCAGCGCGATCGCGCGGCGCATCCATTTCTCGTCGTCACGGTCCGGCATGCGTGTCCTCCATGCATCGCATGAAGGGCAGGGGAGACGCGCTGCAACCCTGTTCACCGCATCATGACGGGCCCAGTTTACATGACGATCGTAATGTCTTACGCGTTGTCCTACGTTCCGGGACGCGCAGACAGGAGACGCCAATGACCGAAGCCTGCATCGTCGGCTGGGCCCACTCGCCGTTCGGCAAGCTCGAGGACCCCGATATCGAATCCCTGATCGGGCGCGTCGCTGGCGCCGCCATCGCCGATGCCGGCGTGGCGGCGCACGACATCGACGCGACGTTCGTCAGCCTGTTCAACAACGGCTTCTCGGCGCAGGACTTCCCCGCCTCGCTCGTCTTGCAGCACGTCCCGGAGATGCGGTTCAAGCCGATCACGCGGTACGAGAACGCCTGCGCCTCCGGCTCCGCCGCGGTGTACGGGGCGCGCGACTTCCTGCTGTCGGGGCGCGGCAAGTTCGCGCTGGTGATCGGCGTCGAGAAGATGACCGCGACCGGCGGCAAGGAGGTGGGCGACATCCTGCTCAAGGCCTCCTACCAGAAGGAGGAAGCGGACATTCCCGCCGGGTTCGCCGGCGTCTTCGGCCGCATCGCGGAGAAGTATTTCCAGCGCTACGGCGACCAGTCCGACGCGCTCGCCGCGATTGCGGCGAAGAACCACAAGAACGGCGTCGAGAACCCGTTCGCGCAGATGCGCAAGGACCTGGGCTACGAGTTCTGCCGCGCGGTCTCCGACAAGAACCCGTACGTCGCACCGCCGTTGAAGCGCACCGACTGCTCGCTGGTGTCGGACGGCGCCGCGGCCCTGGTGCTGGCCGACGAGGAGACCGCGAAGGCGTTGGGCAAGGCCGTGCGCTTCCGTGCCGCCGTGCAGGTGAACGACTACCTGCCGATCAGCAAGCGCGACATCACCCAGTTCGAGGGTGCGCGCGAGGCGTGGTCCCGCGCGCTCGCCGCCGCGGATCGCAAGCTGGAAGACCTGTCCTTCGTGGAATCGCATGACTGCTTCACCATCGCCGAACTCCTGGAATACGAGGCGATGGGGCTGACCGCGCCGGGGCAGGGCGCGCGCGCCGTGCTCGAGGGCTGGACCGCGAAGGACGGCAAGCTGCCGGTGAACGTCTCCGGCGGGCTGAAGGCGAAGGGCCACCCGATCGGCGCGACCGGCGTGTCCATGCACGCGATCACCGCGATGCAGCTCACCGGCCAGGCGCCGGCTGGCATGCAGTTGCCGAAGGCGGATCTGGGCGCGGTGTTCAACATGGGCGGCGCCGCGGTGGCCAATTACGTGTCGATCCTCGAGCCGGTCCGGTAAGGGGCGAGGACGCGGCGGGCTGGGGCGCGCCGGCTGACGGCTGCTGCGGGCTGGCAAGTGCGGCGGGCTGGCGGGTGCCGGGGAACGAGAAGTCGTGGATGGCCGGCCTGCGCCGGCCATGACACGGGGGAGGCTCGGCCGGCGTGACACGGGGCCCCACGGCCGGCCATGGCACGGGGCCGCGGCCGACCATGGCACGGGGCTCCATGGCCGGCCACGACCCCTCAGTGTCATGGCCGCCGAAGGGCGGCCATCCACGACTTCGGTCGCGCCCACCCTTCTCCGAGCGCATCCGTGTCACCCCTTCCGTACCCGCGGCGCGTCCCCCCTCCGTACCCCGCGGCGCGCCCTTTCGCACGCGCGGCACGTCGGCCCATGACGGCCCGCACCCGACCGGCTACTCTCCTGGCGTGACCACCGACCTCAGGAGGCGTCTCTGATCCCGACGGCCAATCTCGCCGACCTGCTGCTGCAGACCGCGCGCCGCGTGCCCGATCGGCCGGCGCTGATCTGGCGTGACACGACCTGGAGCTGGGCGGAGCTCACGCGCCGCGTCCAGGCGGCGGCGGGGGCGCTGCGCGCACACGGGGTCCAGCACGGTGACCGCATCCTGCTGCACGCGCGCAACTCGAACGCCGTGTTGGAGACGATGTTCGCCTCCTGGATGATCGGCGCGACCTGGGTGCCGACCAATTTCCGCCTGACCCCGCCCGAGGTCGCCTATCTCGCGCAATCCTCCGGTGCGGCGGTCCACATCTTCGACAGCGCCTTCCCCGACCATGCCGCCGCCGCCCGCGCGGAGAACCCGGCCTGCCGGCTGGAGATCGCGATCGGGGAGGGGGCGCTGACCTGGGAGGCGCTGGCCGCGCATCCCGACCCCGTCACCCGGTCGGTCGACGTGGATCGCGACCATCCCGCCTGGTTCTTCTACACCTCGGGCACCACCGGCCGGCCCAAGGCGGGCGTGCTGACGCATGGGCAGATGAATTATGTCGTCTGCAACCATCTCTGCGACCTGATGCCTGGGACCACCGAACAGGACGTGTCCCTCGTGGTGGCGCCGCTGTCGCATGGCGCCGGCGTGCATGCGCTGCCGCAGGTCGCCCGCGGTGCCGCCAGCGTGCTGCTGCCCAGCGAGCGCCTCGACTGCGAGGAGGCGTGGCGCCTGGTGGAGCGGCACCGCGTGACGAACATGTTCACCGTGCCCACCATCCTGACCATGCTGACGCGGCACGAGTCGGTGGATCGCACCGACCATTCCTCCCTGCGCTACGTGATCTATGCGGGCGCGCCGATGTACCGCGCCGACCAGGTGCATGCGCTGCGCAAGCTCGGCCGCGTGCTGGTGCAGTATTTCGGACTGGGGGAGGTCACCGGCAACATCACCATCCTCCGTCCCGACCAGCACAGCGAGGACGATGCGGAGACCCCGGTCGGCAGTTGCGGGGTGCCGCGCGTCGGCATGACGGTCGCGATCCTGGACGAGGCGGGACAGGAAGTCCCCGCCGGCACCACGGGCGAGCTGTGCGTGCGCGGGCCCGGCGTGTTCGCGGGCTATCACGGCAACCCCGACGCGACCGAGGCCGCGTTCCGCCACGGCTGGTTCCACACCGGCGATCTCGGCCACATGGACGCGCGCGGGTTCTTCTACATCACCGGCCGCGCCTCCGACATGTACATCTCCGGCGGCTCCAACGTGTATCCGCGCGAGATCGAGGAGGCGCTGCTGCTGCATCCCGCCGTGCGGGAGGCCTGTGTGCTGGGCGTGCCGCACGAGAAATGGGGCGAGACCGGCGTTGCCGTGCTGGTGCTGGAGGAGGGGGCGCAGGTCGGCGATGCGGAGCTGCTGGCACATCTCGATGGCCGGCTCGCCAAGTACAAATGGCCGACCCGCTTCGCGTTCTGGTCGGAGCTGCCGAAGTCGGGCTACGGCAAGGTCACGAAGCGGGACGTGCGCCGGCTGCTGGACGAAGGCGCGGGCTGAGGCGCATTAGGCGCTCGTTGCGCCTGATGGGATGCGGCGCGTGGTCCACCGGGTCGGGGGCGGCCACGCGGATCGACCGACGTCAGTCGTGGATGGCCGGCCTTCGCCGGCCATGACACGAAGGGTTCGACCGCCGCAATCACGGCGTGATCGCGACCTTCAGCACGCCGTCGCGCTGGTGGCTGAACAGGTCGTAGGCCGTCTCGATGTCGTCCAGCTTGAAGCGGTGCGTCACCAGCGGCTTCAGGTCCACCCGCCCGCCGGCGATCACGCTCATCAGCCGGCGCATGCGCTCCTTCCCGCCGGGGCACAGCGTCGTGACGATCTTCAGGTCCGCGAGCCCCGCGGCGAACGGCCCGATCGGGATCGTCAGGTCGCGCGAGTAGACGCCGAGGCTCGACAGCGTTCCGCCCGGGCGCAGCACGCGGAGCGCCGCCTCGAAGGTGGGCTGGGTGCCGAGCGCCTCGATGGCGACGTCGACTCCGCGGCCGTTGGTGAGGCGCATGATTTCCGCGACCGGGTCCACCGACTTGAAGTCGATGACGTGATCGGCGCCCATCCGCCGCGCGACCTCCATCCGCGCGGGCACCGCGTCCACCGCGATGATCGTGGTCGCGCCGGACAGCCGCGCGCCGGCGGTCGCGCACAGCCCGATCGGGCCTTGCGCGAACACCGCGACGGTGTCGCCGATCCGCACATGCCCGCTCTCGGCGCCGGAGAAGCCGGTGGACATGATGTCGGGGCACATCAGCACCTGCTCGTCGGTCAGGCCGTCCGGCACGGGCGCCAGGTTCGCCATCGCGTCGGGAACCAGCAGGTATTCCGCCTGGCAGCCGTCGATCGTGTTGCCGAACTTCCAGCCGCCGATCGCCTTGAAGCCGGACGGCGTGTCCGGCCCGTCCTGGCTGGCGCAGCCGCACAGGCACGCCTCGGACGTGCCGGACGGCGTGATGGCGCCGGCGATCACGCGCTGTCCTTCGCGGAAGCCGGACACGGCGGAGCCGAGTTTGGCGATGACGCCGACCGGCTCGTGCCCGACGGTCAGGCCGGGCCGGACCGGGTATTCGCCCTTCAGGATGTGGACGTCGGTGCCGCAGATCGTCGTCGTGGTGACGCGCAGCACCGCGTCCAGCGGGCCGGGATCGGGGATCGGCTTCTCGTCCAGCACGATGCGGTTCGGTTCCACGAAGATCGCGGCTTTCATCTTCGGCATGGGGCCCTCCATGAAGGATGCCCCCCACCCATCCGGCATTCGCGCGCGGCCGGCATTGATCCAGGGCAATGGCCGGGAGAAAACTGGCGCACGAGATGGAGAGACTGCGATGGCCGATCCCGTCGACCCGGCTGCGATCACCGAATATCACGCGCATGTCTACTACGACGCGGTGAGCCGGCCCCGCGCCGCCGCGCTGCGCGAGTGGGTGGAGCAGCGCTTCCCCGGCGTCCGCATGGGCCGCTGGCACGACGTGCCGGTCGGCCCGCACCCCTGCGCGATGTACCAGATCGCCTTCAAGCCGGACCTGTTCCCGACCCTCGCCCCGTTCCTGCTGCTCAACCGGCAGGGGCTGACCGTGCTGCTGCACCCCGAATCGGGCCGGCCGCGGGACGATCACACCCTGCATGCCGCCTGGATGGGGCAGGTCCTGAAGCTGCGGACCGCGATCCTGCCCGAGACCGACGCCGCGTGACCTGACAAGCGGCACGTTCCGGCGTAGCGTTCGTGACAGAAGGAAGACTACCGGGGGAAACGATGGCTGCACTCGACAACTGCTACAACGTCTTCGACCTGCGCGAGGCCGCGAAGCGTCGTCTCCCCCGCGGCGTGTTCGAGTTCGTCGACCGGTCCACCGAGGACGAGATCGCGCTGCGCAACAACCGCGCCGCGTTCGAGAAGATCAAGCTCCGCCACCGCGCGCTGGTCGACGTCTCCGGCCGCACCACGAAAACGACGCTGTTCGGCAAGGAAATCGCCCTGCCCATGGCGATCGCCCCCACCGGCGCCGCCGGCCTGTGCTGGCACGAGGGCGAGCTCGAGCTCGCCAAGGCCGCCGCGAAGGCCAGGATCCCCTTCACGCTCGCGACCGGCGCCATGACCGCCATGGAGAAGATCGCGCGGGAGGCGAATTTCCGCCTGTGGTTCCAGCTCTATGTCTGGAAGCAGCGGGAACTGTCCTACCAGCTGATCGAGCGCGCCAAGAACAACGGGTTCGAGGCGCTGATCGTCACCACCGACACGATCGTGCCGCCGAACCGCGAGTACAACGCGAAGAACGGCTTCCTGCTGCCGTTCCACCCGACCGCGCGCTTCACGCTGGACATCATGCGCCACCCGACCTGGGCGACGACGGTGCTGCTGAAATACCTGCGCACCATCGGCATGCCGCGCAACGAGAACTACCCCGACCCGTATCGCCGCCCCATCGGCAACGACGCGCACACCAAGGAGGTGATGCGCCAGGACAGCCTCAACTGGGACGACATCGCGATCTTCCGCGACAAATGGCCGGGCATCCTGATGCTGAAGGGCATCAACCGCGTGGACGACGCGCTTAAGGCGATCAGCTACGGCGTGGACGGGCTGATCGTGTCCAACCACGGCGGCCGCAACATGGACAGCGCCGCGGCGACCATCGACCTGCTGCCGGAGATCGCCGAGGCGGTGGGCGACCGCGCCACGGTGATCCTCGATTCCGGCGTCCGCCGCGGCTCTGACATCGTCAAGGCCGTCGCACTCGGCGCGCAATGCGTGCTGACCGGGCGCGCCACGCTGTACGGCACGGCGGTGGGGGGCGAGGCGGGGGCCAGCAAGGCGGTCAACATCATCCAGACGGAGATGGACAAGACCATGGCCTATACCGGCTGCAACCGGGTGGACGAGATCTCCACCGACATCTTCTTCCTGGGCGACCGGGAGCGGAACCGGATGGTCGCGGAATAGCCCGCCCGCACGCGCCATGTCCGTCCTCGACCGCTGCCACAACATCCCCGACCTGCGGGAAGCCGCCGCACGCCGCCTGCCGCGCGGCGTGTTCGAGTTCGTCGACCGCGCGAGCGAGGACCACCTCGCCGTCCAGGGCAACCGCAGAGCGTTCGAGGCGATCAAGCTCCGCCACCGCGCGCTGGTCGACGTCTCCGGCCGCACCACCGCCACCACCCTGTTCGGCAAGCCGGCCGCCATGCCGCTGGCGATCGCCCCCACCGGCGCCGCCGGCCTGTGCTGGTATCGCGGGGAGGTCGAACTCGCCCGCGCCGCGGCGAAGGCCGGCGTGCCGCTGACGCTCTCCACCACCTCCATGACTGCCATGGAGACGCTGACCGCGTTCGGCGGCCGGCTGTGGTTCCAGCTCTATGTCTGGAAGCGCCGCGACCTCTCGCACGAGATGATCGAGCGGGCGAAGCGCGCGGGGTATGAGGCGCTGATCGTCACGGTCGACTCCGCCGTCCCTGGCAACCGCGAATACAACGCGCGCAACGGCTTCGCCCTGCCGTTCCACGCCTCCCCCCGCTTCATGCGCGACGTCGCCCGCCACCCCGGCTGGACCCTGGGCGTGATGGGCCGCTACCTCGCCAATGGCGGCATGCCCAAGCACGAGAACTACCCCGCGCAGTTCCAGAGCACGATCGTGAGCGGCCTCGCCGGACGGCGGGAGGAGATGAACCACGACTCCCTGAGCTGGGACGACCTCGCCCGCTTTCGCGACATGTGGCCGGGTGTGCTGATGCTGAAGGGCGTCAACCGCGCGGACGACGCGGTGCGCGCGCTCGCCTATGGCGTGGACGGGCTGATCGTCTCCAACCATGGCGGGCGCAACATGGACAGCGCCGCCGCCACGCTGGCCGTGCTGCCCGAGATCGCGGAGGCGGTGGGCGAGCGCGCCACCGTGCTGCTCGATTCCGGCATCCGCCGCGGCTCCGACATCCTCAAGGCCCTGGCGCTCGGTGCAAAGGGCGTGCTGACCGGCCGCGCCACGCTGTACGGCACCGCCGTCGCCGGGGAGGCCGGGGCCGCGAAGGCGATCGGGATCCTGAAGACCGAACTCGACAAGACGATGGCCTATACCGGCTGCCGGACGGTGGACGAGATCGGGCCGGAGGTGATGTTCGGGGAGGGGGCACGATAGCGCCCCTCGGCTGCGTGCCGCCTTGTGAGCGGAAATATTCTGGCTATATGCTTGGACATGACCGGAGAGATCCGATGGCCAAGTCCTCCCAGCAACGTGCCCTCGCAAACTACCGAAGCCGCCTGTCCCAAAAAGGCATGGTGCGCTTCGAGGTGACCGGCCGCGCAGAGGACCGGGACCTGGTGCGAACGGTCGCGCGCACGCTCGCCGAGGAGGGTGCAGACGCCGAACGGCTGCGTTCGGCGCTCCAGCAAGGACTCGACCGGGAGGCGCCACGTAGAGGGGGGATCCTGGCCGCCTTGCGCGCCTCTCCGCTCGTCGACGCCGACCTCGACCTCACCCGCCCGCGCGAAACTGGCCGCCCCGTCGATCTGTGACCCGCTACCTGCTCGACACGAACATCATCAGCAACGTCGTCAAGCCGATCCCCTCGCCGTCCCTGATCGCGTGGATGGCTCAACAACCCGACGACCGATTGTTCATCGCGTCCCTGACCCTCGCCGAGATCTGGCGAGGCATCCTGGACAAGCCGGCCGGCAAGCGACGGGATCAGCTCGAAGCCTGGTTCACCGGGCCAGTCGGCCCGCTCCGGCTCTTCGCCGGCCGGATCTTGCCCTTCGACGCAGAGGCCGGTCTGGCCTGGGCGCGGCTGATGGCCGAAGGGAGGGCGAGGGGCCGTACCCGGAGCGCCCTGGACACCGTCATCGCGGCCGTGGCGCAGGTCAACGACTGCACCGTCGTCACCGACAATGACCGGGATTTCGAGGGCGTGGCGTGCCTCAATCCCATCCGGGGCTGAGGCCACCGCCTGCCGCCCCTGTCCGGCGCCCGCCGTCCGTGCCCAAATGCGCCGATGCGGGCCCGCCAGACCCGTCGGAAACGTCCAAGCGCAGGAGCCGGACATGAAGATCGCGGCCATCTCCGTCATCGCCCTCGACATCCCGCTCGACCGGAATTTCGGCGGCAGCAAATACAACGTCACCAAGCGCTGCACGATCATCACGCAGATGCGGACGGACACAGGCCTGGTCAGCGAGGTCTACAACGGCGACAACCGCGACCACATGCGCGCCGTGGTCGACATCATCGAGCAGGAGCTGGCGCCGCTGCTGATCGGGCAGGAGATCTACGCCGTCGAGCGCCTGTGGCAGCGCATGTTCAAATGCGCCGAATGGAACCGCGACCGCAAGCTGGTGATGGAGGCGATCGCCTGCATGGACAGTGCGATCTGGGACCTCCTCGGCAAGGCCGCCGGCGTCAATGTCTGCCGTCTGCTCGGCGGCTACCGGCAGGAGCTGCCGCTGATCTGCATCGGCGGCTACTACGAGGACGGCAAGACGCTGGCCGATCTCGGGCGGGAGATGGAGCGGCTGCGCGACGCCGGCCTCGCCGGCTGCAAGGTCAAGGTCGGCGGCCTGAGCGCGGAACAGGACGCGGCGCGGGTCGAAGCCGCCCGCAAGGGCGCCGGCCCCGAGTTCTGGATCGCGGTCGACGCCAATCGCGGCTGGCCGGTGGCCGAGGCGGTGAAGTTCGCTCGCCTGGTCGAGAAATACGACATCGCGTGGTTTGAGGAACCGTGCCTGTGGTTCGACGACGCGGCGATGATGGCGCAGGTGCGCAGCCGCACCGCGATCCCGATCAATGCGGGCCAGAGCGAGATGACCGCCGCCGGCATGCGCCGCCTGGTGGAGAGCGGGGCGGTGGACATCGTCAACTTCGATGCCTCGGAGGCGGGCGGCGTCACCGAATGGCGCCGCGTCGCCACGCTATGCCAGTTGCGCGGGCTTCAGGTGGGGCATCACGAGGAAGCGCAGATCGCGATGCAGATGATCGCGGCGATCCCGAACGGCGTGTGCGTGGAGTGCTTCGAGCCGGCGCGCGATCCGATCTGGGCGGGGCTGATCGCGAACCGGCCGGACCCGAAGGGCGGGATCATCCCGATCCCGCAGGGGCCCGGGTTCGGGCTGGAGCTGAACTGGGACATGGTGAAGCGTTATCGGATGAATTAGGGGCTGTCGAAGATGACTGCTGACGACCGGTTCTGACGCTCAGCCCGCGAGGAGAAGGCTTTGCCCATCTACGAATTTTCCCAGACTGCGATAACTGCGTTGAAGGAGACGACCTTCAGTTCGGCCAATGTTCATGAGCGTCGGGATCTGCAAAGGCTTCTTCGTGAGAACATCGAGGTCATCGCACCCGAGACGCTGGTCATCTCCGAAGAGTTCGGAGAATGGGAGGATTCTCGTCGCCGCATCGATCTACTCGGGATTGATAAAGACGCCAATTTGGTCGTCATCGAGTTGAAGCGTACTGAAGACGGGGGACACATGGAGCTCCAGTCAATTCGCTACGCGGCAATGGTATCTACGATGACTTTCGAACGCGCTGCCGAGGTCTATGGACGGTACCTTGCAGGGCTCGGGAAGGAAGATCAGGACGCTCGTACGCTGATGCTGGACTTCCTCGGGTGGGACGAACCGGACGAAGACCTTTTTGGGCAAGATGTCCGCATTGTTTTAGCGTCAGCAGAGTTCTCGAAAGAGCTCACTTCCGCCGTGCTGTGGTTGATCGCGCGGACAATCGATATCCGTTGCGTGCGGTTGAAGCCTTACAGCCTAGATAATCGCATTCTCGTAGACGTGCAGCAGGTCATTCCACTCCCTGAGGCTGAGGATTTTCAGGTCCAGATTCGTGAGAAGGCGCGCAAAGAGAGGGAGTCGCGATCTGGCGGCATGGATTTCACGCGGTTCGACATACAAGTTGACGGAGAACAACGCAAAGCCATGTGGAAGAGGAATGCAATCTTTATGATCTGCAAACGCCTCTGCGACCGGAATGTAAATCCAGAGGAACTCTCGGCCCTCTTTAGCTGGCGCCCTAATCGGGTGTGGTATTGGGTTGATGGTAGTGTTGACTCTGCGGAGTTCAAGACGCTTGCAGCCACGAAAGCGATGACGACGGGCGCAGCATTCGATAGTCGGCGATGGTTCTGTGATGATGATGAGCTATGCCGCGCAAACGGAAAAACCTATGCGTTTTCGACGCAATGGGGTGGTGAGAACTGGCACAGAGCGATGAACGCTCTGAAGGAGCACTATAAGCAGTTCAATATCGACTTTTCTCCTGCTGCTTAACTTATTATAAGGCCTCAGCCTGTCCGATTGCCTGTTTCAACGAAGATGGACTGGCAGAATGGACTATCCTCCAAGACTTTCCCCTCTTCGCCATTTTTTCTATCCGATACTGTCCCAGGCCATTCTCCACGACTCTGAATTTCGCGTGGTCACGATACAGTGCTGGTTCTGGTTCCAGTCGCCAGTCTGGAACCGCGCTTCTCAGGTTGTTTAGGCGAGCGATGAATGCAGACACACTCTCAAGGCGGTCTGAATGTGCTACGCTACAGCACTTCCGAATCAAGGATACCAGGCCCGGAGGACACCACGGCGGGAGGCTTCTGAGATCGACTATTTTTCCCTTCTTTATCCGTTCCTCTATGATTCCATTTGCGAATAGATCATCCGAAGGATAGGCTTTTGCCTTATATATCGCGAGTTCCTGCGGTGTCAGCCAAGCTTCCTTCTCGTATGGAAGATAGCCGCCGAGCAACTGGTAGAATATGATGCCCAACTGGTAGATATCACTCTGGTCATATGCTTGTCTGAGTTGGACCTCTTCAGGTGTTCGGTAAATTAAAGAATGACGAGACAAAGTCTGAACATACCCGTTGCTATTCTTCTCCGCAACCGAGCCGAAGTCGCCGATCAACAAGCGGCTCTCGTTATCTAGGAAGATGTTCGCGGGCTTGAGATCTCGGTGGAGGAACCCTTTGCCGTGCATGAAAGCGACACCGCTGGCAACGTCTAGAATCATGTCGATTGCCCGCCTGATGCCGACCCCAGCATTCTGGATCACGGCATCCAGATCACCTTGCTCGCAACAAGGCGTTATGAAGTAGGCCCAGTTTTTATCTATGGCTGCAGCATCGTGGACCGGCAGGATGCGTGGATGGCTCAGTTGCGACAGCAATTTCGGTTCTGCGTGTTCTCCGTCGCCCCAGTAATAGAACTTTACAACTACTTTTCGATCGATGATTTTATTTTGACCAATCAGGACATATCCATTTTGACCCTTGTCTATGACTTGTTGAAAGTCTATTTTCTCTGCAAGGTCGGTAGCGGTTGTGCGGAGACTCTCGTCTAGACTTGATATATCAATTGGCATGAAATCACGTCGCCTTGGACAGACGCCAAGCTCCGGCGCGATAGGACTCATGCTGGTAGGCTTTGAGAGTTGATGGCAGTCCTGCAAGATTGCTCTTCTGTGAGAAGGTCGTGAGCGTTTTCGGACTGAGAAACACCACAGGCACTTCCGAAAGCTGGAACAGGGTCTCTATCTTGAACGTTATGCCTCCCCCGGATTTCAATCCTGTTTTGAGTCGTGTCTTGATCACAAATTCTTCAATCTTATTCTGAATGGCAAACGCTTCGATAGCTGATTTGAAACTTAGCAGTGACTGCTTTTCCTCGTCATCGAGAAGGATGAGCTTCTTTGTTGAGCAGGTAAATGGGAACTGCCGTCTGGCGAGCTGCTGACCACCGCCAGATGAGCTTCCTTTCCAGCGATCACGACGCCACAGACAATCACGTCCTCTTCTCCATCCCCGAATTGGGAATTTCATAACGACATCGGTATTTGCTGTCCAGCCACTGGTGTCCGCCCCCTAATCCAACACCCACTCCGCCGCCGAGGCCTGCGCGATCTGCCGCACCTGCCGCAGCAGCCCAGGCCCGACCGGAATCCCCTCCCGCATCCGCCGCTCCGCGTTCTTCCATTGCGGATCGCCCGCCACCATCACCGGCTGCGCCGGATCCACCGGCGTCGTCGCGCGCAGATCGCCGCAGAACCGCGCCACGTCCGCCTCGAACGCGCCTTCCTCCCGGAACAGCCCGGGGTCGATCACCATGAAGAAGTGCCCGATATCCATCCCCTGCGGCTTCTTCGTATGCGCGGGGTCGGTGATCAGCGTCGCGCCCGACAGGCAGGACGACAGGATGTTCACCATCGCCGCCAGCCCATACCCCTTGTAGCTCGAGTTCTCGGGCGACCCGCCCAGTGACGTCATGAACCCGCCTTTCTCCTTCGCCACCAGCGGGTCCACGCTGGGCTGGCCCTCGCTGTCCAGCACCCAGCCGGGCGGGCAGTCCAGCCCCTCGTTCGCCTTGTTGCGGATGCGCCCGGCGGCCACCGTCGTCGTCGCCATGTCCAGCAGGAACGGCTTGCCCTCGGCCGACGGTGCCGCGAACGACCAGGGGTCGGTGCCGAGCCGGGCCTGCTTGCCAAAGGTGGGGGCCACCTGGATGCCGGAGGCCGAGGTGCCGCCCATCCCGATCAGCCCCGCCTTCGCCGCCATCTCCGTGTAGAACCCCACCGCGCCGAAATGGGCGGAGTTGCGCACCGCCACCACCGCCATCCCTGCCTGTTGTGCCTTGGCGATCGCAGTGGACATGGCGAAATGCGCCGGCACGTGCCCGAGGCCGCCGCCGCCGTCGACCAGGGCGGAGACCGGGCTCTCCCGCACGATCTTCGGCTGCGCGTCCATCTTCGCGCGCCCGTTGCGGCGCAGCGCGTCGTAGCCGGGGATCATGGAAATGCCGTGGCTGTCCACCCCGTGCAGGTCCGCCCAGGACAGGATCTCCGCCGTGATCGCGGCGTTCTCCGCCGGCATGCCCCAGGCGCGCAGGATCGAGTCGAGCTGGGCACGATGGGCGGCATAGGGCGCGGGCATGGGCGGTCTCCTCCGTGGTTGGCTGCAAGCCTTGCGCGGCGGCGGCGTTCCGGCAAGGCTGGCGCCACGCAGGCGGGGGAGGGGACGATGGCCGACGGACCGGAGATGTTGCGCGCGCGGTTCGGCCTCGACCTGCCGGACGTGGAGGTGCCGGACGCGATCGCGCCGCTGCTCGATCGCCGCGTGACCCGCCGCTACACGGACCAGGACGTGCCCGATCCGCTGCTGGACGGGCTGCTGGCCGCGGCGCAGTCGGCGCCCGCGAAGTCGGATTTGCAGCAATATTCCGTCGTGGTGATGCGCGACCGGGCGCGGATCAAGCAGGTCGCCGACTGGATCGGCACGATGGACTGGATCGCGAGCGCCCCGGTCTTCCTGGTGTGGTGCGGCGACATGCGGCGCGGGCAGCGCCTGTGTGAGCGGCACGGGATGCCGCACGCGAACAACAACCTCGACACGTTCCTCAACACCGCGGTCGACTGCGCGCTCGCCATGGGCGCGTTCATGGCGGCGGCCGAGGCAGTGGGACTCGGCACCTGCCCGATCTCCTACGTGCGCTCGCATATCGAGCGTGTGTCGCCGCTGCTGGGCCTGCCCGCCGGCGTGTATCCGGTGGCGGGGCTGACGGTGGGCTGGCCGCAGTTCCGCCGGCCCGTGGCGATGCGCCTGCCGCCCACGGTGGTGGTGCATCGGGAGCGCTACGACGACTGGGCGCTGGACGCGGAGATCGCGTCCTATGACGAGCGCCGCCGCGCCCGCGAGCCGGTGGCGCCCGCCAGCCTGAAGAACGTCGACGTCTACCCCCCGCGGGAGGGCGTGGGCTGGAGCGAGAACGTCGCCCGCCAGTTGTCGGTGCCGGAGCGGTTCGGCTTCGCCGCCTATCTCAAGACCAAGGGATTCGATCTTGCCTGAGGACCACGCGCACTCCGCCCCGGCGCCGCTGATCGACCAGCAGGAGCCGCCGCGGCCCCGCACCGTCCGCGCGCGGCATGCGGCGAGCCTGATCGTGTATCGGATGCGGGCCGACGGGCCGGAGATGCTGATGGGCCTGCGCGGCGCGAAGCACCGGTTCATGCCGAACCGGCTGGTGTTCCCGGGGGGTGCGGTGGACCGCGCCGACCTCTCCGCACCCGCCGCCGTGCCGCTGACGCCGCACACCGAACGGATGCTGCGCAAGAAGGCGAATGCGCACCTGACACACGGGCTGGGGATCGCCGCGGCGCGGGAGCTGGCGGAAGAAACGGGGCTGAGCCTCGGCGGCCCGCCGGACCTGTCGGGCCTGTCCTACCTGGCGCGCGCGGTGACCCCGCCCGGCCTGCCCATCCGCTTCAACGCGCGGTTCCTGGTGGTGGACGCGGAGCGCGCGACCGGCACGCTGGGCGGCGACGGGGAGCTTGACGCGCTCCGCTACTACGGCCTGGGGGAGGCGCTGGCGCTCGACCTTGCGCTGCCGACCCGACGGGTGCTGGAGCGGCTGCAGATCTGGCTATCCATGTCTGTTGAGGAACGAATGGCGCAGACCCACGCCCCGGTCCTGCTCCGCGACCGCGGCTGGCGCATGGAGTAGCGCGGCCGTTCGGGGGCGGGCGGTTTCCCGCGGAGTCGATGGCGGCGGGGAGGGGGGCCGTGCAGGCGCTCCGATGGGGCGGATGGCCCCGGGATCGCCGTGCGAGGGCCCCCCGCCGCGGATTGCACTACGTTCGTAGTGCGACCGGCAATATCGCGGCGAGCCCGGCCAGCGCGGAGCCGAGTCGGACGCCGCGTCCGCGCGGGCGGCACCACAATGCCGCGGTGGGGGCGTCGGTCCGCAGCGCGAGCAGCAGCGGCGCGCGGGTCCAGACGGCGAGCGGCAGCGCGTCGTTCGGGCGCGCGGACGGACGGAAAGCGGTGAAGGCGGTCATCGGCCCTTCTCCTGCAAGCTCGAGGTCTCTCGAACCGGGAAGGGCCGGCAGGCGCTACGCCGAACGGAGGGTCCGCTGGGCGAGGGCGATCACGGGCCGATCCCGGAAGATGATCCAATCCGACGGACACCGCTGGGGGACTGCCCCGAGGCTCTCCGTGGATTGGCGACTAGATGGCGGTTCCATGTGATCCTGGCTGGGTTGCGCACGGCCACGCCGCCGCCGGACGGCGACGCACCGAGGTCCGCGATATACGCCATGTGCCGCTGCGATCAAGGCCCTTCCGGATCACGTCGCCCCGATGATTGGGATCCCGGCCGCGACCCGCCGGCATCCCCCGCGTCACGTCGCCCCGACCAGCGCGGAGCGGCGGCGGGCGCGCCACTCGCTCGTAACCGCCAGGGCCGAGGTCAGCGCCATGAACCCCACCGACGCGTAGAAGATCCCGCGCGGCAGCCCGTGGTCCATGATCATCCCGCCGATCAGTGGCCCCACCGTGCCGCCGATGTTGAACCCGGTGGTCACGATCCCGAACACCCGCCCGGCCGCGCCCGGGGGTGAGGCGGCGCGGACCAGCATGTCCCGCGACGGCGCGATCATGCCCGACAGGAACCCCGCGCCGGCCATCGCCGCCAGCAGCGCCACCTGGTGCAGCGGCAGGCTCCCCACCAGCAGCACCAGCACCGCGGCGCCGCCGAACCCGACCGCGGCGACCTCGCCATGCCGGCGCGTCCGGTCCGCGACGACGCCGCCCGCCAGCACGCCCAGCGCGCTCGCGAAAAGGAAGCCGGAGAGCGCGAGGTTCGCCGCCTCGAGTCCGATGCCATACAGCGACACCAGCGCCACCGCCGCGTAGTTGGTCAGCGCGCCGGTGGAGAGGCTGAGCAGGGTGAAGAACACCACCAGGCTGAGCACCGCGGGGGTGAGCAGGTTGCGCAGCGGGATCGCCTCCGCCCCGGCCGCCGGGGCGTGGGCGGCGGCGGTGCGGTCCAGCCAGCCGGCGGCCATCAGCGGCACCGCGACCACGAGGCCCAGCATGCCGGCCCCGATGATGGCGGCGGACAGGCCCCAGTGGCTGGCGGCGAACACCATCACGATGGGCGCGATCGCGCCGCCGATGAAGCCCGAGAAGGTGTGGAAGGAGAAGGCGCGGCCCAGCCGGGCGGGCTCGATGACGGCGCCAAGGATGGCGTAGTCGGCGGGATGGTAGACCGCGTTCGCCACGCCCAGCAGGGCGGAGGCGACCAGCAGCCAGGCGTAACTCGGGAACAGCCCGATCGAGACATAGGCCGCGCCGCCCAGCACCAGCCCCGCGACCAGCACGCGCCGCGCGCCCCAGCGGTCCACCGCGACCCCCATCGGCGTCTGCACCAGCCCGCTGACCACGTTGAAGATCGTCAGCGCGAGGCCGAGTTCCACGAAGCCGACCCCGAGACGCGCCTTCAGCAGGGGAAAGAGCGGCACCAGGACCAGATAGTAGAAGTGGCTGACGAGGTGGGCGCTGCAGATCAGCCCCAGCGCGCGGCGTTCGGTCGCGCGGGTCGGGTGCGCCAGGTCGGGGTGCGGTTGCGGCGGGAGGGCGGCGGATGGCGTGTGGCGAGCAGCGGCTCCGGTGCCCGACGGCGTCGGATCGACCCGCCGCGGCGTGGTGCCGGCCGGAGGCGGCGTGGTGGCGGCCGGGGGTGTGGCGGGGGCGCCAGGCGGTGTCGCCGCCGATGCGGGCGGCGTCGTGGCCGACATCAGGCGAAGGCTCGCTTGACGCGGGCCCAGTCCTCGATCGCGCGCTCCTCGCCGGGCGTGATCGGGATCACGATCTGCCGGTAGCCGGCATCGCGCAGCCCCTCGATCCGCTGCTTCAGCTCCTGCTCCGTCGCGGTGAAGGTGGTGCGGCGGATCAGCTCCGCGGTCACGAAGCGGCGCTCCTCGGGTTTGACGAAGACGAAGTGGCCGCGGTGGTTCATCAGGTAGCGCGCGTCCGGCGGCTCGAACCCGCGGGCCATGGCGACGTAGCCGTCCACCGTCTCCTGCAGCTCCGGCGCGACCGGGGAGGTGTTCTGCCAGCCCTCCATGTCGAGATCGGCGGCGCGATGCAGCACGACCGCGGCGCGCGGGCCGGCCTGCGCGATGGCGCGCGGGCTGTCGGCCGGCTCCCCGTCATCCAGCACGCAGCCGCAGGCCCAGGCAGTGGCGTAGAGATCCTCGGCCGCGTGGCCGGCGGCGGTCCAGTCGCGGCGCATGCCCTCGATCGCGTTCATCGCGCCGGGCACGTCGGCGATGAAGGTCTTCCACGCCGCCCCAAGCTTGCCCACCAGCGCCTGCGACTTCGGCCCGTAGGCGGAGACGTGCAGGCGGATCGGCTCGCGCGTGTTGATCAGGTTGGCATCGGGATTGAGGAAGCGGATCTTGCGGCGCTTGCCTTCGATCGTGGTCTCCAGCGTGTCGCCGTTCAGCAGGCCGTACACGACACGGATGTATTCCTCCATGTCGGCCAGCTTCATCGCGCCGAGGCCCATGGCGCGGCGGGCGGAAAAGCCGGTGCCCACGCCGAAATCGATGCGGCCGGGTGCCATGCCGTTCAGCGTGGCGAAGGCGTTGGCGGTGACGGCCGCGATGCGGTTCGACGGGACGAGCACGCCCGTTCCCAGCCTGATGCGGGAGGTCTTCATCGCGGCCGCGCCCATGGCGACGAAGCAGTCCGCGGTGATCATCTGCGTGTCGTAGAACCAGGCATGGGAGAAGCCGAGTTCCTCCGCGCGCTGGGCGAGTTTCCAGGAGTCGCTGGACGTGGCGATACCGATCCCGAAGTCCATCTCCGCTTCTCCTCCCGTTCTTTGGACCCGGAGGGTAGCCGGGATGGCCGGGGAGGGGGAGGGGCCTGGGGCGGGGAGCCCCCGCGCGCGGGGGGCAGACACGGCGTGGCGGTCCGGATCGTATGGCGGAGCGATCGGGATCGTGCGGAGGGCGGTTCGGCTCCTGCCGCGCGCGGCAGCTTCGATGCGACACAGAGGTGAGACGAGAACAGACGATCCACGCAGAAGAGGTCTGGTGCCGTTTCGGTTGGCAGCGGTCCTGTCGCCCCGATGCGGCACTCGGTCCTCTCGGGCCAGCGCTCACGCACGTGGCTGGCGTGCATTTCCGCCGAGAAGTGATCGTCAAGAAAACTCGGCGCCAGCGTCGAAGCAGGCCGAGGACACCCTTGCGTGCCGCCAATCAGGCCCGCATGCGGGCGACCCGCCCAGCGAACCCCCGACCCGAGGCGATCACCCCTTCCACCACCCGATCGACGCACGCGCCAACGCGTCGATCGTGTCCACCACCGGAACCGGCAGCGTCTCCTGCGGGCCGGCCTGGATGCCCAGCGGGATCTCCGTGCAGCCCAGCACCACCGCTTGCGCGCCACGCGCCGCGAGCGACGCCACCACCTCGGCCAGCGGCGCATACGCCTCGGCCACGCGGTTGGCCTTCACCGCCGCGATGGCCGGGCTGACCAGCGCCCGCATCTGCGCCTCGTCCGGCACCAGGCACTCCCAGCCCTGCCGCGCGAACCGGTCCTGGTAGAGCCGCATCGCCAGCGTCGCCGCGGTGCCCATCACCCCGATCTGGCCCGATGCGATCCCGATCCGGCGGAGATCGGCCGCGGCGGCGTCGACGATGTGCAGCACCGGCATGCCGGCCGCCGCCTGCATCGGCTCGTACCAGCCATGCGCCGTGTTGCAGGGAATGGCGATCGCCGCGCACCCCGCCTGGCGAAGCCCCTCGATCCCGGCGAGCAGCCAGGGCAGCGGGTCCGCCGCGCCCTCCAGCCGGCCCTTGGTGCGGTCCGGCACGCGCGGGTCCGACCAGAGCACCGTGGGGATGTGGTCCTGGTCGCGCTCCGCCGGGGTCAGCAGCGTCAGTCGCACCATGAACTGGGCGCTCGCCAGCGGCCCCATGCCACCCAGCACACCGAGCCGTTCTTTTCCTTCACGTTCCATTGCGTGCCTCGTTCGACGACCGTCGGTTCTCATGTATCACCCAGCGGATCAGACGTGCCATGACGGGCCGAGCGGAGCGGCTCGACCACGGCGCATGGCCGCTCTCGAAACCGTGAGTTTTCGGATCGAGCCGGGCGTCGGATAAGGTCAGGATCGTATCGACTTGCGAGGCTGTCCGTGCCAGTGGCTAATGCGAGCGCGTTGCAGCCGGAGCCGCCGACCATCCTGATGGTGGAGGATGAGCCCGTGCTGCTCGAGACCATTGCCGAATGCCTGCGGGATTGGGGCTACACCGTCCTGGAGGCGCCCAATGCCACCGAGGCGATCGCGCAGCTCGCCACCGTCGAACACGTGGACCTCATCTTCAGCGACATCCGCATGCCGGGCCGCATGGACGGGTTCGCGCTCGCGCGCTGGGTGCGCGCGCGCCATCCCGAGATCCGCATCCTGCTGACCACCGGGTATGAGGGGCAGAGCCGGCCGGAGGATTCCGGCCTGTCCGATGCCCCCATCCTGCGCAAACCCTACGAGCTGGGCGTGTTGCGGACCCGCGTCGCCGACCTCGTGATGCTCCGGTCGGCCAGAAGCTGAGAGGGCTGCCGTCGTTCCTTGACCGGGAACGACGCCCGCCGCAGAAGCAGGGCCGCGCGAAGGCTGCGTCATTGGGGGGCTGGGACATGCGGCGCGGGGATCGGGCGACGGAACCGCGCCCCTCGTGGATCCGCCGCACCCGGCACCATCCCGCGCGCGCCGTGCTGGCCCGTCGCATCGCCCTGCACCGCGCACCGATCCGCCGCCCCGGCCTTCTCTCCAGGCTCGGCCCCGGGCTGATCACCGGCGCCTCCGACGACGATCCCAGCGGCATCGCGACGTATTCCCAGGCCGGCGCGCAGTTCGGCTTCGCGATGTGCTGGGTGATGCTGTTCACCTTTCCCCTGATGGCCGCGATCCAGGAGATCAGCGCGCGCATCGGGCGCGTCACCGGCCACGGCATCGCCGGCAACATCCGCGCGCACTACCCGACCTGGCTGCTGCGCATCATCGTGGCGCTGCTACTGGTGGCGAACCTGATCAACCTCGCCGCCGACCTGGGCGCCATGGGGGACGCGCTCGCCCTGCTGGTGGGCGGCCCGCCGCGGCTTTGGGTGGTGGGGTTCGCGCTCGCCTGCGCCTGGCTCGAGGTGTTCTCGCGCTACGAGCGCTACGTCGCGCTGCTGAAATGGACCTCGCTGTCGCTGCTGGCCTATGTCGCGACCGCGCTGGCGGTGGACGTGCCCTGGGGGGAGGTGGCGCGGCACACGCTGCTGCCCAGCTTCCTATGGCGGGAGGACTACGTGGTCGCGATCGTCGCGGTGCTGGGGACCACGATCACGCCCTACTGCTTCTTCTGGCAGTCGTCGCAAGAGGCGGAGGACGAGCGGGTCGATCCGCACGCCCATCCGCTGCTGCAGGCGCCGGAGGAGGCGCCCGCCGAACTCAGCCGCATGCGCCTCGATACCGTGGTGGGCATGGGGTACTCCAACCTGATCAGCCTGTTCATCATCGTCACGACCGGCGCGACGCTGCACGTGCAGGGGATCACGGACATCCAGACCTCGTCCCAGGCGGCCGAGGCGCTGCGCCCGATCGCCGGCCCGTTCACCTTCGTCGTGTTCGCCGCCGGCATCGTCGGGATCGGCATGCTGGCCGTGCCCGTGCTCGCGGGGTCCTGCGCCTATGCGCTGGGGGAGGCGCTGGACTGGCCCACCGGCCTCGGCCGCGCGCCGCTCGACGCGCGGGCCTTCTACGCCACGATCGCGATCGCGACCCTGCTGGGGATCGGGGGGAACTTCGTCGGCCTCGATCCGATGAAGGCGCTGTTCTGGGCGGCGGTGGTGAACGGCGTGGTCGCGGTGCCGCTGATGGCCATGATGATGGTGATGGCGACCTCCCCGGCGATCATGGGACGCTTCGTGCTGCCACCGGTGCTGCGCACGATGGGGTGGCTGTGCACCGCGGTGGTGGCGGTGGCCGTGGGGGTCATGCTGGTCCTGTGGTGAGCGGTTTGAGCCACATCAACGCGCCGGTAACGGATCGGGCGCAGGGTGCCGCCGCGCAGCGCGCCAGGAGCACCGATGGACGTCCCGACCCTCGTCACCTCTCCCCAAGCCACGCCAGCGGACGGCCGCGGCTGGTCGCTCGCCGATCTCGACCGGCGGGTGCATGCCGCCCAGGGGCATCTCACCCAGGGCCTGTCGGGCAGCGCGCTGGCGCTCGCCTTCCTGGACTGGGCGCTGCACCTCGCCAATGCCCCGTATCATCAGGTCGACCTCGCGCGGCTCGCGGTGGATCATGCGCGGCGCTGGTGGTGGGCGGCCCTCGGCCTCGGCCCTTCCCCCTGTATCGAGCCCGCCCGTTCGGACCATCGCTTCGCGAGCCCTGCCTGGCAGCGGCAGCCCTTCGCGCTGATCGAGCAGGGGTTCCTGCTGCAGCAGGCGTGGTGGCAGGCGGCGACCACCGGCTTGCCTGGCGTCGCGAAGGCGCATGAGGATATCGTCGCCTTCACCATGCGCCAGGTGCTGGACGTGGCCTCGCCCTCCAACCTGCCCTGGCTGAACCCCGAGGTGTTGGAGGCGATCTGGCAGACCGGCGGGCACAACCTGCTGGACGGGCTGGCCAACCTCGCCGCCGACATCCGCCGCCAGGTAGTGCCGGAACCGCCCGAGGAGATCGCGGGCTTCCGCCTCGGCCGCGACCTCGCCGCGACGCCGGGCCAAGTGGTGGCGCGCAACGCGCTGATGGAGCTGATCCAGTACGCGCCGGCCACCGACACGGTGCGGCCCGAACCGGTGCTGATCGTGCCGGCCTGGATCATGAAATACTACATCCTGGACCTGTCGGCGCAGACCTCGCTGATCCGCTGGCTGGTCGGGCAGGGACATACCGTGTTCTGCATCTCCTGGCGCAATCCCGGCGCGGAGATGGCGGACACGGGGTTCGACGACTACCGGCGCCTGGGTGTGATGGCGGCGCTGGAGGCGATCGGCGCGATCGCCGGCCCCGCGCGGGTGCATGCGGTCGGCTACTGCCTGGGCGGCACGCTGCTGTCCGTCGCCGCCGCGGCGATGGCGGGGCAGGGGGACGACCGGCTGGCGAGCGCCACGCTGTTCGCGGCACAGACCGATTTCACCGAAGCGGGGGAGCTCCAGCTCTTCACCACCGAGGCGCAGCTCGCCGCGCTCGACGACCTGATGTGGGAGCACGGGTATCTCGACGCGAAGCAGATGGCGGGTGCGTTCCAGTTGCTGCGCTCGAACGACCTGATCTGGTCGCGGCTCGTGCGCAGCTACCTGCTGGGCCAGCGCGACGCGCCGAACGAGCTGATGGCGTGGAATGCCGACACCACGCGCATGCCGTACCGGATGCACTCGGAATACCTGCGGCGGATGTTCCTGAACAACGACCTGGCGGAGGGGCGGATCCTGGTGGACGGGCGGCCGGTGTCGCTGGCCGATATCCGCGTGCCGTTCTTCGTGGTCGGCACCGAGAGCGACCACGTCGCCCCGTGGCGGTCGGTCTACAAGCTGCTGCTGCTGAACGACGGCGACGTGACGTTCGTGCTGACCTCGGGCGGCCACAATGCGGGGATCGTGAGCGAGCCCGGCCACCCGCACCGGCATTTCCGGGTGCGGGAGCAACTCCGCGGCGAGCGTTACGTCGGGCCGGACGAGTGGGCCGAGATCGCTGCGAAGCAGGAGGGCTCGTGGTGGCCGGTGTGGGGGACGTGGCTGGACGAGCATTCGGGCCCGCCGGTCGCGCCGCCGCCGATGGGGGCCCCGACGCGCGGCTATCCGCCGCTGGAGGCCGCGCCGGGGCGGTACGTGTTCGAGCGGTAGAGGCCGGACGTGTTCGAGCGGTAGAGGCGGGACGTGTTCGCGCGGGAGGGCCGTACGTGTTCGAGCGATAGGCGGGACGTGTTTGCACGGTAGGAGCGGTAGGCGGGGCCGCGGATGCCCCGCAGGATGCCCCGCCGCGGACGCCCCTTTACTTCGGCGTGCCCGCCTCGCCCAGGTCCCACCACAGGCCGGCAAACGCCGCGATCCCCTCCCGCCCGATCGACGGCAGGAAATGCTCGTCCGGACCGTGCTGCTTGCAGCCGTTGTAGCTGTGCGGGATCCACACCAGCGGCACGCCCAGATGGTCCACGAACACGTCCCCGGGCAGCCCGCCCGAGGCGTTGGGGATCACCTGCACTCGCTTACCGAGGGACTTCTCCATGGAGCCGACCGCCCAGCGCACCCAGGGGGCGGCCGGATCCGTGCGGCTCGCCGGCATGCGCAGGCCGGCATTCTCGATCGCCACGTGGCCGAACCCTTCGGCGTCCAGGTGCCGGCGCAGCGCCGCCTCGAACGTCATCGGGTCGGTGTCGACCGTGTAGCGGATCTGGCAATGGGCGCGGGCGTTGGGGGCGACCGCGTTCACCGGGTTCTCCGGCCGGCCGGACACCATCGCCAGCACGATGAAGCTGTTCCAGCCATAGATCTTCTCGGCCGAGGTCAGGCCAGGCTCGCCCCAGCTCTCGTCGATCGTCGCCGACTCGCCGCCGCCGCCCACCGGGCAGTCCTGCAGGACCGCGCGCACCGAGGCCGGCACGCCGTTCGCGGGCAGCCAGTCGCGCACCAGGATCTTGCCGTTGCGGTCGACGATCGCGCCCAGCGCATGGGTCAGCACCACGGCGGGATCGGTGGTCAGCCCGCCCCAATGGCCGGAATGCACGCCGCCCGGCCGCAGGGAGACCACCAGGTCGAAATGGAACGTGCCGCGGGTGCCGGTGGCGATGGTCGGGATCTCGGGCGTCACGCGCGGGCCGTCGCTCGCGATCAGCACGTCGGCGGCAAGCTGGTCCTTCCGCTCCGCCACGAACTCGCGGAGGCCGAGCGAGCCGCGCTCCTCGGAGGTTTCGAGGACGAGCTTGACGTTGAAGCCGAGTTTGCCGCCGCGTTCGGCGAGCACCGCCTCCAGCGCGGCGAGGTTGAGCGCGTGCTGGCCCTTGTTGTCCGCGGTGCCGCGACCGTACCAGAGCGGGTCTTCCTCGATCAGCTTCCACGGTTCCAGGCCCTGGCGCCACTGGTCCTCCAGCCCGCGGACGGTGTCGCCATGGCCGTAGGTGAGCACGGTGGGCCGCGACGGATCCTCGATGCGTTCGGCGGTGAGGATCGGACCGAAGCCGGGGCGGGGGTTCGCGTGGATGGCGACGGTGAAGCCCATGCGCTCGAGCCAGGGGCGGATCGCGTCCTCGAGATAGCGCTGCACGTCGGCCTCGTGGCCGGGATCCTGCGAGGTGCTGGGGATCGCCACGAGCTCCGCCAGGTGCTGCTTGAACGCCGTGTCGAAATGCGTCGTCGCCCGCGCGATCGCGGCGTCCCGCGTTGCCATGCCCTGCTCCTGCCGATTCGAAGGCGGCAAGCTTAGCACGCGCCGGGCGATGGGGGGCAGGGGGCGCCGGGCGGGCGCCGGCGGTCAGTCGATGGCGTCACCCACCGCATGCACTGGTGTTCCGAGCGGCGTGCCGACGACGGGGACGGCCTTGATGGCGTCGCCAGTGGCGCGGAAGGGGAAGGCGACGACGCCGCAGCCGGCGAGGGCGAGCAGCATCGAGGCCAACAGGAAGGTTCGGATCATCCAGAGCCTCGTGCCGGTGGGTCGAGGCGCTCGAACGCGGGGGGCGGCGGGCGGGTTCCCCTACGTGCCCGCTTCGGTGCGGGATATTGGTGCGGTCGGCCCGCTCTTCGTGTCATGGCCGGGAACGAGGCGGGGGACGGCCGGTCGTGTCAGCGCGCCTGCGCGGCGCCTCCGGTCAGCGCGCGCGGACGGCCACGACGCGGCGGTGCAGCACCCATCCGGCGGCGCAGCACCCGGCGAGTGCCGCGGCCCACAGCGTCGCGGTCTGCCAGTCGCCGTCCTGCAGCCGCTCGAGCGAGAGGCCGGCGAACTGCGCCGGGAAGACGTGCACCGGTGCCCAGACGAAGGCCGAGAGGATGTTGGCCACGATGAAGCGCTGGCGCTGCATGCCCGCCATGCCGGCGACCAGCGGCACGGTCGAGCGCAGCACCGGGATGAAGCGGCACAGCGCCACGCTCAGCGTGCCGTAGCGCTGGAAGAACCGGTCGGCCTGCAGCATCAGATGCGGCCGGGTGCGGAACGGCCACATCAGGCGCAACTGGCGGCTGTATTTCTGTCCCACCCAGAAGGACACGAAGTCGCCGATCACCGCGCCCAGGATCGCCAGCAGCAGGAAGGGCAGCATGGGTTGCCCGGCCATGGCGGCCGCGCCGGCCACCGCCATCAGGATGGGCGTGCCGGGGATCAGGATCCCCAGGACCGCCACCGCCTCGATGATTGCCGCCGCGAACGCCACCGCTAGCGCCCAGCTCGGGTTTTGCCCCACGAGGTCGACGACGGCATTGATCCATGACCAGAGCACGGCGTCCGCGACCTCCCAGCGGGTGATGATCCGGGAACTATGCGGGGCGGCGATACGAAAGGGAAGCGTTTCCCGCGAACTGAGACGTCGCCATGTGTGACGATCAGGTAATGTCGAGTGTGATCGCCCCGGCCAGAGTCTCCCCCGGCACGAGCACCCGCATCCCCGGCGCCCCCTCATGGTTGAGCGCGTCGGGGGCGTGGCTCACCGGCTCCACGGCGAAGAAGGGCTGGCCGGGCGGGGTGTAGACCTGCAGATGGTCGAACATCGGGTCGGCGGTGAGCGTCAGCGTGTGGGTCGGCCAGCGCAGGACGGCCGGCTGCCGCCAGCCGACGAAGCAATTGTCCAGCGCGACGTCCCCGATCGGGCGTCCGCTGGAATGGTCCCAGGCCGGCGGGATCGCGATCCGCGTCTGCGGCAGGTTGGTGGAGTCGTTTTCCCAGACGGCCGCCGCCTGGAACTGCAGGGCGGCGCCGGGCGCGGGGAAATACGGGTGGACGCCAAGGCCCGCGGGCGCGGGTTCAGCGTGGCGGTTGGTGATGGACAGGGTGATCCGACAACGGTCGCGCTCCAGCACGATCTCCTCCGTCGCGGTGAAGGCGAAGGGCCAGTCGATCGGTCCCTCCGGCCCGGCCGGGTCATGCGCCAGCGTGAGCCGCACGGACGCCTCGGACAGCGCCGCGATGTCCCAGGGCCGCTTCCAGCCCACGCCGTGCAACGCGTTCGGGTGGCCGGGGAAGGGGCGCAGGTGCCAGGTCTTGCCGGCCCAGGGGAAGCGGGCGTGGCCGATGCGATTGGCGTAGGGCAGCAGCGGGAAGCACGCCATCCCATGCACGTCGCCCCGCAGCACCGCGTCGGTCAGCGGCATGCGGAGCAGCCGGACCGGGCCGCGGGCCCAGCCGGCGATGGCCCCGCCGCTCTCGGGGGCGACGAGGAGGGAGGCGTCCTGGGCGCGCAAGGTCAGCATGGGTCGCGTATCGCGCGGTTGGCCACCGCGCCGCAAGCGGGCAGCGTCGGCGCGGTCCGCGCCCCCGTGCCATGCCCGGCCTCCTCCCGGCCATCCACGGCCTTCGACCAACTCGAGAGGGGAGACAGGCAGATGACCGGCACAGGGCCGGTCATGACGCGGGTGGCACATCGGGCCCCAACGGTAACACGGCGTTAAGGAGGCAGGCCCAGATTGTGATGCCGAAAGCTCTCGCAGGACAGCATGCTCCATTTTGGTCGCCTCTCCATCCGCTCCATCCTGATCTGTGCGATCGCGGGCCTGGCCGTGGTGCCCATCGGGTTCGGCGTCGTGCAAGTGTATGAGAACGGTGTACGGCTCTCGACGGCGAATCGGACGGTCGATCTCGCGGTCCGCAGCGCCAGGCTCTTCGAGTTGTTGCAGACGTTCCGATTGGAACGCGGCGATACGATCTCTGCCCTGCAGGCGACGCCTCCGATCGGTGCGGTCCAGGAAGCGCGGAGACAGTCGCACTGGCCGCGGATTGAGGCAGCTCTTGCCGCAGCCGGTTCTGGTCTGGAGCGTGTGGACGTTGCCGGCCTCGGACCGGAAATGGCGCGTGTTCGCAAGGCCTATGCCGCCGTCGCCGCCTTGCGCGGTGCGGCGGATGCGGCGGTTCAGCAGCCGCGCGCCGCGCGCGATCCGGAGTTCGCCGGTAAGTGGCAGCGCGCCTGCGACGAGTTCCTTGCGGCTCTGGCCACGCTCTCGGACCGTGTGGACGCCGCGATCCGCCATGTCGATCCCCGGATCGACGAGATGCTGACGGTCAAGCGTGCGGGCTGGAGTACCCGGCTGAACCTGAGCCCGCGCGTCCTTCTCGCTCTGTCTGCGCTCAATGAGGGTCGTTCCTGGACGCAGGACCAGATGGTGGCCGCGGCGGAGTCGAAGGGGCAGACGGCTGCGAACTGGGCAGAGGTGAAGGAGATTGCCCGCCGCGAGGACGCCCCGTCGGCATTGAAGCGAGCGGTCGCCGACGCCGAGTCCGGATTTTTCGGTGCGTCGGAGGCCGAACGGGAAAGGGTCTATTCGGCGCTGAGCAAGGGAGAGAGCGTCACGATCTCCGGCGCGGATTTCGGTACGGCCATCCAGAAACCGCTCGATACCATCAATGCCGTTCCAATGGTGGCGCTCGAGGAAATGGCGGTTCGGGGCGGGGATCTCGCACACGCCGCACGCCTCGGGCTGATCACGGGAATCTCGATCCTCGGCCTTTCCGTACTCCTGGCCGTCGCCGGGATGCTGATCGTGATCGGCCGGGTCGCACGTCCGCTCGCCGCACTGACTCAGGCCATGCGCCGCCTCGCCGCCCGCGACGTGGGAACCGCGATTCCCGGCATCGACCGTCGGGACGAGATCGGAGAAATGGCGGCGGCAGTGGTCGTGTTCCGCGACTCCATGATCGAGACCAGCCGCCTCACCGCCGAGCAGGCGGCGGAACAGGTCAGGAAGGAGCAGCGTGCCGCAGAACTGGCCGAATTGGTCCGCGGTTTCGAGGTGCAGGTGGGCGGGATGGTCGACACCCTGTCCTCCGCCTCGACGGAGCTGGAAGCCGCCGCGCAGTTCATGAGCGGCGCGGCCGTCGAGACTTCGGGCCGAACAGAAGCCGTCGCGGGCGCGGCGGAGGAGGCCAGTTCGGGCGTGCAGACCGTCGCTTCCGCAGCCGAGGAGCTGGCGGCCAGCATCGCCGAGATCACGCGCCAGGTGAGTGATAGCGCCAGTATGACGGGAATGGCCGCGGAAGAGGCGCGGCGAACCGACGAGCTGATGCAGGCGCTTTCCGCCGGGGCGGCGCAGATCGGCAGCGTGGTCTCAATGATCCGTGGAATTGCCGCGCAGACCAATCTCCTCGCTCTGAACGCAACGATCGAGGCTGCCCGCGCCGGCGAAGCGGGCAAAGGGTTCGCCGTAGTGGCGGGCGAGGTGAAGACGCTGGCCAACCAGACGGCCAAGGCGACGGAGGAGATCGGTGCGCAGATCGCTCAGGTACAGGCGTCCGTCGAGGGAGCGGTCGCGGCGATCCGTGGCATCGTCGAGCGTGTGGAGCGGATCAGCGGCATCTCGAACTCGATCGCCGCGGCGGTGGAGGAGCAAGGCGCCGCCACGGCCGAAATCTCCCGCAACGTGCAGCAGACGTCCTCGAGCACCCAGGACGTATCGCGCAACATCGCGGTCGTGAGCGAAATGGTGGGCAAGACGGGCAACTCGGCAGGCCAAGTGCTGAGCGCGGCCGGCGAACTCTCCCGCCAGTCGGAACGTCTCACGACGGAATTCAAGACCTTCGTCCAGGGCGTTCGCGCCGCCTGAGACCAGCCGCCCGACGTGCCAGCTCGGCTGTGACTGGGAGCAACCCGGGGAGGCGATCCGAACGATGTTCAGGCCACGGGGCTTGGACATCGCGGTCGGGATTACGCAGGCGGATGTCTCGACTCGAGCTTTGAGACCGTGACGCATCTCGAAGCCGTCCTCATCGACTCACGACAACTCCCAGCAGGCACTAGCCCGACGCCCCCTCCACGTGCGGCTTCAGCGCCGCGAACACCGTCGCATTCACCGGCGTCGGCACGCGCAGCTCGCGCCCCAGCGCCACCACCTTGCCGGCCAGCCACGGCAGCTCCAGCCGATTGCCGCGCAGCAGGTCCACCGCCATCGAGGCCATCATGCTCGCCGGGTTGTTGCGGATCCCCGCCAGCAGCTTGTCCACCGCGTCCGGCGGCAGCGCGACGCCGCGCGCACGGCCCACCGCATCGGTCTCGCGCATGATCTGCTCGACCATCCACAGCGAGTCCGGATCGTCCCGCAGCCGGCCGATCGGCAGGCGGGCGAGGGCGGTGCTGCCGCTCATCGCCGTCAGCATGATGAACTTCATCCAGATCGCGGTCTCGATCGCCGGGCTCAGCGTCGCCGCGAACCCGGCCTGTTTGCACAGCGCCAGGAACCGCTCGCCGCGCGGGGTCGTGCGGCCGTCGCGCTCCCCGAAGGTCATCGACATGAACGTGCCGGTCTGGCGGATCACGCCGGGGGCGGCGATCGTCGCGCTGATCGCGACCGTGCCGGCCATCACCGCATGCTCGCCCAGGATCGGCACCAGGCGGTCCGCCGCGTCGATCCCGTTCTGCACCGGGATCACTGCCGTCTCCGGCCCGATCAGGGGGCGGATGGCCTCCCCCGCGCTCTCCACGTCCCACAGCTTGACGCAGAACAGCACGATGTCGACCGGCCCGATCGAGGCCGGGTCGTCCGTCGCCTGGCAGGGCGCGACCACGGTGGTGCCGCGGTCGCCCTCGATCCGCAGCCCGTTCTCCCGCATCGCCGCCAGATGGGCGCCGCGCGCCACGAACGTCACGTCGCCCCCTGCCTGCGCCAGCGCCGCGCCGAACGCACCGCCCACCCCGCCCGTTCCGATCACCGCAATGCGCATGTCCCGACTCTCCCTCGCGTCGGCGTGAGTCTAGCGCGGGTCGGCGCCCGCGCGTAAACCGGTCGGCCGCCAGGGATGCGCGAGCGGGAGGAGAGAGGCAGCGTGGAAGACGTCGATTGCGTGGTGGTGGGCGCAGGCGTGGTCGGGCTCGCCGTCGCCCGCGCGCTGGCGCTGTCCGGCCGCGAGGTCATCGTGGTGGAGGCGACGGAGGGGATCGGCACCGGCACCTCCTCGCGCAACAGCGAGGTGATCCACGCCGGCATCTACTATCCGGCCAACAGCCTGATGGCGCGGTTCTGCGTCGCCGGCCGCCGCGCGCTGTATGGCTACTGCGCCGAGCGCGGCGTGCCGCATCTGAATTGCGGCAAGCTGATCGTGGCGACCAATGCGCAGGAAGACGCGATGCTGGCCGGCATCAAGCAGCGCGCCGAGGCCAACGGGGTGGAGGGCATGCGCGTGCTCTCGGCCGCCGAGGCCATTGCGCTGGAGCCGAACCTCGCCTGCACCAGCGCGCTGCATTCCCCGACGACGGGCATCATCGACAGCCACGCCTACATGCTGGCGCTGCAGGGCGACGCGGAGAATGCCGGCGCCGCCTGCGTGTTCTTCTCCCCGGTGGTGGGCGGGCGCATCCGCGACCGGCGGATCGAGCTCGACGTCGGCGGCGCCGACCCGATCACGCTACGCTGCCGGCTGCTGGTCAACGCCGCCGGGCTGACCGCGCCCGAGCTCGCGCGGGGGCTCGACGGGATGCCGGCGGACCGGGTGCCGACGCCGTATTATGCGAAGGGCAATTACTTCACGCTTTCGGGCCGCTCCCCGTTCTCCCGCCTGATCTATCCCGTCCCGGTCCCCGGCGGGCTCGGTGTCCATCTGACGGTGGATCTGGGCGGGCAGGCGCGGTTCGGGCCGGACGTGGAGTGGGTGGATGCGCCGGAGTACACGGTGGACCCGCATCGCGCGGACAGCTTCTACGCGGCGGTGCGGAAATACTGGCCGGGGCTGAAGGACGGGGCGTTGCAGCCGGGCTATGCCGGCATCCGGCCGAAGATCGTGCCCAAGGGCGCGCCGGGCCAGGACTTCGTGGTGCAGGGGCCGCAGACGCACGGCATTCCCGGCCTCGTGAACCTGTTCGGCATCGAGAGCCCCGGCCTGACCGCCTCCCTCGCGATCGCGGACCACGTCGTGACGGTGTCGCAGACCGGCTGAGCGGCACCGCCGCGGCCCCGCGCCGGTGGGTGCGGCCCCGTGCCGGCGCGCCCCCCCCCCGTGTCATGGCCGCCGCAGGGCGGCCACCCACGACCGCAGCCGGTCCGTCCGCGTCAGAGCACGCAGGGGGCGTCGTCGGGATCGCAACCGGGAGGCGGGCCGCCCCCCACCTCGCCCTCCAGCGCCGCGCGCGGCTCGACCGCCAGCGCGTCCAGCGCCGCGTGATCCATTATCATGACGTAGCGGCGCTCCCGGACCCGGATGCTCCCCTGACGCAGGAGTTCGGCGAACGACCGGCTGACCGCCTCGGGGGAGACGTTGAGGTAGGACGCGATCTCGGTCCGGCTCATCGGCAGGAACATCTCCCGCAGTCCGCCGCGCTCGTCGCCGGCGCGGGCCTCGAGCCGCTGCAGGAATAGCGCGAGCCGCGCGACCGCTCGGTGGCGGCTGATCAGCACGGCATGATCCTGCGCGGCATACAGATCGTCCGACAGCTTGCAGGCGATGGCGAACACCAGATCCGGATTGCGGAGCAGGCGCCGCTCCAACGCCTCGACGGGCAGGCGATAGGCCGTCAGGGGTGTCACGGCCTTCACGGTGGTCCGATAGCGACCGGCCCGGGCGAAGCCCACCAGGTCGTTGGCGAACTGGAACCCCACCACCTGTTGCCCCTGCTCGGGCGTGTGCAGCCACGAGCTTACGGCGCCCGATGCCAGGCTGAACATCGCGACGGCCGGCTCACCCTCCCGGCAGACGAACTCGCCGCGGCGGAACCGGACGATGCTCGCGATCCCGGCAAGCTGGGCATCGACGACCTCGGCGGCCTTCGCGCGCGCGCCATCCTCCCGCCAGGGGTGGGGGGCGTCGATGACCGGCCCCATACGAGCCGTGTCCCGCCGCAGAAGGGCGCTGGGCGCCATGGACTGAACCCTTTCTCATTACAGAATATGATTGTTCTAGTATAGCATCGATCACGCAGGCGTGACAATTGGCAAGACTTGGGTCGTGTGCTGCGATGCTAAGCCGCAAATTTAGACGTTTCCTTGATTTGGATCAAGAATCCTGTTCACGAAACCACGCGGCCTGAGGTCGTTGTCCGTTACACGTGACCCGTAGGTCGCAATAACAACCAGAGGGTGGGTGACATGACCGCAGAACCCGGCTTCCAGGTGCCCGAACGTGCCGAGTTCCCGCAGGGGCGAGACGGAAAGTTCCTGTCGGCGGAGGCGGAGCCGGCGAACTATGCCGAAATGATAGAGGCTCTGACTGCGGTTGGTGTCAGTCTCGGCGTCGCGAAGCGAACCATCGACCGCCTGGGCGACACACGACTTGACCGTGTCAGCGAACTTCTCGGACGGACACTTGACCAATACTGGCGGGCGAGCCGCGCATTCCCGCGGGTTCCGCATGTGCCGGAGCCGCTGACATGGGGGCGTACGCCGCCGCTCCGCGCCATGCCGCAACGCACGACGCAGGACGGGACGTCGAATGGCTGACCGTTCGGACCGGCATACCGACCCTCACGCGCTCGACCGTCGGATGCACGCGCATCCGATGGCGGACGTGATGGTCGTGGAGGACGATCCCGGGGTGCGGGACGCGACCTGCGAAGTCTTGCGGGAGGAGGGGTATGTCGTGGAGGAAGCCGCCTCTGCCGTGGAGGCGCTGGAGCGGCTGGACGGCGTGCCGGATCCGCGTGTCCTGCTGATCGACATCCATCTCGGAGCGGGCGTCGACGGCATCGCGCTGGCGGGTCGCATCAGGCGGACACGCCCGGCGTGCCGTATCCTGCTCACGAGCGGCGGCGAGCCGCCCGAAGGCATCGCATTCGACGGGTTCGTGGGGAAGCCGTTCTCGACGGACCGGCTGGTGGCCGCTTTGCACGTCCTCGGGACGTACCCGGCCTTCGAGGGGTCACCCGGGTTCGCCGGTGGCGGCAGCGTCAGCGAGATGGAATACCGGGGGTGAGCCCCGGTACTCCATCGCTTGCGGCGGGCGGACGCGGCCGGCGCCTTGCGGCGATCGGCTGCGCGTCCTGCGCCGGCCGAGGCTGATCAGCCCTTGGTCGCGTCGCGGACCTCGTCCTTGGCGCCGCCGACCGTGTTCTGCACCTTGCCTTCGGTCTTTTCCGCGGTGCCCTCGGCCTTCATCTTCTCGTCGCCGGTCACCTTCCCGGCGGCCTGCTTGACGGCGCCCTTCGCCTGGTGCGCCATGCCTTCCATCCGGTCCTTGTCCATGCGTCGTCTCCTTGGTGTGTCGCAGCCCGCGGGCCGCAGCACCTGAACGACCGGAGCCGCGTGGAGTTGCGCAGCTCTGCCCCGCGCCGCGCGCTACCCGGCGCGCTGGCTCTGCCACGCGGCGAAGCGGGCGGCGTTGTCGTTCGCCTCCTGCTCCACGAGCCGGCTGTCGGCCACGTAGTGCGCGGCGAATTCCGCGAGCCCCCAGCGCTGCACCTGCATCACATGCGTCAGGTGATGCGCCCAGAGACCCAGGTCGCGGATGCGGCGCTCGTCGCGGAACAGGATCACGTCGCCCAGCGTCACCGCCGCGCGATCGGCGAACGCGCCGGTGAGCGCCGGCACGCCGACCGCCCGCCGGCCGGTGGCGAAGCGCGCCCGCTGCAGGAGGGCAGCCGGGAAGTACCCGAGCAGGCCGCGATACACGGCAGGGGGTATGGGCTGCACGCCCTCGGCGATGGCGCGTTCCCGCGCCGCCTCGATCGACTCCGCGAGGCCCCTTGCCGCGCGGCCCTGCGGCCCCTCATCGGGGGGCAGCCGCATCGCCTGCCCCACCTCCGATCGCGATGCGGGGTCGGAGGGGGCACACGGCCGGACGTCGATGGTGGCCGGGACGTCGGCGAGGCCGCACCCACCGCGCAGCGCCGCATCGGACGACGCGTGCAGACCCGTCGGTGCCGATGCGTCGTCCGCATGGTCGAAGGGCCAGAACAGGCTCGCCACCGCTTCCCGAAAACGTTGCACGCCTCGTCTCCCGCGTTGGAACGATGCGGAATAAACACCCCCATCACGTCGAAACGACGCCCGGATTGTGGCGCTGCTGCCATCGGTCCGCTACCGTCCGCCTGGACAGCCGCCGGGGCAGCATGTTCGACGTCAGGCGCTACGACCGCATCGGGTCCACCAACGACGAGGCGCGTCGCCTCGCCGAGGAGGGTGCGCCGCACGGCACGGTGGTGCATGCGGACGAGCAGACCGCGGGCCGCGGCCGGCTTGCGCGGCGCTGGTTCAGCCCGCCCGGCAACCTCTACCTCTCCGTCCTGCTGCGCGAGGTGCCGCCGGAGCGGCTCTGGCAACTGAGCTTCCTGTCGGCGCTGGCGGTCGCGGATGCGGTGGACGCATTGCTGCCCAGCCATACGCGGGCGCAGTTGAAGTGGCCGAACGACGTGCTGGTGGGCGGCGCGAAGATCTCGGGCATCCTGATCGAGCAGGCGGGGTCGGCGGTGATCCTGGGGATCGGGATCAACGTGCTGGTCGCGCCGCAGGGGCCGGCCTATCCGACCACGACCTTGGCCGCGTCGGGCGGGATCGCCACGGTGGACGGCGCGTGCAGCCTGCTGCTGCGCGGTCTCGAGGCGTGGCTGGCGCGCTGGACCGAGGGCGGGTTTCCGGTGGTCCGCGAGGCGTGGCTCGCGCGCGCCCACCGGCTGGGCGAGACGCTGCACGTCGCGACCAGCGGCCGGTCGGCGAGCGGGGTGTTCGTGGGGCTCGACGCCGATGGGGCGCTGCTGCTCGACACCGATGCGGGGCGGGTGCGGATCGTCGCGGGCGACGTGGGTGGAAGCGTCGCGGGCGACGGCGGTGCCGGTGGCGGTGCCGCGAGCGAGCTGGGCCAGGGCGATGCGGCGGGCGAGGGGACGCGCAGCGACGGGCGCGGCGACGGGACCGCCGGCAGTGTCGCTGGTGGCGCGGGACCGGGGCGCACCGGCTGACCGCAGGGCGGCGGATTTGACCCCTCGGCACCCGGATGAAATGCTCCCGGGGAGAACGTCCAAGAGAAGAACCGCCCTCCATGGATCATCCCGTCCCGGAGCGCACCGCGCCGCCGCAGGCGAGCGACTGGCAGCCCGAACTCGACGAACTTGCCGAACGCCAGCGCATCGCGCGGCAGATGGGCGGTCCCGACCGCATCGCGCGGCAGCACGCCGCCGGCCGCCTCACCGTCCGCGAACGCATCGACCGGCTGCTCGATCCGGACAGCTTCCAGGAGATCGGCTCGATCGCGGGCAAGGCGACCTACGATTCCAGCCAGCGGACAATCACCGACTTCCTGCCGGCCAACGGCGTGTGCGGGCGCGGCCGGATCGAGGGGCGGCCGGTGGTGGTGTACGGCGACGACTTCACCGTGCGCGGCGGATCGGCGGATGCGTCGATCAAGAACAAGTATTTCCTGCCCGAGAAGCTGGCCGGCGAATACCGCATGCCGCTGATCCGCATGATCGAGGGATCGGGCGGCGGCGGTTCGGTCAAGACGATCGAGACGCGGGGCCACGCCAACCTGCCGGGCGGCATCGGGCAAAGCTCCGGCCTGTGGCTGTGCGCGCAGAACATGGGCCGCATCCCGGTGGTCTCCATGGGTCTCGGCTCCGTCGCCGGGCTGGGCGCGGCGCGGCTCGCGGCGAGCCACTACTCGCTGATGGTGCGCGACACCTCGGCCGTGTTCGTGGCCGGCCCGCCCGTCGTCGAGCGTCTCGGCGAGAAGCGCAGCAAGGCGGAGCTCGGGGGGCACGCCGTGCAGGTGCCGGCCGGCACGGTGGACGATGCGGTGGCCACCGAACAGGAGGCGTTCGAACGCGCGCGGCGGTTCCTGTCGTATCTGCCGAGTTCGGTCTGGGACCTGCCGCCGCGCGTGACGCCCTGGGATGATCCGGAGCGGCGCGACGAGCACCTGATCTCGATCGTGCCCAAGGACCGCCGCAAGGCGTATTCCATGCGCAAGATCATCGACTCCGTGGTCGATCGCGGCAGTTTCTTCGAGATGTCCAAGGGGTTCGGCCGCGCCATCATCACTGGGTTCGCGCGGCTGGACGGCTGGCCGGTCGCGATCCTGGCCGGTGACCCGCTCTACAACGGCGGCGCCTGGGGCGCGGCGGCGTCGCGCAAGATCACCCGCTTCGTCGATCTGGCGCAGACCTTTCACCTGCCGGTCGTGCACCTGGTCGACTGCTTCGGCTTCGCGGTCGGGCTGCAGGCGGAATCGACCGCGACCATGCGCCACGCGGTGACGGCGGTCAGCGCAATCCACCAGTCCACCGTGCCCTGGGCCGCGGTGATCATCCGCAACGTCTTCGGTGTGGGCGGCGGCGCGCACGTGCCGCACACGCAGACGCCGCTGCGTTGGTCCTGGCCGTCGGGCAATTGGGGCTCCCTGCCGCTGGAGGGCGGGATCGAGGCGGCGTACCGCGCGGAGCTCGACGCCGCCGCCGACCCCGCCGAGAAGCTCGCGGAGATCGAGACCCGGCTCGAGCAGTTGCGATCCCCGTTCCGGTCCGCGGAGGCATTCCTGATCGACGAGATCATCGACCCGCGCGACACGCGGCCATTGCTCTGCGAGTTCGCGAATCTCGTGGCGCCGCTGCGCACGCCTGGCCCCTCCATGTTCACGATGCGGCCATGAGCACGCCCACCGGAGACGCGCCGCCCCTCGCGGCCTATCGCGTGCTGCAGGTGGGATCGGGCGTGGCGCTCGACTATTGCGGCAAGCTGTTCGCCGATTTCGGCGCCGACGTCGTGAAGCTGGAACCCGCCGGTGGCGATCCCCTGCGCCGCACGCCGCCGATCCTCGCGAACGGCGAGAGCGGGCTGTTTGCCTGGCTCAACACCAACAAGCGCAGCGTGACCGGCAGCGACGCCGCCCTCGCCGCGCTGCTGCCCGACGCGGACGTGCTGCTCGACGGCCGGCCGCCGCACGAGGTCGCGGCGAGCGATCCCGGCCACGCGGCGCTGCGGCGCGCGCATCCGGGCCTCGCGATCACCACGCTGTCCTGGTTCGGGGAGGACGGGCCGTATCGCGACTTCGCCGCGACCGAGGCGACGGTGCGCGCGCTCGCCGGCCTCGTCGTGCTGACCGGTCCGGCCGAGGGTCCGCCGATCCTCGCGACCGATCACCAGTCGGGCATCCTGGCGGGCATCGCGGCCTTCATCGCGACCGCGAGCGGCCTGTACGGCCGTGCGGGCGGGGCGCGGCGCTTCGCGGCCAGCGTGCACGAGGCGTCGATCGGGGTGTCGGAATACGAGGCCGGCGTCGCCTGGGACGGGGCGGAGAGCCGCCATCGGCCGGGCGTGAACCGTTTCGGGCGCAACTATCCGGTCGGGATCTATCCGACGAAGCAGGGGCTGATCGGCGTCACCATCGTCACCCCCGGCCAATGGCGCGGGCTGTGCGCGATGATGGGCGTGCCCGACATCGCGAAGGAGCCGCGCTTCTCGCTGAACATCGACCGGCTGAGGCAGGCCGCCGAACTGGATGCGCTGTTCGGGCCAATCTGGATGACGCGCACCGCGGAGGAATGGTTCGCGCTCGCGCTCGAACACAAGCTGCCGCTGGCGGTCGTGCCCAACATGGCGGAGCTGCTGGCGCAGGCCGTGCACCGGGAGCGTGGCGCATTCGCGACCGTCGCGATCGGGGACGCGCGGTTCGAGGCGCCGGCGCTGCCGCAGACCCTGACCCGCACGCCGCCCCTGCCGGAGGGCCGCGCCCCGCTGGCGGGTGCGGACGCAGCCGCCTGGCGCCCGCAGGCCTTCGCCCCGGCCGTCGCCCGTCCTGCGCAGGCCGCACCCGAGGGCACCCTGCCGCTCGCGGGCCTGCGCATCGTCGACCTGACCATGGGCTGGGCGGGCCCGACCGCGGCGCGTCACCTGTGCGACCTCGGCGCCGAGGTGATCAAGGTCGAGGCCTGCCAGTATCCCGACTGGTGGCGCGGCACCGACCTGCGCGCGAGCTTCATCGCGGAGCAGCGCTACGAGAAGATCCCGTGGTTCCAGCTCATGAACCGCAACAAGCTCGACGTCACGCTGGACCTGACGCAGCCCGAGGGTGTCGCGCTGCTGAAGCGCCTCGTCGCCGGCGCGCACGCGGTGATCGAGAACTATTCCAGCGAGGTGCTGGGCAAGCTGGGCCTCGACTATCCGGTGCTGTCGCAGGTGCGGCCGGGCCTGGTCATGGCGTCGATGCCGGCCTTCGGCTGCGGCAATGCCTGGAGCGCCTGCCGCGCCTACGGCTCCACGCTCGAGCAGGCGTCGGGCCTGCCGACGATCACCGGCTTCCCGCACCATCCGCCCACGATGAACCAGACCGCCTATGGCGATCCGGTCGGCGGGTTCAACGCGGCGGCGGCGCTGATCGTCGCGCTGCTGCACCAGCAGCGAACGGGGGAGGGGCAGCATGTCGACCTCTCCCAGGTCGCCTGCATGCTGCCGCTGGTCGCCGCCGCGATGATCGAGCAGTCGGCGACCGGCGCCGTTCCGCCGCGCATCGGCAACCGCCATCCGGTGTTCGTGCCGCAGGGCGCGTTCCGCTGCGCCGGCGCGGATTCCTGGCTCGCGGTGTCGGTCACCGACGACGCGGCCTGGCGCGCGCTGTGCGGGGTGATCGGGCGAGAGGATCTGGCCGGCCTGCCGGCCGCCGAACGCCGCGCGCGGGAGGAGGCGCTCGAGGCGGTGATCGCCGCCTGGACCGCAGCTCGGGAAGCGGAGGACGCGATGCTGGCGCTGCAGGCGGTGGGCGTGGCGGCGGGCGTGGCGCGGCTGCCGGCGACGCTGGACCGCGACCCGCATCTGCAGGCGCGCGGCTTCTGGCGCCGGGTGGACCGGCCGTTCATCGGGCCGCACTGGCAGTCCTCGGCGGCGTTCCGGGAAGGCGCCGCGCCCTATCCGCTGCGCCGCGTCGCGCCCACGCTGGGCCAGGACAACCACGCGATCCTGGTCGGGCGGATCGGCCTCTCGGAGGCGGAGTACGCGGACCTTGCGGCGCGCGACGTGATCGGGACGGTGCCCAAGCCGCGCCGCCCGCAGGGCGATGCCGCCTGACGGGCGAGATGAGAAAAAAGGGGCGGCGATCGATGAGGCAGGGTGCTGGTGGGGATGGCCGGCTCGACGGCCGGCCATGACGGTCCTGGTGGCCGAGCGGTGCCGCCGATTTCACGGCGCGGCGTGCGGTCGCCCTCCAC
>MKTV01000065.1:118127-137315 GCA_001898425.1 Rhodospirillales bacterium 69-11
GCCGTCGAGCCGGCCATCCCCAATGGCACGGCATGCGGTCGCCCCCGCGCCCGCGTCATGGCCGGGCTCGACCCATGGCTCGACCCGGCCACCCCCACCGGCACCCTGCCGCCCGCGCCTGCCACGCACCCGATCCCATGCCTCTCCCGAAGGAGCACGCCATGAAGTTCGGCTTCTGCCTCATGCCGCACATCCAGGAGACCGGGTTCTTCGCGCATGCCGAGGCGCTGGGCTACGACAGCGTCTGGGTCGCCGACAGCCAGATGCTCTATTCGGACGTCTACGCGACGCTGGCGCTCGCCGCGCGCGAGACAAAGCGCATCCGGATCGGCCCCGGCACCGCGATCTGCGGCACCCGCATCCCGCCGGTGCAGGCGGCCGCGATCGCGACCATCAACCGGCTCGCCCCCGGACGCGTCTTCCTCGGCATGGGAACCGGCAACACGGCCATGCGCACGATGGGCCAGCGCCCGATGAAGATCGCGGCGTACGACGAGTACCTGCGTGTGCTCGCGGCCCTGCTGCGCGGCGAGACCGTCGACTACCGCTACGAGGGCGTGAGCAAGCCGGTCCGCCTTCTGCTGGAGGGCAAGCCCGGCCTCGACCTCGATCCGCCGATCCCGCTCTACGTCTCGGGCTTCGGTCCGCGCGCGATGGCGCTGGCCGGGGCGCATGGCGACGGGCTGATCTTCGCGATCCCGCCGCGCGGCGTGCCGGTCGCGACGGCGCTGGGGCATGTGCGCCAGGGCGCGGCCCGGACCGGCCGCACCCTGGACGGGTTCCGCACCTGCACCCTGAGCAGCGTCGCGGTGCTGGAGCCGGGGGAGGCGATCGACTCAGACCGGATCAAGGCCGCGATCGGCCCGAACGTCATGGCGAGCGTCTACTACTTCTACGACGAGGTGCATGAGCGCGGCATCGCCCCGCCGGCCTTCCTGGAGCGGATCTGGAAGCCCTACTGCGCGCTGGTGGAGCAGACCCCGCCCGAACACCGGCACTTCCGCACGCACGAGCTGCACTACACCGGGCTGCATGCCGGGGAGGCGGCGCTGATCGATGCGCAGCTCATCCGCGACACCTGCCTGGTCGGCACGCCGGAGGAGCTCGCCGCCCGCATTCGCGCGCTGGAGGCGGACGGGCTGCAGGAGCTGATCTTCGCGGTCGGCACGCCCGCCAAGTGGCGCCTGGCCGAGGATTTCGCGCGCAAGGTCATGCCGCTGCTGTAGCGGGGGCGCCTGCCGCGTGCCGGTGGGGGTGGCCGGCTCGACGGCCGGCCATGACGAGGGAGGACGTGGGGAGCGCCCGGCCGCCCGTGCCGCACGCCCCCGCCCGTCACGCCCACCCCCCTCACGCCCGTGCCCGCGTCCAGGCCTCGTCCCCACCCGCTCACCCCCGTCACGCCCTGGACCCGCGCGCCGGTTTCGGCCACCGTCCGGCGCATGGGACGAAACATCCGCCTGAACGCCTTCGACATGGCCTGTGTCGGCCACCAGTCGCCCGGCCTCTGGACGCATCCGCGCGACCGCGCCGACGCCTACAACACGCTCGACTACTGGGTCGATCTCGCGCGGCTGCTGGAACGCGGCCTGTTCGACGCGGTGTTCCTGGCCGACGTGCTGGGCGTCTACGACGTCTATCGGGGCTCCGCCCGCACCGCGCTGGAACACGCCGTGCAGGTGCCGGTGAACGACCCGCTGATGGTCATCCCGGCCATGGCCTACGTTACGCAGCACCTTGGCTTCGGCGTCACCTGCGCGCTGTCCTACGAGCACGCCTACCCGTTCGCGCGGCGCATGAGCACGCTCGACCACCTCACGCGCGGGCGCATCGGCTGGAACATCGTCACGGGCTATCTCGACAGCGCCGCGCGCGGCATGGGCATGACGCAGCAGGTCGGCCATGACGAGCGCTACGCGATCGCCGAGGACTACATGCAGGCGACCTACAAGCTGTGGGAAGCCTCCTGGGAGGACGGCGCGGTGCTGCGCGACCGCGCAGGGCGCCGTTTCGCCGATCCCGACCGCATCCACCGGGTGACGCATGAGGGCCCGTACGTCCGGCTGGACGCGATCCACCTGAGCGAGCCGTCGCCGCAGCGCACGCCGGTGCTCTACCAGGCCGGCGCCTCGGCGCGCGGGCGGCAATTCGCCGCCGACCATGCGGAGTGCGTGTTCATCAACGGACCCTCGCAGAAGGTGATCGCGGGCATCGTCGCCGATCTGCGCCGCCGTGCCGCCGCCGCGGGGCGCGACCCGGCCGACCTGAAGATCTACACCATGATGACCGTGATCACCGGCCGCACCGATGCCGAGGCGGAGGAGAAGTATCGCGACTACCTCGCCCATGTCTCGGAGGAGGGGGCGCTCGCGCTGATGTCGGGCTGGACCGGCCTCGACTTCGCCGCCCTGCCGCAGGACGAGCCGGTGCGGTTCAGCCAGCGCAATGCGATGACCTCGGCGCTGGAGGCGTTCACCACCGCCGATCCCGACCGCACCTGGACGGTCCGCGAGATCGCCCGCCACGCCGCGATCGGCGGGCGCGGCCCGGTCGTCGTGGGCGGCGCCGAGACGGTGGCGGACGCGTTGCAGGATTGGGTCGCGGCCACCGACATCGACGGGTTCAACCTCGCCTATGCGGTGACGCCGGAGACCTTCGCCGACATCGTCGACCTCGTCGTGCCGGTGCTGCAGGACCGCGGCGTCTATGCCACCGAATACGCACCCGGCACGCTGCGGGAGAAGTTGTACGGTCCGGGCCGTGCACGTCTTCCCGCATCGCACCCCGCGGCCCGAGTCCGCCCCTCATCAGGAGACCGAACATGAACGCCGAGCAGCTCCGCGCCATGCAGGCCCCCATCAAGCAGCGTTACCGCGACGATCCGGCCACGGCGCGGGTGACCTCGCATGCCGAGGGCATCCTCGAGCCCGGCGATATCGCCTGCACCGTGCGCGCCTGGCATGGCGAGGTGACCGCCGGCCTCCACCCTGCCGGCGGCGGTTCCGGGGAGCTCGCCTGTTCGGCCGACATGCTGCTGGAGGCGCTGGTCGCCTGCGCCGGCGTCACGCTGCGGGCGGTCGCGACCGCGATGGGGGTGACGATCACCGGCGGGCGGATCGTGGCCGAGGGCGTGTGGGACGCGCGCGGCACGCTGGGCGTCGACCGCGCCGCGCCGATCGGGCTGACCGAGATCAGCCTGCGCTTCGAGGTCGAGAGCGATGCGGATGCCGCGAAGCTCGAGCGCATGGTGCAGACCACGGAGCGTTACTGCGTGATCCTGCAGACCCTGAAGGCGCCGCCGAAGGTGAGCGTCGCCGTCGCCGCCGCAAGCTGACGGCGCCGCGCGCTCCCGGTCGCGCGGCGCGGGCGGGGCGTTGCCGCAGGAGGCTTCGACGGCGGCCGCGTGCCCGGAGGGATGGCCGGCCATGACGGGGAAAGGCAAGGGGCAGCCGGCGGGCACCGGACCGGGAGGTCGCTGACGATCGCGCGGCGTGGGGCAGGGGGCAGGCGGCGCAGACAGGACCCGGGAAGCAGGAATACCAGTATAACCCGGCGGCTTGTACGCGGCGTCGGAGCGGGGGATGCTCGATCCCTGCGCCGAATCCTCCGCCGCGCCGCTGCCGATCCGCCGCTCCTTGCCCCCCGCACAGGCTGACCCATGCCGATCTGGATCCCCGTCACCGTCGCCGCCGCGCTGTTCCAGTGCTGGCGTACCGCCCTGCAGCAGAAGCTGCGGCACATGCTGTCGGTCAACGGCGCCGGGTTCGTCCGCTTCCTCTACGGCGCGCCCACCGCGCTGCTGCTGCTGCTGGCGGCCCTCGCGGCAACCGGCGCGCCGCTGCCGGTCCCCACCGAACGCATGGTGCTGTTCAGCCTCGCCGGCGGGTTCTGCCAGATCCTGGCGACCAACCTGCTGATCATGTCCTTCGGCTACCGCAACTTCGCCGTCGGCACCGCCTATTCCAAGACCGAGGCGGTGCAGAGCGCGGTCATCGCCCTGATCGTGCTGCACGAGGTGCTCAAGCCGCTCGCCTGGGTCGGCATCGCCATCGGACTCACGGGGGTGATGACGCTCTCCCTCGCGGGCCGCGGGCTGCGTCCGCGTGAGTTGCTCGCCGCGACGGTGCAGCCGGCCGCGCTGTGCGGCCTGGGCGCCGGGTTCCTGTTCGCGCTGACCACCGTGTTCATCAAGCTGGCCAACCAGGCCCTGACCGGCCCCAGCCTGATGGTCCGCGCGCTGCTCGTCCTGGTGGTGACCAACCTGCTGCAGACCCTGATGCAGGGCGGCTGGCTGCTCTGGCGGGAGCGGGCGGAGCTGCGCAAGGCCTTCACCACCTGGCGCACCTCCATGTGGGCCGGCACGCTCTCGGCCTGCGGGTCCGCCTGCTGGTTCACCGCCTTCGCGCTGACCGACGTCGCGCTGGTGCGGTCGGTCGGGCAGATCGAGATCGTGTTCACCCTGTTGTTCTCCCGCTTCTACCTCCGCGAGAAGCTGAAGGAGGGCGATGCCGCCGGGCTCGTGCTCGTGGTCGGCGGCGTGCTGCTGATCGTGCTGGGAACCTGAGCCGGGCAGCCGCGCGCGTCGTGTCCACCGCGCCCGTCCGCTACGACATCATCGCCAGCGCGGCGGCGAGCACCCGCTGCGTGCGGTTCGTCCAGCCGCGGCCGTATCGCTCGAAATCGGCCAGGCCGCGGTAATAGGCCAGCCGCGCCTCCGCGAGCTGCCCGATCAGCTCGCGCGGCGTCGCGGCCTGCAGCGCCGCCATCGTCTTGGGGCCGATCGAGCCGTCATCGGTCACGCCCAGCGCGCGCTGCAGGTGCTTCACCGCCGTGGCCGGGCCGGCATTGACGCCGAAATCGAACACCATCAGGTCGACGCCCGGCCCAAGATCGCCGCAGCGCGCCGGGATCCAGTAGCGGGCGCGGTAGATCTCGGTCGCCTCGGCCCTGGTCAGCGCGTGCACGTCGCTCGCGCTCACCTCCGCGTTGCGCCAGTCGCGCAGGGTCGCGAGGGTGATGCCGAAATTGGTGGCGCCGCCCCGATCGGCCGGATCTTCCGAGAACCCGCCTTCCTGGGCGAGCACGACCGCGACGCAGCGGTCGAACGTGTCGGCGCGCCGAACCGGGGCGGCCGGGGCGGGCTGTGGCTCCCGCGGGGCCTGCGCGGCGGAGACGGCGCTCCGCGCGACGGTGGTGATCGCCTCCAGGGCCGAACTGGCGCTTTCGCGATGCTGCGTCTGGGCATTCTGCAGCGTGTCGAGGAAGCGGCTGTTCTGCCTGGCCTGCGTCTGCTGGAACGCCAGTGCCTGCTCGTCCTTGTTGCGCGAGCCGGAGGAGGACCCCAGCCAGAAATTCACCACCGTGGCGAAGGCGGTGCCCAGCACGCCGACGGCGATGTTGACGATGTTGATCGTCTCGGACGACACGCCGGTCATTCCGCCTCTCACGAGCACGATCAGCGTGACGAAGAAGCCGATCGTGACGATGACGGAGACCGCCGGCGCGCCATAGGCGATCGGGCTGTGCGCCGAGACGAGGCCAAGCAGGTTGGTGCGCGCGCCGGCCGTGTTCTCGAAACTGGCGCGCAGCGCGGCGAGGTCGTCCTGGCGCCGCTGGTCCGCCTCGGCGTTCTGCGCCTTTGTCGCCTCCAGGGCGATCTCGGCCAGGCGTTGCTGCAGCGCCATGGCGGCGGCCGGATCGGCCGCGAGCTTGCGCTGCGCCGCAGCCGGATCATCCGTCCCCGCGATCTGGCTGACGGCCTCGGCGACGGTTCCGGCGACGTGTCCCGCCTTGTCGCCGGCGACCACCTTGATGATCTCCGGCAGGAAGCTGGCGGCAAGCCCGACCAATGGCAACATCGGCACTTCCCCCTTCTTGTCTGGTCTGCCGTCTCGGTTCGATATCGGACAGAGACGGAATGTGCTCCACCTGGGCAGGGTCGCAACGCGACGCAGGTGTGCCCGTCAGTTGCAGACAAGATTGGGTCGGACGAAGTCAAAACGGACGCTGTTCTCGTCAAAGCCGGCTGCTTCGTTGTCAAAAACGCCGTGGATGCGCCGGCAGGCAGGGGCCGCGGTGAACGGCGGGGCCAGGCCCGACGGAAGGGCCTGGCCGCGCCGGACCGATCACGCGGCGGGCGCGCCCTCGAAGAACCCGGTGTAGCCGAACAGCCCGACCGCGCCGCCCGTGTGCAGGAACACCACCCGCTCGTCCTTGCCGATCGTGCCCTTGCGGATCAGGTCGATCATCCCGGCCATCGCCTTCCCGGAATAGACCGGGTCGAGCAGGATGCCCTCCTCCTGCGCCAGCATCTCCACCGCCTCGCGCATGCCCTCGGTCGGCTGGCCATAGCCCGGACCGACATAGTCGCAATTGGCCTCGACCGCCGCGCGCGGGATGCCGCCCGCCAGGCCCACATGCGCCGCCGTCGCCTCGGCCAGCCGGTGCACGTTCGCCTCCTGCCGGTCCTTCGGCAGCCGCACCCCGATCCCCAGCACGGGGATCCCGGCGTTGCAGCCCTGCAGCCCCACCAGCAGCCCGGCATGGGTGCCCGCGCTGCCGCTCGCGGTGACCAGCCGGTCGATCCGCAGCCCCATCTCGTCCACCTGCTGCATCAGCTCCTGCGCGCAGGACACGTAGCCCAGCGCGCCCACCGGGTTGGAGCCGCCGCCCGGAATCACGTAGACCGTCTCGCCCTCCGCCCGCAGCGCCGCGCCCTTCGCCTCCGCCTCCGCGTTCATGTCGAGCCCGCTCGGACGGTACTCGATGCGGCAGCCGAAGAGCTTGTCGAGCAGCACGTTGCCGCTGTTCAGGTAGTCGCGGTCGTTCGTCTCCACCCGGTGCTCCAGCAGCGCCGTGCAGGTCATGCCGAAGCGCCGCGCCACCGCGGCCGTCTGGCGCACGTGGTTGGACTGCACCGCGCCCTGGGTCACGATGTGCGTCGCCCCCTGCGCCCGCGCGTCGCCGATCAGCCACTCGAGCTTGCGGACCTTGTTGCCGCCGGTGGCAACCACGGTGCAGTCGTCGCGCTTGATCCAGATCTCCGGACCGCCCAGCTTGCGGCTGAGGTTCTCGAGCTTCTCGAGAGGCGTCGGCGTCGGGAAGAGCCGCACGCGCGGGAAACGGGCGAGATGCATCGGGCCTGTCCTTCGGTGAAATTTCGCCCATCTGGACGAACGGGTGCAATCTTCCGCATTCGGCGGCGTCCGACAATGCACCCGGACCATGGGCCGGGATCAGGCTGGCCAGGAGAGGAGTTCGCGATGCACGTCATCAAGCGGTTCGGCTGGGAAATCCCGGCCGCCCGGATCACGCCCGAATCCGTCACCTTGCGCCGCCGAGCGCTGCTGGCCGGGTCGGCGGCGCTGGGCACCGCGTCCGCGGGGCTGTTCCGCGCCGGCTCCGCCCACGCCGAGGATGCGCCCGCGCGCAACACCGCGTTCGATCCCGGCCGGCCGATCACCGAGGAGAAATACGCGACCACCTACAACAATTATTACGAGTATGGGGAAAGCAAGAACATCTGGCGCGCCGCCCAGGCGCTGAAGCAGCGGCCCTGGACGATCCAGATCGGTGGCCTGGTGAAGCAGCCCCGCACCATCGACATCGACGACCTGCTCAAGCAGGTGCAGCAGGAGGAGCGCGTCTACCGCCATCGCTGCGTCGAGGCCTGGGCGATGACCGTGCCCTGGACCGGCTTCCCGCTGAACCAGCTCGTGAAGCTCGCCGACCCGCTGGGATCGGCCAAATACGTCGTCTTCGAGACCGCGCAGGACAAGACGATGACCGGGCTGAACGCGCCGTTCTACCCGTGGCCCTACATCGAGGGGGTCACGATGGACGAGGCGGCCAACGACCTCGCCTTCATCTCCACCGGCATGTACGGCAAGCCGCTGCCGCCGCAGAACGGCGGGCCGCTGCGCCTGACGCTGCCGTGGAAATACGGGTTCAAATCCGCCAAGGCGATCGCCAAGGTGACCTTCAGCGACACGCGTCCCACCACCTTCTGGGAGGCGATCCAGCCCAGCGAATACGGGTTCTGGGCGAACGTGAACCCGGCCGTGCCCCACCCGCGCTGGAGCCAGGCGAAGGAGCGGCTGCTGGGCGACGACGAGATGGTCCCGACCCAGCTCTATAACGGCTATGCGTCGTTCGTCGCCGGGTTGTATACGGATCGCAAAGGCGAGAAGCTGTTCATGTGAGCGTCCCACGCGTCCTTGCAGTCCTGTCCGCAGCCCTGCTGGTCGGTGCCGTTGCACTGGCCGCGCTGGGGCCGCCCGGCGTGCCGCTCGGCCAGCTCCTGTTCATGCTCGATCATGATGCGATGCAGGGACTCCGAGCGGGGGTGGAACGAACCGCCGGCGACTGGACCTGGCGCGTGATCATCGTTCCCATGCTCGTACGCCCCGCCTGGCTGATCCCGGCGGGGCTCGGCCTCATCTGCGGGGGCGCTGCCTTGTCCGCCGCCACCCGTAACTCTGCCCGCCGCTCGCATCGGCGGAGCTGACGCCGTGCCGGCGCGTCCCGCATCCGCACCCGCGGTCGCGGAGGCCGCCCGGGACGGTGCCGATCCCCTGCCCGGACGGCGCACCAGAGGCTCCCCGCGCTGGCTGCTGGGCGCCTGCGGCGGCACGATCGCGCTGGCCTTGCTCGCCGCCGGCCTCGCGGTCACCGATTCCTACGAGAGCACCATCCACGACTACGAGCAGGACCAGGCGGTACTCAGCGCCCTCGTCGCGGACCAGGTGATCCGCAGCATGCAGCCGATCGACGCCGCGCTGCGGGCGGTGGAGGCGGGGTTCGGCCGGCAGCCGTCGATCGCCGTCGCGTTGCAGGATCCGAAGGTGCTGGCGGCGCTCAGCCTCCAGAAGGACCTCCTGCCGCAGGCCACCGCCCTGGCACTGGTCGATGCGGATGGCCGGCTGCTCGCGCGCGCCGGCCGCCGGCCGGAGACCGAACCCCTGGCCGCCTCGCCGGTGGACGAGGCGCTGATCCAGCGCGGGAAGGCCCTGCCCGGAGAGGCCTTCGCCGTGGGCGAGCCGCGGACGGGTGCCGGTGCCGCGCCGACCCTGCAGGTCGGGCGGACGATCCGGGATTCCGCCGGCCGGTTCCTCGGGATGGTGGTCGCCGAATTGCCGCTCCACCTGATCCGGTCGGGCTTCGCAGCGGTGCGGAGCAAGCCCGGCGCCATGGTCACGCTGGCCCGGTCGGACGGACTCGTCCTCGCGTTGGAGCCGGAGGAGGGCAGGGGCATCGGCCGCCGGCTCCCGTCCGGTGCGACCTGGTATCGCTTTGCCGTGCAAGGCGGGATCTATCATTCCAAGGGCGTCCTGTACGGGCGGCCCCGCGTCGTCGCGGTGAAGCCGCTGCCGATCTACGACCTCGTCGTCACACCAGCCAGTTCGACGATGTCGGCCTGGCCGCCTGGCGCCGGCAGGCCGCCTTCACCCTGGGCGGCGCCAGCGCCATGGTCGTCGCCCTCGGCCTGCTCTTCGTCGTGCTGCGCGGCCAGTTCCAGCGACGCGCGGAATCGGAAGCCGCGCTGGCCCAGCGGAACGCGGCGCTGGAGGACAGCAGCGCGCGCACCGCGGCGCAGGCGCGGGAGCTGCAGGCGGTCGCGGCGGCCCTGCGCCACAGCGAGGCGGAGAGCGCCGAGAAGTCGCGCCTGCTGGAGACCACGCTGGAATCCATGGCCCAGGGCCTGATGATGGTGACGGCCGATGGCATCGTCGCGGTCTGCAACGGCCGCGCCATGGAGCTGCTGGACCTGCCGCCCGAACTGATGATGCAGCGGCCGTCCTTCACCGAGGTGCTGGCCCATCAATGGGCGAGCGAGGAGTTCGTGCACGCCGATCCGCGGGTCAGCCGCATGATCCTGGACGGCGGATTGCCGATGGAGCCGCATGTCTACGAGCGGCGCCGGCCGAACGGGCGCACGCTGGAGATCCGCAGCATGCCGCTGCCGACCGGCGGCCTGGTGCGGACCTATACCGACGTGACCGAACGCAAGCTGGCCGAGGAACAGGCCGCGGCCGCGCTGCGCGAGGCCGAACGGGCCAACCGCGCCAAGTCGGACTTCCTCGCCAACATCTCGCACGAGATCCGCACGCCGATGAACGGCATCATCGGCATGAACGAGATCCTGCTGCGGGAGGGGCTGACGGAGCGCCAGCGCGAATGCGCGCTCGCCATCCGGCAGTCCGCGCACGCGCTGCTCGCGGTCATCAACGACATCCTCGACGTCTCCAAGCTGGAAGCCGGCAAGCTCGAGGTGGAGGTGATCCCGTTCGACCTGCCGGCGGAGATCGACGCCGCGCTCGCGCTGCTGCGCCCGCGCGCGGCCGAGAAGGGGTTGGCGCTGACCACGCGCTTCGGGACCGGGCTTCCTGGCCGGGTGCGCGGCGATCCGCTGCGGCTGCGGCAGGTGCTGGTGAACCTGGTCGGCAACGCGGTGAAGTTCACCGAGACGGGTGCGGTCACGCTGGACGCGGAACCGGCCGAGGGCGAGACGGTGCGCATCATCGTGAGCGACACCGGCATTGGCATGAGCGCGGCGACGCAGGGCCGGCTGTTCCAGAAGTTCACCCAGGCCGACAGCTCGATCTCGCGCCGCTTCGGCGGGAGCGGCCTCGGACTCGCGATCTGCCGCGAACTGCTGGAGCTGATGGGCGGCAGCATCTCGGTCGAGAGCCGGGAAGGCGAGGGCAGCCGCTTCACCATCCTGCTGCCGCTGCCCCGCGCGGATGGCGCCCCGGTGCCGACGGCCGAACCGGTGCGGGAGGAGACGCCCGCGCCGCGCCCGTGCCGGCTGCTCGTGGTCGACGACAACGCGATCAACCGGCGGCTCGCCACCGTGCTGCTGGAGGCGGCCGGACACCAGGTGGAGACGGCGAGCGACGGGCGGGACGCGGTGGCGGCCGCGCGGGCCGGCGGGTTCGACGCGATCCTGATGGATGTGCAGATGCCGGGGCTGGACGGGGTGCAGGCCACGCGGCAGATCCGCGCGCTGCCGGCCCCGCAGGGCCGCGTTCCGATCATCGCCGTCACCGCCGATGCGCTGCCCGACGCGCCGGCGCGCTACCGGGACGCCGGCATGGACGCCTATGTCGGCAAGCCCCTCGTCCCGGCGACCCTGTTCGCGGTCCTGCACCGGGTGACGGCCGCCGGTCCGCCGGGCGATGCGCCCGGGGCGGCGGATCCTGCCGGAATGCGCGGCGCCCCGGCCGGTCCCGCGCTCGACGAGGCGGCGGTGGCGGAGTTGCGGCGCCTGCTGCAGGGGGAGGCGTTCGGGGCCTTCGTCGAGGAGGTCGCGGCCGAGATCGCGGGCCGCGGCACACGGCTGTCCGCGGCGCTGCGCGTGGGCGACGCGGCGGCGGCGGCGCTCGACGCGCATGCCCTGGTGGGGGTGGCGGGGAATTGCGGCGCATCCGCACTGATGGACCTGGCGCGCGGGATCGAGCAGGAGGCGCGCGAAGGGCCGGACGGGCTCGCGCGGTATGCGGAGGCGCTGGACCGCGCGCAGGCGGCGGCGGTGGCGAGCCTGCGGACCCTGGCGGTCGCACCCGCCGCGGCCGGATAGGGCCGCGAACGGGGAGGCGTCGAGCCGCGGACGGGGCGAGCCGCACCCGGGGGCCCCGTGCGCCGGGACCCGCCGGGGACGGCCTCGGGTCAGGCGGCCTTGAGCTGCGCCTCGGCGTATTCGTAGTTCGCCAGCGCGTCCACGAAGTTCTGCAGGTAGTCCGGACGGCGGTTGCGGAAGTCCAGGTAGTAGCTGTGCTCCCACACGTCGACGCCCAGCAGCACCTTGCCCTCGCCGGTCGCGAGCGGGTTGGAGCCGTTCGGGGTCTTGGTGACCTTGAGCTTGCCGTCCTTGCCCAGGACCAGCCAGGCCCAGCCGGAGCCGAACTGGCTCACGCCGGCCGCCTTGAACTCTTCCTTGAACTTGGCGACGCCGCCCAGGTCCTCGTTGATCTTCTTCTCGAGCGCGCCGGGGATGCCGCCGCCGTTCGGGCTCAGGCACTGCCAGAAGATGATGTGGTTCCAGTGCTGGCCGGCGTTGTTGAACACCGGGCCGCCGGCGCCGGCGGTGGACTTCACGATCTCGTCCAGCGACTTGCCCTGCAGCGCCGGGTCCTTCTCCACGAAGCCGTTCAGCGCCGTGACATAGGCCTGGTGGTGCTTGCCGTGGTGCAGGTCGAGGGTTTCCTCGCACATCCCCTTCGCGCCGAGGGCGGACTTGGCATAGGGCAGGGGTGGCAGTTCGAAAGCCATTGGAATCCTCCGGGTTGCGGTGCGTGACGCGGGCGAGGGCGCCAGGGAAGTCATTGGCCCCTCTCCGCGGCCCGTCAAGCTTGCACGGGACGGCGATCCGCGCCACCTCGCCCCCATGAACGACTCGCTCGCGGCCCTGGTTCGCCGCCATGACCCCGACCGGTTCCTCACGGCCCTGTTTGCCCCGGCCGATCGCCGCGATGCGCTGCTCGCGCTCTACGCCTTCAACCACGAGCTGGCGCGGGCGCGGGAGGTGGCGAGCGAGCCGACCCTCGCCCTGATCCGGCTGCAATGGTGGCGGGAGGTCGTGGAGGGCGCGCCGAAGCGGCACGAGGTCGCGACCCCGCTCTCCGCCGCGATCGCGACCGGCTCGCTGCTGCCCGCCGACCTGCTTCCCATCATCGACGCGCGGGAGATCGAGGCGGAAGGCGTGATCGCGACCGAGGCCGAGTGGCAGTCCTGCCTGCTCGCCGGCGCGGGTGGCCTCTCGGTCGCCGCGGCGCGGCTGCTGGGCGCCGCCGATCCCGAGGCGTTCCGCCCCTATGGCGCGGCCTATGGCGGCGCCGGCCTGCTGCGCAGCCTGGACGTGCTGGCGCGGGCGGGACGATGCGTGCTGCCCGAGGACCTGCTGGCGGCGGAGGGGCTGAGCCCCGAGGCGGCGATCGCCGCGCCCGAGGCCCCGCCGGTGCGGCGCGTGGTCGACCGGCTGCAGGGTGTGGTGCAGGGCTGGCTCGATGCCGCGCCGCGCCGGATCGGCCGCGCGGGTGCGTCCGGCGGCTCCGCCGGCGACGCAGCGGGCGGAGCCCCGACGGCCGCCCCGAAGGGAGCGATCGCCGCGGCCCTGCCGGCGGTGCTCGCGCGGCGCGACCTCCGGCGGATCGGCCAGCCGCTCCGGCCCCGCGGGGTGGGGGACCGGATCGCCGTCACCCTCGCCGCGCTCACCTACCGTCTCGGTTGAATTCTGCTGCACGCGGCCGGCGCGCATGTCACTCTCGCGAGGCGTGAGTAGAGGTCGCGCAAGCCGGCGGCAGCCTCGGTACGATGACCTCCTGCCGACCGGACCATCATGGGAGGCTCGTCATGCAACGCACCATCACGGCGGCGGCCCTGGCCGTTGCCGGCGTTCTCGGCCTGTCGTCGGCAGGCCTCGCAGCGGATGCCGTCCGCGGCGTCAGCGACACCGAAATCGTCATCGGCACCTACACCGATCTCTCGGGCGTCACCGCCACCTGGGGGATCAACAACGCCAATGCCTGGCGCATGGCGTTCGATGAGCAGAACGCAAAGGGCGGCATCCACGGCCGCAAGATCCGCTACATCGTGGAGGACAGCCAGTACCAGGTTCCCCGCTCCGTCCAGGCGGCGAACAAGCTGATCAACCGCGACAACGTGTTCATGCTGGTCGCCAATGGCGGCACGCCGATGAACAACGCGGTGATGCCCGAACAGCTCGCGAAGGGCGTGCCGAACGTGTTCCCGCTGACCGCGGCGCGCTCGATGTACGAGCCGTTCCATCCGCTGAAGTTCGGCCAGTTCGCCTCGTACTACGACCAGATCCGCGCCGGCCTGAAGCTGTTCATCGAGACCAAGGGCATCCAGGCGCCCTGCGCGATGTATCAGGACACGGATTTCGGCCGCGACGTGATGGACGGCGTGCGCGACCAGCTCGCGGCGATGAACCGCAAGCTCGTCGCCGAGACCGCGCACAAGCCGACCGACACGGATTTCGGCGCCTCGGTCGCCAAGCTGCGCGATGCGAAATGCGACATGCTCGTCCTCGGCACGATCACGCGCGACACCAACCAGATCGTCGGCGCCGTCAACAAGATCGGCTGGAAGGTCACCATGCTCGGGCAGAGCGCGATCTACGACAGCGTGGTGGCCGAGGTGCCGGGCGGCGCCAATGACGGGCTCTATGCCATGACGCCCGCGCTGTTCGCGTATCCCGACGACCCGCGCCCGGCCGTGCGGGCCTTCGCCGCCACCTACAAGCAGAAGTTCGGCCGCGACCCCAACTTCGCCGCCGAGGTCGGCTACGGGGCCGCCGGGGCGGTGATCCAGGGACTGCAGAACGCCGGCCGCGACCTGACGGTGGATCGCTTCGTCAAGGGGATGGAGCGGATCAAGGACTACGTCGACATCTTCGGCTCCCCGCCGATGACCTTCACCGACAAGAGCCATCACGGCTCGACCCATTCCTTCCTGGTGATGGTGCGCGAGGGGCGCTGGGTGCAGGTGACGCCGGAGCCGATCGGCTACGGCGGCTGACCGGCGACCGGCGGTCCGGCTCCGGGTCCGCGCGCGGCGCTGCTGGGGCGGCACGCGCGGACCCGGTATGACGGCGGGGCGGGCGGCGGTCGCAGCGTCGCCCGCTCACCACCAGGGAAGGAGACCCCCGGATGATCGATGCCGACGCCAGCTTCGACGGCACCTGGCCGTTCGCGCCGCGCTTCTGCACCGCCGCCGGCTTCTGCCAGCACTATGTCGACGAGGGCGCCGGCCGGCCGGTGGTGCTGCTGCACGGCCAGCCGACCTGGGGCTACATCTGGCGCCGCTTCATCCCGGCCCTGGCGGCGACGCATCGCGTCGTGGTCCCAGACCACATGGGCTTCGGCAAGAGCGAGACGCCGCAGAGCGAGGAGTACACGCTGCGCACGCATGTGCGGAACCTCGCCGCCCTGATCGAGCACCTCGACCTGCGCGACGTCACCCTGGTGATGCAGGACTGGGGCGGGCCGATCGGCATTGGCTACGCCGCCCGCCATCCGGAGCGGGTGCACAGCCTCGTCGTGATGAACACGGTCTGCGGCTACGGCACGATCGGCCGGCGCGACCTGCCAAACCCGCTGGAGACGCCCTGGTTCAGCTGGATCCGCGAAGGCCTGCAGAGCGGCCGCACGCAGACGGTGCTGTCGCAACTCGGCTCCACCATCCTCTCGGTCATGCAGATCGTGGGGCTGGAGCGGCTCGACCGGGTGGATGCGGCCTTCCTGCGCGCCTATGCCGCGCCGTTCCCCACGCCCGAGTCCTGCAAGGGCGCGATCGCCTTCCCGCTGGACCTCGCGCTGGGACGGGCGCGGGATTTCGTGCGGGAGGGCATGGCGGGCGTGCCGGCGCTGAAGGCGAAGCCCGCCTTCATGATCGAGGGCATGCGCGACCGCGCCATCCCGGCCGCCCTGGCGATCGCTGACTTCCAGGGCCTGTGGCCCGACGCGCCGCTGATCCGCGTGCCGGAGGCCGGCCACTACCTGCAGGAAGATGCGCCCGAGACGGTCGTGCCGCTGGTGCAGGCGGCGCTCGCGCTGTTCGACCGCGGCTGACCACGCGGCGGCGGTCATCGGGGGAGATCCACCGGGGCGGCCGGATCAGGCGATGCGGGAGGGCGACCCGATCGATGGACGCCGACCGCCGATCAGAGGTTCGGCGCCTCCGTCTTCAGGCCGAACATGGTGTTCTGCCCCTTGATCCCGATCCGGCCGGTCAACACCTTGGCCCCGCCGGTGAGCACCAGGGACTCGGAGGGCGCGTTGGTCGCGAGCCCTGACGCGGTCTCGGCGTCCAGCCGGCAGCCGTTCTCCGCGTTCGGCTTGCAGCGGAACGTGCCGGTCAGCGCCGCCGATCCCAGGCGGGAGATGCCGATCCAGCTATCCACCAGGTTGCCGTCCGCCCCGGTGAGCAGCGAGAGCCGCCCGTCCAGCGGCTGGCCGTCGAAGGTCAGCGTCACCGGCCAGGACCACGCCTGCAGCGGCAGGGTGTTGGGCACGTTCAGGTCCGCGCCGATTCCCATCACCGTCGCCGCCATCGACCGCAGCGCGGCGGACCAGAAGCTCCGGGCCTGCTCGAGGAAGGCGGGGTCGCCATGCACGTCCTCCCCCACGCCATAGGCGTAGAAGACGCCGCGCCGCAGGTACGACCCAAGCCGCTGGCCGTAGGTGGGGGGATCGTGCGAGGGGCTGAAGGCGGAGCCGAGGTCGCCGTTCTCCGCCATGTCCGAGTAGATGATGGCGCGGATCGTCACCTGGCTGTTGGCGAAGCGCCCTTCGTCGGAGGCGAGCGCGCGCACGATCTGCTTCTGCGGCGGGTGGTCGGCGTCGACCCGCACCTCGGCGGCCGGGCGCTTCGCGTCGAGGTAGATGCGGGTCAGCGCCGCGCCCAGGTCGCGGATGAAGTATTTCTGCTGGTCCTCCAGCCGCGCCACCGGGTTCTGCTGGAACAGGTAGGTCCCGTCGCCCAGCGTCGCCTTGCGGGCGGGCGGATAGTCGGGCCAGCACCCGGACCATTGCTCCGCGCTGCGGCCCGTGGCGGGGGAGAGCCGCACGACCGTGACGCGTTCGCCGGGCGTGAGCGTCGCGCGCAGCTTGGTGGCGAGCGTGGTGGCCCAGCCGCTCTGCCCGTCCGTCATCATCATGTCGTCGACGTAGACGACCGTGCTGCGCACCGTCGGCTGCGCGCAGTAGGCGGGATCGAGCCCGTAATTGTCGAACAGCGCATGCGCCGGCCGCATCGGCACCAGCAGCCCGATCAGCAGGAGCGCGCCGAGGAGATGGCGCGGACGGAGCGCGCAGCGGCGCGTGACGCGGAGGCTCCCGTGGACGCGCCGTAGGGCCCGCGGCAGGACGCCCGGGCGGGGCGGCGAACGGTCGGGCGGAGAGGGCGGCAGGGCCGGGGAACGCAGGCGCATCAGCCCTCCTCCGCGATCATGGCCGGGGTGACGCGCAGCGGCGCGTCGCGGAAGGTGGGGAGGTCGATCGGTCCTGCCGCCTCGCCGGTGCGCTCGAAGGTGACGGGCTGCGTCGCGGCCAGTGCGGCCATCGTGGCGCGGTAGCGGCCGGCGCCGTCCTGCACCGCGGCCGTCAGCGCGTCGCGCAGCGCGCGCTGGTGCGCCTCGACCTGGCGCAGCATCTCGCGTTCGCCGCCGACATCGGCCGCACGGGTGCGGGCGGCGGTCTCGAGCTGCGCGATCTCGCGGGCGAGCCGCGCGCGGATCTGCTCGACCTTGCGCGTGTAGGGCCGGCGCAGCCGGTCGTAGCGCCGGCGGCGCCGCTGGTACTGGGCCGTCGCGTCCATGAAATCCGGATCGGGATCGTGCGCCAGGTAGGCGATGAACACGCCCACCGCCCAGGCCATCACGTTCCACAGCAGGCTGAGCAGCACGTCCCGCATCGGGTCGACCGTGACCTGCGCCTCGGCGCCCAGCAGGTTCATCGCCGGCTGGCCGGAGAGCTGGTGCATCACCGCGGCGTAGCGGGAGCCGCCGGCCGCGCCCAGGACCACGAGCAGCGAGAAGGTGGAAAGCGCCAGGAAACGGAAATCGTTCCAGCGCTCGATCCGCTCCCGCTCCGGACCGAACCGCCACGACCATTGCTTCAGCAGCGTGCCATGGCCATGCGCGGCGAAGGCGAGCAGCACGCCCATCACGATCGTGGCGCCCGCGGCGACCGCCGCGATGCCGGCGAAGAGGTAGAACACGTCGTAGTTGATCAGCCACTCCGCGCCGCCGATGCAGAGCAGCGCGAGCCAGTAGAGCGGGCTGTGCGCGGCCATGTTGGCCTCGCGGTTGGCGTGGCGCGGGCGGATCGCCTGCAGCCGGTCCTCGGCGCGGCGGAACGCCTCTCGCTCGTCGCCATAGCGCTGGGTGGCTTCCAGCCGGTGCGCGGCGTCCTGCTCGTCCCGGGCGGCGCGTTCGCGGGCGGCGGCGATTTCCGCCTCCACCGCCTCGACCGCGCGGATGTCGGGCAGCCGCGGCTCGAGCGCCACGTCGAAGCCGCGCCGCGCCTGGCGGAACCGCGCCATGATCGCGCGGGCCGGGCCGAGCAGCTGGGTGCGCAGCGCGGGGGTCAGCCCGTCGGGGTCGAGCGCGACGGGCCCTTCGGCCGCTTCCTGCGCGGCGATCCGCTGCAGCACCGCGTCGGTCGGGCGAATCGGATCGGCGTCGGCCGGGAAGGCCATCGCTTCGGCGAATCCGGCCTGGAGGTCCGCGCGGGGCCGCCTCGTGTCGTTCTGGCGCGTGAACCTGGCGGCGAGGGACATGCTGGGTCCTGTGTCGGGGTCAGTAGGTGACGGCGGGACCCAGGGGGGCGGGGCTCGCGTCGGGCGAGAGGGTGCGCGGGGTGTAGCGCTGGGCCGGCGCCGGGGTTGCCGGTCCCGGTGCGGCGGCCGGGGTTCCCGCGACCGGGGCGGAGCCGAGGAAGGGGCGCGGCGGGCGCGTCACGGCGGATCGGGGCGGCGGCCACGCTGCTCCGACGCCCTGATCCGCCGACCCGTTCGGCGCTCCGGCGAGGGGAGCGCCCGTGCCCGGCGCCGCCGTCGGGGGCGGTTCGGTGGGCGGCGGGGGGAGGAAGATCACCGCGGGCGCCGGCGTGGGGGCCGGGCCGGTGCAGGCGGCGACGAGTGGCAGGAGACCGGCCAGGAATGCGCGCCCCAGGATTGGGAGGGGCCGCGCCATGCGGCGGGTCACCTCCGGCGCGGAGACCGGCACGGGCGTGGACTTGTTGGCGTGGGCATCGGGCCTCGAGGGGCAGTCACACGAGTCGAAATGGCCGCTCTGCTCCCCGTGCGCCATTCGGAGGGATGTCACGAACGCCGGAGCGGGCTGTGTTCCCGCGACGGCGTGGCGACGAGGTGCCGCCGCTCCAGGGCGGCACGACGGCGGGGCGGCAGGGCGGCAGGGCGGCAGGGCGGCCCGGTGAGGTGCCCCTTCTCGTCATGGCCGGGCTCGTCCCGGCCATCCCTAAGGCAGGGTGCCGCGATCGATGGCCGGAACGAGCCCGGCCATGACGGCGGAGGGTGGGGCCGGGGCGGGGCGCAGTCGCAATGGCGGGGTCGCGCCCGGCCACGACAGGGGGCGAGGGCGGGTGCCGGTGGGGGTGGCCGGGTCAAGCCCGGCCATGACGGCGGCGGGTGGGGTCGGGCCGCGGCGGC
>MKTV01000065.1:137330-138048 GCA_001898425.1 Rhodospirillales bacterium 69-11
GGAGACCGGTCGGGCCCGGGCGCTTGCGCCCCGGCCGCCGGTCAGATGCGCCGTCAGCTCCTCAGAGCTGCGCGTCCGGAGAGAGCACGATGCAGCTCGTGTGCACGCGCGACAGCTTCTCGCAGGCCTGCACCGCCGTCTCACGCGACAGGCCGGTCAGCCGCGCGCGCCACAGCCGGCCGCGCGCCTGCTGGACCGCGCCGACATACGGATGGGCGACCGCCAGCTCCACGTTCGCCCGCTGCCGCGCGGATCCCAGCGCGGCACGCGCCTGGTGCTCGCTGGCGAAGGCGCCAACCTGGATGGCCCATTGCCCGGGCGCGGCCGCGGCGCCGCGGCGGAGCGGAATGGCCTCGGCCGCATTGGCCGACGGGATGATCTGGAAGCCGTGGTGCTGAGGCGGCGGAGGCGGGGCGGAGACCAGGGCCACCTGCTGCGGCTGCACCGCCCGGGGCCGCGGCGCTTCCGGCAGTTGCGCCACCTGGATCGGCGCGCTGATCGGCACCCGTCCGCCACCGCCATTGCGGCTGGCGAGCTGCGCGGCGCGGCCATACCGCGTTCCTGGCGGAATGTTGATCGGCAGCGCGTTCATCGCATACTGCTCGGCCGGCGAGCGCATCTGCGGATACACGCCCATGATGTTCGGCCCGATCATCGCCACGTAGCGGCGGGTCTCATCCGGCAGCGCACGATTGTTCGTCAGGTAGTCATCGAGCCG
>MKTV01000065.1:138056-148554 GCA_001898425.1 Rhodospirillales bacterium 69-11
CGCCATTGTAGGCGGCGAGGAAGCCCGGCGAGCCGTAGATGTCGTACATCTCCCGCAGATACGCGGTGCCGGCGAGGATGTTGTCGCGCGGATTGAACGGGTCGTCGCCCAGGTTGTGCCGCGCACGCAACTCGTCATAGGTCGCGGGCATCACCTGCATCAGGCCCATCGCGCCGGCATTGGACGTGACCAGTTCGCCGTTGTGGTAGAGCCTGCCACCGGATTCCACCCGCATCACGGAGCGGATCCAGAGCTCGGGCACGTCGAATCGCGACGCCGCTTCGTGGATGTAGGGGCCCCACGGATCCTCGGGCGGTCCCGGCGGCACGTAGTTCCGCTTGGCGTGCGCCATGTAGCGCGCCGTTTCCTGCTTGGCATTCGGTGCCGGCCCCTGGCTCGAGCAGGCCGCCAGCAATGCCATCGCGGCGACGCTGGCCGTTGCCGTGAGCAGGCGGGAGGAACGGCGCGATCGGGTCATCCGCTTGGGGCCTCCGTCATGTCATGGCCGCAATGGCCGGGGAGCGCGACGACCGGACGATCGTCGGTTCAGATGGGCGGGCAGGAAGTGTGCGTAACCCCTTATCCCGGATCGCAGTTTGCCGCAAGCCGTTCGGGTTGCCGTTAACCTTCCGGGACGACCCGCCGCGATCCGGCAGGATTATCGTGTCGGAATGATGACAAAAGCGTGAGCGGCTGCCGGACACGCGGCGGTGCCGCGCGCGCACGGCGGTTGCCGGGCGGGAGTGGATGGGCTATCGGCCGGTCCCGCATGAGCCAGGCCGTCACCCCGATTGCTCGCGAGAGCCTCGTCGAGTTCCGCGCGAGCCGCACCACCTCGGAGCGGAACCTTCTCGCCGTCCGCGACGTGAGAGAGGGCATGCGCCTGTGGCGCCTCGCCTGGACCCTGGGCTGGCTCGATATCCGGCTGCGCTATCGCGGCTCGATGCTGGGCCCGTTCTGGCTGACCCTGTCCACCGCGATCATGGTCGCGGCGCTGGGCTACCTCTACGCGGTGCTGTTCCACCAGGATATCGCCGACTACCTGCCCTTCCTGGCGCTGTCGCAGGTGCTGTGGGGCTTCCTCGCGGCCCTGGTGTCCGAATCGTGCACCACCTTCACCGAGGCCGAACCGGTCATCCGATCCGTGCGGATGCCGTACTTCCTGTTCGCCACGCGCACCCTGGTGCGCAACGTACTCGTGCTGCTGCACAACGTCGTGGTGATCGTGGGCGTCGACATCATCTTCGGTGTCTGGCCGGGCGCGAACGGGCTGCTCGCGCTGCCGGGACTCGCGCTGTGGATGGTCGACGCACTCGCGCTGACCATGCTGCTGGGCGGATTCTGCGCGCGCTTCCGCGACATCCTGCCGATCGTCAACAGCGTCATGCAGATCGCCTTCTTCGTCACCCCCGTCATCTGGAAGCCCAGCCAGCTTGGCCCCAGCGGCGTGGCGCACCTGCCGTTCAACCCGTTCTTCGACATGCTGGAGATCGTCCGCGCGCCCCTGCTGGGCGGGCAGGCGGACCACATGGTGTGGGTCGGCGCGCTCGCCTACAGCGTGGCCCTGTGCGGCCTCTCCTGGGGGTTCTTCACCCGCGCCCGCCCGCGCATCGCCTACTGGCTGTGACGCGATGACCCGCGCACTGATCGCGGTCGAGGGCGTTTCGGTCCTCTTCCCCCTGTACCACGGCAATGCCCGCAGCCTGAAGAAGATGGTCGTGGCCGCCGCCTCCGGCCGGCTGGGCAGCGACCAGCGCCACCGGGTGGTGGTGGAAGCGCTGCGCGAGCTCGACTTCAAGCTCGTGAGCGGCGACCGGCTGGGCCTGGTCGGCTCCAACGGCGCGGGCAAAACGACGCTGCTGCGCACGCTGGCCGGCATCTACGAGCCCGCGATCGGCCGCGTGCGGATCCAGGGCAGCCTGAACGCGCTGCTCGACCCGAGCCTGGGGATGAACCTGGAGCTGACGGGGCGGGAGAACATCATGCTGCGGGGGCTGTACAACGGCCTGCCGCGGCCGATGCTGACCCGGCTCGAGGAGGACGTGGCGGAGTTCGCCGAACTCGGCGACTTCCTCGACCTGCCGGTGCGGATCTACTCGGCCGGCATGGTGGTGCGGCTGGGCTTCGCGCTCGCGACCGCGATCAAGCCGCAGATCCTGCTGATGGACGAGTGGTTTCTGGCGGGCGACGCGGCGTTCATGGCCAAGGCGCGGTCCCGGCTCGAGGAGATGGTGCGCGGCGCCGAGATCCTCGTGCTGTCGACGCATTCGACCGAGATCGTGCGCAGCTGGTGCACCCGCGTGCTGTGGCTGGACCAGGGCCGGATCCATCAGGATGGGCCGGCGGACGAGGTGCTGGAAGCCTATCTCGGCCACTCGCTGCCCGCGCTCGAGGCGCCGCCGCTCGCCCTCGGGGCCGCGAACGAAGAGGATCCGGGGGAACAGGCACCGGCCGAGCCGGCCGCCGAGGAACAGGCCCCAGCGGAGCCGCCGCCCGCGGGATAGGCGCGGCGTTGACGGGCGGCGCGCCGTACCGTTCCTTGCGCGCACCCAAGGGGAGAAGACGTCCATGCGCCTGTCGTTGCTCGCGAGCACCCTGTTCGCGGTGTTCGGCCTCGCGACCGCCCAGATCACGCCGGCGAAGGCCGATCCCCCCGTGAAGATCGGGGTGCTCACCGACATGTCGGGCGTGTCCTCCGACGGGACCGGCCGCGGGTCGGTGGAAGCGGCGCGCATGGCGGTGGAGGATTTCGGCGGTTCGGTGCTGGGCGCGCCGATCCAGGTCGTGTTCGCGGACCACCTGCACAAGGCGGATGTCGGGTCCGCCATCGCGCGGCGCTGGCTGGACGCCGAGGGCGTCGACGTGATCGTCGACATCCCCGACAGCGCGGTGGCGCTGGCCGTGCAGCAGATCGTGCGGGAGCGGAACAAGATCGCGCTGTATTCCAGCGCCGGCACCACGGCGCTGGTTCAGGCGCAGTGCAGCCCGAACGGGATCCAGTGGACCTACGACACCTATGCGCTGGCGCATGGCACGGCGGGCGCCGTGGTGCGGAACGGGGCGACGAAGTGGTTCATCGTCGGCGCGGACTATGCGTTCGGCCGGCAGCTCGCCGCGGATATCACCAGCGTGGTGCAGGCGAATGGCGGCACGGTGCTGGGGTCGGTCTGGCATCCGCTCAACAATCCGGACTTCTCCTCCTACCTGCTGACGGCGCAGGCGTCGGGGGCGCAGGTGATCGCGATCGCCAGCGCCGGCGGGGATGCGACCAACGCGATCAAGCAGGCCGCGGAATTCCACCTGGGCGATGGCGGGCAGCAGCTCGCGGCGATGATCTTCCTGCCGCAGGACGCCCATAGCCTGGGGCTGAAGGCGACCCAGGGGATCTACCTGACGACCTCGTTCTATTCCGACATCGACGATGCGACCCGCGCCTGGTCCAAGCGCTTCACGGAGCGGGTGGGCGCCGGCCCGTCCATGCTGCAGGCCGGCGTCTACAGCAGCGTCGCGCACTACCTGAAGGCGGTGAAGGCGGCCGGCACCAAGGACACGGCCAAGGTGATGGCGCAGATGCGGGCGATGCCGGTCGAGGACTTCATGACGCATGGCGGCCACATCCGCGCGGACGGGCACCTGATGCGGGACATGTACCTGGCGCAGGTGAAGACGCCGGCCGAGAGCAAGGGCGAATGGGACCTGTTCAAGATCATCACCCGCATCCCGGCCGAGGACGTGGTCTGGCCGCTGTCCGAGTCGAAATGCCCGCTGGTGACGCATTGAGGCCGGGGCGCTGCGCCGCGCATCGGTCCCGGAGGGCGGCATGACCCTGCGCCTTGCGCGGAGGGGCAGCTTCTTCGCGGGCGGCCGCCGTGTGACGGTCGCGGGCGAACCGACGCGGGAGATCCGGTTCTCCGCCCAGGCGGCGATCGAGCACGACCCGAACGGCACGTTCCATGTCGAGCAGGCCTACGTGCAGAGCTTCGTGCCGGAGGATGCCGGCACCCGGCCGCCGCTCGTGCTGGTGCATGGCGGCTGCCTCACCGGCGCGATGTGGGAGACGACACCGGACGGGCGTGCCGGCTGGCTGGAGCACTTCCTGCGCGCCGGCTACCCCGTGCATGTCGTCGACGGGGTGGAGCGCGGGCGCGCCGGCTGGTGCGCCCTGCCGGGGATCTGGCCGGATTCGCCCGTCGCCCGCAGCGCGGAGGAGATCTGGTCGCTCTACCGGATCGGACCCGCCGGCAGCGCGGACCCGTTTCCCGGCCAGCGATTCCCGCTCGCCGGGTTGGGGACCCTGCTGATGCAGCACGTGCCGCGCTGGTTCTCGACGATCCCGGCCGCGTCCGACACGCTGGCCGCGGTGCTGGAGCGGACCGGCCCGGCGGTGGTGGTGTCGCACAGCAATGGCGGGCTGATCTCGCTGGAGGCGACCTGGCGACGCCCTGACCTGGTGGCCGGCCTGGTCTGCATCGAGCCGTCCGGGTTCCCCGAACGCCCGCCGCCGCCGCTGCCGGGGCTGCCGGTGCTCACCGTGCTGGGCGATTTCCTGGATGCGACGCCGCTCTGGCGCGGTCTCTCGGCCGCGGCCGACCAGGCGGACCGGCGGCTGCGCGACGCCGGGGCCGCGGCGGAGCTGTGGCGGCTGCCGGAGCAGGGGGTGCGCGGCAACACCCACATGCCAATGATGGACGACAACGCCGCCGAGATCGCCGACCGGATCGTCGCCTGGATCGGGGCGCGGGTCCCGGCCTCACGCCCGTCCCGCGAACCCGCCTGAGGTTCTGGCGGCCGCGTGATCGCGCGGCCGCTGGCCGGGACCGCCGGCGGGGGCGCGCCCCGGGTCAGTGCTTCAGCGCTGCCGCGTGCCGCCCTGCTGCGGCGCGGGCAGCCGCTGCCCCTGTGATTCCTGCCGCGCCTGGCTCAGCAGGTTCTCGCAATGATGGTCGTCGCCGACCCCGAACTGGATCGTCGGCAGCGCCGCGAGCGGCGGGAAGATCGCCGCGAGTCCCGCGGCGATGCCGCCGCGCACCGCGCCCTCGGCGCCGGGACGGATCGACGGCGAGCGGAACGTGCCGCCGATATGGATCGGCGTCGGCAGCGAGCCGATGGTGAAGTGCTTGGCCTCGGTGCGCAGCGACAGGTCCAGGCTCTCGTCGCGCATGTTGATGGACCCGGCACCGTTGATGATGCCCTCGCCGGTGTCGATGACGAAGGCATGCACGGACATGATGCCACGCTGCAGCGGCAGGTCGCCGACGAGGCACTCCACCTTGGTCCGTTGCGGGACGCCGAGGGCCGAGAGGATGGCGTTGCCGAACTGCAGGCCGGAGAGGTCGACCAGCAGCGCGCTCAGATCCCCGCCGGCCATGCCGAAGCGCAGCCCGCCGTTGCCGTTCGCGAGGAAGCTCGCGAACGAGGTGCCGACCGTGTCCAGCCGGCCCGTGCCGCTGATCGTCCCGGCGCCGCCGAACGCGTGGGTCGCCGCCATCAGCCGCCCGACATCGATCCGCCGCAGGTCGATATCGACGTTCGCGCGCACCGTCTTGTCGTTCTGCGGCGTGAGCGCGGCGTTGAGCACGATCCGCCCCTGGCCGACGCCGAAGCTCACCGGGTGCAGCCGCACCGCGCCGTCGACGATGTCGAGCGCGACCGCGAGGTCGTCGAGCGGCATCGACCGCCCCTCGATCCGGTGCCCGCGATAGGTCAGGTGGATGTCGGCCCAGTTCAGCCGCGGCAGGCTGATCGGCGTGTCGGGCAGCAGCGTCGCGCGGGAGCCTTCCCGCGATTGGACGCTCTCCTGCCGGGTGCTGCGCCCTTGCGCCGCGCCACCGGTGGGGGCGCCTTGCGCGACCGCTTCCTTGCCGGCCCGCTTGGGTTCGGCGCCCAGGAACCCGGCGAGGTCGGTCAGGTCCACCCGGCGGGAGGCGAGCTTGGCGACGAGGACGGGCCGCTGTTTGGTGGGATCGACGTCGAACGTGCCCTCGAGGTCGCTGTTGCCCACCACGCCCCGGAAGTCGCGGAACTGGATGCGCTTCTCGGCGAAGTCGAGATTGCCGGAGATCTTGTAGGGCGGCGTCTTGGGAATGGGGATGCCGGTGAGCGGCTCGAGCTGGCCCATGTCGGGGCCGGCGAGGGCGAGCTTGAGGTTGGCGCCCGCCAGATGCACGGGGTCCTGCAGCGTGCCCTCGAGCGAGACCTGGGTGGCGCCGTTCCGCGCCTGGAGCGAGACCGGCCATGGCTTGCTCGCATCGCGCAGCGAGAGCAGCGCCCCGCCGCTGAACCGCGCCTCGACCGGGGCGCCGCCATAGGTCCCCTTGGCCTGCGCGACGATGCGGGCGTCGTCGCCCTCGCCCTGGGTGGCGACGCCAATGACCGCGTCGGTGCGCAGCTTGGCGAGCTTCGCGTCGATCGTGCCGTCGGTGATCCGCAGGTCGCCGATCCGGGTCGCCGCGCCATCGGATCCCGACGTCTCGCCGCCGCTGCCGCTCGAGAGCTGCAGCAGGTAGTTGGCGCTGCCGTCCTGGTGCTGGCGCAGCGCCACCTGCGGCTTCTGCAGGGCGATCGCGGGGATCACCACCTGTCCGTGACGCAGATAGGCCCAGAGGTCGAGATCGAGGTCGAGCCGTCCGATATCCACGAGCGGCGGGTCGTCCGCCGGCCAGTCCTGCGGGTTGGCGACGGTGACCCCGTCGGCGGTGACGTGCAGGATGCGGCCGAGGCCGACATGGAGATGGGTGATCTGCACCGGCCGGTGCAGCGTGGCGCTGGCGCGGGACTCGACGATCGGGATCAGCCAGTCCCACCGGAACACGGCGACGAACACCGCGATCAGCACGACGGGAATGCCGATCCAGAGGGCCCAGCGCGGGATGCGGCGTTGCGTCACGGTCCTCTCCTGCCGTTGCGCGCCGCGCCTGCACGCGGTCGAGCGGTAAGCGACATGCGGGAAACGTCACGCACGCCGTTGCGTTGCGGGCCGGGTCCCAGCGAAACGGAGGGTGGCGCAGACGTGCGTTCCGGCATCGGTTCGCGACATGATTGCACGCGGGGGTGTGACGCGGCCGTGGGTGGCGCCGGCGCGGCCGCAGGCAGGGGTGTGATGCGGCTACGCGCAGGGGTGTGACGTGGCTACGCGCGGGGGTGTGACGTGGCCGCGGGTGGGGCAGGGCGTTTCGCGACTCGACTCCTGGGAGGGGCGGGTTTAGTGTTCTCGTTATGTTCTCAACCTCGGACTTGCCCTCGACGAAGCGGCGTTCGTCCCAGCTTCTCCCCACGGAGCAACCGGCTGCGGAGCCGCCCTCCACGGGAGCGGCGCCTGCGGAGCGTCCCTGGACGGACCGCACGGCGGAGGTGCTGGAGGCGCCCCGCCCCTCGGCCGCCGCACCGCGCGCCACGGTGCTGCAGAGCCTGCGCACGCAGATCGCCCGCATCGAGCGGGGCGCCGCGTCCGGTCCCGGCAAGGTGCTGCCCTTCGGCCTCGACGCGATCGACGCGGCGCTGCCCGGCGGCGGCCTGCCGCTCGCGGCCCTGCACGAGGCGGCGGGCGCCGGATCGGATCTGGAGCATGGCGCCGCGGCGGCGCTGCTGATCGGCGGCATCCTCGCGCGGCTCGCCGGTCCCGTGCTGTGGGTGATCGCGACGCCCGACCTGTTCGCCCCCGGCCTCGCCGCGGTCGGGCTGCATCCCGACCGGGTGATCTTCGCCGAGGCCGGCAAGGAGGTGCTCGCCGTCATGGAGGAGGGGCTGCGCCATCCCGGCCTCGCCGCGGTGGTGGGGGAGGTGTCCGGCCCGTTCGGTCTTGTGGCCTCCCGCCGGCTGCAGCTCGCCGCGGAACAGAGCGGGGTGCTCGCCTTCGTGCTGCGCCGCAGCCGCCGGCACGACGATCCGGCGCTCGCGGCCCCGAGTGCGGCGATGACGCGCTGGCGCGTGGCGGCGCTTCCGTCGCCCCCGGCCGATCCGGCTTCCCCGGACACGCCGGGTCTCGGGCCGGCGCTTTGGCAGCTCGACCTCCTGCGTTGCCGCGGGGGGGAGCCTGGTTCCTGGATGGTGGAGGCATGCGATGCGCAGGGTCGTCTCGGTCTTCCTGCCGCACTGGGCGACGGATCGGCTGCGCAGGCAGGGCCTTCCGCAGGCGGTGGCGCCGGGACTCCGCCCGTCCCCCCCGCCGATCGCGGCCCCGACCGCCGCTCAGACCGCGCGCGCGTGCGCCGCTCCGCCTGACGATGCCGGGACGGCACGCGAGCCGCCGCTCGTCATCGTCATGCATGACGGCCGCAGGCGGGTGCTGGCGGGCGTCGACCCGGCGGCGGCGGCGCTGGGCCTGCGGGTGGGCCAGGTGCTGACCCAGGCCCAGGCCCTGGTGCCAGACCTCGCGATCCACCCCGCCGATCCGGACGCGGACGGCGCGGGGCTGCGCCGGCTCGCCGGCTGGTGCCTGCGCTATGCGCCGCTCGCCGCGACCGATCCGTCGGACGGGCTGTGGCTGGACGTGACCGGCTGCGCGCACCTGCTGGGCGGGGAGGATGCGCTGCTGCGCGACCTGGTCTGCCGCCTTGCCGCGCAGGGCCTGGCCGCGCGGGCCGCGCTGGCCGACACGCCGGGGGCGGCGCATGCGGTGGCGCGGTTCGGCACGGCGGTGGCGGCGGTGGTCCCGTCGGGCGCCCAGGCCGCATTGCTGGCGGACCTGCCGATCGAAGCGCTGCGCCTGCCGGCGGAGACCGCGGAGGGGCTTCGCCTGATGGGGTTCGAGCGGATCGGCGCGCTCGCCGCCGCCCCCCGCGCACCGCTGGTCCGCCGCTTCGGACCGGCGCTCGCGCAGCGGCTGGACCAGGCGATGGGGACCGTGTTCGAGCCGATCGCGCCCGAACTGCCACCCAGCCTGCCGCATGCGCGCCGCGGCTTCGTCGAGCCGCTGCTGACCGCGGAGGCGTTCTCCACCGTGATCGCCGCCCTGATGGCGGAGGTCTGCGAGGCGCTGGAGCAGGCCGGCCAGGGCGCTCGTCGCCTGGATCTGCTGTTTGAGCGGGTGGACGGCACGATCGCCGCGCTGCGCGTGGGCACCGCCTGCCCCAGCCGCGATGCCCGCCATCTCGAGCGCATGTTCGATGAGCGGCTGGAGGGGGTCGATCCCGGCCTCGGCGTCGAGGCGATGCGGCTGGTGGTCTCCGCCGCCGACCGGCTCGCGCCCGCGCAGGCGGCCGCCCGTCTGTGCACCGGCGAACCACCGCCCGCCGACGTCGCCGCGCTGGTCGACCGGATCGGCAACCGGCTGGGCAGCACGCGGGTCTACCGCACCGCCCCGGTCGAGAGCGACGTGCCGGAGCGGTCGGTGCGCAAGGTCCCGCCGCTCGAACCCCCCACGCGCCAGGGCTGGCCGGAGGCCTGGCCGCGGCCGGTGCGCCTGCTCGATCCGCCGCAGCCGGTGGAGGCGATGGCGCTGCTGCCCGACCATCCCCCCGTCGCCTTCACCTGGCGCCGCATCCGCCACCGCGTGCGCCGCGCGGACGGGCCGGAGCGGATTGCCGGGGAGTGGTGGAAGCGGGATGGGGAGATGCGGTCGGTGCGGGACTATTTCCGGGTGGAGGATCAGGAGGGGCGGCGCTTCTGGCTGTTCCGGCGGGGGGATGGGGTGCGGGTGGAGAGTGGGGACTTGCGGTGGTTCCTGCACGGGATGGGAGGGGGGTAGGGGAGGGAGGTCTGGTTGGTGGGTCGGGCGCGGGAGCGTGGGAGTGCGGGAGCATGGAGCGTGGGAGCGTCAACAGGTTGCGTTCGTGCTGGAAGCGGCAGCTTTGATTTTAACACAGAGTTGAGGCGAGTTTAGACGAGACACAGAGTTTAATATATAAGTAATATAGTTGTATATCGCACCATTCAAATTATTAATTTATGCAATCTTGTTTTTATATTACATAGCCAATCTGTGGATTCCGTTTTTCAGCAGGGGTTCGTTGAAATTCATCAGCAAGCCGATGCGGCATCCGCTCAGTCGCAAGTAGGTCAGAAGTTGGGCTTTGTGGACGGGCAGGACGATTTCGACTGACTTGATTTCGAGAATGACCGATCCGGCAACGATGAGATCGGCGGAGTAGGCCAATGGCAAACGCAGGCCCTTGTAGATCAACGGAATTCGCACTTGCCGCTGCACCGCAAGTCCATTGCGCTGCAATTCTGCATACAAGCAGGCTTCATAGACGGATTCTAGCAGTCCAGCCCCAAGATGGCGGTGTACTTCCATCCCCAATCCGATGATCTGACGTGTCATCTCATGCAGCGCGGGGTCGCTTTCTTCTTCTCTGTGTCTCGCCTCACTCGCCTCAACTCTGTGTTGAATCAAAGCTCCTGCCTCCAGCACGAACCCCTCGACGCTTCCCCGGAAGGAAGCTCCTCCCGGAGAGTCTCTGTCCTCCGGAAAGCGAAGACCCTCGTCCCCCCGAAGAAGCCTCGTCCTCTCGAAGAGACCCTCCTCCTCCAAAGACGCCCCCAAGCAGAACCCCCCGCA
>MKTV01000065.1:148571-151158 GCA_001898425.1 Rhodospirillales bacterium 69-11
GCTCACGAGCGTCTTCTCCTTCCTCCGGGGCGCCTCCCAGCTCGAGGAGCTCCTCGCGCAAGCCTCCCTCTACGGCTACGACTCCCTGGCGATCACCGACCGGAACTCTCTCGCCGGCATCGTGCGCATGCACCAGCGGGCGAAGGAGGCGGGGATCCGCCCGATCGTCGGCTGCAGGCTCGACCTCACCGACGCACCCTCGCTCCTCGTCTACCCGACCGACCAGCCCGCCTATGCGCGGCTCAGCCAGCTCCTCACCCGCGGCAAGGCGCGGGCGGGCAAGGGCGCGTGCCACCTCGCCTGGGCCGATCTCGCCGACGCGGCGGAGGGGTTGGTCGCCATCCTCTGCAACGACACCCAACCCGACCGCGCCACGCTCCATCGCCTGCGCGACACGTTCGAAGACCGCGCCCATGTCGGGCTCACCCTGCAGCGCCGCCCGAACGACGCGGTGCGGCTGGCGCAGACGGAGCGGCTCGCGGCCGAGGCCGGCCTGCCGACCGTCGCGACCGGCGACGTGCTGTACCACCACCCGGACCGCCGCATCCTGCAGGACGTGATGACCTGCATCCGCGAGGGCTGCACCATCGACGAGGCCGGGTTCCGACTGGCACGCTCCGCTGCCCGCGCGCTCGAGCCGCCGGAGGAGATGGCCCGTCTCTTCGCCCGCCACCCGGCCGCCCTCGCCCGCACGCGGGAGATCGCCGACCGCTGCCGCTTCTCGCTCGACGCGCTGCGCTACCAGTACCCGCACGAGACCCGCTTCCCCGGCCTCACCGCGCAGCAGACGCTGGAGCGCCTGACCTGGGAGGGCGCGGCCCGCCGCTTCCCGGACGGCGTGCCCGATCCCGTCGCGCGCCAGCTCCACCACGAGCTCGCGCTGATCGCGGAACTCGACTACGCGCCGTATTTCCTGACGGTGGAGAGCATCGTCTCCTTCGCCCGTTCCCGCGACATCCTCTGCCAGGGGCGCGGCTCCGCGGCCAATTCCGCGGTCTGCTACGTCCTCGGCATCACTTCCATCGACCCGACCCGCAGCAACCTGCTGTTCGAGCGCTTCGTCAGCGCCGAACGCAAGGAACCGCCCGATATCGACGTCGATTTCGAGCATGAGCGGCGGGAGGAGGTGATCCAGTGGATCTACGAGACCTACGGCCGCGACCGCGCCGCGCTCTGCGCCACCGTGATCCGCTACCGCGGCCGCGGCGCCATCCGCGACGTGGGCAAGGTCCTCGGCCTGACCGAGGACGTCACCGGCGCGCTCGCCACCCAGATCTGGGCCTGGAGCGAGGAAGGGGTGGAGGAGCAGCACGCCGCGGAGCTGAACCTCAACCTCGCCGACCGACGGCTGCGTCTCACGCTCGACCTCGCGCGCCAGCTGATCGGCATGCCGCGCCACCTCTCGCAGCATCCGGGCGGGTTCGTGCTGACACAGTCGCGGCTCGACACGCTGGTGCCGATCGAGCCCGCCAGCATGGAGAACCGTCAGGTCATCGAGTGGGACAAGGACGATATCGACGTCCTGCGCTTCATGAAGGTCGACGTCCTCGGCCTCGGCATGCTGGGCTGCATGCGCCGCGCCTTCGACCTGCTCGCGGCGCACAAGGACATGCAGCTCGACCTCGCCGCCATCCCGGCCGAGGACCCGGCCACCTACGCGATGATCCGCAAGGCGGACACGCTGGGCACGTTCCAGATCGAGAGCCGCGCGCAGATGTCGATGCTGCCGCGGCTCAAGCCCACCACGTTCTACGACCTGGTGATCCAGGTCGCGATCGTCCGGCCGGGGCCGATCCAGGGCGACATGGTGCATCCCTACCTGCGTCGCCGCGACGGGCTGGAAGAGGTGGAGATCCCCACGCCCGAACTGCGCGCCGTGCTGGGCAAGACGCTGGGCGTGCCGCTGTTCCAGGAACAGGCGATGCAGGTGGCGATCGTCTGCGCCGGGTTCACGCCGGGGGAGGCGGACGCGCTGCGCCGCTCGATGGCGACGTTCAAGTTCACCGGCGGCGTGCATGCATTCCGCGAGAAGATGATCGGCGGCATGCTGAAGAACGGCTACACGCAGGACTTCGCCGAACGCACCTTCTCGCAGATCGAGGGGTTCGGCAGCTACGGCTTCCCCGAAAGCCACGCGGCGAGCTTCGCGCTGATCGCCTATGCCTCGGCCTGGGTGAAGTGCCACCACCCGGACGTGTTCTGCTGTGCGCTGCTGAACGCGCAGCCGATGGGGTTCTATGCCCCCGCGCAGATCGTGCGCGATGCGCGCGAGCACGGGGTGGAGATCCGGCCGGTCTGCCTCAACGCCTCGGGCTGGGACTGCACGCTGGAACCGACCCCCGCCGGACGCTGCGCCGTGCGGCTGGGGTTGCGCATGGCGAAGGGACTTGCGCGCGCGCATGGCGACCTGCTGGTGGCCCGTCGTGGCGCCGGCTACCGATCGATCGAGGACGCCTGGCGCCGCACCGGCGTGCCCGTCGCCGCGCTGCGGCACGTGGCCGAGGCGGACGGGTTCCGTTCGGCGCTGGGTCTGGCGCGGCGGGACGCGCTCTGGACCATCACCGGCCTGTCCGACACCCGCCTGCCG
>MKTV01000065.1:151169-156285 GCA_001898425.1 Rhodospirillales bacterium 69-11
GCAGGAGGACAGTATCCCCCCTCCCCTCGCGGGAGGGGGCCAGGGGGAGGGGGCCAGCGAAGGTTCCCCCGATCCTGCCACCACCCGCATCACCCCCGCCCCCCATCCCCCTCCCGCAAGGGGAGGGGGGGCGTCCTTGCCGCTCTTTCGTGAGCCCGCGGTCCCGCTCGCGCCCATGACCGCGGGGCGGCAGGTGGTGGAGGATTATCGCAGCACCGGCCTCACCCTGCGCCGGCATCCGGTCGCCTTCCTGCGTCCCGAACTCGACCGCCAGCGCATGGTGCGCTGTTCCGACCTCACCCGCATCCGTGACGGCAGGCGTCTCGCGGTCGCCGGCATCGTGCTGGTGCGCCAGCGGCCGGGCAGCGCCCGCGGCGTGCTGTTCATCACCATCGAGGACGAGACCGGCCACGCCAACCTGATCGTCTGGCCCTCGGTGTTCGAGCGGCAGCGCCGGCTGATCCTCACCGCCGGGATGATCGCCTGCCACGGCAAGCTGCAGCGGGAAGGGGAGGTGATCCACATCATCGCCGACCGGCTGACCGATCTCTCCGGCCTGCTGCGCAGCGTCGGCGACCGCGAGGATGATTTCCCGCTGCGCGCCGGCCGCGGCGACGAAGCCCGCCGCGCCCCCACCCCCGACCCGCGCGGGGAGGGGGCCGGCCCCGGCGGCCGCACGCCGCGCGATATCTACATCCGCGACCTGCGCCTGGGATCGGGCATCAAGGTGCCCACCCGCGACTTCCGCTGACCCCGCCGGACCAGTCGGCGATCAGGCCGCCGCCGGATGACCCTCCGCGTCACGGTCGGCGCGCTTGACGCAGGCATCCACCGCCGCGCGCAGGGTGGTCGTGTAATGGTCCGCGCCGACCGCGCGCTGCAGCGCCGCGTCGTGCAGGATCTCGTGCTCGATCGGCCACAGCCCGACCAGCAGCGGGACGTCCGGCACGCGCTGCCGCAGCCGCTCGACCAGGTAGCGCAGATGCGCGGGCGTGCCGCTGATCTGCAGGTAGGAGACGCACACCATCGCCACCCCGGCCGGGTCGATCTCCTGGATCCGGCGCCGGCTCACTTCCTCGAAGGACACCACCTTCGCGCCGATCCCGTGCTTGACCAGCAACTGGACCAGCATCGTCGAGGCGGCCTCGTCGAGCGGCCCGCGCCCGGCCACGCACAGCACCGCGCCCGAGGAAGCCCAGCGCGGCGGACGCTCCTCCGGCGGGCGGTCCAGCGTGCGCGGGGGACGATGCCGCGGCAGCATCCCGGCCTCGCGGGGCGGGTCGGGATTGGCCGGCGCCTCCGCCCGTTCCGCGGGCGTCGCGTCCGGGTGATGGCCGAGGTCGTCCACCACCTCGCGGATGGCATCCTTGATCCGCTCGAGCTGGTCGGGATTGAGAATGCCGCGCTGGGCGTCCGTGGCGGCGAGCTGCAGGCCCCGCAGCGCCACCTCGTCGTAATAGGTCGACAGCGCGCGGTCCTTGAGCAGCAGCTCCGCCTGGTCCCGCGCCTCGTCGGCATCGCCCGCCAGGATGCGCTGGTAGAAGCTCTCCACCGGCGTCAGCGCGGGCTGGTCGCCCAGCAGCACGTCGAGGAACTCGAGCCGCGGCACGTGCCGGCCCAGCACCACGAGGCAGAGGGTCAGCGGGGTCGACAGGACGAGCCCGATCGGGCCCCAGATCCAGCTCCAGAAGATCGCCGCGATGACGACGGCGACCGGGGAGAGGCCGGTGCTGTGGCCGTAGAGCAGCGGCTCGATCACCTGGCCGATCAGCGGCTCGAGGATGAGGTAGAGGGCGATGGTCCAGAGCGTGGTCGACCAGCCGGGATCGACCGCCGCCGCGAGCAGGGTCGGGAACACCGCGGCGAGCAGCGAGCCCACATAGGGCACGAAGCGCAGCAGGCCGGAGACGATCCCCCACAGCACCGGGTTGGGGACGCCGATCACCATCAGTCCGATCCCGACCGCGGTGCCGAACCCGGCATTCACCGCAAGCTGGGCGAGGAAGTAGCGGCTGAGCCGGTGCGCGCCGTCGTCGAGGGCGAGCGTGGTGCCGTGCAGGTCGCCCGCCCCCATCAGCCGGATCAGCCGGTCGCGCAGATCCTCCCGCTGCATCAGGACGAAGATCGCGACCACGAAGACGATGCCGACCGTGGCCACCGGGGAGAGGGCGGGGGAGAGGTAGCGGTTGACGAGTTCCAGCGGGCCTGGCGTGGGCTCGTGCATGACGACCGGCACCGGCTGGGCGCGCGGCGTGGCCTCGGCATCCGCCGGGGCCGGCGTCGCCGCCCCGTCCGACAGGTCGAGCTGGCGTCCCAGCCGGTTCGTCACCTGCTCGAGCCGGCCGATCGTCATGTCGCGCACCGTGTCGACCTTGCGTTCCAGCGTGTGCGCGTATTGCGGGATCTCCGTCGCCAGGCCGGCGATCTGCGCGCCGATCACGCCGCCGATGGCCAGGATCACGCCGAGGGCGACGAGCACCGCGAGCATCACCGAGACGGTGCGGCCGATCCGGAGCCGGCGGAGCAGGGCGACCAATGGCGCGAGCACGAAGGAGAGCAGGATCGCCAGCGTGATCGGGATCAGCACCTCGCGGGCGAAATAGAGCGCGGCCACCGTCGCGATGATCGCGAGCAGCAGCGAATCCTGTCCCCCCGTCGGCGCGGGCGGGGGCGCCGTCGCGGGTGTCCTGCCGGCCTGCCGCGGTCCCGCGGCGGACGCGCGGCCATTGGACGTGCCGGTCGCCGCGGTCCCCGATCCGTGGCCGGATGACGCGGATTCGGGGATGGCCGGCCGTCCGGGAGCGGTGGCGGAGGCCGCAGCCGGTGCTCCGCCGGACGGAGCCCCCCTGGTCGCCGGTCGTTGCTCCCCCTGCATCATCGATCCCCTGTCGCGGCTCTGCTCTCGTCGAACGTGGCCGGAATCGGCCCTGTCCGGAAGCGGCGGCGGCGACCTGCCCCGCCGGGGACGTGAAGCGATCGAAACGGGGCAGAGTTCCTGGACCACCCAGGAGTTTGAGCGCGGCGCCGCGCCGGGCTCAGGTTGCGCAGGCGGGGGCCGTGGCGGGTTCGGGTCCGAACACCTCGGCCCAGGCGCTGCGCAGGGCGGCGTCGGCCTCTTCCATGGTGACCGGCAGGCCGAGACCGGCCAGGCTGGTGACCCCGTACTGCGCCAGGCCGCAGGGCACGATGCCGCCGAAATGGCCGAGGTCGGGCTCCACGTTGAGCGCGACGCCGTGCCAGCTCACCCAGCGCGTGACGCGGACGCCGATCGCCGCGATTTTCGATTCGCCCCGGATCGGGTCGGCGACCCAGATGCCGACCCGTCCCTCCCGCCGCTCGCCCCGGACGTTGAAGCGGTCGAGCGTGCGGATCAGCCACTCCTCGAGCCCGTGCACGTAGCAGCGGATATCCTGGGCCGGCACCGACCCGTGCGGGCGCATGAGGTCGAGCATGACGTAGGCGGTGCGCTGGCCGGGCCCGTGATAGGTCCATTGCCCGCCCCGGCCGGCCGCGAAGGTGGGGAAGCGGCCGGGGTCCGTCAGCTCCTCGGGCTTGGCCGAGGTGCCGGCGGTGTAGAGCGGCGGGTGCTCGACCAGCCACACCATCTCCCCCGCGGTTCCGGCGCGGATCGCGGCCGCACGCTCCCGCATGAAGGCGAGGGCGGCGGGATAATCGGTGAGCCCGTCCGAAATACGCCATTCCGGCGTGTCGAGAGCGATTGAGTCCCCGGCATTCATCCGCTATACCCCGCCGCCTGCCAGCCCACGGTGCGGTCGTGGCGGAATGGTAGACGCGCAAGCTTGAGGTGCTTGTGGGGGCAACCCCGTGGAAGTTCGAGTCTTCTCGACCGCACCAATTCTCCCGGCCTGGTCCGGGACGATGAATCAAATCCGTGCATGAGCGAGGCTTAGCACCGCCGATCCGGGGTCGCCAGCGACCGGACGGGGCGGTTGGCGTGCCGCCGCTCAAGTGCCAGGGCATCAAGACGCGCCTGCTGCCGCTGATCCGCGACGCCGTGACGTGGCGCGGGACCGGACGCTGGATCGAGCCGTTCCTTGGTTCGGGCGTGGTCGCCTTCAATCTCGCGCCGCCCCGCGCGCTGCTCGCCGACACCAACCGCCATGTGATCGGCTTCTACCGCGCGATCCAGGCGGGGACGATCGGGCCGGAGGCGGTCATCGCCCATCTGCGCCGGGAGGGCGAGCGGCTGCGCCTCTCGGAAGGCGCCCATTATTACGAGGTGCGCGCGCGGTTCAACGCGACGGCCGATCCGCTGGACTTCCTGTTCCTCAACCGCGCCTGCTTCAACGGGCTGATGCGCTTCAACCGCGCAGGCGGATTCAACGTGCCGTTCTGCCGCAAGCCCGACCGGTTCCGCCCCGCCCTGGTCACCCGGATCGCCAACCAGGTCGGCTGGGTCGCGGGGCTGCTCGCCGGCCGCGACTGGCGGTTCGAGGTGGCGGATTGGCGGGAGAGCCTGGCCGCCGCGGGACCGGACGATGTCGTCTATGCCGACCCGCCCTATCTCGGCCGCCACGCGGACTACCACGATCGCTGGACGGACGCCGATGCGGACGAGCTGGCCGCTGCATTGCGGGCGCTGCCCTGCGGCTTCGCCATGTCGACCTGGATCGGCAACCGGTTCCGCCGCAACGAGCATCTGGCACGATGGTTTCCCGGCCACGCGGTGCGGAGCCAGGCGCATTTCTACCATCTCGGGGCCGCCGAGAGCCTGCGGCATCCGATCGAGGAAGGCCTGGTCCTCGGCCCGCTCAGAACCGATTGATGCGATAGGGCGCCAGATCGAAATCCGGTGCCCGCCCGCCCAGCAGCGCCGCCACCTGCCGGCCGGTGATCGGCCCCAGGGTCAGGCCGAGATGCTGGTGCCCGAACGCGTACACGACCCGCGGCGTGCGCGGAGAGGGGCCGATCACCGGCAGCGAATCGGGCGTGGACGGCCGGTAGCCCATCCATTGCCGCGTCACCCGATCCGACAGGCCGGGCAGCATCGCCTGCGCCTTCGGCACCAGCCGGCGGATGCGGGAGAAGTCGGGCGGCGCGTGCAGCCCCGCGAGCTCGACGCCGCTGGTCAGGCGGATGCCGTCCTGCATCGGCG
>MKTV01000065.1:156300-182508 GCA_001898425.1 Rhodospirillales bacterium 69-11
CGCGATCGGCGAACACCGTGGGATGGCGGAGCTCGCCGGCCTCCCCGGGATCGAGGTTCAGGTGGTAGCCGCGTTCGGTGTCGAGATAGACGCGGTCGCCCACCTGTCGCGCGAGTTCCTTCGACCAGGCGCCGGCGGCGACGACCACCGTGTCGAAGCGGCGATACCCCAGCTCGCAATCGACCGAGACATGGTCGGCGGCGGGATGCAGCCCGCGCACGCGCTCCGCGACGATGGTGCCGCCCATCCGCTGGAACTGCGCCGCATGCGCCGTGGTCAGCTTGCCGGGCAGGGAGACGAAGGCGCTGTCGGGCTGGAGGATGCCGCGCACGAAGCCGGGCGCGAGGGCGGGTTCGAGCTGGCGGATCTCGTCGGCGTTCAGGATGTCGATCTTCACCCCGTGCTCGCGCAGCAGGGCGCGATCGTATTCGGTGCCGGCGAAACCGGCCTCGGTCGCGTAGACCTTGAACCAGCCGACCGGCCGCACGATCCCGTCCGCGCCGGAGAGGGTGATCAGCTCCCGATGCGCGTCATAGGCGCGCGAGACCAGGGGCTGCAGGGCCGCGGAGATCTCCCGCACCCGAGCGTCGCGGCCGGCGAGCAGGAAGCGGATCAGCCAGGGGGAGAGCTGCGGCAGGTAGCGCCAGCGCAGCCGCACGGCGCTGCCGCGGTTGAACAGCATGTGCGGAATGTCGCGCCGCAGCGCCGGCGTGCTGTTGGGCACCACGGCGCCGGTCACGATCCCGCCCGCATTGCCGTAGGAGGTGGCGGTGCCGGGCGGCTTCGGATCGATCAGCGTGACGCTGTGCCCGTCGCGCTGCAGATGCAGCGCGCAGGACGTGCCGACGATGCCCGCCCCGATGACCGCGATGGTGCGAGGGGCGCTGGCGGGGAGGGGGAGCTGCATGCGACGGGGCCTCGGGACTCGGATGCCGGCGCATCACGCCGGGGCGGGAGAGGGCAACAATCTCCTCGGGATCGGCGTCCGTCCAGAGCGCGCGCGGCCGCCCCCCGGCCGTCATCCGAAGCCCCCACCTCGCCATCCGCGGACCCCAACCGGCAGGCGGCCGCGAGGGTTGTCTCCCGCATGGGGCATTGTGCCGATGGGGATCCGCGGGTCGGGGCCCGCGGATGACGGGGGTGGGGGGCTTTGGTGCCCGTTGGCTCTGTACCGGAGGGGCTGTCGCTCCGGCCCCTCCGCCGCGTCCGCCTAACCCGCCCGCCGCGGCACGATCAGCGCATCCACCGCCGTGATCCGCTCGCCCGCGCAGATCAGCGGGTTCACGTCCAGCTCCGCGATCCGGTCCCGGTGGTCCGCCGCAAAGCGGGACACGTCCGCGATCACCTGCGCGAGCCGGGGGATGTCCACCGCCGGCATGCCGCGGAACCCCTCCAGCAGCTTCGCGCCCTTCAGCGAGCGCAGCATCGCCGCGGCCTCCGCCGGCGTCACCGGTGCGGGCGCGAGGGCGCTGTCCTGCAGCACCTCCACCAGGATCCCGCCCAGCCCCACCACGATCAGCGGCCCGAACAGCGGGTCGACATTCGCCCCGACCACCATCTCCACGCCCTGCGGCACCATGGGCTGCACCAGCACCCCATTGATCGCCGGCGGCGGCGAGACCTTGCGCGCATTCGCCATCACCGCGCGGTAGCCCTCGCGCACGGCCTCCGCGGTCCGCAGGTCCAACCGGATCACCCCGGCCTCGGTCTTGTGCGGCAGGTCGGGGGATTCGACCTTCAGCACCACCGGAAGACCCAGACCCGTGGCGGCGGCGACCGCGTCGTCCTCGCTCTGCACCAGCCGTTCGCCCACCACCGGCACGCCGTACAGCGCCAGCACGTCCTTCGCCTCGCGCTCCGTCAGCGTGCGGCCGGACGCGGCGTCGATCCGCCGGGCGGCCTCCGCCCGCACCGCGTCGGGCGTCGCCGCCACGACCGCCTCGCCCGCGGCGCGCTTGTCGGCACGCCAGTGCCAAGCGGCGATCGCGGCGAAGCACGCGTCCATCGAATGGAACAGGGCAACCCGCTCGCAGCTCTCCGCCTCCCGGACGCCGGGGCCTTCCAGCCACTCGGTCTGCCAGGCGATGCAGGCGACCTTGCCGTGCGTCTTTGCCAACTCGTCGTAGACGAAACAGCGCTTCGCCGACGGCTCGTAGCCATAGGTCATCGGCGAGACCAGCACGCCGTATTGCGGATCCTCCAGCAGCGCCCCCGCGCAGGCGCCGAGCGAGTCGGGGTCGGAGAGGACCTGGGCGGTGACGTCGCAGGGGTTGCGGGCGGACCCGAACTCCGGGATCCGTGACTCGAGCACGGCCCGCGTGGGGGCCGAGGGCTGCGGCATCGCCACGCCATGCTGCTCCGCGCGGTCGGCGGCCATGATCGCGGCCCCGCCCGAGGCGGCCACCACCGCAGCGCCGCGCGCCTTGGGCGGCGGCGCCTTGGCGAAGAACGACGCCGTCTCCATCAGCGCCTCGAAATCGTCGACCAGCACCGCGCCCGCCTTGCGGAACACCGCCCGATACGCCGCCTGCGAGCCGGCGAGCGACCCCGTGTGCGACATCGCCGCCCGCGCACCCTGCTCCCCGGTCGCCATCTTGAAGATCACCAGCGGCTTGTCGTGCTTCCACGCGTTCTCGGCCGCGAGCAGCAGCCGTTCGGGCGTCGCCATGCCCTCGAACACGCAGGCGATCGACTTGCACGCCGGATCTTCCGCGAGGAAGTTCACGTAGTCCGCCATGTCCACGTCGCAAGAATTGCCCGAGGTCAGCACATGGCTGACCGACGCGCCGCGCACCACCGATTGCGCCAGCGCCATGCCGAGCGCACCGGACTGGCTGATGATGCCGACGGCATTGGCGTTCGGCTGGGGGATCGGCGTGATGTTCATGAAGGTGATGCGGCTGTCGAGCAGCGCATTGACCACGCCGATGCAGTTCGGCCCGACGATGCGCAGGCCTGTCTCCCGCGCGATCGCCGCCAGGCGCGCCTGCTGGGCGGCGCGGTCCTCCTTCCCCGTTTCCGCGTAGCCCGAGGCGAACACGATGGCCCCGCCGACGCCCGCACGGGCGCAGTCGAGCACGATTTCCTCCACCGCCTCGCGCGGGGCCGTGATCACCGCGCAATCCGGCACCTCGGGCAGGTCCGCGACCGTCGGGTAGCAGACCGCGTCGCCGATCTTCTCGTAGCGTGCGTTCACCGGGTAGTGCCGGCCGCTGTAGAATTGCATGTTGAACAGCACGCGCTCGCCGAAGGAGCCGGGCCGGGTGGAGGCGCCGACCACCGCGATGCTCTGCGGATGGAGCAGCCGCATGAGATCCGCGCGCGCGTGGACGCCGGTGCGTTTCGTTTCCATTGTGTCGCCTGATTGACGTTCCCTTGCCGTCAGCATACTCACCAGTAGAAACGTCGCAAGCGCGGGAGACGCTCCATGTCGTCGCTGTTCGACCTGACCGGCAAGGTTGCCATCGTCACTGGATCTACCAAGGGGATCGGCAAGGCGATCGCCGAACGCATGGCGGAGCATGGCGCGACGGTGGTGATCTCGTCCCGCAAGGCCGATGCGTGCGAGACGGTCGCGCAGGCGATCCGTGACAAGGGCGGCAAGGCGGTCGCGATCCCCTGTCACGTCGCGCACAAGGACCAGTTGCAGGCGCTGGTCGATCGGACGGTGGCGGAGTGCGGCGGGATCGACATCCTGGTCGAGAACGCGGGCGTCAATCCGTTCCTCGGCCCGGCCGCGAGCATGCCGGATGACGCCTATGAGCGGGTGATGGGCGTCAACGTCCGCAGCAATTTCTGGCTCGCCAACATGGCCTGCCCGCACATCGCGGCGCGCGGTGGCGGGTCGGTGATCATCATCTCCTCGATCGGCGGCCTGCGGGGGTCCGAGCAGATCGGGGTCTATGGAATTTCGAAGGCGGCGGACATGCAGTTGGCGCGCAACATCTGCGTCGAGTGGGGGCCGAAGAACATCCGCGCCAATGCGATCGCGCCCGGCCTCGTGCGCACCGACTTCGCCCGCGCACTGTGGGAAAACCCGGTGCTGTACAAGAAGCGCACGCGCGACACGCCGCTGCAGCGGATCGGCGAGCCGGACGAGGTGGCCGGCTGCGCGGTGTTCCTGGCCGCGCCCGCGGGCAATTTCATCACCGGCCAGACGATCGTGATCGATGGCGGCACCACGGCCGGATCGCTCGTGCAGCACGACGAATAGCGCGCGCGTCCGAGCACTCTCACCCCCCGATTTCCCGCACCCGCAAGCGGCGCTACGCTCGGCCGATGACCCGGCCGGGACGCCCCGCATGATCGATCGCGCCACGCTTGCGGCCTTGGACGCCGCCGACCCGCTCGCCGGGTTCCGCGACCGCTTCACCCTGCCCGAGGGCGTGATCTACCTCGACGGCAACTCTCTGGGCGCACTGCCCCGCGCCACGCCCGCGCGCGTGGCCGAGGTCGTGGCGCAGGAATGGGGCCAATCGCTGATCCGCGCCTGGAACGCGCATGGCTGGATCGACCTCGGCGTGCGCGTGGGCGAGAAGATCGGCCGCCTGATCGGCGCCGCGCCCGGCAGCACGGTCGTCGCCGATTCGACCTCGATCAACCTGTTCAAGCTGCTGGCGGCCGCCCTCACGGCGCGGCCCGGCCGACGAACGCTCCTGACGGAAACAGGCAACTTCCCGACCGACCTCTACGTTGCGGATGGGCTCACGCGCCTGCTCGCCCAAGGGCACCGGGTGCGCGCGGCGGACAATCCGGTCGCCGCGCTCGACGGGGATGTCGCGGTGCTGATGCTCACGCACGTGAACTACCGCAGCGGGGCGATGCACGACATGGCTTCCGTGACCCGTGCCGCGCATGCGGCGGGCGCGCTGGTGCTGTGGGACCTGTCGCATTCGGCGGGCGCCGTGCCCCTCACGCTCGCCGCCGACGGCGCCGATTTCGCGGTGGGCTGCGGCTACAAGTTCCTGAACGGCGGACCGGGCGCGCCGGCGTTCCTGTCGGTGGCCCCGGCGTTGCAGGCCGACCTCCGCCTGCCGATCACCGGCTGGCTGGGCCATGCGGCGCCGTTCGACTTCGCGCCGGCCTACCGGCCCGCCCCCGGCGTCGCCGCGGCCGTGGTCGGCACGCCGCCGGTGCTGAGCCTCGCCGCGCTCGAAGTCGGCGTGGACCTGATGCTGGACGCGCCCATCGCCGCGCTGCGGGAAAAATCCCTCCGGCTGGGGGATACCTTCCTTACGCTGATGGCCGACATGCCCGGCTTCGTGCCGATCTCGCCCAGGGACGAGACGCGCGGCAGCCAGGTCGCGTTCCGCCACCCGGACGGCTACGCCATCATGCAGGCGCTGATCGCGCGTGGCGTCATCGGCGACTTCCGCGCGCCGGATATCCTGCGCTTCGGCCTCGCCCCGCTGTATCTGCGCTACGTGGACGTCTGGGACACCGTCGTCACGCTGCGCGAGGTGATGACGACCGAGGTATGGCGCGACGCACGCTTCCAGCACAGGCAGGCCGTGACATGAGCGAAGACCCCCTGTTCGATCCGGCCGATTTCCGTATCCCGCCCGGCGTCACTCATGTCTGCGCGGGCGGCCAGAGCCCGTTCCTGCACCGGCACGACGAGGTGCTGCTGCGCTACGCGGCGGACAAGAGCAGCGGCATGGCGGGTCGCGCGGAACAGGACGCGCTGGTCGAGCGCATCCGGATGCACGTGGCGAGCGCATGGACGGTGCAGGCGCCGGCGATCGGTTTCGTTTCCAACGTTGCCGAAGGCGTCGCGATGGTGGCCGAGAGCCTTGACTGGCGGGCCGGCGACACGGTCGCGGTGGATGCGGTCGAGTATCCCTCGGTGGTGGCCCCGTTCGCGCGCCGGCCGGGCGTCACCCTGCGCATCGCGCAGGGCACGGATCCGGACCGCATGGCGAACGTGATCGACCGCAGCACGCGGGTGATCGCGACCAGCTACGTGTCCTACCTCACCGGCGAGCGCGTGCGGCTCGGCCGCCTGCGCCAGCTCGCCGACGAAGTCGACGCGTTGCTGGTGGTGGACTTCACGCAGGCGGCGGGATGCATGCCGATCGATGCCAGCATCGCCGACTTTGCCTTCTCCGCCTGCTACAAATGGATGCTCGGCATGACGGGCGTCGCGATCGCGTACTGGAACCGGCGGCGCCAGCCCGACTGGGCACCGCGCAGCGCGGGCTGGTATTCGCTCGTCCCCGGCACGCGCGGCTGGGATCCGCCGCCCGACCTGCGCCCCGACGCGATGCGCTTCACCCGCGGCAACCCGGCGCACGCCGCGGTCTACGTGCTCGACTCCGCGCTGTCCTACCTCGCGCAGGTGCCGCCCCAGGCGGTGCAGGCGCACGTGCAGGCGCTGAGCGGTGCGCTGCTGGAGGCTTTGGCCGCGCGGCAGGTCACCTGCCTGACCCCGCACGATCCGCTGCGTCACGCCGCGAACGTCTGCCTGGCGCACGAGAAGGCGGGCGCGATCGCGGAGGCGTTGCACGCGCGCGGCGTCTATGCCTGGAACGGGCAGGGGCGCGTGCGATTCAGTTTCCACGGATACAACACGATGGGGGACGTGGGCCGGATCACGGACGCGCTGGATGCGGTGTTGCGGGAGGTGTAGGCGCGCGGCGTTGCCTATCATCGTGGCCGGCGGCGCCGTCCATCGACAGCGTCCCACCGTCGAATTATCCACCGTTCCGTCGTCATGGCCGGGCTTGACCCGGCCACCCCCACCAGCACCCTGCCGCTTGGGTGGCCGGGTCGAGCCCGGCCATGACGACGGCGGCGGCGCGGCGCAGTCAGCCGCTCCCGCCGCGGATCGCGGCGGCGAGGCGTTCCGGCGGGACCTCCACCGTCACCCCGGCGCGCTCCGTCTGCAGCAGCATGATCGCGCGGGAATCCCGGTTGCCCCAGCCACGGTTCAGCCCCTCCGACAGGTCCGCCAGCGCCAGGTTCGCCAGCCGCATCGGCACGTTCAGCTCGCGTCCCAAGGCGGTTGCAAGTGAAACGTCCTTGTGCGCGAGGCGCAGCGCGAAGGCCGGCGGCTCGTACTTGTTCGGCAGGAACTGGTCCGCCATGGACTCGAACGCGCCGCGCCGGCCGATCGCGCCCTGGCGCACCGCCTCCCAGATCGCCAGCGGCTCGATGCCGGCCTTGACGCCCATGCTGAACACCTCGGCCGCGGCGGCGGTCGCGATGTAGCCGTAGCAATTGTGCACGAGCTTCGCGACGGAGCCGGCGCCGATCGGCCCGATCAGCCGCGCCGCGTCGCCGATGGCGTCCAGGAACGGCTTCCACCGCTCGAACATCTGCGAATCGCCGCCGCACCAGATCGCGAGCTTCCCGCTCGCCGCCCCGCGCGGCCCGCCGCTGACCGGCGCGTCGAACAGGAACGCGCCCTGCTTCGCGTATTCCGCATGCGCCTTGCGCATCACGGTGGGCGAGTTGGTGGTCAGGTCGAAATGCGCGACCCCGGCGCGCATGGTCGAGAGCAGGCCGTTGTCGCCGTAGACCACGGCCTCGAACTCGGGCGGGCCGGGAAGGGAGGTGAAGATCACGTCCGCCTCGGCCGCGAGCGCCGCGGGGCTCTCCATCCAATGGGCGCCGTCCGCGATGTGCCGTTCCGCGGCGGCGCGGTTGATGTCGTGCACCAGCACGACGTGGCCCTCGCCCTGCACGCCCTTCTGCAGGTTGGCGGCCATGCTGGCACCCATGGTGCCCAGGCCGATGAAGCCGGCTTTCATGCGCGTCGTCCTCCCACGGATCGGCCCTCGATGAACCGCCGCCTCATGGATTGGCCTCGAACACCTCGCGCGCGACGTTCGCCGCGCTCATGGCCGCGGGCCAGCCGGCATAGAACGCGACATGCGTGATCATCTCGGACAGCTCGTCCTTGGTGACGCCGTTGGCCAGGGCGCGCTGCAGATGGCCCTTGAGCTGCTCCGGCCGGTAGGTCGCGGTCAGCACCGCGCAGACGATCAGGCTGCGGTCGCGCTTGGACAGGTCCGGGCGTTCCCACACGTCGCCGAACAGCACCTTCTCCGTCAGGTCGATCAGCTTCGGCACGATGGCGCGCACGCGGTCGCGGGATTCCGTGTTGGGCGGGTTGGCCATGGTTTCCTCCTCCTGTGTGTCCACGCATTGCACACCCCTCGGCCCGGGGAGTCGACTCTACGGCATTGCTTGCGGGGGCGGCCCGGGACGGGGCAGGGTGCCCCCGGATCGAGGAGGGAGACGGGCATGCTGCTGGCCGGCGACATCGGCGGAACGAAGACCCTGCTGGCGCTCTACACGCCCGAGGGCGGCGCCCGCCATCCGGTGGCGGAGGCGGAGTTCCACAGCCGCGCCTATCCGGATCTCGCGCCGATGGCGCGCGATTTTCTTACACGCGTCGGCAAGACCGCGTCGCATGCGTGTTTCGACGTGGCCGGTCCGGTGATCCGTGGCCGCGCGCACCTTACGAACCTGCCGTGGAACCTGACCGAGGCGGGCCTCGCGCAGGAAATCGGGCTGTCCCGCGTGACGCTGCTGAACGACCTGCAGGCGGTCGCCTACGCCGTGCCGCATCTCGGGCCGGAGGATCTGCAGGTCCTCAATCCCGGCGAGCGGCAGGAGCATGGGCCGATCGCGGTCGTGGCGCCCGGCACCGGCCTGGGCGAGGCCTATCTCGTCTGGGACGGCGCGCACTACATCGCCTGCGCGTCGGAGGGCGGGCATGCGAGCTTCGGCCCCAGCGACGACCGGCAGGCCGGGCTGCGCGCGTTCCTGGCGCAGCGCTACGGCGTGGTGTCGGTGGAGCGTGTCTGCTCCGGCATGGGCATCGCCAACATCTACGACTATCTCCGGTCCGTGGAGCCGTCGGCCGAGGATCCGGCCCTGGCCGAACGGCTCGCGGCGGCCGAGGACCGCACGCCGCTGATTTCCGCGGCCGGGCTCGAGGACATGGAGGGCACGTCGCTCGCGGGCCGGACGATGCAGATGTTCGTCACCATCCTGGCGGAGGAAGCGGCGAACATGGCGCTGAAGGTGCTGGCGACCGGGGGGGTGTTCCTCGCGGGCGGCATCCCGGCGCACGTGCTGCCGCTGCTCACCCCCGAACGGTTCCTGCGGGACTTCACCAACAAGGGGCGGATGGCGAGCCTGCTCGCCGGCATGCCCGTCAACGTCGTCACCACCCGCGCCGCCCTGCTCGGTGTGGCGCAGTACGGCCTGGACCACATGCAGGATTGAGGGAGAGACGAGATGCTGACGATCTATGGCGTGTACCGCTCCCGCGCGTCGCGCAACATCTGGCTGGCGCACGAGATCGGGCTGACGTTCCGGCATGTGCCGGTGATCCAGGCCTACCGCCTGCCCGACCCGGGGGCGGCGGATGCGCCGCTCAACACGCGCTCCCCGGCGTTCCTGGCGGTCAACCCGAACGGGCATGTGCCGACGATCGAGGATGACGGGTTGGTGCTGCACGAATCACTCGCGATCAACCTGTATCTGGCGAAGCGGTATGGCGGCACGCTGGGGCCGGCTGACCTCGCCGAAGACGGGCTGATGGGCATGTGGGCGCTGTGGGCCGCGACCGAACTCGAGACCCACGCGCTGACGGTGATGTACAACCGCGCCGGCAAGCCGCCGGCGGAGCGGGACGAGGCGGCGGCCGTCGCCGCGGTGGCGGCCTTACGCGCGCCGTTCGCCGTGCTGGATGCGGCGCTGCGCGAGACGGGCTTCCTGGTCGGCGGGCGGTTCACCGTGGCCGACGTGAACACCGCCGAGATCGTGCGCTACGCCATGGCAGCGCCGGAGCTGTTTCAGGACACGCCCGCGGTGAAGGCCTGGATCGAGGCGTGTCATGCGCGCCCTGCCTACCGCAAGATGATGGCGGAACGGGATCGCGAGCCCGCGTGAGTGCGGGCCCGATTCCTGCTATGTAGGGGCCATGAGTTCCGCGGTCCGCAAGCCGATGACGGTCCCGGAGTTCCTCGCCTGGGAGGAACGGCAGGAGACGCGTTTCGAGTTCGACGGGTTCGCTCCGGTCGCAATGACGGGGGGAACGGCTGCCCATGAGCTGATCGGGGGGACGCTGCGTGCTCTCCTGCGCCAGCACTTGGCTGGCCGACCCTGTCGCGTCTTCGGCCCGACCATGAAGGTCGAGGTCGCCGGGCGGATCCGCTACCCCGACGCCTTCGTCTACTGCACGCCTGTGGCACGGACTGAGACGGTGATCACCGATCCGGTCGTGGTGTTCGAGGTCCTCAGCCCGGGGACCTCGGGCACCGACCGGATCGAGAAGCTGCGGGAATACCAGGCCACGCCCTCGATCCAGCGCTACGTCATCCTGGAACAGGACGCCGTCGCGGCCACCGCGTTCGAGCGTCAAGGCGCGTTCTGGGACGCGCGGCCGCTGATGGCGGCGGACGTGCTGCGGATGCCGGAAATCGGGGTGGAGCTGGCATTGGCGGAGATCTACGCCGATGTGGATCTGGAGCCGGTTGCCGCGCCGGAGTAGCGCCTCCGGCACCGGACGGATGGTGGTCCGGCGCCTGCGCGAGGCGGCGTCCTCGGCGGCTCCTCCCGCCGGCGTCAGCGCTTCAGGCGGCTGAGGATGTACAACGTGCCGGTGGTGAACAGGCAGATCACCGCGGCGACGTCGTAGTTCTCGAGCCCGACGGCAATTCCCATCGCGCCGGTCGCCCAGAGACTTGCGGCGGTCGCCGTGCCGTGGACTTCCCCGCCGCCCTTCAGGATTGCGCCGCCGCCGATGAAGCCGATCCCGGTGATCACGCCCTCGATGATCCGCGCCATGCCTTGCGGCTCGTGCCTGAGCAGGGTCTCCGTCGCCTGCACGAAGCCGCAGGCGGCGATCGCGACGAGAGGGAACGTGCGCAGGCCGGCACTGCGATCTTCCCGCTCGCGGTTCCAGCCGATCACGAAGGCCATGGCGTAGGCGATCGCCAGGTCACGGATGTGCGGCAGCAGGGAGAGATGGCCGAAGCTTGGCAGGAGCTCGCTGAAGTTCATCGCAGCAGCAGCTTTCCTCGTTCCGAACGGTGATCCGGTACACCACGGCCATGCGCGCGCCGCAAACGCCCGTCCGCTCAGAACGTCGCCCGCTCAGAACGCCGTCCGCTCAGAACGCCGCCCGCCCAGGACGCCGCGGCTCAGAGCGGAAGCCGGACCCGGGCCCGCAGGCCGCCGATCGGGCTCTCCTCGAGCAGGATCTCCCCGCCATGCGCGCGCACGATGTCACGGGCGATCGTCAGCCCAAGGCCTGTGCCGCCGGCGGCATCGCTCTCGAACGGGCGGAACACGCTCTCCCGCCGTTCGGGGGAGATGCCGGGCCCGTCGTCGTCCACCGTCACCTCGACCGCACGCCCCCTCTGTTCGGCGGCCAGCACCACGCGGCGCGCGTGACGCCGGGCGTTGTCCACCAGGTTGGTCACCGCGCGGCGAATCGCGTCGGCCCGCAGCGGCAGCACGAGGGCGGACGGCAGCTCGACCACCACCTCCGCTCCGGCGCGGCGGGCGCTCGCCGCCACCTCCTCCAGCACGGCGCAGAGATTGACCGGTTCGGCCTGTTCCGCGCCCTCGCCGCGGGCGAAGGCGAGATAGCCGCCGATCATGCGCTCCATCTCCTCGACGTCGGCGGTCATCTCGGCCACGTCCTCGGCGGTCTCCGGCGTGGGCGGCAGCATCGCGAGGGCGAGGCGCAGGCGGGTCAGGGGCGTGCGCAGGTCGTGCGAGACGCCGGCCAGCATCTCGGTCCGCTGGGCGAGGAAGCGGCGGACGCGTTCCTGCATGCGGTTGAACGCGGCGGCGGCCTGGCGGACCTCGATCGCGCCTTCGGGGTGGATGGGGCCGATGTCGCGGCCCATGCCGAACGCTTCGGCCGCCCGGGCAAGGCGGCGCACGGCGCGCACCTGGTTGCGCATGAACAGCGCGGCGATCAGGAACAGCAGCGCCGCGGTGCCGCCCAGCCAGGCGACGAACAGGTAGATCGTGCCGGTATACAGCCGCTTGCGCGGTGCCTCGATCACCAGCACGCCTTCCGGCACCTGCAGCCGGATCAGGACGGAGCGCGGGTCGGACGTCCAGTCCATGGTGAAGGGAAGGCGCACCTTCTCCTCGAGCGCCTGGGCCAGGTCGTCGTCCATCGGGCCCAGGATGTTGACCGACGGCTTCACGACGAGCTGCCGCCCCGGCTCGATGCGCATCTCCAGGGTGAAGAGCTGGCGCGAGGTGTGCAGGATCCACATGGCGTTGTCGTGCCCGGGGAAGCGCTGCATCAGCTCCAGCGTGAACTCGATCTCCCCGGCGATCCCGCCCGAGAGGCGGCGTGAGACGACGTCGAGATGGCTGCCGTAGAAGATCTGCAGGGCGACCGCCTGGGAAAGCACCAGCGGGATCAGGATCATCAGCAGGTTACGGCCCAGCAGGGAGCGGGGCAGCAGGCGCTTGACGATGCGATGGCCGGGAAGGCGGGCGCGCATCAGATCCCGGGCTTCAGGACGTAGCCGCGGCCCCGGACGGTGTGCAGGAACCGCGGTTCCCGCGGATCGGCTTCGATCTTGCGGCGCAGCCGCGTGACCTGCACGTCGATCGCGCGTTCCCCGGCATCGTCCATGTCCAGCGCCGCGGCGATCTCCTCCCGCGAGAGCACCTCGTTCGGCTTGCGCGCGAGCGCGGTCAGCAGGGCGGCTTCCCCGCCGGTGAGCCGCAGCGGGCCGGATGCGTCGCGCAGCTCGCCACGATCTACGTCGAAGGTCAGGGGGCCGAGCCGGATGGGGGGTGTGGCGGTCTCCGGCGGCGGGGGGGCGGCGCGGCGGAGCATCGCGCGGATCCGCAGCAGCAGCTCGCGCGGTTCGAACGGCTTGCCGAGGTAGTCGTCGGCGCCGGCCTCGAACCCGGCGATGCGGTCTTCCGGCGCGCCGCGGGCGGTCAGCAGCAGCACGGGCAGGTCGTGACCGGATTCGCGGCGCAGCGATTCCGTGAGCGCGAGGCCGGTTTCCCCCGGCATCATGACGTCGAGCACCAGCAGGTCCGGATTGATGGAGCGCAGCTTGGACCGTGCGTCCGCCGCGCTCTCGGCCGCCGTGACGCGGTAGCCCTCGCTACTGAGATAGCGCGACAGCAGGCCGCGGAGTCGGGCGTCGTCGTCGACCACCAGGATGTGCGCGTCGTCACTCATGGCACCGTCAGGCTCGCCGGGCACGGGTCTCGGCCGGATCGTGCTGGTCGAGATAGTCCCGCGCGCTCTCGTCCATGATGCCACGCATCACGCGGCGGAAGCCATCCACCGCGACGCCGCCGGCCTCGCGATAGGCGCCGAGCAGGCGTTCCCGCTGGCGTTCGAACAGCCGGCGTTCCAGGGCCTGCCCGGTCTGCGTGAGCGTCAGCAGGCGCTGGCGGCGGTCGGCGCGGCCCTGGGTCTGGGCGACGTATCCCTCCTCCATCAGCACCGTCAGCACGCGGGCGAGCGACTGCTTGGTGATGCGCAGGATCGCGAGCAGGTCGGAGACGGTGATCCCTGGATTGCGCCCGATGAAGTGCAGCGCGCGGTGATGGGCGCGGCCCAGCCCGAGTTCCTCGAGGATGACGTCGGCGGCGTTGGTGAAGTCGCGATAGGCGAAGAACAGGAGATCCTGGGCGAGGCGGATTTCCTCCTCCCGCAGGAACAGCAGGTTGGCGCCCGCGGCGGGGCGGGCGTCCTTCTGCGGCTCGAGCAGGCCGATGGAGCTGGCGGCGGGCGGTCGCGGGTCGGCGCTGCCCTTCTGATCCGGCATGTCTGGCATTCCTCGTTCTGAGGGCAAACTACGTCAGCTTTATTGACTCACTTTGAGTCGAATTTTACCGTCAGGCCTCGTTGGGCAACTATATTGCGGAGGAAAGCTCCATGACGCTCGTTCCTTTCGATGACCGCGACGGCTGGATCTGGTTGGACGGGACGCTGGTGCCCTGGCGGGACGCGAAGCTGCATGTGTTGTCGCATGGGCTGCACTATGCCAGCGGCGTGTTCGAAGGCGAACGGGCCTATGCCGGGACGATCTTCCGGCTGCGCGACCATACCGACCGGCTGCACCACTCGGCGCAGGTGATGGGCTTCGAGATCCCCTGGTCGGCGGAGGAGATCGACGCCGCCTGTGCGGCGGTGCTGGAGGCGAACGGCCTGGTCGACGGCTATGTGCGGCCGATCGCGTGGCGCGGGTCGGAGGCGCTGGCGGTGTCGGCGACCGGCACATCCGTGCATCTGGCGATCGCGGCCTGGGCGTGGCCCAGCTATTTCGCCGCGAATCGGATGGAGGGAATCCGGCTCGCGATGGCGGAGTGGCGCCGCCCCGCGCCGGACACGGCGCCGACCTCGGCGAAGGCGACCGGGCTCTACATGATCGGGACGCTGTCGAAGCAGAAGGCCGAGGCGGCGGGCTATGCGGATGCGCTGATGCTGGACTGGCGCGGGCGCGTGGCGGAGGCCACCGGGGCGAACGTCTTCTTCGTGATGGACGGGGAGCTGCATACGCCCGATCCCGACTGTTTCCTCGACGGGATAACGCGGCGCACGGTGGTCCGGCTGGCCGAGAAGCAACAGATGAAGGTGATCACCCGGCCGATCGATCCCGAGGAGATCGGGCGCGCCAGCGAGGTGTTCCTGGCCGGCACCGCCGCCGAGGTCACCGCGGTGCGGGAGATCGGCGCGCATCGCTTCACGCCCGGCCGCGTGACGGAGACGCTGATGCGGTCGTACGACGCGCTGGTGCGGCAAGGGGCGGAGGACGTCCGGCACGCCCTGGCCTGACCATCCGCCAAATGCACCTTTTCGTTACGGCGCCGCGGCGCCGGCAGCACGCTCGGGGAGAGAACGCACGGCAGGGTGATGCAACGAAGCGGCGGCTTGCGGCGTCAAGGCAGCGCAGAACGGCATGGAACGGAGCATCCCATGAACGGATTGATCTATCTCGTTGGCCTCGTGGTCGTGGTGATCGCGATTCTCAGCTTCCTCGGCCTCCGCTGAGGCGGCGCCGGGGCGTCCCCCCGCCCCGGCGGGCGGCTCAGGCCATCACGCGCGCGAGCGCCGCGATGGTGGACTGGTAGGCCTCGAGGTCGCGGTCTTCCGGGGCCACCAGCACATGCTGGACCCCGGCCTCCCGGTAAGCCGCGAGCGTTTCCCCCATCTGATCGACCGTGCCGGCGTGACAGCCGGTGCGGAGCGAAATGGTGAAGGCCGGATCGGGTCGCGCGGCGCGCAGGCGCTGGACGATCGGACCGGCCTTTTCCGGTGTCACGCGGCTGCCGTGCCATCCCTCATGGCGCAGCGCGCGGGCGATGGCCGGATCGGACCCGCCACCGATCCAGATCGGGATCGGCACTTCGGGCAGCGGCTGGGCGCGCATGTTGTCCACGACCGCGGGTATCCACCGCGTTTCGAAGCTGACCGGATCCTGGCTCCAGACCGCGCGCATCAGCGCGATGCCCTCGTCCATGCGGCGCCCGCGCTCGTTGAACGGAACCCCCAGCGCGGCGAACTCGGCTTCCAGCCAGCCGACTCCGGCGCCCAGGATCAGCCGGCCCTGCGATAGGTTCTGCAGGGTCGCGAGTTCCTTGGCGAGCGGGAGCGGGTGCCGCATCGGCAGCACCAGGACGGAGGTGCCCAGCCGTACGCGCTTCGTGCTGGCGGCGGCCCAGGTGAGGGTCAGCACCGGATCCCAGAAATTGGGGGAGGGCGGGTAGGGCGCGTCCTTCGGGACGATGATGTGCTCGCTCACCCAGACATCGGCGAAGCCAAGGTCTTCCGCCTGTTCGGCGACGCGCCGGATGGCGTCGGGGCTGGCCTTGCGGCCGATATGGGGCAGATGGATGCCGACCTGCATGTTCACTCCTCCCTCGAAGCGGGAAGGCTGACGGCTGGTCGCGCATGCGTCCAGCCCCAGGGCAGGTCGTGACAGATCGTCGGTGCGCTACGGCAGGGTGCGCGGGCGGCGACCAAGCGGGGCGGGGCGGGCGCAACCGCCCGTCACCCGGCGTTGGCTACCGATACGCGACGCGCCGCACCGGGCTCAGCCGGTGGCGCGTCGCCGCCGGGTGGAGCGCGGGGCGGGCATGACCGGCATGCGGGTGCCGACCAGGTCGGCGATCACCAGCGCGATGTCGCACGTCTCGGCATAGGTCCCGAGGTGCTCCGGGGCGATTCCCTGCACCCGGCCGAACCGGTAGGTGCGCCGGCAGTCGAGCAGGATGAAGCCGCCCGCCCCGCGCACCACCACGAAAGCGGGCGCGTTGCCGTTGCCCCACTCCTCGGGGATCAATGCGAGTTCGACGCCGCCGAACGTATTCACACGCTCCTCGCAGCGCCAGGCGCCGCACAGGCGGTGGGAGAGATCGAGCAACGGCGCACGGTCTTGCGGGCCCAGGCCAGTGGCGCGGGTCGGAAAGGCAATAATCTTTGCCATCTTCTATGATTCCGGGGGGAGGGTGAGGCAGAGTGTCAGGCAGCGACAGGGAACATAGAGCGCCGGCGCTTGGCTACGCGAGCATAATGAATGCACCCCTGGCTCCCGGAAAAAGAATCCGCCCTTGTGTGGCGTCGCCGCATCAAAGGCGGGGATTTCCGTTTCTGATCCGCGCCGCTCCGCTTCGCTCAGCCGCCGGAAAAGACGTGCTCCGCGCCAGGAAAGCGCCGGGCGCGCACGTCGGTGGCGTAGCCGCGCACCGCATCCTCGATCGTGCCGGCGACCTCGGCGTAGCGGCGGACGAATTTCGGCCGGAACGCGGTGAACAGGCCGATCAGGTCGTCCACCACCAGGATCTGGCCGTCGCAGCCCACCGAGGCGCCGATGCCGATGGTGGGCGGGGCGATCCGGCCGGAGATGGCGCGGGCGAGCGGTTCCGCGACCTTCTCGACGACGACGCTGAACGCCCCGGCATCGGCCACCGCCTCGGCATCCGCCATGATCGCCGCAGCCTCCGCCTCGGCACGGCCGCGCACGGCGTAGCCGCCCAGCGCGTTCACGGATTGGGGTGTCAGGCCGACATGGGCCATGACCGGCACGCCGCGCCGGGTCAGGAAATGGATCGTCTCGGCCATCGGCGCGCCGCCTTCCAGCTTCACCGCCGCGCAGCCCGTCTCCGCCATGACCCGGGCGGCCGCCTGGAAGGCCTGGGCGGGCGAGGCTTCGTAGGAGCCGAACGGCAGGTCGACCACGATGCAGGCTCGCCGGGCGGCGCGCGCCACGGCGCGGCCATGGGCGATCATCATCTCCAGGGTCACGCCGACGGTGCTGGGCATGCCGTAGATCGTCATCGCCAGCGAATCGCCGACCAGAATCAGGTCCACGTGCGGATCGACCAGCGCCGCCATCTGCGCCGTGTAGCTGGTCAGGCAGACGATCGGCTCCCCGCCCTTGCGCGCCTGGATGGCGGGCGGGGTGACGGGACGGGTCTCGGCGGTGGTGCTCACGGCGTGTCCTCCCCGTGTCGGCTCCTTTGGGCGGGCCGGCCGCCACCCCGCGCGGGTTGGACGCGCGGAGGCTCCTCGATGGCGGGGGCGGCGCGACCGCACCGCCCCCACGCACCCGTCACCTGAACATGGCGCCGATCGCGGCCGGATCCACGTCCTCGATCCGCGCGGGCGACCATTTCGGCTGGCGGTCCTTGTCCACCACCATCGCGCGCACACCCTCGGCGAAGTCGGGATGCGCCATCGTAGTCTTGGTCAGCGCGAATTCCGCGTCCAGCGCCTGCGGCAGCGTCAGGTCGGCGCCGCGCCGCAGCGCCTCGAGCGTCCAGGACAGCGCCGAGGGGGAGACGTGGCGCATCGCCTTCAGCGCCGGCTCCGTCCAGGGACGGCCGTCGGCTTCCAGCCGCCGCACGATCTCGGGGACCGTCTCGGCCGCGAAGCAATGGTCGATCGCGGTCCGGTATTCGGCCAGGGAGTAGGCCGGGAGCGGCGCGGCGAACTGCGCGAGCGCCGCCAGGCCCTGTTCCGCCAGGGCGGCCGACAGCGCGGGGAGCTGCTCGCGCGGCGTGTAATGGGTGGCGAAGCCCGCATGCACCGCATCCGCGCCCTTCACGCGCAGACCGGTCAGGCCGAGATAGATGCCGAGGTTCCCGGGCAGCCGCGGGAGGAAGTAGGTGGCGCCGATATCGGGAAAGAAGCCGATCGCCGTCTCCGGCATCGCGAACATCGCATGTTCGGTGGCGACCCGGTGCGGCGAGTGGACCGACACGCCGATGCCGCCGCCCATGCAGATGCCGTCGATCAGCGCGATATAGGGCTTGGGATAGGCCGCGATCAGCAGGTTGAGCGCGTATTCCTCCTGGAAGAAGGCGTCCACCGCCGGGCGGTTGCCGGAGACCTGGCCCTCGCGCAGGAACACGATGTCGCCACCGGCGCAGAAGGCGCGATCGCCGGCGCCCTCGATCACCACCGCATGGACGTGCGGGTCGTCCTGCCAGTCCTTCAGGGCGCGGGTCAGCGCGCGGATCATCTCGAGGTCCAGCGCGTTCAGCGCCTTCGGGCGGTTCAGCAGGATGCGGCCGACGCGGCCGTCCCGGCGGGTGATCACGGTCTGTTCAGTGGTCATTCAGACGTCTCCATGCGCGTGCGGCGTCAGTAGCGGCACCGGCCCGTCCTGCCAACCTGCGCGCCCTCCCGCGGGGTCCGTCGGCCGCGGTCCCGGGGATCCGCGGACCGGCCTCTTGCCCGGGCCGGGCGCCCCGTCGGATGATCCAGGGCAACAGGGAGGACGGCATGCGCATCGCCATCATCGGCCAGCAGGATTTCGGCAAGGCCACGCTCGAGGCGTTCCTCGCCCGCGGCGACGAGGTCGCGGCCGTGTTCTGCGCGCCCGAAAAGGGCCGCCCGGACCCGCTGCGGCTCGCGGCCGAGGCGCGGGGGGTGCCGGTCCATCAGTTCCCGAAACTCTCCGCGCCCGAGGCGCTGGAGGCGCTGCAGGCCGCGAACGCGCAGGTCGGCGTCATGGCCTACGTGACGCAGTTCGTGCCGCAGGCGTTCTGCAACGTGCCCAGCTTCGGCACGATCCAGTTCCACCCCAGCCTGCTGCCGCTGCATCGCGGCGCATCGTCCATGAGCTGGTCGATCATCTGCGGACGGAAGGAGACCGGGTTCAGCATCTTCCGCCCGACCGACGGGCTGGACGAGGGTCCCGTTCTCCTCACCCGCAGCGTTCCCATCGAAGACGAAGACACGCTCGGTTCCCTCTATTTCGGCAAGATTTTTCCGATGGGCGTGGCCGCGCTGGTCGAGGTGGCGGAGCGGGTGGTGGCCGGCACCGCCCCGGCGATCGCGCAATACGAGCCGCACGCCGGCTACGAGGGCATCATCCGGGAGGCGGAGTCCCGCATCTCCTGGGCGACCCATGTCGAGATCACCTATAACCTGATCCGCGGCTGCAACCCGGCACCCGGCGCCTGGACCACGCTGGAGGGGCGCAAGCTGTTCCTGTTCGACTGCACGAAGCGGATCGCGCGGACCTTCGGCGAGGTGAAGGGCCGCAAGCTGGGGGAGGTCGTGGCGCAGAACGGGGGATCCCTGCTGATTCACGGCCAGGGCGGGTTCATCGAGGTGCACCGGGTCCGATGGGATGGCGCGAAGAAAATTCCGGCCGCCGAGGCGGAACTGCCGGTCGGCACGGTGCTGGGCGGGTGAGCACCGCGGCGTCCTGCCGCGGCGTCGTACTGACCGGTTCCCGCCACTCCGCCCCCCGGAAGGTGAGCGGGTTGCCGCACAAATCCGCCCAGTGGCGCGTTGCCGAGCGAAGCCGTGGATTGTAGCGTCCGGCGGAAACAGGGAAGCTGAACTCATTCTCATGCCCGCCCGCTTGCTCCTGGCTGCCGCGGCGATGCTCCTCGCCTGGACCGCCGCTGCTGCCGCCCGCGACCTGACGGTCGTCGCGCGGGGCGAAACGATGACCCGGGCGATGCGGGACGTCTTCGTCAACCCGTTTGCCGCCGCCACGGGCCTGCCGGCCGAGGCCGAAGCCTGGGATGGCGGGCTCGACGTGTTGCGCGACAAGCTCAAGACGCCCGATGCGAACACCTGGGACGTGGTGCAGGTGGATGCCGACGAGTTGGCGACCGGGTGCGGGGAAGGATTGTTCGAGAAGCTCGATTGGTCCGCGGTGGGCGGCAAGGACCATTACGCGTCCCAGGCCGTGAGCGATTGCGGCGTGGGGGCGGCGCTGTCCGCCACCATCCTCGCCTGGGACAAGGACAAGTTCCAGACCACGCCGAGCTGGGCGGATTTCTGGGACGTGGCGAAGTATCCGGGCAAGCGTGGGCTGATGAAGGGCGTGCGCGGCAACCTGGAGATCGCGCTGCTGGCCGACGGCGTCGCCCCGGCGGACGTCTACAAGACGCTGGCCACGGCGGACGGGCTGGACCGCGCCTTCCGCAAGCTCGACCAGCTCAAGCCCTACATCGTCTGGTGGCAGACCGAGGCGGATGCCGCCCGCATCCTGGGGTCGGGCGACGTGCTGATGACCAGTGCCCCGTCCGGCGGCATCACCACGGCGATGCGCGCCGAACCGCGGAACTTCGGCATCCAGTGGGCGCAGGCGCTGTACGAGATGACGAGCTGGGCCGTGCTGAAGGGCAGCCCGAACGCCAAGCTGGCCCAGCAGTTCCTGTATTTCACGGGCACCCCGCCGATCGAGGCGCGCCTCGTGCGCGCGGCGGGGGTGTCGGGGATGGCGAAGGGCGTGCACGATGCACTGCCGCCGGACCTGCAGGCGATCAGCCCGAGCAATCCGGCCTATCTGCAGACGGCGCTGCGGCTGGATACCGGATTCTGGCATGACAACCTCGCCAAGCTGCGCACCCGCTTCGACGCCTGGCTCGCGACCCACTGACCGGCCGGCGGCTGCGTGAGCGACGCGGACGCCCGCTTCCGGGTGGAGCGGCAAGGGGCGGCGACCGTGCTGCGCCTCTCCGGACGGCTGGATGCCGCGGGTGCGGCGGCGATCTGGCGGCCGCTCCTGCACTCCGTGCCCAAGGACGGCGCGCTCATCGTCGACATGACGGAGGTGAGCTCCTGCGACATGGCGGGCGCGACGCTGCTCGCCGCGGTGGAGGGGGCGCGGCCGCGTGGCGCGGTGCCGAGCGTCACGGGCGCGAGCCCGCGGGTGGCGGCGCTGATCCAGGCGGCGCGGCAGGCCGCGTCTCATGCCGGCGCGCGCCCGTCGGCCGCCCGCACGACCGTGCGCGGGTTGCGCGCGGGCACACGCGCGGCCCTGGACGGGATCGCCTTCTTCGGCGAACTCACGCTCGCCTGGATCCGGCTGCCCGGGCGACGGCGCATGCTGCGCGTCGGCGACCTGCTGCGCTACGCCGACCAGGCCGGGGTGCGCGCGCTGCCGCTGGTGCTCATGCTGGGCTACCTCATGGGGCTGATCCTGGCGTTCCAGTCGGCGATCCCGATGCGCCGCTTCGGTGCGGACCTGTTCGTCGCCAACCTCGTCGCCATCTCCCTGCTGCGTGAACTCGGCCCGCTGCTGTCGGCGGTGATCCTGGCCGGGCGCACGGGATCCGCCTTCGCTGCCGAGATCGGCACGATGAAGGTGAACGAGGAGGTGGACGCGCTGACCACGATGGGGCTCGACACCATGACGATGCAGGTGCTGCCCCGGCTCATCGCGGCCATGCTGGTGATGCCCGCGCTGGCGCTCGCGCTCGATCTCGCGGGGCTGCTGGGCATGGCGACGGTGATGAACGCGTTCGGCTTCCCGCTGGTGACGATCGCCGCCCAGGTGCAGGGCGCGGCGAAGCTGTCGGACCTGTTCGGCGGGCTGTTCAAGGGCATGTGCTTCGGGGGCGCGGTGGCGGTGATCGGCTGCCGCGCCGGGCTCACGACCGGCGTCGGGCCACGCGCGGTGGGCGAAGCGGCGACCGCGGCCGTGGTGGGCGGCATCGTCGCGACCGTCGTGCTCGACGGGCTGTTCGCCCTGCTGTTCTACCGGCTGGGGCTGTGACCGAGGCGGCGATCCGCGTCCGGGGCGCGGCCCAGCGCTTCGGCGCCCGTACCATCTTCCGCGACGTGGGGTTCGAGGTCGCGGTGGGCGAGGTGTTCGTCATCCTGGGCGGATCCGGCTGCGGCAAGTCCACGCTGATGCGGCAGCTGATCGGGCTGGTCCCGCCGAGCGCGGGGGAGATCGAGGTGCTGGGGGTGTCCGTCACCGGCCCGGACCGCGACGGGGCGCTGGAGGGCTTGCGCCAGCGCATCGGCGTGATGTTCCAGTCGGGGGCCCTGCTGGGCTCCATGACCTTGCTGGAGAACGTGATGCTGCCGCTCGAGATGTTCACCCCGCTGCCGCCCGAGGCGCGGGAGGCGGTGGCGCGGGTCAAGCTGGGCCTGGTGGGCCTGGGCGACGCGGCGGAACTGATGCCCGCGGAGATCTCGGGCGGCATGGCCAAGCGGGCCGGGATCGCCCGTGCGCTCGCGCTCGACCCCCCGCTGCTGTTCCTCGACGAGCCGTCCGCGGGCCTGGATCCGATCACCTCGGCCGGGCTCGACCGCCTGATCCTCTCGCTGCGGGAGGATCTCGGCGCGACCTTCGTCGTGGTGACGCACGAACTCGCCTCCATCCTGGCGATCGCCGACCGCTGCATCATGCTGGATCGCGGCGCCTTCCCCGATGCGGGCGGGCTGATCGCGACCGGCGTGCCGCAGCGCCTGCGAGAGGAAAGCACCGACCCGCGCGTGCGCGCCTTCTTCCGGCGCGAGCCGCTGCCGGAGGGGCAGGCGTGATGCAGGGCCGGGGTGCGTTCGTCCGCGTGGGTGCGCTGGTGCTCGGCGGCGCGCTGCTGCTGGTCGGGCTGGTGTGGTTCCTCGGCGGCCGCCACATCCGCAACGGCACGCTGTTCGAGACGTATTTCCGTGAATCCGTGCAGGGGCTGGAGGTCGGGGCGCCGGTGAAGTACCGCGGCGTCACCATCGGCCGGGTCACCGAGATCGGGCTGGTCGCGGCGGAGTACAGCCCTGGTCCGACCGTGCCCCTGGACCGGCAGATCTACCGGCTCGTGCTGGTGCGGGCGCTGGTGGACACCAAGAAGATCGCGCAGCTGCCCGACACCGAGGATGCGGTGGCGCTCGGGTTGCGCGCGCGGCTCTCCTCCACCGGCCTGACCGGCGTCGCCTACATCGAGATGGATTTCGTCAACCCGCGCCGCTATCCGGCCGAGGACGTCCCGTGGAAACCGACCGCGGAATACATCCCCTCGATCCCCAGCACGCTGACGCAGGTGCAGGACGCGGCGCAGCAGTTCCTGTCGCGCCTGGACCAGGTCGACCTCGTGCGGCTGAGCGACACGATGACCACGCTGCTCGCCTCGCTGCAGTCGAGCCTGGCGGACGGCGACGCCCACACCGTGCTGGTGCGGCTCGCGACCTTGCTGCAGACGGCGGACGAGACGATCAAGGCGGCGGATGTCGGGGCGCTGTCGGCCGACCTGCGGCGTACCTCCGCCGCGATGCGCGCGCTTGCCGAGGATCGCGACCTGCGGCGCACGCTGGCCAATGCGGCGGTGGCCTCCGACCGGCTGGCGGCGGCCTCGGCCCAGCTGCCGGAGCTGCTGGGCAGCATCCGATCCACCACGCGGCGCGCGGACCATGGCGTCGCCGACGTGCAGGCGGCGATCGGGCCGCTGCTGCGCGACCTGCAGGCCTCGGCGGCGAACCTGCGGGAGCTGACGGAGGCGCTGCGGCGCAATCCGGCGCAGCTCGTCACGGGCCAGCCGCCGCCGCGACCGGCCGAGAGGGGACGATGAAGCGACGCAGCCTGCTGATCGGCACCGCCGCGGCCGGGGCCGCCGCGCTGGGGACCACGGCCCTGGGCGGCTGCTCCGTGCTGCCCTCCCAACCCTATCAGGAGCGGCGCGACTGGCCGCTGGTCGTCCGCCGCCCGACCGCGCGGCCGCCGGCGCGGCGCGGGCGCGTGCTGCTGGTGCGCGGCCTGGAGGCGGCGCCGGGCATGGAGGCACGGGGCGTGCAGTGGCTGGAGCCGGACGGCAGCCTGCACGTCGATTACTGGGAGCAATGGGCCGTGCCGCCGGCCCAGGCGGTGGAGGACGACCTGCGGCACTGGCTGGCGGCTTCCGGCCTGTTCGCCGCCGTGATCGGGCCGGGCAGCCGGCTGGATGCCGATCTCGTGTTGGAGGGGGAGCTGACCGCACTGCGCGGGGATCCCGGGGCGCATGAGGCACGCGCGAGCGCGGCGCTCGTGCTGCTCGACCAGCGCCCGGCGAAGCTCAAGGTGCTGATGCAGCAGACGGTGGTCGGAACCGCGCCCCTGGCCGGGGCGGCGCCGGCGGCCGTCGTGGCGGCGCTGCAGGCCGCCGTCGCCAAGCTGCTCGGCGCCGCCGAGGCGGCCGTCGCGCGCGCGATCGCGCCTTGATTTTCCGGGCGACGCGCGGTCCATGACGGCCATGGCTGACCTAGACCTTTCCGACTCCGGTCCGACCTTGTCCATCGTCGTCCCTGCCTACAATGAAGCGGAGGTTCTGCCGCTGCTGCATGCCCGGCTCTGCGCGGTGATGGAGCGCCTCGGCGAGCCCTGGGAGCTCGTGCTGGTCAATGACGGCAGCACCGATGGCACCCTGGCGGCCATGGCGGCGCTGCACCGCGCCGATCCGCGCGTCGGCTACGTCAATCTGTCGCGCAATTTCGGCAAGGAGATTGCGCTGACGGCGGGTCTGGACCATGCGCGCGGCGAGGCGGTGATCGTGATCGATGCCGACCTGCAGGATCCGCCGGAGCTGATCCCCGATCTCGTCGCCGGCTGGCGGGAGGGGTTCGACACGGTCTACGCCCAGCGCCGCCAGCGGGAAGGCGAGACCTGGCTGAAGAAGGCGACCGCGGCCGGGTTCTACCGGCTGATGCAGCGCCTGAGCGGGGTGCGCCTGCCGCCGGACACCGGGGATTTCCGCCTGATGAGCCGCCGCGTCGTGGTCGCGCTGTCGCAGTTGCGCGAGCACCACCGGTTCATGAAGGGGCTGTTCGCCTGGGTGGGCTACCCGAGCAAGGCGATCCTGTACGACCGCGCGCCTCGCGAGGCGGGCACGACGAAGTGGAACTACTGGAAGCTGTGGAACTTCGCGCTGGAGGGCATCACCAGCTTCACGGTGATGCCGCTGAAGCTCGCGACGTATCTGGGGCTGGCGATCGGGTTGTTCGCCGCGGTCTACCTCGTGATCGTGGTCGTGAAGACGCTGCTGGTCGGCAGTTCGGTCGCCGGCTACCCGAGCCTGATGGCGGTGGTGCTGTTCATGGGCGGCGCGCAGCTGGTGACGCTGGGCGTGATGGGCGAGTACCTTGGCCGGGTGTTCAACGAGAGCAAGCAGCGGCCGCTGTATTTCGTCGAACGCTACGAGGCACCGGACGGGGAAGACGACGCCGACGAGGACTAGGCCCGCACGGCTGAACGCGGAGCGCTGTCGGCAACGACGTCGACCTGCTAGCGCACGTCGAAGCCCGGCCCGTCCGGCGGCTCCGCCAGATCTTCCGTGATCTGCGACACCTCGGCGAGTTGCGGCCCGCGGCGGCACAGCCGCGCCAGCTCCTCCACCGCGGCGACGTCGCCGGCGATCAGGGCCTCCACGGTCCCGTCGGCGCGGTTGCGCACCCAGCCATCCACGCCCAGCTCCCGCGCGCGGCGCCGCACCCAGGCGCGGAAGCCGACGCCCTGAACCCGCCCGCTGATCACCAGGCGCTTGGCGATCATGTCGTTCCGCCTCCCGTTCCTCCGGCCGGATGCGGCCGGGTCAGCGCCATGTAGCGTGCCGCCAGCGTGACGTCGGCAGCAATGCCGGCGCGGCGGTGGACCGCCTCGTAGTCGGCACCCCACTGCTCCTCCTGGAACAGCTCGTCCAACGCGCCGAGACGATGCGCGCCCTCGGCATCGATCCGGCCCTCCAGCAGCGCGAGTCCCAGCACCAGGCTGCCCAGGGCCGGCACGGCGATCCCCAGACCGGCGAGTGCGTGCACGTCGAGCCCGCCGACCACGCGGCGCAGGGCCGCAATGCTGTCGCGGTGCTGGCGGACATGCGCGATCCCCGCGGTGACGCGAAGCGGCGCGTCGTAGGTCAGCGCCGCCCAGTCGAGCCAGGGTTGCCACTCCCGCGCCTGCCGCGCGGTCAGTTCCGGCGGGTGTTCGGCGCGGTAGCACAGCAGGTCGGTCTCGCAGTATCGCGCGATCGCATCGG
>MKTV01000065.1:182565-184298 GCA_001898425.1 Rhodospirillales bacterium 69-11
GCGGCGTGTCGCCGAACGACATCTCCCCGCCCTTGGCGCCGCCGGCCGCGCGCCATTCGGCCGCCACCGCCTCGGCGAGCGGGGCCGGGCCGATGCGCAGCACCTCGCCGCCGTTCGGCAGGTGCATCGGCCGGCCGTCCAGCAGGATCGCATGGCCGGCCTCGTCGCGTTCGATCGTCACCTCTTCCCAGAAACGCTTCACGGTCGGCCTCTAACGGAACAGTTGGCGGAGCAGGGCGGCAGGGTCGGGGGCTTTCTGCCCCCGGCCCGACGAAGACGGCGCGGGCGCCGGGGTGGCGGGGGCGGGCTGCCCGCGGGCGACGGCGAGCGGGCCGGCGCAGGCCTGGCTCGTCCCGTGATCCAGCACCTTGTCGGCACCGAGGGCCCCGAGAAGGCCGAGGGGGGTGGCGCCGCCGAGGAAGGCGCCGGCGACGGTGCCCGCATTGGCCTCGGCCGCGCCCACCGGGTCCATCGCCACGCCGGGGGAGCGGATCGGACCCTCGATGCGCAGCGGGATCACGAGCCCGGTTCCGCCGATCCGCGCCTGCGGCCGCAGCCGGAGCGCGAGCGTCTCCGCGCCGAGATTGACGCTGCCGCCGCCGTCCACGGTGAGCAGGGACGAGCTCAGCGCCAGGGTGCGGAACGTCCCGACCCCGTTCTGCAGGTCGAGCCGCGCCGCGAAGCAGCGGATGTCGCTCAGCCCGCCGCGGTTCAGCACGTCCGGGATGTTGGCCTTCTGCAGCACCGGCCCCAGCACCATGCTGAGGAGCCGGTTGTCGATGGAGCCGTTAGCCATCGCGAGGCCGAGATTGCCGGAGAGGGAGGCGGCGATCGCGTGCGGGCTCTCACCGGCGCCGCGCAGGTCGGCATAGATCTCGAGATCGCCACTCGCCCAGTCCGGCAGGCCGGCGGCGGCCAGCAAGGTGCGCACCGCCATGCCGGGCGCATGCAGCACCAGCGCCACCGGCGGCGCCTTCTGGCCCGCATCGGCGGTCAGCTTCCCTTCGAGCCGGCCGGATTGCAGCGTCGCCGCGAGCGGGTCGGCCTGCAGCTTGCCGTCCCGCAGCACGACATGCGCGTCGATGTCCTTCGTGTCCCGCCCGCCGATATGCAGCACGCCGACCTTCAGCCGCACGTCGGCGTTGACGAGCTGCAGCAGCCCGAACGGCAGCGGCTGGTCGGAGAACAGGCGCCCGTTCCGCTCCCGCGCCGGGGCGGGGGGCGGGGGTGTCGCCGGCGCGTTCGGGGTGGTGGGCTTGCCGCTCGCCTCGGGCATGGGCTTGCCCTGGGCGGCGGTCAGCGCGTCCACGTCGATGCGGTTGGAGGTCAGCGCCGCGGTGATCGACAGCGGCACGCCGATCCCGACCGACACGTCGCCCTTGGCGTCGCCGGCGCTGGAGGTCAGCGTCATGCCCTGCAGCGACGCGCCCTTGGCGAACCCGCCCTTGGCGTCGGTCAGCCGGCCCTGGAAGGCGATCGACTTCACCGGCGGCAGCGGTTGCGGCGCCAGCGGGGACAGCTGGCTCAGGTCCGGCACGGTGGCGGCGAGGTCGATCGCGACGCCGCGCAGGGCCTCGGGATCCGCGACGCTGCCCTTGCCGGTGAGCCGCGCCCCGCCGCTCTCCGCGGTGAACTCGATGGGCAGCGGCCCCTGGGCGCCGGGCAGCAGCCGCGCCGGACTGCCCAGCGTGGCGGTCAGGCTCACCGGGGTGTCGCCGGCCTTGGCGACGGCC
>MKTV01000065.1:184390-210281 GCA_001898425.1 Rhodospirillales bacterium 69-11
CGCCTGCAGCTTCAGCGCGGAGATGGCGGGGATCGGCTTGCCGGAATCGGCGACCTTCGCGCTGAACCGCACGTCGTGCAGCGGCGGCAGCTTGGCCCGCGGCAGCAGCGGGTTCAGCGCGGCGAGGTCGGGGATGTTGCCGTCCAGGGTCAGCGCGTAGCCTTTGCCGGCCAGCGGCTGGGTGATGGTGCCGTCCGCGGTCGCGCGTGCGCCGCTCGCCTGCAGCGTGAGCTTGACCGGCCAGGGCGTGGTCGCGGCCGGATCCTGCAGCCGCGCGAGCGGGCCGGTATCGCCGACGACCGAGAACGGCGCGCCGTTTGCCGTCGCCTGCGCCTCGAGATGCATCGGCGCGGTCGGCCCGTCGCTGGTCGCGGTGAGGCTGCGCACGCCGATCGTCGTGACCTTGCCGGTACGGTCGTCCCGCAGGGCGAGCGTGCCGTCGTTCACCTGCACCGCCCGCACGCTGATCTGCACGGGCTCCGAGGGCTGGCTCGCCGCCGGCTGCGAGGGGGTCGCGGCGGGCGCCTGCGTCTCGGGCGTGAACTGCCAGTTGTTCCGGCCCTTGGCGTCGGTCTCCAGCCGGATGTCGGGCTGCACCAGCGCCAGGCGGTCGATCTGCACCGACTTGTGCAGCAATGGCAGCAGTGCGAGCTGGAGGTCGAGCTCCTGCAGCGTCGCCATGTTCGGGCGCGAGAAGCCGGGCGGGTTGGACAGCGTCACGTCATGCAGCGCGATCGTGGGGCGCAGCGACCATTTGAGCCCGATCGCGCCGTTGATGGCGAGGTCGCGGCCGGTCGCCTGCTTCACCGCCGTGGCGATGCGGGGCTTGAGGCTGTTCGGATCGAAGCTCGCGATCGCGATCACCGCGCCGCCCACCACGATCACGACCAGCGCCGCCACTGCGATCAGCGCGACGCGCAGGCCCCGTCCCCGGCGCTTCTGGGGCGGGGTGCGCATCTCGTCCGGCGCCATCCTTGTCTCCGTCCTGGTGTGATCAGCGGCCTTCGCGCCGCGCCGGCCGCGCCGCCGAGGCGTGGAAACCAAGCGTGCGGAAGGTCGCCTGCATGTGGGGCGGCAGGTCCGCTTCCACCAGCAACGTTCCGCCCGCGGGATGCGGCAACCGTACTGCCCGCGCGTGCAGGTGCAACTCGGTCGAGAGCCCCTCGACGGTGGCGGCGAATGCGTTGTTCTGGTCGGGCCGCGCGTATTTCACGTCGCCCAGGATGGGCGCCCGCAGCGCGACGCAATGCACGCGCAGCTGATGCGTCCGGCCGGTCAGCGGCTTGAGTTCCAGCCAGGCCAGCTTGCGTGCCGCATGGTCGAGCGTGCGGAAATCCGTGATGGCGCGCGCGGCGTCCGGATCATCGCGATCGGCGATGTCGGTGCGTTCGCCGCGGGCGCCGTTGACGCGCTTCAGCGGCAGGTCGAGCCGGCCCTCGACCGGCACCGGCCGGCCGGCGACCACGGCCCAGTAGGTCTTCTCCACGTCGCGGCCCCGGAACGCGGCGGCGAGCCTGGCGGCGACGCCCGGCGTGCGCGCGAGCAGCAATACGCCCGAGGTGTCGCGGTCGAGCCTGTGGACGAGGCGCGGCCGGTCCTCCGACCCGAAGCGCAGCGCGTCGAGCAGCCCGTCGAGATGCCGGCTGATCCCCGGCCCGCCCTGGACCGGAAGCCCGTGCGGCTTGTTGATCGCGATCACCTGGTCGTCGCGATAGAGGACGAGTTGCTGCAGGTCCTTGGCGACCCCGGGATCGATCGCCGCCATGGCGGGCTTGGACGCCGCCTGCGCGGTCGGCGCGGCGGGCAGGGGCGGGATGCGCACGGCCTGGCCAGGCGCGAGCCGCGTCGCCGCCTCCACCCGGTGGCCGTCGACGCGCACCTGGCCGGTGCGGCAGAGCTTCTGCAGCGCGCTCTGCGGCAATCCGGGGAAGTGGCGGCGGAACCAGCGGTCGAGGCGGATATCGGCCTCGTCCTCCGTCACCAGGCGTGTCGCGACCGTCATGCCGGGAGGCTTCGCAGGCTCGGACGGGAGGGTCAAGAGAGCGTCGGGAGGGAGGCACCGGGGGCAGGGACGGGGTGTTGGGCGGCTCCCGTCGTGCGAGGGAGGCGGCTCCGGTCGTGCGTCGGGTTCGGCGCCAGTCCTGCGAGGGGGGCGGCTCCGGTCGTGCGACCGGGCGGCTCTGGCCGAACTGGCCGCTCGCGCTTTGATTCAACACAGAGTTGAGGCGAGGTGAGGCGAGCCACAGAGGGCCCCGTGCCGCCAGATGCAGGGGCCTCGGCCGGCACGCTCGCCGGCGGGCGTGGTCACCGGCGACGGGGGAACTCCGGCTCCGACATGCCAGCCGCCGCGAAGCATCGATCTCTTCCACGTGCCGACCGCGAACGCCGGGGTCCGCTCGCGAATGAGGACCATGCCTCATGGGGACGTCTCTGCGCCCGTTTCCCCGGGAACCCTCTGTGGCTCGTCTCAGCTCGCCTCAACTCTGTGTTGAATCGCGGCCGCCGCCCCCAGCACGGCCGGAGCCGCCCGGTCGCACGGAACAAGCCGCCGCCTCAGCTCCACCACGCCCGGGGAGAGCCGCCCGCTCCGTCTCCCGTCTCCCACACCGGAACTCACCCAGGCAGGACCTCGATCGAGGTGGACTTGATCAGCGCCAGCACCTCCGCGCCCTCTCCCAGACCGAGGCGGGCGATGGCGTCGATCGTGACGCGCGAGAGCAGCGCGCCGTCGGGCAGGCCGATCTCCACCAGAACCGATCGGCGCGGCCCCTCCGGCGCGATCCGCCGCACGCGCCCCGGCACGACGTTGTGCAGGCTGATCGCCTCCGGCGCGCGTGTGGCCAGGATGATCTCCCGCGCCGGGATGCGGATGCGGTGCCGGGTCCCGATCGGCCCGTCGAGCAGCGGCACCCAGAAGGAGGCGCCGCCCGCGACCAGCCGGGTCAGTGCGCGTCTCCCGTCGCTCTCGGCGATCTCGGCCAGCAGCAGCGCCCCGGCATCGTCGCGCTGCGCGAAGGGCAGGTCGGCGCGCGCGGCGATCTCCGAGACGGGCCCATGGCCGACGACGCGGCCGCTCTCGACCAGCACCACCCAATCCGCGAGCTGCGCCACCTCGTCGGGGGCGTGCGTCACGTAGAGCACGGGCAGGCGCAGGTCGGTCTTGAGCTGCGTCAGGTAGGGCATGATCTCGGCCTTGCGCGACGCATCCAGGCTGGCGAGCGGCTCGTCCATCAGCAGCAGCCGCGGCTGGGCGAGCAGGGCACGGCCGATCGCGACGCGCTGGCGCTCCCCGCCGGACAGCGTGCGGGGCCGGCGGGGCAGCAGGGCGCGGATGCCGAGCAGGTCGACGACGGTGTCGAGGCGGATCGGACCTTGTGGCGCGCGGCGCAGGCCGTAGCGCAGGTTGGTCTCCACCGACATGTGCGGGAACAGGCGAGCGTCCTGGAACACGAGGCCCACGCGCCGCTTCTCGGGCGGAAGCCACAGGCCGGACCCGGTGTCGGCGAGCGGCGTGCCCCCGACCTCGATCCGCGCGGCGTCCGTCCGCAGCAGCCCGGCCACCGCGGCGATGATGCTGGACTTCCCGGCACCCGACGGGCCGAAGAGCACGGTGACTCCTGGATCCGGCACCGCGAACTCCACGTCGAGGGCGATATCCGGGAAGCGGTGACGCAACCGCACCGACAAACTCACCGGCCGGCGCTCCAGCCACTCACCGGCCGAGCCTCCGGTTCAGCCGCCGCCCCAGCAATTCCGACAGGAGCAGGCCGATCACCGCCAGGGTGAAGGAGACCAGGGAGAGCTGTGCGGCCTTCGCCTCGCCGCCCGGCACCTGCAGCGCGGCATAGATCGCGAGCGGCAAGGTCTGCGTCTCGCCGGGGATGTTCGCGGCGAAGGTGATGACCGCGCCGAACTCGCCGAGACAGGTCGCATAGGCGACCACCGCGCCGACCAGGATGCCGGGGGAGGCGAGGGGCAGTGTCACCGTGAACAGCCGGTCGAGCCGCCCCGCGCCGAGGCTGCGCGCCGCCTGCTCGAGACCGGGATCGAGCCCCTCCAGCGAAAGGCGGATCGCGCGCACCATCACCGGGAAGGTCATGACCGCGCAGGCGAGGCTCGCGCCGGCGGTGGTGAACACGAGGCGGATTCCGAACCAGTCGAACAACAGCGTCCCGATCGGGCCCCGCACGCCGAACAGGATCAGCAGCAGCCAGCCGGTGACCACCGGCGGCAGGACGAGCGGCAGGTGGACCAGCGCGTTGAGCACGGGGCGGCCGGGGAACCGCGTGCGGGCCAGCAGCCAGGCGGTGACGATCGCCAGCGGCAGGCCGAAGCCGACCGCGCGGGCCGCCACCTCCAGCGTCAGCCGCACTGCCTCCCATTCTTCCGGCGAGAGCAAGCGGCTATTCGACCTTGAAGCCGCGCTTGACGAAGATCGCGCGCGCCTCGGGGCCGGCGAGGAAGGCCAGCAGGGCGCGGGCCTCCGGCGTATCCCCGGCCTTCGTCACGGCAAACGGGTAGGTGACCGGGTCGTGCGTGTCGGCGGGGAAGATGCCGGCCACCATCACGCCTTTCGAAACGGCGGCGTCGGTGCCGTAGACGATGCCGGCCGGCGCCTCGCCGCGCTCGACCAGCAGCAGGGCGGCGCGCACGTCCTCGGCGCGGGCGAGATGCGGGGAGACCGCATTCCAGACACCGAGTTTCTTGAGCGCCTGTTCGGCGTAGATGCCCGCCGGGACGTGGGTGGGATCGCCCATCGCGAGCCGTCCGTCACGCCCCAGCAGCGATGCGAAATCGAAGCCGGGCCGGATGTCGACGTGGCGTGGGTGGTTGGCGGGGACGACGAGCACGAGGTCGTTCCCCAACAGGCTGCGGCGCGTGTCCGCCGCGATCAGGTGGCGGTCGACGAGGTAGTTCATCCATTTCTCGTCCGCCGAGGCGAACAGGTTCGCCGGCGCGCCCTGCTCGATCTGCCGCGCGAGGGTGGAACTGGCGGCGAAGGAGAGGCGAGGGGCGGGATGGCCTTGCTTCACCCAGACGGAAGCGACGTCCTTCAGCGCATCCGTCAGGCTGGCGGCGGCGAACACGGTGAGGTCTTGCGCACGGGCCTGAACGGACATCAGCAGCAGGCAGAGCACGAGCAGGAGACGCATCGGGGCAGGCCTCGCGGCGGGTTGCCCGCGGACGATATATCCAGCCAGATATAGCGACAAGGGCCGCTCCGCCATCGGCCGGGAGCGGTCCGCATCCGAGCGGGTCCGGGATGGATGAGGCGTCGGACAGGGACGCCGGCATCGGATCGCCTGGCGCCCCGCGCGGGAATTGATGCATCGCACAAACCCCATTGCGCACTGCAGCGGCTTGGGCCAGCCTCCCCGACATGACGGGGGTTTAACCCCGGCGCAATCATCTGGGGGCTGATCATGAAACGAACGCTGCACCGCATGCTGGGGGCCTTCGGCCTCGCAGCAACCGTCCTGGCTGCCGCCATGCCCGGCCTCGCGCCGGCCGCCCATGCGCAAGGCGTCACCTTCCCCGGTCCGACCGTCGAGGCCATCAGGAAGCGTGGCGTGCTGTCCTGCGGCATCGACACCGGCGTGCCCGGCTTCGCGTCCCAGGACAATGCCGGCAAGTGGCACGGCATCGACGTGGATTATTGCCGCGCGATCGCCGCCGCCGTGCTCGGCGACCAGGAGAAGGTGAAGTGGGTGCCGACCACGGCCGCCGCGCGATTCACCGTGCTGCAGTCGGGCGAGATCGACGTGCTGATCCGCGACTCGACCCTGACCTTCACCCGGTCGGTGCAGTTGGGCCTCGATGAGGTCGCCGTCACCTTCTACGCGGGCGAAGGCTTCCTGGTGAACAAGAAGCTGGGCGTCTCCAAGATCACCGAACTGAACGGCGCGACGATCTGCGTGATCACCGGCGCGACGCTCGAACTGAACATCGCCGATTTCGCCCGTTCCAACGGCACCAAGATCGGCACGCTGCTGTTCGACAAGCCCGACGAGGCGATCGCCGCCATGGAGGCCGGCCGCTGCGACGGCTACACCTACGACACGGGCAGCCTCGCCGGCATGCGCTCCACCCTGAAGAACCCGTCCGACTGGGTCGTGCTGGACGGCGTGATCAGCAAGGAGCCGCTCGGCATCCATGCCCGCTCCGGCGATCCGTCCTGGCAGAAGATCCTGTACTGGCTGCATGCCGGCCTGCTGACCGCCGAGGAGACCGGCGTCACCAAGGCCAATGCCGACCAGCTCAAGACCTCCAGCAAGGATCCGTTCGTCCGCCGCCTGCTGGGCACCGAGGGTGATTTCGGCAAGAAGCTGGGCCTCGACGACGAGTGGATGCTGCGCGCCATCAAGGTGGGCGGCAATTACGGCGAGCTGTACGACACGTATTTCGGCCCCAAGGCGCTCGACCTGCCGCGCGGTCTGAACAATCTGTGGACCAAGGGCGGCCTGCAATACGCGCTGCCGTGGCGCTGAACCGCTTTGGCGCTGATCTGCCTTGGTGCTGATCGGATGAGCCGGCGCGCCGCATGAGCCCGGTCGACCAGCCCAACGCCGCCCTGCCGGCCGGCGCCGCGATGCGGCCCGCGCCGGCAGGGCGCCCCCGCGGCCCCTGGCTGCGCACCCGCCGCGCCCGCGCCACGCTGTGGCAGGCGCTCGCGGTGCTCGCGATGATCGCGCTGCTGCTCTGGCTCGCCGGCAATGCGCGCGAGAACATGGCCGCGCGCAACATCTCCTTCGGTTTCGATTTCCTGGGCAACGTGGCCGGGTTCGACATCCCGTTCCACATCCTGCCCTGGAGCAACACCGACACCTACGCCTACGCGCTGCTCGTCTGCCTGGTGAACACGCTGCTCTGCGCGGCGATGTCCATCGTGCTCGCCTCCGCGCTCGGTCTGCTGATCGCGCTGATGCGCCTCTCCGGCAACCCGCTCGCGGCCGCGACCGCGCGCGCGGTGATGGAGATCGTACGCAACACGCCGCAGCTCGTGCAGATCTTCTTCATCTACATCGCCGTGCTGCAGGCGCTGCCGCCGCCGCGCGCCTCCCTCGCGTTCGGCGCCGGCTTCTTCCTGAACGTGCGCGGATTGCTGCTGCCCGCGCCGACGATCGACGGGCGCATGGCGCTGCTGGGCGGCATCGCGCTGTTCCTGGCGATCGCCGGCTGGTTCGGCCGCCAGCCCGGCCGCCTGACCGGCGTGCTCCTCGGCCCGGCGCTCATCCTTGCCTGGGCCGTGGCCGCCGCGCTTTCCGCCACCTGGGAACTGCCGGCGCTGAAGGGCTTCAACTTCGTCGGCGGCCTGCGCATCCCGCCCGAACTGCTCGCACTGTGGCTGGGACTGTCGATTTACACCGCCGCCTTCATCTCGGAGATCATCCGCGCCGCCATCCTCGCCATCCAGCACGGGCAGACCGAAGCGGCGCTGAGCCTCGGCCTCTCGCGCGGGCAGACGATGTATCTGGTGGTGCTGCCGCAGGCGCTGCGCATCCTGATTCCGCCGCTGACCAGCCAGTACCTGAACATCATCAAGTCGACGACGCTGGGCGCGGCGATCGCCTATCCCGACATCCTGCAGATTTTCGGCCGCACCGTGCTCAACCAGTCGGGCCGCGCGCTCGAGGTGATGGTGCTGCTGCTGGGCGTGTTCCTGTCGGTGAACCTGGTCACCTCGGCGCTGATGAACCGCTGGAACCGCAAGCTGATGCTGCAGGGACGATGACGGCCCGCGCCATCGCCCCCGCGCTGCGCGCGCTGTTCGGCACGCCGCTCAACGCGGTGCTGACGCTGGCGATGATCGGCCTGTTCTGGCTGGCCATCCCGCCCTTCGTCGAATGGGCCTTCGCGCACGCCACCTGGGATGGGCTGTCGCGCAAGGCCTGCGCGCCGGACGGCGCCTGCTGGGCGTTCGTGCGGGCCCGGTTCGCGCTGTTCATCTACGGCCGCTACCCGGTCGAGGAACGCTGGCGCGTCGGCGTCGTGCTGGTGACGCTGGCGGTGCTCGCGATCGGTGCGCTGTTCGCGCCGCGCGGCCGCGGCTGGTGCCTCGGCCTGCTGATGACGGTCCTGCCGATCGGCGGCGCCATCCTCCTCACCGGCGGCATCTTCGGCCTGCGCCCGGTCGCGACCGGCGACTGGGGCGGGCTGATGCTGAACGTCGTGATCACCTTCGTCGCCGTGCTGATCTCCCTGCCGATCGGCGTCGCGCTCGCCTTCGGCCGCCAGTCGGAGCTACCGGTGGTGCGCTGGGTGTCCATCACCTTCATCGAGGTCTGGCGCGGCTCGCCCCTGCTCGCGGTGCTGTTCATGGGGCTGATCATGCTGCCCATGTTCCTGCCGAACGGCGTCACGGTGGACAATCTGGTGCGCGCGGTGGTCGTGCTGTCCCTGTTCGAGTCGGCCTACATGGCCGAGACGATCCGCGGCGGGCTGCAGGGCGTCCCCAAGGGGCAGACCGAAGCCGCCCTCGCACTCGGCATGCACAAGACGGGCGCCCAGGCCCTGGTCGTGCTGCCGCAGGCGATGCGGCTCGCGATCCCGGGGATCATCAACATCGTGGTCGACCTGTTCAAGGACACGACCCTGGTCTCGATCGTCGGCCTGTTCGACCTGATGGGCGTGATCAACCAGTCGCTGAAGGACCCGAACTGGCTGGGCCTCGCGATGGAGGGCTACACGTTCGCGGTCGTGCTGTTCTTCTTCGCCTGCCTGGTGATCTCGCTCGCCGGCCAGACGCTGGAGCGGCGGTTCGGCAGCGCCAGCCGCACGCCACGCCGATGACCAGCGGACCCGGAGCGATGCCGTCCACCCCTGTCGCACCAGCCCCGCTCACGCACAACCACCCGCCGCCGCTGCTGGGCGCGTCGGTCCGGCATGAATGGGCTCTCGATCCGAGCTTCCTCACCGTGAACCACGGCTCGTTCGGTGCGACGCCCCGCGTCGTGCAGGCGGTGCAGGCCGCGTGGCGCGCGCGGATGGAGGCGCAGCCGACCCGCTTCATGGCGACGGAGCTGCCCCAGGCGCTGCGGGCCGCCGCCGACCGGCTGGGGACGTTCCTCGGGGCGCGCGGGGAGGACATCGCGCTGCTCGACAACGCGACCACCGGATGCAACGCCGTGCTGCGCTCCCTGCGGCTGGATCCGGGCGACGAGGTGCTGGTGCTGAGCCACGGCTACAACGCCGTGCGCCAGACGGTGCGCTTCGTCACGGACCGCGCCGGCGCGCGCATGACCGAGGCCGCGCTGCCGTTCCCCGCTCCCGACGCGGCCGGCCTGACCGAGGCCGTCGTCAAGGCACTCGGCCCGCGCACGCGGCTCGCGGTGATCGACCACGTGACGTCGGGCAGTGCGCTGGTAATGCCGCTCGCCGCGATCGTCGCGGCCTGCCACGACGCCGGCGTGCCGGTGCTGGTGGACGGGGCGCATGCACCGGGCCAGCTCGATCTCGACCTCGAGGCGATCGGGGCCGACTGGTACGCGGGCAATTGTCACAAATGGCTCTGCGCGCCGAAGGGCAGTGCGTTCCTGTGGGCCCGCCGGGACCGGCAGGCGGACCTGCATCCGACCGTGATCTCGCACGGGTACGGGCAGGGTTTCGGCGCCGAGTTCGACTGGACCGGCACGCGCGACCCGTCGCCGTTCCTGGCGATCCCGGCGGCGCTCGACTTCCATGCGCGGCTGGGCGGGGCGGCGCTGCGGGCGCGCAACGCGACGCTCGCCGCTGCGGCGGGCGCGGATCTGGCGGCGCGCTGGGGCACCGGGATGGGCAATGCCGGATGCTCCGCCGCGATGGCCGTGGTCCGGCTTCCCGGATCGGCCCGGGCGGACGAGGCCGCCGCGCGCGAGCTGCGCCGCCGCCTGCTGGCGCGCGACTGCGACGCCCCGGTGCACGCGTTCGACGGTGCGCTGTGGCTCCGCCTGTCCGCCTTCGCCTACAACGAAGCGGCTGATTACGATCGCTTGTTCACGGTGGTGAACGCCGCCCGATCCGCCTGACGTCCTTCGTTCCGTCCGGTTGGCACCCGGGACGCGGGTGACTGCCGGCGGGCCCGCATCCGGCTGGCCGAACGGTCCGGCGGCGCGCCGGCAAGGACGTCCCCCGCCTCCTCTGCGCGTCCGTCATTGTTCCCTTTTCCGATAAACGGACATGCCGCGCCCAAAAGCGTGAACCGGCAGCGGGCTAACATCCGCTCGATCACACGGCTTCGTGCCGCACCCGGGACGGCGTTCTTGCTACTGACCCGCCACCAATCATGGAGTTTGTTGCATGACCTTGCCGTGGAGCGATCGCTCCCCGCCGTTCGAGTCCTGAGCATGGGGTCGGTGAAACCGGATCATCTTGCCCCTGGCACAATGTCGTTGGAGGAGGCGGCGGCAGGAGCGATCCTGATCGTGGGCGCCCCGCGCTCCGGCACGACCTGGCTTGCCAAGATCGTGGACAGCCACCCCGACGTGCTCTACCGGCACGAGCCGGACGAGGCGGTCCCGTCGCTGCCCGACAGCGATCCGGCGCGGCAGATCGTCGCCTGGGCGAAGGCGCGGACCCTGCGGACGGCGGTGAAGCGACCGACCTTCCCGAAATCCTTCATCACGCCGCCGCGGGCCATGATCCGCGCGGGGCTCGCCCACGTGCTGGGCGGCGTTGCCCGGCTGCCGGGCGCGGCGGCGCACGTCGCACGCCTGCCCGTGCCGGACTTGGTCGTGCGGGAGGGACTGGCGCGGCTGCGCGTCGCGTTGAAGCTCGTCAACTGGAACTCGGCCGCGATCGCCCGCGCGCTGCCCCGCACGCGGCATCTCTTCATCCTGCGGCATCCGTGCGGGCAGGCGGCCTCGATCATGCGCGGCCTGGCCCAGCAGCGTTTCCACGACATCGCGGACGGTCTCGCCCCGAGCGACGCGGCCCGCACGAAGGCGTATGCCGAACGCCACGGGGTGTCGGCGCGCGCCTTCGCCGAACTGCCGCTGCCCGCGCGGCTCGCCTGGAACTGGCGCGCCTTCAACGAGACCGCGCTCGCGTCGCTGGAGACGCAGGAGAATGTCCGGGTGGTCTCCTACGAGGCGCTGTGCGCCGAACCGGTGCGGGTGACACGCTCGTTGTTCGAGTTCGCCGGCCTGTCGTGGGACGGGCAGACCGAGGCGTTCCTCGCCAGCAGCACGCAGACCCGGGACGATGCCTATTTCGGGGTGATGCGCCATTCGGCGGACGCCGCATCACAATGGCGCCGGAAGATGTCGCCCGAGGACCAGCGCGCCGTGCTCGACGTGGTTTCCGCCTCGCCGCTCACCGTGCACCTGCACGACTGGGCCCCCGCCTGATCCGAATGGAGCCCTGACAGTGTATCGACAGATCGTACTGTACCTGCCGTCCAACATCGTGCCGGCGATCTGTTCCTTCCTGCTCGTCGTCGTCTACACGCGCCTGCTGACGCCCGAGGCGTTCGGCGTCTACAGCCTGGCCTTCTCGGCGGTGCTGGTCGTGCAGACGGCGCTGTTCTACGCCCTGCCGATCGCGATCACGCGCTTCCATCCGGGCGCCTCCCTGCAGGGGCGCGAGGTCGCGTTCCTCAAATCCGCCTACACGGTGTTCTATGCCGGCGCGGCCATCGTGGCCGCGATCGGCCTCGCGCTCGTGACGTTGTTCCCGATGGGCACCATGAGCGGCGGTCCCGCGCTGCTGGTGGTGCCGGTCCTGCTCGCCCGTGCCGCGGTCAGCATGAACCAGGCGTTCAATCGATCGGCCAACCGGCTGGGCCGCTACAACTTCATCGAGTGCGCCCACGCCGTCCTCGGGCTGTTGGTTGGCGTCGCGCTGGTCTTCGTTCTCGGTCCGCACGCCGAGTCCGTGATGCTGGGCCTGCTCGCCGCCGCGCTGTTCTGCGCCCTGCGCGACGTGTGGCTGCTCTCCCTGCCGCTCCGACGCCGCGACATCCCGCTCGATCGCGGGACGGTGTGGCACCTGGTCGGCTATGCTTGGCCGCTGGTGATGGTTGCGATCACAGCGAGCCTCCTGCAGCTCTCGGACCGCTTCCTCCTGGGCGGCCTCGGCGACTCCGCCATGCTGGGCGTGTACGCCGTCGCGTACAGCCTCGTGGAGCGGCCGATGGCCTTGATCTGCTCCGCGATCTCCACCGCGACGTTCTCGCTCGCCGTTCAGGTGATGGAGCGGGACGGACGGGAGGCGGGGCGCATCCAGGCGGGCCGCAACGGTGCGGTGCTGCTCGCGCTGACGCTGCCCGCCTGCGCCGGGCTTGCCCTGACGGCGCCCTATGTCGCCGCCGCGCTGGTCGGGCCGGCCTTCCGCGACGGCGTCGCCGCGCTGATCCCCATCATGTGCGTGACGGCCATGCTGCATGGCGTGCGATCGCACTTCATCGACCACGCCTTCCACCTCTCCGGCCGGTCGGCGCGGATGATGTGGAGCTACGGTCCCGCGGCCGCCGCGAACCTCGTCCTCAACCTCGTGCTGATCCCGCGCTTCGGGATGTTCGGCGCGGCCTGGAGCGGATTGATCGCCCAGTCGATCGCGGTCGTCGTGGGCTGGAGCGTCGGGCGCCGCGTGTTCCCGCTCTGGGTGCCGCTGAGCGAGGTGGCGCGGATCGCCGGCGCGGTGGCGGTGATGGCGGTGGTGCTCAGCCTCGTGACGTTCCCGCTGAATGCGATCGGGCTCGTGCAGGCGGTCGCCCTGGGCGGTGCCGCGTTCCTCCTGGCGGCGCTGCTGCTCAACGTGGCCGGCGCGCGGGAGCGGCTGATCTGGCCGCGGCAGAGGCTACGCGTGTTCTGAGCGCGACCGCCCGAGCGTCAACGATCCGTTTACGTTTGTGTGGCCTGAATGGCCATGCTTGGCAAAAGGCCGGCGATGAACGGAGACGCGAGATGGACGGCGACGATCGCGGATTGCTGGAGGCGATGCTGCACCGGCTTCAGATCATGCGGCAGGAGAGTGAGCAGCAGACCGCGCTGCTCCGCCAGTTGTGCCAGGCCGTGGACTCGGTCGGGCTGGAGATCGGACGGCTATCGACCGCGATCGAGACCGGCGGCAAGCGCGGCCGCAAGCCGGCGGCCCCGCAGGCCGCTTTGGCTTCGCTGTCCGCCCAGGCGGCCCTGGCCCGGGATCTCCTGACCCGCGCGCAGAGCTACCAGCCAAACGGGATCAATGGGTCGGGTAAACCCGCGGGTACGTGATCTGGTCCGGCGGGCCCGGCGCGACCGGCGGCCCCTTCTTGCCGCAGGCGGCGAGCACCCCGGCCGTCAGCGTCAGCGCGAGCACGGCGGCGAGAAGTCGCACGATCCGGCTCATGCCAGCACCGCGAGCCAGTTCGCGGCTTCCCGCGCCACGTTCTCCGGCGCCGTCCCCCCGTAGGAGCGGCGGGAGGCGACCGACGCCTCCACGGTCAGCACCGAGAACACGTCGGCCGTGATCGCCGGCTCCACCGATTGCATCTCGGCCAGCGACAGATCGGCCAGGTCCACGCCCTTGCCCTCGGCGAGGGAGACGAGGCGGCCGGTGACGTGGTGCGCGCTGCGGAACGGCAGCTTCAGCACGCGCACCAGCCAGTCCGCGAGGTCGGTGGCGGTGGCGAAGCCCGACCCGGCGAAGGCCCGCATCCGCTCCGTGTCGGGGCGCATGTCGCGGACCATCCCGGCCGTGGCGGCGAGGCCGAGGGTCCAGGCCTCGGTGGCGTCGAACACCGGCTCCTTGTCCTCCTGCGTGTCCTTCGCATAGGCGAGCGGCAGGCCCTTCATCACCGTCAGCAACGCGACGAGCGCGCCGGTGATGCGGCCCGTCTTGGCCCGTACCAGCTCCGCCGCATCGGGGTTGCGCTTCTGCGGCATGATCGAGCTGCCGGTGGTGAACGCGTCGGACAGCCGAATGAAGCGGAACGGCGCACTGCACCAGATCACGATCTCCTCCGCGAGGCGCGAGAGATGCATGGCGGAGATCGCGGCCGCGCTCAGGAACTCGAGCGCGAAGTCACGGTCGGACACGGCGTCCAGCGAGTTGGCGGTCGGTCCGTCGAAGCCCAGCGCCTCCGCGGTCATGTGCCGGTCGATCGGGAAGGAGGTGCCGGCGAGCGCGGCCGAGCCGAGGGGCGAGCGGTTGAGGCGGCGGCGGCAGTCGGCGAGCCGGCCGCGGTCGCGGTCCAGCATCTCCACATAGGCGAGCAAATGGTGGCCGAAGGTCACCGGCTGCGCGGTCTGCAGGTGGGTGAAGCCCGGCATCGGGTCGGCCGCGTGGTCGGCGGCCCGTTCGGCAAGGGCGCGCATCACGTCGCCGATCTGAGCGGCGATCCCGTCGATCGCGTCGCGCACCCAGAGGCGGAAATCGGTCGCGACCTGGTCATTACGGCTTCGCGCGGTGTGCAGCCGCTTGCCGGCCTCCCCGATCCGGTCGGTGAGGCGGGCCTCGATGTTCATGTGGATGTCTTCCAGCGCCTCCTCGAACGGGAAGCGGCCGGCCTCGATCTCTTGTGCGATGGCCTCTAGACCCTGCGCGATCGCGCGCTCATCTTCCCCGCTGATGAGGCCGATCTTCGCCAGCATCGCCGCATGGGCGAGGGAGCCCTTGATGTCCTGCCGCCACAGCTTCCGGTCGAAGCCGATCGAGGCATTGATCTCCTGCATAATGGCGGAGGGGCCGGCGGCGAAGCGTCCGCCCCATTGCGCATTCGCGGGCTCGTTGCGGCGGTCCGTTGTATCGTTCACGGAGGGGGTTCCAGCATGGCGTTGATCACCCGCAGGGGAGTCCTGGCGGCGGGCGGGACCCTAGCGGCGGGGCTCGCCGCGCGCAAACAGGCGCAGGCGGCCTCCGGGCTGAAGGGGCTGGTGATGCTCGACCCGCCCGAACCGGTGCCGGACGTGCCGTTCCTGGATGCGGCGGGGAAGGAGCACCGGCTGTCGGAGTTCCGCGGGCGCGGCATGGTGGTCAACATGTGGGCGACCTGGTGCGCGCCCTGTGTCGCGGAGATGCCCTCGCTCGCCGCGCTGTCGAAGACGCTGGCGCCGGACGACATCGCGGTGCTGCCGCTGTCCTCGGATCGCGGCGGGGCGCCGGTCGTGAAGGCCTGGTTCGACGAGCGCGAGATTGGCGGCCTGCCGGTGCTGCTGGACCCGAAGGGCGCGCTGGCGCGGGCCTGGAAGGCGCGCGGGATTCCGACCACGGTGGTGGTGAACCGGGAGGGGATGGCAGTCGCGCGGCTCGAGGGCGCCGCGGACTGGGACAGTCCCGACGCGGTGGCGACGGTGAAGCGGCTCACCGCCGGCTGACCCCGACCCACTCCCTCCCCCCTCGCGGGGGAGGGCCGGGGTGGGGGACGAGCGGCACCGACAGCGGGCGCCCATGAGGCACCCCCTCCCCCTGACCCCCTCCCGCAAGGGGAGGGGGGACAACGGTGGGCTCCCTCCCCCCTCGCGGGGGAGGGCCGGGGTGGGGGGCGAGCGGCCCCTCACCACCGGTCGAAATGGACCACCTCGTGCAGCGGACGCCGGCTCAGGGGGCCGAACGGGCGCTCCGGCCAGCCGATCGGCATCAGACCGAACGTGTCCACGTCCTCGGGGATCCCGAGCAGGGACTTGAGTTCGGCTTCGACCCTGAGGTGGTTGGTGGTGAGGACCGTCCCGAGTCCGAGGGCGCGGCAGGCGAGGATGATGTTCTGGACCGCCGGATAGATGCTCGCGCTGCGGATGCGGTCGAGATAGGCGCGTTCGTCCTCGTAGTGGTCACGCCAGGCGGGGTCGAGCGCATCACGCGCGGGCAGGTCCCGTTGCCGCAGGCACGGCACCACGAGGACGGGCGCATCGCCCATGTGGTCCCAGAGATGGGCGCTGCCCCGCAACATGCCCTGCCACTGCGCCTCGGTCAGGTGCGCCGGGCGATCTCGCGCCGCATAGACCGCGGCGGCGATGTCGGAGCCCTTGCGGTAGAGCGCCCCGACGGCGCGTCGCTGGTCCGCGTCACGGACGACGACGAAGCTCCAGTTCTGGGCGTTGCCGGCGGAGGGGGCGCGGATGGCCGCGTCGAGCACGCGGTCGACCAGCTCCTCGGGGACGGGATCGGGACGGAACCGTCGCTGTGCGCGCGCCGTGTAGATGGCGTCGAACAGGTCGATCGCCGGCAGGGCAGTGTCCGACATGAGGATCCTTCCATATCGCGCCCCACGCCGGCCGGGGGGCAGGCTCGGTTCGGCCGACGCTGCCGTCATCGTCGCGTCTGCGCGCCCTCCGCGCCATCCCCTCCCGCCAGGGGAGGGGAGGCCCGCATGCCTACCGGACGAATCCCTCCAGCTCGCCCTTCGCCCAGGCGATCACCTGCGGGATCGACTGGCCGCTCTGCAGCTTGGAGAACATCGTGGCGGGCGTGCCGCGATTGTAGATCTGCACACCGATCTCGGGCGGCGCGGGGAAGCAGGCGATGTGCGCCGTCGAGTGGTGGTGCGGGCGGAGGATGTAGTTGTAGACCGTGCCCTTGGGCGGCGAGACTTCTTCCCAGACCTTGAAGTCCGCCATGCTGAGGAAGGGCGGGATATCGTAGCCCTCGGCCACGGTGCAGCGCGGCTCCACCTGCTCGCGCTGCATCAGCCACTCGATCAACTCCTTCGCCGCGGTCTGGTTCTTGCTGAACTGCCAGACGCCCCAGTGGAACGGCAGGAACGGCGTGAAGCTGCCCGCCGGGCCGCGCGGGGCAGGAAAGGTCCAGCAATCCGCGGCCACCTGTGGCGCGTCGCGCTTCGCCACCGCCCAGGCGGAGGGCGGGTTCCAGATCAGCGCCGTCTTGCCGCCGATCAGGTCGCGATTGTTCGATGCGTCGTCGAAACTCGTGGCGTCCGGCGGCAGGTAGCGCACCAGCTCCTGCGCGTAGGTCAGGCAGGCGCGCATGGCATCCGAGTCGACCACGATCTCGCCCTTGGCGTTCACCATCTCCGCCCCGAAGGCGCGCATGATGGCGCCAGCCGTGTCCACGGAGTCGGGGGTAGTGCTGAGCCCGATCCCGAAGCGCAGGCCGGCCTTGGCGCACGCGGCGGCGGCCTTGAGATGCGTGTCGTAGGTCCAGGTGTCGGCGGCGGCGGTGCGCTTGTCGCTGACCGGGAACATCTCGACCACGTCGATCCCGGCGTGCTGCTTCAGCAGGCTGATGCGGCCGCACGGCCCCTTGTATTGCGAGCTGAAGCTGGACGGCATCACCACCCAGTGGTCCTCGGCGCGGCCGAGATACTGGCAGACCTCGTTCTGCGGCCCGTATTTCGCCTCCAGCCGCTTCATCACGTCGTCCAGGGGCACGAGGCGGGAGGCGTGCGACTGCGGGTCCCAGGCGATGAACGTCATGATGTCGTGGCCGGTGCCGGCCTGTCCTTCCGCGGTGCCGGTGAGCTGCAGCTTGGCGCCCACGGTGGTGATGCGGTCGACGTTGACCTCGACCTTGTTCATCGCCCCCCAGGCTTCGATCTGCTCCTTCAGCTTTGCATTGGCGTTCGGCACCCAGTGGTCGACCGCGCCCACGTTCAGGCGCCCGGCGGCGCCCGCGGTGCGGATATGGACCAAGGGCAGCGCCGCGGCGCCCGTCAGGGCGAGTGCGGTTCGGCGAGTCACGGCGGATCGGTTCGGCACGATGGTCCTCCCTCTCTCGGTGGTGACGGCCGCATGCGCATCGGGTCCCGTGGTCGACGGGGCCTGCGCACGCACGGATCGGCGTGGGACACGCGCGGATCGGCGCGAAACACGCACGGATCGGTCTGGAATGGGGGCGGGCGAGCGGCCACGGAACGCCGCCGCCGGTGCGCCTCTGGCGTGCGACCACGGGCAGCGGCACGGTCGATCCCGGCGCGACGGGCGCGAAGCTGCGCGTCCATCCGGTCCCTCCCGATCGCGGCTGAAACGCCGCTTGCGCAGAGCGTCGGGGCGCACAGGGCCGGAGTCAATCGCCGCGTCGGGCGCGATCCGAGCGTGCCTCCGTCATCCGCGGTCGCACTGGCTCGACGCGCGTTCGCGAGGGCACCGGCGGCGATAGGGACCGATGCGGGCGGCGGGGGACGCGCCGCCGATCGCCGCCCGCGCATTTGCAGCCGTCACCGAACCGCCGCAGAGTTGGCGCAACGAGGAACGTCCACCCGATGCCCGCTCGCCCTGCCTGGCGCGAGAGCGCCCGATGACGCCGGACCAGTCGCACCAAGTCGTGCCGCATCGCGCGCTCATCACGCTGTGCTGCATGACCGGCAACCTGATGCAGGCGCTCGACTCCACCATCGCGAACGTCTCGCTGCCCTACATGCAGGGCACGCTCTCCACGAGTGCCGAGGAAATCACCTGGGTGCTGACGTCCTACGTGATCGCCGCGGCGATCATGACGGCGCCGGTCGGCTGGATGGCGGTGCGCTTCGGGCGGAAGAACCTGTTCATCGGCTGCATGAGCGGCTTCGTCGTCGCCTCCATGCTGTGCGGCGCGGCGGAGACGCTGCCGCAGATGGTCGCCTTCCGCATCCTGCAGGGCATGTGCGGCGCGGCCCTGGTGCCGCTGAGCCAGGCGACCATGCTCGACATCTACCCGTTCGAGCGCCGCGCCCAGGCGATGGCGATCTTCGGCATGGGCGTCATGGTCGGCCCCATCCTCGGCCCCACGCTCGGTGGCTACCTGACCGAGATGTACAACTGGCGCTGGGTCTTCTACGTGAACCTGCCGTTCGGGGTGCTCGCGCTGGTCGGGCTCGCCCTGTTCATGCCGAAGGCGCCGGTGCGGCCGGACCTGCGCTTCGACTGGACCGGCTTCGCGGTGCTGGCGCTCGCGGTGGGCGCGCTGCAGCTGATGCTCGACCGCGGCCAGCGGCTAGACTGGTTCACCTCGCGGGAGATCGTGGTCGAAGCGGTGCTGGCGGGTCTCGGCTTCTACCTGTTCGTCGTGCACATGCTGACCGCGCGCGACCCGTTCCTGCCGCCCGCGCTGTTCAAGGACCGCAACTTCACCTGCGGCGTGCTGATGGTGTTCTGCGTCGCGATGATCCTGCTGGCGAGCAGCGCGCTGCTGGCACCGTATCTCGAGAGCCTGGCCGGCTACCCGGTGGAGACTGCCGGCATCGCCATGGCCCCGCGCGGTCTCGGCACGATGCTCGGAATGCAGCTCGCCGCTCGGTTGTCGGTGCGGTTCGACCAGCGGGCGATCATGGCGCTGGGTCTCGTCATCATGGGCGCCTCCCTGCACGCGATGAGCGGATGGACGCCGGACGTGACCGAACGGCAGATGATGCTGACGCTGATCGTGCAGGGCGTATCGATGGGGTTCGTGTTCAACCCGATGACCGTGATGGCCTTCGTCACGCTGCCCTCACAGTACCGGGGCCATGCGACCTCGCTGCAGGCGCTGGGGCGGAACATCGGGCAGGCGATCGGCGTGTCGGTGACCTCGTTCACGCTGACCCGCAGCATCCAGACGAACCATGCGGATATCGCGGCCGGCATCACGCCCTTCGCCCGCGTGCTGCAGGGCAACGACGCGGTCGCGCACTGGCTCGACCCGTTCACCCGGCAGGGCGCCGCGCTGCTGGACCGGATGATCGAGCAGCAGGCGCAGATCATCGCCTACAACAACGATTTCCGCATGATGACGCTGGTGGTGGTGCCGCCGCTGCTGCTCCTGCCGTTCATGCGCCGGCACGCGCCACCGCCACCGATCGTGGCGGTCCCGGCGCCCGCGGCCATGGTGGCTCCGCCGCCCGCGACGGCGCCAGCCGCCGGTGCGGACTGACCGGCGCAGGCCGGACGGGTCAGCCGGAGGGGAAGTGCGCCGGGGCGGGCGCGCGCTGGGCGAACAGCCAGTCCCACACCTCCGGCCGGCGATACCAGGTGTCCCAGACGTCGTGGGCGAGCGCCGGATCCTCGGTGTAGCGGAAGTTCGGCTGGCCCTGCAGGCGCTTCGCCATCGCGCGGTCCCAGTCGAGCGACACCTCGGGATCGCGCGCGCCATGGATCGCCCAGATCGGCACCCCCCGCAGGCGCGCGGCAGCGTCGTCCGGGTCGGCGGTGCGATGGGCGCCGGCGAGCGGCAGGCCCGCCGCGAAGATGCGCCCGCGCGTGCCGGTCCAGGCGTTGTACGACAGCATCATATCCCACGTGCCCATGCCGCCCATGGAGTTGCCGGTGACGTAGATGCGCGTCAGGTCGGCGGGGAAGCGCGTGACCACGGCGCGCAGCGCGTCGATCGCGTTCACCTCGTCCGCGCCGCCGGTGCGCTTGCCGCCGAAATTGACCAGCCTTCCCCCGGGGTCGTGGCTCTGGTCGAGCCGCGGGACCACCACGATCGCCGGGTGGCGGGCAAACGCAGCGCTGTCGAACCACGGATCGATCTGCGTGTGCAGCGTGGCCCGGTCGGTCCCCATTGCGAGCTGGTGCAGGTATAGCACGACGGGATACCGCCGGCCCGGCACCGGGGCGGCGGGGAGGCGCACGTCGTACGCCATGCCGTTCACCTCGGCCGCGATCCAGTCGGGTGCGGCAAGGCCGGGTTGCAGCAGATGCCGAACGCCAAAGACGATGGCGAGGAGCAGCAGGACGGGCAGCAGGAGACGAGTCGGGCGCAACAACGAGGTCCGGTGTGGTGTCGGCCGTGTGTGGTGGCGACGAGACGCGCAGACAACCACACGACTGAACACAGGCGCGCGACCGCTCGGGCGTCCTCGGCGTGCGGGCGGCGGGAGTGGCCGCTGGATCGGGGCGGGCGTAGTGTCCGCCGCGCATGAACACCGCCCGAGACACCGACGTGATCGTCATCGGCGCCGGCCTGGCCGGCCTCGGTGCCGCCCATCGCCTGCGGCAGCGCGGCCTGCGCTGCGTGGTGCTGGAGGCCGCCGACCGGATCGGCGGCCGTGCCTGGACCGCGCACCCGCCGGAACTGGACGGCGCCTGGTTCGACATGGGCGCGGTCTGGCTGCACGCCGCCGAACACAACCCGCTCGTCCCCATCGCCGAGGCCACGGGCGAGACCTTGCTGCGCGCCGACGCGCTGCGGCAGGAACTGACTTTCGTGGGCGACCGTCCCGCGCGGGAGGCCGAACTGGCCGCCTACGCCGGCGCCTGGGACCGGTTCGAGGCCGCCACCGATCGGCTGATCGGGCGACATGGCGACGTCCCGCTCGCCGCGGTCACCGCCGCGCTGCCGGACGATCCCTGGGCGCCGACCGTCGAGGCCTGGGAAGGGCCAGTGATCTGCGTGGCCGACGCCGACCGGTTCAGTGCGCGCGACTGGCGGCGGAACGCGCTCTCCGGCAGCAACCTCGTGCCCGAGGGGGGCATCGGCGCCTTCGTCGCGCGACGGCTCGGCGATGGGCTCGACATCCGCCTCGGCACCCCGGTCCAGCGGCTGCGCTGGAACGGTCCGGGTGGCGCGGTCACCGCGGAGACGGCCCGGGGCGCGGTGACCGCGGGCGCGTGCATCGTCACCGTCTCGACCGGCGTGCTGGCCTCGGGCGCCCTGCGGTTCGAGCCCGACCTGCCGGAGACGGTGCAGGCCTGCGTCGCGGCGCTGCCGATGGGGCTCGCGATGAAGGTGGTGCTGCGCGCGACCGGCGCCGACCGGCTGGACCTGCCGCCGCACTGCTCGATCGACCGGCAGGTCCCGGCGAGCGGGGGCGTGCTGATGCCGTTCCAGTGCTGGCCGTTCGGGCGGGACTGGGTGCAGGGCTGGATCGGGGGCACCCCGGCCTGGGAGCTGGCACGCGCCGGTGATGCCGCGGCGGTGGATTTCGCGCTCGCGCAGCTGCGCAGCCTGTTCGGCAGCCGGGTGGATCGGGTGTTCGCGGGCGGCGCGCGCCTGGTCACGCATTGGGAGGCCGATCCCTGGGTGCGTGGCGCCTATTGCTATGCGCGGCCGGGTGAGGCGGAGGCGCGGGACCGGCTCGCCCAGCCACAAGGCGACGGGCATCTGTGCTTCGCGGGGGAGGCGTGCAACGTGCCCTATGCCGGCACGCTGGCCGGGGCATGGCTCAGCGGGCAGGAGGCCGCCGCGCAGGTCGTCGTGGACTGAGGCCGCCGCCCGTCCAGGCATGATCCGCCGACGCAACCGCGCAGCGCACCCGACGTTGCCATCGCGCACGAGAACGGAGGCAGCGATGGCCGCGACGGCGGAGCGAACCGACCCCCATCTGTGGGAGCAGGTGAAGGCCAAGGTGAAGCGGGGCGGGAAGGGGGGCGCACCCGGCCAGTGGTCGGCCCGCAAGGCCCAGCTCGCGGTCGCCGACTACAAGCGCCAGGGCGGCGGCTATCGCGGCCGGAAGTCGGCCGACAACCACCTGGCGCAATGGACCCGCGAGGAGTGGGGCACCCGCTCAGGCAAGCCCAGCGGCGAGACCCATGAGCGCTACCTGCCCAAGGCGGCGCGCAAGAAGCTCACCCGTGCCGAGTACGATCGCACGACAGCGCGGAAGCGGGCGGATACGGCCAAGGGCAAGCAGTTCAGCCGGCAACCGAAGGACGTCGCGCAGAAGGTCGCGTCCACGCGCGCGCCATATCGCCGTCCCCGCGACTCTGGGGAGCCGACCAAGGCCGCCCTGATGGCGGAGGCGCGGCGGCGCGACATCCCCGGCCGGTCCCGCATGGACAAGGCGGCACTGCTGCGGGCGCTGCGCCGCACCGGCTGAGCGCTGACCCGCGCGGCCGGCCCACGCGGCCCGGACGGAACGACCGCCAAGACCGGTCGCGGTGCATTGCGTGGCGATCCGCCCTATGGTGCCCTGGCGACCGCTTCCGGGAGGGACGAGAATGAACGCGCCGACCACTTCGCTGACCGCGCTCCCCCCGGAGACCCGGGAACGCCGGATGCACATCCTCCGCCAGCTCGAGAAGAAGCTGCTCTGGCTGTCCGCCTGGACGATCCACAACGCCAATCACATCCGCCCGAACCGCGACGGTCTGAAGGTGGGCGGGCACCAGGCCTCCTGCGCGTCGGCGATCTCCATCCTCTCGGCGCTCTATTTCGAGATCGCGCGGCCGCAGGACCGCATCGCGGTCAAACCGCATGCCGGGCCGGTGTTCCACGCCGTCAACTACCTGTTCGGCCGCCAATCGCGGGAGAAGCTGGAAGGCCTTCGCCAGTTCGGCGGCATTCAGCCCTACCCGTCGCGGGTCAAGGACGGCGCCGAGGTCGATTTCTCCACCGGCTCCGTCGGTCTCGGCGTCGCCATGACCACCTTTTCCGCGCTCATGGCCGACTACACACGACTGCATGGGCTCGGTCGCACCGATCTTCCGCCCGGCCGGCACATCGCGATCGCCGGCGACGCGGAGCTCGACGAGGGCAACATCTACGAAGCCCTGCTCGAAGGCTGGAAGCACGACGTCCGGAACCTGTGGTGGATCGTCGACTACAATCGCCAGAGCCTCGACAGCGTCGTGCCCGACCGGCTGTTCGGCCGGATCGAGGGCCTGTTCCGCGACATGGGCTGGAACTGCGTCACGATCAAATACGGCCGCAAGCTGCAGGCCGCCTTCGCGCGGCCGGGCGGGGAGGCGCTGCGCCGCTGGATCGACGATTGCCCGAACAGCCTCTACTCCGCACTGACCTTCCAGGGCGGCGCGGCCTGGCGCCAGGCGCTGCTCGCCGATCTCGGCCGCTCCAAGGCGCGCAGCATCATCGACGAGCTGAACGACGAGGAGCTCGGCGCGCTGATGACCAATCTCGGCGGCCACGACATCGAGACGGTCATCGAGACCCTGCGCGCGGCCGAGGCCGAGGGCGACCAGCCCACCTGCTTCATCGCCTACACCATCAAGGGCATGGGCCTGCCTTTCGCAGGGCACAAGGACAATCACGCCGGGCTGATGACCAAGGAACAGATGGAGCTGTTCCGGCAGGAGATGCACATCCGTCCGGGCCACGAATGGGACCCGTTCGAGGGCCTCGACGTGCCGGAGGCGGAGCTGCGGGACTTCCTCGCCGCCTGCCCGTTCGGTACCCCGCTCACGGCGGATGGCCGCGCGCTGTCCGCGCCCGCGGTGACCGTGCCGGCAGCGCTGCCGGCGCCGAAGCTCGCCGGCCGCAAGATGTCCACCCAAGGCGGGTTCGGTGAGATCCTGGCGGAGATCGGCCGCGGCCAGGGCGAGCTCAAGGACCTCGCCACCCACATCATGACGACCTCGCCGGACGTTACGGTCTCGACCAATCTCGGCCCCTGGGTAAACCGCCGCGGCATCTTCGACCGGCACACCCGCAACGACGTGTTCCGGGACGCCAAGCTCGCCTCCGCCCAGCGCTGGGGCATGTCCCCCAAGGGCCAGCACATCGAACTCGGCATCGCCGAACAGAACCTGTTCCTGCTGCTGGGGGCGGCCGGCCTCGCCCCGGCGATGACCGGCGCCCGCGTGCTGCCGATCGGCACGGTCTACGATCCGTTCGTCAATCGCGGCCTCGATGCGCTGATCTACGCCTGCTACCAGGACGCGCGCTTCCTGCTGGTCTCGACCCCGTCCGGCCTGACGCTCGCGCCCGAGGGCGGCCAGCACCAGTCGGTCAATACGCCGCTGATCGGCATGGCCGCCGACCGTCTCGCCAGCTTCGAGCCGGCGCATGTGGACGAGCTTGCCATCCTGCTGCGCCACGCCTTCGACTGGATGCAGCGCCCCGACGGCAGCGCCGTCTGGCTGCGCCTCTCCACCCGCGCACTGGAGCAGAAGGCCCGCACGCTGGACCCGGCGGCGGTGATCGCCGGCGCCCACTGGGCCGTGCCGCCGGCCGAGGGCGCGCGGATCGCGCTCGCCTACCAGGGGCCGATCGCACCGGAGGCCGAGGCGGCTTTCGCCGAACTCGCCGCCGAGGAGCCGGGAGCTGGGCTGCTCGCGATCACCTCGCCCGATCGGCTGCATGCCGATTGGCTCGCCGCCCAGCGAGCCCGCCGCGCGGGGGACCGGAGCGCGCGGGCGCATGTTGAGCGCACGCTGGCGCCGCTCGCGCCGGGCGCGGCGCTGGTCACGCTGCTGGACGGGCATCCGGCCACGCATGCTTGGCTGGGCTCCGTCCGCGGCCAGCGGGTGGTTCCGCTGGGCGTCGACCGGTTCGGGCAGAGCGGTGACCTGCCCGACCTGTACCGCGAATACGGGCTCGACACGGACGCGATCCTCGACGCCTGCGCCCAGGCGCTTCTCGGGTAGCCGCCCGCCTCCGGCCTCGCACGTCTGCTTGCCGCCGGTTCGGCCTCCTCGCGGGTCGAGCGCGGCCGACGTGAAGCAACGACTCCCCGTCATCTCCCCGGACGCCTGAAGAACGGCTCGCCTGGCGCGCGCGAGGCCGCTCGTCGGCGGCCGGACAGGTCGCGCGCGGAACGGTGCATGCCGCTGTGCTGCCGCAACCGACCGGACACGGGTTTGGAAGGGAACGGCCGCGGTCCGTCGCTGCGGTGAACGGCGCGCGACCGGTCCGTCCGGAACGCGATGAGCCTCACTCGCATGTGCGTGCAGACGGATGTGACCTCCTTTGACTTGCCGCAAGGCTCCATGCGGACACTCGCAAATCGAGCGACATTGCTCGTGAAACGAGACGAATATCTGAGCAGGAGCACAGCGCATGTCATGCGCACATCGCCGCGTCGGGTTGTTCGGGACCGGACCGCCCACGCTTTGACCGCCTGAGGGCCTCGCGCTCCCAGGACGCTCAAACACTCATTTCAGCATTCATTTCAGTGCGCTTTCGGGCAGGAGCGCTCGTGCCGTGATGCGTGCGCTTTTCCGCGCGCGATGTCGCGCGGGCGGTGCTGAGCCGCGGGCGGCCAGGACAGTCCCATGGCTGCATCCAATCCAAGTATTGCCATCTCCGGTAGCGTCAGCAGCGGCGGTGGCGTTCTGTCGGCCAGTTCGGTCTGGGCGATCGCCAACGACTACGCGGCCCTGATCGCCGCCGGCTCCAACGCCTTCTC
>MKTV01000065.1:210338-221706 GCA_001898425.1 Rhodospirillales bacterium 69-11
CGCTCAGATCGGCCGCGTCATCGACGGCGTGACCATCACCGCCGACATGGTCGCGCGGAACCAGGCGCTGCTGAACGCGATCGGCGCGTATTGCCGCGCGAACGGCATCGAGGTGCATGTCGAGGCGCAGCTCAGCAACGCGCCGGCCCGCGACTGGACCTATCAATGGCTCGAGCCGGCGGTGGCCGCCGGCCTGCCGATCACCGCGGTCGAGAATGACGACGAGGTGGAGCCGTTCATCGCCGGGACCGCGATCAGCCTCGCGCAGCGGGCGGGATACCAGGCCGCGATCGTCGCCCAGATCGTGCGGGCCTATCCCGACGTGAAGATCGGGCAGTGGGAGACGCTGGCGCCGCTCGACCAGGCCCTGGCGTGGTGGAATGCGTATGGCGCTGCCGCCGCCGCCGCCGGGCTGCCGGGGATCAGCTACGTGGTCGCGGACACGCCGTGGAACGCGCCCTGGCTCCTGTCGCAGCGCGAGTGGCAGGACTGGCAGCGCGGACTCGCGGACCTGGCGCAGGGGCACGGGGTGGCGCTCACGGTGCTGCTCGACGGGATCAGCGCCGACACGAGCGCGGCACAATGGTCGGCGCAGGCCGAACAGCACGCGGCGATGCTGGGCGCTCTCGACCTGCCCGTCTCGACGCTGCTGATCCGGAGCTGGTGCGGCAGCTTCCCGACCAGCGTGCTGCCGGCGAACCAGCCGGGGACGATCGCGAACACGGCCGCGGAGATCGCCGCGTTGTATCCGGCCTATGCCGCGGGGCGGATCACCGGGTCGGGCACGGTGCGGGTCGCGGTGGCGACACAGGTGCGATTGGCAGTGGGCGTGGCGCAGACGCAGACCGGCATCAGCCTCGATTGGGGAACAGCCCCTGGGCAGCCCGATGGCCGCTACGCGGTGGTGATCGTCGCTGGGACGGGCCTCCTGACGGTGCGCGCGGCGGGGGGCGCCGCGGTGAGCGGCAGCGGATCCGGCCGCCTGCTGATCGAGGGCACCCGCGCGGATCTCGCCGCGACGCTCGCGAGCCTGAGCGTGACGGCGCCGTTCGCCGGGCCGGACAGCCTGGACATCGAGGTGTTCGGCGCGCAGGGGCGGCTCGCAACCGGGCAGCTCCCGTTGTTCTCGGGCGTGGTGCCGGGACAGACCGTGACGGTCGCCGCCCGTTCCGATGCCCAAGGGTGGACGACGGCGCAGATCACCGCGGATGCGAGCGGCCGGGTGACGGCGGAGCACCTGACCTGGCACGACGCGCCGTTCGACCCGGCGACGGGGGCCGCGTGGATCACGCGGTCCGTCGCGGTGCACCAGCCGCTCGCCCAGCAGGGGCTGCAGCTCGTCGATGGCCGGCTGCGATCGGCGGCGGCAAACCCCACCCCCGATCCGCTGCGCTCGCTGCGGATGGCGGATCAGACGATGGTATTGCAGGCCTTCGATCCGTCCTTGCAGACCAGCACGATCCCGGTGCTCGCCACCGATCTCCTGTTCAGCGCGGCCACCGGGCGGGTGCTGCGCCAGACCGACCAGCTCGCGCCCACCGATCCGACGGCGCGCCTGCCGACCTCCGCCGCACCCAACTACTTCGCCCAGGGCGGGCGGCAGGTCACGCTGTTCAACACCGGCGACAATCCCGAGTGGCAGGCGGCGTGGAACCCGGCGCTCGCCTCGGTGACGACGACCTACGGCAGTGCGGGCCAGGTGCTCGAGCGGGTCTTCCAGGGCGGCGGAGCGCTCTCCTGGTTCACCCTGACCGACGTCTACGATCCCTACACCGGCGCGCTGTGGGAGCAGATCCAGTCGGCTCCGCCGCCCGCCGGCCATGCCGACTTCGTCACCGGCACGAAATACGTCACGCAGTTCAACACGGGGAGCAATCCGAACTGGGACGCGGTGGATTGGGGGAATGCGCCGCAGGTCACGGTCGCCTGGCAGGACTGGAAGGTGGTCGGGGTCACGACCGATCCCCCGATCCCGGTCGGCGCCACCAATTTCGCCTATGGCGCGGGCGCCTACGGGGCGGCCGCCGGTCTCGCCTTCGGCGCGGCTGACCCGGTGTTCCTGCACGACCTGCCGGCCGGCAGCACGTTGATCGGGTCCAGTGTCGGCTCCGCCATCGCGGGCGCCGGGCACGACCGGATCTATGCCGGGCTCAGCGGCACCCTGATCGACACCGGGGCGGGCGGGAGCGAGGTTCATCTCGCCACCACCGGGTCCTCGCTCGTGCTGATCGCCTCGGGCGGCGGGGACACGATCTGGACCGGCGCGGCCTCGACCGTCATCGAGAACCGCGGCTCGGTCGCGGATACGGTCATCGTGCAGGGGGGCGACGCCACCGTCAGCGGATCCGCGATCGTGCGGCTGCGGGGTGACGGCAGTTCGGTGGTGGTCGGCGGCAACAGGCCGGTGTTCCTGGAGGGCACCGGCGCGGTGGTTGGCGTGACGCCAGGGGCGACGCTCGACGTGATCGGCTTCAGCCTGGCGCGCCACGACGTGCTCGACCTCTCCCGTGTGCTGTCCGCGGCGTCGATCCATGCGGACATGACGAATCTCGGGGGCGTGCTGTCGTGGTTCCCGAACGCGTCGGGCGCGGTGCTGCAGGTGGGGACGGGCGCGGCCTCGGCGCGGGTGATCCTGAACGGCGTGGACGCCGCCGGCATCGCCGACCTGGTCGCGGCCCAGGCGCTGCGCCTGTCCGGCTAGTGCCTGTCCGCCCGCTTCCGCGCGCCGGCATGCGTCCGGCACGCGGAACGCCGTCCAGGCGGATGGCGTGCGCGCCACCCCCGCCGGCATTGCGGGGGGCCGGAGAACGGGCCTAGCCTCGACCCGCCACGACCCGGCGGACGCATGGGCGTCCGGAGGAGCGGTCGGGCAGGAGGACGCAGCCATGAACGATGCCCCGGTGACCACCGACCGGCCGCAGCAGACACTGGCCCACGCGGCGCGCGCCAACCCGACCTACGTCGCCGGCCGGCGGGAGTTCTTCAAATACCGCGATCTCGGCGTCACCGCCGGGTCGAACGGGCGCATGCGGGCGCAGGTCACGATTGCCAGCCAGGGCCTCGGGCGGCCGACCGGCTGGCACTACCATGTCTGCGAGCAGCAATTCATCTACATGCTCAAGGGCTGGGTCGACCTGGAATTCGCGGACGGCCGCAAGATCCGCCTGGAGGAGGGCGATAGCCTGATGATCCCGGGCGGCACGCCGCACAACGAGACCGGTACCGCGGACGAGCTGGAACTGCTGGAAATCTCGGTGCCGGCGGAGATGAAGACAGTGGTCTGCGACAAGCCGGACGGAGCGTAAGCACCGCCGCAAAGGGACCACCGAGCAGGAATCACCGAGCAGGAACCGCCAAGCAGGGATCGCCGAGCAGGAACCGCCGCGCAGGGGAACGGCGCGGCGGTCGGCCTCCGGTCTGCGCTGCGTTCGAACGCGTGCCTGCGGGCCGGTCACTCCCCGTGCTTGACCAGCGGGCAGCGGCTCTCGGAGAGCGGCCGGAACGCCTGGTCGGGTGGAACCGCGGCGACGAGCTTCACCAGATCCCATGCGTCGTGCGATTCCGCCGGGGTCTTCACCTGCACCAGGTACATGTCGTGCACCATCCGCTGGTCGGCGCGGATCGTGCCGTGCGTGGCATAGGCGTCCTCGATCGGCGTCGCCTTCATGCGCGCCATCACGGTCGGGCCGTCGTCGGATTTCGTGTCCTTCACCGCCTGCAGATAATGCCGCACCGCCGAATAGACGCCGGCCTGGATCTGCGACGGCATCGCCTTCATCCGCGCGTAGAACCGGTCGGAGAAGGCGCGGGCGGCGGGGCTCACGTCCTCGAAGAAGCTGGTGAGGATGAGGTCGCCCTGGGCGATCGGCAGGCCCACCGCCTTCACGTCGACGTTCTGGAACGACATGGGGATGATGGTCATGCCCTGCGCCGCCAGGGCGAACTCCGCCGCCTGCTTCATCACCGTCGCATTGTCCCCGGCCGCGTTCAGGGCCAGGACCTTGGCGCCGGAGGCCTGGGCCTGCAGCAGGTAGGTGGAGAAATCCGAGGTGCCCATCGGGACGGTGGCGCGGCCGGCGACCTTGCCGCCGAGCGCATCGAGGCGGGCGCGGGCGGCGGCTTCGATGGCGTGGCCGTAGGCGTAGTCGGCGGTGATGAAGAACCACGACCCCTTGGTGCGCGCGGAGACGGCGGAGACGACGGCGGTCGCGGTCGAGTAGGAATCCTGCGTCCATTGCACCGCGGTGGGCGCACAGGCCTTGTCCGACAGGTCCGCGACGCCCGCGCCGGAAATCAGGAAGATTCGCTGGTTGGCGCGCACCAGCTCCTGCACCGCGAGCGCCGCGGCGGAGGTGCCGCCATCGGCGATCGCCTGCACGCCGTCACGGTCGAACCACTGCCGCGCCAGGGCGGAGGCGACGTCGGGCTTGTTCTGGTGATCCGCCTGCAGGATTTCGATCGGCTTGCCGTCGATGCGGCCGCCGAACTCCTCGGCGGCCATGCGCGCCGCCGTCACCGACCCGGGACCCATGGCGGTGGCGAAGGGACCGGCCATGTCGGTCAGCACGCCGATGCGGATCGCGTCGGCCTTGATCTCGGCGCGGACGCCGCCAGCCGCGAGCAGACCTGCCGCCACGAGGGGCAGCAAACGGGAAAGCGTCATGGTGTGAGCTCCGAAGCGAGGATCAGCGCGGGGAGGCACCGCCGGGCAGGGGCGCGGCGCCGCCGGCCGCCATGCGCGCGGCGATGCGCCGTGCGACCTCGGCCTGGAACTCGGCGGCGGGCCGGTACCCGGGTTGGGTGCGGCACCATTCGCCCGTCTCGGCCTCGATGTCGGCGGCGGGACGGGACAGGTCGAGCGGCTCGCGGCAGGGCTGCGCGATGTACCAGGGGCTGTCGACGAACAGCTCGATGCGGTTGCCCTCGGGGTCGCGGAAATAGGCGGCCCAGGCGTTGCCATGATTGACGCCCCGGAAGTCCGTGGCGCCGGCTGCCTGCGCGCGCGCCGCATAGTGTTGCAGCGCCGCGAGATCGGGCAGGCGGAAGGAGATCTGGTTGACGATTTCCTCCGGTGGCCGCGCCTGCAGGCCGGAGACGAACACGACCTGGTGGTGCTCGCGCGGGTCGCGGCTCAGGAATACGATCTGCCGGTCGCCGAGGTCGCCGCGGTCGGTTTCCACGAAGTCGAGCACGGACGTGTAGAAGTCCACGACGCGCGGCAGGTCGCGCACGAAGACCCCCATGTGGCTGAACGAAGGCCCGCGATCGGGTACGGTCGCGGGGGTCTCGTGGCCGGCGCTGGTTTCGCGGCCGGCGCGGATCCGAGTGCTGCTCATGGGCGTTCCTCCCGTTCTTCAGCGTGCCGCGGCTTCGGCGGTCACGGGGTTACACAGGCATCCGACGCCGCTGATCTCGACCTCGACCACGTCACCCGGCTTCATCCATAGCGGCGGTGTGCGGCGGGCGCCGACGCCACCCGGGGTGCCGGTGACCAGCACGTCGCCCGGCAGCAGCGGCAGGATGGTGGACACGTAGGCGATCAGCGCCGGGATGTCGGTGATCATCAGGTCGGTCGTGGTGTGCTGCACGACCTGCCCGTTAAGCCGCGTCTCGAGCGTGAGCCGGGTCGGATCCGGGATCTCGTCCGCGGTCACCAGCCAGGGGCCGAAGGCGCCGGTGCCGGCAAAGGTCTTGCCCGGGAGGAACTGGCTGGTGTGGCGCTGCCAGTCGCGCACGCTGCCGTCGTTGTAGCAGGCATAACCGCCGACATGGGTCAGCGCATCGGCGGCGGCGATGTGGCGCCCGCCGCGGCCGATGACCACCGCGAGTTCGCCCTCGTAGTCGAATTCGTCGGAGATGGCGGGCTTCACCATCGGCTGCCCGTGCGCGACCTGGCTGCTGGCGAAGCGGGGCGAACAGCACCGGCTTGTCGGTCACCGTGCGGCCGGTCTCGCTGACGTGGTCGCGGTAGTTCAGCCCGACGCAGATGATCTTGTCGGGATCGGGGATCGGCGGCAGCAGCGTCACCGCCTCCAGCCGGTGGTCGGGTGGCGTGACGGCGGCGATCGCGGCGGCTTCGGCCATGCAGTTGGCGCCGAGCAGCCCGCGCAGGTTGGCAAGTCCGGGCATGCGGCGGTCGAGCGCCACGATGCCGTCCGCGGTCAGCGCGCCGAAGCCGGCGATGCCATTCATCTCATAGGAAACCAGTTTCATCGCGAGCCTTTCGGGCAATCGGAAAAAGGGCGTCAGAGCGCGGCGAGCAGCGCATCCAGCTCCGCCGCATCGCGGGCGGCGCCACGCACGTATCGATCGGCTGCGACCAGGGCGGCCTGCACGCCCTGCGCGGCCAGCCAGTCGTCGACCGACGGGTCCTGCACCAGCGCCGCGTCGCGTTCGTCGATCCGCGCGGCCGCATTGGCCGGCAGGGGGACGCCGGTCCGCAGCAGCAATGCCCCGCGATAGCCGACCGCGTCGTCGAGCCGACTTCCGTCCTGCAGCGCCGGCTGCGGCGCGGGGCGGCGCGGCAGCCCGTCCCAGCCCGCGGCAAGGCCGAGGCCGAGGGGCGGGGCGAGAGATGCCATGCGCGGCGCCTCCGTCTCCGGCGCGCGGGCGCCGACCGCGAGCGCCGCATCCACCGCCTTGGTGTTGATCAGCCCACCCAGGCGCACCGCGAGTTCGATGTAGGCGCGCACGTGGGGCGCGCGTTCGGTCTCGTACGTGTCGAGCAGGCCGTCGGGATCGAACCCGCGCAGCACGCGCTCGAGCTTCCAGGCGAGGTTGGCAACGTCGCGCAGGCCCGCGCACATGCCCTGGCCGAGGAAGGGCGGCGTCAGGTGGCAGGCATCGCCGGCGAGCAGCAGCCGGCCGTTCCGCCAGCCGGTCGCGACCGCCGAGTGGAACGTGTAGCAGGCGGCGCGCTCGAGTTCGGCGTCTTCGGGACGCAGCCAGGGCGCGAGCAGGCGCCAGACCTCGGCGGGCGCCTCCATCGCGGCGGCATCCTCGGCTTCGTGCAGGGCGATCTCCCAGCGACGACGATCGCCGGTGCCGCGCACGTAGGTGGCGGGACGGGCCGGATCGCAGAACTGCACGCTCCAGTCGCCGAGGTCGGGGCGCGGGCGGCGGAGCAGGACGTCCACGACCAGCCAGCGCTCGTGGAAGCCGAGATCCTCGAGCCCCGATCCCATGGTCCGGCGCACCAGTGAGCGGGCGCCGTCGCAGCCGATGACGTACTCCGCGCGCACCGTCTCCGTGGCGCCGGTCCGGCGGTCGGTGACCGTGATGCTGGCGCCGTCCGCGTCCTGGGTGATCTCCGTCGCCTCGCAGCAGGTGCGCACGGTGACCGATGGCCAGCGGGCGACCCCGTCGCGCAGCACGCGCTCGAGCTCCGGCTGGTGGAAGCGGTAGCTGACATGCCAGCCCTGGGCGCCGCGTCCCTGCGGCCGCGGCCAGTCCATCAGAAGCTGCCCGGCCGCATCCACGAAGCGCATGCCGGGAGAGACGTGGATGAGCGGCAGCAGCGTATCGGCCAGCCCGATCGTCTGGAACAGCCGCATCGCCTCGTCGTCGAAATGCACCGCGCGGGGCAGGTGGTAGGCGTCCGTCTCCCGCTCGAGCACGAGCGTGGGGATGCCGCGCAGCCCCAGCAGGTTGGCGAGCGTGGCGCCGACCGGGCCGTAGCCGATGATGCACACGGCATGCTTGCCGGCGCGTCGCGCGCTTTCCATCCTCCCGTCCCCTCCTGGATCGTGTGCGGCCGGATGGCATTGCCATCGCGCTGAATGAAAACTACGTCCCTCAAATCTGCCGAGTCAACGGAGATCACGCACGTGTTTATCGAAATACGATAATGGGCCGAGAAAACGACGACGCCGCGCTGCCGAACGCGCCCAGCCTGAGCCGCGCGCTTGCGGTGCTCGACCTGTTCGATGCCGCGCATCCGACCTGGACGGCCGAAGCGATCGGGGACGCCCTGCGCTGTTCGGCCCCGACCGGCTACCGCTACATCCGGGAGCTGCTTGCCGCCGGCCTGCTGCGCCGGCTGCAGGGCGGCCGCTACGCACTGGGACCCCGCATCATCCTGCTCGACTACACGATGCGGCAGGCGGATCCGTATCTGCGCGCCGCGGTGCCCGAGATGGCGGAGCTGGCCCGCCGCAGCGGATGCGACTGCGTGCTGACGGCGCGGTTCGGCGACCAGTTCCTCGACACGCACCGGGAGAGCGGGAGCGCGCCGCTGACGCTCGCCTTCGGGCGGGGACGGCCTCGCCCGCCATTCCTGGGCGCCGCGCCGAAGGTGATCCTGTCCACCCAGCCCACGGCGTGGCTGCGCAAGTTCTACGAGGCGCACGCCGCGGACGCGGCGGAGGCCGGGCTGGGGAGCGAGTGGAAGGCGTTCCGCAGCGCTCTGGCGGAGATCCGCCGGCGCGGCCACTACCTCTCGATCGGGGAACTCGAGCCGCAGCTGGGTGCGATCGCCGTCCCGCTGCCGGCCGCCGGGCCGGATGCGGGCAGCGCGCTCGCCCTGGTCGCGGCGCGGGAACGGTTCGAGCTGATGAACCTGCCGCTGCTCGTCGAGCTGCTGCGGGGTGCCGCGGAGCGGATCGTGGCGGCGGTGGAGGGGGAGCCGGGGGCGGCGTCGCGCCACCCCCGCTCCTGAGCCGGTCTCGGGTGAGCCGGTCTCGGGTGAGCCGGCCTCCGGGTCAGTCCGCGGCCTGTGGCGCCGCGGCCGTAGGGGCGGTCTGCTGGCGGAGGTGGCGAGCCGCCTCCACCATGTTGGCGAGGGCGGTCCGCACCTCCGGCCAGCCGCGGGTCTTCAGGCCGCAATCGGGGTTCACCCAGATCTGCCAGTCCGCGAGCCGCCGGCGCGCCAGGCCCAGCAGCTCCGTCATCTCCGCCGAACCGGGCACGCGCGGGCTGTGGATGTCCCACACGCCCGGCCCGATCTCGTTGGGATAGGCCTTGCCGTCCTGCGCGAAGGCCTCGAGCAGGGCCATGCGGCTGCGCGTCGTCTCGATGCTGATCGCATCCGCATCCATTGCGGCGATCTCACCGATGATGTCGGCGAAGGCCGAGTAGCACATGTGGGTGTGGATGGCGGTGTCGTCCCGCACCCCGCTGCTGCACAGGCGGAAGCAGGCCACCGCCCAGTCGAGATAGGCCGCGCCATCCGCCGCCCGCAGCGGCAACCCTTCCCGGAAGGCGGGCTCGTCGATCTGGATCACCGCGATGCCGGCCGCCTCCAGGTCCTGCACCTCGTCGCGCACCGCGAGCGCGATCTGTCGGCACACGGTCTCCCGCGGCAGGTCGTCGCGCACGAAGGACCATTGGAGCAGCGTGACCGGGCCGGTCAGCATGCCCTTCATGGGCCGCGTGGTGCGCGACTGGGCGTAGCGCGACCAGTGCACCGTGATCGGGGCGGGGCGGGCGACGTCGCCCCAGATGATCGGCGGGGCGACGCAGCGGCTGCCGTAGGACTGCACCCAGCCGTGCCTCGTGAAGGCGAAGCCGTCCAGCCGCTCCCCGAAATACTTCACCATGTCGTTGCGTTCGAACTCGCCATGCACCAGCACGTCGAGCCCGATCGCTTCCTGGAATTCCACGGCCTCGTCGATCCAGCCGGCGATCGCCGCGTCGTATTCCGGCTGTTCGATCGCGCCGCGGGCGAGGGCGGCGCGCGCCTGCCGCACCGCCTCGGTCTGCGGCAGGGAGCCGATCGTGGTGGTGGGGAAGGCGGGCAGGGCGAGGCGCGCGCGCTGGCGGGACCGGCGGACGGATGCGGGAGAGGGACGGGCGAGCATCTCCGGCGTCACCGCCCCGAGCCGGTCCGCGACCTCCGCGCGGTGCACGCACGGGCTGTCCCGTCGGGTGCGCAGCGCGCGGTCGCTGGCGGCGAGTTCGGCGCCGATCGCGGCATCGCCCTCGTCGAGACCGCGGGTGAGCGCCGCGACCTCGCCCAGCTTCTGCACCGCGAAGGCGAGCCAGTCGCGCAGCGGCGGCGCGAGGTCCGTCTCGGCGGCCAGATCGAGCGGCACGTGCAGCAGGCTGCAGGAAGGCGCGACCATCAGCCCGCGCGTGCCCCGCCGCTCGGCGACGCGGCGCAGCGTGCCGAGCGCGGTCCGGAGGTCGGTGCGCCACACGTTGCGCCCGTCGACCACGCCCAGCGAGAGGCCGAGGTCGTCGGGTGCCTGCTGCAGGACCGGGTCGAGATCGGCCGCACCGCGCACGAGGTCCAGATGCAGCCCGGCCACCGGCAGGCGAAGCGCGGTCGGCAGGTTGTCGCCCATCGGCCCGAAATAGCTGGCGAGCAGGATCTTCGGTCCGCCCGCCCCCGCCAGCAGGTCATAGGTCCGGCGGAGCGCCGCCCGCGTTGCGTCCGGCAGGTCGAGCGCGAGCACCGGCTCGTCGATCTGCACCCAGGCGGCACCGGCATCGGCCAGGCTTCGCAGCACGGCCGCATAGACCGGCAGCACGCCGTCGAGCAGGTCCAGCGGGTCGTTGCCGTCGGTCCCGTGGGAGAGCGCGAGGAAGGTCACCGGACCCAGCAGGACGGGGCGGGTGCGGCGTGCCTCGGCCTTGGCCTCGAGAAACAGGTCGAGCGGCCGGTTGCGGGTGAGGTGGAACGCCTGGCCGGGGCTGAGCTGCGGGACGAGGTGGTGGTAGTTCGTGTCGAACCACTTCGTCATCGGCAGGGCCGGGCGGTCCGCGGTGCCCCGTGCGAGGGCGAAGTAGGTTTCCAGTGAAACCGGTCCGTTCGACCACCCATATCCGGGCGGCAGCGCGCCCAGCAGGCAGGCCGTGTCCAGGACGTGGTCATACATCGAGAACTCGCCGCTGGGGACGTGGCTGATGCCGAGGCCGACCTGGAAGGTGCGGTGGGCGGCACGCAGGCGGGCGGCCTCCGCCTCCAGTCCGGCGGCATCGAGGGTGCCGGCCCAATGGCGTTCCAATGCGGTCTTGAGCGCGCGGCGGGCGCCGATTCGCGGGAAGCCGAGATTGCTGGCGATGGTCATGCGGCGCCTCGTGGCGTCCGCGGGGAGCGGGTCATCGATCTCTCCTGTCCGCGCGTGTCACCCCGCACGGCGGACGGTGGGTGCGACGCCGGCAGGTCTCCTGGCTTGCGGCGTGGGCGCGACCGGTCCTGCCTTCCCGGACCTGGGGTCCAGTGGCTCGCCCTGGGGGGCGAACGGATCGGCCGCTGGCCGCTGACAGTTGCGGGGGCAGCCACCGACTTGCCCCCGGACGTTGGGTCCGGCCGGGGCGCACGGTGTTCCCTTTTGACCCGCTCGCGCGGGACCGGCGACACATAAGGATGTGCTTATGTGATGGGGATTGTCAATCAGGGATGATCTGACGCGGGGGTGTCAGGCCC
>MKTV01000066.1:0-10195 GCA_001898425.1 Rhodospirillales bacterium 69-11
CATCCGCTACGGAGGGTCCGTTGAGTGACCTGCCCATGAGCGATGCCGCGATCATTGCGCCCGCCGCCCCAGCCCCACGCCGCCGCCGTCACCTGCCCTGGCCCCTGCTGGTCGGCGGCGCGATCGTGCTCGTCCTGCTGGTCACGGCCGCGCTGGCGCAGGCGATCGCGCCCTATCCGTTCGACCAGATGCATATCCGCGACCGGCTGACGGGGCCGAGCCTGCGGTTCCTGGCGGGGACTGACGAGTATGGGCGTGACGTGTTCAGCCGCCTGCTGATCGGGTCGCAGCTCTCCCTCGTTCTCGGCGTCTCCGCCACGCTCATCTCCCTCGGCATCGGCGTGCCGCTCGGCCTCCTCGCCGGCTACCGACGGGGAATGACGGACGAGTTGATCATGCGCGTGCTCGACGTGCTGCTGGCGTTTCCGCCGATCATGCTGGTGCTGCTGATCCTGGCGATCACGCCGCCCAGCCTGATGAAGACCGCGATCGCGATCGGCGTGCTCTCCGCGCCGCCCATCGCCCGTGTCACCCGCAGCGTGGCGCTCGACCTGATGAGCCAGGAATTCGTCGAAGCCGCCCGCGCCCGGGGCGAGCGCCTGCCCTACATGCTGGCCCGCGAGCTGCTGCCGAACGTCTGGCCCGTGCTGATCGTCGAAGCCTCGCTGCGGATCGTCTTCGCGATCCTGCTGGGCGCCGTGCTCTCCTTCCTCGGCTTCGGCGTGCAGCCGCCCGAGGCCGACTGGGGGTTGATGATCAGCAACGGCCGCGCCTTCGTGGACGAGGCGCCGTGGATCTCGCTCGCCCCCGGCCTCGCCATGGCGCTCACCGTGATCGGCATCTCGCTGCTGGGCGACGGATTGCGGGACCTGCTCGACCCGAAGCTGCGGGGGCGCCGATGAGCCTGCTTGAGATCCGCAATCTCACGGTGCGCTATCCCGGCGCGCCCACACCCGCGGTGCGTGACGCCTCCTTCACCCTCGAAGCGGGAGGATCCCTCGGCATCGTCGGCGAATCCGGATCGGGCAAGAGCAGCATCGCCGGGGCGATCCTGAACTTCCTGGGTGCCGACACGAAGATCGAGGGGCAGGTCCTGTTCGAGGGAACCGACCTCGTTCCCCTGCCCGCGAAGCAGCGGCGCCCGATCCTGGGGCGGCGCATCGGATCGGTGTTCCAGGACCCGTTCACCGCGCTGAACCCGGCGCTGCGGATCGGTGCGCAGATCGCCGAACCCATGGTGCGCCACCTCGGCATGTCCAAGCCCGAGGCGAAGGAGCGGGCGATCGCGCTGCTGCACGACATGGGGATGCAGCGGCCCGCCCAGGTCGCGCAGGCCTTCCCCCACCAGTTGAGCGGAGGAATGAAGCAGCGCGCGCTGATCGCGGCCGCGCTCGCCTGCGATCCGCCGCTACTGATCCTGGACGAACCCACCACCGCGCTCGACGTCACGGTGGAGGCGCAGATCCTGCAGCTCCTCGCGCGGCTGCGGGAGCAGAAGCGGATCGCGCTGCTGTTCATCAGCCACAACCTCGGCATCGTGCGGAAGCTCTGCGACGGCGTGGCGGTCATGTACGCCTCGCAGCTCGTGGAACTCGGCGAGGCACGCCGCGTGCTCGACCGGCCACTGCATCCCTACAGCAAGGGGTTGCTCGCCTCCCGCCCGCCGCTGGAGGCCGCCTCGCGCGGATCGCGCCTGCCCTCCATCCAGGGCCAGATGCCGCAGCACCCGGCGCCGGAGCGGGGCTGCGTGTTCCTCGCGCGCTGCGCCTTCGCCGATCCGACTGGCGGCTGCACGACCCCGCAGGTGCTGGCCGCGGCGGAGGATGGCCATGCCGTGCGCTGCTGGCAGGCGGAGCGCCTGGGTCCCTGGCCGCGCCGGCGCGAGAAGCTGACCCATGGCCCCAGCTTCACCGCGGGCGACGCGCTGCTCAACGTCACCGACCTGCGCAAGACCTACGGCGCGCGGGGCGCGTGGCAATTGGGCTGGAAGCGCGGGCCCGTGCTGCGGCGGCGGGACGAACCGGTCGCGGCGGTGGCCGGCGTCTCGCTCAGCCTGTCGCCGGGCGAGGTGCTGGGGCTGGTCGGCGAGTCGGGCTGCGGGAAGTCCACCACCGGCCGCCTTGCGCTGCGCCTGACGGAGCCGTCAGCGGGCAGCGTCGAGTTCGACGGCGCCGACCTCTCCCTGATGGCGCCCGCCGCGCTGCAGGCGTTCCGCCGCCAGGCGCAGATCGTGTTCCAGAACGTCGGCTCCTCGCTGAACCCGCGCCTCTCGGTGGGCGAGGCGCTGGAACGGCCGCTCGCACTGTTCGACCTGGTGCCACCCAGGCAGCGCCGCGCGCGGGTGGAGGAGCTGCTCGAGATGGTGCGGCTGCCGCGCGAGTACCGTACCCGGTACCCGCACCAGCTCTCGGGCGGGGAGCGGCAGCGCGTGGCGATCGCCCGCGCGCTCGCGACCGAACCGCGCTTCGTGGTGTGCGACGAGCCGGTTTCCGCGCTCGACGTCTCGGTGCAGGCGGCGATCGTCAATCTGCTGGCGGACCTGCGCGACCGGTTCGGCCTCGCCTATCTGTTCATCTCGCACGACCTCGCGGTCGTGGCGCAGCTCTCCGACCGGATCGCCGTGATGTATCGCGGGACGATCTGCGAAACGGGGCCGGCGGCCGAGGTGCTGCGCCCGCCCTGGCATCCCTATACCCGGATGCTGCTCGACGCGGTCGCGGAGGAGATCGACCCGGCCGCCGAACCGCGTGCGCCCCAGGCCGCGGCCAGCAGCGGCGGCTGCGTGTTCGCTTCCCGCTGCCCGCATCATCTCGGCGCCATCTGCGACCGCGAGGCTCCTCAGCTGAAGCCGATGGGAGGCGGCTTGTCGATCGCCTGCCATCTCGACCTGCCGCCCGTCGCGCCGGTGCAGAACAGCACCAGCCCCGACGCCATCACCGTCCGCTGACTCCGGAGGAAATCGTCATGGCCAAACCCTTCCACCTCGGCTGGTTCACCAACTTCACGCAAGGCGACTGGACCAACCCCGTCTCCCAGGGCACCGGCAACTGGGACGGCAAGTTCTTCGTCGAGATGGCGCAGGCGATGGAGCGGGCCTGCTTCGACTACATCATGCTGGAAGACACGCTGATGGTGTCGGAAGCCTATGGTGGCGATGCTGCCGCGACGCTGCGGCACGCGCTGCAGGTGCCGAAGCACGACCCGATCCCCCTCGCCGCCATGATCGCCGCGCAGACGTCGAAGCTGGGCGTCGTCGCGACCATGTCCACCATGGCCTGGCCGCCCTTCATGCTGGCGCGGGTGAGTTCGACGCTGGACAGCATCTCGAGTGGGCGTTTCGGCTGGAACATCGTCACCAGCGGCGAGGACATCGCGGCGCAGAATTTCGGCATGGACAAGCTGCCGCCGCGCGAAGCGCGCTACGCGATGGCGGACGAGTATGTCGACGTCGTCTGCAAGCTGTTCGATTCGTGGGAGGAGGGAGCGGTCGTGAAGGATCGCGCCTCCGGCACCTATGCCGACCACACGAAGGTCCACGCGATCAACTACGAAGGCCAGTTCTTCAAGGTGCGCGGGCCGCTGAACACGGTGCGCTCGCCCCAGGGCAAGCCCGTGTTCGTCCAGGCCGGCGGCTCACCCCGCGGCCGCGCCTTCGCCGCGCGGCATGCCGACTCCATCATCGCCGTCGGCAACGGCGTCGAGGGGATGAAGAAATACCGTGACGACGTGCGCCAGCACGCGGTGAAGGCGGGCCGCAACCCGGACGACATCAAGGTGCTGTTCCTGGTCTATCCGTTCCTGGGCGAGACCGACGAGGAAGCCCGCGCGCGTCACCAGCGCATGATCAACGAGCCGGCCTTCATCGAAGCGGCGCTCGCCGCCGTCGGCACCGTGACCGACATCGACTTCTCCAAGTTCCCGCTGGACGAGCCGCTGCCGCCGCTGACGACGAACGGGGAGCAGGGGTCGCTCGACAAGTTCGCACAATGGGGCAGCGGGAAGACGCTGCGCCAACTCGCGCAGGAGCGCTTCGACGCCGGAATCCCGCTGATCGGTTCGCCCGAGACGGTGGCGGATGCGATGGCCGAGGCGATGGAGGCGATCGGCGGCGACGGGTTCCTGATCTCCACGCCGTTCCAGCGGATCAGCCGGCGCACCATCACGGAGGTCTGCGAGGGCCTCGTGCCCGCGCTGCAGCGCCGCGGGCTGGTGCGCAAGGAGTACACGAAGACCCTGCTGCGCGACACGCTGCGGGAGTTCTGATCGTCACGTCTGGAACGAACAAACAATCGGGGGCTGAGGTGATGGGTGAGACGAGTGAGTTCGAAGCAGTCGGGGAGGGCCAGCGTGTCATGGCCGACGAGGCGCGGCCTCGTGTCGTGGCCGGCGAGGCGCGGCCCCGTGTCATGGCCGACGAGGCGCGGCCCCGTGTCGTGGCCGGCGAGGCACGGCCTCGTGTCGTGGCCGGCGAGGTGCGGCCCGGTGTCATGGCCGGCGAAGGCCGGCCATCCATGACTTTGCAACGTGGCGACGGAGAAGTCGTGGGTGGCCAGCCTTCGCCGGCCATGACACAGGAAGACGGTGGGCCGGTCCCGACACGAAGCAGCGCGCCCGCGATGACGGTCGCAAGCCGCCCCGTCCTCACCCGCCGGGCCGCCCTTGCCGCGGCGTCGGCTCTCGCGCTTCCGTTCTTCGCGCGCGCCCCCGCCCGCGCGCAGGACGCGAAGACGATCCGCGTGTCCTACCCGGCCGCGGTCGCGACTCTCGATCCGGCGAAGTTCCGCGTCGGCGGGCTCGAGTACAACTACGCGCTCTGCGTCTTCAACCGCCTGACGCAGCAGGACGCGAAGCTGCAGGTCCTGCCCGATCTCGCGACGTCCTGGGAACCGTCCGAGGACCTCAAGGTCTGGACCTTCAAGCTCCGGCCGAACGTGAAGTTCCACAACGGCAAGGTGCTCGACGCCGACGACGTCGTGTTCACCTACAAGCGGCTCAAGGACAAGGAGGTCGCCTCCGTCCTGCGCGCGCCGCTCGACGTCGTGGACACCGTCGAGGCGGTCGATCCCACGACGGTCAAGTTCACGCTCAAGATCCCCTATGCGGACATGCCCGCGCTCACCGCCGGCTACCAGGCCATGGTCGTGAGCCCGTCGATCATGGACACCATCACCACGAAGCCCATGGGCACCGGCCCGTTCCGTTTCGTGGAGTACCGGCCCGGCGACCAGATGCTGCTGGAGAAGAACCCGGACTACTTTCTCCCCGGCGTGCCGAAGCTCGACAAGGTGGTCCTGCGGGTCATCCCCGAATACACCACGGCCGTCGCCGGGCTGGAAAGCGGTGCGATCGACATCGTCTACGACCTGCCGGCCGAACAGATCGACCGGCTGAAGAAGAGCACCGTCGCCAACGTCATGGAGGTCACCGCCGGCACCTGGCAGGGCATCGTCTGGCATTGCGGCATGAAGCCGTTCGACGATCCGCGCGTGCGCGAGGCGTTCATCAAGCTGGTCGACAAGCCGATGATGACCGACATCGCGACCTTCGGCCATGGCACGCCGACGGTCACGCCGATCCCGCCCACGCACCCGTTCTTCAACAAGTCGATCACGATGGGCGCCGACATCCCCGGCGCGAAGAAGCTACTCGCCGAGGCCGGCATCAAGCCCGGCTTCACCATGGAGATGTATATCCCCGGTCAGTCGCCCTCGATGGAGCGGCTCGCGACCGCGTTCCGCGACGCCGCCAAGCAGGTCGGTATCGCGCTGCAGCTCCGCATCATGCCGCAGGACAAGTTCTTTGCCGAGATGGAGGGCAAGGTTCCACTTGCGGTCGACAACTTCTTCGGCCGCACCACGCCCGACCTGATGCTCTACTCCTGGTACCACTCCTCCGGTTCGTGGAACAACACCCTCTGGCACTACAGCAATCCGGAGGTCGACAAGCTGCTCGACGCCGCCCGCACCACCGCCGACAAGGCCAAGCAGGCGGAGCTGTACGGCAAGTTCCAGGAGATCGTCGCGAAGGACGGGCCCGGCAGCGTCGTCTACGTGCAGAACTTCGCCTGCGGCGTCAGCAAGAAGGTGCAGGGCTTCAGCCCCTCGCCGCTGATGCTCGTCGACGTCAGCACCGCCACCGTCTCGGCCTGAAGGAGCGACCATCATGCCCGCCAAGCCATTCCATCTCGCGTGGTTCCTGCAAGGCTCCTCCATCCAGGCCTGGGGCGAACCCTGGATCGGCAACATCAGCGAAGACTGGATGTCGGCCGAGATGTTCCTCGACCTGGCGCGTGCGATCGAACGCGCCTGCTTCGACTACCTGCTGATCGAGGACAGCATCTATGTCGGGGAGATGTGGAAGGGCTCGCGTGAGATCTACCTGAAGAACGGCATGTCGATCCCGCGGCAGGAGCCGTCGGTCATCGCGACGCTGATGTGCGCCGCGACGAAGCACCTCGGCATCGTGCCGACGCTGTCCACCTTCGCCTACCACCCCTACCTGACCGCGCGCATCATGGGCACGCTCGACCAGATCTCGGGCGGGCGCGCGGGCTGGAACATGGTGACCGGCAGCGCCGATTTCGGTGCGATGAACTTCGGCATGGAGCGGCTGCCGGATCACGACCTGCGTTACGACATGGCCGACGAATACGTCGATATCGTCACCCAGCTCTGGGACTCGTGGCAGCCCGGCGCCATCGTCGCGGATCGCAAGTCGGGCGTGCTGATCGACCCCGAGAAGGTGCAGCCGATCAACTACAAGGGCGAATACTATGCGAGCCGGGGCCCGCTGAACTCCGGCCCCTGCCCGCAGGGCCGGCCCGTCATCGCCCAGGCCGGCGGCTCCGCCCGCGGGCGCGCCTTCGCCGCGGCGAATGCCGAGACGATCGTCGTGCACATGAAGGGCGTCGACCAGATGAAGGGCTACCGCGACGACATCCGCAAGCGGATGGCCGAGTGCGGCCGCGATCCCGACAGTTGCAAGGTGCTGTTCCTGGTCGCGCCCATCCTGGCCGAAACCGACGAGGACGCGCACGACCGCGCCAATCGCCGCATGGCCGCCGCCGGCCAGAATCTCGACGTCAAGCTCGCGCAGCTGGGCTGGAGCACGAACATCGACTTCTCGCAGTTCGACCTCGACCAGCCGGTGGGCGAGCTCACCACCAACGGCCACCAGCAGAGCCTCGCCCAATTCCTGCGCAAGGCCGGCAAGCGCACGCTGCGGGAGGCGATCACCGAATACGGCACGCTGGGCATGTCGATCGACCTGATCGGCTCGCCGGCGACGGTCGCCGCGAAGATGGACGAGGTGATGCAGGAGGTCGGCGGCGACGGCTTCCTGTTCGCGCTGGGCAACGTCAACCGTCGCAACGTGGCCGAGATCACCGAAGGCCTGGTGCCGGAGCTGCAGCAGCGCGGCCTGACCCGCCGCGCCTACACGAAGAAGATGCTGCGCGAGAACCTGCTGGAATTCTGACCCCGAGCAGATCCTGCGCACGGAAACGGCCGGCCCGCGTTGCCCGCGGTGCCGGCCGTTCGTCTCCCTAAACTCGGCGCGCAGTGAAGAATTGACATTTTCGGCGGCCTGCGTGAAGCCTCATCTCCGACCTTGAGCTGTAATCAGGTCGCTGGCTTCACACGAAACTTGCGGAAAGTGTAAAGGCTGTAAAGATGGCGCGCACCCTCATCGGCCGGACGGTCCGCCGCCTCCGCACCGAACGCAGCCTCTCCCAGAGCGCGCTCGCCGGACGGCTCGGCATCTCCGCCAGCTATCTCAACCTGATCGAGCACGACCAGCGCGCCGTCACCGCCTCCCTGCTCATCAAGCTCGCCGAAACCCTCGGCGTCGATCTGCGCGACCTCTCCGGCAACCAGGAACGCCAGCTCGAAGTCGGCCTGCGCGAAGCCCTGGGCGACCCGCTCCTCGGGGCCGAGACCGTGCCCGATCCGGAGATCGAGGCGCTGGTCGGCAGCAGCCCCAACGCGGCGCGCGCGGTGCTGGCGCTCTATCGCGCCTGGCGCGTGGCGCGGGAGGATGCGGGCGGCATCGCCCTGCCCTCCGGCCGGCGCATCCTCCTGCCGAACGAGGAAGCGCGCGACCTGTTCGACGACCGCGCCAACCACTTCCCGGCGCTGGAGGAGGCCGCCGAAGCCCTGGCCGCGCAACTCGGCGCCGGCAGTCCGGCCGAGATGAACCACGCGATCGCCGAACGCCTGCGCCGCGTTCACGAGGTGCGGGTCACCGTGGGCGCGCTGGACGGCGCACTGCGTCGCTACGACCCGGCCACCCGCAGCCTCGCGCTGTCCGAGACACTGCCGCGGGAGAGCCGCGGCTTCCACATGGCATTCCAACTCGCCCTGCTCGAGGCGCGGGAGGCGGTGGAGGCGGAGATCCAGGCCGCCGATCCCTCCACCCAGGAAGCGGCGATGCTGATCCGCATCGGGCTGCTGAACTACGTCGCCGGCGCGTTGCTGATGCCCTACGACGCGTTCCTGGCCGGCGCGCGCGAGCTGCGCCACGACATGGAAGCGGTCGCCGCACGGTTCGGCGTGTCATACGAGCAGGCGTGCCATCGCCTCTCCACGCTGCAGCGCCCGGGTGCGCGGGGCGTGCCGTTCTTCTTCCTGCGCGTCGATCCGGCCGGCAACGTCTCCAAGCGCTTCTCCGCCGCCGGGTTCCCCTTCGCGCGCTATGGCGGATCCTGCCCGCGCTGGGTCGTGCACACCGCCTTCGCGCAGCCAGGCGCGGTGCAGGTGCAGGTTGCCGAATTGCCCGATGGCGCCGCCTATCTGTGCTTCGCCCGCGCCGAGGCCCGCTCCGCCACGCATTGGGGCGAGCCGCGCCCGATGCATGTCGTGGCCATGGGGTGCGCGCTGACCCACGCGGCGGAGGTCACCTATGCCGACGGCCTGGACCTCGAGCGGGCGCGGGTCGGCATCGGGTTGTCCTGCCGCCTGTGCGACCGGCCGGACTGCCGCAGCCGCGCCTTCCCGCCACTGGAACACCGGCTGTCACTGGACCCGCTGACCGCGGGTGCGACGCCTTACCGCTTCGAGGCCAAGCGGCGGTAACCCAGGCGTGAGCACCCCACCACGATGCTGCGGCAACCGGCCGTTGCTCGTCCGAGTTGACCACGGAGCTCGAGCGATTGCTCGCCCCGCCACCTCGGAGCCTCCATGCCCCCCGAAGACAACGATGCGTCCCGACGAGCCCTGATGGGCGGCCTGTCCGCAGGCCTGCTTGCCGCACTCGCCAGCCCCGCCTCCGCGCAATCCGTGCCGCCCGCCACCGCACCGGTGAACGACGGGCCGCACATCAGTGACCCCCGCACGGCCTATCCGCGTCCGCCCTTCCCCGCGCAGCAGCAGGACCCGCCAGGCCTCGCGAGCGCGATGAACCCGAAGCCCGACCATGGCGAGACGAGCTACCGCGGCAGCCGCAAGCTGGTCGGCCGGAAGGCGCTGATCACCGGCGGCGACTCCGGCATCGGCCGTGCCGCCGCGATCGCCTTCGCGCGGGAGGGCGCGGACGTCGCCTTCAACTACCTTCCCGTCGAGGAGCCGGATGCGCGCGAGGTCGTGCGCCTGATCGAGGATGCGGGCCGCAAGGCGACCCCGCTGCCCGGCGACATCCGCGACGAGGCGTTCTGCGCCAAGCTCGTCGCCGATGCGGCGCAGGCGATGGGCGGGCTCGACATCCTGGTGAACAACGCCGCGAAGCAGCATGCGGTCGATCACCTGCAGGACATCTCGACCGAGCAGTTCGACGCGGTGTTCAAGACGAACGTGTATGCGATGTTCTGGATCACCAAGGCGGCGCTCGCCCATTTGCCAGCAGGCGCGACGATCATCAACACGAGTTCGGTGAACGCCTATGATCCCAGCCCGGACATCGTCGACTACGCGATGACCAAGGGTGCGATCATGATCTTCACCAAGGCGCTGGCGAAGCAGCTTGCGCCGCGGGGGATCCGGGTGAACGCGGTCGCGCCGGGCCCGGTCTGGACGCCGCTGCAGCCCAGCGGCGGGCAGGCGCCGGACAAGCTCACGCAGTTCGGTGCGCAGACGCCGCTCGGGCGTCCTGGCCAGCCGGCGGAGCTGGCGGGGATCTACGTGCTGTTGGCCTCCCCGGAATCGAGCTTCGCGACCGGGCAGGTCTATGGCGCTGTGGGCGGTCGCGGCGGGCCGTAGAGGCT
>MKTV01000066.1:10211-22296 GCA_001898425.1 Rhodospirillales bacterium 69-11
CTGTCCAGGGGCTCAGGCCTGTTCACCCCACAACCGCCGGAGCGGGCCGTCGCGGCCGGCGACCGGGTCCGCTGCCGGCATCGGCACGGCCGCGATCGAGTGAACCACTGCGTCATGCGCCTCGGCCGCGCCGCGATGCAGGTCCGGATCGGGGGCGCCTTCGGGATAGCCACCCACCACCAGCAGGTCCGGCGTCTGGCTGCGCCGGCAATGCCCGATCCCGGCCGGAAGCACCACGACGTCCCCCGCCTGCACGCGTAGCACCGGGCCGGACGGGCCGCCGAACTGCACCTCCGCTGCCCCGGCCGCGATACCCAGCACCTCGTGCGCGTTCGCGTGGAAATGGTGGAACGGGTAGACGCCATTCCGCCAGGCCGGCGGCCAGGCATGGGCCGCGAACAGCCGTTCGATCGCGGCGGGATCCGTCGGCACCGCGCCGCGATAGACCAGCAGCGGCAGCGGCGAGTTCGGGATCGCCCCGTCATCGGCCAGGTGGAAGGTCTCGGGTTCCGGCATCATGCGTCCTCCGTCTTCGGTTCCGGCGCGGCGGCAGCGGCCTCGGCGGCGGGCGGGTCCTCCGCCTCGTCCTCCTCCCCATAGCCGACCAGGCGCAGCGCGCGGCCGCGGATGCCGCGGGCGGCGGCGGCATGGATCAACGCCTCCTCCCGCCCATGCGTCACCCAGACTTCCGGCGCGCCGACCTCGTCCAGCGTCGCGTTCAGCTCGTTCCAGTCGGCGTGGTCGGAGATCACCAGCGGCAGTTCCACCCCGCGGCTGCGCGCCCGCTGGCGCACCCGCATCCAGCCGGAGGCGAGCGACACGACCGGGTCCTCGAGCCGCCGCGCCCAGCGGTCGGCGATCGCGCCGGGCGGCGCCAGCACGATCTCCCCCGCGAGCGAGCCCTTTGCCGCGGCGGTCGCCGGCCGCAACTCGCCCAGTCGGACGCCGCAGGCCTCGTAGACATGGCACATCGCGACCAGGGCGCCGTGCAGCCAGATCGGGCGATCCCAGCCGGCCTGCCGCAGCAGCGCGATCAGCCGCTGGCACTTGCCCAGCGCGTAGCAGCCGACGACATGCGTCCGGTCGGGAAACAGGGCGACACTGTCCAGCAGCCGCGCGATCTCGTGCGCGGGCGTCGGGTGCACGAAGACGGGCAGCGCGAACGTCGCCTCAGTGACGAACACGTCGCAGCCGATCGGCTCGAACGGCAGGCAGGTCGGATCCGGCACGCGCTTGTAATCGCCGCTCACCACCGCGCGGCTGCCGCGATATTCCATCGCGACCTGGGCGCTGCCCAGCACATGGCCGGCCGGTTGCAGCCAGACCCGGACGTCGCCGATGGTCAGCTTCTCTCCCCAGCCGATCGCCTGCTGGACGGTGCCGGCGCGGTCGTCCCCCATGCGGGCGCGCATCACGGCCAGCGTCTCGGCGCTCGCCAGCACGGCGTCGTGGCCAGGCCGCGCGTGATCCGAGTGCGCGTGCGTGACGATGGCGCGCGCCACCGGCCGGAGCGGGTCGATGAAGAACCCGCCCGGCTCGCAATGGAGGCCCTGCGGCAGTACTTTCAGCCAGGTTTCGGGATGCGGCATCGCTGAGATGTTGGCCCGCCCCCGGCCGGGGGGAAGCCCCTGCTAGCCGCGCTGGATCAGCTCGATCGTGACGTTCTGCGGCGCGGTGAGGAACGCGATCCGCACACCGGGCCGCGCGGTGGTCGGCTCCATGGTGAACGTGACCCCCTTGGCCTTCAGCTCCGCGACCGCCGCGTCCAGGTCGGGGACGGTCAGGCCGAAATGGTCCAGCCCCATGTAGGGGCTCTGCGGCGCGGGGGCGGCCTTGCCCTCGGCCGCCTGGGCGAGGAAAACCTTCTGCCCGGCCAGGTTCAGGTCGATGCGCGCCGACCCGTCCGCCTGTTTCGTGCGGACCACCTCGGCGCCCAGCTTGTCCTGATACCAGGCTGCCGTGGCTTCCGGGTCCGGCGACCGCAGATGGATGTGCTCCCAGGTGAACTTGGCCATCGTTTCCCCTCCTGACCTGTCCCGCATCAACCCATCCCGGCGGCCATGACGCAAGACCAGCCGCTGCCGCGCGCCCTGCTGCCGACCGGGACCGAGGCGATGGCCCGCTTCCTGATCGGCTGCCGCGTGGTGCGGATCCTGCCCGACGGGGTGCGGAGCGGCCGCATCGTGGAGACCGAGGCCTACCTGCCCGACGACGCCGCCTCCCACACGTTCCGAGGCATCACGCCGCGCAATCGCACGATGTTCCTCGATCCGGGCCATGCCTACGTCTACCGCGCCTACGGCACCGCCTGGATGCTGAACGTCTCGGCGGAGCCGGCCGGGATCGGGGGCGGGGTGCTGATCCGCGCGCTGGAGCCGCTCGAAGGGCTTGCCGCGATGCGTGCCGCGCGGGGCGGCGTCCCCGATCGCGACCTCGCCCGCGGACCTGGGCGGCTCGCGGCGGCGCTCGCGATCGATCGCGGCCTCGATGGGACCGACCTGCTGCGCGAGGGCCCGCTCTACCTCGCCGCGTCGCCGGACATGCCGGCGGCGCTGGGGGTCTCGACCCGCATCGGCATCACCAAGGACGCGCATCGGCCGCTGCGCTTCTTCCTACGCGGCAGCCGCTTCGTCAGTGGTCCGGCGGCGCTCAATCGGGGGGAGCCGCTCGCGGCAGGGTGACGAATCGATCCTTCCCTTCCCGGCGCCCCACCCCCACAGTACGCGCATGTCCCGACGCATCGTCGAGATCACGCCGGAGCTGATGCTGCGCGCCTACCGTCACGGGTTGTTCCCGATGGCGGAGAGCCGGCTGGGCGACCGGCTGTACTGGCTCGACCCGGAACGGCGGGGCGTGCTGCCGCTGGAGCGCTTCCACCTCTCCCGCCGCCTGATGCGGACCGCGCTGTCGGACGCGTTCGAGGTGACCGCGGATCGCGACTTCGCCGCGACTATCGCCGGCTGCGCCACGCCGGCGCCTGGCCGGGAAGACACCTGGATCAACCCGCAGATCGAGCGCCTGTTCCGGGAGCTGCACCGCATGGGCCACGCCCACTCGGTGGAGTGCTGGCGCGACGGGATGCTGGTGGGCGGGCTGTACGGCGTGGTGCTGGGGGCCGCCTTCTTCGGGGAGAGCATGTTCAGCTTCGTCTCCGACGCGTCGAAGGTCGCGCTGGTGCATCTGGTCGCGCGGCTGAAGCTGGGCGGCTTCACCCTGCTCGATACCCAGTTCGTGACCACCCACCTCTCCCAGTTCGGCGCGACGGAGATCCCCCGCCCGCTCTACAAGGCGATGCTCGCGGCCGCCGTCGACCAGCCGGCCACGTGGCTGGCTGCGCCCGAACCGGCGGCGCTGGATGCCACCATCCGCGCGCTGCGCCGCCCCGAAGGAGACCACGCATGACATCCTCCGCCGCCCTGCGCGCCCGTCTGGCGGACGCCCCGGCGAGAGCCCTGGCCGCCGCCCTCGCGGTGGCGCCCCTCGCGGCGTTCTCTCCCGCCGCCCACGCCGACGCCCCGCCCCGCATCCAGCCGACGCGCGACGTGACCGTCACCTACCGCGTGCTGTCGGACACCACGATCCCGGCCGGCATGCCGCGACCCACCTCGCTGCGGATCAGCTTCGCGGCCGGGGGCACGCGGGTGCGGGTGGAGCCGGGCAACGGGCCGATGTACCTGCTGCTGGACCGCACGGCGCAGCGGCTGACCATCGTCATCCCCCCGCAACACAGCCTGATGGACCTGCCCTACGATCCGTCCCGCGATCCGCAGCGGCTGGCCACGGATGCGCGGTTCACCCGCCGCGGCGAGGCGACGGTCGCCGGGCTGCGCTGCACCGAGTGGGACGTGCGGACCCGGGACGGCACCGGTAGTGCCTGCCTGACCGCGGATGGCGTGCTGCTGCGCGGCAGCGGGGCGGTGTCGCAGCAGCATGGCGGGATCGAGGCGACCGAGGTGTCCTATGCTCCCATCCCGGCCGACGCGCTGACGCCGCCGCAGGGGTTCCAGCGCCTGGAAATGCCGCAGCTCCGGCTGCCCCAGGCTGGGGGCGCCCCGCAGCGCTGAGCGACCCGTCCCGCAGGGAGCTTGGGCGGCGGCGCCACCGCGCGTTCGCCCATGCGGGCGCCACGTTGGCGTTTCCGATCCAGTTTTGGCATTTCTACCCCCATTCAGATGCCCGTCCCTGGACGGACGCCTCGATCGTGCCATGTCCCTCGTCCAGGAGGTCCCGATGCAAGTTCCCTGGCGCGATCGACGCGGTCGCCTGGTCAAGCTCAAGGCGCTCGTCTTCCCGCTGCTGTTCGTACCGGGCCTGCTGACCGCCGCATGGTGGGCGAGCGGGATGCTGGGCGGCCGGCCGATCACCGAGGCCATCCACGAGACCGGGCTGTGGGCCATCCGGTTCCTGCTGATCTCGCTCGCGATCACCCCGGCCGCGCGGCTGCTGAACTGGCCCCAGATCCTGCTGGTCAGGCGCATGGTCGGCCTGACCGCCCTCGCCTACGGGGTCGCGCACCTGCTGCTCTACGTGGTCGACCAGAAATTCGCGCTGCTGACCGTCGTCTCCGAGATCGCGCTGCGCTTCTATCTCACCATCGGCTTCGTCGCGCTTCTCGGCCTTGCCGCGCTGGGAATCACGTCGACCGACCGCGCGCTGCAGCGGATGGGCCGTAATTGGAAGCGCCTGCACCGGCTGGCCTACCCGATCGCGATCCTCGCCGCGCTGCACTACTTCATCCAGTCGAAGGCGAACGTGTCGGAGCCGGTGTTCGTGACGGGGCTCTTCGTGTGGCTGATGCTCTGGCGCGCATTGCCCCAGGCGTGGCAGCGGCATTGGGCGACGCCGCCCATGCTCGCAATTGCCGCCGGGCTGGCGACGGCCGGGATCGAGTTCGCCTGGTATGGGATTGCGACGCGCATCGATCCGTGGCGCGTGCTCGCGGCGTCGGAGACCCTGCGCTACGGGCTGCGGCCCGCGCATTACATCGCGCTCTGCGGGCTGGGAGTCGGGCTGCTGGTCGTGGCGCGCAAGGCCGCGCCGCTGTTGCCTCGGCTGCGGACGCGCGGCGCGTGAGCCCGAGTGCGGAGTCGGGTGACGCATTGCTCAGGAGCGCGAGCCGTCTCGGTGCTGCGGGTGTTTGCGGCTGACGTGCGCGTGGGTTGGGTGCCTGCGCCGGGATGGGTTCGTGCGGCGCGCGCGCTTTCATTCAACACGGAGGAAGAAGGAGAGCCACGGAGGTCACGGAGGGAGACGGACCGTGGGACGGTTCGTGCGTTCAGCCAGGAGTTGTGTACGTCAATGTCTGCAAAATCGGTTTTGGGTATGCGGTGTGATGTTTCTCGGTTCGGCTGAGCGGCGTTTCTCCGTCCCGGCCTGAGAGTTCGGCTGCGCCGGGCGGAGCCACGGTCAAGGATGGCCGCAGGCCACCGGCGGAGCCGGCGCGTCGCGTCCTTGACGGCGGCGAGCACGGCGCGATCCTCGAGCAGGCGGGGCGCATGTCGCTCATGCCGCCTCACGTAGCACCTGCTTCTTGTGCTCCTTGAGGTGATCCATGTTCAGGTAGCGGGTCGCTTCCAGCCAGTTCTCGTGCGTCTCCACCGCCAGCGAGCGGACCAGACGCAGGCAACTCGCCGCGTTGGGGAAGATCCGCACCACATGTGTGCGGCGTTTGATCTCCTGGTTCAGCCGCTCCAGCATGTTGGTCGATTTCATGTGCTTATGATGCGCCAACGGCAGCCGGTAGAAGGTCAGGGTCTCCTCGATGTTGTCTTCGACCCAGCCGCACAGCCTGGGGTATTTGCCCTGCCACTTGCCGAGCCAGGTCGCGAGGTCGCGCCGCACCTCCGCCAGATCCCGCCGGTCGTAGAACCAGCGCAGCTCCATCAGGCAGTCGTCGTCGACCTTGCGCGGGACGTAATCGAGGGCGTTCCTGAGGAAGTGCACGTAGCAGCGCTGCCATGCCGCCTCCGTCAGCACCTCGCGGATCGCCGCCTTCAGGCCGGGATGGTCGTCGGAGACGACGAACTCCACGCCATGCAGGCCTCGCCGTTTCAAATCCAGCAGGAAGTCGCGCCAGCTCGAGCGGCTCTCCCGGTTGGCCAGTTCCACCCCCAGCACTTGCCGGCGCCCTTCGCCATCCACCGCCACCGCGATCAGCACGGCCTGGCTGGTGATCACCCCGCCCTCGCGGACCCGCTCGTAGCGGCCGTCCAGGATCAGATAGGGATAGGGTTCGGTCAGTTGGCGGCGCGAGAACGCCGTCAGCGCCGCATCCAGCGACTTGTTGGCCTCGCTGATCGCGCTGGCGGAGAACGCGTGCCCGCACAACGCCTCCGTGACCGCTTTCACCTTCCGGGTCGAGACACCCTGCACATACATTTCCGACAGGGCGCTCACCAAGGCTTTCTCCGAGCGCTGATAGCGCTCGAACAACTCGGTCGAGAACCGACCCGCCCGGTCCTGCGGGACACGCAATTCCAGCGTACCCACCCGCGTGATCAGCGAACGATGGTAGTAGCCGGCACGATACCCCAGCCGGGTGTCCGTCCGCTCGCCCTTCGCCGCGCCGATCACCTCCGTCATCTCGGCTTCCAGCGCCGTCTCGATCGCAGCCTTCACCGAACTGCGGAGGAAGTCCGCATCATCCTCCAGCAACGCTTTGATCGCGATCGACGCTCCCTTACCTTCTTGCTTGGTCATGGTGTGCTCCCTCGCCAAAGGGGCGGTGACGTAGACATCACCCGCATACCATGACCGCCGAACCTCAGGGCGTTTTGCAGAACCTTCCAGACACTACCCAGCCAGGCGGGTCTCTGCGGCTCGAAGAGTTTCGATCGCTTCGCGCCACTCGGACGATCAGGCAGAGTCTCCGCCGAGCGGAGACATCTGCTCCATCGCGCGCAATCAGGGCACGGCATGCGTCGGGACGCACGTGGCCGCAAACCGCTCGGCTCAATTGAAATCAAAAAGCTTCGCGGCACTCGGACGATCGGCCAGAGTCTCACCAAGCAGCGACCTCGGCTGCAGTGCTCGCGGTCGCGGAGCAAAATCTAGAACCACCTTCCGCCTTCCGTTCCCCCCGGCGGTCGCGCCCGCTCGGTCCCTCCGTGACCTCCGTGGCTCTTCTTCTTCCTCCGTGTGAACCAAAGTTCAGCCGTTCAGCACGAACGCTGCAGCCCGACGCACCCTCCCGAAACTCCCAGGCTAGCTGTTCACCAGCACGTTCTCAGGCCGCGGCGGAATCTCGCCACGCTCCACCCGCAGCACCTGCCGCGTCAGCATCTCGTGCGTCGGGGCCGGGACCCCGACACGCGCGCCCTCGCTCGCGATGTAGCCATTCATCAGCTCGATCTCGGTGCGCCGGCCTTTCGCCATGTCCTGCGCCATCGACGGGCGCTGATACGGCGCGCGCAGGCCCTCGTCAGTCGCACCGACCATCAGCCCCTCGATCTCCTCCAGCGCGGCGCGATCGCCTTCCGACGCGCGGGCCAGCGCCTCCGGCGGCAGGTTGCCGATCGGACCCAGGGTGTACCCGAGCTTCTGGCCGACCCGGACGGATTCGCCGCCGAGTTGGATGCAGATGCGGCGGACCGCGTCGTGACGGTCACGCGCGTTGCCGCCCATGCCGGTCGCGGCGGAGACGCCGTTGCGCATGCCGTTCACACATAGCTTGGTCCAGCGCTCGCCCCACAGGTTGTCGGTCGCCTTCGCCGTGTCGCAATCGTTCATGATCGCCGCGAGTTCCTCCGCCCGCTTCGTGATCCGTCCGCTCGGTTCTCCCACGTAGAACGAGGTCACGTGCGGCCGCTTGGCGTAGCCGCGGCGGATATGGCCAGGCTCGTAGAGATCGACCCCCACGCCGCCGCCGACGATGATGCCGAGCGTGCGGCCCCAGCCGGCGACGGAGGCGACACGCTCCTCGTTTACGCAGTTCTGCATCGAGGCGACGATGCCGGAGGATGACAGGTACTGCCGGATGAACTGCACCGCCCAGATCGTATCGTACGATTTGACCGAGATCAGCGCAATGTCGATCGGGCGTTGCTTGGCGAGCGACTGCACCTCCGTGACGTGCAGCGTGGGCAGGTGGACGGTGCGGCGTTCGGCCTCCGTCATGCCGTAGATGTTCAGCCCGTTGGCGCGGATCGCCTCCACATGCGCGGGCCAAGGGTCGATCAGGGTGACGTCGTGGCCGGCATGCGCCAAGTTGCCGCCGACATAGCCGCCCACCGCGCCCGCGCCGACCACGGCGATTCGCTTCCGCATTCTGATCTTCCCCCCGTTCAGTCGGCCGCGAGCGACATCTCCGTCGCGACGGCACGCAGCCAGACCGCGGTATCATGGAACACCGCGCCACCCAAGGGCGGGCCCGGATCGTCGCTGGTCAGCGCGTTGATGCCGATGCCGCCTTCGAAGCATTCGCTGGGCCAGATGCTCTCGGAGATCAGGACGCCGCGCTGCTGGCCCTCGGCGATGCGCGCGTGCAGCACCACCTCGCCGCGCTGGTTGCCCAGGCGCACCTTGCCACCGTCGCTCACGCCGAACTGCGCCGCATCGTCGGGATGCATCCGCACGGTCGGACGCCCTTCCCGCTTCCGGCCCGACGCCATCTCCGTGAAGCTCGTGTTGAGGAAGCTGCGGGCCGGCGCGGTCACGAGGCGAAACGGGTGTTCCGTCGTGGCGGCGTCGTAGCTCTCCATGTGGTCGGGCAGCTTCGGCATCACGCCCGCCGCGTCGCCCATGGCGCGCCAGTCCGGGGCGAAGCGGAACTTGCCGTCGGGCTGCGGGAAGCCGGTCAGGAAATGCGCGTCCTCGAAGCGCGGCATCGCATCGATCCAGCGCTCCCGCAGCACCGTCTCGGCATCCGGCCAGCCGGAGGCACGCAAGGTCGCATCAATGATCTCCATCGCGCTCATGTCGAAGCCCGGATGGTGCGCCCCGACCCGGCGGGCGATGCCTTGAAGGACCTCGTGATTGGAGCGGCACTCACCGGGCGGTTCAACCAGCTTGCGGCCGATCTGGATGTGGCTGTGTCCGCCGGCCTGGTAGAGGTCGTCGTGTTCCAGGAACATCGTGGCCGGCAGCACCACGTCGGCCCAGCGCGCGGTCTCGGTCATGAACTGCTCGTGGACGCAGACGAACAGGTCGTCTCGCGCGAAACCACGTCGGACGCGGTTGCTGTCGGGGCAGACGGTGACCGGGTTCTGATTCTGGATCAGCAGGGCGTGCACCTGCGGGCCATCGCCGAGTTCGCTGCGGTCGCCGGTGAGCACGCTGCCGATGCGGCTCATGTCCAGCACGCGGATGGACGGGTCCAGCGCGTCCAACCCCTCGATCAGCGTCTTGTCCCAGTGGTACATGCCGCGGTTGGACCAGAGCGCACCGCCGCCAGGGTGCTGCCAGGCGCCGGTGACGGCGGGCAGGCAGCTCACGGCGTGCATGTTCGCCGCTCCGTTGCGGCTGCGCGCGAAACCATAGCCGGCGCGGATGAAGCAGCGCGGGGTCGTGGCGTAGAGCTGCGCGAACGCCTCGATCTCCGCGACCGGCAGGCCCGTGATGGCGGCGGCCCAATCTGGCCCTCGGTCACGCAGATGCGCCTCGAGCGCGTCGGGGCAGTCGGTGTGACGCGCGAGATAGGCGCGGTCGGCGTGCCCGTCGCGAAAGGCGACGTGCATCATGGCGCAGGCGAGCGCGCCATCGGTGCCGGGCCGCACGGGAAGGTGCAGGTCCGCGACCTCGGCCGTGGGGGTGCGATAGGGGTCGACCACGACCAGCTTTGCGCCGCGCTGCTTCCGCGCGCGGCTCACATGGGTCATGACGTTGACCTGGGTGGAGACGGGATTGCCGCCCCAGACCACGATCAGGTCGCTGTCCGCCATCTCGCGCGGATCGGCGCCGCGGCTCTGCCCGACGCCGGCCACCCAGCCCGCCTCGGGCAGGGAGGTGCAGATGGTCATCTTCTGCCGCGAGTAGCGCATCACGTGGCGGAGCCGGTTGATGCCGTCGCGCTGCACCAGCCCCATCGTGCCGGCGAAGAAGAACGGCCAGACGGCCTCGGACCCATGCCGGTCCGTGGCGGAGGTGAAGGCGTCGGCGACCCGGTCCAGCGCCTCCTCCCAGCCGATCGGGCGGAACTGGCCGCTGCCCTTGGGACCGGTGCGCAGCAGCGGCCGGGTCAGGCGGTCGGGGTGATGGATCCGTTCGGCGTAGCGCGACACCTTGGCGCAGATGACGCCGGCGGTGTAGCTGTTGTCCGCCGCCCCGCGGACGGCGCCGACCCGACCGCCTGCCCCAACCTCCACCTCCAGCGCGCAGGTGGAGGGGCAATCATGCGGGCAGACGGACCCGAACTTCTGGCCGGAGTTTTGCATAAACAGGAGCCTAGCGCGACGCGGGAAGGCTTGGCAAAGTGCCGCGCCACGGTCATTGGGAGACTTCGCATGCTGACTCGTCGTGTCCTGCTGGCAGGATCGGCCGGCGTCCTGTCCGCGCCCGCCATCCTGCGGCCGGCCCTGGCCGCGACGCCGAAGAACGCGGTGGTGATGGTCAAGCAGATCGACGACATCATCAGCTTCGACCCGGCCGAGTCCTACGAGTTCAGCAACAACGAGATGGACGCCAACTGCTACCGGCGTCTGGTCCGCCCCGATCCGAACAAGAGCGGGGAGCTCTCGGGGGACCTGGCCGAGAAATGGACGGTCAGCGACGACGGGCTGACCTTCACCTTCAAGCTGCGCGACGACGCCCACTTCGAGACCGGCAAGCCGGTGACCGCCGAAGACGTTGCCTTCTCGTTCCAGCGCGTGGTCCTGCTGAACAAGACGCCCGGATTCATCCTGACGCAGTTCGGTTTCACCAAGGACAACGTGCAGGACATGATCCGCGCGCTGGACGACCACACGGTGCAGATCAAGATCGGCCAGGTGCGGGCGACGAGCTTCGTGCTCTATTGCCTGTCGGCCAACGTGGGATCGGTGGTGGAGAAGGCGACGGTGATGTCGCATGCCACCAACGGCGACCTGGGCAATGGCTGGCTCAAGACCCATACGGCCGGGGCAGGTGCCTACAAGCTGACCAGCTGGCAGGCGTCCGACAGCATGATCGCGGATGCGAACCCACATTCCGGCATGAAAGTCGGCGTACGCCGCATCGTGGTGAAGCACGTGGCCGAACCCGCCACGCAGTTGCTGATGCTGCAGAAGGGCGATGCCGATATCGCGCGCGACCTGACCGCCGATCAGCTCAAGTCGCTGATGACGAACAAGGATTACTCGATCGCCAGCGCCGGCCAGGCGACGTCGATGTACATCGCGATGAACCAGGCGATACCGGAACTCGCGAAGCCCGAGGTGCACCAGGCGATCAAATGGGCGATCGACTACGAGGCGATCGCCAAGAACATCACGCCCGGCACCTGGAGCGTCGACCAGTATTTCCTCCCCAAGGGCCTGCCGGGCGCACTGACCGACGTGCCGTTCAAGAAGGATGTCGCCAAGGCGAAGGAGCTGCTGGCCAAGGCCGGCCTGCCGAACGGCTTCTCGATCACCATGGACTACATCTCGGCCGCCCCCGCGAGCGACATCGCGCAGGCGGTGCAGGCGGACCTCGCCGCGATCGGCATCAAGGTGTCGCTGCAGCCCGGCGAGCAGAAGCAGGTCATCACCAAGACCCGCGCGCGGCAGCACCAGCTCGCGATGCTGGTCTGGGGGTCGGACTACTTCGATCCGAACTCCAATGCGCAGGCCTTCTGCGAGAACCCCGACGATTCGGATTCCAGCAAGCTGAAGATCCTCGCCTGGCGCTCGCATTTCCAGAACGCCGAACTGACGGCGATGTCGCAGGCCGCGGCGAAGGAGCTCGACTCGAAGAAGCGCATCGCGATGTACGAGGAGATGCAGCGCAAGTTCCGTGAGGAAGCGCCGTTCGCCATGCTGCTGCAGAAGAACGCGACCGCCGTCTCGCGGAAGGACGTGAAGGGCTTCGTCGTCGGTGCGCTGCCCGACTACACGAAATACGACGCCATCACCAAAGGCTGACGCACAGGGCGAATTGCCCGCCACGGATTTGATTCGAGGAGACCGGACGA
>MKTV01000066.1:22313-30343 GCA_001898425.1 Rhodospirillales bacterium 69-11
CCTGCTGACCGCCTCCGCGGCGGGTCTCGCCGCCCCGGCGCTGCCGCGATCGGGCCTGATCGGATCGGCCGAGGCCGCGACGCCGAAGAACGCCGTGGTCATGGCCAAGACGATCGACGATATCGTGGGCGGCTTCGATCCCGCCCAGTCCTACGAGTTCGCCGACAACGAAGGCTGCGGCAACATCTACCGCAAGCTCGTCGCGCCCGATCCGCAGGACAACACCAAGCTGGTCGGCGACCTGGCCGAGAAATGGGAGGTCACGCCCGACGGGTTGAACTTCACCTTCCACATCCGCAAGGGCGTGCTGTTCGACAGCGGCAAGCCGGTCACCGCCGAGGACGTGGCGTTCAGCCTGCAGCGCGTCGTCAAGCTGAACCTCACGCCCGGCTTCATCCTGACGCAGTTCGGATGGACCGCCGACAACGTCGAGAAGATGATCCACGCGACCGACGACCACAACCTCGCGCTGACGCTTCCAGCCGTGCAGGCGACGAGCTTCGTGCTCTACTGCCTGTCCGCCACCGTCGGCTGCGTGGTGGAGAAGGCCCGCGTGATGGCCAACCAGAAGGACGGCGACCTCGGCAACAACTGGCTGAAGACCCACAGCGCGGGCGCCGGTCCCTACCGGCTCGTGGAATGGGTCGCGAGCGACCACATCATCTACGACGCCAACCCGCACGCCGCGGAGAAGCCGAAGGTCGGCCGCATCGTCATCCGCCATGTGGCGGAGCCCTCGACGCAGCTTCTGATGCTGCAGAAGGGCGACATCGACATGGCGCGCGACCTCACCGCCGACCAGCTCAAGACCATCGACGGCAAGCCGGACTACAACATCGCGCGCCGCGGCCAGCTCACCCAGATGTATATCGGGATGAACAAGGCGACGCCGGAGTTCAGCAAGGTCGAGGTCCTGCAGGCGCTGAAATGGGCGGTCGACTACGAGGCGATCGCGAAGAACATCACGCCCGGCATGTGGTTCGTGTGGCAGTCCGTGCTGCCGAAGGGCTCGCCCGGCGCGATCGACGACATGCCGTTCAAGAAGGATGTGGCGAAGGCCAAGGACATGCTGGCAAAGGCCGGCTACCCGAACGGCTTCACCGTCACCATGGACCACTTCGCCCAGGCCCCGTACTCGGATATCGCGCAGGCGATCCAGGCCGACTTCGCCGCCGTCGGCGTGAAGGTCAACCTGCAGGCCGCCGAGAAGAAGCAGGTCTACGGCAAGATGCGCGCGCGCCAGCACCAGATGGTGCTGTCGAGCTGGTTCCCCGACTACCTCGACGCCAACTCCAACGCCCAGGCCTTCTGCGCCGATCCCGACGACTCGGACAACAGCAAGCTGCGCATCCTCGCCTGGCGCAACCACTTCTACGACCCCGAGATGACCGCCATGGTCGAAGCCGCGGTCAAGGAGCTGGACAACAAGAAGCGTGACGAGATCTACGCGAAGATGCAGCGCGACTTCCTGCAGAAGGCGCCCTTCATCATGATGTTGCAGCAGAACGAGGTGGATGCGATGCCCAAGGGCGTGTCCGGCATCCAGATCGGGGTGCTGCCCGACTATACCCGCTACGCGCAGATCACCAAGGCGTGACGGCGTCCCGCGTGCGTCAGACGCTGGCCTCCGTGGCCAGCGTCCCGCTGACCCTGTTCGGCCTGATCCTGGTCACGTTCCTGATCGGCCGCGCCATGCCCATCGACCCGGTGATCGCGATCGCCGGGGACCACGCCCCGCCCGACGTGATCGCGCGCGTGCGCACCGAACTCGGCCTCGACAAGCCGCTGCCGGTGCAGTTCGCGATCTACATGGGGCAGTTGCTGCACGGCAACCTCGGCAACTCGGTGATGACGTCCCACCCGGTCACCGAGGATATCGCGCGCTTCTTCCCCGCGACGCTCGAGCTCGCCACCGTCGCCATCATCATCGCCATCCTGATCGGCGTGCCGCTTGGCGTCGTCGCCGCCTGGCGGCAGGGATCGCGCTTCGACCACGTGGTGCGCGTCGTCAGCCTCGCCGGACAATCCGTGCCCGTCTTCGTCCTCGGACTCGTCTGCCTGCTGGTCTTCTACGCCAAGCTCGGGATCGCGCCCGGCACCGGGCAGATCGACGTCGCGTATGAAGGCATGGTGCCGCCCATCACCGGCATGCTCGTGCTCGACGCCGCGCTGGAAGGCGACTGGGACAGCTTCTGGAACGCCGGCTCGCACCTCGTGCTGCCATCGCTCGTGCTCGCCTATTTCTCGATGGCCTACATCACGCGCATGACCCGCGCCTTCATGATCGAATCGCTGGCCGGGGAATACATCGTCACCGCGCGGGCGAAAGGCCTGTCCGCCACGCGCATCCTGTGGCGCCATGCGTTCGGCAACATCGCCGTCCGGCTGGTGACCGTGCTGGCGCTGGCCTATGCCGGGCTGCTCGAGGGCGCGGTCATCACCGAGACCGTGTTCTCCTGGCCGGGCATCGGCCTCTATCTCACCGGCTCCCTCCTCAACGCCGACATGAACGCGGTGCTCGGCGCCACGCTCGTGATAGGGCTCGTGTATCTGGTGCTGAACCTCCTGGCCGACCTGGCATATCGCTTGCTGGACCCGCGCGTACGATGACCGCGCTCTCCACCTATCTCTCCCGAGACTGGCTGCTCAGCGAAACGCCGAGCAGCCGAACGCATGCGGCGTGGGTGCGGCGCTATCGCGGCTGGCTGCAGTTCCGCGGCAATGGCCTCGCGATGGTCGGGTTGATCACCGTCATCGTGATGATCGTCGCGTCCCTCGCCGCCCCTCTCCTGGCCTTCCAGGACCCCAGCGCCCAGGATCTCGCGGGCCGCCTCGCGCCACCATCCGCCGCACACTGGTTCGGCACCGACGAACTCGGGCGCGACATCTACGCCCGCATCCTCTACGGCGGGCGGGTCACGCTGGGCATGGTCGTCGCCGTCGTGCTGCTGGTCGCGCCGATCGGGCTCGCCGTCGGCTGCATCGCCGGTTATTTCGGCGGCATCGTCGACCGCGCGCTGATGCGCCTGACGGACGTGTTCCTCGCCTTCCCGCGGCTCGTGCTCGCGCTCGCCTTCGTCGCCGCGCTGAAGCCCGGCATCACCAGCGCCGTCATCGCGATCGCGCTGACCGCCTGGCCGCCCTACGCGCGCCTCGCCCGCGCGGAGACGCTGACCGTCCGCAACACCGACTATATCGCCGCGGTGCGCATGACCGGCGCGCGATCCGGGCGCATCATCCTGCGCCACATCGTGCCGCTCTGCGTCTCCAGCGTGATCGTCCGCGTCACGCTCGATATGAGCGGCATCATCCTGACGGCCGCGGCCCTCGGCTTCCTCGGCATGGGCGCCCAGCCGCCCCTGCCCGAATGGGGCACGATGATCGCGTCCTCGCGCGCCTACATCCTCGAGCAATGGTGGGTGCCGACGATACCCGGCATCGCGATCTTCATCGCCTCGCTCGCCTTCAACCTGCTGGGGGACGGCATGCGCGACGTGCTCGATCCGCGGCAACGCTGATGCTGGTCGAAATCCGCAACCTGCGTGTGCAGTTCCCGACCGCGACCGGCCTCTCGGACGCGGTGCGCGACGTCTCGCTCACCCTTGGGCAGGAGAAACTCGGCATCGTCGGCGAGTCCGGATCGGGCAAGTCGCTGACAGCACGCTCCATCATGCGGCTGCTGCCCGGCAATGCGCGCATCAGCGCCGACCGGCTCGCCTTCGACGGCATCGACCTGCTGCGTGCCGACGAGGCGACGTTGCGGAAGATCCGCGGCGGACGCGCCGGGCTGATCATGCAGGACCCGAAATACTCGCTGAACCCGGTGATGACCGCGGGCGCGCAGATCGCGGAGGCGTGGCGCGTGCATCGCGGCGGTTCGCGCAAGGCGGCCGGACAGGCGGCGCTGGACCTGCTGACCCAGGTGCAGATCCGCGATCCCGAACGCGTCGCGCGCGCCTATCCGCACGAACTCTCGGGCGGCATGGGCCAGCGCGTGATGATCGCGATGATGTTGGCGCCGGACCCCGAACTGCTGATCGCCGACGAGCCGACCAGCGCGCTGGACGCGACCGTACAGGCGGAGATCCTGCGGCTGATCGAGGACCTGGTCTCCCGCCGCGGCATGGGGCTGATCCTGATCAGCCACGATCTGCCGCTGGTCTCGCATTTCTGCGACCGCGTGGCAGTGATGTACGCCGGCCGGATCGTCGAGGAACTGGCGGCCAACGAACTCACCCGCGCAAAGCACCCCTATACGCGCGGGCTGCTCGACTGCCTCCCGTCCCTCACCCATCCACAGGCACGGCTCAAGGTCATGCAGCGGGATCCCTCATGGCTGACATGATCGAGGTCAACGACCTGATCGTTCGCTTCGGCGAGGTGCAGGCGGTGAAGGGCGTGTCGTTCCGCGTCGGCACCGGCGAGAATTTCGGGCTGGTGGGCGAAAGCGGCTCCGGCAAGTCCACCGTGCTGCGCGCGCTGTCGGGTCTCAACCCGGACTGGTCGGGCGACATGGTGATCGCCGGCCAGGGACTCACGCCCCACCGCTCGCGCGACTTCTATCGGCGCGTCCAGATGGTCTTCCAGGACCCCTATGGCTCGCTGCATCCGCGCCAGACCATCGACCGCATCCTGAGCGAGCCGCTGCTCGTGCACGGCATGCGCGACGTCGACCAGCGTATCGCGCGCGGCTTGAACGAGGTCGCGCTGCCGCAGACGGCGCGGTTCCGCTATCCGCACCAGCTCTCGGGCGGCCAGCGGCAGCGCGTCGCGATCGCCCGCGCGCTGATGTCGGAGCCCGAAGTGGTCCTGCTGGACGAACCCACGAGCGCGCTGGACGTCTCGGTGCAGGCCGAGGTGCTGAACCTGCTCGCGGACCTGCAGCAGGCGCGCGGACTGACTTACGTGCTCGTGAGCCACAACCTCGCCGTGGTGGCGCATCTCTGCAAGCGGATCGCGGTGATGCAGGGCGGGCAGATCGTGGAGACGATCACCGCGGAGGACCTGCGCGCGGGCCGCACCAAGCACCCGCACACCGCCGCCCTGCGCGAACTCAGCGTCGAGCTGGAGGAGCCGGAAGGCACCGCGGCCTGAGCCGCAGCCAGTCGCTCCGTTCGGGCGGCCGCCGATACGCCGCGGCGATCAATCCCGCCAGCGCACGGCCGCGGCGGGGTGGCCGTCCGGCAGGCGGTCGCCGCGGCCGAACAGTTTCTGGCGATACGTTCCCGGCTCGTAGCCGGTCTTGTAGCGGCCGCGCGCCTGCAGCTCCGGCACGACCAGGCGGATCACGTCGTCGAGGCATTCCGGCATCACGGTGCGGGACAGGTTGAAGCCGTCCACGTCGGCTTCGTCCACCCAGGCGATCAGCGCGTCCGCGACCTGCTGCGCGGAGCCGACGATCGGCGTCTGGCGGCTGCCCAGGATGAAGCGGTCGATGAGCTGTCGCTTGGTCCAGCCCTTGCCCAGTTGCGCGGCGATGGCCTCGATGTTGGATCGGATGGCCTGGCTGTCGCCTGCCTCGATCGGCTCGTCCATCCCGAACCGCGCGAAATCGACGCCGAGGGAGGCCGCGGCGTGAGCAAGCGCGCCTTCGACGCTGGCATGACGGCGGTAGTCCTCCAGCTTCTCGCGCGCCGCGGCTTCGGTTTCCGCCACCACGAGCGTCGCGCCGACGAAGACCTGGATCGGGCGCGTGCCGGCGCGGCGGCGCAAATCGTCGACGATGCGCCGCACGTTCGTCCGGGTGCTGCCGTTGGCGAACACGCATTCCGCATGCTGCGCGGCGAAGGCGCGGCCGCGGTCGGACGCGCCGGCCTGGTACAGCACGGGCGTGCGCTGGGGCGACGGCTCCCACAGCGGGACGGCGTCGATGCGGTATTGCTTGCCCGCATGCCGCACGGCACGGACACGTGCGGGGTCCGTGTAGATGCCGCGTGCGCGGTCCCGCAGCACCGCGTCATCCCGCCAGCCGCCTTCCCACAGCGCGTAGACGACCTGCATGTATTCGTCGGCAAGGTCGTAGCGGTCGTCATGCGCCATCTGCGCGTCGAGGCCCATCGCGCGGGCCGCGCTGTCGAGATAGCCGGTGACGATGTTCCAGCCGATGCGGCCCTGCGTCAGATGGTCCAGCGTCGCCATCCGCCGCGCGAACAGGAAGGGCGTCTCGTAGGCCAGATTGCAGGTGACGCCGAACCCCAAATGCGTGGTCGCCTGCGCCATGGCCGGCACCAGCGCGAGCGGGTCCAGCAGCGGCACCTGCACCGCGTTGCGCAGCGACGCCGCGGGCGAGTCCTCGTAGACGTCGTAGACGCCCAGCACGTCGGCCAGGAACAGCCCGTCGAACAGGCCCGCTTCCAAGGTGCGGGCCAGCCGCACCCAGTGATCCAGGCTCGCATACTCGGCGGACCGGTCGCGCGGGTGCGTCCAGAGCCCCTGCTGAATGTGGCCGACGCAGGCCATGTCGAAGGCGTTGAAGCGGATCTGGCGTGTCATGCCGCTTCTTCTACAAGCAGCGGGCCGGCTTGTCGCGCGTGCGCGACGTCAGGCGCCGACCGACCGCCAGGCGCCGGGGACCGGACGCGGCAGGCCCAGATTCTCCCGCAACGTCGCCCCCTTGTATTCCGTCTGATAGAGGCCGCGCCGCTGCAATTCGGGGACGACGAACTTCACGAAGTCCTCGAACGATCCCGGCGTGTGCGTGCCCGCGATGACGAACCCGTCGCAGGCGCGGGCGGTGAACCATTCCTCGAACCAGTCCGCGACCTCCTTGCCCGACCCGACGATCGCCTCGCGCGGACGGCCGCGGCGCGTGACGTTGAGGAAGTCGCGCACGGTCGGGTTGCGTCCGGTCTCCTGCATGACGCGGTCGCGCATGGCCTGCATGCCGCTCATGCCGGCGAGTTCGTCGTCGCTGAACGCGTCGTCCATGGCCTTCGTCTTGAAGTCGAAGTTCAGTGCTTCGGACAGCAGGGACAGCCCGTCGACCTCCCGATACAGGCTGTCGATCAGCGCCATCTTGTCCTCCGCCTCGGCGCGCGTTTCGGCGACGACCGGATAGGCGATGGTGTTGACCGTCACCAGGTCCGGGTCCCGCCCCAACCGCGCGACGCTGTCCTTGAAGGACGCGTATTGCCGCTGGCCTTCCTCGAGCGAGTGGTAGGCGACGAACACCGTCTCCGCCCACCGAGCCGCGAACCGCTTGCCGCGGCCGGAGGACCCGGCCTGGATGATCACCGGATGCCCTTGCGGGGAACGCGGCACGGTGAACGTGCCGGAGGAACGCAGGAACTGCCCCTGGTATTCCAACCGATGCACCTTGTCCGGGTCGGCGAACAGGCCGGTTTCCTTGTCGCAGAGTATGGCGCCGTCTTCCCACCCGTCCCAGCTTCCAAGGACGATCTCCATGAACTCGTCGGCGCGGTCGTAGCGGAGGTCGTGGCCCATGTGTACCTCGCGCCCCATGTTGTGCGCCTCCGCATCGTTCACCGAGGTCACCACGTTCCAGGCGGCGCGGCCACCGATCATGTGGTCCACTGTCTGGAAGCGGCGCGCGACGTCGAACGGCTCGTAATAGGTGGTGGAGGCGGTGGAGCCGATGCCGAGACGGGAGGTGCCGAAGCCCATCGCCATCATGGTGGCGACGGGGTCGATCTTCACGACGCGCACGCCGTTCGCCACGACCTCCGCCGGATTGCCGCCGTAGATGTCGGGCATGGCGAGCCGGTCGTCGAAGAAGGCGAGCTGGAACCTGCCTTCCTCGAGCACGCGGCCGATGTGCTGGTAATAGGCGGCGGTGGTGAAGTCGGTGCGCGCGGCGGGGTGGCGCCACGCGCTCGCAAGCGTCGTGCAGTTCTGCGCCTGCAGGAATCCCACCATGACCATCTGCCGCATCGTTCCGCTCCCGTCGTATGGGAGGCGAGTCTACGGCAGCGGTCGTGGCATCGAAAGTTGCGGGCGTTAGAACTGATAGCGACGCAGGCCGCCATCGACCGGGATGACCGCGCCCGTGACGTAGCGCGCCAGCGGCGAGG
>MKTV01000066.1:30358-57886 GCA_001898425.1 Rhodospirillales bacterium 69-11
TCACGGCCAGGTCCTCGGGTTCGCCCCAGTAGCGCACCGGGATCTCGGTTTCCGCGAAATGCTTGCGGTAGTCCTCGGGGTAGTTGCGGCGGATCTGCTCGCTCATGATCCGTCCGGGCGGGATCGAATTGACCGTGATCCCGAACTGGCCGACCTCGCGCGAGAGGCCCTTCGCCCAGGCATGGATGCCGGCCTTCGCCGAGAACGCGGCGTTGAGGTGTTCGGGCTCGCTCTTGCCGGTGATGTTGATGATGCGGCCCCAGCGGCGGTCGATCATGGCGGGCAGCAGGGCGTGCGCGAGCTGGCGGGGGCGCGTGAAGTTCAGCGTCATCGCCTCGGTCCAGCGCTCTTCCGGCGCGTCGATCGGCAGGACCCGGCTACCGCCGGCGTTGTTCACCAGGATGTCGATCGGACCGAGCGCCTGCGTCGCGGCGGCGGCAACGGAGGCAGCGGCATCCTCCGCCATGACGTCCTGCTGGATCAGCACGGGACGCGGATGGCCCGCGGCCTCGACCTCGTCCGCCATGACCTGCATGAGTTCGACGCGGCGCGCGACGGCCGCGACACGGACGCCCTCGGCCGCGAGCGCCTTGGCGATGGCGCGCCCGATCCCCATGCTGGCGCCGGTGACGATGGCGGTCTTGTCGGCAAGCTGCAGGTCCATCTCGATCCCTCCTCGGTGTGTCGCCGGGATAGCGCCACCACATCCCGGCGACCAGAGCGATCTCAGCGCGTGTATGGCGCGCGGACCGCCGCCCTCAGTTCGCCGCCGCCTTGGGCTTCAGCCCCATCGCGAGGCTGAGCTCATCGAGCCGCGCGTCGTAGACCAGGCCCTTCTTCGTCGCCCAGGTGTTGATCGTGAAGTAGACCGGGATCACCCCGGCATCGTGCACCGCGATCTCCGCCGCCTTCGCATAGAGCGCGTACCGCTCCGTGTCGTCGAAGGTGTGCAGCGCCTTGCCCAGGGTCTCGTCGAATGCGGGATTGGACCAGCGGCCGCGGTTGGACGGCCCCATCCCCGTCTTCGGATTGTACGTGGCCATCAACGCGGTCAGGGGCGAGGACGGGTCACCCGTGCCGACCCAGCCCGACAGCATCATGCTGAACTCGAGCTTGCTGCCGCGGGTGAACAGCATCGTCGCCGGCATGGTCTGCACCTCGGTCTTGATGCCGACGCGCGCCAGCATCTGGCCCACCGCCTGCGTGACCTGCGCGTCACTCGGGAACCGGTCGTTCGAGCCGGCCAGCACCACGCTGAACCCCTCCCCCCAGCCGGCCTCCTTCAGCAATTTCTGCGCCGCGGCGGGATCATAGGCGGGCGGGGGCAGGTTCGGGCTGCTGCCGGGCAGGCCCGGCGGGGTGTACTGGCCCGCGGCATGCGCCTGCCCGCTCAGCAGCCGCTCCACCAGCGCCTGGCGATTGATGGCGAGGCTGATGGCCTGCCGCACCCGCGTATCCCGCAGCGGATTGCGCTCCATCTTCTGCCCGTTCACGTCGCTGATGCCGGGCGAGACGTCGCGCGCGCTGTCCATGTGAATGTAGATGATGCGGAAGGAATCGCATTCGTACAGCACGACGTTGGGCGTGTTGGACAGCCGCGCGCGGTCCACCCCCGGGACGCCCTCGATCATGTCGACGTCGCCCGACAGCATGGCGGCGACACGCGCACCGTCGTTCGGAATGGGACGCCGGGTGACCCGGTCCCAGGGTTCCGGCCCGCCCCAATAGGTCGGGTTGCGCGCGAACACGACGCGGTTGCCGGGCACCCATTCGACGAAGCGGTAGGGCCCGGTGCCGATCGCCGCCGCGCCGCTGTTGAAGTCGGTCGTCGACTTCCCCTCGGCCGCGTGCTTCGAGATCACCGCCACCTGCGCGAGGTCGATCGGCAGGGTGGGCGACGGTGCGCGGGTCAGGATGCGGATCGTGTGGTCGTCGATCACCTCCGTCCCGGTGATCGCCTTGGTGTATTGCGAATAGGAGGACGGGCTGTTCGGCACGTGCGGCGCGCGCTCCAGCGTGAACGCGACGTCCGCGGCGGTGAACGGCGTGCCGTCATGGAACGTGACGCCCTGGCGCAGCGTGAAGATCCACGCCCCATCGCCCTCCGGCTTCCAGGAGGTGGCGAGCCCCGGCACGATCTGGCCCTTCGCGTTGGTGCGCGTGAGCGCATCGAAGATGTGTCGCGCCACCGCGCTGTTGGGCGTGTAGACGTGATAGTGCGGATCGATCGAGTTGGGATCGGTGCGGATTCCCATCGTGACGTCCGCCGCGCGGGCGACCCCCGCGAGGGACAGGCAGAGCACGCCCCAGGCGAGCGCGGTGGTGGTCTTCATGTCGTTTCCTCCTCGGGGCCCGCCACGCGGCGCCCGTTCGTTGTGGGCGTCCGGCATCATGTCCGGACGTCCTGGCGTTGCCCCCGGCTCTGCCATAGGTTCGCCCCAGGGTCCAGAACGAGAGCCGAGGGAGAGGCGCCGCCGTGTCAATGTTCGAACAGCATCTCGAGCGGACGCCCGCGAACTACGTTCCGCTGTCGCCGGTGTCGTTCCTGACGCGGGCCGCGCGGATCTGGGGCTCGCGCGTCGCGGTGATCCATGGCGAGCGGCGGATCACCTACGCGCAGTTCCTGGAACGGTCGCGCCGGCTGGCCTCGGCGCTGGCGGCGGCCGGCGTCGGCGCAGGGGACACGGTCGCCATCATGGCCCCCAACACGCCCGAGATGCTGGAAGCGCATTACGGCGTGCCGATGCTGGGCGCCGTGCTGTGCTCGATCAACATCCGGCTGGACGCCGCCGCCATCGCCTTCATCCTGCAGCACGCGGAGACGAAGGTCGTCCTGGTCGACCGTGAATTCGCGCCCGTGATGGCGGAGGCGGTGCGGATCGCCGGCCGCACGCTGCACGTGGTCGACATCGACGATCCGCGCGCGCCACCGAACGCGCTCATCGGTACGGTCGATTACGAGACGTTCCTCGCCGGTGGCGACCCGATGCATCCGGTCCGGCTGCCCAAGGACGAGTGGCAGGCGATCGCGCTGAACTACACGTCCGGCACCACCGGCAATCCGAAAGGCGTGGTGGCGCATCATCGCGGCGCCTACCTGAACGCCTGCGCCAACGCCCTGACCTTCGGCCTGTCGCCGCGCAGCGTCTATCTCTGGACGCTGCCGATGTTCCACTGCAACGGCTGGACCTACACCTGGGCCGTGACGCTGGCCGGCGGCACGCATATCTGCCTGCGCCGCGTCGAACCCGCGGAGATCTTCGCCGCGATCGAAGCGCACGGGGTCACCCACATGTGCGGCGCGCCGGTCGTGCTCTCGATGCTGATCCACGCGCCGGAGACCGTGCGCCGACGTCCGGCGGAGACGGTGCAGATCGCGACCGGCGGCGCCGCGCCGCCCTCGACGGTGATCGCGCAGATGGAGGCGATGGGCTTCGCCGTGACGCATCTCTACGGCCTGACCGAGACCTACGGTCCGTCGACCGTGTGCGTGTGGCAGCCGGGGATCGGGGAGCTGCCGATCGAGGAGAAGGCCGCGTTCATGGCGCGGCAGGGCGTCGGCACGCCGATGATCGAGGAAGCCGCGGTGCTCAACCCCGCCACCATGCAGCACGTGCCCGCGGACGGCACCACGATCGGCGAGCTGATGCTGCGCGGGAACACGGTGATGAAGGGCTACCTTAAGAACCCCTCGGCCACCGACGAGGCCTTCGCCGGCGGCTGGTTCCATTCCGGCGACCTCGCGGTGATGCATCCGGACGGCTACATGGAGGTGAAGGACCGCTCCAAGGACATCATCATCTCCGGGGGCGAGAACATCTCCTCCCTGGAGGTGGAGGAGGTGCTCTACAAGCACCCCGCCGTGATGGAGGCCGCGGTCGTGGCGCGCCCCGACGAGAAATGGGGCGAGACGCCCCATGCCTTCGTGACGCTGAAGCCCGGCGTCTCATCGCTGGACGGGGCGGAGATCATCGCGTGGTGCCGCACGCATCTCGCGCACTACAAGTGCCCGCGCCACGTCAGCTTCGGGCCGCTGCCGAAGACCTCGACGGGCAAGATCCAGAAGTTCGAATTGCGGGAACGCGCTCGGGAGGGCTGACGGCGGGACGGCCCCCCGCCGTCGTCCGCGGGCTTCGACCCGCGGACCCAACGGCACCGTCCGCCCGAGAAGGGCGCAGTTCCCGCCCCGCCACTGCCCGCCATTGCCGACAGGGGCGGAGACCGACAGGTCAGCGCAGCGAAGCGCCGCTCTTGCCCTTCTGCTCGTAATCCTTCTGCGCCTGCTTCGTCGCCTTCATCGCATGCCCTTCCTTGCCACTCTTCGTGTCGGCATGCGTACGCCCATCCGACGGCGTGGTCTGGCGCACCGTCCCCATCGGGTTGGTATGGGTCGTCGTGGCCGTCTCCGCCCCGGTCCCCTTGGTGTTCTGCGCGTAGGCGCCCACCGCGAGCAGCGAAAAGGCTGCAGCGAGAATCACCGGCTTCATCGTCATGTCGGTCCTCCGAATGAATCGGAGGTTCAACGCGCGCGGCTTCGCGCGGGTCTCGCCCGCCGGCGTCACGGGCGCGTGTGAGCCGCCCGTGACGGCCGGCACCATCGCCCTATTCGGCTGCGGCGGCCGGGGTCGAGAGGTCGGTCGAATAGCGCAGGTGCACCGGCGCGTTCGCCTCCCACGGGTCCTTCAGGCCGAGCTCCGCGGCATAGGACTTGATGGCGGGCGCGACCTCCTGGAAGAGCAGGCGGATGCAGGTCTGCCGGTCCTCCTGGCTGACGTTCCCGTCATTCGCCCAGATCCCCATGATCCCGGGCCGGGTGTTCGAGATGATGTATTTCAGCCGCTCGATCACCTGGTCCGGCGTGCCGGCCACGATCATCGTACTGGCGATCTGGTCCTCGAAGGTCGGGTTGCCGCGCGGGTTCTTCGCACGCCCGACGGCGAACTCCACGAACTGGCGACGGCCGGACGGCGAGAAATAGCCCGACGGATTGGCCCAGACGGGATGCGCGAGGCCTGTGAACTCGCCCTGCATCCACATGAACTGGCGCGCGTTCTTCAGCGCCTTCTCCTCGGTGTCCTGCACGTGGACCCGGATCAGGTAACCGAAATTCTCCGATCCCGCGGTGTAGCCGCAGGCCGCCGCCGCCTCGTCATAGGTCGCGCGGATCTGCTTCGTCGCCTCGATCGAGGTATTGAGCGCGATGTAGGGATAGCGCTGCTGCGCCGTCCAGATCACCGTCTCCTTCGACAGCACGCCGGGGATCCACACCCGCGGATAGGGCTTCTGCAGCGGCACCGCCCAGGGGTTCACGACCCGCTGCTGGTAATGCGTCCCTTCCCAGCGGAACGGACCGGGCTGCGTCCAGGTCTTCACGACCAGGTCGTGCGCTTCGACGAACCGCTCCCGGTTGAAGGCGGGGTTCACACCGTTCGCGAGCTGCTCCTGCCCGCCGCCGCGCACGAAGCCCGAGACGAGCCGGCCCTTGGAGATCATGTCGATCATGGCCAGCTCCTCGGCGAGCTGTACCGGGTTCTCCGACAGTGGCAGCGGGTTGCCGAGGATGACGATCTTCACCCGCTTCGTCGCAGCGGCCAGGATGGCCGCGAACATGTTCGTGCGGGCCTGCATGCAGAACGGCGCATTGTGGTGCTCGTTCAGCATGATGCCGTCGGCGCCGCACTCCTCGGCGAGGACGTAGTCCTCGAGATACTCGTTGTAGAGCCGGCTGCCCTGCACCGGATCGAAATGCTTGTTGGAGAAAGTCAGCGCCGTCGCACCGTAGTTCAGCCCCTCCTGAGCGTCGTACGCGGCCATCGGCTGTTCGGTGAAGTACATCAGATGCATGGTCGCCTCCCTTGATCACCCATGTGGCCGGGATGGTTGGTTCTTCTCACCGCGCCGCGATGAACTCCGCCACCAGCTTCGCGAGCTCCGCCGGCTTCTCCATGTCGACGAGATGTCCGGCCCCGGCCACCGTCGTCATGGTCGCATTGCGCAGGGCTCGGGTGTACGCCTGCCCCGCGCTGATCGGCACGACTCGATCGTCGTCGCCCCAGACAACCAGCGCCGGTGCGCGGACCCCGCCCAGCAGATGCGGCAGCGTCTGATTGTACATGTAGGGCTTCCAGGCGGTGCGGAAGCTCATCTCCCGCGCCACGTCCCAGGCGACGAGCTGGTCGGTCGAGACGTCGCCGAACACCCGGGTGAAGGCGGCTTCCTCGTGGAACCCCGCCTTCGGGTAGTCGATGTAGGAGATGATGGCCTGGTCGAGGATGTCGCCCTCGGGCGGCTTGATGCCGTGCGCGCCCACCAGCACCAGGCGGCGGAAGCTCTGCGGCGCCTGGCTTGCCATCTCGGCCGCCACCCAGCCGCCATAACCGAGCCCGACGAGGGAAACGTCGCTCAGCTCCAGGTCGGCGAGAAGCCAGCTCATCATCGCGCCGATATCGCGGGGGCTGCGCAGCCATTCGGCCCGCTCCGACTTCCCCCAGCCGGGGAAGTGCGGCACGAGCACGTCGTGCTGGGCGGCGAGCGCGTCGTAAAACGGCAGCCGGTCGGGCGTGCCAATATCGTGATGGAGCACCAGCACGGCCGGCGCTCCCGAACGGCCGCCACGGGATAGGTGCAGCTTCACGCCGGCGATCTCGACGACCCCGTCGGTCCAGGCCACGCTCATGCTCTCACCCCTTGGACGTTTTGCCGCAGGTTACCCATCGGTAGCCACACTTGTCGACTCGCCCGGGAGGCCGGCCCGCGTTTGACATCCGCGCGGGGCGATGCGATCGACCTACTGAACAGTATCGGAGCCTGACGTGAACGACGTGCTGACGGACCAGCCGCAGGCGGTCCAGGACTCGGTCGAGGAAGTCCGGAACGGCCTCGAGTCCGCCGGCTACATTCCCAGCCGCCAGATCGCCACGGCCGTGTTCATCGCCCGCCATCTGGAAAAACCCATCCTGGTCGAGGGACCGGCCGGGGTGGGCAAGACCGAACTCGCCAAGTCCGTCGCGACCTGGCTCGACCTGCCTCTGATCCGCATGCAGTGCTATGAGGGACTGGACGAGGCGAAGGCGCTGTACGAGTGGAAGTACGGCAAGCAGCTCCTCTATACCCAGATCCTCAAGGACAAGATCGGCTCCGTCATCGGCGAGACCGACACGCTCGGTGCGGCGATGAACAACCTGCACGCCTTCGGCGACATGTTCTTCTCGCACGAGTTCCTCGAGCCGCGGCCGCTGCTGCGCGCGCTGGAGGAGCCCGGCGGCGCCGTGCTGCTGATCGACGAGATCGACAAGTCCGACCAGGAGTTCGAGGCCTTCCTGCTCGAGATCCTGTCGGACTACCAGGTCACGATCCCGGAGATCGGCACCGTGAAGGCGCGCGTCGCGCCGATCGTGCTGCTGACCTCCAACGCCACCCGCGACCTGGGCGATGCGCTGAAGCGCCGCTGCCTTCACCTTCATATTGGCTTCCCCGACGAGAAGCTGGAGGCGCGCATCATCGCCTCCCGCGTGCCGGGGATCGACGAGCGGCTGCTGAAGCAGCTGGTGAGCTTCGTGCAGCAACTGCGTGGGCTCGACCTCAAGAAGGTGCCCTCGGTCAGCGAGGCGATCGACTGGGCGAAGGTGCTGGTCCTGCTGCACACCGCCGTGCTGGACGTGGAGCTGGTGCGCAACACGCTCAACGTGCTGCTGAAGTTCGAGGCGGATATCGAGGCCGCGACGAAGGGCCTTGCCGGGCTGACGCACAAGGCGCGGCAGGACGCCGGGGTGGCCTGATGGACCGGCACGCGCCGATGGGGCTCGATTGATGGCGGGCGCGACCGCGGCACCCACCGCGACCGAACCGCTCCGCCGCTTCCTGCAGGTGGCGCGCGGGGCGGGGCTGCGCGTCTCCGCCGCCGAGGGGATCGACGCGGCGCGCGCGGTCGACGTGATCGGCTTCTCCGACCGCACGATCCTCAAGGACACGCTGGGCCTGATCCTGGCCAAGACGCCGGACGAGAAGAACCTCTTCGACGAGGCGTTCGACCTCTACTTCAAGCGCGACACGCTGGCCGCCCTGGACCCGGAGGACGAGGAGTCCGCGGACCAGGGTGCGCGGCCGCCCGAACGCCCGCCGGAAGGCGGCGCGCCCCAGGGCGGCGACGGGATGGGCGGGTCCGGCGGCCAGTCGCTGGGCCAGCTTCTGGAGGGCGACGACCGCGCGGCGCTGGCCGCGTTCACCGAACAGGCGGCGCGCGAGGCGGGGCTCGAGAACATCCGCTTCTTCACGCAGAAGAACCTCTACACGCGCCGCATCCTCGACCGCATGGGGCTGCGCGCGGTCGAGCGCGACATCGAGGCGATGCGCCGGGAGGCGGCTCCCGAGGGGATGGGGCGCGCGCAGTTCCTGGAGAACCGGCTGGCGCAGGTGCGCGATGCCGTGCGCGACCTGGTCGAACGCAGCCTGGTGCTCTACGCCCGCGGCGAGACGGAGCGGTTCCGCGAGGAGCTGCTGAAATCGACGCGCCTGTCGAACGTGGAGCGGCGCGACCTGGATCGCATGCGGATCCTGGTGCGGCAGATGGCGAAGAAGCTCGCCGCCCGCTACGCCAAGACGCGCCGGCGGCGGCTACGCGGGGTGCTGGACACGCGACGCACGCTGCGGCGGAACATGGGGTGGGGCGGCGTGCCCTTCGTCACCGTCTGGAAGCAGAAGCGGATCGAGAAGCCGCGCGTGATGGTGCTGTGCGACGTGTCGGGGTCGGTCTCCGCCATGTCGCAGTTCCTGCTGATGTTCCTCTACGCGCTGAACGAAGCGTTGTCGGACATCCGCTCCTTCGCCTTTGCGGGCTCCCTGATCGAGGTGAGCGAGATCCTGGAGAAGCAGCCCGTCGAAGAGGCGATCAGCAAGATCATGGAGCTGATCGGCTACGGCTCCTCGAACTACGGCAATTCGTTCGCCGATTTCGAAGACGGCTGGATGCGCCATGTCACCAACAAGACGACGGTGCTGATCCTGGGCGATGCGCGCGGCAACCGGACCGATCCCCGCACCGACGTGGTGGCGCGGCTGTCGCAGCGGTCGAAGCGGATCATCTGGCTGAACCCGGAGTATCGGTCGGCCTGGGGCACGGGCGATTCGGACATGTTCCGCTATGCGCCGTTCTGCAACCTGGTCACGGTGTGCAACACGCTGCGGCATCTGGAGCGCGCGATCACGGACATCCTGGACGACGCGGCGTAGTGTCATGGCCGGCCCAGGCCGGCCATCCACGACTTCCCTCGCTGCCACCGACGACGTCGTGGAGGGCCGCACCAAGTGCGGCCATGACGGTGGAGGCACCGCCGCAAGCACGACCATGACACAGGGCAGCCCGCTACGCCGCCCGCGCATCCTCCTGGATCATGTCCGCCGCCTTCTCCGCAATCATGATCGTCGGCGCGTTCGTGTTGCCCGCCACGATCACCGGCATGACAGAGGCATCCACCACCCGCAGCCCCGCAATCCCGTGCACCCGAAGCCGCGGATCGACCACCGCCATCGGCCCGCGCCCCATCGCGCAGCTCCCCACCGGATGCAGGTTCGACACGCCGCGCGCGCGGGTGTCCGCCACGATGTCCTCGTCGCTGCGCACGGTGACGCCCGGGGCGACTTCCTCGACGAGCAGCTTCTGCATCGCCTGCTGCCGGACGATGCTGCGCGCGATACGGACGCCGGCGATCATCGCCTGCCGGTCGTGGTCGGTCCGCAGGAAGTTGAAGCGGATCTCCGGCCACGCCATCGGATCGCGCGAGCGCAGCCGCACCGATCCGCGCGCATCCGGACTGAGATGCACCGGGCTGATCGACACCGCCGGAAACGGGTGGGAGACGATGCCGCTGCGCGTCCGCTCCACCGTGCTCCAGGCGGAGATGTTGAACTGCAGGTCCGGCCGCTCCAGCCGCTTGTCGCTGCGCACGAGCGCGCCGACATACATACCGTTGCCTGACATCTGGCCGCGCCGGAAGAAGACGTATTGCGCCCCCTGCAGCAGCCGGTGCGGCAGGCTGTAGTGCAGCGCGTTCAGCGAGAGATTGCGCGCGATCCGGTAGATGCAGAACGTGTTGAAATGGTCCTGCAGGTTGGCGCCGACGCCGGGCAGGTCGTGCACCACCGTGATCCCCATCTCCTGCAGATGGCTACCCGGCCCGATCCCCGACAGCATCAGCAGCTGCGGGGATCCGTAGGCCCCGCCCGAGACGACCACGTCGCGCCGCGCACGCGCCGTCTCCTCGCCCCTGGGGGACACGAAGGTGACGCCGACGGCACGCCCGTTCTCCACCAGCACGCGTGTCGCATGCGCGCGCGTGCGGATCGTGAGATTGGCGCGGCTGCGGGCCGGACCGAGATCGGCACGCGCCGTGCTCCATCGCCGCTTGTCGCGCGTCGTGGTCTGGTAATAGCCGCAGCCTTCCTGCGTCGCGCCATTGAAGTCGGGATTGGGCGGGATGCCGGCCTGGCGGCAGGCTTCCAGCAATGCTTCGGCGATCTCCCACCGGTACGGCTGGTCGGACACGCGCAAGGGTCCGCCGGCGCCATGATACGGGTCCGCGCCGCGGGTGTTGTCCTCCGCCTTGCGGAAATACGGCAGCACGTCGTCGTAGGACCATCCCTCGTTGCCGAGTTGCCGCCACTGGTCGTAGTCCGCGGCGTGCCCGCGCATGTAGATCATGCCGTTGATGGAACTCGTGCCGCCCAGGACCTTCCCCCGCGGCTGGTACATCGTGCGGCCGTTCAGTTCGGGCTCCGGCTCACTCTCGAACATCCAGTTCACCTTCGGGTCGACGAAGGTCTTGGCGTAGCCGATCGGGATGTGGATCCACGGGTTGGTGTCCCGCCCTCCTGCTTCCAGCAGCAGCACCCGGTATCGGCCCGACTCGCTCAGCCGCGCCGCGAGCACGCAGCCGGCCGAACCCGCCCCGGTGACGATGAAGTCGTACTCGTCCCCGCTTCCCGCCACGCCCGCCTCCCCACCCGCCATTCCGCGCAGGATGGGCGGGCGGTCCGACGGGGGCAAGCGTCGGCGGCCGGAGGCAGCCGGGATCGGTGACTGCCGGCACGCGTCGGTGACGGGCGCCTGGAGCGCCGATGGCGTGCGCCACCCGGGTGGGTCGGTGCGGCCGGATCAGGCGGCGCGCAGGTCGGTCAGGAAGCGCTCCACCTCCCGGTCGAGATCGGCCGCCTGCCGCGCCAGCGCACTCGACGCATCGCGGACCTGCTGGGCGGCATCGCCGGTCCGCCGCGCATCGTCCGCCACGCCGGCGGCATGACGCGAGACATCCTCCGTGCCGGCTGCCGCCTCGTGCGCCGCACGCCCGATCTCATGGGCCGCGCCGGCCTGCGTTTCGGTCGCGCCCGAGATTTCGGTGACCGTGTCGTGGATCTGCGCGATCGTCCGCGTGATGCCGGTGATCGCATCCACCGCCCGCGCGGTCTGCTGCTGCATCCCGGCAATCTGGGCGCCGATCTGTTCCGTCGCCTTCGCGGGCTGGCCGGCCAGGTTCTTGACCTCGCTCGCCACCACGGCGAAGCCCTTCCCCGCCTCCCCGGCCCGCGCGGCCTCGATCGTGGCGTTCAGCGCCAGGAGGTTGGTCTGACCCGCGATCGTGCTGATCACGCCCACCACGTCGCCGATGCCTTGCGCGCTGGCCGACAAGGCCTGCACGGCGGCGTCCGTCGTCCGCGCATCCTCGGCGGCGCGCCGCGCCATCGTGGCCCCGTCGGCGATTCGCCGAGCGATCTCGGCCGTCGCGTTCGCCAGATCCTTGGCGGACCCCGCCACCGTGTCGACGCTCGTGCTCGCCTCTTCCGAGGCCGCGCCCACCGACGTCGCCCGCGCGATGCTCTCATGCGCCGTCGCGTCGAGCGTTTCGGCGGTCGTGTCCAGGTTCCGGGCGGCGACGGCCACGCTGCGCAGCACCGCCGCGGTCTGGGCCTCGAACTGCTGGAGCAGCGCCTCCACCCGCGCGGTCCGCGCGGCTTTCGCCGTGGCCTCGTCGCGTTCGGCGGCGACCAGGCGCTCGCGCTCCAACGCGCCCTGGCGCAGGTGCTCGATCGCCTTCGCCAGCCCGCCCAGCTCGTCCCGCCGACCCAGGCTCGGCACCGGCGTGCCCAGCGCGCCTCCGGCGATCTGCTGGACCGCATCGGTGACGCGGGTCAGCGGGAGCACGATCCCGCGGAGCAGCATCCAGCCCGCCGCGATGGCGAAGCCGATGGCCGTCGCAGTGAGGGCCAATGCGAAGCCGAGTGCCCGCAGCGCCGCATCCGCGACGTCCTCGCTCGCGGCCACGGCGGCGTCGAGCGCCGCGTCGCGGAGCACCAGCACCTCCGCCTGGGCTGGCACGCTCCAGGCACGGTGCGCGACCAGCGTATCGGGCCAGTTCGGCGGCGCGACACCCTGGGCCGCGGCCACATGTGCCCGCGCCACGTCGATCACCTTCTGCCAGCGCGGCTCGAGGTCCTGCCGGAACCGGTCACGCACCTGCGCGAAGGTCGTCGCCAGTGGCGCTCCGTCGCCAAGCGCCGCCACCTGCCGTTCGGCGTTCGTCCAGGCCTGGTCCGCACGACCGGTCAACCGCTCCAGCCGGACGAGCGTCTCCGGCGCGACCGTCTGGGTGCCGATCACACCGTTCAACAGGAGGTTGCGGCCGCCGATCTGGTCACGGATGTCCATCACGTGCTCCGCCAGCCCGATCAGCACGGCAATGTCGGACCCCGCACCGCCCGCCTGGCGCGCGGCCTTCGCGGTCAGGGCATTCAGTTGCGCGGCGCTCCTGAAGCGCAGCTCCGTCGCATCCTTCGCGAAAGCCGGATCACGGTCCGCCGGCGGCTTCGCGAGTTGCCCTTGCAGCCTCTCGCCCAGCGTCCGCAGCTGGTCGATCGCCTTGGCCAGGGGGGCCGGATCGATCCTGGCCGCCGTGGTGGCGGCCAGCGCCTTGCCCAGCGCCGTGGTCGCGACGCCGCTCACGCGGGCCAGGGCGGCGCGATCCGGCGCCGCGGCGCGGGATGCCGTGATCATCTCGCCGATGTCGAGCACCAGGGCGGTCTGCGCCCGTTGCACGGCGGATACCACGCGTGCCCCCTCGACCGCGTCCTGCGAGACGCGCAGGTGGCGCACCTCCTGCAAGGACATCCAGAGTGTCGCGACGACACACGGCAGCGCGGCGACCACGGTGCCGACCAGCGCCAGAGTACGAATTTTCATGCGGCTCACCTCTTGCCGCATCCTCGGCCGGTGAACGTTAACGCTTCATTGCCGAGGCTGATCCGCGCTCCCGTCGATCCGGCCGCACCCGGCGCCCACACCGCAGTCCCGCCGGCATGCGGCACGGGCCGCGTCGAGCGCCTCTCCGCGTTTCAGTGCAGTTGCGTGTCCTCACCCCGGATGCCATATCCGCGGGGAAACCGGGGTTCTGCAACGCTTCCATGGACACGATCTTCCGCGGCGATCTCGAGAGCCCGCGTGGTCGCGCGACCGCGTGGATCGATGCGCTGTTCGTGGACCACGCCGTGTTCCGCCTGGTCTGGAGCAACCTGTCCCCGGTCATTCCCGGCAAGGTCTACCGCTGCAACCACCCGCTGCCCGGCCGCCTCCGGCGCCTCACCCGGCGGCTCGGCATCAAGGCCCTGATCAACCTGCGCGGACAGGCACGCAACGGGTCCGACGCGCTGTCCCGCAGCACTGCGGCCGAACTCGGGCTCGCCTTCCATGACATGGCGCTCGAGAGCCGGGGGGCGCCGCAGCGTGACCGCATCCTGCGGCTGCACCACATCTACACGACTCTGCCCGGCCCGGCCCTTCTGCACTGCAAGTCGGGCGCGGACCGCGCCGGCCTCGCCTCCGGCCTGATCGTGCTGTTCGAGGGCGGCACCGCGGCCCAGGCGCTGCAACAGCTCTCGCTGCGCTTCGGCCATATCCGACAGGCGCGGACCGGGATCCTCGACGCCTTCTTCCTGCGCTACCAGCGCGAGGGCGAGGGCCGCAAACCCTTCCTCGACTGGGTGCAGCAGGACTACGACGAGGCGGCGCTGCGGCGGGACTTCCGCGCGAACGGGCTGGCCAGCTTCGTCAACGACTGGGTGCTCGCGCACGAGTAGCGGCCGCCGCCTTCCACGGCATGGCGGGCAGCGCCTGCCCAGCAGCTGGGCGTTCGTCCGCCCCTCCGGGGGGCCACGGCGCGCTCCATGCCGTCCCCCATCCCTCTCCCGCGCCGCCCGGCACGCCGCTTGCCTTCCGCCATCCGAGATCGGGGTGAAGGCGACGCGTGAAGGTCCTGCTGGCCGACGATGATGCCGAACGCGCCGGGGCGCTCGCCCAGGTGCTGGCGGCCGACCCCGGCCTGGTCGTGCTCCGCCTGCCGCCCGGCCAGATGCTGGCGCAGGCGGTGGCGCAGCACGCCCCCGACATCGTGCTGGTCGACATGGCGCGGCCCGACCGTGACGCGCTCGACGGCATCCGCCAGGTCGCGGCGCATGCCCCGCGCCCGATCGTGCTCTTCGTCGACGAGGACGACCCGAGCTTCATGGAGGAGGCGATCGGCGCCGGCGTGTCCTCCTACAACGTGCTGGGCGTGCCGCCCCCGGACGTGAAGCCGATCCTGCGCGCCGCCACCGCCTTGTTCCGCCGCCACCAGGACGCCCAGAATGGTAGGCAGGCAGCCGAGACCCGGCTGCGGGAGAGAGAGGTGATCGACCGCGCCAAGGCGATGCTCATCCGCACGCGCCGGCTGGCCGAACCCGACGCCTACCGCCTGCTCCGCCGGCAGGCGATGGCGCGCGGGCGGCGGATCGCGGACATCGCGGCGGAGCTGCTGCGCCAGGCGGACGACATGCGGACGGCACATGCCCCCGCAGGCAATCGCCCGGCAGCCAATCGCCCAGCCAGGGACACACAGTCGGAGGGAGAGACACCATGAGCGGCCCGGTCCGGATCGGCGTCCTGCGGCTGGTCGACAGCGCCCCCATCGTGGTCGCGGAACGCCGCGGGATCTTCCGAACGCTCGGGATCGACGTGCGGGTGCAGGTGGAGCCCTCCTGGTCCAACCTGGCCGACAAGCTCAGCTACGGCCTGCTCCAGGCAGCCGTCCTGCTGCCCCCGCTCGCCATGGCCGCCACGCTCGGGCTGCGCGGCCCGAAGGCGCGGCTGCTCGTGCCGCTGTCGATCAGCCAGGGCGGCAACGCGATCGCGATGGCGACGGACGCCGCCGCCGCGATCGAGGCCGCGGGCGGCATCCGCGCCTGGCTGCAAGACCGGCGCGAGCCGCCGCGCCTCGCCGTGGTGCATGCCTTCTCCACCCATAACCTGCTGTTGCGCTACTGGCTCGCAGCCTCCGGCGTGGACCCGGACCGGGACGTGGAGACGGTGGTGATCCCGCCGGAGACCGTGGTCGATGCCTTGGCCGCGGGCGAGGTCGCCGGATTCTGCGCCGGCGCGCCCTGGGGCGACGTGGCGGCGCGGAACGGCGCCGGGCGGGTGCTGTTCGGCACCTCCCATCTCTGGCCGCACCATCCGGAGAAATGCCTGGCCGTCGGGCAGGGTTGGGCGGACGCCAACGGACCGGACTTGTCCCTGCTCCTGCGCGGCATCCTCCAGGCGCAACGGATCTGCGACTGCGCCGAGGAGGCGGAGGCGGTCGCCGCCCTGCTCGCCGCCCCCGAGGCGCTCGGCCTCCCGCTGGAGGCCACCCGCGCGGCGCTGGCGGGCGGCGATGGGACGGAGCAGATCCGTTTCCATGGCGGGGGGGCCTGGATGCCGGCACGTCCGCACGCTCTGTGGTTCCTCCGGCAGATGCAGCGCTGGCGGTGGATCGGCGCAGACGAGGACCTGCCCGCCATCGCCGAGACGCTCTATCGGCCGGATCTCGCGATACGAGCGGCGCTTGCCGAAGGAATGCTGCCGCCACCGCCGCTGGAGCCAATGCCCGAAACCGAACTTTGCGCTCCCTAAGTTGTCACCCGATGACGTTCCGAATCACGATTGGTGATTTGGCAGTCGAGAACGCTTTCGGCACAATTCCCGCATCTTGATCCAAATCAAATCATCACAGCGTGGTGCAGCTTTCGCTGCGACACGCCACAAAAAGAAGGAGGATTGTGATGCATCATTCGGGTCGGACTCCGGGTGAACCGGACTCCGACGTGCGCGCGGAAGCACTTCAGGCGGCACGTGGCTTTACCGTCAGCACTGATCGCGCAGTCGTCGGTCAGTTTCGTGGCGAATACTTCATGCGGAGCCGCACTCGTCGGATCACCCTGCCGGTCGACACCACCTCCTTCGTCGACCTCCTCGAGACATGGCGCCGCTTCCGCCGTGAGGCGCAGGAAGAAGAGCCGCAGGTCGTGAACGGCTGACCCGGCACGGAAAAGGACAACGCCGCAGCGTATTCCGCCCAATAATTCATCAAATGCGCGACCGACACGCAGAGTGCCTGTCGAATCCGCCCTGAAATGGCGTGGATTTCAGGTTTCAGCCTTGGCATGGAGATTGCACTGGCTGATCCGGGCCGCCAAAGGCGCCCGGAGCGGCACAATGGCGGGCCGTCTCCTCGATCGGGACCTCGTCCCGCGAATCGACCGACGGGCCAACGGCGGCCCGTCCGACGACGAGCCACCCCATGCACAAGGGCTTCCTGAAGGCAGGCCACCTGCCCACCCTGTTCGCGTCCTTCCTCTATTTCGATCTCAGCTTCATGGTCTGGGTGCTCCTGGGCCCGCTGGGCGTCGCGATCGCCCGGCAACTCCATCTGGATCCCGCCCATAAGGGCCTGATGGTCGCCACCCCGGTGCTCGCCGGCGCCCTGCTGCGGGTCGTCCTCGGCCTGCTCGTCGACCGCTACAAGCCGAAGCGCGTCGGCATCGGCGCCCAGCTCGTGGTGATCGCCGGACTCGTCGCCGCCTGGGGAGTGGGCGTCGACAGTTTCGGCGCCACGCTCCTGCTGGGCTGTGTCCTGGGCCTTGCCGGCGCCTCCTTCGCCGTCGCGCTCCCGCTCGCCTCGGCCTGGTATCCGCCCGAACACCAGGGCACCGCACTCGGCCTCGCCGGCGCCGGGAACTCCGGGACCGTCCTCGCCGCCCTCTTCGCGCCCGGCCTCGCCGTCGCACTCGGGTGGCAGAACGTGGTCGGCCTCGCCGCCATACCGCTCACGCTGACCCTTGTCGTCTTCGTGCTGCTCGCGAAGGACAGCCCCACCACGCCGGCGCCCAAGCCGCTCTCGGCCTATTTCCGCCTGCTGCGCGTCGCCGACGCCTGGTGGTTCATGTTCTTCTACAGCGTGACGTTCGGCGGGTTCGTGGGCCTCGCCTCCTCGCTGACGATCTACTTCAACGACCAGTACGGGCTCACCCCGGTCACCGCCGGATACTGCACCGCCGCCGTCGTGTTCGTGGGCTCCCTCGTGCGCCCGCTGGGCGGCGCGGTCGCCGACCGGATCGGGGGCGTGCGCGCCCTGACCGCGCTCTACGCGGTCGCCGCCTGCGCCTTCGCCACCATCGCCACCGGCCTCTCCACCATCTGGCTCGCCCTGCCGGTCTTCATCGTCGGCATGCTCGCCCTCGGAATGGGCAACGGGTCGGTCTTCCAGCTCGTGCCGCAGCGGTTCCGCCGCGAGATCGGCGTCATGACCGGGCTCGTCGGCATGACGGGCGGTCTGGGCGGGTTCTATCTCGCCTCCTCCCTCGGCTACTCCAAGCAGCTCACCGGCAGCTACGGGCCGGGCTTCCTGGTCTTCGCCCTCCTCGCCGCCACCGCCCTGGTGTGCATCGCGAGCGTGCGCCGCCGCTGGCGCACCACCTGGGCGGAGCTCTACGGCGCGGCGCGGGTCTGAGGGAGGGCGCTCATGAACATGCTCCCCCCCCGCCGCCGCCGGCTCGTCCTGGTCGGCAACGGCATGGCCGGAATTCGCACGCTCGAGGAAATCCTCGCCCGCGCGCCCGACGCCTTCGCCATCACCGTCTTCGGTGCCGAACCCCACGGCAACTACAACCGCATCATGTTGTCCCCAGTGCTCGCCGGGGAGAAGCGGTTCGACGACATCGTCACGCACGACCGCGACTGGTATGACAAATCCGGGATCGAGCTGATCGCCGGCGAGGCGGTGACGGTAATCGACCGGGAGGCACAGGTCGTCACCGGCGCCCACGGCACGATGCGCCCCTACGACGTGCTGCTGCTCGCGACCGGCTCCACCCCGGTGATCATCCCGGTCCCCGGCCACGATCTGCCCGGCGTGATCGGCTTCCGCGACATCGCCGACGTCCACACCATGCTGGCCGCGCGCGGCAACGCCGTGGTGATCGGCGGCGGTCTGCTGGGGCTGGAAGCGGCGAACGGCCTCGCCCGCAACGGGCTCGCCACCACCGTGCTGCACCTGATGCCCACGCTGATGGAGCGGCAGCTCGATCCCGTGTCCGCCGGCCTGCTGAAGGCGGATCTGGGCAGGCGCGGCATCACCGTGCTGACCGAGGCCAACACGCGCGCGATCCGCGGCACCGACCGGGTCGAGGCGGTCGAGCTCGCGGACGGCACCATCCTGCCGGCCGACCTCGTGGTGATGGCCGCCGGCATCCGGCCCAGCACGGCGCTCGCGAAAGCCGCCGGTCTCGCGGTCGGGCGCGGCGTGCAGGTGGATGACGGGATGCGCAGCTCCGACCCCGCGATCTTCGCGGTCGGCGAGTGCATCGAGCATCGCGGTGCGGTCTACGGCCTGGTCGCGCCGCTCTGGGACATGGCCAAGGTCGCGGCCGACCGCATCGCCGGCGTCGCGCAGAGCGACTACGTGCCGGCGGTGACCGGCACGCGGCTCAAGGTCACCGGCATCGACATGTTCTCGGCGGGCGACTTCCTGGGCGACGAGAGCTGCGACGAGATCGTCTTCCGCGACGCCGCCCGGGGCGTGCACAAGCGCCTGGTGGTGCGTGACGACCGGCTGATCGGCGCCGTGCTCTACGGCGATGCGCGTGACGCGGCGTGGTATTTCGACCTGATCCGCGGCGGCGCCGACATCGCCGACCAGCGCGACACGCTGGTGTTCGGCCCCGATGTCGGCGGCGCGGAGGGCGGCGACGGCGTCGAGCGCCTGCCCGACACGGCGGAGATCTGCGGCTGCAACGGCGTCTCCAAGGGCCGGATCCTGGCCGCGATCGCTGAACACGGGCTGACCACGGTCGATGCGGTGCGGGCGCGCACCAAGGCATCGTCCTCCTGCGGATCGTGTGCCTGCCAGGTGGAGGCGCTGCTGAAGCACGCCGTGGGCGACGCGTTCGCCGCCGCCCCGGCGGTCAAGCCGGTCTGCAAGTGCACGGCGCTGGGGCATGACGCGGTGCGGGCCGCGATCCGCGACCGGAGATTGAAATCCATCCCGGCCGTGATGCGCGCGCTGGGCTGGGCCAGCTCGGATGGCTGCGCGAGCTGTCGGCCGGCGCTGAACTACTACCTGCTCTGCGCCTGGCCTTCCGAGTATCGCGACGACGCGCGCTCCCGCTTCGTGAACGAGCGGATGCACGCCAACATCCAGAAGGACGGCACCTATTCGGTCGTGCCGCGCATGTGGGGCGGCGTCACCACCGCGGCCGAACTGCGCGCCATCGCCGACGTGGTGGACAAGCACGCGATCCCGACCGTGAAGGTCACCGGCGGGCAGCGCATCGACCTGCTGGGTGTGCGCAAGGAGCAGTTGCCCGCGGTATGGGCGGACCTGAACGCCGCCGGCATGGTCTCGGGCCACGCCTACGGCAAGGCGCTGCGCACGGTGAAGACCTGCGTCGGGTCGGAGTGGTGCCGCTTCGGCACCCAGGATTCGACCGCCATGGGCATCGCGCTCGAGCGGATGACCTGGGGCGCCTGGACGCCGCACAAGACCAAGATGGCGGTGTCCGGTTGCCCGCGGAACTGCGCCGAGGCGACCATCAAGGATTTCGGCGTGATCGCGACCGAGGCCGGCTGGGACCTGCATGCCGGCGGCAATGGCGGGATCAAGGTGCGGGTCACCGACCTGCTCGCCAAGGTGACGACGGAGGCCGAGGTGCTGGAATGGGCCGGCGCCTTCATGCAGCTCTATCGCGAGGAGGCGTGGTACCTCGAACGCACCGCGCCCTGGATCGAGCGCGTCGGCATCGAGAGCGTCCGCACCCGCCTGGCCGACCCCGCCGCCCGCGCCGTGCTGCATGCCCGCTTCCTCGAGAGCCAGCGCTACGCGCAGCACGACCCCTGGGCGGAGCGCGTGGCCGGCGCCGAGGCGCACGAGTTCCGCCCCCTCGCGAGCGTGGAGTGACCCCGATGGAGATCGCTTCCGGAACGCGCCTCGCCTGGCGTGCCGTGGGTCACGTCGAGGAGGTTCCGCCCCTGGGCGCGCGCGTGGTGGAGACGCGGGAGGGGGACGTCGCGGTGTTCCGCACCGCCGGCGATCGCCTCTTCGCACTGTTCGACCGCTGCCCGCACAAGGGGGGCAAACTGTCCCAGGGCATCGTGCACGGGGAAAGCGTGACCTGCCCGCTGCACGCCTGGGTCATCGGTCTCGCCGACGGACAGGCGCAGGCGCCGGACGAAGGCTGCGCGCGTCGGGTCGCGGTGCGGGTCGAGGATGGGCAGATCCTGCTGGGCTTGCCCGCATGACGGAACATCGCACCACCTGTCCTTATTGTGGCGTGGGATGCGGCGTCGTGATCCGCGCGGATGGCAGTGTCGCCGGGGACCCGGCGCATCCGGCCAATCGTGGGCGGCTCTGCTCTAAGGGCGCCGCGCTGGCCGAGACGCTGGACGACCGGACGCGCCTGACCACGCCGTTGGTCGGGGGGGAGCCGGCCTCCTGGGATGCGGCGCTCGACCTCGTGGCGGCCCGGTTCCGCGCGGCGATCGCGGACCATGGGCCGGACAGCGTGGCATTCTACCTGTCCGGCCAGCTCCTGACCGAGGACTACTACGTCGCGAACAAGCTCATGAAGGGCTTCATCGGGTCGGCCAATCTCGACACGAATTCGCGGCTCTGCATGGCGTCCTCGGTGGCCGGCCACATCCGCGCGTTCGGGGAGGACGTGGTTCCCGGCGTCTACGAGGATTTCGAGGACGCGGATCTCGTGGTGCTGGTCGGCAGCAATCTCGCCTGGTGCCATCCGGTGCTGCACCAGCGCCTGCTGGCCGCGCGGGCCGCGCATGGCACCAAGATCGTGGTGCTCGACCCGCGCCGCACCGCCACGGCGGAAGGCGCGGACCTGCACATCCCCCTCGCGCCCGAGACCGACGTGGCGCTGTTCGACGGGTTGCTCGCGTATCTCGCGGCGCACGGGGCGGTCGACCAGGGGTGGGTGGAGCGGCACACGACAGGGCTCGAGCAGGCGCTGGCGGCGGCGGCGGCGACGACGGCCCCGGCGACGACGACGGGGCCCCGTGCCATGGCCGGCGAAGCCTCCCGTGTCATGGCCGGCGGAGGCTCCCGCGTCATGGCCGGCGGAGGCCGGCCATCCACGCCTTTCGCTGCGACGGGTGGAGAAGCCGTGGATGGCCGGCCTTCGCCGGCCATGACGGAGAGAGCACGGCCTTCGCCGGCCATTACGGAGGGGGCACGGCCTTTGCCGGCCATGACGGAGGGGGCACGGCCTTTGCCGGCCATGACGGAGGGGGCACGGCCTTTGCCGGCCATGGCGGACGACACCGCATGCCTCGACACCACGGCCGCCATCTGCGGCGTGGATCCCGAAGTGCTCGAAACCTTCTACGCCTGGTTCGCCGGCACCGAACGCGTGCTGACCGTCTACTCCCAGGGCGTGAACCAGTCCGCCCAGGGGACCGACAAGGTCAACGCGATCATCAACTGCCACCTCGCCACGGGCCGGATCGGTCGGCCGGGCATGGGCCCGTTCTCCGTGACCGGCCAGCCCAATGCGATGGGCGGGCGTGAGGTCGGCGGCCTCGCCAACCAGCTTGCCGCGCATATGGGATTCGACGATCCGGACGACCGCGCCGCGCTCGCCGCGTTCTGGGGCGTTCCGCGCCTGCCGCCGCGCCCCGGCCTCAAGGCGATCGAGCTGTTCGAGGCGGTCCGCGACGGCCGCATCAAGGCGCTGTGGATCGCCGCCACCAATCCCGCCGACAGCCTGCCCCGCGCCGGCCTCGTGCGGGAGGCGCTGGCCGCCTGCCCCTTCGTCGTCGTGGCCGATTGCTGGCCCACCGACACCACCGACCTCGCCCATGTCGTGCTGCCCGCGGCCGGCTGGAGCGAGAAGGACGGCACCGTCACCAACTCCGAACGCCGCCTCTCCCGCCAACGCGCGTTCCGCGCACCGCCCGGCGAGGCGCGGCCGGACTGGTGGATGCTGGCCGAACTCGGCCGCCGCCTGGGCTGGCCCCACGCCTTCGCCTGGTCCGGCCCCGCCGCGATCTTCCGCGAGCACGCCGCGCTCTCGGGTCATGCCAATCGCGGACGGCGCGTCTTCGACATCTCCGCCCTCGCGGACCGTGACGACGCCGACTACGACGCATTCGCCCCGGTCCGCTGGCCGCTTCCCTCCGGCGCGGCAAGCGAGGGCGGCCGGTTGTTCGCCCAAGGGAGCTTCCCGACGCCGGATGGCCGCGCCCGATTCGTCCCGACCCCCTGGCGCGGGGCAGCCGTCGACGACGCGGACGATCGCTCCGGGACCGACCAATCCACCCCCGGCATCGGCGCAGCCGAGCGCAGCGAGACCGATCGCGACAGTAAGGACCTCGGGCGCCCCGTCCTGCTCAACACGGGCCGCGTCCGCGACCAGTGGCACACCATGACGCGCACGGGTTCGGTGCCGCGCCTCATGAGCCACACCAGCGAGCCACGCCTCGCCCTGCATCCCGCCGACGCCACAGCGCTGGGACTGGCGGAGGGCGACCTCGCCGCGATCGAGACGGTGTCCGGCCGGGTCCTCCTCCGCACCGAACGGCGACACGCCCAGCGCCGCGGCGACGCCTTTGCGCCGATGCATTGGACCGATCGGTTCACGTCGTCCGGCCCGATCGGTCAGACCATTCACGCGCTCACCGACCCGATCTCCGGCCAACCCGCGCTCAAGAGCACGCGCGCACGCATTACCCGGGTCGCCGTCCACCTCCACGGCCTTCTCCTTCGCCGGTCCCCCGGTCCCCTCGGCGACGCTTTTCACTGGACCCGGACTCCGATCGAGGAGGGGCAGCTCTACCGGCTCGAGCTGCTCCAGCCGGCGCCTACGAATGAGGCGCTGCGCCGTCTCGCAGTGGGGCTGCTCGCGACCGACGAGGCTGCGGACTGGCTGGAGATGGCTGATACCCGACGCGGCGTATTTCGCATCGCGGCCCTGCATGACGGCGCCGTCGAGGCCGCCGTGTTCCTCGCCCGCAGCCGGGACGCCCTGCCCGACGCCGCCGCCGTCATCCCCATGCTGGGCGCGCCGGTGCCGGACAGCGCGCGGCCACGCCTGCTCGCCGGCCGACTTTACGACCGTGCGGCAGCCGAGGGTCCACGTGTCTGCGCCTGTTTCGGCGTCTCCCGCGACGCCATCCGGCACGCCATCGTCACGCATGGCTTGCCGGACGCGGCCGCGATCGGCCGGCTGCTCCGCGCCGGCACGAATTGCGGCTCCTGCATCCCCGAACTCGAGGAGATCCTGCGCGATGTCCGCATCCCGGCCGCCTGACCCCGCATCCCCGCGCAGCGGCAGGGCGCTCGGGGCGACACTCCGGACGCCGGCCCCGGTGACGGGCAGCGCCGCCCTGGTGGGTGCCGGCCCCGGCGCGGCCGACCTGCTGACCATGCGCGCCGTCCGAGCGCTGGAACGGGCGGAGGCGGTGCTCTACGACGCGCTGCTCGATCCGGCGGTGCTCGACCTCGCGCCGCCGCACGCGCGACGCATCGATGTCGGCAAGCGCTGCGGCCGGCATGCGATGAACCAGGCGGCCATCAACCGGCTGATCGTCGATCTGGCGCGGCAGGGGCTGCATGTCGTGCGGCTGAAGGGCGGAGATCCGTTCCTGTTCGGCCGGGGCGGGGAGGAACTGGACGCGCTGCGCGCCGCCGGCGTGCCGGTGGAGGTCGTTCCCGGCGTCACCGCGGCCTGTGCCGCTGCCGCCGGCCTGCAGGTGCCTCTGACCCATCGCGACATGGCCCGTTCGATCCATTTCGTGACCGGCCATGGCCGCGACGGGACGGTGCCGGCGCATGACTGGACCGCGCTCGTCCGCGCCGGCGGAACGATCGCCGCCTACATGGCGACCCGCACGCTTCCTTCCGTCGCCGCCGCGCTGGTCGCGGCCGGCCTCGACGCCGCGACGCCGGCCGTGGCGGTGGAGAACGCCTCCCGCGCGGAGGAGCGCCACGTGTTCGGCACGATCGCCTCGCTGCCGGCACTGTTGGCCGCCCCCGCCCCGTCCGGGCCGACTCTCGTGCTGATCGGGGCGGTGATCGGGCTGGCCGGCGCGATCGGAGGTGCGGAGACGGCCGGCGGTGCGGAGGTGGTCGAGGGTTCGGAGCCGGCGCTCGCGGCCTAGGCGGCGCCCCTCGTGTATGGCCCGCGCAGGCGGGCCATACACGACGTCCGTGCACCCCGCAGTCGTGGATGGCCCGCCTGCGCGGGCCATGACACGTAAGGCCATGACACGCGAGGCCGCGACACGCCCGGCCATGACGCGCGCGGGCACGACACGCGCGGCCATGACACGAGGGGCGCAGGCCCGTCGAGCTCAGGCGGCGGCGGGCACCTGCGCGATGGTCGGGCCATCGCCGCGGATCGTGGTGCGGCGCAGGTCGCGGACCTCGCCCCGGTCGTCGTAGCGCCGCGCGCGGTGCATCGTCGTGCGGTTGTCCCAGATCACCAGGTCCCAGGGACGCCAGGCATGCGCGTGCACGAACTCGGGCTGCGTCGCGTGTTCCATCAGGTCGCGGATGAACGCCCGCGCCTCCGGCACCGGCCATCCCTCGATCGCGCCGATATGCGCCGACAGATAGAGCGACTTCCGGCCCGTCACGGGATGCGTGCGCACCAGCCGCTGGCGCACCGGCCGCAGCTTCTCCTGGTTCTCGGCGCCATAGGTCTCCGGGCGGACACCGAGTTGCTCGCGGGAATAGGCGTTGGAGTGGAGCGTGACGAGATCCTCGACCTCCGCCTTCGTCGCCGCATCCAGCGCGTCGTAGGCGGCGCGCATGTCGGCGAACTCGGTGTTCCCGCCACGTCCCGGTACTACGCGCGCCGACAGCAGCGAGTATTTGGCGGGTACCGCGCGGAACGACGCGTCCGAGTGCCAGAGCTGGTTGCCGAGGGCGATCAGGCGGCGCCGGTCGTCGGCTGCCCGCAGCCGCCCCTGTGCGTCGAGGTTGGAGATGTCGGCCATCTCGACCGCGAGCCGGCGTTCCTCCGGCCGGCTCATCTCCCCGGCGGACGACACCTCCAGCCCGCCGAAATGGCGCGAGAAGGCAAGCTGCGTTTGGTCGTCGAACCGCTGGTCGTGGAAGACCAGGACGCCGTAGCGGTCCATCCCCGCCTCGATCGCGGCGACGTCCTCGCCGGACAGGGGACGGGTGAGGTCGATGCCGGCGACCTCCCCGGCAAAGCCCGCACCCAGGCGAGGGCCGGTGCGAAGCGGCGTGATCTCGAGGGCCATGGCGCTCCTCCCAGGAGCATGTCGTTGTCCGTCGAGTATAGAGCGCCGCTACCGCCAGGCCAGCTTCGTCGCGCGATGATGCGCGTGGCAGATCGCGACCGCGAGCGCATCGGCGGCGTCGGCGCGACGGATCAGGGCGCCCGGCAGCAGGCGGCGCACCATGCTCTCCACCTGCGTCTTGTCGGCGCCCCCCGTGCCGACCACGGAGAGCTTCACCGACTTGGCGCCGTATTCCACCACCGGGACGCCGGCCAGCGCGGGCGCCAGCAGGGCGACCCCGCGGGCATAGCCGAGCTTGAGCGTCGCCGTGCCGTTGCGATTGACGTAGGTCTCCTCCACCGCGGCCTCGTCGGGGCGCAGCCGCTCCAGCAGCTCCGACAGCGCCTCGTGCAGCGCGCGCAGGCGTTCGGGCACCGGGTCCCCCCCGTCCGTCGCGATGACCCCGTCGGCGACGTGGCGCAGCCGGTTGCCCTCCGCCTCGATCACCCCCCAGCCGGTGAAGCGCAGGCCGGGATCGATCCCCAGCAGTCGCACCATCCGAGTCGCGCCTCCCGCTTGCCAGGCGCCGGTATAGCAGCCGTTCGCCGGCCAGGCTGGTTCCGGCCATCGGGGTTCGTGGTATCGGTGCGGGACGCAAGGCGCCCCGTCCTCGCGCCGGAGAGGAGTGTCGCGTGACCCAACCCCGCCTGCCCGTCCGGCCCATCCTGCCCGTCCGGGCCATCCTGCCCGTCCCGCCCTTGGCGATCCGCCGCGCAGAGGTGCCTGCGTGAGGATCTGCGTCGTCACGCCGTATTACCAGACCGACCCGTCATGGCTGGCGGTGGCCCATCGCAGCGTGCGCGAGCAGACGCAGCACGCCCACCACATCATGATCTGCGACGGCTCCACCCCGGCGGCCCTGCCCGACTTCGTCGGCACCCATGTCGTGCTGCAGCGCAACTACCGGGATTACGGGAACACGCCGCGGCTGATCGGGTGCTACCAGGCGATGCAGATGAACGCCGACGCGATCGCCTTCCTGGATGCGGACAACTGGTACTATCCCGATCACCTGGCGGGACTGGTCGCGTTCGCGCGAAGCAATGGGCTGGAGGCCTGCGCCTCCGCCCGCATGCTGCACCGGCTGGACGGCAGTCCGCTGATCAAGTGCCCGGTCGTGGACGGCCGCAAGCACATCGACACGAGCTGCCTGCTGGTGCTGAAGCCGGCCTTCCAGCACATGCTCACCTGGGTGCTGCTGCCGCAGGAGGTCGCCGGGGTGGCGGACCAGGCGGTCTGGAAGCACATGCTCGACCGGGGCACGCGGCTGGGGTTCCTCGATCACGCGACGCTGGCGTACCGCACCCGGCACGCGGCGCATTACACGCTGGCCGGGGAAGCGCCGCCGCCCGAGGCGATCGTGCGCGCCAACGTCCACGGGGATAACTACCACTGAGGTGGCGCGGGCGCCGGCGTCGAGACGGCCCGCCTTTGCCCCGTTCGGAGGACGTGGCCGCAGCCCGCGCTCGTGGTTGCCCGCCCTGCGGCGGGCATGACACCGGGGGCGCGCGGACGGGCGGAGGATCGGACGCGTGGCCTCCCGGTCAGGCGGACATGCGCGCCATCACCGCGTCGGGGATCTCGAAGTTCGCGTAGACGTTCTGCACGTCGTCGTTCTCCTCGAGCGCGTCGAGCAGCTTGAGCACGCTTGCCGCGCGGTCCTCGTCCACCGTCACCGTCGTGGTCGGGCGCCAATCCAGCCGCGCGCTCTCGGGTTCCCCGAACCGGGTCTCCAGCGCGTCCCGGACGGTGAAGAAGTCGTCGATCGCGCAGGTCACCTCGTGGCTCTCGGCATCGCTCTCGACATTGTCGGCGCCGGCCTCGATCGCCGCCTCCAGCATGTCGTCGGCGCTGGCGGTCGCGGCGGGGTAGCG
>MKTV01000066.1:57902-72630 GCA_001898425.1 Rhodospirillales bacterium 69-11
TTGAACAGGAACGAGACGGAGTTCGTCTCGCCCAGCGCCCCGCCATGCTTGGAGAACGCGGCCCGCACGTCGGAGGCGGTGCGGTTGCGGTTGTCGGTCAGCGCCTCGACGATCACGGCGATGCCCGCGGGCCCGTAGCCCTCGTACCGCACCTCCACGTAGTCGTCCCCGCCCCCGGCGCCGGTGGCCTTCTTGATCGCGCGGTCGACCGTGTCCTTCGGCATGTTGGCCTGGCGCGCGGCGGTCACGGCGGCGCGCAGCCGCGGGTTGGACGCGGGGTCAGGCAGGCCCTGCCGCGCCGAGACCGTGATCTCGCGGATCAGCTTGGCGAACTGGCGGGCGCGACGCGCGTCCTGCGCGCCCTTGCGGTGCATGATGTTCTTGAACTGGGAATGTCCGGCCATGGTCCCGTGTCGGTCGCGGTTGCAAAGTCCGTCCATCCTATACGGTCGGACGGTCCGGCGACAGGCGGGGCCGACCGCTCCGGGGAAGGGCGGGGCCGACGTCAGTCGCACTCCGTCATTGTGCCGCGCGGTTCCGAACGACTAGGGTGCGCCCCGTCGTAGCCCTTCCCCTTCGAGACGATCCCGGGCCGCTCATCATCATGTCGTTCCGCTCGCTCGAATGGTTGCGCCTCCGCCTTCTCGCGATGGTCGTCCTGCTGTTGCTGGTCGGGTTCGGGGCGACTAACCTGATCAGCTACACGAATGCGGTCCGCACGCTGAAGGAGACGATCCTCCATCACGAGCTGCCGCTGACCGGCAGCAACATCTACTCCGAGATCCAGGCGGATCTGATCCGGCCCGTGTTCATCGCCTCCCTCATGGCGAACGACACCTTCCTGAAGGATTGGCTGCTGGGGGGTGAGAAGGATCCGGCGCAGGTCACGCGCTACCTGGACGCCATCCGCGCTAAATATGGCGTCTTCACGAGCTTCCTCGTCTCCGACGCCACGCACCGCTACTACCATTTCAACGGGGGCGAACGGCACGTGCGCCCCGAGAGCCCGGAGGATATCTGGTATTTCCGGGTGCGGGACCTGACGAAGCCGTACGAGATCAACATCGACTACGACCAGTCGTCCAACGACACCGTCACGATCTTCGTGAACCATCGCGTCCTGGGCTATGACGGACGCTTCCTGGGCGTGACCGGGGTGGGGCTCAGCATCGATTCCGTGCAGCGGATCGTCGCCCGCTACCGGACCGAATTCCACCGCAACGTCTTCTTCGTCACGCGCACCGGGGAGGTCACGGTTACCTCGGCGGACGGGCCGCGCCAGGGCAGCACGATCGCCACCCTGCCCGGCCTGTCCGATGTCGCGGCGCGGATCCTCGGCACCCATGAGGGCCAGTTCGAGTACCGCCGGGATGGCGAGACCATCCTGCTCGATACGCGCTTCATCCCGGAACTCGGGTGGTATGTCGTGGTCGAGCAGCGGCAGAGCGACGCGATCCAGCCGCTCTGGCGCGGCTTCCTGACCAATCTGTGGATCGGCTTCGGCATCATCCTGGCCACCGCGGCGGTGATCGCCTGGGCCGTGTCCTCCTACCATCGGCGGCTCGCGCTGCTCGCGACCACCGACAAGCTGACCGGCCTCGCCAACCGGCAGGGGTTCGACGACGCGATGGCGCGGCTCGCACGGGGCGGCCGCCGTCAGGGTCGGCCTTTCGCCGTCCTGCTCCTGGATATCGACCATTTCAAGCGGATCAACGACACGCTGGGCCATTTGCGCGGCGACGAGGTGATCCGCGCGGTAGCGGAGCGGACCCGCGAGGTGCTACGCGCCACCGACCTGGTCTGCCGCTGGGGCGGGGAGGAGTTCATCGTCATCCTCCGCGACTGCGAGCTGGCGGACGCGGCCCGCCTCGCCGAGACGCTGCGATCCGCGATCGAGGAGATGCCGGTGCGCCGCCCGGACGACGGAACGCGGGTCACGATCAGCCTCGGCCTGACCACCTGGCGCGCCGCCGATACGGTGGACCGCCTGCTCTCGCGAGTTGACCGCGCTCTGTATCAGGCCAAGCGGGACGGGCGGAACTGCGTGCGGCTCGCCGCCCCAGCCCGCGCCGCGGCCGACGTGGTCTGATCCCGCCCCGGGGAACCGCCGCCCGCCATCGATCCCATCGGTCCGATCCCGCGGCGACGTTCCGGCGGTTGATCGCATACCGGCGCGCTCAACGTCTGACTCGCATGCAGATCACCTCGGCGCGCGGTATTCTCTTTGGCTTGGGCGTGGCCGCCCCACCAACCCCACGCCCCGATACCGATGAGCGAAGAGGCTCATCGGTATCAATCCATTCGGGCGTGCCGCGCGATCGCCGCGTTCAGCGCACGCACCCCGGCCGCCGGTCCGTCCGGATGGTTCCACACGCAGCCGACCACCGCCAGGAAGTCGGCCCCGGCCTCGACCAGCGGTCCGCAATTCTCCGCCGTGATGCCGCCGATCGCGCAGCAGGGGAGCTCCATTAGACCGCTCCACCAGGACAGGATCTCCGGATCGACCTGGTTGGTGACCTCCTTCGTGGTGGAGGGGAAGAACGCCCCGAACGCCACGTAGTCGGCACCGTCCTCGCCCGCCTGCATCGCGAGATCGCGGCTGCCCTTGCAGGTCACGCCCAAGGTCAGGTCCGGCCCGATCAGCTTGCGCGCCTCGGGCGCGGGCATGTCGTCCTGCCCCACATGCACGCCGTCGGCACCCGTCGCCCGCACCAGGTCGGCGCGATCGTTCAGCAGGAAGGCGACCCCGCGCGACTGGGTCACCGGCCGCAGCACGTCGATCGCGCGGCGCCACGCATCGTCGTCGACGTCCTTGAGCCGGAGCTGCACCGCCGCCACGTCGCCCGCATCCAGGGCGGCCGCGAGCCGGTCCGCGAAGGCGGACGGCTCGAGCCTGGGCGGTGTGATCAGGTAGATCCGGCAGCCCTCGCCGCCGGCTTCCGTCGCCATCGCGGTCAGCCCTCGCTCATGAAGTTGTGGATGATCCGGATCGGCAGCCCGCCCGCCCGTCCCTCCGGCCGGCCATTCACCGTCCGGGTCACGCGCATCGGCTGGGTCCCTCGTCGGATCACATGCTCGCCGGGGTGGTAGCCCACCCCGTCCCGCCTTGTCACCCGCCGCTCCCGGCGAGCCAAGGGCCGATCGTCCGCACCGCGCCGGGCTTTGCGAGGTCCAGGCTGGGCGGCCGCTCCGGCAGGAGGGTGACGCCGTCCCGCGCGGCGATCGCGGCGACACGCTCCCATCCTGGCGCGGTCGGGTAGAGCACGAGCCCGCGCAGGCCGATCCGCATCGCGTCCAGCGCATGGGCAGCGGCATCGGCGCAGTCGAGCAGATCCGCGCCCGCCCCCGCGCCAGCCTCCCGCCGTCCCGCCTCCAGCACCGCCTGCCACCAGAGTGCGCCGGCGTAGCGGCCCGCCCCCGGCGCGGACAGCAGGGTCACCGGCAGCCCCGCCGCCAGGGCGATCCGGACGTGGTCCAGCCCGTGCACGGTCACGGCAGGTGGCAGGCGCATGCTTGACGTTGAAGCCCCGGGCCGCTTTCTCTGCAAGGCAATCCCGCGGTGAGGCAACGGAGCAGGAATGGAGCAGCAGAGCGACGACCCGGACGACGCCGTCGCCCGTCTCGAAAGCGCGCTGGAGCGGATCGCCGCCCGCGCCGGCCAGGCGCCGGCGGCGCCCCTTGGCGATGCCGAGGCGGATGCGGCCCAGGATCCGGCGACCTTGCTGCCGACGACCGAGATCGCCTCCCGACTCGATCATTTGATCGATAGATTGCGCGCCGCCCTGGCAAACAAGACCGGCTGAGCGACCGCGCGGCCTGGCCGCGGCGGTTCGGGGGACGGCACAGAGACAGAGGATACGCGCGATGGCGCAGGTGACGCTTCGCATCAACGGCTACGCCTACACCATCGGCTGCAAGGACGGTGAGGAACAGCACCTGCTCGCCATGGGGGCGGAGCTGGAGAAGCGGATCGAGAGCATCAAGCTGCGCGCCGGCCAAAGCGGGGAGTCGCGCATGCTTGTGATGGCCGGCCTGCTGATGGCGGACGAGCTGTTCGACCTGCGCCAGCGCGTCGCGGACGCGGAGTCGCGCGCGCCCGGCGAAGGCAACACCCGGCTGAACCGCCGACTGAATCGCGTGGCAAAGCGCGCGGAAGAGATTGCCGCCGACCTCGAGCGTCCCTAAGTATGGTCTCGCGGGGCTGCCCGGTGCGTCAGGCAATTCATCCCCGGGGCCAGTAAGCATCTCCCAGGGAGCTGGCTCTGCCGGGATCCTGGTCTCGGTATCTGGCGCCCACCTGCACTCGCAGGCTCTGGGAGGATGAGACGCCAACGGCCATGGTGGCTCCGCACTTTTCCATTCCGATCGACGAGGCCAAGCGGCAGGCGCGGCTACGCGCCCTCGCCGCGCGCGCCGATCATGACCCTGTCGCGTGCGGCACCGCCCTGGCGGAGCACGTGCTCGCGGCCTGTCCCCCACCGGCGGGCGCGATCGTCGCCGGGTTCCTCCCCATCGGGGAAGAGATCGACCTCCGCCCCCTGCTGCGCATGTTGCACGCCCGCGGCCACACGATCGTCCTTCCGGTCACGCCCCCGCGCGGACAGCCGCTGAGTTTCCGGGTGTGGGAGCCCCAGGCGCCCCTGGTCACCGAACGGTTCGGCACGCAAGCCCCGACCGGCTCGGAACGCGCCCCGGACGTCCTCCTGGTCCCCCTCCTCGCCTTCGACGCGCGCGGCCACCGGCTCGGATACGGCGCCGGCTACTACGACCGCACCCTGGCCGGATTGCCGAACCGCTTCGCCCTCGGCTGCGCCTATGCCGCGCAGCAGGTCGACGACGTTCCGACCGGGCCGCACGACATTCCGCTCGACGCCGTGGCGACGGAACGTGGCGTGATCCGCTGCCCCCGGCACTGAAAAGGCGGCTGCATGCGCGTTCTGTTCATCGGCGATATCGTCGGCCGCACCGGCCGTGAGGCGGTGGGCACGTCCCTGCCCCGGCTGCGGGAGGCGCTGCGGCTCGACCTCGTCGTGGTGAACGCGGAGAACGCGTCGCACGGATTCGGCCTTGCCCCGGACATGGCGGAGGCGCTGTTCCGCGCCGGCGCCGACGTGATCACCCTGGGCAACCACGCCTGGGACCGGAAGGAGATCATCGGCTACATCGCCGACCATCCGAAGCTGATCCGCGCGCTCAATTTCCCCCCCGGCACGCCGGGCGCGGGTGCCGTCGTGGTGGACGTGCCGGGTGGGCGCCGCGCCCTGGTGGCCCAGGCCATGGGCCGGCTGTTCATGGACCCGCTCGACGATCCATTCCGCGCCACCGCGGACCTGCTCGCGAAGCACCGGCTGGGCGGCACCGTGCAGGCGATCGTGCTCGACATCCACGCCGAGGCGACCAGCGAGAAGATGGCCTACGCGCACTCGTTCGACGGCCAGGTCTCGCTGGTGGTCGGCACGCACACGCATTGTCCCTCGGCGGACGCGCAGATCCTGCCGAACGGCACGGCGTTCCAGTCGGATGCAGGCATGTCGGGCGACTATGACAGCGTGATCGGCATGCAGAAGGATGCCGCCGCGCTGCGCTTCTGGCGCAAGATGCCGGGCGAGCGCCTGGGGCCCGCGGAAGGCGAGGCGACGATCTGCGGCGTGTTCCTGGAAACCGATGACGCCACGGGGCTCGCGCGCCGGATCGAGCCGGTCCGGGTCGGCGGGCGCCTCGCGCAGGCGATGCCCTCGGGCTGACCCGCTCGCGCAACACCCCCACCCGCGCCGGGCGGGCCAGGAGGTCGCGTGCATGCGCGGGCTTTCCGCTCGACACCTTCCGCCGGGCGCGAGACCCCTCGCCCGATCGGACGCCGCCTACTTCCCGAGCCGATGGCGGTTGGCGGCGAGTTCGTCGGGCGTGAGCTGGAAGCCGATCCGAAGCTGGTAGGCCGCGCCCGACTTCGCCGGCGTCACCGGCAGCGTCATGTCCACCGGCCCGGCCGCGACCTGCACCATCTGCACGTTCGACGGGAAATCCACGTGCAGGTTGAAGATCTTCTTGTCCAGGATCTGCTCGCCCTCGGTCACCGCGATGAACAGCGGCACGTCGGCGGAGGACGTGGGCAGCGCCGGCCCGCGCGTGACGTTGATGCCGATCTTGACGGCGGTCAGCAGCTCGTTGCCCTTCTTGTTGGTCAGCCGGCACTCGCCACTCACGGCCGTCATCCGCCCGATCAGCGCCACGTCGATCAGGTCGCGCCCGTCGCTACCCGGCCGGTAGCGCGTGAGGTCCGCGAGGCTCTGCTCGAACACCGGCGTCGGGCAGGGCGGCGCGAAGTCCCCGCGCCCCGGGCCGCAGCCGGCCAGCGGCAGCGACGCGGCGACGACCGCGCAGAACAGGGGCAACGAGCGGTGCGACATCGGGTACTCCGTGATGCGCGCGGCGAGAGGCGGGAGGTCGTTGCCGACCACGCCGCGCGGCGGCATAGTGCCTGCCGGCAGCCGGATGGACAACCGACCGCGCGGCGCGGGCCCTCCGGGTCCGCTCGACCTTTCCTCCGGCCGGTTCCGGTCCGGTCAATCTTCCACGGCGGGCCGATCCGGTCCGCCCGATCCTGCAGGAGCGGCTGGGTGACGGTGCGACACGCCGCGGCTGGGCTGGCTCAGCCGCGCTGACGAGGTACGATGGCGGTCTACACCGAAGTCTCCGACGACGCGCTCGCGGCGTTCCTCGCCGAATACGACATCGGCGCGATGGTCGCGTTCCGGGGCATCGCGGAGGGCGTGGAGAACTCCAATTTCTCGCTCCGCACCACCACGGGCGACTTCATCCTGACCCTGTATGAAAAGCGGGTGGATCCGACGGAACTCCCGTGGTTCCTCGGCCTGATGGAGCACCTGGCGGCGCACGGCCTCACCTGCCCCCGGCCGGTCCATGCCCGGGACGGGGACGCGCTGCGCCAGCTCTGCGGGCGACATGCGGCAATCACAACCTTCCTCCCCGGCGTCTGGCCGCGGCGGGTGCGCGCCGAACATTGCGGGCCGCTGGGCGCCGCACTCGCGGCGCTGCACCAGGCCGGCGCGGGCTACGCGCCCACCCGGCGCAACGCCCTGGGGCCACATGGCTGGCAGCCGCTGCTGGACCGGGCCCGGGATCGGGCCGACGAGGTGCAGCCGGGACTTGCCGCCGAACTGGACGCCGCCCTCGCGCACATCCTCGCAACATGGCCCGCGACCCTGCCCATGGGCCACATCCATGCCGACCTGTTCCCGGACAACGTGTTCTTCCTCGACGGACGGGTCTCCGGCCTCATCGACTTCTATTTCGCGGCGACCGACCTGCTCGCCTACGACGTCGCGATCTGCCTCAACGCCTGGTGCTTCGAGCCGGACTTCGCGTTCAACGTGACGAAGGCCCGCCTCCTGCTCTCGGCCTATCAGCGGGTCCGCCCGCTGTCCGATGCCGAACGCGCCGCGTTGCCGGTGCTGTGCCAGGGCGCCGCCATCCGGTTCCTGCTCACCCGGCTCTACGACTGGCTGAACACGCCGCCCGGCGCACTGGTCACGCGCAAGGACCCGTTGGAGTATCTGCGGCGTCTCCGCTTCCACCTCTCGGCACGGGACGAGCACGCCTATGGGCTCTGACTCCGCGCAGACGCAAGCGACGCCCGAGTCGCGGGAGGTCGTGGAGATCTGGACCGATGGCGGCTGCAAGCCGAATCCCGGACCGGGCGGCTGGGGCGCGATCCTGCGGTTCCGCGGCGCCGAACGCGAGCTGTCCGGGGCGGAGGCGGCCACGACCAACAACCGCATGGAGCTGACCGCCGCCGCCGCCGCGCTGGAAGCGTTGAAACGTCCCTGCCGGGTGGTGCTACATACCGACAGCGAGTATGTGCGCAACGGCATCACCCGGTGGCACACCGGGTGGGTTCGCCGGAACTGGCGCAATGCGGCCGGCGATCCGGTCGCCAACATGGATCTGTGGCAGCGCCTGCTGGCTGCGGCTGCAACGCATAGCGTCGACTGGCGTTGGGTGCGTGGCCACGCTGGAGACGAGATGAATGAGCGCGCAGACCGGCTCGCGACCGCGGCAAGGCAAGCACAAGTTCTTTAACGGAAATATCACGTTCGCTTGCCTCGCGGAATCCCGCGTTCCAATTCTGGGTCGGTAGACGATATTCTCAAAATAAGTTCGAGATCATATCGTCCTGCGGCGAGCCCGAACAGGGGCTCGGCTCAGTCGACGCCATCCGGAGAGGTAACAAGCGAATGTCCTCGGTCGACTGGACTCGCCGCGTCGACAACCGCCTGCTGCGGTCACTCCCCCCGGAAGAATTGGATCGGATGCGTTCTCACATCGCACCCGTTCCCTTGCTTGCCGAGCAGGTTCTGCTGCGTCAGGGACAACCGATCACGGAGGTCCTGTTCGTCGAGGACGGCCTGATCTCGGTCCAGGCGCCGGTCGCCGACAAGCTCGGGCACGTGGAGATCGGCCTCATCGGCAACGAAGGCTTGACGGGAATCTCCGCGCTGCTGATCGAGGATCGGCCGATCTCGCTGCACCAGGCGGTCGTGCACGTGTCAGGCAGCGCCTTGCGGATGCCCGTGCAGCAACTGCGAGTCGCGCTCGAGCGCTCGCCCGCCTTTCGACGAAACTGCCAGCGTTATGTCGGCCAGACCATGGGGCACCTGGCCCAGAGCGTCGTCTGCGCCAGCCGGCATAGCACCTCCCAGCGCTGCGCCCGGTGGCTCCTGCTGGCGGACGACCGCATGCCGGGCGCGCCCCTGCCGCTCCGGCAGGTGCTGCTCGCGCAGATGCTGGCTGTCCATCGGCCGGGCGTCAGCGCCGCGCTGCGCCTGCTGCAGGACAAGGGCTGCATCCGCCAGCAACGCGGCCGGATCGAAATCCTCGACCGCGCGGAGCTCGAGCGGTCCGCCTGCGAGTGCTATCGCCACGAAAAAGAAATGAATGCGCTTCTGGCCTGATTATCAGCGAGCGCGTTGCTTTTCGTTCCGGCTTCGGATGATATGAGACCGGACGCTCCGCTCACGACTGCATGATGATGCAGAATGAGATATATTCTGCAATGAAACGTTCGGTATGCTGGCGCGCGGCGCCTGAGTGCGCTGACCCTGCGTCCTCAACGCCGTAAGCCCGCCCTGCCCTTGTCCGCATCGTCCAATTCCACGCTCGCCACGCTTCGCCCGTCCCTGGATGTCTGAGCCCACTTCGCCGCCCTGATCTGAGCTGTCCAACCCTGGAACACTGCCATGCACGGCATGTCGAAAACCGGCGCCTTCGAAGCGATCGTCCTCGGCCTCTCCGAACGCTCGCACCGCCATCAGGCTGCGATCGCGCATCTCGCGGACATGGCTCTGGGAGAGGGCGACCTGGACGTCGTGCTGCGCGCCGCCTGCGTGGAATGCCTCGACGTGCTCGACCTGGCGGAGGCGCGCATCCTGGAGCAGCAGGATGGCTGCGACCTGGCGCTGCGCTGCCGCGTGGCACGCGCCCGCCCGACATCCGCGATCCCGCCCTGGCATGCCGCCGCGCCGCCGCCCGGCGCCGGTGCGGTCGCCGTCGCCACGGCATTGCAGCCCGGGACCGTCCAGCCCGTCGGCCTGCGCGCCCTGACCAGCATCCCGATCGGCAGCGTGGACGCCCGGTTCGGCTTCCTGGAACTCCACCACCCCTACGCCCGGGAATTCAGCGAGCTCGAAGTGAACTTCATTTCCGCGGTGGCGCGACTCCTCGGGCGCGCCGTCGACCGCAACCAGGAGATCGAGGCCATGCGGCTCGCCAATGACGAGCTGGCCGTCCAGGCGGACGAGGCACGCACGCTGGTGCGGGAGCTGTGCCACAGGGTGCGCAACGACCTGCAGGCGCTGGAGGGTCAGGCGCGGCTGCTCGCGCGCCAGACGTCAGACCCGGTCAGCCGGGACGGCTTCGATGCGCTCGGGCGCCGCATGATGTCGCTCGCCAACCTGTACGAACACCTGCTGGCGCGGCCCGAACCGCGGCGGATCGAGTTCGACGCCTATCTCAGCACGCTGTGCGTCCGGGTGCAGGACGCCCACGACCTCACGGCGCTCGGGCTCACGCTGGAACTCTGCGCCGAACCGGTGCCGCTCCCGCTGCCGGAAGCCGTGGCGTTCGGGATCGTTGCCAACGAACTCATCGCCAACGCGGTGGAGCACGCATTCAACGATCGGACCAATGGACGGGTGCGCGTCGCGGTGGCGCGGGAGCCGAACCAGCCCCACCGAGCGCGGATGACGGTGTCGGATGACGGGGCCGGGCTGCGGGCGGGATCGGCCCAGGGCGAGGGACTGCGACTCGCGCGCCGGCTTGCCGCCCATCATGGCGCCGAACTGACCTGCGAGAGCGGCGATCGCGGCACGGCCTGGCACGTGACCTTCGCCTGCCTCTGAGCTGCGGCGGTGACACGAGCGGAGGCGCGAAGCCCATGACGCAGGGCCGGCGAGCGGCCCGCGCGATCAGCTTCCTACCTTCAGCGGCGAGACGAGCCCGCGCAGGCAGGCCAGAACCGACATCCAGGTCAGCTTCCCAGTCCGCGGGTTCTCCTCGCTCGGAACGTTCTCGATCGTCATGGTGAAGCGCGCCGCGTCCGCCTCGACGCGGATCGTGTGCGTGTTGCGGGTCACCCCGGGATCCGCCCAGATCTCGACCCGCGTGCGGGCCGGGCCGATGCCGGCCAGCGCCAGGGCCGCCGCGACGTTCACGTTGGCCGGGAAGCCGGTGGCCGCGTCCAGGGCGTTGCCCTCGAACACGCAGAGCGGTTCGTCCAGACTCAGGACGTTGATGCCGTTGCGCTCCAGGTAGGGGGCGCCGTGCAGACCGCCGGGCGGCTTGCGGGTCTCGATCGTGACGCTCTCCACCCGCCCCTCGGCGGCGGCGCGGACGGCATCCAGGCCCAGAAGGGCGCCTGTCGGGACGACGACCCGCGCGCCGGTCTGGATGGCACGGCGCACGAGGTGCATGCGGGGCAGGAGTGCGCCGGCCGAGGCGGGGACGAAGATGCGGCCGGCCTCGATCGCGGGCAGCGCGACCCGCTCGAACACCGCGGCCGGGGCAACCTCCACCACGATGTCCGCCTCGGCCAGCGCGGCGAGCGACACGACGGCGGGCGGCATCCGGAAATCCGCGACCCGCGCGCGCGCCTTCGCCTCATCCCGCGCAGCCACGGCGACGAGCCGCAGGCCGTCCACCCCGTTGTCGAGCGCGCGCGCGAGCGGCAGTCCGATCGCCCCGATGCCCGCTATGCCTACCGTCTTTTCCATGACGCTTCCCCTTTCGGGCGTGCGGCCCGCCTCGTGCCTCGCATCAGCCCACCCCCCGGCGCGCGGCGGCCACATCGTCCGGGGTGTTCAGATTACGAAATAAGTCGTCCCCGCACATCCGGAAGTCGACGATCCGCATGCCGCGGGGAAGCGCGAAGCCGGCGACCGACCGAGGTCCGGGGCGGCTGAGCCAGGCGCGCAGATCCGCCCGCCAGGACACGGGCCAGAGCGCGACCAGCGGGTGGGTCCGCCCCAGGCTCGCCGCGCAGGCGGGCGCGGGCGCGAGCGCGGCCGCGAGGGCGCCGGGGATGAACGGCGTGTCGCCGGGGACGGTGAGCAGCGTCGCGTGCCCGTTCGCCGCGGCCCAGTCGAGCCCGGCGAGCACCCCGGCGAGCGGCCCCTCCCCCACGAACGCGCCGTCATCCAGCACGGGGCACGAGAAGGCGGCGAAGCGCGCGGGATCGCCATTCGCGCTGATCGCGACCGGCAGGGGATGGAGGGCAGCGAGGATGTGCGCGAGGAGCGGCTTGCCGCCGACGGTCAGGAGCGGCTTGTCCCCCCCGCCCATGCGGGTGGCGCGCCCGCCGGCGAGGATCAGCGCCGCGACCGACCCGGCCGGCACCGGTCAGCGCCCCGTTCGGGAGGAAGTTCGGATGGGGCGAGCGATGGGACTCGAACCCACGGCATCCAAGACCACAACCTGGCGCTCTACCAACTGAGCTACGCCCGCCATCCGAGGGACGGCGTTCTGGCCCATCAGCCGGCTGCCGTCAACGGTCTCGGCGCGCTGCGGTCGGCAAAATGCGTCTTCAGGCGTGCGATCGCGTCGTCCAGCACCTCGGGACGCTTGCAGAAGGCGAAGCGGGCGTAGTGCCGCGGCGCTTCGCCTTCCTCGTAGAAGGCCGAGACGGGGATGGCGGCGACCCCCGCCTCTTCCGTGATGTGGCGGCAGAAGGCGACGTCGTCGCCGTTGAACCGCAGCGGGGTGAAGTCGGTGGTGATGAAGTAGGTGCCGTTGGTGGGCAGCACGTCGAACCCGATCGCGGCGAGCCCGGCCGCGAGCTGGTCGCGCCGCGCCTGCAGCGCGGTGGCGAGGCCGGCGAAATACGCATCGTCCTTGGCGAGCCCGACCGCCACCGCACGCTGCAGGTTGGGCGCGGTGGTGAAGGTCAGGTTCTGGTGCGCCTTGGCGACCAGCGGGAACAGGTTGGGCGGCGCGGTGACGTAGCCCACCTTCCAGCCGGTCAGCGAGAAGGTCTTGCCCGCGCTGCCGATGCGCAGGCTGCGCTCGAACATCCCCGGCAGCGTCATGATGGGGATGTGGCGGAACCCGTCGAAGGTCAGGTGCTCGTAGACCTCGTCGCAGATCGCGAAGGCGTCGTGGCGGCGCACCAGGTCGGCGATGACGTCGAGCTCGTCCCGGGTGAACACCTTGCCGGTCGGGTTCATCGGGCTGTTGAACAGGATCGCCTTGGTCTTCGGCCCGAACGCGGCGGCCAGTTGCTCGCGGGGCAGCGCCCAGTCGGGCGGCGCGAGCCGCACGATCCGCGGCACCGCGCCCAGCATGCGCAGCACCGGGACGTAGGTGTCGTAGAGCGGCTCGATCAGCACGACCTCGTCGCCGGCGTCGACGAGGGCCATGAGGCAGGCGGTGATCGCCTCCGTCGCGCCCGAGGTGACCACGACGCCGCTCTGCCAGTCCACGTCCAGCCCGTAGAAGCGGCGGTTGTGCGCGGCGACGGCCTGGCGCAGTTCGGGGACGCCCGGCATGGGCGGATACTGGTTGCGCCCGTCGAGCAGGGCGTCGGCGGCGGCGCGGACCACGTCCTCGGGTCCGTCGGTGTCGGGGAAGCCCTGGCCGAGATTGATCGCCTGGCGTTCGGTCGCGAGCGCGGACATCACCGTGAAGATCGTCGTACCGATCGAGCCGAGGTAAGAATTGCCGCCGCGCATTGGGCTCCCCCTGTCAAGCGCGGCAGGAGTATCCGCTGTGACGAAGGATGCAAAGCCTGCGTCGCCCGCGGCATGCCGGCTCCGGTATAAATTCGAACCATGTGATGCTTATCAACAAGGCAGTCTGCCCGCCCTGCCCGGCCCTGCCCTGCGCCCAAAACGCGGGCATGCGGCCGGCGGCGCGCGGCCGCGCCAGCCGATCGGCACGTTGGCGGCTCGGCATGGTTCGCATTGAAGGTTGGCACGCCGCGTGCAAACCTGTCGCGCTGTTCATCCGCACCACGTTGGCGGGTTTCCGGGACAGCCTGCTGAACAGGGGAGCCCGGCTGGACCGGGCTGGAGGCGCATGAAGAAGATCGAGGCCGTCATCAAGCCGTTCAAACTCGATGAGGTGAAGGAAGCGCTGCACGAGGTGGGATTGCAGGGGATCACCGTGGTCGAGGCGAAGGGCTTCGGCCGGCAGAAGGGCCACACCGAACTCTACCGGGGCGCGGAATACGTGGTCGACTTCCTGCCCAAGGTGAAGATCGAGGTGGTGTGCGACGATGCGGTGGTGGAGCGTGCGCTCGAGGCGATCATCAACGCCGCGCGCACCGGCCGCATCGGCGACGGCAAGATCTTCGTCTCCTCGATCGAGGAGGTGATCCGCATCCGCACCGGCGAGCGTGGCGAAGACGCGATCTGACTGACAAACCGCTTCCGGCCCTCGGCGGAACAGAGTAGAGGGCCGCCCTATTCCGGACCCGCACGGTGCGGGTCCGTCGTCTGTCCGCGTGGCCGTTGCCTGCATGCAACGGGCGCCGGCCAGGCTCAGGCAGAGGACGGGAAACAGGTATGGCGAGAAAGCCTGCAACGAGCATGAGCAGCGGCGCTGGCAAGGTGCTGGAGATGCTCAAGGAGCACTCCGTCGAATACGTGGACCTGCGGTTCACCGACCCCCGCGGCAAGTGGCAGCACACGGCGCAGCATGTCTCCACGATCGACGAGGACGTGTTCCGCGACGGCATCATGTTCGACGGCTCCTCGATCGCCGGCTGGAAGGCGATCAACGAGTCGGACATGATCCTGATGCCCGATCCCGAGACCGCGGTGATGGATCCGTTCGCGGCCAAGCCGTCGATGATCCTGTTCTGCGACATCATCGAGCCGTCCACCGGCCAAGCCTACTCGCGCGACCCGCGCAGCACGGCAAAGAAGGCCGAGGCCTTCGTGCGCGCCTCGGGCGTGGGCGACACCTGCTATTTCGGCCCGGAAGCCGAGTTCTTCATCTTCGACAACGTGAAGTTCGGCACCGGCGGCAACTACGGCATCTACCAGCTGGACAGCATCGAGGGGCCGCAGGCGTCGCTGAAGGACTACCCCGAGGGCAACATGGGGCATCGCCCCGTGGTGAAGGGCGGCTATTTCCCGGTCCCGCCGGTCGACAGCGAGAGCGACCTCCGCGCCGAGATGCTGTCCACCATGGGTGAGATGGGCGTCGAGATCGA
>MKTV01000067.1:0-222 GCA_001898425.1 Rhodospirillales bacterium 69-11
CCCAATGTGCGGCGCCGTTGCCGCGCGCCTATCAATGGGCGGATGGCTCGGCCTATGTCACCCATGTGGAACTGGTGCGCCGGGCGCGTGGGGCAGAGATGCCGCCCGCGTTCTGGACCGACCCGCTGATATATCAGGGCGGTTCCGACAATTTTGTGGGGCCGCGCGATCCCATTCTGGCCGCCGATACGGCCTGGGGCATTGATTTTGAGGCGGAAGTGG
>MKTV01000067.1:297-1213 GCA_001898425.1 Rhodospirillales bacterium 69-11
TGAATGATGTCAGCTTGCGCAATTTGATTCCTGCCGAACTTGCCAAGGGTTTCGGCTTTTTCCAGGGCAAACCGGCAACCAGTTTTTCGCCCGTTGCGGTCACGCCCGATGAGCTGGGGCACGCCTGGGTGGGCGGCAAGGTGCACCATCCGCTGCATGTCACCTTCAATGGCGATCGTTTCGGTGCGCCCAATGCGGGAGTGGACATGACGTTTTCATTTCCGCAACTGATCGCCCACGCCGCGAAGACGCGGTTTCTGGGCGCGGGTACCGTCATCGGTTCGGGCACTGTCTCGAACAAGGGCAGTGCGGAGGGATCGTGTTGCATTGCAGAGCGGCGCTGCCTCGAAACCATCGCCAACGGCTCGCCCGCCACACCGTTTATGAATTTCGGTGACCGGGTGCGGATCGAGATGTTCGATGCACACCGGCATTCCATCTTCGGCGCTATCGATCAGGAAGTCGTACATTATGACGGACCGTGATAAGGGCCTGCAGCTCTATACCTATTTCCGGTCTTCGGCCGCCTATCGGGTTCGCATCGCACTCAATCTGAAGGGGCTGAAGCCGGAGCTGCATTTCGTGCATCTGTTGCGCGGTGGCGGCGAACAGCTTCAGCCGGGATATAAGGCCGTGAATCCGCAAAGCCTGGTGCCGGCGCTGGTGGTGGAGGGGCATGCGCTGGCACAATCGCTCGCCATTATCGAGTATCTGGAGGAAACACACCCCGAACCACCGCTGCTGCCGAAGGATGCGCTTGGCCGCGCGCGCGTGCGCCGGCTTGCCTTTATGGTGGCCTGTGACATTCATCCGCTGAACAATCTGCGCGTTCTGCGCCGCCTGCGCGGGCAATACGGCCTCAGCGAAGACGCGCTGAAGGAATGGCAGCAGCACTGGATCACACTGGGCTTCACCG
>MKTV01000068.1:0-254 GCA_001898425.1 Rhodospirillales bacterium 69-11
GAACGAGGCGCGTATCTCCGCCGACCCACGCGGTGCCGGCATGCCGCGGCGCGCAAGCGGCGAAGCAGAAGGTGCCGCATCAATCCCGCTGGTCGGACGCATCGCGGCCGGCACGCCGATCGAGGCGCTGCAGAACAAGATCGGGGAAGTGCCGGTGCCGGTCGGCATGATCGTGCGCGGTGGTGAGCATTATGCGCTGGAAGTCACCGGGGATTCGATGATCAATGCCGGTATCCTCGACGGCGATACGGTGA
>MKTV01000068.1:340-1182 GCA_001898425.1 Rhodospirillales bacterium 69-11
CGCCGCGGCGATTCCATCGCGCTGGAAGCCGCCAATCCGGCCTATGAAACCCGGCTCTACGGATCGGACCGGGTGCGGGTGCAGGGAAAACTGGTCGGGCTGATCCGGCGTTACTGAGCGCGTTTAACGGGCGGCCGCGGATTTCGCTTCGGGTTCCAGGGCCGTTCGCCGCGCGCGGCCGATACGGTTTTGATCTTGAATTTCCCGCCGAACCAGATCGCATAGCCGCCTTCGCGCGCAGTATCGAAGCGGTCGATCACCAGCCGCGGACCGCTGCAAAGATGGCGTGCGGGCCGCGCACTGATCACGATGGCGGCTTTGGCACAATCCTGCGCAATCGCGGCCGCGCGCAACGGCGCCGCAATCGTGCCGATGGCCTTGGTTTCAGCCACACACCCCAGCGCGTCGCAGCGGATCGCGGGCCCGCCGGTCGCGGCTTCCACCGTGCGGCCATCGCCGTCACGGACGAGCCAGGTGGATGCGGTGTAATCGTCCGGTGGTAGACGCAGAAACGCGAGCCGCCCGTCGTCTCCACGAAGTGCGATGGTCTCTCCATCGCGGCCGATCAGAAGGTCGGGCGGACGATCCGCCAGCGTCAGCAGGAGGCCAGCAACAACTGGCACAAGGCCGAGCCAGCGCAGACGGCGGCGCCAAAGTGCAAGCCACAACCCGCCGCCCGTCATCAACACTAAGGCAGCAATCGGCCACGCCGCGGCCATCGCCGTGGCGCCGGGAAGGCCCGCCACCCAATGGGCGACCACGAGCATCAGATCAACGCCCTTGCCCATCACGAGAAGCGGCCAGCGTTCGAGGCCGAACGGCAGCGCGATCATGGCAAGCGT
>MKTV01000069.1:0-32849 GCA_001898425.1 Rhodospirillales bacterium 69-11
CGAATGCCGAGGCAACTGCGCTGCTGAAGCAGGCCCAGGCGACATTCGATCCCGCCGAACAGACGAAGCTGCTCGCCAAGGCCCACACGATCGTCGTGGACGAGGCGGCGTGGCTGTTCATCGTGCACGACCTCAACCCGCGCGCGATGTCGAAGAAGGTGCACGGCTTCCAGCCGGTGCAGAGCTGGTTCGTCGATCTCACGACCGTCAGCGTCGGCTGACACCCCGCCCTCCCCGCCTCGGCGGGGAGGGATCCGCCGCTCACATCGCGAAATCAGGCCGGCGCGTCCGGGTGCCCAGCGCCCGCTCCAGCGCATGGCCCACCCGCAGCACCAGCGCATCCTCGAACGGGCGCCCCCCGATCTGCAGCGACAGCGGCAGGCCGGACGCGTCATAGCCGTTGCAGATGGACAGGCCCGGATTGCCGGTCACGTTGAAGGCACGGTTGAAGAAGGGCTGGTAGCCGCTCGCCATCACGTCCTCCCCGATCTCGCGCGCCACGCAGCGCGCGGTGGGGAACACCAGCACGTCGACGTCGCGCATCACCGAGGCGATCTCGGCGACCAGGCGTGCCCGTTGCCGCTGGGCGTTCACGTAGTCGGCGGCCGCGATGAAGGCGCCGGCCATCAGCCGCTGGCGCCCGTAGGCCCCGTAGAGCTCCGGCGTCTTGCGCAGCCAGTCCTGGTGGAAGGCGAAAGACTCGGCGCGCGAGATCAGGCTGGCGGTATCGCCGTAGACGCCGAACGGCGACAGCGTGACGTCCTGCACGCTGGCCCCCAGATCACGGAGCGCCACCAGCGAATCCTCGAGCGCGGCGATCACCGCCGGTTCGGTCACGAGATCGCGCTCGAAGAAGTGGCGAACCACCCCGACGCGCAGGCCGGCGAGACTGGCGTCGAGCCCTGCCGTGAAATCGATCGGCGCAACCGACGCACTCGCCGCGTCCAGCGGATCGTGCCGCGCCAGGACCTGCATCATCAGCGCGCAATCCTCGCTGGTCCAGCACATCGGCCCTGCATGATCGAGCGAGAAGGACAGCGGTAGCACGCCACGTCGGCTGAGATAGCCATAGGTCGGCTTGAGCCCCGCGATCCCGCACCAGGCGGCCGGCCCACGGATCGAACCGCCCGTGTCCGATCCCATGGCGCCGAGACACAACCCCGCCGCGACCGCCGCCGCGGAGCCGGAGGAGGAGCCGGACGGATCACGCGTCAGGTCCCACGGATTGCGGGCCGGCGGCCAGGGCAGGTCGAAGGACGTGCCGCCGATCGCGAACTCCCAGGTGGAGAGCTTGCCGGTGAACACCGCCCCGGCCTCGCGCAGCAGCGCGACGGTGGCGGCGTCCTCCTGCGGCACATGGTCCCGGAACAGCGCGGAATGACCCGTCGTTGCGATCCCGGCCGTGTTGTAGATGTCCTTGAGCCCGATCGGGATGCCATGCAGCGGCCCCCTGTACCGGCCCGCCGCGATCTCCGCCTCGGCACGCTTCGCCTCCGCGAGCGCCTGGTCGGCCAGCACCAGGATGTGGCTGTTCAGCTCGCTATCGAGCTGCTCGATCCGCCGCAGGAACGTCTTCGTGAGCGCCACCGGCGAAAGCGCGCGGGTGCGGATCAGCCGCGCGGCCTCCGCGATGGTGAGGAAATGCAGCTCCGTCATCTCAGCCCCTCCGATTGCGAGAGCGACGGAAGGGCTTGCAAATGCGGGGCCACGCCTCGCAGCCAGACCGCGTCGCGCGACCGGGCGGGAAAGGATTGCGCCGCGCACCGCGACGGTCGATCCTGCCGACGACGCCGGATGCGAGGCCCGTGATGAAATTCTCCAACTTCCTGTTCCCCGAGAGCCGCACGCCGGAGGACGACGGCCGTGTGATCCGGGAAACGCTGCGTGAGGCCCAGCTCACCGACGAACTCGGCTTCGACGTGATCTGGCTGGCGGAGCATCATTTCGACGGCATCTGCGCCTATGTCGATCCAGTGAGCTTCGGGGCCGCGCTCGCGACCGCGACGACGCGAGCGAAGATCGGCTTCGCAGTCGCGCAGATGGCGCTGCACCATCCGGTGCGCTTCGCCGAACAGATGGCCGTCATCGATCACCTCTCCGGCGGCCGGCTGATCGTCGGGCTCGGGCGCGGCACCGCCTACAACATCTACGACTACCAGGGGTTCGGCATCGACCATACCGAGGCGCAGGCGCGCTTCGAGGAAGCCGAGGCGCTGATGATCGAGGCGTGGAAGGGCGAGCCCGTCGCCCACACGGGCCGGTTCTTCGACGTGAAGCTGCCGGCGCTGCGCCCGGCCCCCTTCACCCGGCCGCATCCCTATCTGATCCGCGCGGCCGCCAGCGAGCACGGCATGCTCGACATCGCACGCCGCGGCCAGCCCTTCATGATGAACGTGCAGCCGAACGACGTGACGGCGCATCGCATGGACCTCTACCGGCGCACCCTCCGCGAACTCGGGATGGACGAGGCGACCATCGCCGCGCGCGTGGACGAGTGCTGGGTCTGGCGCAACGTCTACGTCGCCGAGACGGATGCGGAAGCCGAACGCATCGCCCGCCCCGCCTTCGAGGCGATGCACGAATTCCGTGTGGAGATGCGCCACCGGGTCCATGCCGAACAGGGCGCCTCCATCCTGCCGATGCCGCCAGCCGGCGCCGCGCCGCCCCCGCACGCACAGGCCGAGCACGCGCTGATCTGCGGCTCCCCGGCGACGGTGGCGGAGAAGCTGGCCGTCCTAGGCAAGACCGGGGTGGGCGGGCTGATCATGCAGTTCCGCCTCGGGCCGATGAGCTGGGAGCAGACCGGCGCCAGCCTGACGTTGTTCCGCGACCAGGTGATGCCGGCGCTGCGCGGCCACTGAGCCGCCCTCGCTGATCCGCGGGCGCGCGTCCCCTCTGAGCGGCGGGGACGCCGCGCCCGGCCGGGACCGGCTTCGCGGGAAACGGCAGGAATTGCTCCCCGACCATCTGTCAGGGCAATGGCCCCTGCCCGGACGGGCGTGATCGCGCGAGGATTTTCCCGCGCTTCCCCCCCGCCGCGCCGCCTCTATAGTCCGCCCCCGAACGCCGTCCCACGCACCTTTTGGGGGAGCACCCGATGTCCAAACACCCGGAGACCCTGGCCCTGCATGCCGGCTGGCGGCGCGACGACGCGACCACCGCCGTGGCCGTGCCGATCTACCAGACCACCTCCTACCAGTTCGACAGCAGCGAACACGCCGCCAACCTGTTCGGGCTGAAGGAACTCGGGAACATCTACACCCGCATCATGAACCCGACGACCGATGCGTTCGAGAAGCGCATCGCGGCGCTGGAGGGTGGCGTGGCGGCCGTGGCCGTCGCGTCCGGCCAGGCGGCCTCGGCGTATGCGGTGCAGAACCTCGCGCGCGCCGGGGACAACATCGTCAGCTCGACCGACCTGTATGGCGGCACCTGGAACCTGTTCGCGAACACGCTGAAGGACCAGGGCATCGAGGTCCGCTTCGTGGATCCGACCGACCCCGAGGCCTTCGCCCGCGCGACCGACGACAAGACCCGCGCCTACTACGCGGAAACCCTGCCCAACCCCAAGCTGGTCCCCTTCCCGATCGCCGAGGTCGCCGCGATCGGCCGCCGCTTCGGCATTCCGCTCATCATGGACAACACGGCCGCCCCGTTGCTGGTGCGCCCGTTCGACCACGGTGCCGCGGTGGTCATGTACTCCGCGACGAAATACATCGGCGGCCACGGCACCTCGATCGGCGGCGTGGTGATCGATGGCGGCAATTTCGACTGGGAAGCGAACGCCGCGCGCCAGCCGCTGATGAATTCGCCCGATCCCTCCTACCACGGCGCCGTCTGGTCCCAGGCCGCCAAGCCGCTCGGCCCGATCGCCTACATCCTGAAGCTCCGGGTGACGCTCCTGCGCGACCTTGGCGCCGCGCTGTCGCCGTTCAACGCCTTCCTGTTCCTGCAGGGGATCGAGACGCTGCCGCTGCGCATGCGCGAGCACAGCAAGAATGCGCTCGCCGTCGCCACCTATCTCGCGGGGCGCAAGGACGTCGCGCGGGTGATCCACCCGTCGCAGCATGGCGGCGTCGGCGCGGAACGGACGGCGAAATACCTGCCGCACGGCCAGGGCGGCCTGGTCGGCTTCGAACTCGCCGGCGGGCGGGAGGCCGGTCGCCGCTTCATCGACGCGCTGAAGCTGTTCTACCACGTCGCGAACATCGGCGATGCGCGCAGCCTCGCCATCCATCCGGCGAGCACGACGCACAGCCAGCTCACCGCCGAGGAACAGGCGGCGACCGGCGTGACGGCGGGATATGTCCGGCTGTCGATCGGCCTCGAGCACATCGACGACATCCTGGCGGATCTCGGCCAGGCGTTGGACGCCGCGGCGGGCTGATCGGACCTGCCCCCTCGTTCCGCACCGGACGAGGGGGCTCCGCTCAGAACCGATAGGCCACGCGCAGGCTGCCGCCCTGGCTGAAGAAGTTGGTGGTGGCGCGGACGCCGTACTCGGCGCGGACCTCCCACCCTTCCTTCTGATAGAGCTGCGCCCCGGCCGCGAACACGCCGAACGCATCCGGGGAGGTCAGGTAGGTACGGAACGTGCCCGTCCCCGGCAGCGTGCCCACGAAATGCGCGTCCACCGACCGCGTGCCGCTGGGCAGCACGCTCGCCCCCAGGTCCACGTAGGTCCGCAGCACGGTGTTCGGGCCGAGATCGGTGCGGCTGCCGATCTCCATCGTCGCACTCACCGCCGTCCGCGTGCTGTCGCTCGACCCGACCGAGAGCGCCATGCCGCTCGCGCCACTCTCGGCATAGGCGGGGGTGTGGAGATGGAAGACATCCACGTCGACGAACGGCCGCAGGTAGAAATGCTCGAACGGCACGTCGTAGGCCGCCCGCAACCGCGCGCCATAGAGCAGCGCGCTCGAATCGCTGCGCAGGACGGCGGATTGGCCCGGCAAGGTCACCACCCGCTCGTTGCTGAAGCTGCCGCCCTCGATCGCGACGGAGGCAGCGAACAGCCACGGTCCGGTGACGTATTTCAGCGCGACGCTGCCGTCATAGACCTGGCCGGAGCTCGACGATCCGCCCGACTGGCTGGCCCAGAGCGTACCGGTCGCGAGCGAGCCGCCGATCGCCCAGCCCGGTGCGAAGCTCGCCTGGCCGCCGATCCGATAAGTTGCGGATGAAACCGAACTGCCGCTGTCCCACCGGTCCGTGGAGTCGCCCCCGACCTTCACCCAGGCGCAGCGCCCCTCACCCAGCAGCGTGGTCGCGCCCTCGAATTGCGGGCAGCTCATGGCGGCACCCAGCACGTTGCCGGACAGGTCGGCGAGCGTGCTGGCCGCCACCTGGGTGGACAGGGGCGATGCCTGCTGCAGCACGTTCGCGTAGCCCGCCGCGGTGCCGACGCCGTTGTAGAGCGCGGCGAACACCGGTGCGAGCGCCGGATCCGCAGCCGCCCAGCCGCGCGCCAGGTAGCTCGCGACGGACGTCTCGCTCGCGGTCAGTGTCGCACCCGCGGGCATGAAGTTGGCGGTTGGCGTGATCGTGGCCGTCGTGCCGCTCTGCTGCAGGTTCCAGCCGAACAGGTAGGTCTGCGGCGTCGCGGCACTCAGCGCGAGGCTGGAGGCGGCGCGCAGCACGGTGTCGGTGAAGGGCAGCAGCGTGGTGCCGACCATGGGCGCGACGGTGCCGTCCACCTGGGCGATGGTGCCGATCGACAGGGTGTGGCTGTTCACCCCGTCGAAGGCGAAGGTGAGCTGCCCGGTGCCGCTCTGCGCGAAGTTGCCGGTCAGCGTGGTGGTGCCGGGCTGCAGCCGGATCGTGCCGCTGTTCTGCAGGCTCGCTGCGGTGACCTGGCTTCCCAGCACGAGCGTGCCGCCGGCATTGTTGGTGACCGATCCGGGAGTGCGGCCCAGCAGGATGTTGCCCGTGATGGTGCCGCTGTTGCTGATGTTGGTGATCCCGTAATCGGTGGTGATCGCCGTGCCGCTCACGCCGTCGACGGTCGCGACGGAGCCGCCCGCCAGCACGGTGATCGTGTTGGCCGCCGCGGGCGCGACGCTGCCCGGCAGTACGCCGCCCGACACCAGGATGCCGGCGGCGCCCGCGCCCCCGCTCACGCCGGCATTGGTGCCGCCGGTCACGCTGCCGCCGATGCTGATGGTGATCGGCTGGGTGTAGACGCTCTTGCCGGTGCTCTGCGCGATGATGCCGATCGAGCCGGGACCGGAGGCGAGGATGGCACCGCCCGTCTGGGTGACGGTGACTGCCATGCCCTCCCCGGCATAGGTCTGGTCGGAGCGGCCATAGAACTGCGCGCTGTTGCCGGCCACCAGCGTGGCGCCGGTGCTCAGCCCGCCGCCCGCGGCGATGCCGCCGCCACCTCCCACCGCCTGCGCGAAGATGCCGTGCGCATTGGCGCCGCTGGTGGTGATGTTGCCGCCGACCGAAACGCTGACCGTTCCGGAATCGGGATAGGCTCCGTTGTTGTTCGGGCGGTCCGGCAGCGTGTTGGAGACGGGGAACTGCAGCGGCAGGGACGAATCGCCCGCGAACCCGCCGCCGCCGCCGATCGACTGCGCCAGGATGCCCCACGCACCGGCGCCGGTCGTGGTGATGGCGGCTCCGCTGCCGAGGGTCACCGAGACGCTGCCCCCTTTGGCGGCGTTGCTGCCGGGCTGTCCCTGGGCCGAGGTCGAGCCGATGCTGACCGCTGGACCGGCCACGAGGCCCCCGCCGCCGCCGATCGACTGCGCCACGATGCCGACGCTGCGGGCGCCGGTGGTGGCGATGGTGCCGCTGGCGACGGCGACCGTGGCGCTGCCGCCGTTGCCGCTCGCGCCCGATCCGCCGCCCACGGTGAAACTGAAATCCGAGGAGTCGTTCCAGGGCGCCGCGCTGCCGCCCACGCCGATCTTGTTGTTGCCCAGGCAGCGCGTGGCGGAGACGCCCTGCAATCCCGTCCCGCCGGAATTGCTGCAGCCGGCGCCGCCAAGCCCGCCGCCGCCGCCGATCGACTGCGCGACGAGACCGTAGGCATCGTCGCCCAGCGTCGCCACCGCCCCCGTGCTGGTGAGGGTGACGGTGCCCCCGCTGCCGCCGGCCGCGCCGCTGCCGCTCCAGCCGACGCCGAGACCGATCGTGCTCGAGCTGTTCGCGGTGCCCTCCGCGCCGACGCCGCCACCCCCGCCGATCGACTGCGCCAGCACTGCATGCGCGCCGTAGCCCGCCGTGGCGATGCTGCCGCCGGTGCTGACGCTCACGGTGCCGCCGTTGCCGGCCGATGCGCCCGAACCCCCAAGGGAAATGCCGATGTTCGCCGTCTGCCGGCTGGTGGAGGTGTTGCCCTCGTCATCGGTCGAGGTGGTCAGGCCGCCGAGGACCGATGTCGCATCGGAGGACGCCACGCCCCCCGTTCCGCCGCCGCCGCCGATCGATTGCGCCAGGATGCCGTAGGCGCGGATCCCCAGGGTCGAGATCGTGCCGGTATTGGTGACCGTGACCGATCCGCCATTGCCGCCGGTCCCTCCGCTGCCGCCGATTGCGAGGTTGCCGGTCATGCTGTTGGACGGAGCATTGGCGATGGCCGTGGCCGTCGCATCCTCGAGCTGGTCGAGCGCGCCGATCGAGGCCGCCGCGTCGGAGGAGCCGCCGGCCCCGCCACCACCGCCAACCGACTGCGCCAGGATGCCGACTGCGTCGCCACCCCGGGTGAAGGTGAGTCCGTTTGACAGGCTCTGGGTGGCACCGGTGGCGATCGTACCGTTGTTGGTGACGGAGACCGCGCCGCCGGTGCTGCCGCCCCCGGCATTGCCGCCCAGGCTGACGTTGATGTCGATCGTGTCGCCGCTGCCGGTCGCCGTCCCGCCGCCGCCATTGCCGCCGCCGCCGCCGATGGACTGCGCGAGCACGCCTTGCGAGCCGGAGCCGGTGGTGCGGATGGTCGCCGCGGTGTCGTTGAGGACCGTGACGGGTCCGCCCGCGCCGCCGGCGCCGCCTCGGCCGCCGATCGTGTAGCCCAGACCGACCGAATCGCCGGTGCTGTTGCCCAGGGTCGGGCTCGACGTGCTCGCATCGCCGGCCGCGCCGTTGCCGCCGCCTCCGCCGATCGACTGCGCGGCGATGCCGGCCGCATGATTGCCGGTGGTCGTCAGCAGCGACTGGCAGCCGGGGCAGCTCTGCGACGTCACGTTCACCGAACCGCCGTTGCCCGAAATCCCGCCACTGCCACCCAGGCTCAGGGCGAGCTTGAAGGTCGGGCTGGAGCCCTCGATCGCATAGGCGGAGGCCGTCGAGTCTCCTCCATTCCCCCCACCGCCGCCGATCGACTGCGCCAGGATGGCGTGAGCGCCGTCCCCGCCGGTGGTGATGATGCCGGTATTGCTGACCGAGACGATGCCGCCCTGGCTGCCGCTGCCGCCCTTGCCTCCCACGGCGAGGTCGACCGAGACGGTCGGGATTTCCGGATCGCCAACCGTGACCGCGAGGGACTTCGCAGTCGCCGCGCCGCCGCTGCCGCCACCGCCGCCGACCGATTGCGCGACGATGCCGATCGCATCCGGCCCGCTGGTCGTGATGTGGTACTGGTTGTCGACGGTGACCGCTCCGCCCGCGGCGCCTGCCCCGCCGCTGCCGCCCACGTCCACCGCGAGCGCGAAGATGACCGTCGCCTGGTAGGTGTTCGCCGACCCGCCGATCCCGCCCCCTCCGCCGACGCTGTGCGCCAGCACGCCGAAGGATTGCTGGCCGGTCGTGACGATGCTCTCGGCCGCAGTGACCTGCACGGTGCCGCCGCTGCTGCCGGCGCCTCCATTCCCGCCGATCGCGGCGGAGAGCGCTGCGAGCGAATAGGTCTTGGAATAGCCCCCGTTGCCGCCACCGCCGCCGATCGACTGCGCCACCACCGCCGCGGCGAAGTCGCCGCCGGTGCTGATGCTGCCGTTGCTCAGCCCAAGCGTGACCGATCCCCCCAGGCCGCCCCCCCCACCGGCGCCACTGACCGCCGCGGCGATTCCGGTTGCGTTGCCGCCATTGCCGCCGCCGCCACCGATGCTGTGGGCGAGCAGCCCGATCGCGCCGTCCCCGGCGGTGCTCAGCGTGCCGCTATGAGTCACCTGCACAATGCCGCCGTTGCCGCCGTCGCCGCCGGTCGTTCCGACCGCGATGATGCCGCCGGTTCCGGTCGCGGTGCCGCCGCCGCCGCCCACGCTCTCGGCCAAAATGCCGATCGCCGCGGCGCCGGTCGTGCCCACGGGACCGCTGCTGGTGATCGTGACGGCACCGCCGCTGGCTCCGTTGCCGGAACTGCTGCTGCCAAGCAGGTTCAGGATGCCGGGCCTGGTGTCGACGACGCCGCCGGACCCGCCCACGCTCAGGCCGAGGATGCCGATCGCGCCGGAACCGGTGGTGGTCACCGACCCGGTATTGGTCACCGTGACGCCGGCGGGCGACCCGGACCCGGGCCCGACCTGGTCGATCGTGCCCTGGCCATTGGTGACCGCCATCAGACCGGCGCCGCGCCCGCCCGTCGAGCTGACGGCGGCAAGTCCGATCGCGACGTCACCCTGGGTCGAGATGCTGCCCCCGTTGCTGACCGTCACCGCACCGGCATTGCCGGCCGGCGCACGGCTCGTCGGCACCGCATTGGGCGAACCGCCGTTCTCCAGGCTGACGGGGGGTGCCTGGGTCGTGTTGGCGTTGCCGCCCGTGCTGACGGCCAGCACGCCGATCGCCAGCTCGCCCGAGGTCGTGATGCTGGAGCCGGCCACCGTGGTGACCACGACGGTGCTGCCGCTGCCGTTCTGGTGACCGGAACTGACGCCGTTGTCCTCATACCAGGACAGGCCACCCGTGCTCAGCGCGACCACGCCGGCGCCGTAGTCGCCCGACATCGCGATCGTGCCGGTGCTGCCGAGCGTGACCTTGACCGGGCCGGCATTGCCGCCGAGCAGGGAGTATTGGCTGTCGGTCGCGCCGGACACGCCGCCGGTCGACGCCGCATAGATCCCGACCGCGCCCGTTGCCGCCCCGGCGATGCTGCCGCCGGCGGTGACGGTCACGCTGCTCCCATTGCCGCCGCTGTCGAAGTTGTGGTGGCTGCCGCTCGAATAGCCCGGCCCCTGCCCGCCGACGCTGAGGGCCGCGATGCCCGCGGTGTAGCTGCCGCCCAGCGTGATCTGCGAACCGGCATTCGTGGTGACGGTGACCGAACCCGCATCGCCGCCTGGACCGTTGGACCGATCCCCCGTGGCATCCGCCGTACCCGCGCCACCATCGGACCGCGCGAGGATCGCGGCGCCGATGGGTTGCCCGACGCCACCGGACCCAGGGAGGAAGCCGCCCCGGCCGGCCGACAGGCTGATGCTGCCGCCGTTGGTGACCGAGACGGCGTTGGCGTTGCGCCCCATGTAGTGGTTGTTCGGCGCGGAGGAGCCGTCGTCCACGATCTGGTCCGCAACGCCGGCGGCTCCCGTGGAGGTCACGACCAACCCCGACAGCGTGCTGCCTTGCGCGCTGACGGTGCCCGTGTTGGTGGCCGTCATCAGTGGCGAGAACAGCCAGGGATAGACGTTGTAGGTCGCGCTCCCTGCCTCGTTGATCGGGACGCCCAGCCCGCCGAAGGTGAAGGCCGCGTCGCCGCCGTTGCTGGTGAGCGTCCCGCCGTTGGTCAGCGTACCCGAGACGTACGCGGGCTCCCCCACGAGTTCGACCATCGGCCCGGACGCGGTCCCCGACACCTGGCAGGATAAGCTGAACCCGATCGCGCCATAGCCATTGTTCGCGTTGGCTCCGGCGGAGCAACTCTGCGCATGGGCGGCGGGCGCGCGCAGTGTTGCCGGCACCCCAATGGCCAGGAGGATGAAGACCGTGCGAGCGGTTTCCCACGCGACCTGCGTGCGCATCGTGCTTTCCCCCAGCGGCATGGACCGCCCAGACTCGTGATCGGAGAGGAGAGCACACGATCGTCTGAATCAAAAGTAAGAACCCGGACGCAGCGCCGGGTTCCAAGAATTCACACCGTCACCATCCAGTCTCGCGATGAGCGGTGCCCTAGTCGGGGATCAGGTGATGAAATCCGTTGCTGGCCGACGATCGGCAGGGACACCGACATGACGACGAGGCGCCTACGCCTGCCCGCGTCGTGCCGAGCCGGACAGGCTTCGGTCAGCGGCCATGCTACTGAGCGGGGCGGACGTCCTGCAGCCGCAGCAACCCGTCCGCGCGCAGCGTGAACCCGGCCACCTTGCGTGACACGCCCTGGATGTTGCGCGTCGTCCACAGATAGACCAGCGGCATGTCCTGGTTCACCTGCGTCCACACGCCGGCGTAGAGCTCGCGCCGCTCCGCCACGTCCGTCGCCGCACGCGCGCGGTCGAGCAGCCCGTCGACCTTCGGGTTCGCATAGCGGGTCATGTTCAGCGCGCCCCCGGTGTGCAGGAACGTCCAGGCGTTGCTGTCGGTGTCGAGCAGGCCCGACCAGCCGCCAAGCGCCATCGCGAAGTCGCCGCGCTGCACGGCGGCGAGCGCGGTGCCGAACTCCATCGCATTGATCTTCACGTCGAACCCGGCTTCGGCGGCCATCGCCTGGATGACCTCCCCGGTCTGCACGGCCTGCGGCGTGTTGTAGACGACGAGCGGCACCGTATACGGCGTCGTCACGCCCGCCTCCTTCAGCAGCGCCTTGGCCTTCGCGACGTCACGCTCCGGCACCGCGATCGAGGGCGCGTAGAGCGGGCTCAGCGGCGAGGTCGCCTGGGCGTTCGGGATGTACATGCCCGCGAACACCACCTGGCTCAGCGCGCCGCGGTCGAGCGCCAGGGAGAAGGCCTGCCGCACCCGCGGGTCGCGGCCGAGTGGCGTATTGGCGGCCGGGGCGTCGCCGGTGTTGATGGTGAGCGCGCCGTACCCCAGCGACGGCACCGAGACGAGCTGAAGCGCTCGGTTCTTCTCGACCGCGGCGGCATCGAGCGGCGCGACCTCGGCGAGGTCCAGCGAGCCCGCCTGCAGGTTGGCGAGGCGGATGCTGCTGTCGGGGATCACGCGATAGGTGACGCGGTCGTAGTGGATGCGCGACGCATCCCAGTAGCCCGGGAACCGCTCGAGCGTGATGTGGTCCTGCGCCACGCGGTCGACGAACTTGAACGGGCCGGCGCAGACCGGATGCAGGCCGAACTCCTTGCCTGCCGCTTCGGCCGCCTTGGGCGAGACCATCATGCCGGCGCGATCGGTCAGCACGGCGACGAAGGGCGAGAAGGGCTGCTTCATCACCACGCGCACGGTGAGTGGGTCGACGACCTCCGCATGGTCCATCGCACCGATCTCGCTGCGGCGGAAACTGCCGCTGGCGGTCAGGTGCCGCTGCAGCGTGTAGACGACGGCGGCGGCGTCGACCGGCGTGCCATCCTGGAACGTGACGTTCGGCCGCAGCTTGATCAGCAGCGTCTGCGGATCCGTCCACTGGGAGCCCGTGGCCAGCCCCGGCACGATCTGCAGCTTGTCGTCGAAGTCGAACAGCTTGTCGCACAGCGCGGTCATCACGACGGTGCCGACATAGGTGCGGGAGAAGGTGGGATCGAGCAGGTCCGGATCGTCGCGCATGCCGATGCGCAGAGTCTGCGCCTCGGTCGGCTGGATCGCGGCGAGGGCGAGAAGGCCGGCAAGCAGGGGCAGGACGCGCATGTTCGCTCCCAATCGTCGGATTGTGCCCCATCCGGGACACGTGTTCACGGGTCCGCTTTCCGGACGCTCCTGCCCACCGGGACGATAGCGAGATCGCGGCGGCCGTGTTAGCCCCCGCCGTTCTCAGCCTGAGGAGAACCCATGGCGCACCGCGTCGCTTTGATCACCGGTGGTGGAAACGGAATCGGCGCTGCCATCGCCGCCCGCCTCGACCGCGACGGCTGGCGGGTCGTCATCGCCGATCGCGACCCGGCCGCGGTGCCGCCGCCGAACGGCCGCGCGGTGACCTGCGACGTGGCCGACGAGACCTCCGTCGCGACTCTGGTCGCCGGCATCGCCGCGCAGGAAGGGCAGCTCGACGCGCTCGTGTGCAATGCCGGGATGATGATCCGCAAGCCGATCGCCGACCTGACGCTGGCGGAGTGGTCGCAGGTGATCGGTACCAACCTGACCAGCACATTCCTGCTGGTGCGCGCGGCCGAGACGCTGCTACGGGCGGCGAAAGGGGCGGTGGTCACGATCGCTTCCACCCGCGCCCACATGTCGGAGCCGAACACGGAGGCCTATGCCGCGAGCAAGGGCGGCATCGTGGCCCTGACGCATGCGCTCGCGGTCAGCCTCGGGCCTGACGTGCGGGTGAACTGCATCAGCCCCGGCTGGATCCTGACCAAAGGGCCCACGCCGACGCCGGAAGAACACGCCTTCCACCCGGCCGGGCGCGTCGGCGTCCCCGACGACATCGCCGCCCTCACCGCCTTTCTGCTCGGTCCCGACAGCCACTTCATCAGCGGGTCCGAGTTCATCGTCGACGGCGGCGTGACCCGGAAGATGATCTACCCGGAATAGGGGCCGTTCGGGCCGATTTCGGTCCCGAGATGGAACAGGCAGTCACCCCGCATGGTGCGGCCCGGCATGCGCTTGCACAGCACGACGCCCTTGCGATGGAACGTCAGCAGCACCGGCTCCGCCCAGGGCGTTTCGGGAAAATGCAGGCGCGCCGCGGGTTGACCCGCCAGCACCGTCTCGCCCGGCTCCGCGAGCGGTTCGTAGACCCCGTTCTCCGACGCATAGACGTAGTAATCCGGCCCGCCGACCTCCAGCAGGCGGGTCGGCTGCGGCGGCGCGATCCGATCGCTCTCGGGCAGGATGCCGAGATGCACGAGCAGGTTGTTCACGCCCCGCTCGACCATGCGCAGCGCGGCCGGGGTGAGGTGCCCGGCGCCGCCCGCCTCGGTGCCCACGCTCAACACGCCCTGCCGCAGGCAGGCACCGGTCAGCGTCTGGTCGCCGCCCTGGTTCGCCGCCGCGACATAGGCCGTCTCCGCCCCGAACGCCGCGAGGGCGGCAAGACCGCGCTCACCCCGCTCGTCGGGGCGATATCCGGGAAGCTGGGCGGAGGGCAGGTACATCAGCGACGAACCGCCGGAGTGCAGGTCGCAGACGAGATCCGCCATCGGCACGAGCGCGTGCTCGACATAGTAGGCGAGCTGCTGCGTCGGCGTGCCGTTCGGATCGCCGGGAAAGGAGCGGTTCAGGTTGCCCTCGTCGATCGGCGAGGTGCGCCGCCCCGCGACCGCGGCCGGCAGGTTCAGCGCGGGCAGCAGGATCACCCGCCCCCGGATCCGCGCCGGATCGAGCCGGCGCCCCAGATCCGCGAGCGCCACCTGCCCCTCGTACTCGTCGCCATGGTTGCCCGCGACGAACAATGCGGTCGGTCCCGCGCCGTTCTTCAGCACCATGATCGGGACGGGGATGAACCCGTAGGCCGAGGCATGGACGGAATGGAACAGCCGCAGGAACCCGACCTGGCGGCCGTCACGGTCGAAATCGACCTCGGGGACGATTCGGCTGGCGGACGGCATGCGCGCTCTCCCGTGTGGCGGGTCAGGGTAGCGCAACGTCGCCGGGTTCAGAACACCTCCTCGCCGCGCAGGACGATGTCGGGCCGCCAGAGTGCGTGCCGGGATGCGGCCTTGCCGATCCCCGCGGGAAAGACCAGTGTGCCGCGCGAGTGAGCAGCGCCCCGTGACGCGCGGGCGGCGACTGCGCACCGAATGACGTCGGCCGCCCCCGATCGCCCTGCCCGAACGAGAGGCTGGCGGTCCGGCCCGACCAAAGAGGACCAGCATGACCGAGACGAACGAGGCGGATGTCTGCGTGATGGGCGCGGGACCGGTGGGCGGCACGCTCGCCTGCCGGCTCGCGATGGCGGGCGTCCGCACCGTGGTGATCGACCGCGCGTCACTGCCGCCCATGGAGCACCCGGCCTTCGACGGCCGCGCCTATGCGATCGCCGCCGGCGTGCGCCCGCTGCTGCAGGAGGCCGGGTTGTGGGACCGGCTGCCACAGGCGCCCGGCCCGATCCTGGACATCCGCGTCACCGACGGGCGAATCGGGCGCCCCGCCTCCCGGCTGCACCTGCATTTCGACCATCGGGAGGCCGGCGCCGAGGCCGCCCCGTTCGGCTGGATGGTGGAGGCGCGCAGCCTGCGGGTCGCGCTGAACGCGCTGATGCCCACGCTGCCGACCTTACGGGTCTTCGCACCGGCCGAGACCGCGGTGGAGCGGCGGGACGACGGCGTGACCGTGCAGGTTGCCGGTGGCCCGCGCATCGCCTGCCGCCTCGTTGTGGCCGCCGAAGGCCGCCGCTCGCCTCTGCGGGACCAGGCGCGCATCCCGGTCACCCACCTGCCCTACAACCAGACCGGCATCGTGTGTGCCGTCGCGCATGACCGGCCGCATCACGGCGTGGCGCTGGAACATTTCCTGCCGGCGGGTCCGTTCGCGCAGCTGCCGATGGCCGCGAGCCCCGACGCCGAAGCCGGGGGCGCGGCAAACGTGTCGGCGATCGTCTGGACCGACCGCACGGAGCGGGCCGAGAAGCTGATCGCGCTGGACGAGGCGCGCTTCAACCGCGAAATCGCACGGCGTCTCGGCGACCATCTCGGCGCCGTCCACGTCGTCGGACGCCGCTGGCACTACCCGCTCTCGGCGATGCTGGTGCATCGCTACGTCGACACGCGGCTCGCTCTCGCAGGAGACGCGGCGCACGGCATCCACCCGATCGCCGGCCAGGGCCTCAACCTCGGCTTCCGCGACGTGATCGCGCTGGCCGACCTGGTTGCCGAGGCGGTCGCGGCCGGTGACGATCCAGGCAGTGCCGCGCTGCTCGCGCGCTACCAGCGCCGGCGGCGGCCGGACAACATACTGATGCTGGCGATGACCGACGGGCTGGACCGGCTGTTCAGTTCGGACCTGCGGCCGCTGCGGCTGGCGCGCGACCTCGGCATTGCCGCGGTCGATCGCGCCGGGCCGCTGAAGCGGCTGTTCATGCGCCAGGCGATGGGGATCAGCCGGCTGGCGCGCTGATCCGGCCAGGCTGCGGCGCGGGCTGCGGCCTCGGCTGGGGCTTGGGAGCCGGCGGAGGCATGGACGGGCCGGAGACCACGTCGAAGTCGAAATCGGAACGGCGCATGGGAACCTCCTGTTGGGAAGGCCACCCTGTCCGACGGATTTCCGGGCACATGGACCCGCAGAAACACGAAAGCCGCCGGAGAGGGCGGCTTCGGGAACTTGCTACGGGTGCACGATCCTAGGCCGCCGGTCTGTACCAGCGGTACCAAAATCGCGAGGCGGGACGTCGCGTCTGTGCCATGCCGCTGCGTTTAGCGCGCTGCGGACTGGGATGCAAGCGGGTGAACTGGGGCTCCGCCCAAACCCGCCAGGGGCTCTGCCCCTGGACCCCGCTAAGGGCCAGCGGCCCTTAGGATCCCATCCGTTGGGGGTCTTGGGGGAGGGCCGACCCGGTCCTTGGCATGGTCTGCGTAGGCCCTCCCCCAAGACCCCCAACCGAGCGGTTCCAAGGGGCGTCGCCCCTTGGTGGGGGTGCAGGGGGCAAAGCCCCCGCCGGGGTCTGGGGCGGAGCCCCAGCACGCCTGCTTGCGCCCCCGGCCCGCGACCCGCTATACGCCGCGGCTTCGCGCGGCCGGTCGGGATCGGCGGCGCCGTCAGGAGTTTGGCCATGAAATCCGGGATTCACCCCGAGTATCACGAGATCACCGTCATCATGACGGATGGCACGCAGTTCAAGACCCGGTCCTGCATGGGCAAGGCGGGCGACACGCTGCGGCTGGACATCGATCCGAAGTCGCATCCCGCCTGGACGGGCCAGCAGCGCATCATCGATACGGGCGGTCAGGTGGCCAAGTTCAACAAGAAGTTCGCGGGTCTCGGCCTCAAGCGCTGAGAGCCGATTGCGCCTCTTGAACGGCGCGGGGTCTGATCCAAAATCGTTGGCTGTCCGGGATGCCCAGCAGGGGTCCCGGGGCCTGACAGAGCCGGCCCGACGGGCGGCTTGGGATCAAGACCTTGCTTGTTCAGGAGGTTTACTCATGACGACGTTCGACTTTGCCCCGCTGTTCCGCACCGCCATCGGCTTCGACCGTCTGGCGCGCCTGATGGACAATGCGGCGACTGCCGCGGAAGCGCCCAGCTATCCGCCCTACAATATCGAGAAGACCGGGGACGACAGCTATCGCCTGACCATGGCGGTGGCCGGATTCAGCCCCGACGACATCGAACTCACCGCGAAGGACAACACGCTGCTGGTCGCCGGCCGCGTGCGTAACGAGCAGGCGAAGGCCGAGGTGCTGTATCGCGGCATCGCGGCGCGTGCGTTCGAGCGTCGGTTCGTGCTCGCCGACCACATGGTGGTCGAGGGCGCCGATCTGCAGAACGGCCTGCTGCACGTCTCCCTGAAGCGCGTGGTGCCGGAGGCGCTGAAGCCCCGCCGCATCGCGATCGGTGGCGGCGCCGCGACCCCGGCGATCGCCAACGACAGCCCGCAGGCGACCGCCAACGCGGCCTGATCCGCGCGGTGGACTGATGGAGGGGCCGGGGCGTTTCCCGGCCCCTTTTCCATGCGCGTCCTCCCTCGGCCGGACCGGGGCAGACTCAGCTCGGCTTGCGGAAGAACGCGTCGGCGGCGCTGCGATGGCCGTGCTTCCTCGCGATGTCCGATTCGACCCGTGCGATCTCGTCCCGCAGCTCGCCGATGTAGTCGCGCAATTCGTCGATGCCGAGTGTGTCCAGCACCAGGGGTTCGAGACGCCGCCGCTTGCGCGGGGGACGATCGTCCTCCTCGAGTGTCGCCATTCGCGTATGTCTCCTTCCGACCGGATACCGGCAAACTGACTTGACCCGTCAGGGACGGGTTGTCATATCCCAAAGCTGGCCGCTCGCGCGGCGCATCTTGCCGCGATGCCTTTCGCGTCGGCACCGTGGCCCAGAAAGTGACAGTACCATGACCTTGCCGCTGATGCCCAAGGCCACCGCCGTGTGGCTGATCGAGAAGACCGCGCTCACCTTCACGCAGATCGCCGAGTTCTGCGGCATGCATCCGCTGGAAGTGCAGGCGATCGCCGATGGCGAGGTGGCGCAGGGGATTGTGGGCTACGATCCGGTCGCGAATGGGCAGCTCACGGCGGAGGAGATCCAGCGGTGTGAGGCCGATTCGAACCGGCGCCTGAAGCTGGCGTCCACCGCCCTGCCCGCCCCCAAGCGGCTGCGCGGCGCGCGGTATACGCCGGTCGCCAAGCGGAATGACCGCCCCGATGCGATCGCGTTCCTGCTGCGCAACTTCCCCCAGCTCACCGAAGCGCAGGTCGGCAAGCTGCTCGGCACGACCAAGGACACGATTCAGAAGGTGCGCGACCGTACGCACTGGAACAGCGCGAACATCAAGCCGCGCGATCCGGTCATCCTGGGACTGTGCAGTCAGAGCGACCTGAACATGGCGGTCGCGCAGGCGAACGAGCGCCTGGAGCGGGAGGGACGGACCGTCCCGGTTCCGCCGCCGCCGGAGGCGGACGAGGCCGCCTGACGGCGCGGCGGGCGGGTTTCAGGCGTGTCCGCTCAATGGACGAGCGATCGGAGACGCTCCATCTCCTCCTTCACGTGCAGCTTCTCGAGCTTGAGCCGGGTCAACGTCGTGCTGTCGGGGCGGGGTCGCTGGTCCTCATCGGAAATCCGCGCTTCAAGCGAGGCGTGGCGATCTTTGAGGGAGTCCAAGCGGGCCTGCATGCTCATGGGCAAGATTCCTCCGAACAGTCTCGGTGTGGTGCCCTCAGCCGCCGCAGCGGCTGCGGCGGGCAACTGTAACGCGAATGCCACGGGCCTCGCTACAGCTAAGCAGTGTGTCTCCTCCGGACCATCGGAAGCGTGATGCCATGATCGATTGCGGGCAAATTCCATGCTGACCGACCGGGATTCCCTGCTGCGCAAGCTGCACGAACTGCGCAGCGAGCACCGCGACCTCGACACCGTGATCGCCCGGCTCGCCGAACAGGGGGCGTCCGACCAGCTCCATCTCCAGCGACTGAAGAAGCGCAAGCTGATGCTGAAGGACGAGGTCGCCTGGCTCGAAAGCCGCCTCATCCCGGATGATATCGCCTGATGAGCGCTGGCTCCCCGGCCCAGGGCGGGTCCACACCCCGCACCGACCTGCCCCCGCGCGTTGGCATCATCATGGGAAGCCAGTCCGACTGGCCGACCCTCACCCACGCCGCCGCCATGCTGGCCCGGCTCGACGTGCCGCACGAAACGCGCATCGTCTCCGCCCACCGCACGCCCGATCGCCTGCGGGAATATGCGACGACCGCCCGCGCCCGCGGTCTCGCCGTCATCATCGCCGGCGCGGGCGGGGCCGCCCACCTTCCCGGCATGTGCGCCGCCTGGACATCGGTCCCCGTGCTGGGCGTTCCCGTCGAATCGCACGCGCTGAAGGGCATGGACTCCCTGCTCTCCATCGTCCAGATGCCCGCCGGCATCCCGGTCGGCACCCTTGCCATCGGGCGCGCCGGCGCCGTCAACGCCGCCCTGCTCGCCGCCGCGATTCTGGCCGTGCACGACCCCGACCTTGCCGCCCGGCTCGATGCGTTGCGCGCCGAACAGACCGCTGCCGTCGGCGACATTCCGGTCGACGTCCCCGGATCATGAGCGGACCCACGCGATGACCGCCCTGCCCCCAAACGCCACGATCGGCCTCGTCGGCGGCGGCCAGCTCGGCCGCATGTCCGCCCTTGCCGCCGCGCGGCTTGGGTATCGCTGCCACATCCTGACCCGCGAGGTGGACAGCCCCGCCGCGCAGGTCTCCCACGCCGTCACCATCAGCGACTACAGCGACCCGGTCTCCCTGCGCGCCTTCGCCGAAGCGGTGGACGTGATCAGCTTCGAGTTCGAGAACGTCTCGGCCGAGGGGCTCGATCTGCTCGCCTCCATCAAGCCCGTCCGGCCCGCTCCCTCGGTGCTCCGCATCAGCCAGGACCGGCTTGCCGAGAAGTCCTTCCTGAACGGCGCCGGCGCGGCGACCGCTCCCTGGGCGCCGGTCCACTCGCTCGACGAGCTGCAGGAGGCCGTCGCCCGCCTCGGCCTTCCCGCCGTGCTCAAGACCACGCGGCTCGGGTATGACGGCAAGGGCCAGGCGATGCTGCGCAGCCCCGACGACCTTGCCCCGGCCTTCGAGCGGTTGGATCCGAAGCCGCTGGTGCTGGAAGGCTTCGTCGACTTCGCCATGGAGATCAGCGTCGTGATCGCGCGCGGGGTCGACGGCACGATCTCCGCCTTCGACACGGTCGAGAACCGGCACAAGGCGCACATCCTCGACCTCACCTTTGCGCCCGCGCGGGTCGCGGAGGCCGTGAGCGCCGCCGCCCAGGCGACCGCCCGGCGCGTCGCGGAGGCGCTGGACCTCGTGGGCCTGCTCGCGGTCGAGATGTTCGTGGACCGGACCGGCCGCGTTCTGGTGAACGAGATCGCGCCGCGGCCGCACAATTCGGGCCACTGGACGATCGATGCGTGCCCGGCCAGCCAGTTCGAGATGCATATCCGCTCCATCGCCGGCCTGCCGCTACCGCCGGCGGTACGGCATTCGGATGCGGTGATGAAGAACCTGGTCGGCCCAGCGGACGTGGCGCTGTGGCCCGAAATCCTGGCGACCCCCGGCCTGATCCCGCACCTCTACGGCAAGGCGGAGGCGCGCGAGGGCCGCAAGATGGGCCACGTCAACCGCCTGTTCCCGCGCGGCGGCCTGCCGGGCGAGTTCGGAATCCGGGACGCTCTGGGCGTGTTGGGTTCGGACGTCTGAAGCAGCGCGCCTGCGCGCCGGTGGGCGCGGCCTGCTCTCCCGGGCCGCGGCGGTGTTGTAATCGGGCGGACGTCCGAGGAGAGGCCGATGGAATCGCTCGCGCTTGCCAAGGCGTTCACGCTGATCGAGCCGGGTCCGGTCGTGCTGGTCACGACGCATGACGGCCAGGCGCACAACGTCATGACGATCTCCTGGACGATGGTGCTGGATTTCAGCCCCCGCTTCGCCATCACCACCGAGGCTTGGAACCACTCCTATGCCGCCCTGACGCGGACGCGGGAATGCGTCATCGCCGTGCCCACCGTCGATCTGCTGGACGTCGTGGTCGGGGTGGGAACCTGCTCCGGTGCGGATACGGACAAGTTCAGGACGTTTGGATTGACGCCGGTGACGGCGCGGCATGTGCAGGCGCCGCTCATCGCCGAGTGCCTGGCCAACATCGAGTGCCGCGTGATCGACATCGTCGAACGCCACGACATCGTGGTGCTGGAGGCGGTCGCCGCCCATCGCGACGACGGGCGCCGGGAGAAGCGGCTCATCCACGCCGTGGGAGACGGAACGTTCACGGTGGACGGCCGGCGATTCGAGAGGCGGAACGCGATGCGGTCGAAGCTGCCCGCCGGGGTCTAGTCCGGCGGCGGGCAATGCCCACGGGTCAGCCGGCAGGCGCGGATGGTCAGCCCGCCGCCCCCGCGCTCAGGCGTTCGGCCACCTGCGCCACGCAGCGCTCGAACACCGCCAGGTCACGCCAGCGGTCGGCGGTTGGCGCGTCCTCGGCCAGCAGCAGGCCGCCGCTCGCCAGGATGCCGCCGGCGATCATCAGGTTCTCGAACAGACCGAAATTCTCGACCAGCAGCCCGTCACCGTCCCACCAGTCCTCGGCCGCATCCGCAGCGACCGTGGGACCGAGGGCGGCGCGCGTCCGGGCGAGCAGGTCGGCCGCGACGCAGGCATAGCCGAACACCGGCAGGCCCAACGCACGGGCGAACCCGACCTCGTAGACAGTGCCGACATCGGCGCTGGGGCCGCGAAACGGGGTGAGATTTGCGATCACCGCGTCGCAGCGGCGGATATGCGCCTCGTTGTGGTGGAAGATGCGCTGCCAGTCGGGGAGGCCCAGCCACTCGGCTGGCGAGTCCGGCAGCGGATCGAGCGGAGAGACGCCCTCGAGCCCGAACGCGGCGCAGACCGCGCCGCGTCGCGCCGCCCAGGCATGCGAGTCGGGCAGGAACACGTCCGGCCCGGCGAGATACACACGCGGCCGCCGGACCGCGCCCGAACCCGGCGTGCCGCCCGCGCCAGACGCCACGCCAGACCGGCCGGCGCCCGGCTCGTTCGCAGCGCCCGCCGGTGGCACCGCCGCCTCAGGCCTCCAGCGCGGCGACGCCGGGTAGGGTCTTGCCTTCCAGCCACTCCAGGAAGGCGCCGCCCGCCGTGCTCACGTAGCTCATCTTGTCGAGGACGCCCGCATGGCGCAGGGCCGAGACGGTGTCGCCGCCGCCGGCCACGCTGCGCAGGCCGCCCTTGGCGGTCGCCTCCGCCACCGCCTTCGCCAGCGCCACCGTGGCGGCGTCGAAGGGCGGGGTCTCGAACGCGCCAACCGGTCCATTCCACACCAGGGTGCGGAGCGCCGGCAGATGCTGCTCGAACGCCGTCACCGTGGCCGGCCCCACGTCCAGGATCATGCTGTCGGCCGGCACCGCGTCCACCGCCACCACCTGGGTCGGCGGGTTGGGCGCGAACTCCTTGGCGATCACGGCATCGGTCGGCAGCAGCACCTCGCACCCGGCGCGGGCAGCCTGGGCGAGGATCTCCCGCGCGGTGTCGTGCATCTCCGCTTCCTGGAGCGACTTGCCGACCCCGATCCCCTGCGCGGCGAGGAAGGTGTTCGCCATCGCGCCGCCGATCACCAGCAGGTTCACCCGCCCGACCAGGTTGCCCAGCAGCTCGAGCTTGGTAGAGACCTTGGCGCCCCCGACGATCGCCGCCACCGGCCGCGTCGGGCTGCCCAGGGCGGCGTCCAGCGCCTCGAGCTCCGCCTGCATCAGCCGGCCCGCATAGGCCGGCAGCAGCCGCGCGACGCCTTCGGTGGAGGCGTGCGCACGATGCGCGGCGGAGAACGCGTCGTTGACGTAGACATCCGCGAGCTTCGCCAGGTCCTTGGCGAATTCCGGGTCGTTCTTCTCCTCGGCGGCGTGGTAGCGGGTGTTCTCCAGCACCAGCACCTCGCCCGGATTGAGCCGCATCACCGCCTGTTCGGCGACGACGCCGGTGCAGTCCTCGGCGAACCGCACCGGCTTGCCCAGCACCTGCCCGAGCGCGGTGGCGACGGGGGCGAGGGACATTTCCGGGACGCGCTTGCCCTTCGGCCGGTCGAAATGCGAGCAGACGATGACCCTGGCGCCCTTGTCGGACAGTTCCTTGATCGTCGGCGTCAGGCGCTCGATGCGGGTCAGGTCGGTGATGCGCCCGTCGCGCACCGGCACGTTGAGGTCGGCGCGCAGCAGGACGCGCTTGCCGGCGGCATCCAGGCCATCGAGGGTTCGGAACGGCATGTGTCAGTCCTTGGCGTCGGGGTCGCGGCCGGTGCGGCGGGGATCAGGCCTTCTTGGTGGACGCGGTGTAGATCTCGTCCACGCTGCGGGCCAGGGCGGCGTTGAACTCCTCGTCGCTCATGGACACGCGCAGCTCTTCCAGCAGCGCGCGCGAGAAGCTCGCGATCATGCCGTGGTTGCGCGCGAGGCGCTGGCAGGCATCCGCACGCGTGTAGCCACCGGACAGCGCGACGACGCGCAGCACGCGGTCATGCGCGACGACGTCCTTGTACAGGTCGGCCTCGTCGGGGATGGTCAGCTTCAGCATGACGGGCTGGTCGGCCGGCACGCTGTCGAGATGCCGCAGGATCGCGTCGCGCAGCAGCTTCTCGGCCTGCGGCTTGTTCGGGCTCTTGATCAGCACCTCGGGCTCCAGGATCGGCACGAGCCCGTGGCGGGAGATCTGGGCGCCCACCTCGAACTGCTGCTTCACGATCGCGGCGACGCCGGATTCGGAGGGCAGGTTGATGGTGGAGCGCATCTTGGTGCCGAAGATGCCCAGCTTGACCGCGCGTTCCAGCAGCGTGTCCAGGCCGGGGTTCGGCTTCATCATGCTGACGCCGTCGGCCTCGGCCTCCAGGCCCTTGTCGACCTTCAGGAACGGCACGCAGCTCCGGTCGTTCCACAGGTAGGACGGCACCGGCTTGCCGTGCACGTCGCCGTCCATGGTGCGCTCGAACAGGATGGCGCCGATCACCTTGTCCCCGGAAAAGGCGGGGGCGGTCATGACGCGCACGCGCATCGCGTGCATCAGCGCGAACATCTCGGCGTCGCCGTTATAGGCGCTCTCGGGGATGCCGTAGAGGCGCAGCGCGCCGGGGGTGGACCCCCCGCTCTGGTCGAGGGCTGCGATGAAGCCGTTCCCCTTGGCCACATGGTCCTTCATGGTCTGCGCGGGCATCGACGTTCTCCTGGGCGAGTTGGTGGCTGCTGAAGCCTGATTGCTGCGGTATACGAATGGCAGGGCATTCCGCCAATGGCGATCGGCCGTCCGCGGCCCCTTCGCTCGCCCCGACCGGCCGAAGGCACCGGATCGTGACGCGGAGTTCCGCCGGGCCGCGCGGGGCGGACGTCGAAACGACGTCGCGCGGGCACGCCGCTCACACGGCCTGCTCCGCGCGCCACGCGGCGACGGGCGCACGCGGGTGCGCGCCGCCCATCGCCGGTCTGGACCTCAGAGGCTGCCGAACAGCGCGGCGGTGTCCGACATCCGGTTGGAGAAGCCCCACTCGTTGTCGTACCAGCCCATCACGCGGGTCAGCGCACCGTCCACCACCGCGGTCTGCGAGGCGTCGAACGTGCAGGACGCCTTGTTGTGGTTGAAGTCGATGCTGACCAGCGGCGCCGTGTTGTAGTCGAGGATCCCGGCGAGCTCGCCCTTGGAGGCGTCCTGCATCGCCGCGTTGATCTCCTCCTTCGTCGCCTGCTGCTTCAGATTCACGTCGAGCGAGACCAGCGAGACGTTCGGCGTCGGGATGCGGATCGCCGTGCCGTCGAGCTTGCCCTTCAGTTCGGGAAGCACGAGGCCGACCGCGCGGGCGGCGCCGGTCGAGGTCGGGATCGCCGAGACCGCCGCGGCGCGAGCGCGGTGCAGGTCCTTGTGCAGCGTGTCGACCGTGTTCTGGTCGCCCGTGTAGGCGTGGATGGTGACCATGTAGCCGCGCAGGATGCCGAACTTCTCGTGCAGCACCTTCGCCATCGGCGCGAGGCAGTTCGTGGTGCACGACGCGTTCGACACGACCGTCATGTCCTTGGTCAGCGTCTTGTGGTTGACGCCGTAGACGATCGTCGCGTCCACGTGGTCGCCCGGCGCCGAGATCAGCACCTTGCGCGCGCCCGCGGTCAGCAGCGCCGAGGCCTTCTCCTTCGAGGTGAAGATGCCCGTGCATTCCATCGCGACGTCGACGCCCTGGTACGGCACCTTGGTCGGGTCGCGTTCGGCGCTGACCTTGATCGGCCCATAGGTCTCGCCGTTGTGGCGGATGGTGATGCTGTCGCCCGACACCTCGATCTGGCCGGGGAAGCGGCCGTGCACGCTGTCATACGCGAACAGGTGCGCGTTCGCCTCCACGCTGCCCAGATCGTTGATCGCGACGGGGACCACGTCCTCCCGCCCGCTCTCGACAATGGCGCGCAGCACGAGGCGCCCGATGCGTCCGAACCCGTTGATCGCGACCTTCACGGCCATGATATGCGTCCTTTCTGCCTTTTTGGCATTCCAACCGCAGGAATGTTGCCAAGTCCTTGATGTGAATCAACGTCCCGCCGCCACACTGGGGCGTGACCCGCCAGATGGGCCTCACCCGACGGGCCGGCATGACCGACCCAGAGGGCGCCACCCGACAGGCGGGCGTGATCCGTCTCGCTCATATGGGGTCGCTCACGCGATCTTCCGCTTCACCGCCGCGACCACGGCATCCGGGGTCAGCCCGAAATGCCGGTAGAGCTCCTCATATGGTGCCGAGGCACCATAGCCGTTCAAGCCAATGAATGTCCCGCCTTCCCCGACCCAGCGCTCCCACCCGTACGAGACGCCGGCCTCGATGCCGATGCGCGGGGCGCCGCCGAGCACGGCCGTCCGATACGCATCGTCCTGCACCTCGAACAGCTTCCAGCCGGGCAGCGACACGACGGCGACGCGGATCCCCTCCCCGGCCAGCATCTCCCGCGCCGCCAGGGCGATCGCGACCTCGGACCCGCTGGCAATGATGGTCGCCTGCCGCGGCCCCTCCGCCTCGGCCAGCACGTAGCCGCCGCGGGCACACCGGTTCTCCGCGGCATCCGACCGGCAGGCCGGCACCGGCTGGCGTGAGAGCACCAGCAGCGTCGGTCCCTCGGTCCGCCGGATCGCGAGTTCCCAGCACTCCGCCGTCTCCACCGCATCCGCGGGCCGGTAGAGATGCACGTTCGGCATGGCGCGGAAGCTCGCGAGGTGCTCGACCGGCTGGTGCGTCGGGCCGTCCTCGCCGAGGCCGATGCTGTCATGCGTCAGCACGTGCACGACCCGCTGGCGCATGATGGCGCCCAGGCGGATCGCCGGCCGCATGTAGTCGCTGAACGCGAAGAACGTGCCGGTATAGGGAATGATGCCGCCATGCAGCGCCATGCCGTTCGCCGCCGCCGCCATGCCGTGTTCCCGCACCCCCCAGTGCACATACCGCCCGGCGTAGCTGCTGGACGAGATCGGCGCCATGCCCTTCGCCTGGGTGAGGTTGGAGCCCGTGAGATCGGCGGATCCGCCCACGAGTTCGGGGGTCGCGGCGACCAGCGCGTCGAGGCAGGCCTGGCTCGCGCTGCGGGTGGCGAGCCGGGGCCGCTCCTCAGCCAGATGCTGCTTGAGCGCCTGCACCGCCTCCATCCAGGTCTCGGGCAGCTTCCCGGCCAGGGCCCGCTCGAACTCCGCGCGCTGCGCGTGCCGTGCGAGGCGCTTGAGCCAGGACCGCCGGGCGGCCGCGCCGCGCGCGCCCACGGTGTGCCAGCGCTCCCTCAGGTCGTCGGGCACGTGGAAAGGCGGCTCGTGCCAGCCCAGCGCGACCTTCGCGGCGGCAGCTTCTTCCGGGCCGAGCGGCCCGCCATGGACGGCCGCGGTGCCGGCCTTGCGGGGGGCGCCGAGGCCGATGATCGTCTGACAGGCAATCAGCGTCGGCTTCTTCGAGCGCATGGCGAAGGACAGAGCGCCGGCGATCGCCGTCGGATCGTGCCCGTCCACCCGCTTGGTCGCCCACCCATGAGCGGCGAACCGCTTCAGCACGTCGTCGGAGCTGGCGAGCGCGGTGTCGCCGTCGATCGAGACATGGTTGTCGTCGTACAGCACCGCGAGCTTGTTCAGGCAGAGATGCCCGGCGAGCGCGGCGGCCTCGTGACTGATCCCCTCCATCAGGTCGCCGTCCGAGGCGATCACCCAGGTGCGGTGGTCCACCAGGGACTTGCCGAACCGCGCGGCGAGGTGCCGTTCGGCGAGCGCCATGCCCACCGCGGTCGCGAGCCCTTGCCCCAACGGACCGGTGGTGGTCTCGATCGCGGGGTGCTCGCCATATTCGGGGTGGCCGGCCGCGGCGGCGTGGAGCTTGCGGAAGCTCTGCAGGTCCTGGATCGACATGCCGGCATGCCCGGTCAGGTGGATCAGCGCGTAGAGCAGGATCGACCCATGCCCGGCCGAGAGCACGAAGCGGTCGCGGTCGTGCCAGCGCGGATCGGCGGCGTCGAACTTGAGGAACCGGCCGTAGAGCACCGTCGCCACGTCGGCCATGCCGAGCGGCAGTCCGACATGGCCGGACCGCGCCCGCTCCACCGCGTCGATCGCGAGAGCTCGGATGGCATCGGCCATGCGTCGCTGCGGGGTCGTCGGCCGCGCCAGGATCTCCGCCTGGCGGGCGAGGGCCGGATTGGCGGCGACGACGGCGGAGCTGGCCATAGATCCTCCTGTGGGGCGGCGCCGTGATAGGGGCCGCAACCGCGCGGAGCAAGGGCGCCCCCGCGCTTGGCCCACCTTCCCCGGAGCGGTAGCCTGCGGACATCCGGGAGAGACACGTCATGCGCATCGCCTTGATCCACGCCCTGAAGCACTCGGTCGCCCCGATCGAGGCCGCCTTCGCGCGGCTCTGGCCCGAAGCGCGGCTGATGAACCTGCTGGACGACTCCCTCTCGGCCGATCTCGCGCGGGACGGGGCGCTGACCCAGGCGATGACGGAGCGGTTCCTGACGCTGGCCCGCTATGCGCGCGGCACCGGCGCGGACGGGATCCTGTTCACCTGCTCCGCCTTCGGGCCCTGCATCGATGCCTGTGCCAAGGCCCTGGCGCCGATCCCGGTGCTGAAGCCGAACGAGGCGATGATCGAGGAGGCGGTCGCGCTGGCCGGCCCGCATGGGCGCATCGGGCTGATGGCGACCTTCGCGCCGACGCTCGCCTCCATGCCGCCCGAGTTCGCGGCGACCGCCCCGGGCGTCATGCTGGTGCCCTGCCTGGCCGCCGAGGCGCTGTCGGCACTGGACCGCGGCGATGCGGTCGCGCACGACCAGGAAGCCGCGAAGGCGGCAACGGCGTTGCAGGAGGTGGATGCGATCGCGCTGGCGCAGTTCAGCCTGGCGCGCGCGGCGCCGATGGTGTCGACCGCGACCGGCAAGCCGGTGCTGACCACGCCGGACAGCGCCGTGCGCAAGCTGCAACGCCTGCTGACCCGACAGGAGGCCGCATGATCACCGATCTCGCCACGTTCCGCGCGTCACTGGACGACGCGACGCCACCGTCCGGACTGAGCCTGCCGCTGCAGGCCCTGTGGTGGGACGGCAAGGGCGACTGGGCACAGGCGCATGGCTGTGCCCAGGCCGATGACGGGCCGGATGGCGCGCACGTGCACGCCTACCTGCACCGGAAGGAGCCGGACCTCGCCAATGCGCGCTACTGGTATGCGCGCGCTGGCGCCTCGCCGGCGACCGGCCCGCTGGAGGCGGAATGGGACGCGCTGGTGACGCGCCTGCTGGGGTGAGGCCGGCGCGCATCCCCCGCCTCCCGCCGCGAGGGGAGGCAGGGCGGCGATGGCTCAGGCCTCCCGGCGCAGGTTCCAGAAGATCGCGAACCCGTTCACCCGGTCCTTCAGGTTGCTGCGGAGCGCCGTGAAGGAGTTGTAGACGCCGAGCGGGATGTAGGCGACTTCCTCGATCGCCACGCGCTGGATGTCGGTGGTGATCGCCTTGCGGCTCGCCTCGTCCGGCGCGTCGAACCAGGCGTCACGCAGCCGCTCCAGCTCCGGGATCTCGGGCCAGCCATACCAGGCGCCCTTGCCGTTGCCGCGGATCAGCACGTGACCGGCGGGATCAGCGAAATCGAAGCTCGAGAAGGCGGTGCACAGGGCCGACCAGCCGCCCTTGTCCACCGGCTCCCGATTGGCGCGGCGCTGGATCACCGTACCCCAATCGGACAGGGCGAAGTCCTGGTTGAACCCGAGGCGGCGGAACAGGTCGGCGGCGACCTGCGTCATGGCGGCCGGGGCGAGGATGTCGGTCGGACCGATCAGCCGCATCTTCTGGTCGGTGTAGCCGGCGGCTTTCATCAGCTTCTTGGCCGCCTCGAGATCGCGCGGGCCGGTCAGCGGCTCGAGCCCCGCCTGCGTCGCATAGGGCGTGCCGGGCGTGAAGACGCCCACCTTGTCCTTCCAGTCCTTCGGATCGTCGCCGACGATCGCCGTCATGAAGTCGCCCTGCACGATCGAGGGCAGGATCGCCTGGCGCATCTTCTTGTCGTCGAAGGGCGGGTGCAGGTGGTTCAGCCGCATGACGCCCAGCAATCCGCCGGGATCGATGACCGCGACCGCCACGTCCTTGTTGCGCGCGAGCAGGGCGCGCAGCTCCGGCGTGGGCTGCTCCCACCAGTCGATCTCGCCCTGCTGCAGGGCGGCTCCGGCGGTGGAGGCGTCCGTGATGATGTGCCACTCGACCCGGTCGAAGAACACGCGCTTCGGCCCGGCGATCAGGCTCGGCGTGCCGCCGGAACGGGGCACGTAGCCGGCGAACCGCTCGTAGGCCATCAGGCTACCGGAGTTGTATTCGTCCTTCTTGAACCGGAACGGGCCCGACCCCGTCGTATCGGTGATCTGCTTGAACGCGTCGGTGGAGGCGAGCCGTTCCGGCATGACGAAGCAGGCGCTGCTGACGCAGGCCAGAGCGTTGAACAGCAGCGGGAACGGCTTCTTCAGCCGGAAGCGGAGCTTGCTGTCGTCCAGCGCCACCAGTTCGTCGGTGACGCTGGCGAGCTTCTGGCCCCACGGGCTGCGCTTGCCCCAGCGCTGGATCGACGCGACGGCGTCGGCGGCCCGCACCTTCTCGCCGTCGTGGAAGACGAGCCCGTCGCGCAGGGTGATCGTCACCATCCGGCCGGCTTCGTCGATCGAGTGCCCCGCCGCCATCTGCGGCTCCGGCTCGTAGGCCGCGTTCAGGCCGTAGAGCGTGTCGTAGACCATGAACCCGTGGTTGCGGGTGATGTTGGCGGTGGTCCAGACCGGGTCGAAGGAGGTGAGATTGGCCTGGGGCACCATCTTCAGCACGCTGGTGCCCGCGGCCCGCGCGAGGCGCGGTGCGGCGAGCGGGGCCAGGGTGCTGACGGCGGTGCCGGCGAGGAACGAGCGGCGGCGCATCCGGGGCGGTCTCCTGTCAGAGGGTGTGAGGCTCCTCCTCCCTGCGTCTGTGCGCAGGTTGCGCGCGGGTTCTTAGCGAAGCGGCAACGGATGCGCCACCACAAGCGAAGCGCCGCCGGAGGCGCGCCGGAACCGAAGCGCGCCGGCGGCGACCGGAAGCGAAGCGCGCCGGATGTGCGACCGGAGCCGAAGCGCGCCGGCGGCGCGACCGCCGCTCAGCGCTCGACGGTCTGCACCACCTCGAAGCCCTCGAACTCGGGATGCCCCTGGTAGAGCGGCTTGTTGCCGCCCGCACCGGCATGGGCGCGCCGGAACGCCTCGGACCGGGTCCAGTCCTCGAAGGCGCTGCGGCTGGCCCAGATCGTGTGGGAGGAGAAGAGCGTGTGATCCTCCCGCTCCGGCCCGCGCAGCAGGTGGAAGGAGACGAACCCCGGCACGCCGGGAAGATGCGTGTCGCGCGAGGTCCAGACCTTCTGGAAGTCGTCTTCCGCCCCGCGCAGGACCTTGAAGCGGTTCATCGCGATGAACATGGTGCATCCCTTCTGCCGTGTGAGGAGCAACGTGGTCGGGAGGCATGGAGGACGCAAGCCACGGGAGGACGCAAGCCACGGGAGGACGCAAGCCACGGGCGGACGCCACGGCGGTTCCGCGGCCACGCGCGCCGGAAGACCGCGCCTGCCCGGGGGCACCGCCGTGGGGCGTCAGCCCTCCTTCTTCACGTTCCAGAACAGCGCGAAGCCGTTCAGCACGCCCGACAGCTTCGTGGAGTACGCCGTCGCCTGCAGGTACTGGCCGAGCGGCAGGTAGGGGAGCTCGTGGAACGCGACCTCCTGGATCTCGCGCGCGACCTTCTGCTGGGCGGCGAGGTCGGGCGCGTCGAACCACTGCTCGCGCAGCGCTTCCAGCTTCGGGATGTCCGGCCAGCCGATCCAGGCGTTCGCCCCGTTGGCGCGCAGCGCGAGCTCGCCCGCGGGCGTCAGCATGTCGGTCCCCGCCCAGGCGGTGCAGAACGCGCTCCAGCCGCCCTGGTCCACCGGGTCCTTCTTCACGCGGCGCTGGTTCACCGTGCCCCAATCGGTCGCGACATAGTCCACGTTCATCCCCGACCGCTGGAGCATGTCGGCGACCACGTCGGACATCGCCTTCAACACGGGGAAGTCGGTGGCGGCGAGCAGCACCACCTTCTCGCCCTTATAGCCGGCCGCCTTCAGGTCGGCCTTGACCTTCCCGTAGTCCCGCGGACCGGTCAGCACCGACAGCCCGGCATCGGAGGCCATCGGCGTGCTCGGACAGAAGAAGCCGGTCGGCACGTGCCACATCGACTTGTCGTCGGTCGCGACCGCGGTCATCACGTCCGCCTGGTTCACTGCCCCCAGCAGCGCGCGCCGGATCGCCGGATTGTCGAACGGCGGCTGCAGGAAGTTGAACCGCATCATCGCCATCTGGCCCGACGGATCCTGCACGGACACTTTCAGGTTCCGCGCTCGGCGCAGCAGCGGCAGCAGGTCGGCGGTCGCGTAATCCCACCAGTCCTGCTCACCGCTCTGCAGCGCGGAGGCGGCGGTCGAGGCATCGGGAATGGTGGTCCACTCGACCCGGTCGAAGTTCACGATCTTCGGCCCCGCGGTCCAGTCCGGCGTGCCGCCGCTGCGGGGAACGTAGTCCTCGAACTTCGCGTACACCGCACGGGAGCCCGGGACACGCTCCTTCGCCAGGAAGCGATACGGGCCGGAGCCGATCACCTCGGTCACCTGGGTGAACGCGTCGGTCTTGGCCAGCCGTTCCGGCATCATCGCCGGCATCAGGCTGGGGGACTTGCCCAGCGCGTCCGGAAGCAGCGGGAACGGCTTCTTCAGCTTGAACTGGATGGTCTTGTCGTCCGGCGCGGACAGCTCGTCGGTAGCCGCCAGCAGCGCCTGGCCGAACGCGTCGCGCTTGCCCCAGCGCTGGATGGAGGCAACGCAGTCGCGCGCCAGCACCCGCTCTCCGTCATGCCATTTCAGGCCGTCGCGCAGCGTCAGCTTCCACAGCTTGCCGTCGTTCTCCACGACATGGCCCGCCACCATCTGGGGCGAGACCTTGTAGGTGCTGTCCTGCCCGTACAGCGTGTCGTAGACCATGAAGCCGTGGTTGCGGGTGACGTAGGCGGTCGTCCAGATCGGGTCCAGGACCGTCAGGTCCGCCTGAGGAATGAACCTCAGCACGCGGCTCCCCTGCGCGCGGCCCACGGCCGGCATGGCGAGACCCGCCGCAGACGCGGCGAGGAAGGTGCGGCGTTTCATGTCGTCCGTCCTGCTGAAGTCG
>MKTV01000069.1:32869-78138 GCA_001898425.1 Rhodospirillales bacterium 69-11
CGCAACGGCCAGCGGAACGGGGGGGATCGGGGACGCAGGCGGCACCCGCAAGGGCGCCACGCCGCCGTCGCAGGCGGGGTCGACCCAGGGGGCGATCGACGCCGCCTGCTCGAGCACGTCGCGGATGATCCGCTCCGTCCCGAGGTCGATCACCCGCCGCCACTTCGTCTTCTGCAGTTCGGCGTTCCGGTAGACGCGATAATAGCGCTCCCGCCCGCGATACGTGGTGCTGCTGCGGATGAAGCGTTCGGTCGCGTCCTGCCAGGAGAGGTCCGCGAAGGTGAACAGCGCCTGCGCATGGCCCAGCGGATCGGCCAGCATGTCCTCATAGCGGAGCAGTCGCGCCCGCGCCTGCCCCCGCATCGCCGCCATCGCCGTCGCGTTCTTCACCACCCAGTCCCACGCCAGCCGCTCGGCCAGCGGCGCGCGTTCGAGCCGGTCCGGGTCGAGCCCCATGGCCTGCGCAGCCGGCGCGGCGAGCCACCGCGGATCGAATCCCGAGGTCCGCTCGAACCGCCCCTGCTCCAGTCCACGCAGGCGGGAGGCGATCTGCCCCCAGGGCTCGCGCAGGATCAGCATCACCCGGCTGGTCGGGATCGCATCGAGCACCAGGCCGACGCGTCCGAGCCCGGAGACGGACTTGATGAGCGGGCGCGTCCCGGGGTGCTGCAGGGGCTGGCCCAGATCCGGGATCTGCACGCGGGACCGCTGCTCCCGGGGCAACAGGCGCTCGAGGGTGCGCAGGGCACGCACCGTGAGCGGGCGCGCCGCGCGGGTCCAGGCCGTGTCGTAGACCTTGGGGAAGACGGGCGCGCTGCCCGCGGCCTTCACCGACCGGGTCTCCAGCAGGGCGGAGACATACGCGCGCATCTGCGCACGATGAGAGTCGTGCTCCTCCGGGCGGCAGATCAGCGGCAACGCGCGGTTCGGCCGTGTGATATCGGGCTCGTGGCGGTAGAGAACGGCCGGATGACTGTCGAGTATCTTGGCCACCCACGTCGTACCCGAGCGTGGCGCGCCGAAGACGACAAGCAAATTATCAATTGTCATTTTCTACATTACGTTTGCCTCGATACGTAGCCGAATAGCAAAAAGGACTGCGATGGCGAAACATCTCGTTGCCCGAGTCCTCCTCCTGGACGGCGCCTTCTCGACGTGGATCGCGCACGCCGCCGCTTTTCCGCAGCCGGCGGCCTACATGGAGCGGTGCGCCACCCGCTCAGAACCACAACCGCTGGCCCGCATCGCCGCCCAGACGCGTCCGGGCGTCGCCGGACCGTCGAACGCCACCCCGATCGCGTCGGCCACCGCGTTGCCGATCGCGGGAAACACGCCGATCGTGGCGGCCTCCCCGCAGCCTTTCACGCCTAGCGGGTTCGTGGCGCAGGGGGTGCCGTCGAGCCGGATGTCGAACACCGGGAAGTCGTCCGCCCGTGGCATGGCGTAGTCCATGAACGAGGCGGCCACGGGCTGGCCGTTCGAATCGTAGCGTGCGGCTTCCAGCAGCGCCTGCCCGGCCCCTTGCGCCAGGGCTCCGTGCGCCTGGCCCAGCGCGATCATCGGGTTCACCACCACGCCGTAATCGTCCACCGCCACGTGCCGTACCAGCCGCGTGCGCCCGGTGTCGCGCTCCACCTCGACCTCGACGACGTGCGTGCCGGTGGGGAAGGTCATCGCCTCCCGCGTCCAGGCATGGTACGTGTCGAGCGGCGTGCCCGCGCGGCGTGCCTCGTCCGCGACGTCCAGCATCGCGACGGCGCGATCCGTGCCGGCGACCCGGAACATGCCATCGGCGAACACCATGTCGGCCTCGGCCGCCTCCATCATGCGCGCGGCGACGACGCGGCCCTTCTCGACGATGGTCTCGGCCGCGCGGTGGATCGCCGTGCCGCCCATGTAGGTCGCCCGCGAACTGCCATGGCCGCCGCCGGCCGGGATGAGGTCGGTGTCGCCCTGGCGCAGCCGGATGGCGCCGTTCGGCACGCCGAGCCGATCGGCGAGGATCTGGGGGAAGGTCGTCTCGTGCCCCTGCCCGATCGTCTGCGTCCCGGTGATCAGGGAGACGGTGCCGTCGGCCTCGAAGCGGATCTCGACGTTCTCGTGCGGCGAACCGCCGGTGCCCTTGATGTGGCAGGCGAACCCGAGACCGCGCAGCCACCCGCGCGCCGCACTCTCTGCGCGCCGCGCCGCGAAGCCGGGCAGGTCCGCCGCCGCGAGCGCCGCGTCGAAATTGGCGCGGAAGCGGCCGCTGTCGACGGTGAACCCAAGCGCGTTGGTCATCGGCGCGGACGGCACCAGGTTGCGGCGCCGCAGCTCCGCGCGATCGAAGCCGCATTGCGCGGCGGCGGCGTCGATCAGCCGCTCGATGATCGTCACCGCCTCGCAGAAGCCCGGACCGCGCGTGACGCCGATCGGCGTGGTGTTGGTGAGCGCGGCGGCGACGCGCAGTTCGATCACCGGGATCGCGTACACGGACCCCTGCAGATGCACGTACTGGTTGGTCTGCACGGCGCCCGATCCGCCGGCCATCGCGGCCCCGAGGTTTGCGACGCTGTCCACCCGCAGGGCCAGGAAGCCGCCCTCCGCATCCAGCGCGAGCGCGGCGACCGCCGTGTGATCGCGGGCCTGGTGGTCGGACAGGAAGGTCTCGCTGCGGGTCGCCACCCATTTCACCGGCCGCCCCGTCCGGCGCGCCGCCCACAGGATCAGCGCGTGTTCGGCGTAGCTGAAATTCTTCGCCCCGAACCCGCCGCCCACGTCCGGCGCCACGAAGCGGACGGCGGAAGGCGCCACGCCGAGGACACGCGCCGTCACGTCGCGGTTGCCATGCAGGTTCTGGCTGGAGACGTGCAGCGTGTAGCGCCCGTCCGCATGGAGGCCGACGGCGCCCCGCGGCTCCATCGGATTGGTCACGATCCGATGGTTGTGCACGCGCACGCGGACCACGTGGCGCGCCTGCGCGAAGGCGGCGGACGCATCGCCGACGCGCCAGTCGAAGCAGAGATTGCCCGGCACCTCCGCCGCGAGCTGCGGCGCATCCGGTGCGCGCGCCGCCTCGGCCGTGGTCACCGCCGGAAGCGGCTCGTACTCCACCCCGATCCGTTCGGCCGCATCCATCGCCTGCGCCCGCGTCTGCGCGACCACGAGGGCAACGGGCTCGCCGACCCAGCGCACCCGGTCATGCGCCAGCAGCGGCTGCGGGGCGACGGCGAAGGGTTCGCCGGTCTGCACGTTGGCGTCGACCGTGGGACGAAGCGGGGACAGGCCGTCGGTCGCTGCGTCCGCGGCGGTCAGCACCGCGAGCACCCCGGGCGCGGCGCGGGCAGCCGCCACGTCGAGCGCCCGGATCTCCGCATGGGCGTGGGGCGAGCGCAGGAACACGGCATGCACGACGCCATCGAAGCGGAGATCGTCCAGGTACGCGCCGCCCCCGGTCAGGAAGCGCGCATCCTCCCGCCGCTTCGGCGCGGCCCCGATTCCGTCCGGCATGGCAGTCCCCTCCCGTCTTTGCGACGGAGGCTAGCATGCAACGGCGATCAGGCGAGGCGCAGGTTCCAGAACAGGGAATAGCCGCCCAGCACCTCGGTCACCCGCTTGCGATAGGCGGTGGCCGGCTTGATCTGGCCCAGCGGAATGTAGGGAACGTCGACCCAGACCTGGCGCTGCATGTCGGCGGCGAGGCTCCGCTGCATGGCGGGATCGGTGGCGGCGAGCCACTCGGCCCGCAGCGCCTCGAGCTTCGGGCTGGTGGGCCAGCCGCGGGACGCCGACCGTCCGTTGCCGCGCAGCGAGACGTGCACCGCCGGATCGATCTGATCAAGGCCGGACCAGTAGGTGTGGAACGCGCTCCAGCCGCCCTGCTCGACCGGTTCGGTCTTGGCGAGCCGCTGCAGCACGGTGCCCCAGTCGGCGTATTGCGCATCGACGTTGAGACCGGCGCGGCTCAGCATGTCGGCGCCCACATCGCCCAGCGCCTTCAGCGTCGGGAAATCGGACGGCACCATCACCACGACGCGCTCGCCCTTGTAGCCGGACTCGGCCACCGCGCGCTTGACCGCCGCAAGGTCGCGCGGCCCGGTCAGCACCGAGAGCCCCGCATCCGTGGCGAGCGGCGTACCGGGCGGGAAGACGCCCGCCGGCACGGTCCAGTTCGCGGCATCGTCGCCGCCGACCGCGGTCATGTAGTCCATCTGGCTGACCGCGCCGAGGATGGCCCGTCGCAGCGCCGGGTTGTCGAACGGCGGCTGGAGGTGATTGAAGCGCAGCAGCGCCATGTAGCCCAGCGGATCAGGCTGGACGACCGCGATGTCCCGGCTGCGGCGCAGCACCGGCAGCAGGTCGAAGGTCGGCGCCTCCCACCAGTCGACCTCCCCCGCCTGCAATGCGGCGGCCGCGGTGGCGGCATCGGGCAGCACGGTCCATTCCACGCGATCGACGAAGACGCGCTTCGGCCCGGCGGTGAAGCTGGGCGTGCCGTCCGATCGTGGAACGTAGCCGTCGAAGCGTTCATAGACGACGCGGGCGCCCGGGATCCGCTCGTCCGCCTTGAACCGGAACGGGCCGCTGCCGACCATCTCCGTCACCTGCTTGAACGGATCGGTCGTCGCCAGCCGTTCCGGCATGATCGCGCAGACATTCGAGCCCGCTTTTCCCAGTGCCGCCGGAAGCAGGGGGAACGGTCGTTTCAGCCGGAACGTGATGGTGCGATCGTCGGGTGCCGCCAGTTCGTCGGTGACGGCGAGCAGCGTCTGGCCGAAGCTGTCGCGCGCGCCCCAGCGGCGGATCGAGGCGACGCAGTCGCGCGCCAGCACCGGCGTGCCGTCGTGGAAGCGCAGCCCCTCTCGCAGGGTCAGCCGCCAGACACGGTCATCGGAGTCGACGACGTGCCCCGCCAGCATCTGCGGCACCGCGCGATACTGCGCGTCCGTACCATACAGCGTGTCGAACAGCATCATCGCGTGGTTGCGCGTGACGTACGCCGCGGTCCAGATCGGGTCGAGAACGCCCAGATCCGATTGCGGGATGAAGCGCAGAATGCGCGCCGCATCGGCGCGGGCGAGACGCGGTGCGGCGAGCGTTGCCGCCGCTGCGCCAAAAAGGCCGCGGCGGGAGAGTGAGACAGGCATGGTCGGGCTCCGCTGATCGTTTCGGCGCGGGGCCGCTCCCTCCCGGATGAGCTGATCGGGGGCGTCGAACACCCCCGCTCGCGCGGCTTATTCGGCGGCCGCTTTCATCCCAATCAGGCCCTTCTCCTCCGCGTGCGCGAGGCCCTCGTCCAGCGCCGCTGCCAGCGCGTCGAACAGGGTATCGACCTCGTCCTTCTGGATGATCAGCGGCGGCGAGAAGTAGACCGCCTCGGGGCTCGCCCGCAGCAGCACGCCGTGGCGCTGCGCGGCGGCCTGAACTACCGGCCCGACGCCGTCCGCGGCGGTGAAGGAGGTGCGGCGCGCCTTGTCCTTCACCAGTTGCAGCGCACCCAGCAGGCCGACGCCGCGCGCCTCACCCACGATCGGGTGGGAGGTGAAGCGGCGCAGCCGCTCCTGGAAATAGGGCGCGATCTTGCCGACCATGCCGACGAGATCGCGTTCCTCGTAGATCTTCAGCGTCTCCAGCGCGACCGCCGCCGCCACCGGATGGCCGGCATAGGTCACGCCATGGCCGAAATTGCCCAGCTTGCGGCTTTGCGCTTCCATCGCGTCGGCGATCTTCTCGCTGACGATCGTGGCGGAGATCGGCATGTAGGACGCGGACAGCGCCTTCGCGACCGTCATGATGTCGGGCGTGATGCCGAACGTGTCGCAGCCGAACATCTTGCCGGTACGGCCGAAGCCGCAGATCACCTCGTCGGCGATGAACAGGATGTCGTAGCGGCGCAGCACCTCCTGCACCTTCGCAAAATAGCCTTGCGGCGGCACGATGACGCCGCCGCCGCCGTTCACCGGCTCCGCGATGAACGCGCCGATCGTCTCGGGCCCTTCCCGCAGGATCAGCCGCTCCAGGTTGCCGACGATGCGGTCGACGAACGCCTCCTCGCTTTCCCCGTCCTGGCCGAAGATGTAGTGGCTGGGCGCATCGGTGCGCAGCACGCCGCCCAGCGGCAGGTCCCAGTCCATGTGGTTGATCGGCTGCGCGGTCATCGAGGCGGCATAGGCGGTGACGCCGTGATAGGCGCGCTCGCGGGCGATGATCTTCTTCTTGCGCGGCTTGCCGATCGCGTTGTGGTAGTACCAGACGAGCTTCGCCGCCTGGTCGTTCGCCTCGGACCCCGAATTGGCGAACAGCACCTTGCTCAGGCCCTTGGGCACGATCTTCAGCAGCCGGTCGGCGAGCTCGATCACCGGCTCGTTCGAGCGGCCGCCGAAGATCTGGTAGAACGGCAGTTGCTGCATCTGGCGATGCGCCGCCTCGACCAGCCGCTTTTCGGAAAAACCGAGGGAGGCCGACCACAGTCCGGCCATCGCCTCGAGATAGCGCGTGCCGTCCTCGGTGACGATGAAGCACCCGTCCCCCCCCTTCACCACCAGCGGGCCCTGCGTCTTGTGGGCCGAGAGGTTCGTGTAGGGATGGATCAGGCTGTCGATGTCGCGTTGCGCGAGGTCGTTGGCGGCGGGCATGGCGTGTTCCTTATCGTGCGCCGAGACCGGCGAGGAAGGCGGTGAGGTTGGCGGGCAGTCGGTCGACCAGGTAGCCGCCCTCCTGCACCAGCAGGATCGGCAGGCCGATTCCGGCGAGCGCGGCGCCGATCGCTCTGAATCCCTCGCTGCTGGCAGCAAGGTTGGCCGTCGGGTCGCCCTCGTGCGCATCGAAGCCGAGGGAGATGACCAGCGCCGCCGGCCGGCGCGCGACGATGGCCTCGAGGCCGTGTTGCACGGCACCGACGAACCCGTCGTCGCGGGTGCCGGGCGGCAGGGGCAGGTTGAGATTGGCGCCGAGGCCGCGGCCGGTGCCGGTCTCGTCCGCATAACCTGCGTAGAACGGATAAAGCGTCGCGGGATCGCCGTGGATGGAGACGTAGTGCACGTCGTCACGGGCGTAGAAGATCTGCTGCGTCCCGTTGCCGTGGTGCACGTCGAAGTCGAGGATCGCGACCGGTCCGGTGCCGCCGTCGAGCAGGCGCTGCGCCGCGATCGCCGCATTGTTCAGGTAGCAGAAGCCACCGGCGAGATCCGTGCAGGCGTGGTGCCCAGGCGGGCGGCACAGCGCGTAGGCGAGCCGTTCTCCACGCAGGATCAGGTCCGCGCCGTCCACGGCCGCCTGCGCCGAATCATAGGCGGCCTGCCACGTCGCCGCGAGCAGCGGCGCGGACAGGGTCGCGAGGTAATAGCCCGCCTGCCCCACCGCACTGCGCGGCAGGCGATCGAGATGGCGCACCGCGAAGGCGCCCGGCCGCAGTGCGGATCCGGCGCCCCCTTCCTGCTGCCATTGCGCGAACCCGTCGCGCAGGAAGCGCACGTAGCCTGCCTCGTGCACGCGGGTGATCGGATCGAGCCCGTGATCGCCATGCGGCCTGAGCGCATGACCGGCAGCGCGAACGGTCTGCAGCAAGGCATCCGCCCGAGCGGGGACTTCCCAATACCGGCGGCCCTCGATCGGGGCCCGGGCCTCGGGATCATGCGCCGCGTGATCCGTCGTGACGACGATCATGCGGCACCCGAGGCGTCATTCCCGCGGTTTCCTGATCGCTGCATCGGCGCACTCCCCGCTCGCTCGAGCGATCGTGCATGCGATGCTGCAATGCGGCAAGGGGCGGCACCGCATGGCGATGCCGCCTTTGCCGCCCGCGCGCACGGGTTCGTCCCGCTGCGCGGCTACTCCCAGTGCGCGGGATGCCAGACCCAGCGGCCCTGTCCCGGCGCCCAGACCCAGCGCCCTTCCACCCAGACCCGGTAATGCGGCCGACGCTGCACGTAGTGGCCCTGGACCCAGACATAGGTCGCGCCGTTCCAGTGCCAGTGGCCGGGTTCCCACACCATCGCGCCGGGCGGCGGCGGCGGCACGCGCTCGTAGCGTGGCGGCGGAACCGGTCCATAAGGCGGTGGAGGCTGCGCCTGGGCGGACCCGAGGGCGAGAGCCAACACGGACGCGGCGATCACGAGCCAACGCATCGATGCACTCCACTGAAATCGGCAGCGCGCCAGGGTAACACGGCGCCCCGTGACCGCATGCTACGGATCGTAACGGCCGACGCGCAGGAGCCATGCCGGAACGGCGCGGGCAGCCGGTCCGGCATGGTCTTCGGCGGGGGCGAAGCGGGACGGCGAGCGGCGCGCCTCAGGCCGCCCGGACCTCCGCCCACGTATCGTCGAGCGCGCGCCCAAGCCGCGCCGCGATCTCGTCGATTTCGGCCTCGGTGACGATCAGCGGCGGCGAGAAGGCGATCCGGTCGCCGATGAAGCGCGTGATCAGCCCGTGGCTGCGCGCGTGCTTGTCGACCGTGGCGCCGAGCTTGCGCGCCGGATCGAAGAGTCGCCGCGTCGCCTTGTCCTGCACCATCTCGATTCCGGTCAGCAGGCCGACGCCGCGCACCTCACCCACCAGCGGATGATCGGCGAACTTCGCCATGGCCGCCTGCAGGTAGGGACCGACGCGCTGGACATGGCCGATCATGTCCATCTCCTCGTAGATGCGCAGCGTCTCCATGGCGACGGCCGTGGTCACCGGGTGCCCGGCATAGGTGAAGCCATGGGCGAAGTTGCCCAGTTTGCGGCTCTCGTCGAGCATGGCGTCGAACACGCGCTGGTTCACCAGCAGGGCCGAGATCGGCTGCATCCCCGCTGACAGTGCCTTGGCGCAGGAGATCATGTCGGGCTCCAGCGCGTAGGTCTGGCTGCCCCACATGTTGCCGGTGCGGCCGAAGCCGCAGATCACCTCGTCGGCGATGAACAGCATGTCGTATTTGCGGATGACGGCCTGCATCTTCTCCCAGTAGCTGCGCGGGGGTGTCAGTCCGCCGCCCGCGCCCATCACCGGCTCCGCGATGAACGCGCCGCACGTCTCGGGCCCCTCGCGCAGGATCAGCGCCTCCAGCGCCTCCGCCATGCGGGTCGCGAACTGCTCCTCGCTCTCGCCGTCCTGATGATGCCGGTAGTAGTGGGGATACTCGGTGTGCAGGAAGCCGGGGAACGGCAGGCCGAAATCCGCGTGCATGTCGGGCTTGCCGGACGCGCTGATCGAGGCCGAGGTGCTGCCGTGATAGGCCATGTGCCGGCCGATCACCTTGCGCTTCTCCGGCTTGCCGATCGCGGCATGGTAGTACCACACGAGCTTCAGCGCCGTGTCGTTCGCTTCGGATCCCGAACACTGGAACAGCACCTTGCTCATCGGCACCGGCGCGATCGACAGCAGCTTCTCGGCAAGATCCACGCCGGACTCGTTTGTCGTGCCGCGATACAGGTGGTAGTACCCGAGCTTGCGCATCTGCTCGTAGGCGACCTTGGCGAGGCGTTCGGAGGCGTAGCCGAGCGAGGCGCACCACAGGCCGGCGGCGGCATCCAGGAACTCGGTGCCGTTGTCGTCGTAGACGTAGCAACCCCGGCCGCGCTCGATCACCATCGGACCATCCGCCAGGTGCTTCACGAGGTTGGTCTGAGGGTGAACCACGCTCGCGATATCGCGTGCCTGGATCGAATTGGGGGCAACATACGTCATGTGGGCATCTCCGGGAGCAGCTCCGGACGAGGACGGTAGGCCCGGTCCGGCCCCGAACGGAAGCCCTCGTCCTGGATCACGTCCCCCCGACCTGGGGTCTGCGCGCCTTCTCCCGAACCGCCGCGGCGCCTAGAAGTGCGGGCCATGACCCAGACCGATCCCGACGCCGCGGCCCGTCGCACCCTGCGGCGCCATCGTGCCTTCGCCACGTGCCTGCTGGTGCTGATGGGCGCCTTGACGCTGGGCAGCTACGCGCTGCCGCCCGGCTATTGGCCCGACCTGCTGCAGGCGGCCGCCAAGGCCGGGTTCGTGGGCGGCATCGCCGACTGGTTCGCCGTGACCGCGCTGTTCCGCCATCCGCTCGGCCTGCCCATCCCCCACACCGCCATCATCCCTCGCCAGAAGGAGCGTCTGGGCCGCGCGCTTGGCCGCTTCGTCGCGACGCATGTCTTCACCGGGGCCGAGGTCTACAAGATCCTCGTGCGGCTCGACGTGCCGCGCATCCTGCATCGTTTCCTCGCCGACCCGGCCGCCGCGCGCCCGGCCGCGGTGGCGCTGGCCGGGATGATGCCGCGGCTGCTGGCGACGGTGGAGGATGGCCGTGCCCGCCGTCTCGTGGCACGGCTCGTCCCCCGCCTGGTCGGCGGCGCCGGCGGCGGGCGCGTGGTCGCCCGCGCGCTGCACAGCCTGGTGGAAGGCGGGCGGCACCAGGAAGTGTTCGGCTTCGTCCTCGGCCAGCTGAAGACGCTGCTCGCCAGCCGGGAGGAGGCGCTGCAGACCGCCATCGCGGAACGCGTGCGCGAACAGGGCGGCCGTCTGGTCGGCTGGGCCCTGGGCGCGTCCGTGGCGCGGCGCGTGCTGGGCGTCGTGCACGCGGAACTCGACAAGATGAGTCCGGACGGGTCGGAGCTGCGGGCCGCGTTCGACGAATGGGTGCGTCGCGAGATCGCCCGCATGGAGGACGATCCTTCCCGCGCCGCGGAGATCGGCGCGGCCATCCGCCGTGTGGTTGCGCATGAAACGGTGCAGGCATGGCTGTGGGATGTCTGGGCGCGGCTGCGCGTCGCGCTGGAGGCCGATGCCGCGCAGCCGAACGGACGGACGGTCGCCTACCTGGAGCAGGCGCTTGGGAACCTCGGCGCGATGCTGGAGGAGGATCCGCGGTTGCGCGCCCGGGTGGATGCGGCGGTCGAGGGGCTGGTCTTGTCGCTGCTGCCCTCCGCGCAGGGTCAGCTCTCGGACTTCATCGCCCATGTGGTGGCGAGCTGGGACACGGCGACGATCACGGAGCGGCTGGAGCTGCGCGTCGGGAAGGACCTGCAGTATGTGCGGGTCAACGGCACGTTGGTCGGCTTCCTGGTCGGCGGCGCGCTGTTCGCGGTGCTGGAGGCGGTGTTCGGGCGAGTGGCGTTCTGAGGCAGCGAGCGCCGCGGTCCCGTGTCAGCCTCGGACTTGGTCCATCCCCGTGTCATCCTCGGACTTGGTCCATCCCCGTGTCATCCTCGGACTTGGTCCGAGGATCCACGACTTCACGCGCGGCACGAGAACGACGTGGATGGCCGCGACAAGCGCGGCCATCCACGGCGGGGGAACAGCGCGCGGCGCGGCGCGCTCAGTCCCGCAGTGGCAGGCTCACCGCGATCGCCGCGGCGGCGATCACCGCGATGTCGCCACGCTCCTGGTCAGGGACGTCCAGCCCGCCCTTGACCACCTTCACCGTGACCTGCCCATGCGGCAGGCTCTTCTGCACCGCCGCGGCATCCACACGATCCGGCTTCTGCACACCGATCGTCACCTCGACCTGCATCGCCGCCGGGTCCACCTGCAGCGAGCGGAGCATCATCAGCGAGCTGTGGTGGATCGCATCCTGCACCGCCCGCAGCGCGGCTTTCGTGTAATCGCCGCCGTGCAGGTCGTTGCCCGTTCCCATCTCCAGGATCACGCGTCGCAGTGCCATGGCTCGGCCCCCTTATGCGATGTCGAGCCGCACGATCGCGGCGGCATTGGCGATGATGGTGGAGCCGGTGCCCTCTTCGTTCATGATCTCGAGTCCGCCCTCCACCACGTTCACCGTGCCGGTGCCGTGCGGCAGCACGGCGAGCACCTGTTCGCGGTCGACCCGCTCCGGATGCGGCACGCCGATCGTGACCTCGACCTGCATCGAGTCGACGTCCATCCCGAGTGCCCGCGTGACGGTGAGGGAATTGTGCCAGAGCGCGTCCCGCAGCGCGCGCACCGCGGCCTTCGTGTCCTCCGACCCGCGGATGTCGGTACCCATGCCGATCTGCAGCACCATGCGTTTCAGTGCCATCGCGTCCTCCCGTGCAGGCTGGCGATCCTAGGCGGTCGTCCAGGCCATGTCATGAGCAGCAGGCCCGCATGCCGTCAGGCCCGCGTGCGCCCTGCCCTGCATGCCGGCCGAACGATGATCGCCCCCGGGGCGCGCGGCCGCGGTCCGTCGCGCCCCTGACGGCGGCGACCTGCGGGGGCGGCGTCGCTTGTGGCCTCCCCGCCGCCGGTGTTGACTGGCGTGCGACCGGGAGGGCGGCGGAATGAAGATCGTTCAGATCGAGACCTTCCACCTGCGCTGGGATCCAGCGGATCCGCCGGCCAGGTTCAGCGCCTTCGTCCGCGTCCACACCGACGCCGGCATCACCGGCATCGGCGAGGCGTCCCCCATGCAGGGCGGACGGGCGTCCCTGGGCATGATCCGCCACGAGATCGCGCCTCTGCTCCTTGGGCAGGATCCGCTCGACCACGCCGTGTTGCTCGACCAGGCCATGCACACGCTGGTCAAGCTCGGGCCGGAAGGCGCGCTGACCGGTGCGCTGGCGGCGCTCGACATCGCGCTGTGGGACATCAAGGGCAAGCTCACCGGCCTGCCGGTCTACAAGCTGATCGGCGGCGCCTGGCGGACGGCCTTGCCGTTCTACGCATCGATCGGCGGCAACGGCGAGCGGACGGTGGACGAGGTGCTGCGCGTGGTGGAGGCGCGGCTGCGGGACCAGCCGGCGGCCATCAAGATCCGCTTCGACAACACGCGCACGCGGCTCGACGCCGACATCCCGAACGACATCGCCAAGGCGCGGGCGGTGCGCAAGCTGGTCGGGCCGGACCTGCCCTTGGCCTTCGATGCGAACAACGGATACACCACGGGCGGCGCCATCCGGGTCGGCCGCGCGCTCGAGGAACTCGGGTTCTGGTGGTTCGAGGAGCCGGTCCAGCACTACCACATCCGCGCGATGGGCGAGGTTGCGCGCAAGCTGGACATCACGGTCTCCGCCGGCGAGCAGACCTACACCCTGGCCGGGCTGGCCGACCTGATCGGCGCGGGGGTGCGGATGGTCCAGCCGGACATCGTGAAGATGGGCGGCATCACCGGCCTGATGCGCTGCGCCGCCCTGGCGCAGGCGCACGGGGTCGAGCTGGTGCCGCACCAGACCCAGCCCACGATCGGCCACATGGCCAACCTGCATCTCGCGGCAAGCCTGCTGCAGGGGACGAAGCCGGTGGAGTGGAACGACCCGTCGACCCGCACGCATGCCGTGTTCGCGCAGGCCCCGCGGCCCGTCGGGGGGCTGTTCCACCTGCCCGAGGCGCCCGGAATCGGCCTCACCCTGGACGAGGCCGCGCTCGCCGCGCGCCGGGCCGAGCTTCCGGCCGGCTGACGGGCGGCGGCGCCCGCCCTCGCCGCGCGGCGGCCCGTTTCACGCGTCGATGGCGGCGCGGCCCACCGCCACCGGCCCTGACTTACGCTTCGGCGGCGGCGCGGCGGGCGGCCGCCTCCTCCGCGCTCGCGATGCCGCCATGCGCGGCGGACCAGGCCACCGGATCTTCGAGGAAGCGGCGCACGTCGGCCAGCGCGGCGTCGGAGAAATACGGCCGGTCCTTGCACGCCTCCAACACGTCCCACCACGTGCACAGATGGTGCAGGCCGATCCCCATCTTCGACAATGTCTCGAACGCGCCGGGGAACACGCCGTAGAAGAACACGACGAAGGTGTGGTTCACGATCGCGCCCGCGTCCCGCAGCGCATTGGCGAAGCGGATCTTCGACCCGCCGTCGGTGGTGAGGTCCTCGACCAGCAGCGTGTGCTTGCCGACCGGCACGTCGCCCTCGATCAGCGCATTCTGCCCGAACCCCTTGGGCTTCTTGCGGACATAGGCCATCGGCGCCGACATGCGGTCCGCGATCCAGGCGGCGAAGGGGATGCCCGCGGTCTCCCCGCCGGCCACCGCCTCGATGCTCTCGTAGCCCACGTGACGGTCGATCTTCTCCACGGCCAGGTCGCAGATCTTCGCCCGCGCGCGCGGGAAGTAGATGATCCGGCGGCAGTCGATGTAGACTGGCGACTTCCAGCCCGAGGTGAAGGTGTACGGCTCCTCGGGGCGGAAATTCACCGCCTTGATCTCCAGCAGGATGCGCGCCGCGGTCAGCGCGGCGTCGCGGTCCCACTCGGTGGCGGCGGAAGAGCCGTGCGCGGGCTTGGCCATGGCGGTCGCGTCCTCTATGCGTCTGAATCTCGACGCTGATAGCCGATCCAAGGCAGAGGAGACAGTCCCATGGCCCGCACCCACCGCATCGCTGTCGTGCCCGGCGACGGCATCGGCAAGGAGACCGTGCCGGAATCGCTCAAGGTGCTGGATGCCGCCGCCCGCCGGTTCGGCTTCGACCTGGAGCTGAAGCACTACGACTGGTCCTGCGAGACCTACAAGGAAAGCGGCCGGATGATGCCGGAGGACGGGCTCGACCAGCTCGCCCAGTCGGATTCGATCCTGCTGGGCGCGGTCGGCTGGCCCGGCGTGCCCGACCACGTCTCGCTCTGGGGCCTGCTGATCCCGATCCGCCGTGGCTTCGACCAGTACGCCAACGTCCGCCCGTGCAAGCTGCTTCCGGGTGTGAAGACGCCGCTCGCCAACCGGACCGAGGCGGACATCGACTTCTACGTCGTGCGGGAGAACACCGAGGGCGAATACTCCTCGGTCGGCGGCCGCATGTTCGAGGGCACGGACCGCGAATTCGCCGCGCAGCAGGCGGTGTTCACCCGCAAGGGCACCGACCGGATCCTGAAATACGCGTTCGAGCTCGCGATGACGCGGCCGAAGAAGCACGTCACCTCGGCCACCAAGTCGAACGGCATCGTGCACACCATGCCGTACTGGGACGAGCGCTTCGCCGAGATGGCCCGGCACTATCCCGAGATCCGCACCGATCAGTACCACATCGACATCCTGTGCGCGCATTTCGTGCAGCACCCGGACTGGTTCGACGTGGTGGTCGGCTCCAACCTGTTCGGCGACATCCTCTCCGATCTCGGCCCCGCGGTCGCAGGCTCCATCGGCATCGCGGCTTCGGCCAACATCAATCCGGAGCGGGCCTTCCCCTCGATGTTCGAGCCGGTGCACGGATCGGCGCCCGACATCGCGGGCAAGTTCATCTGCAATCCGATCGGCCAGATCTGGTCGGCGGCACTGATGCTGGATCATCTGGGCGAGGCCGAGGCCGGCCAGGCCATCGTCGCCGCGATCGAGACCCTGCTGCGCGAGAGCGGCCCGAAGACGCGCGACATGGGCGGCCAGGCCGGCACCGCCGACGTCGGCACCGCCATCGCGCAGCTCGTCGCAGGCTGAGGGCGACGGCGTAAGCAACCGCCGCCTGTGTCATGACCGAGGCGGCCGCGCCCCGTGTCATGGCCGAGGCGGCCGCGCCCGCGTAATGGCCGGCGCACGCAGCCCCCGTGTCATGGCCGGCGAAGGCCGGCCATCCACGACTTCGCCACATGGGCTACCGCCAGTCATGGATGGCCGGCCTTCGCCGGCCATGACACAAGCACGCGCGACCTTCACAGCGTTTACAGATCCGCCCAAGCGTCGGTAAATCCACACACTTCTTTCGCTGCACCGCACGCGTTTGCCGGCTGACGCCGCCCAGGCCCGATGGCTACATCGCGTCACGTCCGCTTCGGCGTCACACTGCGAAAGAGCACCACGATGACCCAGATGACCTTCTCCCCCGACGGGCTGTCGGGCGGGTTCTCCGGCCCCTCGGGCCGCCGCTCCTCCTACGGCGAGCAGATCGCGCAGGTCGCCGACCTCATCGCCAGCAAGGGCGGCACCTGGGACGGCATCAATGCCGAATCCGTGGCGCGCATGCGCCTGCAGAACCGCTTCCTCTCCGGGATCGACATCGCGCGCTACACCGCCGGCATCATGCGGCGCGACATGGCCGCCTATGACGCCGACCCCGCCCAGTACACCCAGTCGCTCGGCGCCTGGCACGGCTTCGTCGCGCAGCAGGAGATGATCTCCGTGCGCAAGCACTTCGGCAGCGTGAAGCGCCGCTACATCTACCTCTCCGGCTGGATGGTGGCCGCACTCCGCTCGGAGTTCGGGCCGCTGCCCGACCAGTCGATGCACGAGAAGACCACCGTCCCCGATCTGATCCGCGAGATCTACACCTTCCTCAAGCAGGCCGACGCGCGCGAACTCGGGATCCTGTTCCGCGACATCGACGCGGCCCGCGCGAAGGGCGACAGCGCGCGTGAGGCGGAGCTGCTGGACCGCGTGGAGAACTACGAATCCCACGTCGTGCCGATCATCGCCGACATCGACGCGGGCTTCGGCAATGCCGAGGCGACCTACCTGCTCGCGAAGAAGATGATCGAGGCCGGCGCCTGCGCGCTGCAGATCGAGAACCAGGTGTCCGACGAGAAGCAGTGCGGCCACCAGGACGGCAAGGTCACCGTGCCGCACGAGGACTTCGTCGCGAAGATCCGCGCCGTGCGCTACGCGTTCCTGGAACTCGGCGTGGAAGACGGCATCGTCGTCACCCGCACCGACAGCCTCGGCGCGGGCCTGACCAAGCAGATCGCGGTCAGCCGCACCCCGGGCGACGAGGGCGACCAGTACAACAGCTTCCTCGACTGCGAGGAGGTCACGCCCGACCAGGTGACCGGCAACGACGTGCTGATCACCCGCGATGGCAAGCTGATGCGGCCGAAGCGCCTGCCGTCCAACCTGTTCCAGTTCCGCCCTGGCACGGGCGAAGACCGGGTCGTGCTGGACTGCATCACCTCGATCAAGAACGGCGCCGACCTGCTGTGGATCGAGACCGAGAAGCCCCATGTCGGGCAGATCGCCGGCATGGTGGACCGCGTGCGCGCCGTCTATCCGCAGGCGAAGCTCGCCTACAACAACTCGCCGTCCTTCAACTGGACGCTGAGCTTCCGCCAGCAGGTGTTCGACGAGTGGCAGAAGGCGGGCAAGCCGGTCGCCGAGTATGACCGCGCGAAGCTCATGAGCGTCGATTACGACCAGACCCCGCTCGCGGCCGAGGCCGACCGTCGGATCCAGACGTTCCAGGCGGATGCGGCGAAGCGCGCCGGTGTCTTCCACCACCTGATCACGCTGCCCACCTACCACACGACCGCGCTGTCGGTGGACAACCTCTCGAAGCGCTACTTCGGCGAGGAAGGCATGCTGGGCTACGTGGCGCAGGTGCAGCGCGAGGAGATCCGCCAGGGCATCGCCTGCGTCCGCCACCAGAACATGGCCGGCTCCGACATCGGCGACGACCACAAGGAGTATTTCTCCGGCGAGGCCGCGCTGAAGGCCGGCGGCGTCCACAACACGATGAACCAGTTCGCCTGATCCACAGATAAGCGTCCAAGACGAAGCGGCTCGGGGACCCCCCGAGCCGTTTTGCGTTTGCTTGATGTCATGGCCCCCGTAGGCCGCCAACGTGTCGTGGGCGCGTCCTCTGTGTCGTGGCCGCCCCCAGTGTCATGGCCGGCGCAGGCCGGCCATCCACGACGTCGTGCCGCACGGAAAGTCGGGGATGGCCGCCCTTCGGCGGCCATGACACGGGGGAACGCGGCCACGAGACAAGGCGGGCCACGACACAGCGGACGCGGCCACGACTCAGAAGACGCGGCCACGACTCAGGGCGCGCGCCCCACGACACAGCGCCCCCGACACCCCGCGTGCCTTGACCCCCCGCACCCGCCGGGCTTGTCTCCGCCCTGCCCTCGAACAGCCGGGGCCGCGGATCGCACAAAGGAGACCCCACCCATGAAACTGATCAGCTTCCGCCGTCCGGATGGCTTGCCGAGCTGGGGCATCGTCAAGGGGGATGGGGTGATCGACCTGGGCGCGCGGGCGCCGGGGCTGAAGCATGCGCTGTGGGCGATGACCTCGCTGGCCGAGGAAGCGGCGCGTCACGCCGACTTTCCGCTCGACGCGATCACCTTCCTGCCGCCGATCCCGGACCCGGAGAAGATCCTCTGCGTCGGTCTGAACTACGTCTCCCACATCAAGGAAGGCGGGCGCGAGCCGCCGGCGAAGCCGATCATCTTCACCCGCACGCCCTCCTCCCAGGTCGGCCATGGCGAGGCACTCGTTCGCCCCGACGCGTCCGAGACGTTCGATTACGAAGGCGAGCTCGCCGTGATCATCGGCCGCCGCTGCCGGCACGTGAAGAGGGCGGATTTCGAGCAGGTGATCGCCGGCTACGCCTGCTACAACGACGGCTCCATCCGCGAATGGCAGCGCCATTCCACGCAGTTCATCCCCGGCAAGAATTTCTACCGCTCCGGCGCCTTCGGCCCCTGGATCGTGACGCCGGAGGAGGCGGGCGACATCACCAAGGCCCACCTGATGACGCGCCTGAACGGCAAGGAACAGCAGCACGCCACGATCGACGACCTCTGCTTCGATATCCCGACCCTGATCGAGTACTGCTCCACTTTCACGCAGCTCGAGGCGGGAGACGTGATCGTCACCGGCACGACGGGCGGCGTCGGCGCCTACCAGAAGCCACCGCTCTGGATGAAGCCGGGCGACACGGTGGAGGTGGAGATCTCCGGCATCGGCATCCTGCGCAACTCCGTGGTGCAGGAAGCGGCATGAGCGGCGCCTCGGCCCAGGAGGTGGCGTCGGGAGCGCGCCCCCTGACGATCCCCTGGGGCACCGACCTCGCGACGCTCGTCCGCCGCTTCGGCCCGCTGCCGGCCGTGCACGATGCCGCCGACACCATGTCCTTCGCCGAGATGGCGGGGCGCGCGGCCGCCCTCGCCCAACACCTGCGCGCGCTGGGCGTCCAGCCGGGCGAGCCCGTCGCGAGTTCGCTGCGCAACGGCATCCCCGCGGTCTGGGTCTCGGTCGGCCTGCGGCTCGCGGGCGTCGCCGAGACGCCGCTGAACGCGGCCTACACGCAGGACGAGCGCGCCCACTGCCTGGGCGTCGCCGGCGCGCATCGCATCGTCACCACCCGCTCCCAATCCGAGGCGTTCGTGGCGCTCGGCTGCACCCCGATCGCGATCGAGGACCTGCCCGACGCCGCCGCCGACCCCGCCACCCTGCCCCCGGTCCCGGCCGAGGCATGGGGACGCATCATCTTCACCTCCGGCACCACCGGAAAGCCGAAGGCGATCGTCTACACGCACGGCGCCCGCTGGATCGGCAACCTGCTGCAGCGCGCGAGCGCCGAGACGGTGCCCGGTCCGGGAAGCTGCGTGCTGCTGATGACGCCCTTCGTGCACGGCGCCGGCATCATTACCCAGGCGTTCCACGACCATGGCGCCGCGGTGCTGCTGCTGGACGGCGTCGACCTGCCGCGCGTGCAGCGGGCGCTGGACGACCGCATGGTGGATCACCTGTTCGCCCCGCCCACGCCGCTCGCCAAGATCATCGCGGCCTACGGCGAGCGGGAGGTGCCAGGCCTGCGCACGATCTTCTGCGGCACCGCGCCGCTGCTGCCCTCGCTCTACGCGAAGGCGCGCGCGATGTTCGGGCCGGTCGTGCGCATCACCTACGGCAAGTCGGAGATCATCAACCCGATCACCGTCCTGCCACCCGCCGCGACCGACGCCTACTACGCGGATCCGGCGCACGGTGACGGCGTGTGCGTCGGCTGGCCCGCCACCGGCGTGGAGATCGAGATCCGCGACGAGGACGGGCAGCCGCTCGGCCCCGAGGAGGTCGGCCAGGTGTTCCTGCGCGGCCGGCACATGTCCTGCGGCCACCGCGATGCCGCCGGGTTCCATCCGCTGCCCGAGGACGGGTTCCACGACACCGGCGACCTCGGCCGCGTGGACCAGGAGGGCCGGCTGCACCTGGTGGGCCGGCTCGCCGACGTGATCAAGTCGGGCGGCTACAAGATCTATCCCGACGAGATCGAACGCGCGCTGACCGGTTCGGCCGGCACCGGCGCCGTGTCCGTGGTGTCTCTGCCCAGCGAGTACTGGGGCGAGATCATCGTGGCCGTCGCCGAGACCGACGATCCGGACTGGCCGGACCGCGCCCAGGCAGCGCTGTCCGCGCTCGCGCGCTACAAGCACCCGCGGGCGTTGCTGACGCTGCCCGAACTGCCGCGCAATCCGCAGGGCAAGATCATGCGCCGGACCATCCGGGAGATCGTGATGGAGCGCTGGCGCGTGATCGACGGCCCGCATCCGCGGCTGGAGCCGGCCTGACCGCCAGTCCCGATCGTCATGGCCGGACCTGTCCGGCCGCCCTCGATCGTCATGGCCGGGCTTGTCCCGGCCATCCCCACCGGCACCCCCTCGCCCGCGGGAAGTCCGCGAAACCCAAGTCCTGCGAACGCCTACCGCCCCGCCAGGATCGCGCGGCACGCCGCCGGCGGGGTCGGCACCCGCACCGGCCCGCTGGGACGGGGCGGCTTGTCCAACTGGTCGAACCACCATTGCAGCGTCGCGTCACACCCGTCGCCCTCCGGCGGAGGCGGCATCTGCGCGCACTCCGCCTGCCCCGGCGGGCAACGGAACCGGATGTGCATGTGCGCCGCGTGCCCGTACCAGGGACGGATCAGCCGCAGCCAGCTTCGATCTCCGGTCACGTCCCGGCAGAGTTGCTGTTTGATCGCCGGGTTGACCAGGATGCGGTCCACATCCGGCAAGCCCGCCGCGAGCCGCAGCAGGGTCACGACCCGCGGCGACCAGCGGGACGGCTCGATCCCACGCCCGTCGGGCCGCACGAGGCTCGCCAGCACGACGTCGTCGCGCGCCGCGGCGTCGAGCGGTGGGCGCGGCGTCATGTCGAGCCCCACATCGGCATCCAGCCCGACCTGGTGGCTGAGATGCCCGCCGGGCAATGGACCGCCGCGCCGCGCGGAGATGTCCTCGATCAGCAGGTCGGGCAGCCCGGCCGCGCGGGTCCATTGGGCCAGCAACTCGATGCGGGCGATCGTCTGCGGCGCGCCCCAGAACGCGCTGCGGTCCAGGTGGATCGTCTGGAACCCCTGGCCTTGCAGCGGCAGGTGGACCGCCCCCTGGATGCAGCCGCCGGTGGACGGGCCGCCCACGATGCGGAGCGGCGCCTGCGCGTGCACCGTCGCCGGCACCGCCAGCAGGGCGAAGGCCGCGAACAACGCCGCCCGACCCCAGGCGCGGCGACGACGGCCCTGCGCCATGCCGCTTCGTGCCAGGCGTCCCATGCTATCCGGCCTCCTGCGGCACGGCCTCGGCCGGGGCCGCCAGCACCGCGTCGCAGGCCTCCTGAACGTGGGAGGCGGTGATCACGTCCATGCAGCGCACCTCGAACGGGCACTCGGTCGGCCGGCTGAGGTAGCAGTTCGCGCAGGCGATCCGCGTAGCCAGGGCGATCGCGCGGGTCCCGCTGGTCTGCCACACCTCGGCATTGCCGATCGCGCCGTTGACCGTGACCAGCGGCGTCCCGACCGCGGCCGCGAGGTGGCTCGTCCCCGTATCGTAGCCGATCATCAGCCGCGCCCCGGCGATCAGGGACGGCAGATCGCCGATCGGCACCTTGCCCGACAGATCATGCACCGGCAGGTCGGCGAGCATCGTCGCGATCCGCGCGCAATCCTCCACTTGGCCCGGGCCGCCGATCAGCACGACGTCGAGCCCGTCCCGCGCCGCCATCGCGCGGCCCGCCGCGGCGAGCCGGTCGACCGGCCAGACCCGGATCGGGCTTCCAGCACCTGGCGCCAGGATGAGATACGGGCGTCCGGGCGCATGCGGCGACCGTTCGGCCGGCAGCATCCCCAGCATCGGATGCGGCGCGGGCGCAAACGTCTCCGTCACCGCCGCGACGAGCAGCGCGAGCCGCGTCTCCGCGTGCAGCGGCCGTCCCGTGCCCATGGGGACGGAGACGTGCTCCATGTCCGGCAAGGCGATGTCGAGGCTGTCGCCGCCCTGCGCTGCCGGGGCCGCGAACCCGACCCGCACGCCGGCCTCGACCGCCGCCAGCAGGGGGCGCGTGTCCGGATCGTGCCGCAGGTCCATCGCCAGGTCGAAGGCGCCGAGTTCCAGGGCTTGGAAGAGCGCGAGATGGGTCGGCGGCACGCCCTGCCAGTCCGCCTTGGTCGGGGCGAAGAAGTCGAACGGCACCACCGCGTCGAACAGCCCGCACTGTTCGGCCCACAGGCGGTTCCAGCTCGCGCAGACCATGGTGATGTGAGCGGCCGGGAACGCGCGGCGCAGCGCGGCGAGCGCCGGCAAGCCCACGACGAAATCGCCCAGGTGATCGAGCTTGAGCACCAGGAACCGCGGCCGCGCCGGCCAGTCGCGCGCACGCACGCGCAGCGCCTGCTTCGGCACGACCGTGGCCTCGGGGGCGCCCTGGGCCAGCGCCCGCGCCTCTCGCCGCTGCAGAACCTGGATGACCGGCAGATACAGCGCCCGCAGCAGACGTTCGCGCCGCGAGGACGGCGGCGCCATGCGACGGCGCATGCGGAGCAGGTGGCGGGCGACGAGCAGGGCGGCGGCGCTCGTCTGGGCCGTTGGATCGTGGTGGGTGTTCATGGCCTCTCTGGAGCTGCGAGCCGGCGCGGGGTCAGCCTGCGCCGCGGCCAGGGCGGCGTTCCCGAGCCTGTACCCCCAGGCCGGAGGAGCCGGCAAGGCAAGACCTGCGCAGTGTGGCGCAACGGCATGAGCGGGCTGGTTTTTCGCCCTAGGACACGCGGGGTGCGGAGGTCGCCCCCGTTCTGCCGGCGTCCTTCGCCAGGCCGCCGCTCCCCAGGGCGTCGCTCCCCAGGGCGTCGCCCCCCAGCGCATCGGTCCCAACGGCGTCGCTCCCGAGGGCGCCGATCCCGCGCAGTGCGGCGATCAGCGTGTCGGCACCAAGTCGCTCCCGCGCGAGCCGCTGGCCCGCTGCCGCCAGATCAGCCCGCGCGATCGGATCGTCCGCGAGACGGCGCAGGTGGGCCGCCGCCACGGCCAGGTCGGGATCGGCCCACACCGCTCCCTCGGCCACGAGCACGCCGCGCGGATCGTCCGGCGTCACCAGCCGGACCGGCACGAGGGCGGCGGAGGCCGCGTCCATGAAGTCGAGATTGCCCGACCAGCCGGTGGAGACGACCGCGCGTCCGAGCAGCATAGCCTCGGCGGGAACGAGGCCCAGCCCCTCGCTGCGATGCAGGGTCAGGACGATGTCGGCCGCCTGCATCAGGGCTGCCAGCATGTCGGGCGGCATCAGCCGGTCGTCGATCCGGATGTTCGAGGCGCCCGCCACCGCGGCGCGAAGCTGCGCGAAGTCGTCGGCGAAATGGTCCGCGTTCGTGACCTTCAGCACCAGGATCCGGTCAGGACGGTCGCCGAACGCGGCGCGGAAGGCGGCGATCGCCCCCAGCGGGTTCTTGCGCACGAAGGAGGAGGCGAGGTTGAACACCACCAGCACCACCACGGCCTCGGCCGGAAGGCCGAACCCGTCCCGCCCGATCGGGGCCGGGCTGGGCGGCGCGAGCGCGAGCGGCGGCCGCACCACGCGCACCCGGCCGGGCAGGAGCGGCTCCATCGCGGCCGCGGTGAAGGCGGAGGGCACCCAGATCTCGTGCACGAAGCGCGTCGCAAAGCGCCAGCCCGGCGGCGCGACCGGAAGTTCCCACGCCCAATAGCCGACGATCCTGCGCTGCCGTACGAGCCGGCGCCCGAGACGGATCAGGGCGAGAGGCAGGACCGGGGCGTTCACGTGCAGGACCAGCGGAACGCCGGCGGGCGGCGGCGGCCCCTGGTCGAACGCGATCTGCGGACCGCCATGGCGCACCGGCGTCCCCACGTCGAGCGCCCAGGTGGGAATCCCGCATTGCGCGGCCCCGCGCAGCATCAGGCGCGCCCCCTCGCCCAGGCCGGACGCGCGCGACACCTCCCCGCCCACGGCGAGGCCGCGGCGCACGGGCGGGTCGGCATCCGGCCGAGGGGCGACCTGGGCCGACAGCCAGGCGAACGCCTCCCTGCGTTGCCGCGCCGGCAGGAGCCGCCAGAGGCGATGGAGCGGGGAGAGGCGGAGTTGGTCGCTGGGCATCCGCTTGGGAGCAACACGTCGCAGCCGCGTCGTCAATCGCGCTCGCATCGCCGGTGCCCGCCCCGCCCGTCGGCGCGCCCAACCCAGGGTGGCGTTGACCCGGCGTGGAGGGTCGGACTAAACGCGGGGGATGAGCGACCAGACGCGCCCGGAGGGCGTTGCAGAGAGCTGTTCTTCACCAGCCCAGATCTGGTCTGATCTCGCGCCACTCCATCAGCTCCTGTGCGACGAGAAGACGCCGGAGTCGATCCTGCTGCTCAAGCTCGATCACGTGGGTGATTTCTGTCTCGCCCTTGATTCCATGATTGTGCTGCGGGAGGCGTTCCCGAGGGCGCGCATCACCCTCGCCTGCGCGCCATGGAGCGTGGCGATCGCCGAGGCGCTGGGCGTGGCGGACGAGATCCATCCGCTCCGGTTCTTCGCCGCACGCGCCGATGAACCAAGCGACGCGTTCGACCCCGTGAGGTTGGGGCCGATCGCGAACCGGCACTTCGATGTGGCCATCGACCTGCGAATCGATCCGGACACGCGCGTCGTCCTCGACCATGTGAACGCGCGGCTTCGATTCGGCTATGATGGTTACCAGGGTAAACACCGGCTGACCGTGGCGCTGCCCAGGCCCACCGCGGCGAACGCCGACCATACGTTCAACCATCAATCGCTGCTGATGCTTCGGCTCGCGCAGACCGTGATCGCCGTCGCGGGCGAGCGGGGCCAGGCGGGCGCGCGGCTGCGGGAGCGCTGCGTCCCGCGCGCCCTTCCGCCGGAGCTCGCCACGGCGTCGCGGCCCATCGTCGCCCTGTGCACGGGATCGGGCCGCCGGGCGAAGGATTGGCCCCTCGACCGTTTCGTGCGCCTCTCGCAGTGGCTCATCGGGAAGCTCGGCGCGACGGTCCTGCTGCTGGGCAGCGCGGACCAGGCGCAGGATGCCGCGCGGCTCCGGGACAGCGCGCCCGCCTCCAACCTGATCGACATGGTGGGGAAGACCAGCCTGATCGATGCGATCGGACTGCTGGGACTCTGCGATCTCTTCATCGGCAACGATACCGGCCTGACCCACTACGCCGCCCGGCTCGGCACGCCCACGGTCGCGATCTTTTCCGGCATCGATCCGACAGCGACGTGGGCTCCCCTGGGCGCGAACGTCACCGTGATCAGGGCCCCCGTGCCTTGCTCGCCCTGCCATATCCTCCACCTGGAAGACTGCCGGAACGGTCACGCCTGCATGGAGTCCATACCGGTCGAGGCCGTGCAGACCGCGATCCGACGCCACTTGGCGAAAGCGGTCGCGCGCACCGCCCCGCCTGGCGCCTCATCGCGGACCGACCTGGCCCCGACAGCGTGAGCGAGACCATCGAATGATGCAACGGAGCCTGAGTCTCGTACGCAAAGTGCGCGACCTTCCACGCGAACTCTTCGCGAGTTTCGGCGACGTCCTGGCCGCCCTCGAGCGCGGCCGACAGGAGACGAAGGAGGACCTTCGCACCGCCGTCGACGACGTGACTCGCAACATGGAACATTCCCTGGAACGCCAGAGCGGCGTGATCCTGCACGGGATGACGAACTTCGCTGCGCCCATCCCCGACCTGATGGATGGCGTGCTGCGCCATCTGCAGGATCTCCGCGCACACTCAAGCGCCGAGGCCTTCGAACGCGTCTCTGCGCAGATCGCCGAGTTCTCCGCCGTCGCGACACGGCTGACCGAAACCTCCGCCGCCATGCAACAGGACCTGGCGCGACAGAAAGCGGAGATTTCGGAACACCACGCCGCGCTCGCCGCCCAGATGAGCGAGATGATGCGGCTGCAGCGCGAAGCCCGCCGCATGATGCCCTCGGATCCCTGGGGGATCGAGACCGCCGATCGGGTTCGCCGCGTCCTGGCGCAGCTCCGCCCATTCCGTCTCGACGATCCCGGGAAGATCCGGCTGGGGCGACCGCATGACGGCGGCTATGTCATGGTCGACGATATCGCATCGAACGATTGCGCCATCTCGCTTGGCATCGACGGCGACGTCTCGTGGGACCTCGAGATCGCGCAACGCGGGCTGACGGTCCACCAGTTCGACCACACGGTCGAGGCACCGCCCACGGCACATCCCAACTTCGTCTTCCAGAAGCGCCGCGTCGCACCCGATGACGGGGCCGACCGCATGTCGATCGACACGATGATCGGCGAGCGGACCGCGTCCGGGGCAGACCGCATCATCCTGAAGATCGACATCGAAGGCGACGAGTGGGCCTGCCTGGAAGCCGTGAAGGCGTCAGCGCTCGCCCACTGCACCCAGATGATCTGCGAATTCCATCACCTGAACCGCCTCGCCGATCCCGATTTCGCCAACGCCGCATATCGCGTCTTCGCCCGGCTGGCGGAAGAGTTCTTCGTCTGCCACGTCCACGCGAACAACTGTGGCGACCTGTGCAATGTCGGGAACACCTGCTTCCCCGACACGCTGGAGGTGACGTTCGCCAATCGGCGCAACTACACCCCGGTTGATGCCGTCGAGATCTTTCCGACCCCGATCGACATGCCGAATCAGCAGGGCCGCGCGGACATCTTCCTGGGAGCGTTCCGCTTCAGCCCCTGAGCGGCGCGCCGTCCGGTGCTCGCGGCACGGGATGCGTCGACGGGCAGAGGTGCGCTGGCTCAACTGGCGGCGGGACACGGCCGCCTCGTCGAGGGCACGCGTGCGTCAGGGCGTCGTGCCGAGGGCGGTATTCAGCGCCGCCGGCTCTCGTTCGGCTTCCGCGAGGTCGCCCTCTCCCGCCAGCAACGCTTCCGCCTCGGCCAGCACCCGCGGCGGCGTGATCTCCCGCATGCAGGCATGCCCCGCCACGCATTCGCGCAGGAGCTCGAACCCGCACGGAGAGCAGGACACGTCATACATGATCGCGCGCGCCCGGATCCCGCGCGGGCCCCATTCCTGGGGCTGATGGCTCGCGGAATACACGGCCAGCACGCGGGCACCGAGCGCAGCGGCCTGATGGGCGATTCCGGAGTTGTTGCAGATGACCAGATCGGCCGTCCGCAAGACGTCCTGCAGCTCCGACCAGCTCGTCCTGCCCACGAGGTTCCTGAGCCGCGGAGAGCTGATGCGGCCGGTGATCGCGGCTGCATCGTCCATCTGCGCCTTGGTCCCCAGCAGGAGAACCTCGCACTGGCGGCGCTCCAGGAGCATGCCGATCAGTTGCGCATAGTACTCGCTCGGCCAGTTCCGGATGGGGGAGTTGCTGAACGGCGCGACCGCGATGCGCTCCGGGCCCCGATCGGCCTGCGCGGAGGCAGAGGCAGCGCCGGTCGCCCTCTCCGCGGCCACGCCGTAGAGGTCGGCCACTCGTTCGCGGACGAGCGCGACCAGCAGTGAGAGCTTCTCGCCGACATGCAGTTCGGCGGGCCGGAAGCGCGCCACCATCGCCGCTTCGACCTGGTGCACGATCACGCCGGAGAAGCGCACGGTGCCCGGCCTCGGCGTCCCCTCGACGCGGACGCGGAACTCGTAGCGCGAGTGTCTGGTCTCGTTGGTGAACTCCAGGCGCACCGCGCCCCGGCGGAGCGCCAGGATTTCCCGCCGGCCGAAGACCTTCTCGACGACGAGCTGCCCGCCGTCCCGCACGACCTCGACGCGAACCGAGGCGGGCCGGATGCCAGGCACGTGTCCCCGGACGCTCAGTCCCACCTCGGCCTGGAGCTTGCCGACGGGCAGCGCCGTGTAGGGGCCGTGCACGAGCACGCCCGCCACGAAGGAGCCGAACTGCTGCAGCGGCTCCTTCACCTCCAGGATCGAGTTGAAGCGGTCCGGCGGCAGATAGAGGTACTTCTCGACCGCCACGCCTGGATCGCCGCGCGCCGTGTGTTCGTGCGGAAGCGCGATGTCCAGCAACGGAAACTGGAACGTCGAGCCGATGCCACAGCGCAGGCGCGCGTCGATCCGGCCGAGGAGATGCCGGGTATCCTCATCGACGCGGAGGTCGATGGCGAGATCGAATGGGCCGTCGGCCGCTTCCTCGAAGGCGCGGAGAGGCTCGACGTCGAGCGCGACCTCCTGGTTGGGACGTTCCGGGAAGTAGTTGAAGCAGCGGACCTCGTCCACGAAGCCGGATCGTTCGGCGCTCGCCTTGTTCCACGCCCCGCAGATCAGCCGGATATGGGCGCGGGGAAACGTCTCCCGCAGCAGCCGCAAGGCAGGCAACGCGATGACGAAATCGCCGAAATGATCGAGCTTGAGGGCGACGATGCGCTCGATCGGTCGACGGTTCGCCCCGAAATCATACTCCTGGAGCTGCGCGGGCCGGTCGACCCCGGCCTCCCTGCTGGCGAGCCGAACCGCAAACGGCAGCAACGCCTCGGAGGACGGCGCCGGGATTGCGTGGGCATCCGAACCGCGTTCATCTCCGGGGGTTATCGTGGCATCGAAGCCGACGGGATCACTGGACGGTGGCAGGTCCCGATCGTTCATAGATTCGCCAATGCGTGTCGTCATTGCTGGCCGGGGCTTAACTGAGTGCCGTCGAGGAGGCAAGATGCCCCCGCAGCCTTGGGGTCCACATGACAAGTTCGCAGCCACTGTTTTTGGAGAATCAGTTTGATCTTCGAGATGCTTTAAGTCGCTTGGGTCCTCTGCACGAGGCGAACAGTCGATCGAAGCAGGCCCCCTGCAAGATCTGCGGAACACCGAGCCTCGAATTTGATCACGTCGATTTCAATAAATACTGCGACGATCTGAACTGCTACAAGTTCGGCTTCTCAGGCTTTCAGGTCTCTTACCTGAGATGCCGGGAATGCGGCTTCCTCTTCACCAAGGACTTCGATCACTGGTCGAGCGAGGACTTCCGCCGGTACATCTACAACAACGATTATACCAAAGTGGACCCGGAATATATCAGCATCCGGCCAACGCACGTGGGAAAGGATTTCGCGCGGCGACTGAAAGGCGCCGAAGGCGCGCGCATCCTCGACTACGGCTCCGGAGCGGGTGTCTTCGCCGACACCTTGCGGCAGAACGGGTTCGTGTCGGTCACCAGTTACGACCCGTTTTCCTCGCCCGAACGGCCGACGGGGCGGTTCGACATCATCACGTCGTTCGAGGTGATCGAGCATACGCCTGATCCCCTGGGCACCTTCGCCGACATGCGGTCGCTGCTGCACGACGATGGCTGCATCATCGTGAGCCAGACGCTGCAACCCGCCGACATCCTGTCGATCCGCGGCAGCTGGTGGTACCTGGCGCCCCGGAACGGCCACGTGTCGACCTATACCGAGGAATGCCTCGAGGTGATCGGCCGGCAGGGCGGGCACTACTTCCATCGTGGCGACACCGTCTATGCCTTCGTCGGGCCGAAGCCCTCCGAACACGCCGCCATCGCGGCCGCCTCGATCGGGCCGTCCTTCTCGAGCGTGAAGCTGTATGCCCCGACCGCCCTGCGCGAGCGGGCCGTGCTGGGGCCCGACCGCCTGCGGATTGCCTGGCACGTGATGGAGTCGGACGAGGTCGAGACGTTCCGCTGGACCGGCGACTACGGCTCCTTCGACTGGCAGGCGACATGGCCGGACGTGGAGCGGGTGCGCTTCTCCGTGCCGGTCGTGCGGCCGGTTGCAGCCGACTTCGTGGCGCAGTCCGTGTTCACGCTCGACGGGGAGCCACAGCCGGCCGCATTCGTCAGGGGCGCGGTCGTCGCCGATTTCGACACGAAGGGCCGCCGCAGCGGCGTCGTGCGCCTCGAAACGCCCCAGCCTCCGCGGCTCCCCGCCGAGGGCAACCGCGCCGTCGGGCTGGCGGTTCCGATCCGATCCGACCGGGATGGGGGTGAAGGCCAGGCGGCGTCCGCCTGAGGGACGGGCCGATCGCGCTTCGCGCGACGCGGCCGCTCGCGAGGCAACGCACCGGTTCGGCCGGGAGCGCATCAGGCGGCATCGCCGCCGGCGCGTTGCGCTTCGGGCCGGTGACCGGCGTCAGCCCGGATTGAACCGAAGGCGCGCCGCCTGTCCGCGGCGCAGCACCACCACGGCCCGCTGCCGGAACGTCCACGCGATCCGGCAGATCGGCGGTTCGGCGCCCAGGACCAGCAGGTGCGCTTCGTGCCAGCCATGCCAGACCCCTTCGGCCGGCAGCACGGGGCGGCGGCCCAACCGCTCCCCCAGGATGCGTTGCCGCCGGAGGTTCCACCCGGCCGGCATGCGCCGGGAGCGCGGGTTCCAGGCGGTCAGCAGCACCGCGCTCCTGACCCGGGCTGCCCGCAACCGGCCATCCACGGCGGCGGACCGCCGACCGATCCGCACCACCGCGCCGGCAACGCGGTACTCGGTGCACCGATAGGCGCGCAGCAGGCCGGCGGGCGGCGGACTCACGTCTCCCCGGTGCCGGCGAACTCCACGTCGCGATGGACATGCACCGACATCAGGACGCCGAAGCCGAACATCACCATGATCATCGCCGACCCGCCATGCGAGACGAGCGGCAGCGGCACGCCGCCCACCGGGATCGCGCCCATCACCATGGCGATGTTGACGAACACGTACATGAAGAAGTTGCACGACAGCCCGACCGCCACCAGCCGCCCGAACTGATGGCGGCACCGCAGCGCGATCAGCATCCCGCCCAGCACGATCAGCGCGATCAGCACCAGGACGGCGATGGAGCCCACCCAGCCGAACTCCTCGCCCAGGATGGTGAAGATGAAGTCGGTCTGCTTCTCGGGCAGGAAGTCGAGCTGCCCTTGCGTGCCCTGCAGGAACCCCTTGCCCCACATCCCGCCCGATCCCAGCGCGATCTTGGACTGGATGATGTTATAGCCGGCGCCCAGCGGGTCGCTCTCGGGATGCAGGAAGGTGTCGATGCGGGCACGCTGGTAGTCGTGCAGATGGTCGTAGGCGATGCGCGCAGCGAACGGGATCGGCGCCGCGACCAGCAGGAACTTCCACCACCGCACGCCGGCAGCGAAGAACACGCAGCCGCCGACGATCGCCGTGATCACCGCCGTGCCGAGATTCGGTTCCTTCAGGATCAGCCCGACCGGCACCAGCACCGCGATCACCGGCGGAATCAGGAACAGCGGATTGCCGATCCGCTCCCAGCTTGCGCGGTGGAACCAGGAGGCGAGCGCCAGCACGAGCGCCACCTTCATGAACTCCGACGGCTGCACCTGCAGGCCGCCCAGCTCGATCCAGCGCTGTGCCCCCTTCCCGACATGGCCCATCTTGAGCACCAGCGTCAGCAGCGCGACGCCGACCCCGTACAGCGGCCAGGCCAGCCGCGCGATGATGCGGATATCGACCAGGGCGATGCCGGCCATCATCACCACCGCCGCGGCGAAGCGCAGGATGTGGCGCGTCGCATACGGCTCCGGCCCGCCGGCGGCGCTGTAGAGCGCGGTATAGCCCACGCCCGCCAGGCCACAGAGCAGCAGCACGTAGAGCCAGTTGATCTGCAGGATCTTGCCGGTGAGGTCGAACGAGGCCTCCCGCCACAGGCGGCGCTGCATCATTTCTTCACCTCCGCGACCTGGGCGCCGGGCGGTTCGGTCCGGCCGGCCGGATCGCGCGTCATGACCTCGGTCATGATGTCGCGCGCGAGCGGCGCCGCCGCGGCCGCGCCGGCATTGCCGTGCTCCACCACCACCGCCAGCGCGTAGCGCGGCGCGTCATACGGCGCATACGCCACGAACAGCGCGTGCGGGCGGTATTCCCAGGGCAGCTTCTCGCTGTCGAACTTGCCGCTCTCGCGCAACTCGCGCGACACCCGGCGCACCTGGGCGGAGCCGGTCTTGCCGGCCATCTGCCACCGCGGATCGGGCAGCTTGGCGAGCGGCGCCGTGCCGCCCGGCTCGTTCACCACGGCCCACATCCCCTCGCGCACCATGTGCAGGGCGCGTTCGGGCACCGCGAGCGGCGGCCAGTCCTCGGGCTGCGTCCCCGGCTGCAGCACCCCGCCCAGCTTGCGAGTCAGATGGGGCTGCACCGACCGGCCGCTCGCCAGCCGCGCGGCGTAGGTCGCGAGCTGCAGGGGCGTGACCTGGATGTAGCCCTGGCCGATGCCGCTCACGATCGTGTCGCCGATGTTCCAGGCATGCCCCTTCTTCGTGCGCCACTCGCGCGTCGGCACCAGACCCGCGCGCTGGCCCGGCAGGTCGATCTGCAGCTCCACGCCCATCCCCAGGCGGTGGGACATCGCCGCGATCTTGTCGATGCCGGTGCGGCGCGCGACCTCGTAGAAGTAGACGTCGCAGCTGTTCTTCAGCCCGCCCTTCAGGTCCAGCATGCCGTGGCCGCCCTTGCGCCAGCAGTGGAACCGCGTGTCGCCGAGGTCGAGATAGCCGGGGCAGTTGATGCGGTCTGCCGGCGTGATCGCTTTTGCCTCCAGCCCGGCCAAGGCCACCGCCATCTTGAAGGTCGAGCCCGGCGCATACAGGCCGACGGTCGCCTTGTTGATCAGCGGCGTCCGCCGGTCCCGCGTCCACTCCACCCATTGCGCCTGGCTCACCCCCGAGTTGAACAGGCTCGGGTCGAACGAGGGGTTGGTGGCCATCGCCATCACCTCCCCGTTGCGGCAGTCCAGCACCACGGCGCTGGCACTCTCATTGCCGAGACGCTCGATCACCGCCTCCTGCAGGCCGGCATCGATGGTGAGGCCGACATCCTCGCCACGCACGCCTTCCTGCCGGTCGAGCTCACGGATGACCCGGCCGACCGCGTTGACCTCGAGCTGCACCGCGCCCGCACGGCCGCGCAGGGCGACGTCGTGATACTTCTCGATCCCGGCGCGGCCGACGCGGATGCCCGGCAGCGAGAGCACCGGGTCGTCGGCCACGTCGTTCTCGCTGGGCGGCGCGACATACCCCACCACATGCGCGAGCTTGTCGCTGAACGGGTACATGCGGGTGCTGCCGACATCGACCATGATGCCGGGCAGGTCCGGCGCGTTCACCTCGATGGCCGCCATGTCCTCCCAGGTGAGGAACTCCCGCACCATCACCGGGATGAAGCGGCGGTGCCGGTGCAGGTCGCGGTCGATGCGCGCCCGCTCGTGCTCCGACAGCGGCACGATGCGGGAAAACCCGTCGAGCGTCGCCTGCACGTCGGTCGCCTGTTCGGCGACCAGCAATGCCCGCCAGTTCATCCGGCTGCCGGCGACCACGGTGCCGTAGCGGTCGAGGATGCGGCCGCGCGGCGGCGCGATCATCCGCGCGCTGATACGGTTCTCCTCGGCGAGCGTGGCGTAGCGGTCGCCGTCCACCACCTGCACCTGGTAGAGCTTCGCGCCCAGCGCGCCCAAGACGGCGGCCTGCCCGCCCATCAGCAGCAGGGCGCGGCGGGTGAAGACGTTGGTGCGGCGGGTGTCGCGGCGCATCACGCCCGCTCCGGATCGGCGACGCTGCGATGGGCGCGGGCCAGCGGGATGGCGAGGGCCGGGTAGAGCGCGGCGGCCAAGGTCGCCTGGAACGCCGCCGGCCCGGCCGGGATCAGGCGGAAGCCGAGGAGCGCGGTCAGCCCCCAGCTCAATGCCGAGGCGAGCATCGCGACGGGCACGAAGGCGAGCCACGTCATGGCGAACCCCTGTTGCACCAGGAAGCGCCGCCAGCGCACCGCCGCGCCATGGATGCAGAGCAGCGTCAGGACGCCGACGCCCAGCGGCAGGTAGCCCAGCAGGTCGAGCAGGAGCCCGGTCAGGAAGACGAGCGGGGGCGGCATGGCCGTCGGCCGGTAGACTGACCAGAACCAGACGCAGCCGAAGGTGAGCGCGGGCAGCAACGCGGTCTGCGCGGCGAAGCCGAACGGCAGTTCGGTGAGCAGCATCAGGACGATGGTGCAGGTGACCGGGAAGGCACGCCGGGCGGCGATGTCGAGCCGGCGCCCGAGCGTCGGCCGCGGCCGGATGCCGGGCCGCTGGTCGCTACCGGACATGGCCGGCCAACGCGCGGGATGTGCGATCGAGGGCACGTTCTGTGTCATGGCCGACGCAGGCCGGCCTTCCAGGACGTCCACGGCGGCACGAGCGTTCCGAGACCACGAAGGAAGACATGGATGGCCGGCCTTCGCCGGCCATGACACGGGGGCGCTCGCCGGCCGTGACACGGGGGCGCCTGCCGGCCATGACGCGGGGGTGCCTGCCGGCCATGACGCGGGGGCGCCTGCCGGCCATGACACGGGAGCGCTTGCCTGCCACGACGCGGGGGCGCATGCCGGCCGTGACGCGGGGGCGCATGCCGGCCGTGACGGCGGAGGCCTCCATCAATGCCGCCCCGGAGTTGGCTTCTTCTGCGTCTCGGGCGGGATCACGCCGCCCAGGCCGTAGTCGAAGATCCGGACCACCTCGAGCTTGCTCAGCCGCGCCGCGGGCTCCACCTCGGGTGCGTTCGTGGCCGAGTAGTGCACGACGCCGACCGGCAGGTTCGCCGGGAACGCATTCGCCTCGGCGCTGGTCACCACCCGCTCGCCTTCCTGCGGCGGAGAGCCTTCGGGCCAGTACAGCAGCCGCGGGCGGGGTCCGTTCGTCCCGATCAGGATCGCATGCGCCCGCGAGCTCTCCAGGATCACCGGGATCCGGCTGTTCAGGTCGGTGATCAGCAGCACGCGCGCGGTCCGCGCCCCGACCTCGGTCACCCGCCCGACCAGCCCGCGCTCGTCCAGCGCGATCTGCCCCTTGCGCACGCTGTGGTTCGGCCCGACGGCCAGCAGAACGGCGCGCGCATAGACCCCGCCCGCATCGGCGACCACCCGCGCGGTGACGAAGGAGGCCGGCGGATCGGGGATCCAGCGCAGGCTCGCCTTCAGCCGCTGGTTCTCGGCGTCCAGCGCCAGCGCGACCGACTGCCACTTGCGCAGGCGCTCGTTCTCCTCCCGCAGCCGCGCATTCTCCGCCCGCAGCGACCAGAGTTCGCCCACATCCTGCAGGCCGGCGCGGACATTGCCCAGCGGTTCGGCGAGCACCGCGTAGATCGGCGCGAGTGCGTCGGCCAGCGCCATCCGCGCGCGTTCGGCCAGCAGCGCATCGGCCTTGCCGAGCAGCAGGAGCCCGAATGCGGCGACGAACAGGACGGGAAGCGTGAGCTTCGCCAGAGCCTGCCGTGCAGGAATGGAGAGACGGATCATCGACACCCGGCTCCCACGAGCCGGCCCCGGCCGGATGTCCGCATATTAGCCGACGGAGGCCCTCAATACATGCTCGTCAGCACGTTGCTGAGCCGCTTGCGCTCTTCGAGGGCGCGGCCCGTGCCCAGCGCGACACACTGCAACGGGTTCTCCGCGACCAGAACGCCGAGACCCGTCGCATCGCGCAGCACCTGGTCCAACCGGTAGAGCAGCGCGCCTCCTCCGGTGAGCACGATGCCCCGGTCGACGATGTCGGCGGCCAGTTCCGGCGGCGTGTTCTCCAGCGCGACCTTCACCGCCTCGACGATCGCGGTCACGGGTTCGGCGAGGCTTTCGGAGATCTGGCGCTGGCTGACCAGCACTTCCCGGGGCACGCCGTTCATCAGGTCGCGGCCGCGCACCTCCCGGTAGGGACCCTCGTCCCCGTCCTCCGGGGCGCTTGCGGCGCCAATATCCATCTTGATGCGTTCGGCCGAACTCTCGCCAATCAGCAGGTTATGGTTGCGGCGGATGTAGGAGATGATCGCCTCGTCCATCTTGTCGCCGCCGACCCGGACGCTGCGCGAGTAGACGATGCCGCCCAGGGAGATCACCGCGACCTCGGTCGTGCCGCCGCCGATATCGACCACCATGGAGCCCGATGGTTCGGTGACCGGAAGGCCGGCGCCGATCGCGGCGGCCATCGGCTCCTCGATGAGCTGCACTTTCCGCGCGCCCGCACTTTCCGCGCTTTCCTGGATGGCGCGACGCTCGACGGCGGTGGATCCCGAGGGGACGCACACGATGATCAGCGGCGAGGCGAAGCCGCGGCGGTTGTGCACCTTGCGGATGAAATGCTTGATCATCTCCTCCGCGACCTCGAAGTCGGCGATCACGCCGTCGCGCAGCGGCCGGCTCGCGGTGATGTAGCCGGGGGTGCGGCCGAGCATCTGCTTCGCCTCCTCACCGACGGCGACGACCTGCTTCTTGCCCCGGACGTCGGCGATGGCGACGACGCTGGGTTCGGCCAGCACGATCCCGCGGCCCTTGACGTAGACCAGCGTGTTCGCCGTGCCGAGGTCGATCGCCATGTCGGCGGACATGAAGCCGAGGACGCGAGAAAACATCGATCCGACCTTCGATACGAGGGCGTGTGAAGCGGGGGGCTTAACCTTGCACCCCGACGTTCACAAGAGGGCGATGTCGCCATCCGGTGAACGGCTGCCCTCGGTTCGCCGCAATCCTGACACCCCACCTCCGCCGAGGAACGCAACGTTCCCCAACCACGAACCACGGAGAAACATGCATGGCACGCAAGCTTGGTTACGCAGCCCTCGCCGCGATGGTCCTGGCCCTGGCCGGGTGCGGCGGCGACCCGTTGACCCGCGGCGTCAGTGGCGGGCTGATCGGTGCGGGCGCAGGTGCCGGCGTTTCCGCCGTGACCGGCGGACGGCCGGCGACGGGTGCGGCGATCGGCGCGGGCGCGGGCGCTCTCGGCGGCGCGTTGACCTCTCCCTGAGGATAGGAGGACCAGGATGAAGCGCTTCGTTGCCGCGGGCCTCGCGCTCGCATTGGCAGGGAGCCTCGGCGGTTGCGGCTACAGCCGAGGCGATCGGGCGGTCTCGGGTGGCCTGCTGGGCGCCGGCGGCGGAGCCGCCGTGGGTGCGCTCGCCGGCGGGTCGCCGCTGACCGGGGCGGCGATCGGCGGGGCGGCCGGCGCCCTGGGGGGTGCGTTGACCAGCGGGAACAGCGTGAATTTGGGCAAGCCGGTCTGGCGCTGATCCGACGGGTTGCCGCGTGACTGCGGCCTGCGTGTCCGCCCGGGAGGTTGGCACGCAGGTCCGCTGGGACGCAGCTCGTGGCACGCAGGCCGATCGGCGTGCGGGTCCGGTGGCCTCCCGGTCCGCTGGCACGGAGGTCCGGGATCGTGCTTGGACGGCGGATCATACGCCTTCGAACGTCGGTAAGCGAACGAACCCAGGCACTCCGCGCCACACCTTCCTGCGTCCAGCCCATCGCGATGTGACAATTCAACGAAAACTGCCCATTCCGCCCACAGCCTAACGGGACTGTGCATTGCAGCAGGCTCGACCCTCGCCAGATAGTGTGGGGATCGTAGCTCGACCGCGCGCTGCGACTGGAATGCCCCCGTGAAAAGCCCCGTGTACCGTCCCTGTGTACCACCGTTGGGCCCGCGAAGTGGCGGACACCAGTATCGTCGCGCATCCGGCCACGACACCTGGCTTGAGCTTGGGTTGTGCTGTCCGTCACCCGTCGAGGCCCGATGTCATCCATGAAAGTGCTGTTCGTCACCAGCGAGTTCTCCGGCCTCGCGAAAGCGGGTGGCCTGGGAGAGGTGTCGGCAGGCCTGCCGCTCGCGCTACGCCTTCGCGGGATCGACGTCCGCGTCCTGATGCCCGCCTACCCCGACGTCATCGCCAAGCTGCCCGACATCACCTGGTTCGGCCGTCTCGCCGGCCGCGCCGCCATTCCGGGCTGCCGGATCGGCACGGCGGTGCTGCCCGACGGCACCGTTCTCTATCTGATCGGCGCCCCGTCGCTGTACGACCGGCGCGGCACCCCCTACTGCACGCCCGAGGGCAAGGACTGGCCCGACAATCCGCTGCGCTTCGCCCGCCTGTCGCTGGCCGCCTCCGATATCGCGCGTGGCCGCGGCAATCTCGGCTGGCAGCCCGACCTCGTGCACGTGCACGACTGGCCCGGCGGACTGACGCCCGCCTACATGCGCTGGGACGGGGTCGACGTGCCCACGGTGACGACGATCCACAACATCGCCTACCAGGGCCTCTGCGACGCCGCGCTGCGCCCCCGGCTGGGCATCCCCGAACACGCCTTCCAGATGGAGGGCGTGGAGTTCCACGGCCACGTCTCCTTCCTCAAGGCCGGGCTGTACTACGCGCACCACGTCACCACCGTCAGCCCGACCTATGCCGGGGAGATCACGACGGAGGCGCTGGGCGCCGGGCTGCACGGGCTGATGCAGGGCATTGCCGAACGCGGCAGCCTGTCGGGCATCGTCAACGGCATCGACGAGAGCTGGGATCCGCTCAACGACCCGCATCTGCCGCACCATTTCGACCCCGAGGACCTGCAGGGGAAACAGGCCAACGCACAGGTCGTGCGGGACAGCCTGTGCCTGCGCCCCTCCGACGGGCCGCTGTTCGGCATCGTCTCCCGCCTCGTCCATCAGAAGGGGCTCGACCTCGTGGCCGAAGCGGCCAACAGCATCGTCGAGCAGGGCGGGCAGATCGCCATCCTCGGTCTCGGCGATCCCGAGATCGAGCACATGCTGAGCCGCACCTCCCGCCGCCACCGCGACGATATCGGCGTGCTGATCGGCTTCAACGAGCCGATGGCGCGGCGGATCGTCGCCGGCAGCGACTTCACCCTCATGCCGTCGCGCTTCGAACCCTGCGGGCTGACCCAAATGCAGGCGCAGCGCTACGGCGCGCTGCCGATTGCGCACGCGACGGGCGGGCTTGCCGACACGATCGACGACGGCACGACCGGGTTCCTGTTCTCCGACCTGTCCCATGACGGGCTGATGTCCGCCTGCTGGCGGGCCTTCGAGGCGTATGAGGACACGGATCAGCTGGCCGCGATGCGCCGGACCGCGATGGCGCGCAGCTTCGGCTGGGCCGGTGCCGCGGCGGAGTACGAGGCGCTGTATCGCCGGCTGTGTGCCGGCCGGTTGCCGGAACCGACCCCCCTGCCCCCGCGCAAGGCGATCCTGCCGACGACGGAGATGGACGTCGCGGCCTGACTCCCGGCGCGCCGCGTCTCGCGCGCGCAGCCTGATCGGAAGTCGCGCAACGGCCGCCCCACGGCGGGGAACTCACCCACGACGGTGACGCGGCACCGATCGCTGCGGCGGCGCGCACCGGCGGCGCGCTACATCTTCTTGCCCACCCAGACCACCCGGCCGATCGCCACCAGGTGCTCGACCCGGCCAGCCGGGACCATGTCGCGCTCGTAATCCGGATTGTCGCTGATCAGGACGAGCGAACCGTCCAGCTTCCGCTGCACGCGCTTGACGAGGCGCTCACCGTCGACCTCCAGCACGTAGATGCCGAACAGGGCGAATGCGCGCTGCGTGGTATCGAGCAGCAGGATGTCGCCATCCTTGATCGTGGGAGCCATCGAGTCCCCGACCGCCCGCTCGAGCGCGATCGCCGCCGGATCGATGCCGATCTCCTCACGCACCCAGTCGTTGCGGAAGGCCATGTAGTGGGAGCCGCGGGGATCGGACGGGAGCTGCGGGGACGCGCCGGCGGCAGCGACGCTGTCCTGCGATGGCAGCAGGACGAACTCCTCGAGCCCCGGCACGTCGCGCTCCATCCGCCCAGGCCCGGGAGACGTGGGACGGAGATCCGGCGGCTCCCCCTCGCCCGTCGCGAGCCAGCCGACCGAGACGCCCGCCGTGCTCGCCAGGGCGACGAGCCGCTCCCGGCTGGGTTCGGCCTCCCCCTTCAGCCACTTCCGAAAAGCGGAGGGTGAAACACCCATCGCGCGCGCCAGCCGGTCGGCACTCGGCCATTGCCGCAGAATGTCGTGCAACCTGGCAACGAATTCAGCTTTCTCGCTGCCGTTGGTTCGCAATTTTTCACTCTGACCCGACATCTCTCTCATCCGTGACAATCGTCAAAGCCACAACCTCTCCACTCGACACTTTTCGCCTATTTTCCACGCGTTTCCTGCGGACTATGAGGAGATGCCTGCGACTCCCAACCTAGCCGAATCGTCGGAGACAGTCTTTATGGAGAATTTCGTCCCTTCAACAAATGTTCCGGAGACTCGGGATGAAGACTGGCATCCCGCGGACGTTCTCGCAGCTCTGAAGAAACGCGGTCACACCCTGGCCGGATTATCGGTCGCGAACGGTTACCATCCGACGGCCGCCGGAAAAGCCCTCAAGCGCCCCTGGCCTGCGCTCGAACAGATCATCGCGGACGCCCTCGGCCTTCGACCCATCGCCATTTGGCCCAGCCGGTATCGCAACCAGCCGACCGAAGATGGCGGTTCCTGACCTGCCGCGGTTCGGTGATGCGCGTCGATCGCAGCCCATGAACGATCGCGCCCATGACCGGACCGCAGCAGCCGAACGACGGGACATCGACGGAGTGCAGACGGTGCGGCTCAACAGGGTGACCCATACGGGAGGGCGCCCCTCTGAGAGGGCACAGAGGGCGTGACCGACGGACGCGCCATCGTACAGGCCGGCGCAGGGGCCGTCGCCGCGGGGCGTGCGGCCCGGGGGCCCGGGGCAAATGCCAAAGCAGGGGCAGGTGGTCAGGGCTGGACCGGGTGGCCCTCGCGCATCACGCGCTCCACGGTCTCGAGCAGCGCAGTCAGGCTGAATGGCTTGGTGACGAAGGGGCGCGGCTGATCGCCCAGGCGCTCCATCCGCGCCGGATCGCCGGACATCAGGATCACCGGCACGCCGGACTGGTCGGCCTGCGGCAGCAGCCGGACGTCCAGCCCGCCGGGCAAGGTGCAGTCGAGCAGCATCAAGTCGATCCCGCCGCGGTCCAGGCGCGCCATCGCCTCCGCGGCAGTCTCCACAAGGCTCGTCTCATACGTGTCGTCGAGCGCCGCGGCGACGACTTCGGATACCAAGGGGTCATCCTCAACGACGAGGATGTGCGACCTGCCTGTCATTCTCACCGCCACATTCCGGCTCGCGACGAAGCTACACAACAAACCGCCGCACTCTAAGACCACTCGCGGGCGGCTCGCGCGCTTTTTATTGCGCCTCGCTGCGAACCCGTCGCTGAAAACGCGCAGGATGGCTGTCGGAAGGCTCAGGACCACACAGGTGGTTCGCCACGCCCGTCACAATCCCCGCCGCGCTCCCTCCGGGGCGCCTCGGGGCGCCCCGTTTGCCGCCCGATCCGGGGACGCTCAGGCGCGGACCTCCTCCTGCAGCGCCGCCTCGTAGACGCGGATGATGGAGCTCGAATCGTCCTGCCCCATCCCCATCCCGCGCGCCATGCGCATCAGGTTCATCACCTGCGGCGCGATCACGCCCGGCACGCCGAGCTGGTCGGCCATCTCCAGGGCGAGACGCAGGTCCTTGTGGGCGAGGTCGAGGGCGAAGGTCGGCTGGAACTGCCCTTTCAGGGCCTTGCCGGCCATGTTGGCGTAGCCGCTCGACATCCCGGAGGCGTTGCGGATGACCGCGTCCAGCTTGCCGAGGTCGATGCCCGCCCGCTTGCCGAGCATGAGGGCCTCGGCGGCGGAGGCGAGGTTGCAGAAGGCGAGCATGTTGTTGATCAGCTTGGCGGTCGAGCCCATGCCGATATCGCCAAGGTGGATGACTTCGCCGCTGAACGACCGCAACAGCGGGAGCTGCTGCTCGAACAGCGCGGCGTCGCCGCCCACCATGATGACGATCGTCCCATCCTTGGCCCGCGCGGTGCCGCCCGAGACCGGCGCCTCCAGCATGCCGATGCCCTTCTCCGCCATCGCGGCGGCGACCCGCTTCGCGGTGGCCGGCGAGTTGGTCGAGAGGTCGATGAAGACAGTGCCCGGCCGCGCGTGCGCCGCGATCCCGTCCGGGCCCATCGTCACCGCCTCCACCACACTCGGGATCGGCAGGGAGGTGATCACCACGTCGCACTCGGCGGCAAGCTCGGGGAGGGTCGGCGCCGACCGCGCGCCCAGGCTCGTGCAGGCCTCGATGGCGGCCGGATCCAGGTCGAACACGACCACGTCGTGGTTCGTGTTGCGGATGATGTTGCGGCACATCGGCCCGCCCATGTTGCCGACCCCGACGAACCCGACCTTCATGACGTTCCCTCCTGTTGGTGCCGGTCTCTGCCGGCGGCAGCAGCATGGCGCAGGGCGCGCCGTTCGTCAGCCCCGCGCCGCCGTCCAGGCCAGCAGCGCGGAGAGGGTGAAGAAGGAGAGCACGGTCGAGACGAGCACCGTCCCCGAGGTGCTCGCCGCCTCCCGCCCGTAGAGCTTGGCGAGGATGAAGGCGCCGGTGCCGGTGGGCAGCGCGCTCATCACCAACGCGGTCTCCGCCCACCCGGACGGCAGCCGCACGAGGTGGAAGGCGATCGCCCAGGTGATCGCCGGCTGCACCAGGAGCTTGAGCGTGGTGAGCCAGGCCACCTGGCCGATGCGGAACCGCTCCCCCGTCTCGGCGATCATCATCCCGGTCGCGACCAGGGCGCAGGGCGTGGCGGCGCCCGCGAGCAGGCTGAGGAACCGGTCGAACGCGACCGGCAGGGCCTGGCCGGACGCGGCGATCGCGATGCCCACCACGGGCGCGATCAGCAGGGGATTGCGGGCGAGCGCGCCGCCGACGCGCGCGAGCATGCGCCCCAGCTGGGGCTGCTGCTGCCGGTCGAGTTCGATCAGCGTGACGGCGAGGGCGAATTGCGGGCAGGCGGTGATGACCATGGTGATCACGCCCGGCACCACGCTCGCCTCGCCGAAGGCGGTGAGGCAGAGCGGAATGCCCATGTAGCCGACATTGGCGTAGGTGGCGCTCAGGGCCTGCAGGGCCGCATCCCCCAGCCGCGTTCGGCCGCGGCGCGCGACGAGCAGTGCGAGGATAAAGGGCACCAGGACGCCGGCGCCGTAGGCGAGCAGCAGGCCGGGGCTGGCGAGGTCGCGGGGCCGGATATGCGCCATCGCCTGGACCAGCACCGCCGGGAGCGCGAGATACACGACGAACAGGTTCAGGACCCGCGTCGCATCGTCACCCAGGAAGCGCGCCCGCCCGGCCACGGCACCGGTCAGGATCAGCCCGAAGACGGGCAAGGCGACCGCGAGGACCGCACCCACGACATGCTCCTCGGCGACCAAGGCGGCAGCGACTGTCGCCCAGTCCCGGGCGGCGGGCAACCCGCTCCGCTGGACCGTTGCGCCTGCGGATGGCACTGTCGGGACCAAATACGACCCGTCAGGCGGAGGCGACGATGCCGACCTACGATTACGAATGCGAGACCTGCGGCCCCTTCACCGAGTCACACCCGATGGCCGAGTTCGCCAAGCCGCAGCCGTGCCCGGACTGCGGCGCGCTCGCGCCCCGCATGCTCAGCGTGACCGCGATCGCGGGCGGCGGTTCGGACGAGGCAAGCCCCGCCGCCGCCGCGCCGCGCGCCCACCCGGGCGGCTGTGCCTGCTGCGCCGCGCCCCGCCGTTTCGCCGCCGAGGCGGTCTGACGCACCGGCCGCCGGAGCGGGGCGGCACGCGGTGACGCTCCGGACCGGGCGGCGAGGTTCTGGCCGCGCCGCAGCGATCCGCCTCCGGTGACCGACCTCGTGGACCGGCTCCGGACCCTGTTCTTCCCACCGGATCCGGGCGGATTGCGGTTGCTCGCCGCCTTGCGGGCAACCCTCGCCGGGCTGCTCGCCTTCGGCCTCGTCCTGCTGCTGGGCACCCTCATCCCGCTGCCCATCACCGACCGGATCCTCGCCTTCGCCATCGCGCTGTTCATCGGCGTGACGGTGCGGGATCCGACGCCGCAAGGCCGTCTGCTCACCTTCGCGTTCGGTCCGCTCGTCGCCTTCGCCAGTACCGCGGCGGCCACGCTCACGAGCCCGATTCCGCTGCTCGCCGCCGCCATCGTGCCGGCCCTGATGTTCGGCGCCGCCTGGGGCAACGCGCGCACGCCGCGCTGGGGCGCGCTGGGCATGGTGGCGCTCGTCGCCTACCTGCTCGCGATGGTGGCGCACCAGCCGCCCTCCACCCTGCCGGCGCGGTTCCTGGTCCTGGTGATCGCCGGCGCCTCCGTGGCGCTGGTCCGCGGCGTGCTGCTGCCGGAACGCCCGGCGCAGGAGCTGGCGCGCCTGCGCGCCACGATCGGCCGGCAGCTCGACCGGGTGCTGGCCGATATCGCCGCCGCGGTGACCGGCGGCGGGTGGACCGAGGCGCGGCGACGGAGCCTCGCCGCCGACACGTTCCGGTTCGGCGACACGACCATGCTGGCGCAGGTCCGCGTCGCCGCCCTGTCCTCGGAAATCCGAGCGGAGGGCAACATCTGGATGCACCTGCTCACCATCGCGCTCGCCACCGAACGCGTGGCCCGCGCCGCGGTGCAGGACCCCGCCCTCCAGGGTGCCGGACCGTCCGCCGAACGGGACGCACTCGCCGCCGCGATCGCCGCGCTGCGCGCGCGCCGGCCCCTGCCTGCCCTGCCCGAGACTCCGCTCGCAACGACGCTCGTGCTGCTCGACCACCTCCTGCACGATCCGCCGCAGCCAGGTGGTGCGCCGCCCGCGGCGCCTTTGCCGCCGGCGCCGGCGAGCCTGCGCCCCGCCATCCAGACGGCGATCGCCGGTGGGCTCGCGAGCATCGGTGGCGAGCTCGTCTCGCCCAACCGCTGGTACTGGGCCGCCTTCGCCGCCTTCGTCATGTTCCAGGGCACCCGTTCCCGCGCGGAATCGGTGGCGAAGGGCGTGCAGTTCATCCTGGGCACCGCGGCGGGGGTGATCGGCGGCACGCTGCTCGCGGCGCTCGTGACCGACCACCAGTGGCTGAGCCTGGGCCTGATCGTCGGCGCGGTGTTCCTCGCCTTCCAGGCGAACGTCGCCTCCTACACGGTGATGGTGTTCTGGATCACCGTCATCATCGGCCTGCTGTTCGGGATGCTGGGCTTCTTCGCCCCCACGCTCCTGCTGCTGCGCCTGCAGGAGGCGGTGGTCGGCGCCATCTGCGGCGCCGCGGTGGCGTGCCTCGTGCTCGCCCGCCCCGAAGGCGCGGTGGCACGACAGGCCGCGATCGAGGCCCTCCGCGCGCTCGGCGCCTCGCTCGACGCCTCCGTCGCCGCGCTGCGCGGGGGGACGCCGGACCCGCATCTGTCTGCCCTTGTCCTGACGGCGGAGCAGCGCATGCGCGACCTCCATTCGGTCACGCAGACCACGTGGTTCGGACGCGGCGTACAGCCCGAACCGGTCCGGCGCATGGCCCTGCTGCTGGAAGCCTGCGAGCAATGGGCCCGCGAACTCGGCCGCATCGCGCTCGACGCGGGCGCGCTGCACGCCTCGTCCGACCCGGGGGCGGAGGACTCCCGTGCCGCGATCGCCGCCACCCACGCGCGGATCGCGGCCCTGCTGCCCCGCGCGATCGCGCATGTCGCGGCGGACGCTCCGTTCGCACCGGCGGCGGAGGAACCCGTGATCGCGCTGGGACGCGCCCGCGACGACACGCCGCTGCAACGCGCCGACCGGCTGTTGCTGCGGATCGAGGCGGCGCTGCTGAACCTCACGACGCGCTGACGCGGCGGCGACCTGTCCGATGCACGCAA
>MKTV01000069.1:78156-84209 GCA_001898425.1 Rhodospirillales bacterium 69-11
CGCGCCCGCCTCTGCCGCGAGTAAACATACCAATCAGTAGGGAGGACCCGACCAATGGATCTTCGGCTGACCCCGGAAGAGACCGCCTTCCGCGAGGAAGTGCGCACGTTCATCCGCGAAAACCTGCCCGCGGACATCCGCGACCGGATGAAACTCGGCCATCCGCCGCGCAAGGAAGACACGGTGCGCTGGCAGCGCATCCTCAACCAGAGAGGCTGGGCGGCGTATTCCTGGCCCAAGGAATGGGGCGGGCCGGGCTGGACGGCGATCCAGAAGATGATCTTCCTGGAGGAGAACCTCATGGCGCCCGCGCCGGAGATCCTCTCCTTCAACGTCACCATGCTGGGACCGGTGCTGATCCAGTTCGGCACCGAGGCGCAGAAGAAGCGCTTCCTGCCGCGCGCGGCCAACCTGGACGACTGGTGGTGCCAGGGCTTCTCGGAGCCGGGTGCCGGGTCCGACCTCGCCTCGCTGAAGACGAGCGCGAAGCGCGATGGCGACCACTACGTGATCAACGGCCAGAAGATCTGGACCTCCACCGCGCAGTACGCCGACTGGTGCTTCGTGCTGGTGCGCACGGACCCGAATGCGCGCAAGCGGCAGGAAGGCATCTCCTTCATCCTGGTCGACTTCAAGACGCCCGGCATCACCGTGCGTCCGATCATCTCGATCGACGGGTCGCACCATCTGAACGAGGTGTTCTACGACGACGTGCGCGTGCCGGTGGAGAACCTGGTGCATGTCGAGAACAAGGGCTGGGACGTCGCCAAGTACCTCCTCGGCAACGAGCGCACCGGCATCGCGCGGCTGGGCAAGTCGCGCGAGCGCGTGAATGCCGCGGTCGACATGGCCCGCAAGGTCAACAGCAACGGCCGGCCGCTGATCGACGACCAGACCTTCCGCCAGCGCGTCGCGCAGCTGCAGGTCGACATCAAGGCGCTGGAGATGACGCAGTATCGCGTGGTCTCGGCCTACGACAAGGCGAAGGGCGCCGGGCGGCCCGATCCGCTGTCCTCCGTGCTGAAGGTGAAGGGCACCGAGTTGCTGCAGGCCACCACCGAACTGGCGGTGGACGTGGCGGGTCCGATGGCGACGCCCATCTGGGCCGAGGAACTCGCCGCGATGAACGAGCCGGACGACATGCTGGAAGCCGGCAGCGCCTCGGCCGCGAGCTACCTGATGCTGCGCGCCGCCTCGATCTACGGCGGCACCAACGAGATCCAGAAGAACATCCTGACGAAAGCGGTGCTGGGGCTGTAATGGACTTCGAACCCTCCGACGACCAACGGCTGCTGCTCGAGAGCGTCAGCCGTCTTCTCGCCGACACCTACAGCTTCGCGCAGCGCAAGGGGTACATGGCGCAGCCGGCCGGCTACTCGCCCGAGATGTGGGGCAAGTTCGCCGAACTCGGGCTGCTGGGGCTGCCGTTTCCCGAGGAGTACGGCGGCTTCGGCGGCGGCCCGCAGGAAGTGATGCTGGTGATGCAGGCGTTCGGCCGCGCGATCGTGGTGGAGCCGTTCCTGTCCACCGTCGTGCTGTGCGGCGCCGCGATCCAGGAGGCGGGCAGCGCCGACCAGAAGGGCACGCTGCTGCCCGCCATCGCGGAGGGCAGCCTGAAGATGGCCTTCGCGCATGGGGAGCGGCAGGCGCGGTACGACCTGAACGATCTGGTGACCAGCGCGAAGCGCGACGGATCGGGCTGGGTGCTGGACGGGGCCAAGACCGTCGTCGCGCATGGGGAGGCGGCGGACAAGTTCATCGTCTCGGCCCGCACCTCGGGCGATCGCTACGACCGGGAGGGCATGACGCTGTTCCTGGTGGACGCGACCGCGCAGGGCGTGGCGCGGCGCGGCTACGTCTCCCGCGACGACAGCCGCGCGGCGGACCTGTCGCTGTCGAACGTGCGCGTGACCGAGGCCGACGTGCTGGGGCCGGTCGGCGGCGGGTTCGAGATCATCGAGCGCGTGGTCGAGGCCGGCATCGCCGCCACCGCCGCCGAGGCGGTGGGCGCGATGGAAGCCATGAACGAGATGACGCTGGAGTACAGCAAGACCCGCGTGCAGTTCGGCCAGCCGATCGGGTCGTACCAGGTGGTGCAGCACCGGCTGGCGGACATGTTCATGACGCAGGAGCAGGGCCGCTCGATGGCGATGCTCGCGACCATGAGCCTCGAGAACCCGGACGCGGCGGAGCGCGCACGCAATCTCGCGATGGCGAAGGTCGGCGTGGGCCAGTCGGCGCGCTACGTCTCGCAGAGTGCCGTGCAGATGCATGGCGGCATCGGCATGACCGAGGAATACGCGGTCGGCCACTACTTCCGCCGCTGCATGGTGATCGAGCGGCTGTGGGGCGACCCGGCCTACTGGCTGCAGAAGCTGGCCGATCAGGTGGAGTGAGTCGCCGGTCGGGCGGAGTAGCCGCCGGTCGGGCGTAGTGGGTCGCTTTCCGGCGTGAGCGGGCGCGTGGGCGTCCTCTCGTGTCGGGGCTGCACGCGTGGCGTGGGTTGCGTGTCATGGCCGTGCTTGTCGTCGCGTGTCGCAGCCATCCACGATGGTCGGGTGCCCGCGCGAAGTCGTGGATGGCCGGCCTGCGCCGGCCATGACACGTAGGGCCGGTGCGTCGGCCATGACACGTTGGCGCGGGCGGCGCCGCGTTGTCGGGGCCGGTCAGGCCGCCTGCTGAATGCTCTCCAGGAAGCCCTGAACCTCCGTATGCAAGGTCCGTGATTGCGCAGCCAGGCCCGTCGCGGCCTGGAGCACGGCCTCGGCCTGCGATCCGCTCTCGCCCACGGCGCGACTCACCACACCGATATTGCCGTTCATCTCGTTCGTGCCAGCGGCGGCGCGTTGCACCGCGCCGGCGATCTCCTGCGTCGAGGCACTCTGGCGATCGACCGCGCCGGATATCCCTGCCGCGATCTCGCTCATCCGCTGAATGGTCGCGGTGATCGAGCGCAACGCGCTCATCGCCTGTTCGGCGGCCACCTGCATGTCGCGGATCTGGCTCGCGATCTCCTCCGTCGCCGTCGCGGTCTGCGAGGCAAGCCCCTTCACCTCGCTCGCCACCACGGCGAAGCCCTTGCCCGCCTCCCCGGCCCGCGCCGCCTCGATCGTCGCGTTCAGCGCCAGCAGGTTCGTCCGGCTCGCGATGTCGCCGATCAGGCGGACCACGTCGCCGATCCGGCCGGCCGCGACGCTCAGGCTCGCGACGGAATGATCGGTCGCGTCCGCCTGCGCGACCGCCTGGGCCGCGATCCGGGTGGACTCGGCGACCTGCCGGCCGATCTCGCCCACCGACACGGCGAGCTCCTCTGCTTCCGCCGCCGCTGCGCCGACATGCGCAGTGGCATCGTCGGCCGCGCGGCTGACCGCGAGGGTACACTGTCCGGCCTGCTCCGTGGCCTCGCTCATGCCGCGCGCGACCTGCGTCATGGCGGCGGCGGAATCGCCCAGCGTGCGGGCGATCGATCCGATCGAGCGCTCGAACGTCCGCGCGAGTTCCACCTGTTCGGTCAGCCGGCGCCAGATCACCATCTGCCCGGTTTCGCGGCCACTGCGATCGAGGATCGGGGTGGCGCGGAGTTCGAAGGTCTCGCCTCCCAGATGCAGGCGGCGGCGGGATCCGTGGTCGGCGCCGGCGCCGGCTTCAGCCAGCGGCGTGACGGGCGTCCCCGCCGCATCGTCGCGGCGTGCGTTCGGCGGCGGCTCGAACAGGGCGAAGCTGCTGCCCACCACCTGCTCCGGCGCGACGGGCAGCTCGTCCGCGACCAGGCGCATCAGCCGCCGCCCTTCGGCGTTCATGAAGGTGATCCGCCGCGCGCCGTCGATCTCCGTCATCATCACGCCGACCGGGATTTGCTCGATCATCTGGCTCTGGATGAAGGTGTGGCGCATGACACCGCGCAGCGTCTCCACCGCCGCGGCCATCTGCCCGACCTCCTCCCGCCAGCCGGCATAGCCGACCGGCTGATCGGTCTCGCCCGCGGCGATGCGTTGCACGGCCCGCGTCAGGCCGCGCATCGGGCGGGAAATGACCTGCGTCGTGAGCGTCCCCAGGATGACCAGCAGGAGGGCGATGCCGCCGATCAGCAGCAGGATCTCCCGCCGCGCGCTCGCACGCGCCCGTTCGGCCACGATCGCGGCAGCCTCGACCCGTGCGGTGAAGTCCTGCGCGACCGCCTCGATCGCCGCCTGCATGCGGCGGCTGGCGTCCTCGACATGGGCCAGTGCCACTTCGTCCAGCCGCCGGCTGCGCGCGATCAGATCCCGCGCCGCCGCCGTGATCCCGCTGCCGATCATGCCGACGAGGCGCACGTCCTCCAGCACCTTCTCCGGCAGTGGCAGGGCCAGCATCTCCGCGAGGCTCCGGTCCGCCAGCGCGATCGCATCGGCCACCTCGTTCGCCGCACCGCCATTGCCGGTGGCCAGGAACATCAGCGCGGCGCGCTGCAGGTTGGCCATGGCCACTTCGTAGCCGGCGAGCGCCGCGCGTCCCCCCCGGGAGGGAGATCCCGCGACCGTGACATCCCCGCCCCCGGCATCCGTCTCGAGCGCGACGCCGCGCTCGAGTTCCTCGGCGAGCGTGCGGAGACCCGCCTCGAACGTGGTGCGCGCCTGGAAGAGGCGGCGCTGCCGCAGGGTCAGGATCTCCTGCCGGAGGTCGGCAACCTCCTTCACCGCGGCGACGAGCGTCCCGAGTTGCGCGAGCGCCGTGTCGAGATTGGCCTGCAGCGCCGCGTCGTCCGCCTGCCGCCGTGCCTCGGTCAGCAGGGCGGTCGCGGTCTCCTGGTCGCTTGCGGCGGCCTTCATGGCCGCGCGCACCGCCGGGATCGTCTGCCGCAACGGCAGTTCCCGGCTGAGCACCCGCAGGTCGAGCGCCGCGACCATCGCGCGGGCCATCGCCCGCTCCTCCGCGGCGCGTTGGCCCACGCTCTCCTGCATCGCACCCACCGTCGCGAGACGATCCAGCCCCATCCACGACACCAGCGCCAGGAGGGAGAGCGCGCCGATCGAGGTCGAGGCGAGTTTCCAGGCGACGGGAACGTCGCGTATGAGGCCGAGGACGTACCGGGCGATGCGCAGCGGCGACATACGATTCTCCTGCAACCGCCAGGATGCGCACGCCGACCTTAACCGATCGTGAAAGCGCCGGTCTGCAGCGCGAACAGGCCGGCGATGGCCGCCGAGGCGAGCACCAGGGCCATGCCGGCGTAACGCAGGTTCCAAGCGGTGCTGACGGTCCAGGGGGACACGCCTGCCCAGCGCGCGGTGGTGATGGCCGACGCGGACATCGGCGTCATGTTCACGCCGAGACCCCAGCCCAGCATGCAGGCGAAGGCGAGCACCGCCGGCGGGACGCCGAACAGCGCCGGGTCCGGCATCGCCGCGCCCAGCAGCGCGACCACCGCGACCGGGTTCAGCCCGACCTGGCCGGTCGCGATGAGCACGACCGGCACGAGCAGCGGCAACAGCAGCGGCGGCACATGGGCCAGCGCCGGACCCAGTGCCCCGGCCGGCAGCGCGCCCCCGACCGCCACCCCCATGAAGCCGGAGCCCGCGAGCACGGTCGCCTCGCTGCGGAACGCCGGGACACGCAGGGCGAAGCGCAGGGCGCGACGGCGCAGCACGCCCCCGACCCGCCATGCACGCGTTCCGACGCCGCGCAGGCCGATCAGCCAGCCGCCCTCCCCGCCTCCCCGCGTCCCGATCCCCGGCGTGCCGCGACGCGCGACGGGGAGCGCCTGCATCACGATCCAGGCGAAGCCGACCAGCGGCACCACCAGCGTGATCATCGCGACCAGGCTGAACCCGAAGCCGAGGCTGCCGGCCTCCGCCAGCAGCATCACCAGCAGCACCAGGGCGATCACGCGCAGATGGATCGTCCAGCGTTCCTCCGTCACCGGCCGCCCCGCCCCCGCGGCCGGTCGTCGCGGCGCCCCGATGCGGTCCTCGAGCCAGCCCAATCCGGTCATGCCCAAGGAAACAACGAACGCGATCGGCAGCAGCAGCCGCATGGGCGCGGCGGGCACGGCCGTGGACACCACGGCCGTCATC
>MKTV01000069.1:84299-87395 GCA_001898425.1 Rhodospirillales bacterium 69-11
GACCCACCCGCCGCGGCCAGCGTGTTGGCGCGCATCACCATCGCGCCCAGCAACTCGATCGCACCGTAGGAGAGGATGATGCCGAACACGTGGCCGCCGCCGGTGAGCGCGGCGTAGCGGCGGCCGGGCGGTTGCGCCACCAGGTGACGGCCGCAGCGCCGCACCAGCGGGCTCGTCTCCGCCGCGTCGCGCAGGGAGCTCAACGCGAGGAAGAATGCGCCATACCCCGCACCACGGCGCCAGGCCGCGAGAAAGAGCGCCCAGGGATCGGCCGCGCCTGCGACGCCCAGCAGCCCGATGCCGCACAGGCCGATGAAGAGGATCTGCACGTAGCGGCGCTGCCGGGGGAACTCGAGCAGCAGGAAGGCGAGCATGGCGAGGCCGGCCGCGTCACCGGCCACGGGCAGGTGCAGGAACTGATCGACCAGCACCGCGGCCCAGACGAAAAGATAGAGCGAAGCGCCGAGGGACAAACTGCCGAGCGAGAGACTGCCGAGGAGACGATGCCGCACGCGAACCGACCGAGTGACGTGGGCCGCCATCTTGCGCCCGCGACCACGGTCTGGACAGCCGCGACCGGGCTGGGTCACGCTCCGCCCCGACACGCGAGGGGATCGCCATGCTGTTCGATTTCGACGACACGACCAACCAGAACATCTACAAGCTGCTGGTCGCCACGATCGGCCCGCGCCCGATCGCCTGGGTGACGACGCAGGACGTGGACGGCACCGTCAACGCGGCCCCGTTCTCCTTCTTCAACGCGATGTCGGGCAACCCGCCGGTGGTCGCCTTCGGCATCGGCGGGCGCGGCCCCGGCGACGTCAAGGATACCGGCGGCAACATCCGCCGCACCGGCGAGTTCGTGGTCAACCTCGTCAGCTACGCGCTCGCCGAACAGATGAACATCACCGCCATCGAATTCCCGAAGGAGGTCGACGAACTGGCCGAGGCCGGGCTGACCCGCGCGCCGTCCGTGAAGGTGAAGCCGCCGCGGATCCTGGAAGCCCCCGTCTCGATGGAATGCGAGCGGCTGGTGATCGTCGATGTTGGCACCGACCGTGCCGTGGTCCTGGGCAAGGTGCTGGCGATCCACGTGCAGGACGACTGCGTCCTCGATCGCGACCGCTGCTACATCGACACGCCGAAGCTCGACCTGATCGGTCGCCTGCACGGCGGCGGCTGGTATTCGCGCGTCACGGACCGGTTCGAGCTGCCGCGCATCGACGTGAAGGACTGGACCCTGCGCGGCAAGAAGGCCGCCGAATAGGGGCGGAGCCGCAGATGGGGAAGCACGCGTCGAAACGGGGCAAGGCCCAGCCGCCTGGCACCGGCGAGGATGAACGCCCGCATGGCAAGCACCGGAAGAGCCGCGACGAGACGCCGTCGATGATCGACACGCTGCACCTGTCGCTCAAGCGGGTGCACAAGCTGCTCGATGCCTATCGCGTCGAGCACGGCAAGGGCTTCCGCCTGAAGCACTACGATCCCGGCGACACCGCCGGGCGTATCCTGGGCAAGCCCGATGCCAACGCCCTGCTGGCCGAAGGCGTGCACGTGCTCGCCGACCTGCAGGAGAAGCTGTACGCGCAGGACCGCTGGGCCATGCTGTGCGTGTTCCAGGCGATGGACGCCGCCGGCAAGGACGGAACGATCAAGCACGTCATGTCCGGCGTGAACCCGCAGGGCGTGCGCGTGACCAGCTTCAAGGCGCCCGGCCCCGAGGAACTCGCGCACGACTTCCTGTGGCGCACCGAACGGGCGCTGCCGCCGCGCGGCCATATCGGCATCTTCAACCGCAGCCATTACGAGGAGGTGCTGGTCGTCCGCGTGCATCCCGACTTGCTGGAGCGCCAGCACCTTCCCCCCGAACTGACCGGCAAGCACGTCTGGCGCAATCGGCTCGACTCCATCGCCGCGTTCGAAACCCATCTCGCCCACCAGGGCACGGTGGTGCTGAAGTTCTTCCTGAACGTCTCGAAGGAAGAGCAGCGGCGCCGCTTCCTCGCGCGGCTCGACGAGCCCGGGAAGCACTGGAAGTTCAGCGCGAGCGATCTCGCGGAGCGTGCCTTCTGGGACGACTACCAGTCGGCCTACGAAGAGGCGATCGCCGCCACCGCGTCGCCGCACGCGCCGTGGTTCGTGGTGCCGGCCGACAACAAATGGTTCACCCGTCTCGTCGTCGTGGCGGCGATGATCGAAGCGCTGGCGCGGCTGGACCTGACACTGCCGCCGCTCACGCCCGAACAGGAGGGCGCGCTGGCTGCGGCGCGCGCAGCCCTGGCGGCAGAGGGATGAGCGCGGCGGAGGGATGAGCCCGAGGGAGGCGTGAGCGCGGCGGAGGCGTGAGCGCGACGATGGGCGGAGCGCCGGCAGCGCGAGGCTTGCGCGGTCCGCCGTCTTCGAACCCTGCGTGACCCAAGCCCTCCGGCGCCCCGAACGGTTCGGCAACCGACCGGCCTGGAACGGTCCTGCAACCACCTTCATCACGGCGTGATCCGCTGCATCGAATAGGCGGGCGCCGCGTTGTGGCTGCGTCTGATCTCACACCAGGAGACGTCCGCATGATGAAGAAGATGATTGCGCTGGGGTTCGCCGCGGCACTGATGTCCGGCAGCGCGTTCGCCGCGTCCACGAGCACCACGACGACGACCGCGCCCGGCAGCAGCGCGACGACCGGCAGCATGAACGGTTCCACGACCTCCAGCAGCCACACCACGCCCGGCAAGGTGGTGACCGGCGACGGCCGGGTCGGCGCCGCGGCTCCGTCCGCCGGAGCGAAGGTCGGCGGCGGCACGGATTCGGGCGGCGGTGCCGGGGCTGGCGGTGGTGCCGGCGGCGCTGGCGGCTCCAGCGCGAAGTAAGCCCTCACGCCACCCACGACCACGCCCGCGCGCCCGAGCCCCCGCTCGGGCGCGTTTCGTTTTCGTATGTGAGGAGACGAAGCGTGGGAGCATCGCCCGCGGACCTCGAGTGAGGGTGCGGGCTGCCCTGAGCGGCGAGGTGCGCGAAGGCGCCGGTTTCGCGGAGCTCAGGTCGTTTCGATCGGCACGATCCCGCTGCGTGGCGCGGCGGCATGCTCCTTCAGCACGGCGTCGG
>MKTV01000070.1:0-7773 GCA_001898425.1 Rhodospirillales bacterium 69-11
CGAACGTCGGCGTGTTGCTGCGGGCCGCCTACACGGTCGGGACCGAGACGCTGTATCTCCGCCCGAACCTGAACCTGAGCGTGGTGCATGTGAGCACCGGCAGCTACGCCGAGAGCGGGGCGGGCGCGCTAAACCTGTCGGTGAGCGGGGCCTCGCAGACGGTGGCGGTGGCCACGCCGATGCTGGAGCTGGGCGGGCGGGTGGTGCTGGGTCCCGACCTGCTGCTGCGCCCGTATGCGGCGGCGGGGATGAGCCTGCAGAGCACCAACGGCTGGTCGCAGACGGCGCGGCTGGCGAGCGCGCCGGCGGGGGCGAGCGGGTTCACGACCACGCTGCCGATCGACCCGGTCGCGGGACGGGTCGCGGTGGGCGTGCAGCTCTACACCACCCGGCAGCTCGCCTTCCGGCTGCAATATGACGGCGAGTTCTCGGGCACCCTCACCTCCCATGCCGGGTCGTTCGTCGCGTCCATCGGGTTCTGAGGGCGGGTTCCGAGCCGAACGCCACGCCCTCCGGCATGCCCCACGCATGCGCGCCCAGGCGGTGCATCCGCCGGTGAGGCATCGCCCCTGCGATGAGGCGTCGTGCACGTCTTGTCGCTCGTCACGCAGACTGATACGGGAGGCGATGAATGCGCCTTCTTCTCGCAACCCTTCTCGCGTGCTGCCTGATCGCCCCGCTTCCGGCGCGGGCCCAGCACATGGCCCCCGCCGACCAGGCGTGTGAGGCCTCGCCGGACTTCCTGCAATCGCCGGAAGCCCTGCCGCATCTGCGGGCCGCCCTCGACCGTGGCGCGGTCCGCATCCTCTCGATCGGATCGGGCAGCACGGTCGGCGAGGTGAACGGGTCGGTCGGCGCCTCCTTCCCGCATCGGATGCTGGAAGCCTTGCAGGAACGGCGCCCGAACGTCCGCTTCGACCTGACCGTCCAGGGTGGGCGCGGCATGACCGCCGAAACGATGCTCGGCCTCCTCCGCCAGACCCTGCCCGGCGGGAAGTTCCCGCTGGTGATCTGGCAGACCGGGACGGTGGAGGCGGTGCATGCGCTCCGCCCCGACCAGTTGCAGGAAACACTGCAGGAAGGCCTGCGCCTCGTGCGGGCCGCAGGCGGCGACCTCATCCTGGTGGATGCGCAGTTCAGCCGCTTCCTGCGCGCGAACGCGGATCTGGACATGTACGAAGCGGTCATGCAGCACATCGACGCGATGCCCGGCGCCGTGCTGTTCCGCCGCTACGAGCTGACACGAAGCTGGGCAAACGAGGGCCGGCTGGATCTCGAGCGGGTGCGCAAGCCCGACCGCGAAAAGGCGATCCAGGTGCTCAACACCTGCCTGGGTTCGGCACTGGCCCAGTTCGCGCTGAGCGGGGCGCAGAAGGCGAAGCCCTGAGCGGCGCAAGCCGCGGTCAGGCCTCCGACAACAGCGTCGTCCCGAGCCGGAGCTGTCGCGCGGCGCGCGGCCCGCGCGCAACGCCGAACGTGGCCTCGAGATCCGAGAGAAGTCCGTCGATCGCCGGCTCCGCCGCCGCGACATGCGCCGCCTGGTGCGCCCGCGCACGCGCCAGCATGTCGGCGGCAAGCACGCGCAGCCCGATCAGCGTCGCGCCTTCGCGGGACAGCGCATCCTGGTCGAGCGCGGTCACCACGGCCTCGGCCCCGGCGGCGAACACCGCGGTGAGGCCGACGAGCGCGCCCAGGGACAGCACCGCCGCTTCCTCACGCGACTGCACGCGGCCGAAGCGGCCGAGCAGATGGCGGAAGGCGCCAAGGAGGCCGAAAGTGCCGACGGCGTCCTCGAGATCGCGGAACGGCAGGGCCATCCGGTCGTACGCGGTCCCGCGCTCTCCGAGGAGCGCGTCCGCCGGCACGTGGCAGTCGAGCGTCAGGGTGCAATGCCGCGATGGGCGGAGCGCGTGGAATTCCGGCATCTCGCCCATGGCGAGGCCGGGCGTGTCGCGGGGGACGAGGAAGGCGCTGTACTCCTTGCGGCCGCCGGCGTCCTCCGCGGTGATCGCGAGCACGATGATCACCTCGGCGCTGGGGCCGTTGCTGACCCAGGCCTTCTCCCCCTGGATGTGCCAGCCGGTCGGGGTCTCGGTGGCGCGGGTGCGCAGAAGCTTGGGATGCGCGCCCACCTTCGGTTCGGAGATCGCGACCGAGGCGGCGCGGCCGCGCCAGCGCTCAAGCTGCGCCGGCGTGGCGTAGCGATCGAGGAAGGCGCGGCCGATCACCTGCCGTCCGGCCCAGGCACTGCCGACGCCGACCAGGCCGGTGCGTTCCGTGAGCGCAGCCTTCACGAAGGCGATCGCGAGATAGCTGTCGAGCGGTTCGAACAGACCGGCGGCCTGCATGCCCTCGAACGGATCGTGCGCAGGATCGGTGCAACTGGCCTGCCAGGTGTCGAGCCGTTCGGCGATGTCCATCGTCGCATTCCTTCCGTGTGGCGCGAGGGTGCCCGCCGGCCAGGGGCGTGTCGAGGTCGCATTCGGCGATGGCAGTACGGGGTGATGGAAACCCGGGCGAGGACGGGTGTAGCCTGTCCGGCAATCACCAACGGTTCGGAGGACGCCCATGCAGTTCGGGTATTTCGCCATGCCGTCGCATCCGCCGGAGCGCGGGCTGAAGGCGGGCCACGACTGGGACCTGCAGGTGCTGCGCTGGCTGGATGCGCTGGGCTTCGCGGAAGCCTGGATCGGCGAGCACCACACCGCCCCGTGGGAGCCGCACCCCGCGCCCGACCTGCTGGTCGCGCAGGCGTTGTTGCAGACGAAACGACTGCGCATCGGGCCGGGCGGATTCCTGCTGCCGTACCATCACCCGGCGGAACTCGCGAACCGCGTCGCGATGCTGGACCATCTGTCCGAAGGACGGCTGATGTTCGGCGTCGCCGCCTCCGGCCTGCCGAGCGACTGGGCGATGTTCCAGGTGGACGGCATGTCGGGCGTGAACCGCGAGATGACGCGGGAGGCGCTGGACATCATCCTGCGGATGTGGAGCGACGAGCCGTCCTTCTCCTACAAGGGGAAATACTGGAACGTCGAGAAGCCGGAGATGATGTACGGCTTCCTGAAGCCGCACATCAAGCCGCTGCAGCAGCCGCATCCGCCGATCGGGGTCGCGGGCCTGTCGAAGAACTCCGACACGCTGAAGATGGCGGGCGAGCACGGGTTCCTGCCGCTCAGCCTGAATCTCAACCCCGGCTACGTCTCCACGCACTGGGACGCGGTGGTGCAGGGGGCGCAGCGGACCGGACGCACGCCGAAGCGGTCCGACTGGCGGCTGGTGCGGGAGGTGTTCGTCGCCGAGACGGACGAGGAGGCGTGGCGGCTGTCGGTTGGCGGGATGATGGGCCGCATGATGCGCGAGTACTTCCTCCCGCTGCTGGGGAACTTCGGCTTCCTGGAATACCTCAAGCACGACCCATCGGTGCCGGATTCCGACGTCACGCCGGAATACTGCGCGCGGCACAACTGGCTGGTCGGATCGCCCGCGACGGTCGCGGAGAAGCTCGAGCGCGTGTATCGCGACGTGGGCGGGTTCGGCTCGATGCTCGTGTTCGGCTTCGACTACAGCGAGAACCCCGGCGCGTGGGAGACCTCGCTGCGGCTGATCGCCGAGGAGGTCGCACCCCGGGTCGCCCATCTGACCGGCGACTGATCGGACGAGGCTGCGTGGCGTCCGCGCGGTGATGCCGGACGCCGACGCCCGACCCGATGATGAAGGGCCGGATGACGCCCGATCGGGTGACACCGGATCGGATGGCACCGGATGGGCCATCGCCGGAGCGGGTCGCGGGGGAACGGCGGCGCGTCTCGCGCGTCTTCCTCTCATCACTGGAAAGGAGATCGCCGATGCGTCGCCACGCCCGAACGCTGTTCTTCGTCTGCGCCGGTACGCTGGTCTTTGCCGGTTCGGCACAGGCTCAATGGATGGACCAGCTCAAGGGCGCGCTGGGTGGCGGCGACACCCCGTCGGTGAGCAGCGCGAGCCCCGGCAACATCGGCGGCCTGCTGCAGTACTGCGTCAAGAGCGACTATGTCGGCGGCCAGTCGGCCGAGACGGTGCAGACCTCGCTGATGCGCAAGCTGAGCGGGACGGGGCAGGGGCCGCAGACGCCGCAATATCAGGCGGGCACGCAGGGCGTGCTGCAGAGCGGCGGGCAGAGCCTCGACCTGTCCGGCGGCGGGATCAAGGAGCAGATCGCGCGGCAGGTCTGCAGCAAGGTGCTGGACTACGCGCGTTCGCTGCTCTGATCCGGCGACAACCGCTCAGAACACCGCCACCAGCACCACGCCCACGATCATCAGGGCGGCCCCGGCGATCCGGGGCAGGGTGGCGACGTGTTGCGGGACGCCGAGCGCGCCGAAATTGTCGATGAGGACGGAGCCGATGACGGAGGCGGTGACCAGCAGGCCGATATAGGGCCCGATGCCCAGCCGCGGCACGACGATGGGCTGCGTCAGCAGCAGGATGGCGCCGAACAGGCCGCCGAACCAGGCCCACCACGGCACGTCCCCGGGTGCGGCCTGGGCCGTGCCGATCTGGCGCAGCACCACACCGGCGGCGACGCTGACCACCGAACTGACGAACAGGCTGACGAACACGACCAGGAACGGGTTCTTCAGGCCTCGCATGAGCGCGGCGTTGCTCGCGGACTGCACGGCGTTGCACAGCCCGGCGGCGACCGCGAACAGGTAGAACATCGGCGCTCAGCCGGCGTCGTCGTGCGGCACGTAGTGTCCGTGTTTCGGTACGGCGATCTCGTCGAACCCGTCGGCCAGCCGGTGCAGCGCCTCCCGCATGGCGGGGCCGTGCATGGCCGGGCCATGGCCGGTGACCACCATTTCCGGCTCGAGCGCGGCGAGGGTGCGCACTGATTGGCGCGCGGCGATCCAGTCGGGCGTGTAGTACATCGGCGGCCCGTGCAGTTCCGGCGCCTGCGTCATCACCGCGTAGGCGGATTCCTGGGCGGTGGTGACGAAGGCATCGCCCGCCAGCAGCGTGCGGTCCGCCTCCCGCCAGAAAGAGACGTGGCCGGGTGCGTGGCCGGGCGTGTGGATCCAGCGCCAGCCATCCAGCTGCGGCACGCTGCCATCCGCGGGCAGCGGGCGCAGCCAGCGGTTCACGTCCACCGGTCCGCGCGGATACAGCGACGCCATCGACGCCATGATGCCGCCGCCGACCGACGGATCGGGCGGCGGGTAGGAGTCCTGGCCAGTGAGGTAGGGGTGTTCGAGCGGGTGGGCGTAGATCGGCACGTCCCAGCGCTCCGCCAGCGTGTGCAGCGCGCCCACATGGTCGAAATGTCCGTGCGTCAGCAGGATCGCCGCCGGCGGGCCCTCGTCGCCGAACCGCGTGGCGGCGACCCGGCCGATGACGCCGGCCGTGCCGCGCAGGCCGGCATCGACCAGCACCCAGTTGCGCGCGCCAGTCAGCCGCTGCCCGACGAAGACGATGTTGACCAGCGCCAGACGGCGATACGCGACGTCGGAAAGGAGCTCGTGCGTCGACTCCTCGGGGATGACGACGCCCGCAACCGCGCTGTCGTCGACTTCGACCTGCTGTGCCATGTCAGCCGCCCGCCCCGCCCGCGAGCCGCACCTTCGTGGCGACCGGGCCGGAATCGGACGCTTCCTCCACGTAGTGGACGGGATCGCCGGGCTTGAGGGTCTCGAACGCGCCGTTGGTCACGCTGTCGCGGTGGAAGTAGAGCTGCGTGCCGGTATTGGTCAGCAGGAAGCCGTGGTCGGTGCCGGGCTCGATCAGCGTGACCTGGCCCGTGACCGCGCCGGCGCTGGGGCTGCTGGTGTCCTCACGCAGCTTGCCCTTGTAGCTCTCGAGCTGGCGCTCCGCCGCGTCGAACGCGTCGCGGATCGAGGTGTGGATGTCGGGATTGGCGTAGCGCTCCTTCGCCTTCTGCGGCTGGCGCGACACGGCGAGGTCCTGGCCGGGAACGGAGAGGGTCACGTGGACCTCGAACACGTTCCCGGTGCGGTGCTGGCGGTGCTGCGCCTCCACGGCCACGCGGCAGGCGACGAGGCCGCCGAAGCGGCGGTCGAGCTTGTCCACACGGCGGCGAATCTCGGCCTCGACCGTGGGCGAGGCATCAAGGTTGTGGAACGCGATTTCGAGCGGTCGATCCATGGTGCTCCTCCGCATGCGGAGTCTGAACGGGGGCGGTGCGGCGGCGGTTGTCGTCGCCGTGATCAGATGCGCGTGGTTCGACGGCGGGGGTCTCGCACCGGGGCATTGCAAACATGCAGATACCTTTATATAGCCCGCGGCATCTTCAGCAGGAGCACGGACATGGCATCCACCCCGGACTACAAGGTGAAGGACATCTCGCTCGCCGAGTGGGGTCGGAAGGAGATTTCCATGGCCGAGGACGAGATGCCCGGCCTGATGGCGATCCGCGCCGAGTACGGCGCGTCCCAGCCGTTGAAAGGCGCGCGCATCGCGGGCTGCATCCACATGACGATCCAGACCGCGGTCCTGATCGAGACCCTGCAGGCGCTGGGCGCCTCGGTCCGCTGGTCGTCGTGCAACATCTTCTCCACCCAGGACCACGCCGCGGCCGGTGTCGCCGCCGCGGGCGTCCCCGTCTTCGCCTGGAAGGGCATGAGCGAGGACGAGTTCTGGTGGTGCATCGAGCAGACGGTGCGCGGGCCGGACGGCTGGACGCCGAACATGATCCTGGATGACGGCGGCGACCTCACCCAGCTCATGCACCAGAAGTATCCGGAGATGCTGGCCGACGTGCGCGGCATCACCGAGGAGACGACGACCGGCGTGCACCGGCTGCGCGACATGGCGCGCGAGGGCAAGCTGCTGACCCCGGCGATCAACATCAACGACAGCGTCACCAAGTCGAAGTTCGACAACCTGTATGGCTGCCGCGAGTCGCTGGTGGATGGCATCCGCCGCGGGACCGACGTGATGATGGCCGGCAAGGTTGCCGTGGTCGCCGGCTTCGGTGACGTCGGCAAGGGATCTGCCGCCTCGCTGCGCAACGCGGGCTGCCGCGTGATGGTGACCGAGATCGACCCGATCTGCGCGTTGCAGGCGGCGATGGAGGGCTACCAGGTCGTCACGATGGACGATGCGGCCCCGATCGGCGACATCTTCGTCACCGCGACCGGCAATGTCGACGTGATCACCGCCGACCATATGCGCGCGATGAAGCACCGCGCGATCGTCTGCAACATCGGCCACTTCGACTCCGAGATCCAGATCGAGTCGCTGCGCAACTACACGTGGGAGAACGTGAAGCCGCAGGTGGACGAGGTCGTCTTCCCGGACGGCAAGCGGCTGATCGTGCTGTCCGAAGGCCGGCTGGTGAACCTGGGCAATGCGACGGGCCACCCGTCCTTCGTCATGAGCGCGAGCTTCAGCAACCAGGTGCTGGCGCAGATCGAGCTGTTCCACGCCAAGCCCGGCTCCTACGAGCGGCAGGTCTACACGCTGCCCAAGCACCTCGACGAGAAGGTGGCGGCGCTTCACTTGGCGAAGGTGGGGGCGCAGCTTACCAAGTTGTCACCCAAGCAGGCAGAGTACATCGGCGTCGGCGCGCAAGGCCCGTTCAAGCACGACCTCTACCGTTACTGAGACTTGGACCGCCCCTCCACGGCAACGTGCGGGGGCGGTCATTCCCTCGACCCGGTGATTTCACCGGCTTGTCACTGCGTCATGCTGGCGGACGGGCGCAGCTATGACTACGTGGGTGCCGCGCGAGGCGACTTGCGCACGATCGGACAGGATCCACCCATGCACCGCTTC
>MKTV01000070.1:7827-42944 GCA_001898425.1 Rhodospirillales bacterium 69-11
CGCGCCTTGAGCGCCACGCCGGATGCGCGGGCCGCGGCCGATCTGCTGTTCCTGGAGGCATGGGAGAAGGACCGTCCGCGGGACCTCGGGGCCACGCTGCGGGCGGCGCAGATCCGCCGCGCCAATCCGGCCCTGGTGGCGGAGATCCAGGCGGAGCTGTCGGGGCGGTAGGACGATCGCGTCCCTATCGTGGACCGGGACTGAGGTGGGCGGTCGCTCGCCCCGCGGGCGGCATGGCCGGGCTCCCCGGCCATTCGCGGCACACTTGCCGTGTCGCGGTCCCGACGCGCTGATCGGGCCGGCAAGACGTGGATGCCGGGACAAGCCCGGCCATGACACTCGGTGGGGCTCGGGACGGACCCGGCGCTGACACTGGGCCGGGACGAGCCCGGCCGCGACATGTCGTCAGGTGTTCATCGCGTCGAAGAAGTCGTTGTTGGTCTTGCTGTACTTCAGCTTGTCCAACAGGAACTCCATCGCATCCACCGTGCCCATCGGGTTCAGGATGCGGCGCAGGACCCACATCTTCGACAGCGTCGACTTCTCGACCAGCAGCTCTTCCTTGCGGGTGCCCGACTTGGTGATGTCGATCGCCGGGAAGCTGCGCTTGTCGGACAGCTTGCGGTCGAGGATCAGCTCCGAATTGCCGGTGCCCTTGAACTCCTCGAAGATCACCTCGTCCATGCGGCTGCCGGTGTCGATCAGCGCGGTCGCGATGATGGTAAGCGAGCCGCCTTCCTCGATGTTGCGCGCGGCCCCGAAGAAGCGCTTCGGCCGCTGCAGCGCATTGGCGTCCACACCACCGGTCAGCACCTTACCGGACGACGGCACGACGGTGTTGTAGGCGCGGGCGAGGCGCGTGATGCTGTCCAGCAGGATCACCACGTCACGCTTGTGCTCGACCAGGCGCTTGGCCTTCTCCAGCACCATCTCGGTGACCTGCACATGCCGCGTCGCCGGCTCGTCGAAGGTGGAGGCGATCACCTCGCCCTTCACGCTGCGCGCCATGTCGGTGACTTCCTCGGGCCGCTCGTCGATCAGCAGCACGATCAGGAAGACTTCCGGATGGTTGGCGGAAATCGCGGTGGCGATGTTCTGCAGCATCACCGTCTTGCCGGTGCGCGGCGGCGCGACGATCAGCGCACGCTGGCCCTTGCCGATCGGTGCGATCAGGTCGATCACCCGCGGCGTGTAGTCCTTCTGCGGCCCCTTCGCGACGGATTGGAAGTTCTCCATCTCCATCTTGAGCCGCTCGTCGGGATAGAGCGGGGTCAGATTGTCGAAGTTGATCCGGTGACGCACCGCGTCGGGCGGCTCGAAATTGACCGTGTCGACCTTGAGAAGCGCGAAATACCGCTCCCCGTCCTTCGGCGCACGGATCTGCCCCTCGACCGTGTCCCCGGTCCGCAGTCCGAAGCGCCGCACCTGGCTCGGGCTGACATAGATGTCGTCGGGGCCGGGAAGGTAGTTGGCCTCCGGGCTGCGAAGAAAGCCGAAGCCGTCCGGCAGGATCTCGAGCGTGCCTTCCCCATGGATCGCCTGATCGTTCTCGGCCAGGTTCTTGAGGATGGCGAACATGATGTCCTGCTTGCGCAGGGACGATGCGTTTTCGATCTGCAATGATTCGGCAAAGCTGAGCAGATCCGCGGGGGACTTTGCCTTGAGTTCGGCGAGATGCATCCGGATGCCTCGAACAGGATCGTCGGGAAGGACGGACGACAGGCGAGGTACCTCGCGGAACGCGCGGTCCATCCTGCGATGGCCGGCCTGTGCCGTCGGAGTGAGGAATTGAAGCGGCGCGTCGTCACCGCTTGGGTATCAAGGGAGCGGCGGAAAGCTAGGCGTGCCCGCCGCGTCCGTCAACGGTGAGTTGGCGAGAACCGCCACGCAAGTCAAGGGGTTCGGTCAGAATGGTCGTACGATCACCATGATCACGATGATGAACAGCAGCACCGTTGGAACCTCGTTCGCGATCCGGTAGAAGCGCTGCGGCCGCCGATTCCGGTCTTCCAGGAAGTCCCGCCGCCAGCGCGACATCGCGCCGTGGAAGCCCGTCATCAGCAGGACCGCGGTGAGCTTCACGTGCCACCAGCCCCAATGCCAGTCGATCACGCCCGGCGTCAGCACCAGCAGGATGCCGAACACGAAGGTCGCGATCATCGCGGGGTTGATGATCTGCTTGAGCAGCCGCCGCTCCATCACCTTGAACCGCTCGCTTTCCGCGGATCCGGGCAGCATCTCGCAGTGATAGACGTAGAGGCGCGGCAGATAGAACATCCCGGCCATCCACGCGACCATGCTGATCACGTGGAAGGCCTTGGTCCAGGCGTAGAACGGCGCCAGTGCGGCGATGGTCATGCGTCGGCTCCGGCGGGGGTGACCTCATCCGCAGCCACCCGGTCGTTCGGCTGCCGAGCGGCCTGTGGGGCGCCGTGGGTGGCGAAGGGGCAGTCGCCGTGCCGTCCATCGCAGAACCGGCCGCCCTGGTGGCTGCACAGCCCCGGACCGGCCGCGCGGGCATGCCGCACGAGGTCTGCGAGCGAGGCGATGAAGGCCGGATCGTCGTTCTGCGTGGGCACGCGGAAATAGCCCGGCACGCCGACCCGGTCCGCCAGTTGCCGGTACTCGACATCCAGCTCCACCAGCGTCTCCGAGTGTTCGGAGACGAAGGCGATCGGCACGACCAGCAACGCCGTGCGCTCCCGCCCCGCGCGCTCGATCTCCTCCTCGGTGCTGGGGTCGATCCATTTCTGCGGGGTGGCGCGGGACTGGTAGCAGATGGCCGCATCGATCCCCGGCGCACCCCAGGCCTCGAGCACGGCCTGCACCGTCTGCTCGACCTGCCACTGATACGGGTCGCCGGCCTTCACGATCGCCTCCGGCAGCCCGTGAGCGGAGAACAGCACCCGCAGCGGCACCGCCGGGTCGAGCGTGGCCCGCGCGCGGTCCCATTCGGCGCGAATCCGCGCCGCGGTCGCGGCGGCGAAGCCGGGATCCGTGGGATAGCAGCACAGCGCCGTGGTCGGCGCGATGAGGCCCGCCTGTGCCGCGGCTTCGCGCCAGGCGGTCAGCGAGCTGCCGGTCGTCGTGGTCGAGTATTGCGGGTAGAGCGGCAGGAGCACGACCTCGTCGGGCTTCCATGCCTTCACGGCCCGCGCGGCCGCCAGGCTCATCGGATGCCAGTAGCGCATGGCGATGAAGCACCTGACCTCCAGGTCCGGCATCGCCGCCTCGAGCGCGCGCGCCTGTGCCTCCGTCAGCTCGAGCAGCGGGGAGCGTCCGCCCAGGATCGCGTAGTTCTCGGTGGCCGGCTTCAGCCGGGACCGCGCGATGATGCGGGCGAGGAAGGGCCGCACGAAAAACGGCACCCGCAAGATCGCCTTGTCGCGGAACAGGTTGAGCAGGAAGGGCTTGATCGCGGCGGGGCTGTCGGGACCGCCCAGGTTGAACAGGACGACGGCGACCTTACGCGGCACGGATCTGCTCCACGAGCGCGCCGACATGGTCGGGCGGGGTTTGCGGCACGATGCCGTGGCCCAGATTGAAGATCAGCCGCTGCCCACGCAGGCCGGTCAGGATCGACGCCGCCTCCGCGCGCAGGGCGGCCCCGCCGGCGACCAGCGCCATCGGATCGAGATTGCCCTGGACGGCCACATCGCCTCCGACCAGCGCCACCGCGGCGTGCGGTTCCATGCCGGTGTCGAGCCCCACGGCCGCGACCCCGCTCGCCTTCGCGTACTCACCGACCATCAACCCGGCCAGCCGCGGGAACCCAATGACCGGAATCCCGGGGTGCAACACCCGCAGCCGCGCCACGATGCGCTGCGCCGGCGCGATCACATGCGTGCGGAACAGCGTGGGCGACAGCACACCCGCCCAGGAGTCGAACAGCATCAGCACTTCCGCGCCGGCATCCGCCTGAGCGGACAGGTAGTCCACGGTCGCGTCGACCAGCAGATCCATCAGCCGCTGGAACAGCGCCGGGTCGGCATAGGCCAGGGCGCGCGTGGCGGCGAAATCCTTCGAGCCGCCGCCCTCGATCATGTAGCAGGCCACCGTGAACGGGGCGCCGGCGAAGCCGATCAGCGCGGTCGCGTCGAACCCCTCCGCGGTCAGGCCGCTGCGGATGCGGCGGACCGTCTCCATCACCGGCGCGAGTTTCGCCCGCACCTGCGTCGGATCCAGCCGGTCCACCGCGGCCGCATCACGCAGCTTGGGCAGCACCGGCCCCTCGCCTTCCTTGAAGGCCAGCCCGTGTCCCAACGCCCAGGGCAGCATCAGTATGTCCGAGAACAGGATGGCGGCATCGAACCCGAAGCGGCGGATGGGCTGCAGCGTCACCTCCGCGGCGCGTACCGGATCGAGGCAGAGCGCGACGAAATCCGGCACCTCGGCGCGGATCGCCCGGTACTCGGGCAAGTACCGTCCGGCCTGGCGCATGAGCCAGACCGGCGGCGGCCACACGGGGTGTCCGGCGAGAACGGAGAGCAGCGGCTTCGGCGGGGCGTTCATCGGCTCCCTCTAACAAAGTCAAAGAGTCTTAAGGAGTCTGGGGTAGGGTTAGGGCCCTGTGGACAACGGGGTACCCCGATTGCCGCTGGTTCTCCGCCACTCGTCCACATGCAGGTCGACGGCCAAGTGACTGACTCTCCAGCGCGTGAGGAGTTATCCACGATCGCATCGATACGACCAACCCGGAATGTTCGTCCTCGTCCCCGGGGCAGGGTTATCCGCGCTGTCCGTCACCGGCGTGGAGCCATCGCTTTTTCGTCCCACTTATCCCCGTTATCCTCATCCGCATGAGCGTGCAGCGGATCAACCTCCATCTGGTGTCGGACGCAACGGGCGAAACCCTGAATGCGATCGCACGAGCGACAACGGCGCAGTTCGAACAGGCGAATATCGTCCATCATCGATGGAGCCTGATCCGAACGCGCTTCCAGCTTCACCGCGTGTTGGAAGGGTTGGAACAGGAGCCGGGACCGGTTCTCTCGACCCTCGTGGATCGGGCCCTGCGCTCCGATCTCGAGACGACGTGCCGGCGATTGAACGTGCCGATCGTCAACGTGCTCGATCCCGTCATGAACCTGCTGCAGGAGTATATCGGGGAGCAGGCGCTGGCCCGCCCGGGGCGGCAATACGTGCTCAACGCCGATTACTTCCAGCGCATCGACGCGATGCATTACGTGCTGGCGCATGATGACGGCCAGTCCCAACCGGGCCTCGCGGAGGCCGACGTCGTCCTGGTGGGCGTCTCCCGCAGTTCGAAGACGCCGACCTGCTTCTATCTGGCCAATCGCGGCATCAAGGCGGCCAACGTGCCGCTCGTCCCCAACCTGCCGGAGCCGCCGGGGCTCGATGATCTCGCCTGCCCGGTCATCGGCCTGACGCTCGATCCGAAGGCGCTGATCGACATCCGCCGCCATCGGCTCCGGCTGATCGGCACCGCGCCGAACGCGCCCGGTGGTCGGCAGACCAGCACCGATTACGTGGACGAGGAGACGGTGAAGGCGGAGCTGCTCTGGGCCCGCCGTCTCTGCACCCGGCGCGGTTGGCCGGTGATCGACGTCACGCGCCGCTCCATCGAGGAGACCGCGGCGACGGTGCTGCAACTCATGGAAGCGTGGCACCAGCGGCGGCAGACCGGTATCACCGTCAAGGCGACCTGATGCTGCAGGCGCCCACGCCGGAGCTCGTGCTCGCCAGCGGATCGGCCGCGCGGCGGGCTTTGCTGGAGGCGGCGCGGCTGCGCGTCACCATCCGGCCGGCCGACCTGGACGAGGCGGACATCAAGCGCCGCTGCCAGGCGGCCGGGGACCCGCCGGACTCCGCGGCGCTGACGCTGGCGACGGCGAAGGCAGCGGCGATCGGGCGCGACATGCCCGAGGCGCTGGTGATCGGCGCGGACCAGCTTCTGGTCTGCGATGGCGACTGGTTCGACAAGCCCGGGACCGACGCGACGCTCCGGACGCAGCTCCGCCGCTTGCGAGGACGTTCGCACGTGCTGGTCACAGCCGTCGTCTGCTGGCAGCGGGGGCGCGTCCTGTGGTCGCATGTCGCGCAGCCGACGCTGCGCATGCGGGATGTCTCGGACGCGTTCCTGGAGGAGTATTGCCGCCTGGAGGGGGACGCGATCCTGTCCTGCGTCGGCGGCTACCGGCTCGAGGGAGCGGGCGTGCACCTGTTCGACGACATCGAGGGGGAGCACAGCGCCATCCTGGGTCTGCCCCTGGTGCCTCTGCTCGCGTTCCTGCGGACGTACGGGGTCGTGCGCGCCTGAGCGCGTCTACTGACCCACCAGCCGGTCGACCAGCTGCTCGAGCTGATACAGATCACCGAACCGGATCGTCAGCGCCCCCGCCCCTTTTGCACCCATGTTGATCTGCACGCGCTGCCCCAGGGCGCTGGAGAGGCGTGCCTCGAGATGGCGCGTGTCGGAATCGGCCGGGGTCGGTTCCACCGGCGCCCGCACCGTATTCCGTCGGGAGACGAGCGCCTCCGTCTGGCGCACGGACAATCCACGGCCGATCACCTGGTCCAGCACCGAGTCAGGCGCGTCGAGGCCGAGCAGCGCGCGTGCATGGCCGAAGGTGAGGTCTCCGGTGCGGACGGCGGTCTTGGCACGGTCCGGCAGGCGGAGCAGGCGCAGCATGTTGCCGATATGCGCGCGGGACTTGCCGACGACCTCGCCCATCGCCTCATGCGTCAGGCCGAATTCCTGTACGAGGCGCTGATAGCCTTCGGCCTCGTCCATCGGATTGAGGTCCTGCCGCTGCAGGTTCTCGACCAAGGCGGCCGCGGCGGCATCGCTGTCCGTCATCTCCCGCAGCAGCACGGGCACGTCATGCAGGCCGGCCAGTCCTGCGGCGCGCCACCGCCGTTCCCCGGCGATGATCTGGAACCGTTCGGACGTGTCCGGATGCACACGAACCAGGAGAGGCTGGAGGATCCCCTGGGACCGAATGGAATCCGCGAGTTCCTGCAGCGCGTCGGGATCGAAGGTCGTGCGTGGCTGGAACGGGTTCGGATCCAGCAGATCGATCGGCACCGTTCGCACGCCGGCGGGCGTGGCGGGTTCGGGTTGGACCTTGATGTCGCCCAGCAAGGCGGCAAGTCCTCGACCCAGGCGGGGGCTGACCTCCTTGGCGCACATCCTATTTCGCTCCTGCGGTCCGGCGTTCGCGTTTCAGCAATTCCGCCGCGAGCGCGATGTAGGCCTGCGACCCGGGCGATCGCACATCATACAGCAGCACCGGTTTTCCGTGGCTGGGCGCCTCGGACACACGGATGTTCCGCGGGATGACGGTGTCGTAGACCCATTCACCGAAGAACCCGCGGGCATCGGCCGCGACCAGCTCCGACAGGTTGTTGCGTCGATCGAACATGGTCAGCACGACGCCTTGCAGCCGCAGCTTGGGATTCAGCCGCCGCCGCACTGATTCCACGGTTCGCATCAGCCCGCTGATGCCTTCCAGCGCGTAGAACTCGCATTGCAGCGGCACGAGCACCGCATCGGCCGCGACCAGCGCGTTGAGCGTCAGCAGGCCCAAGCTGGGCGGGCAATCGATGATGATGAAGGCGTAGGGGGCAGAGTCGCGCCACGGCGCGAGTGCATCGCGCAGGCGGAATTCCCGTCTGGGTGCGCCGACCAGCTCGATTTCGGTGCCGGCCAGGTCCGGTTCGGACGGCACCAGCGCCAGATTCGGCACGTTGGTCGCGCGGACGGTCTCGTCGGGCGTCCCTGCCCCGCTCATCAACCGGTAGCTGCCATTCGCGCGCTCCGTCTGCGCGATGCCGAACCCGGTGGTGGCATTGCCCTGGGGATCGAGGTCGATCACGAGCACCGCCTCGCCGGCGGCCGCCAGCGCGGTGGCAAGATTCACCGCCGTGGTCGTCTTCCCGACCCCGCCTTTCTGGTTGGCAACGGCGATGATCCGCGGTTTCTGCGCCGCGGTTGGCTCAGCTCGACGATCCGACACGGGAGATCTCGGAAATCCGCAAAATGACCCCGCCACCACCGGTGCGGCTGGGCGTGGTTTCGACGCGCATGTGCCACCGGGCGGAGGCTGCCGTCAATTCGGACGAGGCGTTGGTGCCTTTCGGAAACAGGCACGTGCCGCTCGGCGCGAGAAGGGGCGCGGCGAGGTCGAGTAGATCTGCGAGCGGGGCGAGCGCGCGGGCGGTGATGAGCGGTGCCGGCGTCAGCGTGGCCTGCGCGATTCGCACCGCATGCACGCGCGCCGGGGCTCCGGTCACGCGCACGGCTTCGCGCAGGAAGGCCGCTTTGCGCTGGTCCGCCTCCGCCAGGTCGAATGCGATGCCCGTCTCCAGCGCGAGAATCAGACCGGGAAAGCCGGCCCCCGAACCGAGATCGATGGCGCGATCGACGCCCGGCGGGATCAGGGCCGCGAGCTGCCGCGAGTCTTCGACATGGCGGCTCCAGATCGCCGCCTCATCCGCTCGCGAGATCAGGTTGACCGAGCGGTTCCATTTCAGCAGGAGGGCGACATAGGCCTGGAGCGCGGGTGACGCTCCACGTGGAGCGTCCGGATCAGGGCCCATGGAGGGTCGCCCGCTTACGGACGTGGGCGGCCAAGGCCGCCAGCGCGGCCGGAGTCATGCCCTGGATCCGCGCCGCGCCCGCGAGCGAGGCCGGCTGCGTCCGCTGCAACTTGTCCCGCAACTCCGCCGAAAGTCCACCGATCTCGTGGTAGGACAGGCCGGCAAGCGAGACCGCTTCCTCCCGGCGCACCGCCCGAATATCGGCGTCTTGCCGACGCAGGTATCCGGCGTAGCGCGCTTCGCTTTGGAGCTGTCCGGCGATGCGGGGCGGCAGGTCACGCAGCCATGGGAACGCGTCGCACATTGTGGACCAGGAGATGTCGGCGGTCCCGGCCAGCTCCATCACCGACCGCCAGCGGCCATCGGCGCGTATGGTGAGACCATGGGCGGCGAGATCGCGCGGCATCGCCCCGTCCTGGCCTGCCCGCGACACGGCCTGCCGGAACGCATCGGCATGGACCGAGAACGCCTCCGCGCGCGTCGGGCTGACGCACCCCCATGCCACGCCCTTCGCCGTCAGGCGCAAATCCGCATTGTCCGCGCGGAGGGTCAGGCGGAACTCCGCCCGGGACGTGAACATCCGATACGGCTCGCTGACACCCTGGGTAACGAGGTCGTCGACCAGCACACCGAGATATGCCTCGGTTCGGTCGAGCGAGACCAGGTCCGCCCCGCAGGAACGCCGCGCGGCATTGACCCCGGCGAGCAGGCCTTGGGCCGCGGCCTCCTCGTATCCCGTCGTGCCGTTGATCTGCCCGGCCAGGAATAGCCCGGGGACGGCCCGCAGCTCGAGGTGGCGGTCCAGTGCGCGCGGATCGACGTAGTCGTACTCCACGGCGTAGCCAGGCCGGACGATGCGCGCATGTTCCAGGCCGGGGATCGAGGCAACGAGCCGGTGCTGTACGTCTTCCGGAAGGCTGGTGGAGATGCCGTTCGGATAGACGAGGTCGTCGTCCAGCCCCTCGGGCTCAAGAAACACCGTGTGCCGTTCCCGGTCCGCGAAGCGCACCACCTTGTCCTCGATCGAGGGGCAGTAGCGCGGCCCGACCCCGCTGATCGCACCGACATGGATGGCCGATCGGTGCAGATTGTCCCGGATAATCCGGTGCGTGTCGGGCGTGGTGGCCGTCATGCGGCAGGCGATCTGGGGAGTCGCGATCCGCTCCGTCAACGTGCTGAAGGGTTCCGGGTCGGCATCGCCGTGATCGGGCGGAAGCGCCTCCCAGTCGATGCTGTCGCGCGCCAGGCGTGGCGGCGTGCCGGTCTTCAGGCGCCCGAGCGGCAGGCCCAGCCGGGTGAGCGTGTGCGCCAGGCCGATCGCGGGCGCTTCGCCGACGCGGCCTGCAGGGGTGCTCCAGTCGCCGATATGGATCATGCCCCGGAGGAACGTGCCGGTGGTCAGCACGCAGGCCCCGCAGCCAAGCCGGGTGCCGTCCGCACAGACGACCCCGGAAATCCGCCCGTCATCGGCCAGGATCAGGTCCTCGACGGGGCTGGCGCGCACCTGCAGCCCGGCCTGGGCGGCCAGCATGCCCTGGATGGCCGCCCGGTAGAGCCGCCGGTCGGCCTGGGCGCGCGGCCCCCGGACGGCCGGACCCTTGCTGCGGTTCAGCAGCTTGAAGTGGATGCCGGCCGCGTCGGCCGCGCGGCCCATCAGCCCGTCCAGCGCATCGATCTCGCGCACGAGATGACCCTTGCCGATCCCGCCGATCGAGGGATTGCAGGACATCTCCCCCACCGTTTCGAGCCGGTGGGTCAGCAGCAGCGTGCGCGCCCCGCCGCGCGCGGCGGCCGCCGCGGCTTCGGTGCCCGCGTGCCCACCGCCGATTACGATCACATCGAACGTCTCGTGCATGTCCATCCAGCTCCGCTTCCGCGCAGATGACGTGTGGGCCACCCCGGCATCAAGAGGTCTTCCGTGTTCGGACGATATCGGACGTCATCCGTCACCCTTGACAGCGGGCCGGGCTCGGTCTGCGATCGGGGTCAACGGGAGGCACGATGCCCCAGCTTTCGCTGCACAGTCCGATCGGCGACCTGACCCTGTCCGAGGAGGATGGCGCCATCGTCGCTTGCGATTGGGGCTGGGGCCGCGACCAGGACGCTACCACGCTCCTGCGGCAGGCCAAGGCGCAGCTCGACGCCTATTTCGATGGTGACCTGCAGAGCTTCGACCTGCCCTTGGCGCCCGCCGGGTCCGCCTACCGCCGTGCGGTCTGGCGCGCCCTCTGCGCCATCCCGTATGGTGAGACCCGGTCCTACCAGGACATTGCCGCAGTCGCCGGCGGGGCGGCCCGCTCCGTCGGGCAGGCCAATGGCAGCAACCCGATCCCCATTCTCATTCCCTGCCACCGCGTGGTCGCAAGCTCGCATCTCGGGGGCTACTCGGGCGGCGACGGACTTCCGACCAAGCGCTGGCTGCTCGCACTCGAAAGCCGCGGTCCCCTGATCTGAGCCCACCGCGCGTGCGTTGCCCTGGGCGTTTGCCCCGCGCGCTGTTACCCCATGTGTCCTACCCCGCGCTGCGTCGCTCGCGGGCCGTTTGATGGAGAGTTCGATGACCAAGGCCATCCGCGTTCACGTCCATGGCGGCCCGGAGGTGATGAAGTGGGAGGATGTGCCGACTCCCGAACCCGGCCCTGGCGAGGCGCTGGTCAAGCAGGAGGCCGTGGGCCTCAACTACATCGACGTGTATTTCCGCACCGGGCTCTACAAGGCGCCCGCGATGCCGCTGATCATCGGCCAGGAAGGCGCCGGCACGGTCACGGCGGTCGGGCCGAACGTCACCCATGTCGCCGTCGGTGACCGCGTCGCTTATGCCGGCCCGATCGGCGGCTACGCGACGGATCGCGTCATCCCTGCCGACCGCCTGGTCAAGCTGCCGGAGGCGATCCCCTTCCAGACCGCCGCCGCCATGATGTTGCAGGGCATGACCGCGCAATACCTGCTGCGCCGCACCTACCCGGTGAAATCCGGCGACACGATCGTCGTGCATGCGGCCGCGGGCGGCGTCGGGCTGATCATGTGCCAATGGGCCAAGCACCTTGGCGCCACCGTGATCGGCGTCGTCTCCAGCCAGCAGAAGGCGGAGCTCGCCCGCGCTCACGGCGCCACGCATACCGTCATCGGTGCCGCCGGCCTGCCGGCAGAGGTCAAACGGATCACCGGCGGCGCCATGGTGCCGGTGGTGTACGACAGCGTCGGCAAGGACACCTTCGCCCACAGCATCGACAGCCTCGCGCCGCTCGGTCTGATGGTGAGCTACGGCAACGCCTCGGGGCCCGTGCCGCCGGTCGATATCAGCATGCTGGCGACCAAGGGCAGCCTGTTCCTGACCCGCCCGACGCTCGCCACCTACACGGCCAAGCGCGCCGACCTCGAGCACGCGGCCGCCGATCTGTTCGACGTCGTCGCCAAGGGCGCGGTGAAGATCCAGGTCAACCAGACCTTCGCTCTGAAGGACGCCGCGGCCGCGCATATCGCGCTGGAAAGCCGGAAGACGACGGGCAGCACCGTCCTCATTCCCTGACGAACCGGACATCGTCGCCGCGGTGCGGCCTGGCGGAGGGCACGGCTCACCCGTGCCGCGCCGGATCGTCCGTCCGGCAACCGCACCGGCCGCGCCGCGTTCCTTCCGGGTCATTCCGAGGGGACGAGCGATGCCTTACGAACTCCGCCTGGGCGGCGAGACGCGCACCTTCGAAACCGAAGAGGATGCCGTGGCCTGCGCGCGCGACCTGATCCGCGCCAACGCGGATGCGCAGCCGGAAATCCGTGACCTGTCGACGGGCCACGCCGTGGCCCCGGGTGCCACGGCCAAGTCGCGGGACGAGCTGGCCAACAAGGTGGGGTTCTGATGAGCGCGAAGAAGCCGGTGTGGTTTCCGCTGCTGGGGCTGGGCTTCGCGCTCGCCGGGGCGGACAAGATGTTCGGCCAGTCCGGCTACCGGCGGCTATTCCGCCACCTCGGCCTCTCGGAGCAGGCCATGCGGGTGGTCGGCATGGGTGAGTTCGCCGGCGGGGTGCTCGTCTCCTCGGCACATGGCCGCCGTCTCGGCGGGCTTCTTCTCACCATGGCTTCGACGGCCGTCCTGACCTCCGAACTGCGGAAAGGCACGGAGCAGCTCGCCATTCCGCGGGCGGCGCTGCTGCTGGCGGCGGTGGCGGCCGCGGCGATGCCCACGCCGTCCAGCCGGTCCCGCAGCGCAAAATCCTGATCGGAGAAGGCGTTCGCGCCGGAGCCGCTGATCACGCGTCGGCAACCTGGAGCATGTCGGGGAGACATGCCCCAGCGCTTGCCGTAGGCGGGACGTGATCGCGCAGGGTCGCGTCTGTTCGACGCGTGTCGGGCTGAGAAATACGTCGCTTGAAATCCGCTGCCGAAACCGTCGGGAAGACGCGTGGCTCCAGCAGGGCCGTCGTGGTCAGTAGTCGCAGAAAGGCGAGCTCGGCCGGGTTCCCGGCCACCATTGGACGGCGGCTTGATACGCTTTCTGATGGTAGGCACAACGCCAGATCGGGCGTCCCGCGCCCCCGCGACGGGGACTGAGCAGGCGAAGCCGGCGGGCTCGTAAGGCGGCTGCAAGATCGTTGATCGACATCGCTTTTCCTCCTGCCCGCATCTTCCCACGCCGGGTTGTGTCCCCAGTGTCATGGTCGCGACGGCAGCGTGATAAGATCGTGAAATCTATCTCGATCGCGAAATCTTGCCAAGCACGGGATGACAAAGCGACGGTGGACCGGTCCGCCTTCGCTCGCTAGGAGGTCCGAATGTCGCGCATGCGCGCGGCGGGAGGGTCGCCGTGTCCGCCTCGCCTCTCGGTCTGCTTCGTTCGGTGCGGCTGGGGCCGCTCACCCTCTGCCAGGCGTGCGGGGCGTTCAACGACAACCTGATCAAGAACGCCATGGTCGTCTTCGCGCTCTTCACGCTCGGCCAGGGAGGCGCCGGCCTCTCCGCACTGGCGGGCGCCCTGTTCATCGCGCCGTACCTGCTGCTCTCCGCCACCGCAGGCCAGCTCGCGGATTGCTACGTGAAATCGCACGTGATCCTGGTGACCAAGGTGGCCGAACTCGGCCTGATGCTGTTGGCCGGGGTGGCCTTCCTGACCGCCAGCGTGCCCGGCCTGCTCCTCGTGCTGTTCGGCCTCGGGGTGCAGTCGGCGATGTTCGGGCCGGTGAAGTATGGCGTTCTCCCTGAACTCCTCCCTTCGGACGAGCTGGTGGCGGGAAACGGCGTGATCGAAGCCGGCACCTTCGTCGCGATCGTCGCGGGCACGGTGGTCGGGGGCAGCCTCGCCCTGCTCGAGTCCGGACCCGCCCTCGTCTCGGCGCTGGGCCTCGCGATCGCCGTCGTGGGCGTCCTGGCCGCGCGATGGATCCCCGAGCGACCGCCGGCGGATCCGCATTTGACCGTCGGACTGAAACCGGTGCGCGAGACCGCCCACCTGGTGCGGCAGGCCGTGGCCCACCCCACGATCCGCTCGTCGATTCTGGGAATCTCCTGGTTCTGGCTGATCGGCGCCACCCTGATGACGGAGTTCCCCGTCCTGGCGCGGGACACGATGGGCGCCAGCGGCAGCGTGCTCACCGTGTTCCTGACCGTCTTCGCCCTTGGCGTCGGCACCGGCTCGATCGGGGCGGCGCGATTGCTGCACGGCCAGGTCTCCGCCCGCTACGTGCCGCTGGCCGGCCTCGTGATCTCGATCTTCCTGTGGGATTTCGCCTCCGCCGCACACGCCGCCAGTGCTGCCGGCCTGCGGGACGCGGCCGCATTGGTCACTCATTGGGCCGGTGGCAGGATCCTGCTCGACCTGTTCGTGCTCGCCTGCGCGGGCGGGCTGTTCAGCGTCCCCCAGTATGCGCTCATGCAGGACGCCGCGCCTGTGGACCGCCGGTCGCGCACGATCGCCGCGAACAACGTGGTGAACGCGCTATTCATGGTGCTGGGCGCCGCCATCACCGCGGCCCTGGCGGGCGTCGGTCTCGACGCGCCGTCGGTCCTGCAGGCGGCCGCGTCGCCAATCTCCTGGTGGCGGTCGGCCTTGCGCGCGTCTGGTTGCCGCGGCTGTTCGGCGCGCAGCCCTGACGCGCTTGGCGGCAGCCGATCCCGTCAGCTCGAGATCGCCTCCAGGGCCAGCCCACGGGTGCGCGGCCCGAACCCGCCGATGATCACCACCACGATCGCCATGGCGGCGGCGATGAAGGCGAACACGGCCATCACCCCGCCAAGGCCGAGGAACATGGCGATCGCGAGGCCAGACAGCGCCGCGGACAATCGGCTCCAGGCATAGACGAAGCCCACGGCGCGCGAGCGGATGCGCGTCGGGAACAGCTCCGCCTGGTAGTTGTGGAAGGCGAAGGACAGCCAGTTGTTGCACAGGGTGACGAGCACGCCGCAGGCGATCAGCGCCGCTGCCCCGCTCTGTGAGGCGAATGCCAGTCCAAACACCGCGATACCCAAGGCGGCGAGGCAGATCTGCCACTTCCGCTCCATCCGGTCCGCAATCAGCGCTCCCAACAGCGGGCCGATCGGATTGGCGATGGCGATCACGAACGCATAGGCCAGGCTGGTGGTGACCGTGATGCCCTTGGCGATCAGCAGCGTCGGCACCCAGGCGGCGAAGCCGTAATAGCCGAAGGTCTGGAAGAAGTTGAACACGGACAGCAGGACGGTGCGCTTGGCATAGGGCGGCTGCCAGAGTTCGGCGAAGCTGTTCGAGCCCTCCTCGAGAGCCGTCACCGCCTGGGGCGCCGGCAGCGGGCCGGTCTCGGCCGACACCTTGGCCTCGATGTCGGCCATGATCGCCTCGGCCTCGCTGTAGCGGCCGTGCCGCGCGAGCCAGCGGGGCGATTCCGGCAGCTCCCGCCGCAGCCACCAGACCACCAGCGCGCCGGCGGCCCCGATGCCCACCACCCATCGCCAATTGTCCGGGCCGAGTGCCCAGGCGAGGAAGGCGACCAGGGGAACCGCGCAGAAGCCCACGAACTGGCTGAAGGCGAACGCCTGGCCGCGCTCGTTCCGGGGGATCAGTTCGGAGACGTAGGTGTCGATCGTCACCAACTCCACCCCGATGCCGATACCGGCGATGAAACGCCATAGGTCGACGCCGAACCCGGTGGTCTGGAACGCCATGATCAGCGTCGCGGCGGAGTACCAGAGCAGGGAGAAGGTGAACACGAAGCGCCGCCCATAGGCGTCGGCCACCCATCCGAACGCGATCGTCCCGACGAAGAGGCCGGCGAACAGGGCGAACACGAACGTGCCAGGGCCGGCGACGTGCAGGGGCTCCAGCACGCCGAAAATGCCCAGGGACTCCCGTGTGAACAGCCCATGCCGCGCCATGCCGGGCACGACATAGGCCGTCAGGAACAGGTCGTAGAGCTCGAAGCAGGCGCCGAGCGATATGAGGGTGATGAGCCACCAGACGTGGCGGGCGCGGGGCAGTCGGTCGAGCCGTGCGGCGATGGCGCCGGCCGTTGTCGAGGCGCTCATGCAGTTCCCTCCCTCGGGGCTTGTGCGCGGCGATCCTGTTCAGGCATTCCCGTGTCGCGCATGTCACGATCGGGTGATGAGGCGCCCCGGCAACGTCGGACGATGGACTTGCCGAGGGGCGAACGGCGCGCCATCTAGGCCCGTCATGCAGAACAACAGCTTCGCCGATGCCGACCCGATCGGGTGGCACGGCACAACCATCCTGTGCGTCAGGCGGGATGGGAACGTGGCCATGGCCGGGGACGGCCAGGTCAGCCTGGGTCAGACCATCGTCAAGGGCAACGCTCGGAAGGTGCGCCGGATCGGCGGCCAGAAGGGCGGGCACGTGATCGCCGGCTTCGCCGGGGCCACGGCAGATGCCTTCACGCTCCTCGAGCGGCTAGAGGCCAAGCTCGAGCGCTTTCCCAACCAGCTCGAACGCGCCTGCGTCGAGCTCGCCAAGGACTGGCGGACCGATCGCTACCTTCGCCGGCTGGAGGCCATGATGGCCGTCGCCGACAAGGAGCGCAGCTTCACCCTGACCGGCAACGGCGACGTGCTGGAGCCGGAGGATGGGGTGATCGCGATCGGGTCCGGCGGCAACTATGCCCTCGCCGCGGCGCGGGCCTTGATGAACGTGGACGGTCTCTCCGCCGAGGAGATCGCGCGGCGGGCGATGAAGATCGCCGCCGAGATCTGCGTCTACACCAACGGCAACGTCATCGTGGAGACGCTGTGATGGACGTTCCCACCTACTCCCCGCGCGAGATCGTCTCCGAACTCGACCGGTTCATCGTCGGCCAGGACGACGCCAAGCGCGCCGTCGCGATCGCCTTGCGCAACCGCTGGCGGCGGCAGCAGCTTCCCGAGAACATGCGGGAAGAAGTCGTCCCGAAGAACATCCTCATGATCGGCCCGACCGGCTGCGGCAAGACGGAGATCGCCCGCCGCCTGGCCAAGCTCGCGCAGGCGCCGTTCCTCAAGGTCGAGGCGACCAAGTTCACCGAGGTCGGCTATGTCGGCCGTGACGTGGAGAGCATCGTCCGCGACCTGGTCGATGCCAGCCTGAACATGCTGCGCGAAGCCTCCCGCAAGGAGGTGCAGGCCAAGGCGGAACTGGCCGCGGAGGAGCGGCTGGTGACGGCTCTGGTGGGCGAGGGCGCGGCCGCCGACACGCGGTCCAAGTTCCGCCGGATGCTCCGCGCCGGCGAGTTCGAGGAGAAGGAGATCGAGATCGAGGTCGCCGACACCGGCGGCTCGCCGATCGGCCAGCTCGACCTTCCCGGGATGCCGCCTGGCCAGGTGATCAACCTGGGCGAGATGATGAAGGGCATGTTCGGCGGCCAGCGTCCGATGCAGAAGCGCCGGCTGACGGTCGCCGCTGCCCGCCGTCTGCTGGACCAGGAGGAGGCGGACCGGCTGCTCGACAACGAGCGGCTGACCAAGGAGGCGGTCGCGCACGCCGAGAACAACGGCATCGTCTTCCTCGACGAGATCGACAAGATCTGCGCGCGCTCGAGCGAGGGCGGGTTCCGCGGCGGCGACGTGTCCCGCGAGGGTGTGCAGCGCGACCTGCTGCCGCTGATCGAGGGCACCACGGTGAACACGAAGTATGGCCTGGTGAAGACCGACCATGTCCTGTTCATCGCGTCCGGCGCCTTCCATTTGGCGAAGCCGTCCGACCTGCTGCCGGAACTGCAGGGCCGGCTGCCCATCCGCGTCGAGTTGTCGCCGTTGTCCCGCGACGACCTGCGGCGGATCCTGACGGAGCCGGAGCACTCGCTGCTGAAGCAGTACGCCGCGCTGATGGGGACGGAGAAGGTCGAGCTGGCCTTCAGCGACGATGCGGTGGACGCGCTGGCCGAACTGGCGACGGACATCAACGACAGGGTGGAGAATATCGGCGCCCGCCGCCTGCATACGGTGCTGGAACGGCTGCTCGAGGAGATCAGCTTCACCGCCACCGACCGAGCGGGAGAAACGATCACCGTGGACGCGGCCTATGTGAACGACCGGGTGGCGCCGCTGGCCCAGAAGGGCGATCTGAGCCGCTTCATCCTCTGACGCCGAGGACCGCAGAAAAACCCCCTTCCCCGGGCGGCCAGGGAAGGGGGTTCATGTGAGCGGTTCAGGTGATGCGAAGCGATCAGAACGTGTCGTCGTCCGATCCGCCGCCGCCGTCGTCCCAGCCGCCGCCGCTATTGTCGCTCCAGGACGAGTCCTGGGTCGGCTGATCCCAGTTGCCCTGGTCCACGTAGTCCTGGTTGCCGCCGGCGAAACCGGCACCCGTGCCCGACGTGTCCCAGCTCCCCTGGTCGACGAAGGACTGGTCGGCGGCAGGTGCGGCCCAGGGGCTCGCGCCCGCGGCTCCGGCGCCCAGGCCGCCGCCCAGGCCCGACCCGAGATGCGGGCCGGAGAACATGCTGGTGATCGCGTTCGCCGCGAGCATGCCGCCCGCGACGCCCGCGGCCGTGGTCAGCGCCGACCCCAGGAAGCCCGATCCCCGCTGCTGGAACATGCCGGGATTGTAGTTGGGCGGGTATTGCGGGGGCGGCGGCGCGTATTGCGGGGCGTAGCCCGGCTGCTGGTAGCCCTGCTGCGGCCCGCCCGGGCCCCACGGGCCCGGACCGCCGGGCGGCGGCGCCTGCCGGCCACCTCCGCCGAACAGGCCGCTGAAGAACCCGCCGCCGCCCTGCCGTGCGCCGGCCTGGGCCTGCTGCGCGGCCTGCTGGGCCTGGGCCTGCGCCTGCTGCACTTCCCACTCCAGGCGCCGGATGCGGTTCTGCGCTTCGATCAGCGCCTGTTCCTGCACGTAGGCGAGCTGGGTGATGCGGTAGCGGGCTTCCGGATAGCGCTGGAAGAGCCCGCCGATCAGCGTGTCCGCGTCGCGGTCGATCGGGGGGAGTGCCGGCTGCGTGGTGGCTGGCACCGACCCGGCGAACCCGCCCTGGCCCGCGGCCTGGGCACCGCCGACACGCGCGATGAACTGGGAGATGATGTCGCGTTCTTCGTTGGTCATGGGAGCCCCCTGGGGCGGGTCCTTTCACTCGACCGGTGATGCCGCGGATTTGGCCTCTGCGGCCGCTGCGTTCAATGCCGGAATGGCCCGATCCGCCGGTCTTCGATCACCGGGCATCGATCCATCACCACTTCCAGCCCGGCGGCACGGGCGCGGGCGGCCGCGGCCTGGTCGACGACGCCCAGCTGCATCCACACGATTGAGGCGCCCAGGCGGACGGCCTCGTCGACCACCGGACCGACCAGGCGGGCGTTCCGGAACAGGTCGACCATCTCCAGCGGCGCCGCCGCGGCGAGATCGGCGACGACGGTGCGCCCGTGGATTTGTTGTCCCGCCAGGCCCGGGTTGATCGGGGTCACGTCGAACCCACGGTCGAGGAGGAACCGCATGACTTCGTGCGACGGCCGCCACGGCTTGGCGGAGGCGCCCACCAGCGCGATGCGGCGGGTTCGTCCCAGGATCCGTCGGATCGCGTCATCGTCCAGCCCGTCGGTGGCGCCGGGGCCGGTCACCCGGCTAGAGTCCGACGCCGAGTACGAAGGCGAGGGCGGAGAGTGCGATCCAGGCGAGCCCGCCAAGGATCATGCCGCGGAACAATCCGCGGCAGAACCGGCGCGTGCGCGGCTCGAGGTGGACGGGGCGCGCCATGGCGGCGCTCATGCTTCGGAAGGGCGGCGGCGAAGAAGTCGTCGCATGCTCCATGACCTCTGGATGAAAATTCATTAGAGCGTCTTTTGCCGCGCCCGACAACGAAACGGTCGGTTTCCGTGCGTATCGGTATCGGAGCCGTTACCAAAACGCCTGTCGCTCCGAGGTGGAGACAACTGCCGGTGACATCGCCGGAATGCGAGCGGATCGCCCCGAGATTCGGCCCATAATCGGAAGGAACGGGACACCGAACCTTACAGAAAGTCCACCTCAAGTGAAGATCATGCCGCAACGTTCAATGCTCGCGTTTCCGTGCGCGTATTTCTGTCGTTATATTTCCGACCCGTACACGCGAACGTGCCTTTTGCCAAGGGAGAGCGGGAGGTTATCGTTTCGGCAGATAACGAAGCCGCGTGAGGGATGCATTTCAGTGTGGTGAGGCTCGGCGCCGGACGAGTGGCTTACTCGTAGCGGACCAATCACGCAGGCCCGAGTTGCACGAGGCGTCTAAAGTTCTCAGCGACCAACGACCAATGAAATAGCTGGTTTGGGGAAATTGGACGGCTCAAGAAATCGGGCCGGTAAAGTTGTGTCTTGACTCCGAGCGGTTGGGAATATTGCAGATGCCTGGAGTTGTAGAACAGGATATTTCCTTGGGATTGACGAGACCCACGACCAACGTCCTCCCAGCTGGCCGATTTGCGCCCGGTGCCGAGGCGGTGCCTGGGCGCTCGTCGATCGTTCCGGGGCTCGTTGCCTGCATCCTCGACGCCATCGCGGCGTTCGGGGCTGGCATGGGATCTCTGTACCTGACGTCGGCCTCCCAAGGGGTTGCGACGTTCGTCGTCGTGGGCGCCGTGGCACTCCTGGCCGCGGTCGGTCTGTGGGAGCGCGGGTCGTACACACTCGGCATCCTCTTCGCACGCCGGCTTCATCTCACCCGGCTCACGGCCGCCTGGCTGCAGGCGGTGGGTCTGGGCGTGTTGCTAACGCTGTGCACCCTCACGGCGTTGCGTCACGGAGGTACGATTTCGGACGGAGACGCGCTCGCGGAGCTGTTCGACGGCCCGTGGCTGCCGCTGTTCGTGGGAACCGGCCTCGTTGCGCTCGCTTTGGTGCGGGTGGGCCGCCGCCGCGTGTTCCTGAGCCAGGTTCCGCCGCGCCGCGCCGTGGTGGTGGGTGCCACCGCCCTGTGCCAGCAGGTGCTGGAGCGGCTCGACCGTGACGGCCATGGCGGGCTGAACATCGTCGGCATCGTCGAATACGGCGCGGCGCCGCGAGGGGAGACGCTCGCCTCCCTTCGCGCCTTCTATGGACGCACCGTGCTGGGCGGCATGCCCGCGCTGCTGGAACTCGTGCGGCAGGACGCGATCGACTCCGTGATCGTCGCGCTGCCCTGGTCGGCGGAGGCCGCGATCCGCGACATCGTGCAGCAGCTCGCTGCCTCGCCGGTCGACATCTACGTCGCCCCCTCGCTCGAGGGGGTCACGTTCAGCGGCCGCCAGGTCGCCCCGATCGGGGGCGTGCCGATGCTGCAGGCCGGCCAGCGGCCGCTGCAGGGCTGGCGCGCGATGGTCAAGCGCGCCGAGGACGTGGCGGCGGCCGGCGCGATGCTGGTGATGGCTGCGCCCGCGCTGCTGGTGATCGCGGCCGCGGTGAAGGTGACCTCGCCCGGCCCGGTGTTCTTCCGCCAGCGCCGGGTGGGCTTCAACAACCAGATCTTCGAGGTCTTCAAGTTCCGCACGATGTACACGCACATGACCGATGCGGACGCGGCCCAGCAGACCCGCAAGGGCGATCCGCGCGTGACCCGGGTCGGTGCGATCCTGCGCAAGACCAGCCTCGACGAGCTGCCGCAGCTGCTGAACGTGCTCAAGGGCGACATGTCCCTGGTCGGACCCCGCCCGCATGCCCTGCAGACCCGCGCTTGCGGCCTGCCGCTCGAAGACGTCGCGCCGAACTACCCGGCCCGCCACCGCGTGAAGCCCGGTATTACCGGCTGGGCGCAGGTGAACGGGTATCGCGGTGAACTCGACACGACCGAGAAAGTCATTCACCGGGTCAATCATGACCTGTACTACATCGACAACTGGTCGCTTGGCCTCGATCTTCGGATCCTGTGGCAGACGGCCCGTCTGATGATTTCCGACAGAAACGCCTACTGAGGCGCCATCCCGCGCGCATCCATGCGTGCAAGCAACGTGGCGGAGCATGTGCCGTGAACAAGCTGTCCACTCCAGAGCTGACCGTCCTGCAGCGCTCGTCGCAGATGCCGGAGGTGACGGAACGGCGCGAGGTCGCTCCGATCCGCGTCGACGTGGGCGCGATCGCGCGGCACGAACCCTCCTTCGTCCAGCTCTACTATGCGATCGAGGCGCGCCGGACGAGCACCATGCCGCTCGTCGTGCAGTTCATCTCGCCCACCCACGGGGTCGGCGCGAGCACGATCGCCTCGGGCTACGCCCGGGTGGCGGCGGACGACACGCCGCAGCCGGTGCTCTACGTCGACTGCACGGGCCGGCGCACCGACCCCAAGCCCTCCGACCGGCCCACGCTGCTGGAGGCGATGCGCCGCGGTCTTCCGCTGAGCGAGGCCGCGACCCCGGTCGGCGACTCCGCCAACCTGCTCTGGGCGCGGCTCTCGCCCGGCCAGCGGCCGCTGCTGAACGTCGGCACGGAACGGCTGCAGACGCTGCTCGACCTGCTGCGCGCCCAGCACAGCGTCGTCGTCCTCGACTGCGATTCGACCGAGAGCCCGGAATCGGCCGCGCTCGCCCGGCATTGCGACGGGTCGGTGCTGGTGGTCGCCGCCGGGCGTACCCGCCAGACCGAGATCGACAACGCCAAGACGCTGATCGAGCGGATGGGCGGCCAGCCGGTCGGCGTCGTGCTCAACCGCGAGAAGGCGGTCATGCCGCGCTGGCTGGGGCGCCGCCGCTGACCATGGACATGATCGCAGACCGTCCGGCTCCAGACGGCGGGATCGCCCCGCCGGCCTCGACCCGCCTGATCGCAGGCCTCGTGCCCGCAGCCGTGCTGCGGTTGGCCAAGGCGGGCGACACGGTACGCCTCGCACCCAACCACGCACCGCCCTGCCCCGAACCCCTGCTCCGGCTGGAAACGGCGGACGGCGTGCCGCTGAACAGCCGCGAGATCATCGGCGCCTACTGGCACCGGCCGCCCTACGCCATGCTGCTCCGCCTCGCCTTCTATGCGCCCGGCGCGCGCGAGCCGGAAATCCTGGACGAGGCGGTAATCTCCACCCAGGGCAGCCGTGACGCGTTCCAGGCGCGGGTCGAGTCGATCGCGCTCCGCCTCGTCGAGGACGCGCTCGAAAGCCGCAGCCGCGGGCCGCTCGGCCAGGACGTGCCGCGGCCGGACCGCGGCAGCGGGTGGATCGACTACCTGGTCGCGACCTGGCAGCGCCGCCTGCTGACCGAGTGGTGGAGCGTCGGGCTCGCCCGCACCTCGCTGCCCGCGATCGTCCGCGACGGCCGGCTGGGCGAAATCCACTGGCTGCGCCCGGGGACCGGCAAGGCCTATCACGCCGATCCCTTTCCCGTGCCCGGCACCGACCAGCTCCTGGTCGAAGAAATGCCGATGCGGGACGGCGTCGGCACGATCGTCGCGCTCGCGCCGACCAAGGATGGCGGGTACGAGCGGCAGCGCGTCGTGCTCGATACCGGCCGGCACCATTCCTACCCGTGCACGTACCAGGACGAGACCGGCACCTATGTCCTGCCGGAATCGACGGATCTCGGCACCACCACGTTGTATCGCCTGGAGAGCGGCGGTCAGCTGACGCCGGTCTGCGCCATCGCGCCGGACCGGTCCCTGGCCGACCCGACGCTGTTCCGCCATGGCGACCGGTTCTGGATCGCCTGCACCGACTTGGCGGTCGGCACGCACGACAACCTGTGCCTGCTGTACGCCGACCGGCTGGAAGGTCCGTGGCTGTCCCATCGCTGCATGCCGGTGAAGATCGACATCGCCGGCGCGCGGCCCGCAGGGCCGCTGTTCCGGGTGGGCGAGTCTCTGTTCCGTCCCGGCCAGGACTGCAGCCGCACCTATGGCGGCGGCATCGCGATCCACCGCGTGGAGACGCTGGATCCGGACACCTATCGCGAAACCAAGGTCACCGTGCTGGCGCCGGATCCCAAGGGGCCGTTCCCGCATGGGCTTCACACGCTGGCTGCGAACGGCGAGCGCGTCTGGGTCGACGGCAAGCGCTTCGTGCTCGACCTCCCAGGCGTTCTCCAGAAGCTGCGGCGACGGATCGGGGGCTGAACGCAGACAATGACCGTACGCAGCAATCTCGCCCACGCCCTGGTGCCGGAGCCGACCATCGCGCCCGCCTCGGTCGCGATCTACATGCACGACCTCTCCGGTGGCGGGGTGGAGCGGCAGAGCCTGGCGCTGGCCATGGAGCTGCAGCACCTCGGCTTCGAGGTCACGCTGGTGCTGCACCAGCTCCGCGGCGAGCTGCAGGAGAAGGTGTCCGACCGGCTGCGCCTCGTCGACCTGCAGAGCAGCCGCACCATCCATGACATCCCGCGCCTCGCCCGTTTCCTGCGGCGGGAGCGGCCGGACGTGCTGCTCGCCAATCTCGACCACAACAACGTCGCCGCCCTGCTCGCCAAGACGATGGCGCGCAGCCGGACGAAGGTGGTGATCTGCCAGCACAACCCGATCTCGTCGGAGTTTTCCGACACGCTGAGCTGGACCTACCGCGGAATCCCGACCGCCTACCGGGCCATGGCGCCGTTGATCGCCCGAGCCGTCGCGGTTTCGGAAGGAATTGCGCAGGAACTTTCGACGATCGCGCGTCTGCCGGCCGAGAAGATCGTCACGATCAACAACCCCGTGATCGGCTCCGACTTCGCCGCCCGCGCCGCGCAGAGCGTGACGCATCCCTGGCTGGAGGAGCGGAGCGTCCCCGTTTTCGTGTGCGCCGGCCGGCTGGTGCCACAGAAGGATCATGAGACGCTGCTGCGCGGCCTCGCGCTGCATCGGCAGCGCATCCCCAGCCGCCTGCTGCTGCTGGGCAACGGTCCGCTGCGTGAATCGCTTGGCGCGCTCGCGACGCAACTCGGGATCGCCGATGCGGTGGACTTCCTGGGCTTCCAGGACAATCCGCTTCCGTGGTTCCGCCGCGCGGACGCCTTCGTGCTCAGCTCGCGCGCCGAAGGCTTCGGCAACGTGCTGGTCGAGGCGATGTGGTGCGGCACGCCGGTCATCTCGACCGATTGCGCGCATGGACCGGCGGAGATCCTGGAGAACGGCCGCTACGGCGCGCTGGTGCCCACCGCCGATCCGGCCGGCCTGGCCGCGGCGATGGACCGCGTCGCCACGCTTGCCGGCCGCTTCCCGCCGGCGCTGCTGAAGGCGCGCGCCAACGAGTTCAGCAACGCTGCCTGCGCCCAGCGCTACGGCGCGTTGTTCCATTCCATCATCCCCCGCTTCTCGGAGATGGCGGCATGAAGCAGCCGAAGACCCCGTTCGGCCTGACGCTCAGCCCGGCCTCCGCCCAGCAGATCGCGGACGAGGCGCTGAGCACCCGGCGCGCGCCCGCGGAGGGCGTGGGCCTGGTCGTCACCCCGAACATCGAACACATCGCGCGTCTGCGCCGGAACCCGGCGCTCGCGGAGGCCTATCGCAATGCCGCCGTCACCGTGTGCGACGGCTGGCCGGTGCGCCGCTATGCGACGATGTGCGGATTGTCGGTCGAGCGCGTCACCGGCTGCGACATCGCCGTGGCGCTGATGGCGCCCGAGAGCTATGCGCCGTGGCAGCGCCTGTTCTTCGTGCTCGATTCCGCGGAGACGGAACGGGCGGTGCTGGACTGGGCCGCCGAGCGCGGACTCGCCGATCGCGTGGCGACCACCATCCCGCCCTTCGGCTTTGAGACGGACGAGGCGTATTGCCGCGACATGGCGGGCCGCATCGCCGCGCACGGCACCACGCTGCTGCTGATGGCGGTCGGCGCACCGCGCAGCGAGATCTTCGTGGACCGTCATCGCGCGCTGCTGCCGCCGTGCTGGGCGTTCTGCGTCGGCCAGGCGGTCAAGATCGCGCTGGGCCTGGTGCAGCGCGCGCCGGGACGCTGGCAGGCCGTGGGCCTCGAGTGGCTGTGGCGCCTGCGGCAGGAGCCGCGCCGCCTTGCCCGCCGCTACGTCGTCTCCAGCGTCGGCTTCGCCCTCGCGGTGATCGAGGATCGCCGCCGCACCGGGCAAGGCGCGCGCGCCTCCGGACACGGGGCGCGCGCATGAGGAGCCCGCTTCGACACCTCGCGCCGCGCTGGCCCGCACCGGCCACGACGCCGGCGTCGCCCTGGGCGTTCCGCCTCGGCCTCGCGGCCGTGGTGGCGCATTTCCTGGTGTCCGTGAACCTGATGTACATGCTGGGCATCGACTACAACGCGCCCGGCGGCAACATCTTCGTCAAGCTGCATCCAGGCACGTTCTTCGCGCTCGCGGGTGCCATGCTGGTGCTGCTGGGCGGCCGTCACGCGGACGGGCTGCGGCGGCTCTACGCCGAACGTCCGCTGCTGGCCACGTTCATGACGCTGATGCCGGTCCTCGCCGTCTACTCGGTGATCAGCGTCGGCTTCTCGGGCGTCGCCGTCTATGTCGAGAGCTACATCGCGCCCGGCCTCCTGCTGCTCGCACTCACCGCGAGCACGCCGAAGCAGCGCCGCCTTCTAGGCTACGTCGTGCTGGGTTTCGCGCTGCTCAACGTCGCGATCAGCGTCGGCGAGGCCCTGAACCAGGCGCACATGATCCCGATGCAGATCGGCGACGCGGACATGGAGAAGCTGCAGCTGGCGGCCGATGCGGACGAGTTCCGTGGCGCGGCGCTGTATGATCACCCGCTCACCGGCGCAATGGTCACCGCGATGGCGCTGTTCCTGCTGCTGGGCATGCGCCTGCCGGGCCTGATCGCCGCGGCCTGCTTCGCGGTGCTCGTGATCGGCCTGCTCGCCTTCGGCGGCCGCGCCGCACTCGGCATGACGGTCGTGATGCTGGCGCTCAGCACCGTCGCCACGCTGGCACGCGGGCTGGTGACCCGCCGGCTCAGTCCCGGCTTCATCGCCGCGGTGATGGCCGGCCTCTTGTTCCTGCCGCCGCTGCTGCTGTTCGTCGTGACCTCGACGGATATTGGCGCGCGCATCATCACGCACCTCTACTACGACGACAGCGCCAAGGTGCGGCACGTCCAGTGGGAAGTGCTCGACCGCATCGACGTGCGCGACTTCATGTTCGGCGTCTCGACCGACCGGCTGATGCAGTTGAAGGCCGAGATCGGCCTCGATGCGGCCACGACCGATATCGAGAACTTCTGGCTGCTGATGTTCCTCAACCTCGGCGCGATCGGCTTCGCTGTGTTCCTGGTGGCGTTCTTCGCGTTCCTGGTCCATCTCGGGCGCACGTCGAAGCATCCGCTGGGGTGGGTCATCCTCGTGCTGATGATCACCGTGGCCTCGACCAGCAATTCGCTGGGTCGAAAATGCGCCGACCTCGACTTCCTCGTGGCGTGCCTGGTCGGACTCAGCGGATTTGCCGGTGCGTGGCGCACCGTGCCCGCCCGCATGCGCCCACGCCTCGCCTTCGCCTCCCCGTTGCGCCGTCCCTCGAGCATCGCGCCCGAACCGGTCACGGCACATGCATTCGGCCTGGGCAAACCCGGGCGCCGTCCCTCCCTGACTCTCGCAGGACTCTCCCAGCCATGAGCGGAACCACCACGCTACCCCCCGGCATCATGCTGCGGGACCTGATGCTGAGCTTCCATCACAGCCGCCGGCTCATCTACCTGCTGGTCGCGATCGTGATGGCGGCCTCCGTGGCGATCGCGGTGCAGATCGATCCCAGCTACCAGGCGAAATCCTCGCTGCTGGTGCTGCTGGGCACGGAGCACACCTATCGCCCGGCCGCCGGCGAGCAGTTCATGAACAGCGGCGGCGTCGACAAGGAGGTCGTGCTCCGCACGGAGGCCGACATCCTCGGCAGCGACGACCTGCATCGCGCGGTGATCAAGCAGATCGGCGTCGATCGGCTGTATCCGAAGATGCTGGAGCCGCCCGGCGAGTTCACCCAGCTCGTCAACGAGGGCAAGGCCTATGTCGGCGAGTTCCTCGGCATGCCGAACCTCGCCAAGGCCAATGGTGATTCGGATCCGATCAGCCGCGCGCTGGTGAAGTTCAACGCGAACCTGGCGATCGGCGTCGACCGCAAGTCCAGCGTGATCAGCCTCGGCTTCACCCACACCGATCCGAAGGTGGCGGCCGAGGTGCTGCAGGTTCTCGAGGACCAATATTTCGCCCTGCGCACCAAGCTGTTCAACGACGTGCAGGCGCCGCTCGTTCTGAAGCAGCAGCAGGAAGTTGGCGCGCAGCTCGCCGCGGCCGACGACGCGCTGGCGAAGTACAAGCGCGAGCACGACATCAGCAGCTTCACGGAACGCCGTGCGATCATGCTGAAGCAGCAGGGCGATCTCGAGACCGAACTGACCAAGCTCGAGAGCCGCGCCGCCGAACAGCAGGCCCGCATGGCGGAGCTGGACAAGCAGATGGCGGCGGCGACCGGCGGGCGTGCCGATGCCGCGGCGGCGCTGCAGGCGATGGTCAGCGCCTACCAGAAGCGCCAGCAGGATGCGACGACGACCTATCGCGGATCGCCGGCCTATGACGAGGCGCGCAACCAGGCCATGGCGCGGCAGACCGACGTCGCCAACCTGAAGGCGAAGCACGCGTTCGAAATCCAGACCGAACGGAACAAGGCGGATTCGGATCTGCGCGCCGCGGTCGCGGGCCGTGACGCGGTCCGCGCCCAGCTCGCCGCGCTGCGCCAGCAGGTGGACAAGCTCGACACGGAAGAGACTGAACTGCACCGGCTCGAGCGCAACCGCACGGTGCTGGAGGACAACTACAAGTCCGTCAGCAAGATCCTGGGCGACCGGACCGTCATCGAGAACGTCGAGGCGAGCCGTCAGTCTTCCGTGCGGGTCGTTGAGCCGCCGCGTCCGCCGGCCATGCCGCGCCCGCTGCGCCGCCTGATCGTGATCGGCGGGGCGCTGCTCAGCGTGATCCTGGCGGTCGGCGTGACCCTGATGAGCCACTTCTTCCGCAGCATCTACCTGCGGCCGGAGGCGCTCGAACTGGATACCGGCCTGCCGGTGCTCGCGAGCGTGCCGGAGACCCGCGCGCTGTCGCGCAGCGCCATCCTCATCGGCCCGAACTGAGGATCGACCGATGGCCGAACGCCGGACCGAACTCCTCACCGTGCAGGCGCTGCGAGCGATCGCCGCCCTGCTGGTGGTGGCCTACCACGCGGTAGGCCACTGGGGCGCCCATGTGCGTGCCGAGGATGCCGATGCCATCTGGGGCAACGGCGCGGCCGGCGTGGACGTGTTCTTCGTGATCAGCGGGCTCGTCATGGTGATTTCGGCGAGCCGGCTTCACGGCCGACCCATGGCGGGGTGGGTGTTCCTCCGTCACCGTCTGACCCGCATCGTGCCGATGTACTGGATCGCGACGACCGCGAAGATCCTGCTGGTGCTGGCGCTTCCCGCCCTGGTGGCCCGCACGCAGCTCGACGGGCTCTACGTCGCCGGGTCCTACCTCCTGCTGCCGGTGCGCGACGCGGCGGGCGATATCCGCCCCGTGCTGCCGGTCGGCTGGACGCTCACCTACGAGATGCTGTTCTACCTGCTGGTCGGGCTCGCGCTGACCCTGCGGGTGCAGATGCTGCGCGTCGCGGTCCCGGCCTTGCTGGCCTTCTCCGCCGTGGCCGTGTTCGCCGGTCCCGGCTGGCCGCAAATCGCCGGCTTCGCGAACACGATCGTTCTGGAGTTCCTGGCCGGCGTGCTGATCGGCATGGCCGTGCAGCGCGACCGCCTGGTGCCCGAGGCCCTGGGCTGGGTGCTGCTGCTGGGGGGCTTCGCGGCCCTGCTGTTCATGCCGGTCGTCTCGGGCGTGCTGCGCCCCCTCACCTGGGGCATCCCCGCCGCCGCGATCGTCCTGGGCGCGGTCGGGCTGGAGCACCGGCTCGCGCGTCGCCTGCCGCGGTGGCTGCTCGCGGCCGGCGATGCGTCCTACTCGACCTATCTCACCCACGGGTTCGTGGTGCCGCTCGTCGGCGTGATCGTGCTGCATACCGCCATGGCGCCGATTCCCGCGCTCGCGGTGATCGTCGGCGTCAGCCTGGTCATGAGCGCCGTGGTCGGACAGCTGAGCTACGTCATTCTCGAGCGGCCGCTGATCCACCTGTTCCGCCGGCGGCGTGCTGCGCCCGCCGTTGCGGTTGCCGGATAATCCCATGCCAGACATCGCCCAGCCTTCCCCGTCCCGCGTCCTCGTCGTGGGCGCGACCGGTTTCATCGGCAGCCGCCTCACCGCGGCCCTCGCGCGGGATCCCGCGTGGCACCCGATCGCCGCCGCGCGCCGCGCGAGCCGGCAGTCGGATGTCGAGGTCGTGACCTGCGATGCGACGGATCCGGCGGCCATGACGCGCGCCCTCGCCGGCGTGGAGTACGCGGTCAACTGCATCGCCGGAAGCGACGCCACGATGGTGGCGGCCACGCGCACGCTGTGCGACGCGGCGCGTCGCAGCGGCCTCCGCCGGCTGGTGCACCTGTCGAGCATGGCGGTCTACGGCGCCGCAACCGGTCTCGTGACGGAGTCGGCACCCGCGGTCGCGCCGGTCAGCGGCTACGGCGTCGCGAAGCAGGAAACCGAACGGCTGGTGCAGGAGTATGGGCAGGACGGCGGCCAGGCGGCGATCCTGCGGCCCGGCTGCGTCTACGGACCCGGCAGCGAGCAGTGGACCGGGCGCATCGCCCGCCTCCTGCGCGCCGGGCGGCTGGGCGATCTCGGCGCCGACGGCGACGGGATCTGCAACCTGACGTATGTCGACGACCTCGTGACCGCGATTCGCGCCTGCCTGACGCAGGACGAAGCGGTGGGCGAGACCTTCAACGTCGCGATGGCCGATCCGCCGGACTGGAACGGCTACCTGGTCCGCTTCGCTCGCGCGCTGGGCGCGACACCGGTCCATCGGCTGTCCGGCCGGCAGTTGCGGCTGGAGAGCAAGCTGGCCGCCCCCGCGCTCAAGCTGGCCGCGATCGGCACCCGTGTGGCCCGTCTGCCAGTACGGATGCCCGATGCGATCACACCCTCGCTGGCGGCCTTGATGCGACAGGACATCCGTCTCGATGTGAGCAAGGCCGCGCAGCGCCTCGGGCTGGGCGAGACGAGCCTCGACTGGGGCATCGCCTCCTCCGTCCGCTGGGTCGACCGCATGCGCGGCGACAGCGACCCACATGCAGAGACTCCCAGGGAGACCCGCGCGCAATGAGCCGGTCCGACGCCGCCGAACGTACCGTCTACCTGACTTGCCCGTACGGCCAGGTCGGCGGCGGCATGGGCAGCATCATGCAGTATCTCGCCGATCTCGGCACCGATCCCACCGGCCGCTTCCGGCTGGAGCGGCTGGAATCGCGTGGTGGCGGATCGCTGCTGTTCTCCCCGCTGTTCCTCGTTTGGGCGGCGTTGCGGATCTTCGCCCTGTCCGCCCGTGGCCGCCTGTCGGTGGTCCATCTCAACCTGGCCGAACGCGGCAGCGTCTACCGCAAGGGCTTCCTGCTCTACGCCGCGCGGCTCGCCGGCGTGAAGGTGCTGCTGCATCTCCACGCGGCGCAGATCATCGCCTTCCACGAGAGCCTGCCGCGCCCCGGCCGCGCGCTGCTGCGCGGCATGTTCCGCTCCGCCGACCACGTGGTGGTGCTGGGCGAGCTGTGGCGCCGCTGGGTCATCGATACGTTCGAGGTCGAGCCGCAGTCGATCAGCGTCGTGAACAACGGCGTTCCCGCCACGCCGCTGCCGCGCGTGCCGCGGCCGGATGGCGCCCCGTTCCGCCTGTTGTTCCTCGGCAACCTGCTGGAGCGGAAGGGCATCAGCGACCTGCTGCACGCCCTCGCGCGGCCGGAAGCGCAGTCCGCCGACCTGTGCCTGACCGTCGTCGGCGGCGGGGCGGTTGAGACGTATCGCGCGCTGGCGGAGCGTCTGGGCATCGCCGGCCGCGTGCGCTTCACCGGCTGGGCCGACCAGGCGACCGCGCGGCGGCACGTCACCGAGGCGGACGCGCTGATCCTGCCCGCCTACGACGAAGGCCTGCCGCTGGTCATCCTGGAAGCGATGGCCACCGGCGTGCCGGTGATCTGCACGCCGGTCGGCGCCATTCCGGAAGTCTTCACCGATCGCGAGACCGCGTTGTTCGTGACGCCGGGCGACCGTGCGCAGATCGCCCGCGCGGTGATCGAGCTCAGCGGGGATCCGGCGCTGCAGGCGCGGCTCTCCGAACAGGGTCTCGCCATGTATCACCGCCAGTTCACGATGGAGGCGTTCGCGCAGCGCATCGCCGCGCTCTACGCGATGCTGGCGCGGCCATCCGCCGAGGCGATCGCCCCGATGCCCGTCATGGCGGAGGCCAGCGATGATCGGTGACGCGCGCCGGATCGTCCGCGACACCGTCCTGACCGCCGAGATCTGCATCATCGGCGGCGGCGCGGCCGGCATCACGCTCGCGCTGGCCTTGCGCGACTGCGGATTGCGCGTGCTGCTGCTGGAATCGGGGGGGCTGCAGGAACACGCCCCCACGCAGGCGCTGTACGAAGGCGAGGTCGCGGACGAGCTGCTGCACAGCCCGACCGACAAATATCGCCAACGGCGGTTTGGCGGCTCCACCACCATCTGGGGCGGCCGCTGCGTGCCGTTCGACCCGATCGACTTCGACGCGCGTCCCTGGATGCCGCACAGCGGCTGGCCGATTTCGTATGAAACGGTCGCGCGGTGGTATCCGGCCGCGAACGAACTGGTCGAGGCCGGGACGTTCGACTACGACGCCCGCACCGCGCGGAGCGGCGGCATGCGGCCGATGATCGACGGCTTCGCGCCGGCAGAATTCGACGTCGACCGGATCGAGCGCTTCAGCTGCCCGACGGACTTCGCCGGCCGCTATCGGCACCGGCTGGAGCGGTCCGGGAGCGTGCGCGTGCTGCTGCACGCCAACGTCACGAAGCTGCAGGCGGAACGCGACGGCGCCCGCATCTCCCACGCGCAGGTGCAGACGCTGGACGGCGGGCGCTTCCTCGTCGAAGCGGACCAGTTCGTCGTGGCCACCGGCGGGCTCGAGACGCCGCGCCTGCTGCTCGCGTCCAACGACGTCCATGCAGCCGGGATCGGCAACGGCAACGATCTCCTCGGCCGCTTCTACATGTGCCACATCGCCGGCACGCTGGGCACGCTGCGCCTGAACGACACGAAGGTCTGGCACGGCTACGACCGCGCGGAGGACGGCACGTATTGCCGCCGCCGCATGGCGCTGACGGAAGATGCGCAGCACGCCCACGCGCTGGGCAACCTGGTGTTCCGCCTGCATCATCCGCGCATCCCGGATCCGGCGCACCGCACCGGCGCCTTGTCGGCGATCTACCTCGCCAAGAACCTGATCAGCTACGAATACGGCAAGCGGCTCGCGGGCGAGGGTCCGACCAGCGCAGGGATGTGGCTGCGCCATGTGGGCAACCTCGTCACCGATCCGTTCGGCGCGGCCGGCTTCCTGGCGCATTGGGTGCGGCACCGCACGCTCGCCGCGCGGAAGTTCCCGTCCGTCATCATCCGCCCGCGCGCCAACCTGTTCAGCCTGGACTTCCATGGCGAGCAGGCGCCGCTCCCCGACAGCCGCGTCCGCCTGGGCACGGCCACCGACGCGCTGGGCATGCCGCGCATCCATGTGGACTGGCGCTACAGCCCGCTCGACGTGCGCACGGTCTCGACGGGCTTCGCGCTGCTGCGCCAGGAGTTCGCGGAATCGGGCCTCGGTACGCTGAGCCTTGATCCACACGAAGCCGACATCGAGGCGATGGTGCGCCGTGACGGGGCGTATGGTGGACACCACATCGGGACGGCCCGGATGGGCGACAGCCCCGCGACGGGCGTGGTGGACGGCAACGGCAAGGTCTTCGGCGTGAACAATCTCTTCCTCGCCGGCAGCGCGGTCTTCCCGACCTCCAGCCAGGCGAACCCCACGCTGACGATCGTCGCGACGGCGCTCCGGCTTGCCGACCATCTGCGGAATCGCGCCGCAGTGCCGGCCGAAGTCACCACCCGACCCCCAGCCCTGGTGGAGAGCGACGCATGAGTCTCGCAGCGCTGACCACGACCCAATTCTGGACCACGATCGGCGATCGGGTCTGGGACAAGCTGTCGGGCGAGGAAGGCCTGACGATGCTGCTGATCTGGTGCACGGTCCTGATCGCGGGCGTGATCACCTACGTGAAGATCACCCCCGAGGCACGGTCCGTCCGCGGCCTGATCGCGCACATCTTCCCGCGCGAGATCTTCACCAACCGCTACGCCCGCGTGGACTTCCTGTTCTGGCTGTCCCGCAAGCTCGTGCTGCCGATCTTCGTCGTGCCGCTGATCTTCTCGACCGTGACGGCCGGTCACGCGATGTACTGGCTGCTGACCCAGATCTTCGGCGCGCCCACTCATGCGGCGGGGCAGGCCGGCCCGTTCGTGCTGTGCATCTTCACGCTCACGATGCTGCTGGCCTACGACCTGTCCTACTACATCTACCATTACGCCCAGCACAAAGTCCCGATGCTGTGGGAGCTGCACAAGGTCCACCACTCCGCCGAGATCATGATCGGCGTCACGAAGGATCGGGTGCACCCGCTGGACGAGCTGATGAACCACTGGTGGGACGGCGTCATCCCCGGCCTGTGCTACGGCGTTTGGTTGTTCTTCGTGCTCGACCCGGTGGAGCTGACCGTGTTCGGCATCAATGTCTATCTTCTGCGTAACGTTATCCTGATGATGGATTTCGTGCGCCATACCCACCTGAAACTCAGCTACGGGCGAGCGCTGGATTCCGTCTTCCTCTCGCCCCACTACCACCAGCTTCACCACAGCAGCCAGGAGCCGCATCTGGACAAGAATTTCGGCCTGGCGCTGTCGATCTGGGACCGGATGTTCGGAACGTTGGTGCATCCGAAGCCGAACGAAAGCTTCGTGTTCGGGCTGACGCACGACGAGCATCTGGAATACCAGACCGTCTACTGCCTCCATGTCCTGCCGCTGAAGAAGATGGCACTGCGGGTTCGCGCCGCGGCGCATCGCCAGCTTCGACGCCGCCGCCGGGACCAGACTGCCGTGATGCCTCCAGCTGCGCCTGCCTCCAAGTCGAACGCCTAGGAGCACGCCCGTGCCAATCACCATCGAATGCGTCACGACGCTCGACCGACTCGCTGCGATCGACGGCGCGTGGCAAGGCCTGTGGCAACGCACGGGTGCTGACATATTCCAGCATCATGCCTGGCTGTCGGCCTGGGCTGCCGATGCGGTGGCACGCCGCGCCGCCGG
>MKTV01000070.1:42955-58486 GCA_001898425.1 Rhodospirillales bacterium 69-11
TGCTGGCCTGGGAAGACGAGCGCCTCGTCGCCGTCCTCCCCCTCGCCATCGGCGCGAAGCGCGGGTTGCGCGTGCTGCACTGGGCGGGGCAGGACTTCAGCGACTACTGCGACGCGCTGGTCGATCCCGATGCCCCCTGGCCCGCCGCACTCGTCGCCTTGTGGGACGCGGCGCTGCAGAAGGGCGGGATCGACGTCGTGCAGATGCGGCAGGTGCGGCCCGACGCGCGAGCGCGGCGCATTCTGCTGCAGGACGGCAACGGCCTGCATGTCGAGGACCGGCACGAGCGCTGCCTCCGGATCGACTGCGAGTGGCCCAACGGGGATGCGTATTTCCGCAGCCTCAACAAGAAGGGCCGGAACAACCACACGCGCGGCAAGCGGATCATTGAGGAGATCGGCGGGCCGGTGCGCTTCCGCTGCCTCGATCCGGCAGAGGATCACACCGCGGCGCTCGACCGGCTGATCGCGCTCAAGCGCGCCTGGCTGCAGGCGACGGATCCACATTCCTCCCTCCTCGGAGAGGAAGCGGACCTGCTGCGGTCGCTGCTGCAGACCGCGATCACCACCGGCCTCGGCAGGCTCTTCGTGCTCGAGGCCGACGGGAAGATGGTGACCGGGTCGCTGAACTTCCTCTACGAGACGAAGCTGCAGGCGTATTTCACGGCCTATGACCCGGCCTTCGACCGCGCGTCCCCCGGCACAATCCTGATCGTGGAATACGCCAAGTGGGCCTTCGACCGCGGCCTGCGGCAGGTCGACTTCCTGCGCGGCGACGAGACGTTCAAGTTCCGGCTGGGCAACGCGGAGACGTTGCTCGACGGCTATCTCGGCGCGCGCAGCTTGCTGGGACATGCCGCGGTGAACTGGAAGAACTGGCGCAAGCGGGTTCAGCCGGCAGCTGGTCCCGCCCCGGCCGTGGCAATGGCAGGCGTCGATACGCGCATAGACGAGCACTGATCGCGCCGCATGGCGATCCTCAGCTTTGCGCCTGCATACGTCGTGCCGCTGCTTGGCACGCTGTTCGGGATCTATGCGATCACCCGCCTGCTGACGCCCGAGCAATACGGGCATTACGCGCTGGTGGTCAGTCTGATGGCGATGTGCCAGAGCGGCCTGTTCTCCTGGCTCGATCTCGGTGCGAAGCGCTACTTCGAGCGCACCGTGCGCGAGGGCAAGCTGTCGGTGCTGTGCCGCACCGCCTATCTCGGACTTGGCCTGAGTTCGATCCTGCTGAGCGTGGTGTGCTTCATCGGACTCGGCCTCGTCGCGGTGCCGCCTCAGCTGGCGGCCATGATCTGGATCGGCGCCGGCGTGACCATCGCGAAGGAAGCCTCGATCCTGTCGAAGGTGATCGAGCTCTCGTCGCTGGCACGCACGCGCTACACGCTGATGGAATGTGCCGAGAGCCTGCTGGGCCTCTCGATCGGCCTTCTGCTGTGCTGGCACTTCGGCATGGGCGCGATCGGCATCTTCTGGGGCATGCTCGCCGGCGCGCTGGCGATCGTCGTGTTCGACCTGCCCAGGATCGTCGGGCGGTTGCGCGGCGGCCGGGTGGACCTGCGGCTGCAGAAGGAGATCGCGGCCTTCGCGGCGCCGATCTCCCTCGCCTTCTTCGCCGAGTATGTCGTTGCGTCTGCGGACCGTCTGCTCGTGCAGTACTATCTCGGCGCCGAAGAGCTCGGCATCTATGCCGTGAGCTACAGCATCGCGGAGCGCGCCGTCATGGCGGTGTTCCTCGCGCTGGGGATCGCCTCCTATCCGCTCGTCGTCCGCGCGTTCGAACGGGACGGCGCCAAGGCCGCGCGTCACCAGGCTTCGGAGAATGCCGAACTGCTGATGACCATCGCGGTCCCTGCGTTGGGCGGCTTCTGCGTCGCGGCGGCTCATATCGCTTCGGTACTGGTGGGTCCCGCGTTCTCCGGCCGTGCCGCGGTCCTGATGCCGCCGATCGCGATCGCGGTGTTCCTCTCCGCGCTGCGCGCGCACTACTTCTCCCACGTCCAGCATTTGACAAATCGCACATGGCGACTGCTGATCGCGCTCGCTCCTGCCGCCGTGCTGAACATCGTGCTGAACGTGGTTTTGCTGCCACGCATCGGCCTGATGGGCGGGGTCTGGGCGAGCGTCGCCGCTTATGCGGTTGGCCTGGCGATCAGCGTGTGGCAAGCGAAGCGGGAATTCGGATTCCCGTTCCCGTATCGGGAGGCGGCGAAGGCCGCTTGTGCGACGTTGGTGATGTGCGTCGTGATCCGCATGATGCACTTGCCGCCGGGCCCGCTGGGTCTGTTGCTGCTCATCCTGTTGGGTGCGACGATCTACGGGGTTCTGGTTGTGCTGTTCGATATCGGTCGCATGCGCCAGAAGATCATGCCGCTGCTCGCGCGAACCGGCACTGGCGCAATCGGCGGGTAACGGTGCGCAGACGCATTCATCACAACCGAGCCAACGGGCGCCCGCAGGCTTCCATCCCCGTTCCGGTGATGGTCTATTGACGATGCGGAAGCGAATGAAGCCGCAAGTGCTTACTTGGCGTTTGACCCGCAAATCACGGTAGCGGACATGTCCCTTGTTCCATTTCAGCTAGCGCGTGAACTGGACGCGAGCTTGGTTGCGCCGAGCTCCGCTCAGCGCCGGTCGAGCGCTCCAGACGTGGCAGAGAGTCAGAGCATCAAACCGTTGAACGTGCTGGTGAGCACGACGTGTCATCTGGCCTCGACGGCGCGCCTCACGATGGCGCTGTCGCAGGCGGGCGCGTCGGTGTCGATCATCCACCCGGGAAGCCATCCGGTCAGTGCCGTGCACGCACCGGTCAGGCATTTCCGCTACAGCGCCGTTCAGCCGCTCGTCTCGCTCGAAGGCGCGATCGATCGCGCGAAGGCCGATCTCGTCATCCCGTGTGACGAGCGGGCCGTGCGCGACCTGCACCGCCTTCACGCTGTGACCCGCAATCGCGGGGTGCGTGCACTGATCGAGCGTTCGCTCGGGCCGGAGCGCAGCTTCCCGATCGCCACCACCCGGCACGACCTGCTGATGGTCGCGCGGGAGAGCGGCGTGCTCGTTCCGGATTCCGAACCGGTCACCAGTCTCGAGGAGCTGCGCGCCCTCGCCGCCGACCGTCCGTTCCCGTGGGTCGTCAAGGCCGATGGAAGCTGGGCCGGTCTCGGCGTGCGCATCGTTCGAAGCCTCGCGGAGGCCGAAGAGGCCTATCGCGCGATGGACCGTTCCGTTGCCTTCTCGCTCGCTCTGCGGGAAGCGCTGGTCGAACGCGACTATTTCTGGTTCCGCCCCTGGGCGGCCGGGCAGCGGCCGCACATCTCGGTGCAGAGCTTCGTCGAGGGACGCGCCGCGAACTGCGCCGTCGCATGCTGGCGTGGCGAGGTGCTCGCGGGCACGGCCGTCGAGGTGGTGAATGCCGAGTCCGCCACCGGCCCGTCCACCGTGGTGCGGGTTGTCGACAATCCCGAGATGATGGAGGCGGCGCGCCGCGTCGTGGCCAACCTGGGTCTTTCTGGGATGGTCGGGTTCGACTTCATGATCGAGGCTGCCACCGGCCGCGCCTTCATGATCGAGATGAACCCGCGCAACACCCCGATCGTCCATGTCCGCCTCGGCCCCGGCCACGACCTGGTCGAGGCGCTGCTGGCCCGTGCGGCCGGACGCGTTGCGCGCGAGCGTCCCCCGGTGACCGATCGGGACATGATCGTCTTCTTCCCGCATACCTGGAAGCACGACCCGAACAGCAGCTACCTGCACACCGGCTTCCACGACGTGCCCTGGGAAGAGCCGGCGCTGGTCCGCGAACTGGTGCGCCCCGAGATGCGGGAGCGCACCTGGGCAATGCGGACGGCGCGCCAGCTCTGGCTGAAAAGTCGCGGCCTCCGCCGCGGCTGATCGCCGGCGCTGATCGCGTCCCGGCAGCCAGACGCAGAGAACACGAGGCAGCGGTCGGCGGCATGGCTATGATGCCGGCTCGTCCGCTGCCGGAGTTCCCATGCTCACGACCCTGCTCGCCCTGCTTGCGGCCGCCACCGTGGCGGTTCCCCTCACGCGGCGCGCAGGTCTCGGCAGCGTGCTGGGCTACCTCGTCGCCGGCATCCTGATCGGCCCGTCCGGCTTCCGCCTGATCACCGACGTCGAGCAGATCTCCAGCATCGCCTCGCTGGGCGTGATCATGCTGCTGTTCCTGATCGGACTCGAGCTGCGGCCGCAGCGCCTATGGGTGATGCGCCGCGCCGTGTTCGGATTGGGCGCGTCGCAGGTGATTCTCACCAGCTTCGTGCTCATGGGCCTCGCGCATCTCGCGCAGGTGGACTGGTCGAGCAGTGCCGTCCTGGGCATGGGGCTCGCGATGTCCTCGACGGCCATCGTGCTGCCGATGCTGGCGGAACGCGACCTGCTGAAGGGCGGGGCCGGCCGCGATGCGTTCGCGGTGCTGCTGTTCCAGGACCTCGCCTTCATCCCGATCGTCGCGATCGTGCCGCTGCTGGCCGACGGGGCGAAACTGCCCGACCACGTGCCTTGGCACGATGTGTCCCTCGGCATCGCGGGGATCGCGCTGATCCTGGTGGGCGGAAGGTTCGTGCTTCCGCCGCTGTTCCGCCTGGTCGGCGGCGGCCGCAACCAGGAAGTGTTCACCGTCACGTCGCTGTTCGTCGTGGTGGCCGCCGCCTTCGTCGCCACCCAGGTCGGGCTGTCCGCCTCGCTCGGCGCCTTCATGGCGGGCGTGCTGCTCTCCGACTCCGAATACCGGCACGAGCTGCAGATCGACATCGAACCGTTCGAAGGCCTGCTGCTGGGGTTCTTCTTCATCTCCGTCGGCATGTCGGCCGACCTGCACCTGGTGGTCGCCGACCCGCTGCGCCTCGGTATCGCGACGCTCGGATTGCTCGGGGGGAAGATCGCGGTCGGGTTCCTGCTAACGCTGATGGGCCGGCAGACGGCCGTGAACGCGACCCGCTTCGCGATGGCCCTGCCACAGGCGAGCGAGTTCAGCCTGGTGCTGTTCGGCGCCGCCGTCGCGGTCGGCGCCCTCTCGCCCTCGCATGCCGCCGTGGCGACACTGGCCTCCGCGCTGTCGATGCTGCTGTCGCCGCTGCTGTTCGCCGGATCCGAGGCGTGGATCATCCCGCGTCTCCAGCGCACGCCGGAGCGGCCGTTCGACACCATCGAGCCGAGCGGCTCGGGCATCATCATCGCCGGCTTCGGACGCATGGGGCAAATCGTCGGCCGCGTGCTGCAGATGCACGGCATCCCGTTCACCGCGCTGGAGCGGGATCCCGGCCAGGTCGACGTCGTGCGCCGCTTTGGGAACAACGTCTATTTCGGCGACCCGACCCGGCCGGACATGCTGCGCGCGGCCGGCGCCGATGAGGCGAAGCTGCTGATCGTGGTGCTGGACGACATGGAGGCGGTGCTGCGGACCGTGGAGGTCGCGCGGCGCACCTTCCCGCATCTGAAGGTGCTGGCCCGTGCCCGCAACCGCCGCCACGCGCACCGGCTGATGGACCTGAAGGTCGACGGGCTGGTGCGCGAGACGTTCCACTCGAGCCTGGCGCTTGCCGAGAAGGCGCTGATGGCCGTCGGAACCCCGCGCGAGGCCGCGCGCCGGGGCGTCGCCCTGTTCCGCGACCACGACGAGCGGAACCTGCGCGAGACGCACGCGATCTACAAGGACGAGCAGCAGCTCATACAGAGCGTGCAGCAGGCTGCCGCCGAACTGGAATCGCTGTTCGAGGCCGACCGCCGTACCCCCGAACCGGTGGAATCCGAACCCGCGCGCAACCGCCGCCGCGCGACCAGCGAGACCTGACCCGGATCACGTCCGGGGCTTGGACAGGCTGCGCGCGGGATGCCCGACCCGCGGCGCAGGTCGACGGCCCGGCGGCGCCCGGATAACGTGCGCCCGCATCGTTCAAGGGAGGCCGAGATGCCGAAAGCCTATTGGGTCAGCGCCTATCGCGCCGTGCGCGACGCCGACAAGCTCGCTGCCTATGCGAAGCTCGCCGGACCTGCGATCACCGGCGCCGGCGGTCGTTTCCTCGCCCGCGGCGAAGCCACGAAGGTCTACGAGGCCGGCGTGAAGCAGCGCACCGTCATCATCGAGTTCGACAGCGTCGAGGCGGCGATCGCCGCGCACGACTCGCCCGGCTACAAGGCCGCGCTCGACGCGCTGGGCGACGGCGCGGAGCGCGACCTGCGCATCGTGGAAGGGGCGTAGCCCCCTCCGCCGGACCGGTCCGGTTCAGGCGCCGGCGCGCACCAGCCTGCCTGGCAGCGCGCCGGTCGCCTCGCCACCGCGGAAGGTGACCTGGCCCGCGACGATCGTGGCGTCGTAGCCCTCCACCTTCTGCAGCAGCCGCTTTCCGCCCGCCGGCAGGTCGTGCACGACATAGGGCTGGCCGGCCCCGAGCCGGTCCCAGTCGATGACGTTGACGTCGGCCTTCTTGCCGATGGCGAGCACCCCGCGATCGTGCAGGCCGGCCGCCTGTGCCGTGTCGGAGGTCAGGCGCCGGATCAGCTCCGGCATGTCCCAGCGCTTGCGCGCCTTGCCCCAGTGCGTGAGCAGCCAGGTCTGGAAGCCGGCATCCAGGATGAAGGCGACATGCGCGCCGCCGTCGCCCAGGCCCATGATGCAGTTGCGGTCGTCCAGCGCCGTCTCGGACATCGACAGGTCGCCGGACGCGTAGTTGCCCAGCGTCATGTAGATGAAGGCTTGGCCGTCATCCTCCAGCATCAGGTCGTAGGCGACCTCCTGCGGGGTGCGGCCGTCGCGCGCGGCCATGGCGGCAATGCTGTCGGCCTTGTTCGGCAGGTAATTGCCGGGATTGCCGAAGCGGAACATGAAATCCCAGGACATCCGATGGAACAGCGGGAAGGTGTTGCCTTCCTTCGGATCCTCGGTGGTGATCCGCGCCCGTGTCGCGGGGTCGCGCATGGCCTGCACTCGGTCGGCCAGCGGCAGGTGCGCGATCGCGCGGTAGGACCGGCAGCCGGAGAACGGGTTCTGGCTGCCCGACAGGCCCAGCAGCAGGCCGATCGCCCGCGGGGCGACCACGGGGCGGATGGGCACTCCGTCCCGCGCGGCGGCGTCGGCATGGGCGAGCAGGTCGCGCCAGACCTCGGGACGGGAATGCCGCTGGGCCAGGCTGAACACCGCCGGCCGGCCGCTCGCCTCCACGATCCGGCGCAGCATGGCGAATTCGGCGTGGTGGTCGGGGGCCCATTCCGAGACGACCTCCAGCATCCCCGATCCGGCGTCGCGCATGCCCAGGGCGATGCCAGCCAGCTCGTCCTCCTGGGCGCGCAGCGTGGGCGTGGGGTCGCCCTTCAGCGTCTTGTGCGACAGGCTGCGCGAGGTGGAGAAGCCGAACGCGCCCGCCAGCATGGCCTGCCGCGTGATCTCCCGCATCTGCGCGATATCGGCCTGGTTGGCGTTCTCCAGCGCGATGGCGCGCTCGCCCATCACGAAGACCCGGACCGCCGCATGGGGCAGCAGGGCGCAGACGTCGATGTCGCGCTTCCGGCGCTCCAGCGCGGCGAGGTAGCCGGGGAAGTCTTCCCACTCCCAGCGCAGGCCCTCGTGCATGACGGCCCCGGGGATGTCCTCCACCCCCTCCATCAGCTCGATCAGCCTGTTGCGGTCCTCGGGCTTGCAGGGCGCGAAGCCGACGCCGCAATTGCCCATGACCGCGGTGGTGACGCCATGCCAGGAGGAGGGGGCGAGATGGTCGTCCCACACCGCCTGGGCGTCGTAATGGGTGTGGATGTCGACGAAGCCGGGGGTGACGAGCTTGCCCTTGGCGTCGATCTCCTCGGAGCCGCGGCCCAGCTGGCCGATCGCGGCGATACGGCCGCCGGCGATGCCGAGGTCTGCCTCCTGCGGCGGCGCGCCGGTGCCGTCGACCAGGGTGCCGCCACGGATGACGAGGTCGTACTCGGCCATTGGACCCTCCTGCCCTTTTCCGGGATCGTGCGGCAGCGGTCCCCCCGGCGCAAGCCGCGGCGTCCCGGCCCGAAGGTGCGGGCACTCCGCGCGATCCGCGGCCCCGCGGGCGGGTTCGGGGTCAGGCGGCGTTGACGGCGGGGAACACCTCCTCGGCGAGCAGCTGCATCTGGTCCATCGCCAGGCTGGCCGGCATGCCGACCCAGTGAATGCCCAGGATCAGCGTGGTGATGCCGAACCGCTGCCGCAGGGTGAGGATCTGTTCGGTGACCTCGGCCGGGGAGCCGAACAGGAACCGGTCCTGCATCAGGTCCTCGAAATCCATGCTGAACGCGTCGCCGCGCGGCATCACCTTGTCCTGCCCCCAGTCGCGGTAGGCGTCGTATTTCGCTTCCAGATAGGGGCGGGCGAGCCGGATCGCCTCGGCGCGGTTGGCCGCGACGAACACCTCGCGGGCCATCGGCAGTTCGGCCGGCATCGGCTTGCCGGCGGCGTCGAGCGCGCGCTTGTAGACCTCCATCTGCGTGGCGATCGTGTCGATCTTGTTGTGCGGGTTGATGAACCACGCGTCCGCCATGCGCGCCGCGCGGCGGATGCCCACATCCGCATTGGCGCCGATCCAGACCGGCGGCATCGGCCGCTGGACCGGCAGCACGGTGCAGTTGGCGTGCTCCAGCTTGAAGTAGCTGGCCTCCATGGTCACGAAATCCTCGGACCAGAGGCGCTTGACCGCCGTCAGGCACTCCTCGAAGCGCCGGCCGCTCGCCTTCTGGGTGGTGCCGAAGGCCTGGAACTCCACCTCGCGGTAGCCGATCCCCGCCCCGAAGACGAGCTTGCCGTCGCTCATGACGTCCAGCGAGGCGAGCTCCTCCGCGACGTGCAGCGGGGAATGGAGCGGCAGCAACACAACCCCCGGGATCAGCCGCAGCTTCGGCGCCACCAGCGCCACCTGGCACAGATAGGGGATCTGCTGGATGTATTGGAACGGATGCGAGCTGTAATGGGAGCCCTTGGCCACGCAGTCGTAGCCCAGCGCCTCGGCGCGGCGAGCGGCCTCCAGATCCTCCCGCAGCCGCTCGCGCATGTCGTCGCCCTGTGGGTACTGGCCGCGGATGATCAATCCGAACCGCATGTGCCGGTTCCTCCCTTCGTCGTCCGCGAACGACTGTAGGACCCCGGCGGCCTGGGGCAAGGCAGCGGTCCGGATCGAGGCGGAGAGGGCGGCCGATTGGTCCTGCTGCGCCCCTTGCCGGCGGTTTTCGCGTGGTCCGGGCGTGCCTGGGCCGCCCCGGCGAGTTGCGCCGTCATGTACGCCATGGTAGACGCCCGGCGCCCGGTTCCGGGGCGAGTTTCCGGGGCGGCGATCCTGTTTCACGCCCGCGCCCGTGCGCGGCACCAATAGATGGAAACGCACGTGGCCTCAGGCGCTACGACAATCGCATCCGGTGGCGGGCTCGCCGATCGCTATGCCGCTGCCCTTTACGCCCATGCCGAGGACGCGAATGCGCTGGACTCGGTGGTCTCCGAAATGGAGAACCTGGGCAAGATCATCGCCGCCAGCGCGGATTTCCGCCGCCTGCTGGACAGCCCGCTGATCGACGTGCAGCAGGCGATGCGCGCCGTCGCGGCGGTGCTGGAGCAGGAAGGCTTCGGCAAGCCGGTGCGCGACTTCGTCGGCGTGGTGGCGGCCAACCGCCGCCTCAAGGCGCTGCCCGAGATCGTGCACGCCTTCGCCAGCCTCGTGGCGGAGCGGCGCGGCATCATCACGGCCCATGTCGCGTCGGCGCACCCGCTGACCGACCTGCAGCGCCAGCAGCTCCGCGCCCGCCTGATCGAGGCGGGGTACGGCAACGTGAACATCCTCGAGCAGGTCGAACCCGACCTGCTGGGCGGCCTGGTCGTCCGGATCGGCGCCCGCCTCTACGATACCAGTCTGAAATCCCGGCTGCAGCGCCTGCAGTACGCCATGAAGGGAGCCGCCTGATATGGAGATCCGTCCAGCCGAGATCTCGGAGATCCTGAAGAAGCAGATCGCCGCGTTCGACACCGAAGCCAACGTCGCCGAGACCGGCCAGGTCCTGTCCGTCGGTGACGGCATCGCCCGCGTGTTCGGCCTGCAGAACGTGATGGCGGGTGAGATGGTGGAGTTCCCCTCCGCCGGTCTGCGCGGCATGGCGCTGAACCTCGAGACCGACAACGTCGGTGTCGTGATCTTCGGCGACGACAAGCAGATCCGCGAAGGCGACACCGTCTCCCGCACCGGCTCCATCGTGGACGTCCCCGTCGGCGAAGGCCTGCTCGGCCGCGTGGTCGACGGTCTGGGCAACCCGATCGACGGCAAGGGCCCGATCACCAACGCCACGCGCATGCGCGTCGAGGTGAAGGCCCCCGGCATCATCCCGCGCAAGTCGGTGCATGAGCCGATGCAGACCGGGCTGAAGGCGATCGACGCGCTGATCCCGATCGGCCGCGGCCAGCGGGAGCTGATCATCGGCGACCGGCAGACCGGCAAGACGGCGGTGATCATCGACACGATCATCAACCAGAAGAGCGTCAACGTCGGCACCGACGAGAGCAAGAAGCTCTACTGCATCTACGTCGCGGTCGGTCAGAAGCGCTCGACGGTCGCGCAGCTCGTGCAGACGCTCGAAGAGCAGGGCGCGATGCAGTACTCGATCGTGGTGGCGGCGACCGCCTCCGATCCGGCGCCGATGCAGTTCCTGGCGCCGTATACCGGCTGCACGATGGGCGAGTATTTCCGCGACAACGCCAAGCACGCGGTGATCTTCTATGACGACCTGTCCAAGCAGGCCGTCGCCTATCGCCAGATGTCGCTGCTGCTGCGCCGTCCCCCGGGACGTGAGGCGTATCCCGGCGACGTGTTCTACCTGCACTCCCGCCTGCTCGAGCGTGCGGCGAAGATGAACGACAGCCTGGGCGCCGGTTCGCTGACCGCCCTGCCGGTCATCGAGACGCAGGCCGGCGACGTGTCCGCCTACATCCCGACCAACGTGATCTCGATCACCGACGGCCAGATCTTCCTCGAGACCGAACTGTTCTTCCGCGGCATCCGCCCGGCGGTGAACGTCGGCCTCTCGGTGTCCCGCGTGGGCTCCGCGGCGCAGATCAAGGCGATGAAGCAGGTCGCGGGCCGCATCAAGCTCGAGCTCGCCCAGTATCGTGAGATGGCGGCGTTCGCGCAGTTCGCGTCCGACCTCGACGCCTCGACCCAGCAGCTGCTGGCGCGCGGCTCGCGGCTGACGGAAGTGCTGAAGCAGCCGCAGTACAAGCCGCTCCCGGTGGAGGAGCAGGTGGCGGTGATCTTCGCCGGCGTGCGCGGCTATCTCGACCGGATCGAGGTCAACCGCGTGACCGCGTTCGAGGCCCAGTACATGAGCGAGCTGAAGGCGCGCGAGCCCGGCATCCTCGAGGCGATCCGCAACGATCGTGAGATCAAGCCGGAGACCGAGAAGAAGCTGGTGGCGTTCCTGGACAACTTCGCCAAGTCGTTCAAGTAAGGCGCCCGGTCGATGCCCAGCCTGAAGTCACTCCGGACGCGGATCAACAGCGTCAAGTCGACGCAGAAGATCACCTCCGCCATGAAAATGGTGGCGGCGTCGAAGCTGCGCCGCGCCCAGACCCAGGCCGAGGCGGCACGGCCCTATGCCGAACGGATGGAGCGGATGATGCGCGCGCTGGCGGCCTCGGTCGCCGGCTCGCCCACCGCCCCGCCACTGCTGGTCGGCACCGGCAAGGACCAGACGCATCTGCTGATCGCGGTCACCGCCGACCGCGGTCTGGCCGGCGCCTTCAACTCCAGCATCGGCCGCGCCACGCGCAACCTGGCGCGGCGGCTCGAGTCCGAGGGCAAGACGGTGAAGATCCTCACCGTCGGCCGCAAGGGCCGCGACTACCTGCGGCGCGAGCTGGCCAACCGCCTGGTGGATCCCGGCATCAGCTTCGCCGGCAAGCGCCGGCTGGAGTTCAGCGACGCCGCCGAGATCGGTGAGCGCGTCACCGCCATGCTGATGGCCGGCGAAATCGACTCCGCGACGATCGTCTACAACCGGTTCCAGTCGGTGATCGCGCAGATCGTGACGGAGCAGCAGATCATCCCGGCCCCGCCGCCGCCCGAAGGCCAGGCGGAGGACTCCGGCGCGCAGTACGAGTTCGAGCCGGACGAGGAGACGATCCTCGAGAAGCTGCTGCCGCAGGTGCTGGCGATCCAGGTCTACCGCGCGCTGCTGGAAAGCGCCGCGGGCGAGCACGGCGCGCGGATGACCGCGATGGACAACGCGACCCGCAACGCCGGCGACATGATCAAGCGGCTGACGCTGAACTACAACCGCGCCCGCCAGGCGAACATCACCAAGGAACTGATCGAGATCATCTCCGGCGCCGAAGCCGTCTGATCTCGCGAAAGCACAGAGGGGCACACCATGTCAGCCAGCAACATCGTCGGACGCGTGACCCAGGTGCTGGGCGCCGTCGTGGACGTGCAGTTCGACGGCGACCTGCCGTTCATCCAGAACGCGCTGCACACCAAGATCGAAGACCGCACCCTGGTGCTGGAAGTCGCGCAGGAGCTGGGCGAGCGCACCGTCCGCACCATCGCCATGGACAGCACCGACGGCCTGGTGCGCGGACAGGAAGTGCTCGACACCGGCGCCCCGATCACCGTTCCCGTCGGCCCCGGCACGCTCGGCCGCATCCTGAACGTCGTCGGTGATCCGATCGACGAGAAGGGCCCAGTCGCCGCCACCAAGCGCTATCCCATCCACCGCGAGGCGCCCGCCTTCGAGGACCAGGCCACGTCGGCCGAGATCCTGGTGACGGGCATCAAGGTCGTCGACCTGCTGTGCCCCTACCTGAAGGGCGGCAAGATCGGCCTGTTCGGTGGCGCCGGCGTGGGCAAGACCGTGCTCATCCAGGAGCTGATCAACAACATCGCGAAGGCGCATGGTGGCGTGTCGGTGTTCGCCGGCGTGGGTGAGCGCACCCGCGAAGGCAACGACCTCTACCACGAGATGATCGACGCCGGCGTCATCAAGGTCGACGAGCAGGGCAACCTGGCCGAAGGGTCCAAGGTGGCGCTGATGTACGGCCAGATGAACGAGCCGCCGGGCGCCCGCGCCCGCGTCGGCCTGTCCGGCCTGTCGCTCGCGGAATACTTCCGCGACGAGGAAGGCCAGGACGTGCTGTTCTTCGTGGACAACATCTTCCGCTTCACCCAGGCCGGCGCGGAAGTGTCCGCTCTGCTGGGCCGCATTCCCTCGGCGGTGGGCTATCAGCCGACGCTCGCCACCGACATGGGCGCGCTGCAGGAGCGGATCACCTCCACCAAGAAGGGCTCGATCACCTCGGTGCAGGCGATCTACGTGCCCGCCGACGACCTGACCGACCCGGCGCCCGCCACGTCCTTCGCCCACTTGGACGCGACGACCGTGTTGAGCCGCCAGATCGCCGAGCTGGGCATCTACCCGGCGGTGGATCCGCTCGACTCCACCAGCCGCTCGCTCGACCCGCGGATCGTGGGTGAGGAGCACTACACGGTGGCGCGCGAGACCCAGCGCATCCTGCAGACCTACAAGTCGCTGCAGGACATCATCGCCATTCTGGGCATGGACGAGCTGTCGGAAGAGGACAAGCTGGTGGTGGCGCGCGCGCGCAAGATCCAGCGCTTCCTGTCCCAGCCCTTCCACGTGGCCGAGGTGTTCACCGGCTTCCCCGGCAAGCTCGTCCCGGTCGCCGACACCGTGCGCAGCTTCAAGGCGATCTGCTCGGGTGAATACGATCATCTGCCGGAAGCCGCCTTCTACATGGTCGGCACGATCGAGGAAGCCGTCGCGAAGGCCGAGACGCTGAAGGCCAACGCGTAAGGCAGGTCTGAACCGCGGCCGGGTGGTGCCGGCCGCGTTTGGACGGCCGGATTAAGGTCCCGGGACGTCACGTCCCGCCGGATCAAGCCCCGGCCGAGGCCGACCACCGCACCACCCAAGTGTCATGGCCAGCGCAGGCCGGCCATCCACGACGTCGCCGCCAAGAGGAACCCAACGGCCATGCCGACCAATCTCGAGATCGTCAGCCCGGAGAAGCTGCTCCTGTCCCGCCCGGTGGACATGGTGGTGATCCCGGCGGCCGAAGGCGACATGGGCGTGCTCGAAGGCCATACCCCGATGATCGTCGCCCTCCGCGGCGGCACGATTGCCCTGTATGAGGGCGACCGGATCACCGACCAGCTCTACGTCGCCGGTGGCTTCGCGGAAGTGACGCCGGAGCGCTGCACCGTCCTCGCGAACGAGGCGATCCCGCTCGCCGAACTGTCCCGCACCGAGGCCGAACGCCGCCTGGCCGAAGCCGAAGCCGCGTACGAAGCCGCGGACAAGCGTGAAGGCGTGCTGGAAGACGCGGCCCTCGATCGCGTGCAGTCCGCCCGCGCCATGGTGGAAGCGACGGGCGGCTGAACCGGCCGGCCCGACCCGACCCGCGAAGGGCGGCTGCGTCGATGGCGCAGCCGCCCTTCGTCATTCCGGGGCCTCGATCGGCGCGGCGCGACGGACGCCGAGGCTGAACAGGGCGGCGATCGCGGCAACCGCCGCGCCGGTGCCGAAGATCCAGCCGGCGCGGCCATTGTCCGTGTGCGCCGCAAGCCCCGCCGCATAGCCGGACATGTTGGCGATCAGCCCGGCCAGCGCCGCCCCGATCGCATAGCCGGCCGATTGTGCCGTCGGGACGAGCGCCGCGGCGAGATCCCGATCCTGCCGCGGGGCCGCCGCGGCGACGGCCTGGTTCAGGAACGCCCAGCCCACGCCGAACCCGGTGCCGATCACCACCTGGCACGCCAGCATCAGTCCACCGTCGCGTGTCGGCACGGCCAGGGCAGCGGCGACCAACCCGGCGACCAGCGTCAACGCGCCGATGCGGATGCACGGCACGGCCCAGCCAGGACCGGCCGGGATGGCGACCAGCAGGGCCGCCCCGCTCCACGACAGCGCCATCGCGCCGACCAGCGCGCCGGCCAGCGTCGGGCTCCAACCCCACAGGCTCTGCAAGGTGATCGGCAGATACACGCTGGTCGAGGCCTGGCCCAGCGGCATGAGGAGCACGACCCACAGTCCCGCGCCGACGGTCGTGCGGGGGCGGAAGGCGTCGGCCGGGAAGAGCCGGACCGCCGCGCGACGGTCGAGGAGGAACATGAGGGCGATCACGCCCACACCGCCGAACGCGCTTGCCGCGCTGAGAGGCAGGCTCCCCGCCACGGCCGCGACCGCGATCAGCATGATCCCGACCGCGATCCCGGTGATCCGGCCGAACGGAACGGCGGCGCCGTCCGGGGCGACCACCTGGGGCGGGACAGCACGCCTCACCAGCAGCACGAAGGCGGCAATCAGCGGCAGGTTGACCAGGAAGGCGGCGCGCCAGGACAGCGTCTCGGTCAGCAGCCCGCCCAGCAGCGGGCCGCCGAAGGCCGCGACCGCCCAGACCAGGGCCATCAGTCCGAACGCCTTGGGCGCGAGCGCGGAGGGCAGGCGTTCGGCCACCAGCGCGTAGCAGGCCGCGGCGATCGCGCCCTCGCCCGCCCCCTGG
>MKTV01000070.1:58492-83903 GCA_001898425.1 Rhodospirillales bacterium 69-11
CGTCCCACCAGGATCGTGCCCATGTCCTGCGCCGCGCCCGCCGCGAGCGTTCCCACCAGGAACAGCATCGCCGCCGCGAGCAGCAGGCGCCGCGCGCCGAACCGGCCCTTGAGGAACCCGGTGGCGGACCCGGCCACGATCGCGGCGACGAGATAGACCGTGGTGGACCAGGCGATGAACCGCACCCCGCCGACCTCGAGCACCGCCACGGGCATCGAAGTGGAGGTGAGGAAGGCATTGAGCGCGTACACACCCTCGCCCAGGCAAGCGGTCAGGGTGACCGGCGCGCGCCCGCGCCGGAACAGGTCGCGCCACATCGTTTCCTCCCGCGCTCCGATCCGGCGCGACACCGGCCAGAGGTAGCCCCCCAGCGGCGGAGCGCCAAGGTTCGGGGTGTCACACCGACCCGGCGCGAGCCAGCCGCCCGGGGTGCCGCGGGGCGGGTCCGATCCTGCCCGGTATCATCCAGGGTGGAGCAGCGCCCCGAGAAGCGGCAGCAGGACGAGCAGCGCGGTGGCGGTGCGCACCCGTCGCGGCAGGGCGAGCGCGAGCGCCAGCAGCAGCGCGGCCAGGGTCAACACGCCACACCAGGCCACGACTCCCTCCGCCCCTCCCCAGCCGGACATGCATGTTCGGAGCGCGAGGAGCAGCAGGAGGAGGCCGGCAGCGCGCAGCTTGGCGCGGGCCCATGTCGGCGGGCGGCGGACGGCAAGCTGGCGGGCATGCCGGTCCATGGCGAGCGCGAGCACGACGAAGCCGGCCTCCGCCAGCCCGAAAGCGAGGAGGGTCATCAGGATGTCACCCCGAACGGCCCCGCGGCGACGCGCGACCCGCGCCCATCGCGCGAATCGCGCACGCCGCCGCAATGCCGTGCCCCCGCCGGATGCTCGGAGCCGGCGACCATCAGCGGACCTCCGCCCGTTCCTCGGTGGCGGCCGACCGTCGCGTGCCGGCGAGGACGGGCAGGACACGCCCACCCTCGGTCCCCGGCGGCCTGACGGTTCGGGACGGCGCACCGTGGCGCATCGCCATCCAGGCGAGGCAGGCGAAGACCGGCGCGCTCGCCAGGATGGTCAGGTCCACCCCCGCGACGCCCCACGCGCCGCTGCGCAGGGTGGCGCCGAGATGCGCCCCGGTGGTGAGCGCGTTCAGCACGGGCAATCCGGCCGCGAGCACGGCCGCCACGCCGAACGGCACGCCCCAGCGCAGGGGCCGCCCGAGCAGGGTGGCGGCGGCGAAGGCGAGCAGCCAGGTGCCGAAGAAGCTGCGGAACTCCCAAACCTCCCGCGCCGGGAGCGCCGCCGGGATGAGCCGGTTGGCCCAGAGCAGCGCCAGCATCGCGACGGGCAGGCCTGCGATGGTGCCCGCGTTCAGTGCCGCGGCGATCCGCCAGCCACGGCCGGGCGCCCGCCCGGCCCGCTTCGTGGTCCAAAGGATCAGGCCGGTGGCCACCATCGCCGTGCCGACCAGCCCGGAGAGAAAGAACAAGCCGCGCAGCAAGGGAGCGGCGAACCGGGCGAGATGCAGCCCGTACAGCGTGGCCCAGGTCGCCTCGACAGGTCCGGCCTCGTCGCGCGCGGCCAGTTCGGCCCCGGTGGTGCCGTCGAACAGCAGCGATTGGCGCGTGATCGGGATCCGGTCCGTGTCGCCCCGAGTGACCAGCACGCGGGCGGTCGCGTCGTCCGGATTGAACACGGCGATGCGCCCGATCGCCCCGCCGCCCCAATGCCGTTCGGCCGCGTCGAGCATCGGCGCGAGCGGGGCGAGGGCGTGTGGCCGGTCGGCACGCGGACCGGGGAGCATCTGGCCGAACATCTCGGCCTGGAACGCCGCGCGGTTGCCCCCATAGGTCAGGTCGATGCCCCAGGGCATCAGCATGAGCGCGAAGGTGACCAGCCCGGTGTAGGTGATCATCAGGTGGTAGGGCAGGGCCAGGACACCCAGCGCGTTGTGCGCATCCAGCCAGGCGCGGGCGCCACCCTTGGCGAAACGCAGGGTGAAGAAGTCGGCGAAGATCCGGCGATGGGTGATCACGCCGGTCAGGATCGCGACCAGCATGCCCACGGCGCAGAGGCTCACCAGCCAGCGGCCGAGCCGGAAGGGCAGGACCAGCAGATCGAAGTGGAAGTAGTAGAACAGGTCGCCCCCGACCGTGCGGCGGATCGCGATGGGCGCTTCGCCGCCGGCCGGCGCCACCGGGGCGAGGGTCTGGAGCGTGAAGCCGCCGGGGCCGTCCCGATCGCTCCAGCCAATGCGGAGGGAGGGCGTGCGCGCGTCCGGCAGCTCGATCAGCCAGGTCCGCGCATGCGGCGCCCTCCGGGCGAGTTCCGTCTCGGCGCGGCGCAGCGCCTTGGTGCGCGTCCCGCCGGCGTGCAGTTCGGGGCGCATCCAGGCGGAGATCTCCTGCCGGTAGTAGCTCACGGTGCCGGTCAGGAACACGGCGAACAGGATCCACCCGGCGAACAGGCCGCACCAGGTGTGGAGCCACGCCATGGAGGCGCGGAAGCTCGCCTTCATCGGCCCCACCAGGCGGTCAGCAGGAGGGCCAGCGGGAGCGCCACGCCCGCCAGCGCCCGCGTCGCCGACCGCGCGGCGAAGCACCACAGGATGGCGGCCGCGAACACCGCGAAGCTGGCGAGCATCCCGGCAAGCGTCGCCTCGGCGCGAGGCAGAGGGAGCCACACGGCGGCCGCGCCCGCGGCGGATGCCGCGAGGGCGTAGCCGCCACCGACCGCGCCGACGGTTCGCAGCGCGACCCCGGCCATCCGCGCCGTGTTCCCACCGGCCAGCGCCGCGACTCCGGCCGTCCGCGTCGTGACCCTGGCGGGGGCCGGGTGCCGGCGTGGGCCGGCCTCGGCCCGCCTCACCACTTGTAGCTCAGCGTCATGAACACCGCGCGCCCGGTGCCGTAGCTGCACGAGGTCACGCCGCTGCACACCGCGACATAGCTCGCATTGGTCAGGTTCGTGGCATTCACCTGCAGCCGCCAGGTCTGCCAATCCACCCGCGCCTGCAGGTCGAGCAGGGCGAAGCCCGGCACGTCGAACGTGTTGGTGGCATCGCCCGCCGTGCGGCCGGTGTAGCGGACGCCGCCGCCGAACCCGGCCGTGATCGTCTCGGTGATCGGCTGGGTGTAGTCGAGCCAGACCGAGGCGAGCTGGTTCGGGATCGCGGCCGGGCGCTTGCCGAGTTGCGCGGCGATGTTGGTCTGGGTGACCTCGGGCACCTGATAGGTGAGGGCGCCGATCAGGTTGAGCCGCGGCAGGATCTCACCGGTCGCCTCGAACTCGATGCCACGGGTGCGCACCTGCCCCGTCTGCACCGTGTTGAGCGGGTTGGCCGGATCGACGGTGAGCACGTTCTCCTGCTGCAGGTCGTACAGCGCCGCGGTGAGCAGCAGGGAGCTGCCGGGCGGCTGGTATTTCAGGCCGACCTCGACCTGCTTGCCGGTTTGCGGCTGGTAGGGCTGCCCGTACAGGTTCGTTCCGGTCAGCGGCAGGAAGGACGTCGCGTAGGAGACGTAGGGCGAGAACCCGGCCTCGAACGCGTAGAGCAGCGCGACCCGGCCGGTGAACACCTGATCGTCGTTCGTGGTCCGCACGCCCGTCTTGGTGTTCAGCGTGTCCGCGTTGGCGAAATCCTCCCGCCCGGTAAGCGTCAGTCGCCATCCCTGCCAGGACAGCTGGTCCTGGGCGTAGAGCCCGACCTGGCGCTGCACCTGGTTGGTGCCCACGGCATTGGCGGCCCCGAGCGATGGCCAGGTGACGGGGAGGTAGACCGGATCGACCAGGTTGAGCTGTGGCGCCGCGAGCGAGGCGGTGCGGTTCACCAGCACGTTGTTGCGGAAGTCGACGCCCAGGAGCAGGTCGTGGCCGATCGGCCCCGTGGTGAACCGCGTCTCCGACTGGTTGTCCACCGTGACCGTGTTGATGGTGGGCTGCTGCAGGGCGGCGACACGGTTGAGCAGCACGTTACTGCCGGCCGCGAGGCCGGCCCCGTAGGCCGACCGGTAGTTCAGGTCGATATGCGCGAACCGCACCGACTGGCGCAGCGTCCACGCCTCGGTCATGTGGCGTTCGGCCAGGTAGCCGACCGAGACCTGCCGCTTCGAGTAGACGTCGTAGACCGGGTCGCCGTTCAGGAAGTTCGGCGCGATCTTGACCGCCGGATTGTACAGCACCGTGCCCTTGGCGGGCAGGAACTGCGCGCTGGAGCCGGCGTCGTCCTGCGTGTAGCTCGCGAGCAGGGTGACCTTGGTGTCCGCATCCGGCACCCAGGCGATCGACGGGGCGACGTAGATGCGGTTGTTCAGGATGTTGTCGTAGCTCGTGTCCGAATCACGGGCGAGCGCGTTCAGCCGCCACAGCCAGGTGCCGTCCTCGGTCGCCTTGCCGCCGACGTCGATCGCGCCCTGGATGCGGCCATAGGACCCGGTCTGGATCGCCACCTGGTTCACCTGATCGAGGCGCGGCGTCTTGCTGATGCCGTTGACCAGCCCGCCCAGGTTGCCGCCGCCATAGAGCGGGGAGGCCGCGCCGCGGATGACGTCGATCCGCTCGAGTCCCCAGGGTTCCAGCTGGAAGCTCTGCGCCGTGACCGTCTGCGGCAGCCGCATGCCGTCCAGGTAGATGTCCGGGGAGAAGCCGCGGATCGTGCCGTAGAAGCCTCGCACGTCGGCCCCGTACCCGTCCGCCGAGACCCCGGCCGAGTAGCGCAGGGCGTCGGTGATGCTGCGCACGTTCTGGTCGTCCATGCGCTCGCGGGTGATCACGCTGATGGCCTGCGGGGTCTCGATCACGGGCGTGTCGGTCTTGGTCCCGGTCGCGGCGACGGGGGCGGCGTAGCCTACGCCGGGGCTGCTGCCGGTCTGGCCGGTGCCCTGGACGCTGACCGGATCGAGGACGAGCGGCGCGTCCTCCGCACGCACGCCGTTCGGGTCGGGCAGGCACCCGAGACATGTGACCAGCGCGACCGTGCGCCATCTCGGTGCCGGCATTCTCTTCCCCTCTCGTTCCGTCGATGGGGCCGAGTATCGCAAATGCGAGTCAATTGCAAATAAGTCTCAGTGTGCAGGCAGCGGCCACCCCGTCCAGGACGGTCCGATGGCAGCGGGCCGGTCTCGAAAGGCCGGAGCGTGGGAGGACGCGCGGAGGACAGAAGACCGGGGGCTAGCGCGCGGGCTTCAGCGCATGCGCGGCGAGGGCCGTCCAGCGCAGGTCCCCATCGGGGCCGCGCACCAGGATCGGCGCGTACTCCTTGTTGGCCATGCGTGCCGAATCGAGCGCCCGCATCACGTCGGTCGGGCTGCTTACGCCGCCTCGTTCGGTCATGACGATGACGTCGCCGACCTTCAGCCCGGCCTGCGCGGCGGCGCTACCCGGATCGACGCGGCTCACCCGGGCACCGTCCATCTGGGTCCGGCTGGCGGACGGGTTGGTGGCCTGCTGCGTCCCGCTCCCCGGTCCGGTCCGGTCCGCGGGGCGATTGCCCGGCGCGGACGCGCTGGCGACCTGGGTCGCGGGTTCGAGCGCGAGCCCGAGCCCCTGCGCCATGGATTCCGCGGCGCTGCGCGGGTATTGCGCGCCGGCGGGGCCGGACGGCATCGTCTCCGGCGCCTGGGTGACGGCGACGTCGAATTTCTGCACCGCCCCGTCGCGCCAGACCTGGATCGGCGCCTTCGCACCCACGCGGGAGATGACGATCGCGCGGGCCAGGGCCCGTGCGTCGGTGATCCGCTGATTGCGCACCTGCAGGATCACGTCGCCGACACGGATGCCGGCCTGCGCCGCGCCGCCGGACGGATCGACTTCCACGACGATCGCCCCGCCGGCGCCGACCGGCAGCCCCAGGCTCTCCCGCAGGTTGGGGTTCACGTCCTGGAACTGGACGCCGATCTGCCCCGCCTTGACGAAGCCGTAGCGGCGGATCTGGTCGACCACGAAGCGGACGTCGTTCGACGGGATCGCGAAGCCCAGGCCGATGAAGCCGCCATTGTCCGGGGCGAAGATCACGCTGTTCATCCCGACGACTTCGCCCTTGATGTTGAACAGGGGGCCGCCGGAATTGCCGTGGTTGATGGCCGCGTCCGTCTGAATGTAGTCGTCGAACGGGCTTTCCATGATGTTGCGGTTCAGCGCGCTGACGATGCCCGCGCTGACGCTGCTGTCGAAGCCCAGCGGATTGCCGATCGCGATGACCGTGTCCCCGACCCGCACCTTGTTGCTGTCGCCCCACCGGGCGGTGGGCAGGGGGCGGCGCGGCGTGACGCGCAGGACGGCAATATCGGCCTTGGTGCTTTCGCCGACGACCGTCGCCGGCAGCGAGATGCCGCTGTCGAGCGTCACGGTCACCTCGGAGGCGCCGGACACCACGTGCTTGTTGGTGACGATGGTGCCGTCGGGGTCGACGATGAAGCCGGACCCGCGCTCATGGCTGACCTTGGGCGGCTGGTCCTTCGCCCCGCCCGATGGTTCGACCGTGGTCGCGACGATGGCGACGGCCGTCGGCATGACGTCCGCCACGGTGTCGGCGAGGTTGAGGTCGGGAGCTCGGGCTGCGCGGGCGGGGGGGCACCCGAACCAGAGTGCCGCGCAGAGCATGAGCAGCGCGGCACGTCCGGCACCCGGGATCGACCGGTGGAGCGGCCACACGAGCCGGTGACGAGGCATATCCCGCTCCATCCCCTTCGTGTGGCCGCCCCTCGGCGTGAGCTGGACTCAGTGCTTCTTGGTCGTGCCGCCGCCCAGCGGGGACGGGGCGCGATCGCCGGCGCCGGTGTCGCCGTCACCGGTGCGCTGCTTGGTGATCTGCATCGAGGACGGGCGGTCGCCCGCGCCGGTGTCACCATCGCCGGTCTTCTGCTTGCCGAACGGCGACGGACGGTCGCCTGCACCGGTGTCGCCGTCGCCGGTCTTCTGCTTCGTGGTGGTCGTGGTCTTCGTCTGGGCATGCACCGGCGTTGCGGCCACGAAGCCGATGCCGAGGAGAGCCGCCAGCGCGGTGGTCGCGAGGATGCGGGTCATGTTTTCGAACTCCTATGTCCGGGTCCACTTAAACGTGGAGCGCCGGCAAGCGTCTGGCAGAGAACTGCCGTCGCGTGGAGAGCGGGCGGGTCGTTCTCGCCGGGCAAGAGCCTATCGCGCATAGCCGGAAAGAACAGCCGTTCGTCTCGCTTGTTGCCGTGGGGGCAGCTCCGCGAAAGTGGCAAGCGCGACAGTGCCGCCGGATTCTGTCGTCGGCACTGCTGATTCCGCATCTTTCGCGCTCATTCGTGCGAAAAGTGCCGCGCAGCCGATCTTCGTCACAAACCGGTGACGGAAACGGCGGTTGAACGAAACCGCCCTGCATGCAATCTCGATGCCCGACCTTCCAGACCAGCTTCGCCCGCGCTGGCTTCCCCTTGAAATGCCCCACTTCTATATACGGCTTCGCATGGTTGCCGGGTCGGTGGCGGCGCGGCATCGCGAAAGGCATGAACCGGCATGAAGCATTGGCGCATCGACGAGGTGGATTGGGACCGGTTCGACCCGGCCAAGGTCGATCCCGCCCTGGTCCCGCTCGTCAAGGCCGCCGCGATGGTGGAACGCAACGGCCGCGACTATGCCGTCTACCTGGAACGCGTCTTCCATGACGACCCGGATTTCAGCCAGGCCGCCGACTACTGGGCCGACGAGGAAGTCCAGCACGGCGACGCGCTGGGCCGCTGGGCCATGCTCGCGGACCCGACCTGGGACTACGAGCAGGCCTTCGCCCGATATCGCGCCGGATACAAGCTGCCGCTGGACGCCGAAGCCTCCATCCGCGGCTCCCGCACCGGGGAGCTGATCGCCCGCTGCATGGTGGAGACCGGCACCTCCTCCTATTACACCGCCCTCGCGGAAGCGACCGGCGAGCCGGTGCTGAAGCAGGTCTGCAAGCTGATCGCCGCGGACGAATACCGGCACTTCAAGCTGTTCTACGACCACATGCGCCGCTATCTCGCGCGCGAGAAGATCGGCGTGTGGAAGCGGCTGCGCATCGCCCTCGGCCGCATCGGCGAGTCGGAGGATGACGAGCTCGCCTACGCCTACCACTGCGGCAACGAGCCCGAGAGCACTCCCTACGAGCACAAGCGCTGCACGGCGGCCTATATGGGCCAGGCGATGTCGTTCTACCGCTATCGCCACATCGAGCGCGGCACCGGGATGATCCTGAAGGCCGTCGGCCTGCCCCCGCGCGGCCGCCTGTCCGGCCTCGCGACCCGCTTCGCCTGGCGCCTGTTGCGCTGGCGGCGGGAGCGCTTCGCCCAGCAGCTCGCAGCGTGAGCGACGCGGCGGAGCCGGAGGCAGGCGCCGATCCCGGGGAGCGCGGCGAACGCATCGCCAAATGGCTCGCCCGCGCCGGGGTCGCGAGCCGCCGCGACGCGGAGCGGATGCTCGCCGAGGGGCGGGTCGCACTGAACAACGTCAGGCTGACCCATCCGGCGAGCTTCGTCGTCCCGGGCGACATCGTCCAGGTGGACGGCAAGGTGGTCGACAGCCCGGATCGGACGCGGCTCTGGCGCTACCACAAGCCGGCCGGGCTGGTGACGACGCATCGCGACCCGGAAGGCCGGCCCACGGTGTTCGACAAGTTGCGCTCGCAGCTTCCGCGGGTGATCAGCGTCGGCCGGCTGGACCTCACCAGCGAAGGCCTGTTGCTGCTGACCAACGATGGCGGGCTGGCGCGCCGGCTGGAGCTGCCGGCCACCGGCTGGGTGCGGCGCTACCGGGTCCGGGTGAATGGCCAACCCGATCCGCAGGCGCTCGCGGGCCTGAGCCGGGGCGTTACGATCGACGGCATCCGCTACGGCCCGATCGAGGCGGACCTGGACGCGCGCAAGGGCGACAATGCCTGGCTCACCGTGAGCCTGAGGGAAGGCCGCAACCGGGAGGTGCGGCGGATCATGGCCTATCTCGGCCTGCCGGTCTCGCGCCTCATCCGCGTCGCCTACGGCCCCTTCCAGCTCGGGACGTTGCCGCGTGGCGGCGTGGAGGAAGTGCCGGCGCGCATCCTGCGGGAACAACTCCCCGCCGACGTCGCCCCGGCGGCGCCGACCCGGAAGCAGCGCGGCTGAGATGCGCATCGTCGCCGGGGCGTGGCGCGGCCGCGCGCTGACCGCACCCGGCGGCACCGCCACCCGCCCGACCGCGGACCGGGTCCGCCAGGCCCTGTTCGACATGCTGCTGCATGCGCCCTGGGCCGGCCGCGTGGCGGTCGAGGATGCGGTGGTGCTGGACCTGTTCGCCGGCACCGGCGCGCTGGGGCTGGAGGCGCTGTCTCGCGGCGCCGCGCGCGCCACCTTCGTGGAGCATGACCGCGCCGCGCTCGCCGCGCTGCGCCGCAACGTCGCCGCCTGCCGCGCCGAAGACCGCGCGCGGGTGACCGCCGGCGACGTGCTGGCGCTGGGGCCGGGGGAGGCCGCCGGCCTGGTGTTCCTCGACCCGCCGTACGGACAGGATCTCGTGCCGCGCGCCGTGGCGCGCCTGGCCGCGGTCGGACGTCTCGCGGCGGGCGCGCTGGTGATCGCGGAGACCGGGCGGGAGGAGACCCCGCTGCTGGCGGAGCTGGGGATGGAGCCGCTGGCCGACCGCGTGCATGGGGCGGCTCGGATCTGGGTGTGGCGCGCGACGGGGTGAGAGCGTTCGGGTGCGCGGATGGGCCGATCGGCGCATCCGGCCGATCCCAGCCGCAACGCGTGCGGGGCGTCAGGCGCCCACGTCGAAGATGCGCCCCCAGCCCCGGACGCGGCGTGGATCGACCCCGGCGCAGCGCAGCGAGTCCCAGACCGCGGTCGCGATCGTGTCGTAGATCGGCACCCCGGTTTCCCGTTCCAGGTCCGCGACCAGCGGCGCGACCCGGAGGTTGGTGCAGGTGACGGCGATCGCGTCGGGCCGCGCCGCCGCGACGGCGCGGACCTGATCGGCCAGGGTCTCCGGTGTCACCTCGGCGAAGGCGAAGTTGTCGCGGATGCCGAGATGCCGCTCCGCCACCGTCTCGATCCCGAGCGCGCGATAGTTCGCGACGATGCGGGCCTGGACGTCGTCGACATAGGGCGTGACCAGGCCGATCCGCCGCGCGCCGGTGCGGTCCAGGACGGCGTTGAGCGCGAGGATGGAGGTGGCGGACGCGATGCCGGTCGCCGCGGTGATCCGGTCGCAGAGCCGCCGGTCGCTCTCGAACCCCAGCCAGCTCGCGGACGTGCCGTTCCAGGCGATGGCATGCACCTTGGCGTGCGACAGCAGCTCCGCCGCGGCGAGGATCGGGCCGTCATCGAACTGTGCGAGCGAATCGGCGGACAGCGCGATCTCGGTCACCCGGAAGCGCGCGAAATGCACGCTGACCTCGGGGAGGCCGGCGAGCATCGCGGTGGTGATCGGCTCGAGCGCCGTGTTGGAGGAGGGCGTGAGCATGCCCAGGCGGATCGCGGTCTGCATCGGCCCAGCTTGGCATCGCGTGCGCCCGTGCGGAAGCGGCCCGGGTGGTGGCGGGTGGCCCCCCCCCGTCATGGCCGGGCTCGACCCGGCCATCCTCGCGGCACGGTGCTGGTGGGGGTGGCCGGGTCAAGCCCGGCCATGACGGCCGGGGGATGGTGCCGGCAGGGGTGGCCCGGTCAAGCCCGGCCATGACGGCCGGGGGATGGTGCTGGTGGGGGTGGCCGGGTCAAGCCCGGCCATGACGACCGGTGGGTGGTGCCGGCAGGGGTGGCCGGGTCGCCCCCCGCCATGACGGCGGGCGCTCGGTCAGCGGCGGCCGAACAGCAGCTCGATTTCGGCCTTGGAGAGTTTCAGCACCGTCGGCCGGCCGTGGCTGCAGGTGGCGGCGCGGGGGGTGGCCTCCATCTGGCGCAGCAGGGCGTCCATCTCGGGCTGCGTCAGGCGGCGCCCGGCGCGGATGCTGCCATGGCAGGCCATGCGGGCGATCACCGCGTCCAGCCGCGCCTCGAGCGTCGTGGTCTCCTCGAATTCGGCGAGTTCGTCCGCGAGATCGCGCAGCAGCGGCCCCGGATCGGGGGCGCCGAGCGCGGCGGGCAGGGCGCGGACGAGGATGGCGCCGGGGCCGAAGGCCTCGAGCTCGAGGCCGAGCCGCGCGAGGTCGCCGGCGCGCTCGAGCAGCCGGCCGACATCCCCGGCGGGCAGGTCCACCACGGCCGGCAGCAGCAGCGCCTGCGCCCGCACCCCGCCTTCCAGCATCTGGGTCCGGATGGCCTCGTGGGTCAGTCGCTCGTGCGCCGCATGCTGGTCGACCAGCACGAGCGACCCGTCGGCGGCGACCGCGATCACGTAGGTGTCCAGCACCTGCGCGACGGGGGCGCCCAGCGGGTGCGCGGGATCGGGCTCCGGCGGCGGCAGCATCCGCGCGGCCGGGGCCGCCTGCAGCGGCAGCTGGCGTTCGGCGAAGGCGGGTGCGTGACCGGCAGCGGGCGGGGCGGTGCCGGGTGCGAAACCGGGCAGCGGCAAGGCGCGGATGCCCCCCGCCTGCGGCGGGCGCGACCAGGCCAGATGCAGCGCCGGCCGATGTTCGGTCAGCGCCGGCGCGGGCACGTCGGTGCCGGCGCCGCCTGCCAGCGCGCGGCCGATGCTGCCGATCACCAGCGAGCGGATCGCCCCCGCGTCGCGGAAGCGCAACTCGGTCTTGGCGGGGTGGACGTTGACGTCCAGCTCCTCGGGCGGCAGGTCGAGCCACAGCGCGACCACGGCATGGCGGTTGCCGGCGATCACGTCGCGATAGGCCATCCGCACCGCGGTCTTCAGCACCGGGTCGGCGACCGGGCGGTTGTTCACGGTCATCGCCTGCACGGCGGAGGTGGCACGGTTGATCGCGGGCGAGCAGACGAAGCCGCTGAGCCGGTAGGGACCGCGGGACGCTTCGATCGGCAGCAGGGCCGCGGCCGCTTCGGGGCCGAACAGCGCGGCGACGCGGGCAGCCCGATCCTGCGCCGGCAGGTCGAAGCAGGTCCGCCCGTCGAGTTCCAGCCGGACCGCGACTCGCGGCGCGGCGAGGGCAAGCCGCCGGACCGCGGCTTCCGCGTGGTCGGCCTCGGTGCGCGGGTGCTTGAGGAATTTGCGCCGCGCCGGGGTGGCGAAGAACAGGTCCCGCACCACGACGCGGGTGCCGAACGCACCGGCGGCGGGGGCCGGTTCCCCGACGATCCCGCCTTCGACGCTGATCGCGGCGGCATGCGCCGCATCGCGCGGGCGGGAGGTGATGGAGAGCCGCGCCGCCGCGCCGATCGAGGGCAGCGCCTCGCCCCGGAACCCCAGCGTGGTGATGCGGACCAGGCTCTCGTCGTGGAGCTTTGAGGTCGCATGGCGCAGCACCGCGAGCGCCAGCTCGTCCGTTGTCATGCCGATGCCGTCGTCGGTGACCTCGATCCGCTCGATGCCGCCGCCATCCAGCGCCACCGCGATCCGGGTGGCGCCGGCGTCGAGCGCGTTCTCGACCAGCTCCTTCACCGCTGCGGCCGGGCGCTCGATCACCTCGCCCGCGGCGATGCGGTTCACGGTCGTCGGGGGAAGGAGGCGGATGCGCGACACGATCGCGCTTGTATCGGCCATCCGCCCCGTCACGCGCAACGCTTCGATTGCCCCGGTGCCGCCCACGGTATCGTCCATCGCCACGGCCGGTTCGGCGCGACCGCGGAGAGGGTGGCGCGGCCGGTGCGGCAGAGGCAGAGTGCCCGTCCGTTCCTGCAGGAGGACCCCGCATGACCCTCGATCCCGCGATCGTCGACGCGCTGTCGGGCGTGTCGACCGCCACGCTCACCACGGTGCTGCTCAAGAAGGGCCTGCGCAACGTCTGGATGCGCGGTCCGGCGCCGCTGCGGTCCGGCCAGAAGCGCCTCGTCGGCCGCGCCTTCACCCTGCGCTTCGTGCCGGCGCGGGAAGACCTCGCGACGCCCGAATCCTGGTCCTCCCCGATCTCCACCCGCGCCGCGATCGAGGCGATGGAGCCGGGCGTGATCACGGTGGTGGACGCGATGGGCGTCACCGATGCGGGCATCTTCGGCGACATCCTTTGCGCGCGCATGGCGAAGCGCGGCGTCGCGGCGCTGGTCACCGACGGCGTGGTGCGCGACCTCGCGGGCGTGCTGGGGACCGGCCTGCCGGTGTGGTGCCGCGGCGCCGCGGCGCCCCCCTCGGTCGCCGGCCTCACCTTCGTCGCCTGGCAGCAGCCGATCGGCTGCGGCGGCGTGGCGGTCTTCCCCGACGACGTCATCGTGGTGGACGACGACGGGGCGGTGGTCATCCCCCAGAAGCTGGTGGAGGACGTGGTCGCCGCCGCCGTCGAGCAGGAACGGCAGGAGACCTGGATCATGGGCGAGGTCGAGGGCGGCGCGTCGTTGCCCGGACTCTACCCGCCGAACGCCGAAAACAAGGCGCGATACGAGGCCTGGAAGACAGGCCGGTAACGGCGTCGCATTCCCCCTTGGGGCGTCCCGAACCCATCAATCGCGCCGACTTGTTCCGGACGTGCGATCGAAGCGGTTGAGGAACTTCCCGCCAAACGTGATCATTGGTGAATGGCACCGGCTTGGCTCGCCGGGGCTGTCCAATGGGGGAACGCGGCGATGAGGCTCACGGATCAGCAAATGTTGGCGGAGTTCACCAAACGCATGCCGAAATGGCAGTGGCATGCAATGTGTGGCCTGGCAGCGGCAATGCAGGTCGTGTTCGCCGCCTACGCCCGAATTCTCCGCATCTGACGCCTGTCCGGCGCGGCGCGCCCAAGCGCCGCCGCCGGCGAAGCGGCTGCCGAGGAAGCCGCCGATGCCGTTGCCGTTGCCGGTGATCGGACCGCGCTCAGTCCGGCCGCTGCGGGATGCGGACGAATTTAGACGGGTCGTACCCCTTCTCCGCGAAACGCTTCAGCAGGTCCTGGTACGTCGCATCGTCGATCGTCGGCGTGCGTGACAGCACCCAGCCGTAGTTGCGGCCAGGGTAGCCGACCAGCGCCGTGCGATACTCCGGGTCCACGTAGAGGATCAGGTACGACAGGTACAGCGGCCAGAACGGCGATTCCCGCCAATAGGCGTTGCCGGTGTCCGGCACGACGTAGCCGCGCATCGTGAAGCTCTTGGCCGGGGCGTCCAGGCTTTCCGGCCGGCCCCAATATACGTCCTCGAACCGGTCGGGCGCGGTGAAACGGATGTCGAACCAGCTGCCGACTTTTCCGCGTTCCGCGAAATACGGGATGTTGGCGATGATGTACCAGCGGCCCGCATAGCGATCGAGATCGACATGCGGCGCCAGCGCCTGCGGCGGCTCGTCGGCGCTGCACGCCCCCAGCAGGAGCAGGAGGGAGAAAAGCCAGCGATGCATGGCGGATCCCTGATGTTGAGGTGGCAGGACGGGCCGGTCCGGCGTGCCGGTCACGCCGCGTGCTCCAGTCGCCACAAGCCGACGTCGAGCAGCCCGCTGCGGAACCCCGCCTCGCAGTAGCAGAGGTAGTAGTGCCACAGCCGGTGGAAGCGCTCGTCGAAGCCCAGCGCGGCGATCTCCGGCCAGGCCGCCTCGAACCGTTCGCGCCAGATCAGCAGCGTCCGCGCGTAGTCGAGCCCGAACCGCTCGCACGCGGTGACCCGGAGGCCGGCAGCAGCCGCCTGCGCGCGGACGATGGCGGGACTGGGCAGCATGCCGCCCGGGAACACGTGGCGCTGGATGAAGTCGGTCGTGCGCCGGTATTGCGCGAAGCGGCCGTCATCGATGGTGATCACCTGCAGCACCGCACGGCCGCCGGGCGCCAGGCAATCCCGCAGGCGCGCGAAATAGGTCGGCCACCAGGCCTCGCCGACCGCCTCCAACATCTCGATCGAGACGATGCCGTCGTATCGCCCCGTCTCGTCCCGGTAGTCCCGCAGATGCGCCTCGGCCGGCAGGCCCGCGAGCCGCGCGCTGGCATGGGCGTGTTGCGCGGGCGAGAGCGTGAGGCCGGTCACGCGGCACCCGGCGCGCGCGAGGCACTCGGCCTGCCCGCCCCAGCCGAGGCCGATTTCCAGCACGTGGCTGTCCGGCCCGGGATCGAGCAGCGCGAGCACCCGCTCCTGCTTCGCCTGCTGCGCCTGTTCGAGCGTCATGTCCGGCGTCGGCCACAGCGCGGAGGAGTAGCTCATGCCCGCATCGAGCCATCGGGCATAGAACGCGTTCCCCAGGTCGTAATGCGCCATCACGTTGCGCCGGCTGCCGCGGCGCGTGTTCGGTCGCAGCCGGTGCAGCGCGCGTTGCAGCAGACGCATCGGCAATCCGCCGCGCATCACGCCGTCGAGCGTGGCCGCGTTGCGGGCGGCGAGTTCGAGCAGGGCGGCGACGTCGGGGCTCGTCCAGTCGCCATCCAGGAACGACTCGGCGAAGCCTATGTCCCCCGCGAGCGCGAGGCGGCGCAGCGGACGCCACCGCCGCAACACCAGCTCCGCCTCCGGCCCGGGCGCGGCGGCACGGTGGTGCATGCGGGTGCCGTCCGGCGTCACCACCGTGAGCGCGCCGCAGCGCAGACCACCGGCCACGCGACGCAGCGCCCGCGCGGCAAGCCCCTGCGGAACGCGGTCGGAGTCCGCTGCGACCTGTGGCCGCAGGTCGAGCAGCGTGTCGGAGTGGAAGTCGGTGCGGATCATCGGCTCTCCCTCGTCGGGCGGGCGTCATGGTCGAACGTCATCGACACGCCGCGCGGGTCGCTCATGGTGCGGCGAAGGTCACGGGATGCGGGGGCGGCGCCGGGCAGCGGCGGACCGGAATGCCCTTGCGCCAGATCTTCAGCGCCTCCCAATGGATGCCGCCCACGACGCGGGCGGCGAGCCAGGCATGGCCGGCGAGCGCGCGCAGCAGCGAAGCGTCGGTCAGCGGGCGACGGCGCGCCGCGAGCGCGGCGACCAGCACCGGCCCGTTCGCATCCTCGGCGGTGACGGACATGCCCAGCGCCTCACCGGGCGGCGACACGCGGAAGCGATAGGTCAGCGCCATGTCCATGAAGGGGGAGACGTGGAACCGCTTGTCGCAGGATTGCCGGATCGCGCCGTCCGCGGCGGCCGCCACCGGGATCAGGTAGGTGTGGCGCTGCCCGAAGGTGTTGTTCACCTCGTACAGCATCGCCTGCACCCGGCCATCCGCGGCGTGGCAGAAATAGACCGTCAGCGGATTGAAGACGAAGCCGAGGATCCGGGGCATGCACAGCACGCGGATGCGCCCGCCCGTCGGATCCAATCCCGCCTGCCGCAGCAGCGTCGCGACCTGGACGGCGAGCGGGGTCGCGCTGCCGTCGCCGTGATCGCGCGTGCGGAAGGTGAAGGCGGCGGCGCGGTCATGGGCGAAGAGCCGCAGGCGACGGGACAGCAGCGGCAGTTCCTCGAGATCGAGGAGCATGGTGAGCATCGGGTAGCGCAGATGGTGATGGGCCGGACGGAGGCGCCGGTGCGTCACCGACCCGACATACAGCGCGGAGTTCATGCCGCAACGCTCTCGCGATGGATGCGCGACGCCGTCTCCGGCACGTCCCACGGCCGCCGCAAACCCCCGAGCTGCTCGGCGACGGCGAGGCCGGCCTGCAGCCCGTCCTCGTGGAAGCCGGCGCCGAACCAGGCGCCGCAATACCAGGTGCGACGGGTTCCCTGCAGCGACCACAGGGCGCGTTGCGCGCGGATCGCGCGGGCGTCGAATTGCGGGTGGGCGAAGGAGAGGTCGTGCAGCACCCCGGCAGGCTCGACGGGCGGGTTCAGGGTGACGAACACCGGCTGGTCCCCCGGCAGGGCCTGTAGCCGGTTCATCCAGTAGGTGACGCAGAGCCGGTCGTCGCCCATGCCCAGGTAGTTCCAGCTCGCCCACGCGGCGCGGCGACGCGGCATCAGCCGCGCGTCGCCATGCATCACCACGCGGTTCGGGGCCGTGCCGATGGATCCGAGCAGGGTGCGTTCGGCATCGGACGGGTCCGCGAGCATCGCGAGGGCCTGGGGTGCGTGGGTGGCGACCACGACCTCGTCGTAGGACCGGGTGTAGCCCGCGTCGTCCTGCACCAGCACCGCCGCATCGGTCCGGTGCAGCGCGACCACGCGACATCCCAGCCGCATGCGGTCCGCGACGGGCGCGGCGAGCGGATTTAGGTAGCGGGCGCTGCCGCCCGTGACCGTGCGCCAGACCGGCCGGTCCCGCAGCTTCAGCAGCCCGTGGCTTTCGCAGAACCGGATGAAGGCTGTCGCCGGATAGGCGCCGACGCGCGCGCTGGGCGTGGACCAGATGGCGGCCGCCATGGGCAGCAGGTGGTCCCGCACGAACGGGACGCCGTAGCCGCGGCCCGCGAGATACGCATCGAGGCTGGTAAGGTCGCGGCTCAGGGCGGCCGCATCGGCGGGCGCCTCGCGATAGAAGCGCAGCAGATCGCGCATCATCGACCAGAAGCGCGGACGCAGCAGGTTCGACGGCTGCGCGAGCAGCCCGCGCAGGTCGGAGCCGGCGTATTCGAGCCCGCCATTCTCGATGGACACGGAGAACGACATGTCGGAAGGCTGCGTCGCGACGCCGAGATGCCGGAACAGCGCGACCAGGTTCGGGTAGGTGGGCTCGTTGTAGACGATGAACCCCATGTCCACCGGACCGACGCCCGGGACGGGCACGGTGCAGGTGTGTCCCCCGAGGCGCGGTGCCTGCTCGTAGAGCGTGACGTCGAGCGAGTGGGACAGCAGCCACGCCGCGGACAGGCCGGAGATGCCCGACCCGATCACGGCAACCCTGCGTCGTCCGGTCCCGACCATCCCCTCGCCTCCAGCCTCGTCATGCGTCGGCAAGGGCAACGAGCGGTCTTGCGGATTGGATCAGTGGGCGCGCTGTGATCCAACCGGACCGATGGCGCGTTGAAGGGGCATGAATGGCCTGCTCGATCTCTCGGATCGGACGACCCGGTTGCCGGACACAATCGGCATGAGCTGCGATCCCGCGTCGTGGATACGTGCCATCGCGGAGCGCGGGGACCGCGCCGCGTTCGTCTCCCTGTTCAACCACTTCGCGCCGCGCGTGAAGAGCTTCCTGATGCGCGCCGGCCTGCCCGCCGAGCGCGCGGAAGAGCTGGCGCAGGACACGATGGTCATGGTCTGGCGCAAGGCCGCGCGGTTCGATCCGTCGGCGGGCAGCGCCTCGGCCTGGATCTTCACCATCGCCCGCAACCTGCGCATCGACGCGGCGCGCCGGGACCGGCTGGCGGCGGCCGAGGCCGATGCGATCGAGGACAGCCCACCCCCGCCGCCGGCCGACACGCTGTTCGATGCGATGGAGCGTGCCGATCGGGTGCGCCGCGCGATCGCGCTGCTGCCGGCCGAACAGGCGGAGGTTCTCCGCCTCTCCTTCTTCGACGACCGCCCGCACTCGGAGATCGAGCGTGCCCTCGGGATCCCGCTGGGAACCGTGAAGTCGCGCCTCCGGCTCGCGATGGCGCGGCTCCGCTCGCTGCTGGACGAACTGCGATGATCCGCCATCACCCGTCCGAGGCGACCCTGCTGGCCTACGCTGCCGGCCGCCTGCCCGAACCGCACCGGATCGTGCTGCGCACCCATTTCGCGCTCTGCCCGGCCTGCGCGCAGACCGTGCGGCTCGCCACCGAGATCGGCGGCGCGCTGTTGGACGAGGCGACCCCGGCGGCACTGTCCGCGGGGTCGCTCGCCCGCACGCTCGATCGCCTGGACCTGCGTGATCCGGCCGTGCCGGCGGCCCCCGTTCCGGTGACGGTCGCCGCCCTGGCGACCGGCCGGTGGCGCTGGATCGGGCCGGGATTGCGCATGATGTCGCTGCGCCCGCGCGATGCGCATGACGCGCGGCTGGACCTGATCCGCGTGGCGCCGGGAATGGAGCTGCCCAGTCACGGACATACCGGGACGGAGCTGACCTGCGTGCTGCAGGGCGCCTTCCGCGACGAGACCGGCGTCTATGCCGTCGGCGACGTGGCCGAGGGTGACGACACGCTCGAGCATCGCCCCGCCGCCATGCCGACCGACGAGACATGCGTCTGCCTGATCGCCACCACCGGGCGGCTTCGCGCGCAGAGCTGGCTCGTGCGCCTGATCCAGCCCCTGATCGGCGTCTGATTCCGATGCGACGTCGCGCTCCTTCACATGCGGCGCGGGATTGGTGCGCCGGCCGGCCGCGAGCCGGGATGCGCGTCATGTCGCACCGTGCCGCGTGGAGGCGTGCCGGTCCGAGGCGCGTGGAAGCCTGGCCTGCGCCGGACCGGCGTCGCGCATCCGCGCCGGCATGATCCCACGCGTGACCCGGCGCCGGATCCTGCCCGTCCTCGCCACCATGGGGGCGGCGTTCGGGGCCGCCTGCTCTCCGGTGACGCTGCTCAACGCGACCGCACCGCGTGAGGAGGTCGCGACCGATCTGCCCTACGGGCCGGGTCCACGGCATCGCCTGGACGTCTACGTTCCGACGAGCCCCGATCCAGCCCCGGTCGTGGTGTTCTTCTACGGCGGCGGATGGGAGAACGGCAGCCGCGGGATGTATCGCTTCCTCGGGGCATCGCTGGCCGCGGCGGGACTGGTCTGCGTCATCCCGGACTACCGGCTCTGGCCCGAGGCCGGGTTCCCGGCCTTCATCGAGGACGGGGCCGCGGCGATCGCCTGGACCCGCGCGAATGCGGCCGCGCATGGCGGCGATCCCGAACGGCTGTTCGTGATGGGTCATTCGGCCGGGGCGCAGATCGCGACGCTGCTCAGCCTGGACGCGCGGTGGCTCGAACCCGTCGGCATGAACCCGAACCGCGACCTGAGGGGAGTCGTGGGCCTGTCCGGGCCGTACGATTTCCTGCCGCTCAGGGATCCGACGCTGCAGGCGATCTTCGGACCGCCGGACACGTGGCCCGAGTCGCAGCCGATCAACTTCGTCGGGCCGGATGCGCCGCCTGCGTTCCTCGGTACGGGCGGGGACGACACGACGGTGCTGCCACGCAACACGCTGCGCCTCGCCGAGAGGCTGCGGGCGGCCGGCGACAGCGTGGAGGTCGAGGTCTATCCGGGCGTCGGCCATGCGCCGCTGATCGGCGCCTTCGCCGGGTTGCTGCGCTCCATCGCCCCGGTGCGCCGTGACGTGCTGCGCTTCATCGCGGAGCGGAGTTCGACATGATCCTTCTGCTGCCCGCCTGGATCGCCCTCGCGCTGGTCATGGTCGCCGCCTGGGCGCATCAGCGCCGCGCCGGGAACGGCGGCTGGGCGGACGTGTATTGGAGCCTCGGCCTCGGCGCGTGCGGCGTCGCGCTGACGCTGGCCGGAGGCGATGGTCCCCGATCCTGGCTGGTCGCCGCCGCCATCGGGCTCTGGTCCGCGCGGCTCGGGGGCTACATCCTGCTGCGCACCCGGCGCGGTCCGGAGGACACCCGCTACGCCCAGTTCCGTCAGGAATGGGGCGCGGCGTTCCAGACCCGCATGTTCTGGTTCCTGCAGATCCAGGCGCTCGCCGCGCTGGTGCTGGTGCTGCCCGTGCTGCTGGCTGCGCGATCGCCGCGCCCCTTCGGCTGGCCCGACGCGGTGGCGATCGCGATCCTGTTGCTGGCCGTGATGGGCGAAGCCCTCGCCGACCACCAGATGCATGCGTTCCGCCGCGATCCCGCCAACCGCGGCAAGGTCTGCGACACCGGGCTCTGGGGCTGGTCGCGTCACCCGAACTACGTGTGCGAGGTCGCGCACTGGCTCGCCTACCCGCTGTTCGCGATCGGCGGCGAGTGGAGCTGGCTCGCCTGGATCGGGCCGGTGTTCATGTACTGGCTGATCGTCCACGTCTCCGGCATCCCGCCGCTCGAGGCGCAGATGCTGCGCAGCCGCGGGGAGGCCTATCGCGCCTACCAGCGTCGCGTGCCCGCCTTCCTTCCCTTTCCCAAGAGGACCGGACCATGAACCTGGTTGCCGCCGCGGCGGGTGCCGTGGAGCGCCTGCCCCTGCCCGACACGCTGGCCCGCGCCGGGATCGCGGCGCTGGTCGGGCGCACCAGCCGCAAGCTCGCCCGCGCGCCGGCGACCGCCGAACAGGCCTTCGCCGAGGCGATGCGCACCCATCCGATCGCGCTGTTTCCCGAGGACGCCAACGCGCAGCATTACGAGCTGCCGCCGGCCTTCTTCGCGCTGACGCTGGGGCCGCGGCGCAAATACTCCTGCTGCTACTACCCCGACGCGACCACGACGCTGCCGGAAGCCGAGGCGCACGCCCTGGCCGAGACCGCGGCGCATGCGGACCTGGCGGACGGGCAGGACATCCTGGAGCTGGGCTGCGGCTGGGGATCGCTGTCGCTGTGGATGGCGGAGCGGTTCCCGGCGGCGCGGATCACGGCGGTGTCCAACAGCCGCCCGCAGCGCGACTACATCGAGGCCGAGGCGGCGCGTCGCGCACTGCGCAACCTGACGGTGCTGACGCGCGACATGAACGCGTTCAAGACCGAGGCGCGGTTCGACCGCGTCGTCTCCGTCGAGATGTTCGAGCACATGTCCAACTGGCCCGCGCTGCTCGGGCGCATCGCGACGTGGCTTCGGCCGGAGGGGCGGCTGTTCCTGCACGTGTTCAGCCACGCGCGGGTGCCGTACCGGTTCGAGCACGAGGATCCGGCGGACTGGATCGCCCAGCACTTCTTCACCGGTGGGATCATGCCGAGCCATGGGCTGATCCGGCATGTGGCGGCCCCGTTCGCGGTGGAGGCGGAGTGGCGCTGGTCCGGCACGCACTACGCACGCACCGCCCAGGACTGGCTGGCGCGCTACGACGCGGAGGCGGCGGCGATCGCGGCGGTGCTGCGCGAGACCTATGGGCGCGACTGGTCCGTCTGGCAGCGCCGGTGGCGGCTGTTCTTCCTGGCGACGGCGGGGCTGTTCGGTGCGGACGGCGGGGCGGAGTGGGGCGTCAGCCACTACCGCCTTTCGTTGCGGTAGGCTGCCGCGCGGCCGCGGATCCCAGGCCAGGTCAGCGCGACCGGGCGAAAGCCCTCGGGACGGCTCGACCGTCGATGCCGTCTTTCGACCGGGTCTGGGCCACCCGCCCTACGAGCGATGCGACTGCATGAATCCGATGATCTGCGGCACACGCAAAGCAATTACGACGCATTTTGCAACAGTGATGGAATCGCGCCGAAGTTGTGATCTGGTCTGTACGAGAATCCTCTTCCAATTCACGTTTGCGTGAGTAATTTGAGGGCATCGGAGGAAACACATTCATGCCCTCACAACCTCACTCGGCGCCGACGTCTACGGCTGGCAGCCGAATCAGTGCTGCGCGGCCCGGCAATTCATCCGGGTCCGACAGAGATACGGTCGCGCTGTGGGCGGCCGTGGTGTTGCAGGCCCGGCTCGACATTGAGATGGAGCCGCTCGACTCGATCGACTACGCACATGCGGTGCACTTCTTCACCGGCCGTGGGGAGTGGGCACAGTCCCGCGCAACGATCGCCGACTTCCTGAACATGCATCCGGATGACGTGGAGCGCTCGGGGCGGACGTGCATCGACCAGCGTCGCGCGAAGGAGGGGCTGCCGCCGCTGGCGTTGCCGCAACGGACCCAGACCTCGCGGCGCGTTCTCCCCAGCGTCCAGCGACCGCCGGTCAGGGTCGCGCTGGTCCCAACGACCCCGGTCACGGCGCAGCCGGAGCAGCGCCTGGCGCCGCGAACCCGTCGCGCCAGAACGACGAATCCCTTCTTCCCGAACGGCATTCCCGACCTGACCGACTTCAAGGAAGCCGCCTGATCGCTCGCGGCTGCGTGAATTTTAAGCAATGTGTACGGATAGTTGAAAGAAAAGCGAAGTTTCCTTCTCACCACGCGTCATCCACAAGGTTATCCCCAGCGGCATTGGAAGTTGCTCACGCGGTCCGATTAAAACCACGGCCCGGGAAATGTTTGTGAATCATTAGGTTCTTAGCTTCTCATTGCTAAGTTGGAAAAAAATTTCTGCTGAGGGCGGATGAACAATCTGAGCGCACAGCGATTCACCCACAATGCGGGGTCACGTCGTCGGCCCTGTCCCTGCCGCTTCGCCCCGGCAGGGGACGCCAGAATCCCCGGACGAGCGACACTCGTCCCACCCGCCTTCGCTCCATTATTGCGGAGCCGTCGCCTTCGCGTCCGGCCTGGAAACGCCTCCTAAGCCGCGCTGGCGGTCTGGGCCGACGCCACGCTGGCCTGCAGCTGCCAGCGGGACGCGACTACATGCATGCGCAAGCCTGCGGGTGCTCGAGAGCGCAGAGCGGCACGTCGACCGCGCCGACGATCTCGCGCAACGCCAGGAGGAGGTCTTCTGGCGTCGTCTGATCGACCAACAGGTCGATGCGGCGTCCGCGATGGCGGATGAAGAGGTGATCGCGGAGCCGACCGACGATCGCGCCGTCGGTTGTCGAGACCACGTAGCCGCGCAATGCGAGTTGCACGGCTTCGGCCTCCGAGACCCTGGTCATCAATGGGCCGCCTGCGGCGTCGACGCCGCTCCGAGCTGCATCGCGCCAAATGGAACGAAGCTATCCGTGGGGTGGAAATCGTCCCAATGAACGAGATTCGTGCCGTTCCAGACCTCGATGCTCCAGGCGCTTCCTGGGCAGGGGCGATCCGCCCACTTCGCCCGAGCACGTGCAGCGGCCTTGTGAGCGGATCGCGCGAGCATCGACTCACCCCACTCGATCCGGTCATTCCGGAGCAGGTAGACGCGAAACCTGGACACAATGCACTCCGTTCAAAAAATTATCCGAGTCGTGTATAATTGCACTTTCCGGCATCGGCAAGTCGGTTTGATGACAGCGTCGCCTGCCCGCGAAACCGCCCGAGGCGGGAAATTTGCTGGCGATTCAACGGCCACGCGGCGGTTCCTTCGTTGCGAACAAGAACCCGAATCGCGAGATCGTGAATTTCTTGCGGATACAGCATAATCGGGCAGAAACGGCGTGGAATTTCGATGAACTTAGGCGCAAAGATCGTCCGCCGGAATGACTGCATCAGTATCAGACGCCGTCTGGCAGGTTTTATTCCCGACGCGCTGTCCATCCGCGCTTCGGGGCTGGTGACGGGCCCGCGCAGATGCCGCCTCGGCGCGCGTGTGCGGGACGTCGCAGACGGTGTGACGTCCTGACGCCGTCCTAGGCGCTGCCCACCGGCGTCTACCCCACGCGACCCGGTTCTCCGGGACGCTGAGCCGACCCAAGACCCGCCTGTGGTACTCGCGCCACAAGCTGCCAATGCGCAACAGGGGACGGAAACTCCGGACGGACCTGCCGCGTAATAACGCTCGCGCTACAGAACTCTGCAGGGCGACGGCAGCACTGCTACCTCAGGAGGAAACGATGGGACGCGGCATTCTTCTTTGGCTGTTGGGGGTCCCGATCCCTGTGATCATCATCCTCGCGTTGCTGTGGCACTGACCATGGCAAGCGCGACTGTGCGTCGAGGGGATACCGGCCCCAATGTCGAGTCGAGTGTCTCCGCACTGACGTGGTCAGCCGTTCTGGGCGGCGCCTTCGCCGCCGCGGCGGTCTCTCTCCTGCTCGCGATGCTCGGGACGGGGATCGGCCTGTCCTCCGTTTCGGCCTGGACCGGGCAGAGCGTCAGCGGCACCACCTTCACCGTGGGCGCGGCGATCTGGCTGATCGTCATCCAGTGGCTGTCCTCCAGCATGGGCGGCTACATCACCGGCCGGTTGCGGACCAAGTGGGCGGACGCCAGCACCGACGAGGTGTTCTTCCGCGACACGGCCCACGGGTTCCTGTCCTGGGCGGTGTCGACCGTGGTGGTCGTGGCCCTGGTCGCATCGGGCGCCGGCTCCGCCGTGACGGGCGTTGCGCGGACGGCGGGGAGCGCGGTTTCGACGGTCGTCGGCAGCGCCACCCAGGGTGCCGCCCAAGGGGCGGCGCAGCAGGGCGCCCAGGGCGGCTTCAACCCGTCCAGCTACTACGTCGACACGCTGTTCCGCACCGGCAAGCCGGGGGAGAACGACCAGGACGCGAAGGTCGAGGCGGGACGCATCCTGCTGATGGGCGCGCGGAACGGCTCGATCTCCGACTCGGACAAGGCCTATCTCGGCCAACTCGTCGCGGCTCGCACCGGAATGTCGCAGGAGGATGCGACCAAGCGGGTGAACGAAGTGATGGGGCAGATCCAGGCAGCCGAGGAGAAGGCGCGGGCCGCCGCCGAACAGGCGCGGAAGGTCGCGGCTCAGACCTCGTTCTTCCTGTTCTTCTCGATGCTGGTCGGCGCCTTCGTCGCGAGCGTGGCCGCCGCGCTGGGCGGTCGGCAGAGGGACGAGATCTAGTCTCACGTAGAGGCAACGTGTGGTCGTGACCTGGGGAGGGCCTCCGACGAGGCTCTCCCCGCACGGCCGCCGCCACCGCGTTCGCCGCACGCCTTGCCGCACCGGTCATGGACCGGCGGGCGCGGACGACCGCGAGCTAGGCCGGGATCCGG
>MKTV01000070.1:84032-91135 GCA_001898425.1 Rhodospirillales bacterium 69-11
TCCGCCCCGGCCTCGCGAAACCCGTCCCTCCCTGGGCAGGCGGGCAGCCGCTTGGTATATCGCTCGTGACATGAAACCTCCCCACGGCAAACGGCCGACCGGTCCAGGCCGCCCACCCCAGGATCGCGGGTCGGGCCGCGGCCATGGCGGGCCCGCGCAGCAGGGCGGCCCGGGGGGCCATGGCCCGCGCCGCGACGACCGCCCGCGCGGAAGCTTCGGTCCGAGCGGAGGAGGTAGCGGGCCGCGTCACGGTGCTGCGAAGCCCGACCGCGATCGCGCGGAAGGGCGCGGTCCCCGCCCGTTCGGCGCGTCAGCCCAGGGGCACCGCGCGTCCGGTGCGCCGGCGCAGGCGCGGCACGGCGAGGGAGAGCACCGAACCCGCACGAATCACGATGCGCCGCGTCCCTACGAGCCCGCCCGCACCCGCGCACGCGACACGCGCGGACATGACGGCGGCAGCCGGCATGAGCGCTCCCACGGAAGCTCCCGCGCGACCGCCCACGGCGCCGATGCGCCCAAGGGCGCGGTGTGGCTCTACGGCCAGCATGCCGTCGCGGCGGCGCTCGCCAATCCCGCGCGCCGGCTCCGTCGCCTGTTGCTGACCGAGGAGGCCGAGGCTGCCCTCGCCCAGCGCCAGCCGCAGCCCTGGGCCTTGTCGCCCGAACGCACCGAACGCGCGCGCCTCGACCAGCTCCTCGGCCGCGACGTCGTTCACCAGGGCGTGGCGCTGCTCGCCGACCCCCTCCCGCCACCCAGCCTGCAGGCGGCGCTGGAGCGGCCGGGCCCGCTGCTCGTGCTCGACCAGGTGACCGACCCGCGCAATGTCGGCGCCATCCTGCGCGCGGCGGCGGCGTTCGGCGCGGCTGCCGTCATCACCCAGGACCGCAACGCCCCGGAGGAGACCGGCGCGCTCGCCAAGGCCGCCTCGGGCGCGCTGGAAACCGTGCCGCTGCTGCGCGCCGTCAACATCGCGCGCACGCTCATCGCGCTGAAGGCCGCGAATGTCTGGTGCATCGGTCTGGATGCTGCGGGCGAGCCACTCTCGGGACCGGCACTCGCCGACCGCCGCGTCGCCCTGGTGCTCGGGGCGGAGGGGGAGGGCATGCGCCGCCTCACGCGTGAAACCTGCGACCTGGTCGCCGGGTTGACGATCAAGTCCGGCATCGACAGCCTGAACGTCTCCGCCGCGGCGGCCGTCGCGCTCTACGAACTCACGCGCGCAGGCTGATCCCGGCCCAGATCTGGGGGAAATGGCCATGAGCGCGTACGACCCGCTCCCTGCCGCGGCTCATCTGCATCGAGTCCGCCGCGCGCGGGAGATCGTCGCGCCCTTGCCGCCCGCGATCGCCCCCCGCACCGAAGCCGAGGGCGCGGCAACGCAACACGCCCTCGCACGATATGCCGGCGCCCTGCCGCCCGGAGGGTTCAAGCTGGGCGCTACCGGGCGCCGCATGCAGGCCTATCTCGGGTTGAGCGGGCCGGCGGCCGGGTTCATGGCGACCAGCGGCCTGTCGGCCTCCGGCGCGACGTTCCGCTGCGCCGATCTCGTCCATCCCGGCGTCGAGTGCGAGCTCGCCGTCCGGCTCGGTCGCGACCTCCCCGCGGGCCCGTGCACGCCGGAGGAGGCCGCCGCCGCCGTGCAGGATCTGATGGCTGCGATCGAGCTGGTCGAGAACCGCTATGCCGACCTGACCACCGTGGGCACGCCGACCGTCATCGCCGACCAGGTGTTCCATTCCGCCGCGGTGCTGGGCGCACCGGCCGGCGCCGACTGGCGCAGCCTCGATCTCGAGACGCTGACGGGCCGCATCATCATCGACGGCCAGCTCCGGGACGAGGGCGTGGGCGCGGAACTCCTGGGCAGCCCGATCCGCGGACTGGCATGGCTCGCCGCGTCGCCGGTGGCCGCCGCCTTCGGCGGATTGCAGGCCGGCCAGGTGGTGATGCTCGGCAGCGTGACCCCGCCCGTGTGGCTGACCGGCCCCGCCGAGGTCACCGTGAGCTTCCCCCCGCTGCCGCCGGTTACGCTCCACCTCACGTGAGCGACGCGCCGACCCGGATCGTGCGGGTGGCCGACGTGCCGGCGCTGATTCCCGAACTCGCGCACTGGCTGTGGGAGGCGTTCTGGCGCCACGACGGTCACACCGAGGCGGAGACGGCGGACTGGCTGGCCACTGCGAACGTGCCGCGCGGCATTCCGCAATGCTTCGTCGCCGTCCAGGACGCCAGGCCGGTCGGGGTCGCGAGCCTGGTGCGGCACGATCTGCCGGAGCGGCCGGATCTCACGCCATGGCTTGCGAACGTGTTCGTGCCCCCGGAGGCGCGCGGCCGGGGTCTTGCGAGCCGGCTGGTGCGGCGGGTCGAGCAGGCCGCCGCCGAGATCGGGACGCGGACGCTGTGGCTCTACACCGGGACGGCCGAAGGTCTCTATACGCGGTTGGGTTGGGAAACGGTCGAGATCTTCCAGCGCTACGGGGAACCCCACAAGCTGATGCGCCGGCACTTCGCCGCGTCGACGCCGCCCGAGGGTTGACGCGCGCCCGGCCGGACGCACTGGTGCCGCATCGCGCCGCCGGCTGACGACGAGCGCACCCCTACACCCAGCGCAGGTTCGGCTCCCCGCCCAGCATCCAGTGCCCGACGGTCTCCAGGTGGGACCGGCGGCCCTGCGTCTGCTGTGAGACCGCGTTCATGTCGCGCAGCCGGCGCTCGAACGGCTGGGAGGCGAAGATCGCGGTGGCGCCGGCCTCGTGGTAGATGTCGTGCACGACCTGGCGCGCCTCATGGATCGCGAAGGTGGACGCCTGGCGGATCGCCATGCGGTCGGCCGTGCTCAGCGCACCCGTCTCCGCGACATGGGCTTGCACGTCCCGCAGCGCCGCGTGCAGGCCGGCGCGGGCCGCCTTCCAGCGCGCATCCGCGTGGCCGATGATGCCCTGCACGGCGGCGTTGTCGCGCAGCGACTGGGTGTTGAGGGCCGGCGTCTTCACCCGCGCCAGTGCGATGAACGCGTCCAGCGTGGCGCGTGCGACGCCCAGCCCGACGGAGGCGAACCCCGCGGCGTAGAGCTGCATCGCGGCGAACCGGTACAGCAGTCCCGGCTCCCGCCGCTCCGCCGCGCTGTCGCGCGTCAGCGTGTGCCCGTCATCCACGAACACGTCCTCGAACGTGTAGTTGTCGCTGCCGGTGCCGCGCAGGCCCATCACGTGCCAGACGTCCTCGATCTTCGCCTGGCTGCGCGGGATCAGCATGGTCCGCTCCCATGGCCGGCCTTCGGGCGTGCGCTCCTGGGTTCCGTCCGCCGCGAAGCAGGGGCAGTGGGCACCCAGCCAGGTCGCGTGGCGGGAGCCGGAGGCGAAGCTCCAGGTGCCGGTCACGCGCCACCCGCCTGGAACGCGCACCGCCCGCGCGCCCGGTCCCTGCCCCCAGGCGAGCACGTCGCGCGGTCCGCCCCACACGTCCCGCGCCACCTCCGGCGCCACATAGGCCGCGGACATGGAGCAGCCGGAGCCCTGGTTCATGCACCACGCGGCGGAGGCATCGCCCGTCGCGATCTGCTCGACACCTTGTACATAGGTCAGCGGGTCGAGTTCCTCCCCGCCATACGCGCGCGGGATCAGCAGGCGGAACATGCCGGCGGCATGCATGGCGTCCAGGACGGCCGGCGGAAGTTCGCACGTCGCGTCGATCTCGGCGGCGGCGGATTGCAGCAGCGGGACGAGCGCTCGCGCCCGTGCAATCGGATCGACCGTGGCCTCTGCGCGGCCGGCCATCGGCTCCCCTGGTGCTGCGTCGTTCATCGGACCATTTCCTCGATGCGTGCTTCGGGCTTCGCGACTTGTCCGGTACGCTACCCCCGTGTCGTCCCCGCAGGGAAGGGAGGCGCCCCATGCGCTCGATCGACCCGCACGAGAAACTCCTTGATCAGATCGCCGCGGAGGCGCGTGCGACCGCGCACCTGACCGAGCGCGCCCGCTTCTCTCCGCAGGTGATGGCGGCGATGCGCGCGGTGTCCCGCGACGCGTTCGTGCCGCCCGAGGCGCGTTCGCTCGCCTATGACGACCGTCCGCTGGCGATCGGGTGCGGACAGACGATCTCGCAGCCCTTCATCGTGGCGCTGATGACCGACCTGCTGGACCTGCAGCCGGGCGACCGTGTGCTCGAGGTGGGGACCGGCTCCGGCTACCAGACCGCGGTGCTGGCGCAGCTCGCCGCGGACGTGTGCTCGATCGAGGTCGTCCCGGCGCTGGCGCAGCGCGCGGCGACCGTACTGGCGGACCAGGGCTGCGGATCGGTCGCATTGCGGGTGGGCGATGGCGGAAAGGGGTGGCCGGAGCGGGCGCCGTTCGACGCCATCATCGTCACGGCGGCGGCTCCGGTCGTGCCGCCCGCCCTTGTCGAGCAACTGGCGCCGGGCGGACGGCTGGTCATCCCCGTGGGCGCCGCCTCCGGCGATCAGGTGTTGCGGCTGATCACACGGGGAAGCGACGGTGCGGTTCAGGAGCGGGACGTGCTGTCCGTCGCCTTCGTGCCGCTGGTGCCCGGGAGGCCGCCGGAGAAAGACCGCGACGGCGCTTGAGGCTGCTCTGGCGTGATGGTGGCGGCCGGCGCTCACCGCGATGCCGGGTGACGCGGCGGGCACCGCGAGGCTGGATGGTCCGGCGTTCATCGCCATGCCGCGCGGCGCGGCGTTTCACCGCGATGCTGGGCGGTCAGGCGTTTCACCACGGAGAAGGACGAGGACCACGGAGCGCCACGGAGGCCCCGATCCGTATCCGGGCCGGAGTGCAGAGGACCTTCGCCACGGTCCCTCGGCCGCCCGTTGACACCATGGCCCTTCGTGCGCCCTACTCATCAGTAGCCCCCATTCCACACCCGCCCCAGGAGCATGCGCCATGAAGCTGATGTGGTTCCACCTGATGCCCTACACGGAGCTGCCGGAGGATTTCCGGGACGCCAATCCGTCCGTGTGGGTGGACATCCACAGCTCGCTGTTCGATCCGAAGCGCGCGCACCTGATGTACAACGACTTCATGGACGAGCTGGAATACGCCGCCCAGGTCGGGTTCGACGCCGTGTGCGTGAACGAGCATCACTCGAATGGCTACGGCCTGATGCCGTCGCCCAACCTGATCGCGTCCTCCCTCGCGCGCCGTACCAGCGACACGGCGATCTGCGTCATGGGCAACTCGCTCGCGCTGTACAATCCGCCGACCCGCGTGGCGGAAGAATTCGCGATGATCGACTGCATCTCCGGCGGGCGGCTGATCGCCGGCTTCCCGGTCGGCACGCCGATGGACACCTGCTACGCCTACGGCACCAATCCCAGCCAGCTGCGGCAGCGCTACATGGAAGCGCACGACCTCGTGGTGCGCGCCTGGACCGAGAAGGACACGTTCGCCTTCAACGGGCGGTTCAACCAGCAGCGCTACATCAACATCTGGCCGCGCCCGATCCAGCGGCCGCATCCGCCGATCTGGGTGCCGGGCGGCGGGTCGGTCGAGACGTGGCGGTGGTGCGCCGAGATGGACTACGTCTACTGCTACCTGTCCTACTACGGCTACAAGGCCGGCCGCGCCACGATGGACGGGTTCTGGGCCGAGATGGACCGTCTCGGGAAGGACCGGAACCCCTACCACGCCGGATTCCTGCAGTTCGTCGGCGTGGGCGAATCCCGACAGCACGCCATGGACCTGTACGGGGAGGCCGCGGAGTATTTCTACGGCCGCTGCCTGCACGTCGATGCCCGCTGGGCGACGCCGCCCGGCTACACCAGTGAGGGCAGCCAGCGCGCCGGCATCGAGAGCCAGGTGAAGAAGGCGGCCGACGCCAACGTGCGCGGCAAGTCCACCGGGGAGCGGATGTCCGCGGTCGCCCGCGAGATGGATGCGATCGTCGACAATGGCTACGTCATTGTCGGCTCGCCCGACGAGGTGGCGGAGCAGCTCCGCGAAGTCGCCACCAACCTGAACGTCGGCCACCTCATGCTGCTGCTGCAGTACGGCAACATGAACAAGGAGCTGTGCCGGTACAACACGCGGCTGTTCGCCGAACAGGTGATGCCGAAGCTGCGCGACGTGCATGCGCAGTGGGACGATCGCTGGTGGCCGCAGCCGATGGGCGCGGCGGAACGCGCGGAGATCCCCGCCTTCGCTCCGCGCCTCGCCGCGGAATGAGCCGGCCGGCCGGTCCGACGGGATCGGCCCTGGCGGGCTGATCCGAGCCCAGGGCCCGATCCGAATGATCGGGTCCGAGATCCGATCGAGATGATCCGGGTGGCAGACCCGGGGGGAAGCGCCGGTCCGCGCGGCCGCTTCCCCCACAGCACCACAGGGAGCGAGACGTGAGCGAACCCGAGACGTTGACGGTCGAGGTCAACGGTTTTCCGACACGTATCTGGCGCAAGGGCAGCGGCCCCAGGATCGGCTTCCTGGCCGGCCTCGGCGGCCTGCCCCGGTGGGTGCCCTTTCTGGACGAGCTCGCGAAGCAGCGGACCGTCATCGTCCCCTCCCTGCCCGGCTTCCCGGGTGGCGATCGCGGCCATTCGGTGCTCGACACGCATCTGGATTGGCTGATCGCGGTGCACGAGCTGCTCGAGAAGGCGGAGCTGAAGGCCGCCGACCTGGTGGGCAGCTCCGTCGGCGGCTCGCTCGCCGCCGAGATGGCCGCGCTCTGGCCCCAGAGCGTGCGCAAGCTCGCGCTGATCGCGCCGTTCGGCCTGTTCGTCGACACGGACCCGCCGACCGATCCCTGGGCCCAGCGGGCCGCCGACGTGCCGGGGCTGATGTGCGCCGATCCGGAGGTTTGGACGGCGCTGAAGACCGCGCCCGAAGGGGCCAACTCGGTCGAGTGGCCGATCGAGCAGACCCGCGCGTCGGAGGCTGCCGCCCGCATCTTCTGGCCCCTCGGCAACACCCGGCTCGAGAAGCGGCTGCGGCTGATCACGGCGCCCACCCTGTTGCTCTGGGGGGAGGAGGACCGCATCATGCCGCGCAGCTACGCGGAAATCTTCGCCAAGGGCATCGCCGGTCCCACCGCGACGCAGGTGATCCCGCGGGCCGGCCATCTGGCCGAACTCGACCAGCCCGCCGCGGTGGCCGAAG
>MKTV01000070.1:91149-108857 GCA_001898425.1 Rhodospirillales bacterium 69-11
CTCGGCTAGCCGTTCCCGACGAACATCGGTCAGCCTTCCCCTACGGAGCCGTCATGCCGCTAGATCCCGACGCCAGGGCCGTCATCGAGATGATGAAGGCCGCCGGCCGGCCGCCTTTCGAGCAACTCTCGCCCGCCGAGGCGCGGGACGCCTATGCGAACAGCCGCAAAGTGCTGCAGCCGGCACCCGAACCGGTGGGCGAGACGCGCGATGTGATGGTGCCCGGCCCGCATGGCGACATCCCCGTGCGCCTCTATCGCCCGGAAGGGACCGACGCATCCGAGGTGCTGCCCGCACTCGTCTACTACCATGGCGGCGGCTGGCTGCTGGGCGGGCTCGACTCGCATGACGGCGTGTGCCGCCGCTTCGCCAATGCCGCGAAGTGCCGGGTGGTGTCGGTGGATTACCGGATGGCGCCGGAGCACAAGTTTCCCGCCGCCATCGACGATTCCGCCGCCGCCACGCGCTGGACGATCGAGCAGGCGGCGGAGTTGCGCGTGGACCCGGCCCGGATCGCGGTGGGGGGCGACTCGGCCGGCGGCAACATCGCCGCGGTCATCGCGCTGATGGCGCGGGACGGCACGTTGCCGCCGCTCGCCTACCAGCTCCTGATCTACCCGGCGACCGACATGATGATGACCTCCGTCTCGGCGACGGGGTTCCCGACCGGTGTGCCGCTGACCACGCCGACGATGAAGTGGTTCATCGACCACTACCTGACCAGCGCGGAGGAGGGGCGCGACTGGCGCGCGTCCCCGCTACGCGCGGCCGATCTGGCCGGGACGGCGACGGCGCTGGTGGTGACCTGCGGCTACGACCCGCTGTGCGACGAGGGAGTGGACTACGCGCGGCGACTGGAGCGGGAAGGCGTGCGGGTGACCCACCTGCACTTCTCCGACCAGCCGCACGGCTTCATGAGCATGGGGCGCATGATCCGCGCCGCCGATGTCGCGATCGACATGATGGCGGCCGGCCTGCGCAAGGCGCTCTGGCCGCCGCCGCCGGTGAGCTGAGCGCCCATCCACCCGTAGGCGCACGAAGCGCCCATCCGCTGGTCGGCGCACGGAGCGCCCATCTGTCCGCCGGCGCACTAGGCGCCCAGCGCCCCGCGCCGGCGTCGTTTCCCGCCGCGCGACGGCTCAGCGGCGCCGTGCTGCGCCGGCGGCCGTCGCGGCCTTGGGCACCGGGGGCAGGTCCTCTTCCAGGATCGTCAGCGTGAGGGAGTAGGACGTCTCTCCCTCGTCCGTATCCTTGTGCGCCGTGCCGATGACCTCGTCGTCGACGGCGACCTCGACCGACAGTCCCGGCTTCGCCGGGCGCAGCAAGCTGATCCGCTCGGAGCCCAGCAGACGCCGCAGATAGGTCTGCACGCGCTCGATATCGGATTGGTTCATGCCTCTGCGCCCATTCTGTTGCTCGACCCTTGTGCCTCGGGGGCGGGCGTCGGGTCCAGGTCTCCGCCCGCGTTCCAGAGTCGCAAACGCGGCGCAGGCCGTGGGGTTGACCCCGGCCTGTCGCCGCCGCCCGCGACCTCAGGCCGCCTTGGCGTCCGGGATCCGGTGTGCGCCGACCATCTGCAGCGTCAGGCCGGCCATGCGCTCCGACAACTCGACAAGGCCGAGCCGGCCGCCGGGGCGATGCCAGGTGTAGGCCCAGCTGATCATGCCGCCGATCGCGAGCGAGGTGAGGTCGACGTCCGCGACCTGGAACTCGCCCGTCGCCACGCCTTCCTGCAGCAGCAGGGACAGCACCCGGTCGAACTGTTTGCGGAGAGCGTTGATGTCGTCCAACGCCTCCTTCGTGAGATTTTTTTCTTCCCGGAAATAGATGGCGATGTTGGCTTGGCGCGACAGGATGACGTTCGTGAAATCCAGGATCGCCTGATGCAGCCGTTCCGTGGGAGAGCCGGGCCCTTCGGCCGCGCCCTGTACGGCCGCCAGCGACAGCTCGATCGTCGGCCGGCACAGCGCGGCCAGCAACTCGACCTTGCTGCGAAAATGCGTGTAGATGAATGGCTTGGTGACGCCCAGCTCGGCGGCGATGTCGTCCAGGGTGGTGCCGGTGAAGCCGCGTTCGTAGAACAGCTTCACCGCCTCCTCCAGGATCCGCTCACGCTTGTAGGCCAGGATTTCCTCTCGCATCGCTCCGCCAGCTCTGTTCCCGGGGGCATGCTACCGCTACCGGCTCTGGATTGAAAGACTACCACCGGGTAGCGTGCATTTCATTCGAGAATGGGAGGAAACCAATGAGCGGCTTGCTCGCAGGCAAATCGGCGCTGATCACCGGCGGAGGCGGCGGCATCGGCCGCGCGACCGCGCTCGCCTTCGCGCGGGAAGGCGCCCGGGTCGCGGTTGCCGATGCGGTGGAGGACGCCGCGGCACAGACCGTCGCCCTGGTGAACGAGGCGGGCGGCCAGGCCATGTCCCTGGCCGGGGACGTGACCGACGCAGCGGCGGTGGAGTCCATGGTGAAGGCGGTGGTGTCCACCTATGGGCGGCTGGACGTCGCGTTCAACAACGCCGGCATCGCGGGATACCAGGTGGATGCCGCCGGCAAGCGGACGCACGAATGGTCGGACGCCGCGGTCGACCGCATGCTGGGGGTCAACCTCAAGGGCGTTTGGCTGTGCATGAAGCACGAGATCGTCCAGATGCTGGCCCAGGGCGGTGGGGTGATCGTGAACACCGGCTCGATCGCCGGGCTGATCGGCCTGCCCACCTCGTCCGCCTACGTCGCCGCGAAGCACGGAGTGCTCGGGTTCACCAAGACGGCGGCGCTGGAATACGCGAAGGACGGGATCCGGGTGAACGCGGTCTGTCCCGGATACATCGAGACGAAGATGACCGAGGACACGATGAAGCGCCGCGGTGCCGAACTGATCGGCCGGGTCCCGGTCGGCCGGATGGGCCGGCCCGAGGAGATTGCCGAGATGGTGCTGTTCCTGAGCTGCGACCGGAGCAGCTACGTGACAGGGGCCTGCTACAACGTCGATGGCGGCTACATGGCCATCTGAGCGGCGGCGGCGCGCCGGGTCAGTTCGACCCGAGCGCGCCGACGATCACGGGGGTGGATGAATCGGGGAAGACGGCGGCATAGCCGGAGATCGAGGCGGGTGCCCCGTTCGGGTCGGCCAGCCAGCCATTCGCATCCGGCGCCAGGGTCGTGAAGTTGACGATCAGGCCCGGGAGGGGATCGGCGTTGGCGATGGCGCCGGCGACCCGCGCGGCCCCGTCGTCCGGCACGGCGGGAAGGTCCTGGGGTGCCAGGAAGCTCAGACGTGTGTCCGAGACGACCCAGGCACTGGCGGCGGAAACGGTATCGGCCATGACGGGCAACTCACTTCTCGTTGCTCTTACGGGTGGTGCTTCCGGGGCGCCAGCGCAAGTGAAATTTGGCAAATGAAAGGTCGAGCGGGGCTGGCGGACTCCGGTGCGCGTGCGGGAATGCCTGGGGCGAAGGCGGTCACGCGGGGTCCGTCGAGCGGCGCCAGGAAGGGATGTCCGGCAAACGTGAATCCCGGCATTATCCGGTCCGCAGCATGGTGGAGGCGAGAGTGACGCCTCCGACGGAGCCTTTCATGATGCACAGCGGATTGTTCTTCGAAGACCTGACGATCGGCCAGAGCGCGTCCCTGGCCAAGACCATCACCGATGCCGACATCCTGATGTATTCGGCCGTGAGCCTGGACACCAACCCGGTGCACATCAACGCGGAGGCCGCCGCCCAGAGCATCTTCGGGGAGCGGATCGCCCACGGGATGCTCTCCGCCGGCCTCATCTCCGCGCTGCTCGGCACCCGGTTGCCGGGGCCGGGCACGCTCTACCTGAAGCAGAGCCTGCGTTTTGCCGCGCCGGTGCGCATCGGCGACACGGTGACCGCGACGGTGGAGATCACCGCGTTGACCCCGGAAAAGAAGCGGGCGACGTTGCGGACCGTGTGCATGGTCAAGGAGACGGTCGTGATCGAGGGTGAAGCCTACGTTCAGGTCCCATCGCGCGGCTGATGCGAATTTTCCGAGACTGGCGCGACCTGCCGCGCGATGCACGAGGCGCGGCGGTCGCGCTGGGGAATTTCGATGGCGTGCATCTGGGGCACGCCGCCGTCCTCCGCGCCGCGCATGTCGCGCGGCCGGATGCGCCTCTGGCGGTCCTGACGTTCGAGCCGCACCCGCGGGAGGTGTTCCGCCCCGACGACCCGCCGTTCCGCCTGACGCTGTCCGCCGAACGGGCCGATGCGCTGGCGGGGCTGGGTGTCGACCTGTTGTACGAACTGCCGTTCCATCCCGATTTCAGCCTGATGCCGGCCGAGGATTTCGTCGCCCGCGTGCTGCATGACGGCCTGGGCGCGCGGCATCTGGCCTCGGGCCAGGATTTCGCCTTCGGGCATCGACGGGGCGGCGACACCGCGTTCCTGGCCGCGCGGGCCGAAGCGCTTGGCATGGGCGTCACGCTGGTGCCGCCGGTGATGGATGCCGGCGGGCCACTCTCCTCCACCCGCATCCGCCGCGCGCTGCAGGACGGCTATCCCGAGCGGGCGACGGCCGAACTGGGCCGCCCCTGGGCGATCCGCGGCGAGGTGACGCACGGGGATGCGCGCGGCCGCACCATCGGCTTTCCGACGGCGAACATCGCGCTGGGCCGGCATCTCGAGCCGGCACGGGGGGTCTATGCGGTGACCGTGCGGCTGCCCTCGGGCGCGCAGTACCGGGGTGCGGCGAACATCGGACGGCGGCCCACGGTGAACGCAGGACCCGAGAGCCGGCTGGAGGTCAATCTGTTCGACTTCGACGGCGATCTGTACGGGCAGGAGCTGACGGTCGCGCTGCACGCCTATCTGCGACCGGAGATGAAGTTCTCCGGCCTGGATGCTTTGAAGGCGCAGATCGCGCGGGATGCCGCCGAGGCGCGGCGGATGTTGCAGGTCCTGGGGTAGGGGTGCCGTCGGCCGGGATCGCGCCGGGCCGAACGGATGCCGCGTCGCGCATCCGTCGCAGGCCTCGCCGCCCCCGCTCTCGGGCCGGGCCCTGACGCGCTCACCGAAGAGGCCCGTCGGTCTCAGGCCGGCATGTAGCCTTCATAGACCGGGTCGGCTGCATAAGCGGCGCTCAGGGCTTCGTTCAGCGCCTGCGTGAGCCGGCCTTCGTCGCCGCCCTCCAGCAGCGCCATGGTCGCCCCCGCCAGCAGGTGCCCGCAATCGCCCATGCCGCGGATCGGATCGCCCCGCAGCGCCGCGTCGCGGATCCGCCGCGCGCAAGCCTCGTCGTCCGCATCCCAGCAGATCTTGTCGGCCAGGCTCGCGCCGTCCAGCGCCGCCACCTTCGTGCGCACGAGCCCCGCACCGACCTTTCGGGCGACCTCCGTCGCCTCCTGCAGCGGGATGTTCGGCCGTGAGCGCGCCCCGTTGCTGACCACCGGGATGTCGCGCAACTCGTGGTGCGGCGGATCGGCCGCAAAGGACGGCTTGCGCGCGGCCCGTTCGGCGATCTGCCGCAGCAATGGAAGCCAGGCATCCCGCACGGCGGCGTCCAGCGTTTCCACGACGCCGATCGCGAGATGGACGCGCAGCAGGTCGATCGGATGCTCGTCGGCGGGGCGGCCGAGACGCGAGTACAGGATGAACCCCAGCGTCCCGAGCGGGCCGGGCGGAACGGGATCGTCGCTGCGCGCCGCGGCCAGGTAGGCCGCCAGGCTGACCGCCGAGGTCGGGCCGACATTCAGCACGGCCAGCACGTCGGCGGCAGCCTCTTCGAGCCAGTCGTGCCAAACCGGCCGCCAGTCGGCCGGAACGCCCATGGCAGGCAGCGCGGCCTGAAGGTCCGGCAGCAGCCCCTCCACGGTGTGGATCACGTCGTGTCCGGCCACCTCGTGCGCGAGCGCACCCCAGGTCAACGGCCGGTCGTGCAGGTTGGGCGGGAGGCTGACGACTCCGATCGCCGCACCGCAGGTTTCCTGCACCAGCTGCCGGTTCATCGTGCTCGCCCCGCTGCCGGGGGGAGAGGCGAACGTCACCATGGGCGGGAGCGCGCCCTCGCCGTCCCCGGCGCCCGTCAATCCCCCGGCGCGGTAGATGTCCGAGACCACGGCGGCGAAGCGGGTCAAGCCTTGCAGCCGCTTCGGCTCCGTCCAGTCCACGACCGCGCCCATCAGGGTCTCGGTCCGGAGACGGCCGTGGAAGCGCGCCGTTCCCTTGGCCCGCCCGTCCGCGACGTCCTGGTCGTAGGTCCTGTCGATCGCACGCACCATCCCGCGCACGTCGTGCCGCAGCGGCGTGACGAAGGCCGTCCGGTAGGCGGGTGGTGGCGCGTCTCGCGCGGGTTCGAGCCGCCGCTCGATCGCCTCGGCCTTCAGCGGCCATGATGCGAGCGTCTGCCAATCCGGGTTCCGCGGCGCCATCACCGTCCGGAACGTTCGGCAGAGACGCAGGAAGTTCTGCATGTGCATCACCACGACAATCGGATTGCGGAAGGCGGTGTCAGCAGTCGCCCGGCGGTGCGCAGAGCTCGTCCCGCGCATGTCCGATTGTCTGGAACAGGAGGCTGCCCCACCCGAGCTTCGTCTCGCACCATGCGAGCACGGCTTTCGCCATCTTCTCGCTCGCCGTCCGGTCGCTCGGGTAGTGCATCCCCGCGATCTCCCGATTCTGTCCCACGCGCGTCGCCAGCGCCTGCAGCGGCTCCTTCAGGTCGGGGCATGCCAGGGCGACCAGGCCCGACATGATGTTCGATTGGAGGGCATGCGCATTGGGGTAGGCCGGGTGGGACGGCGTCACCATCGGCGGCATCAGTGCCGGATAGAGCTGCGCCGGGCGTGGACGCTTGTACTTGTACTTGAAGTGCATGGCGACCATGGTCCCGATCACCTGTCCCGCCAGGATCAGGGTCCAGGTGGCTGGCCTCATCGCAGGCCCCGCCAGCAGCATGTTTCCCCAGAACGGAGCGGCATCCTGCGCCTGCGCGAGGATTTCCGCCTGCCGCATGGGGCGGAAATCGCCGGCGAGGCGCACGAGCGTGCGGATTTCCTGGGCGACCGCCTTCGGGTCGTCGTCCCACGGTCCGGGATCGAGTGCCTCGTTGGTCAGCCAGGGTGTCGCCGCGAACTCGGCCAGGATCGCCTGCGCAAGGTGCTTTGGGGCCCACGCCAACAGGGGGAAGCTGCGCTTGCGGTCGATCGGGAACGGCAGGGTGAAGTGGCCGACCGGCATGGCCTCGAGCGGATGCCTGGCGAGGGGATCGGTGGTGGGGAGGCCGACGCGGGTCGCCTGGGTGCCGGCGGCCCCCATGTCGCCCATGTCCCCCATATCTCCCATGTCGCCCATATCACCCATGTCACCCATATCGCCCATGTCGAAGCTGATATCGAAACGATTGGGCATGTGCGTTCCCCTTGTCTCTGGCGGACTGGTGGTCAGGCCGGCAATCCGGCCTCGATCAGGCGTTCGGCGATACGCGCGCGGCGGTCGCGGTCACGATACGGGTGGGTCTGGAGAAGCGAGCCGGTGGAGAAACTTGGTTGCACGCGCAACATCTGCTGCGCCAGCTCCCGCGCCTCCCCGGTCCGGCCCACTTCGCCGAGTGCGGCGATCGTGTAGCGAAGGTTGGAGGTGTAGGCCGGGCAGGACTCGGCGGCCTTGATGCCCCAGTCCGCCGCGGCCTCGTATTCCGCGTTCGTGTAATGCGCGATGCACAAGGTGCTGTAGAGCCGGAAGCTGAACGGATCGCGGGGGGACAGCCGCAGCGCCTTCTGCGCCCGTGTGATCGCCTCGGTGCCGCGCCCGAGATAGGAGTGCGTCACGCTGCTCCACATCCAACTCGCGGCATCGTTCGGCGCGGCATCCAGGGCACGCCCGAACAGCGTGAGTGCGCCGTCGTAGTCGCGATGGAGGTAGGCGCGGCTGTGCCCGTTCAGCGAGAGCGCGCGCGCATCGAACGGGTCGTCCGCCATTGCCGATTTCGCCAGCCGCTCGGCGCGGCGGACGTCCTGCGCCGGCGTTTCCGACCACCCTTGTCCCAGGCGCAGGGTGTACCATTCCGCGAACAGCGCCTGGGCCGCCGCGTAATGCGGATCGAGACCGACGGCCCGCTGCAGCAGAGGCTGCGCCTGGTCGAAAGCCGCCCGATCGAGCTGGTAGATCCGTTCGCGCGCCTGCAGCACGAGGTCGTAGGCCGTCATCGTCTCGGGCCGTTTCGCCCGGATGCGATGCAGTTCCGCTTCCTGCACGCGGGGGACCAGCGTTCCGACGATCCGGCTGACGATGCTGTCCTGCGTGTCGAATAGGTGGTCGATCTGGAAGTCGTAGGAGTTGGCCCAGAGCACGGCGCTGCTCGTCGTATCGGCGAGTTCCGCACTGAGCCGCAGCCGGTCGCCCAGGCGGCGCACCGAACCGGATACGGCGTAGCGGACGCCGAGCTCACGTCCGACCTGGCGGAGATCGACCAGGGCGTTGCGGAACATGAGTGTGGAGTGGCTGGAAATCACGATCGGCTCGCGCAGCGTCGCCAGCGCGCAGACCATGTCCTCCACGAGGCCGGTCGCGAAATAGTCGGGAACAGGATCGCGTCCCGTGGCGCGGAAGGGCAGCACCGCGATCCAGGGCGGACCATCGTTGGGGGCAGCGAAGACGCTGCGCGAGGTGGGCGGATCGGCGACGCTGCCGTTGCGCTCTTCCTCCCGGATCCGCCGGACCAGCGCCTCCGTCTCCGGCGCGGGTGCGACGTTCAGCTCCCGCCGCAGCAGGTCGACGCACGCCTTGTACTGACGCAGCGCCTCGCTCCGCCGGCCGGCGCGACCGCACATCTCGATCAGGCGGCGGTGCACGTCCTCCCGCAGCGGGTCGAGCGCCAGCATGCGTTCCAGGTTATGGATCGCCGCGTCCCAGTCCTCGGCCTTCGCGCACGCGTCGGCAAGCCGCCCGAACGTCGCGGCCGCATGTTGGGCGAACGCTTCCCGGGTGGTCTCCAGCCAGGCATCGAAATCGCGGGAGATGGCCGGCAATCCCTCCATCGGGGGTCCGCGATACAGGGCCGCGGCCGCTTCCAACGACACGCGGTCGGTCGTCGCGCTCAGGCGGCGGAACTGCAGCGCGTCCACCTGCACCGTCTCGGGCGCGAGCGAGAGCATGCGTTCATCCAGCCGGATCACGTCATGTGCGTCCGGCCCCAGCTCGCGGCGCAGCACGAGCAGCGTCTGTCGCAGGCTGTGCCGCGCCTGTTCCGCGCCGCGATCGGTCCACAGGAGGTCCGCCACCGCCTCGCGCGGCACCGGCTTGCCTTCCTGCATGGAGAGATACGCGAGCAATGCGCGCGCCTTTCGCGGCAGTGCCCTCAGGTCGCGCCCTTCCAGACGCAGCTCGAACCCGCCGAGCAGCGTGAACGCGAACATCGGGGTTGGTTGTGCGAAGGGCAACATTGCAGGCTCATGAGGAGCAAACCATCCCCTCTGCTGCACCGCAAGCGCGTTTGACGGCACTTTTGACGCAATGTCTCATTTGCAGGCATGTTTTTGACGTGATTTTGGTGTCGTTTCGACCACCAGCCCGGCGGAGGGTTGACCGTCACCTTTCCGCGCTCCACATGGTTTCCGACCATGGCCCCGGTGTATAGGCAGGAACGAATTATCGGCCCGGCAGCTCCTCGAGCGCCGGGACTCCCTGCCTGACCCACTCCCACCGCGGCCCCGGCCGCTCGGACATGCCATGAACGACGCACCCGCCGCCGCGCGCGACTACCGCGATACCGTCTTCCTGCCCCAGACCAGCTTCCCGATGCGCGGCGACCTGCCGAAGAAGGAGCCGGGACTGCTCGCCCGCTGGGACGCCATGGACCTGTGGGGCAAGCTGCGGGAGGCCGCTTCCGGCCGGCCGCTGTTCATCCTGCATGACGGCCCGCCCTACGCGAACGGGCACCTGCACATCGGCACCGCCCTGAACAAGATCCTGAAGGACGTGATCAACCGCACGCGCCAGATGGCCGGGTTTGACGCGAACTACATCCCCGGCTGGGACTGCCATGGCCTGCCGATCGAGTGGAAGATCGAGGAGGAGTACCGCGCGAAGAAGAAGGACAAGGACAGCGTTCCGATCCTCGACTTCCGCGCCGAGTGCCGCGCCTACGCGAGCCACTGGATGGGCGTGCAGGCGCGCGAGTTCCGCCGCCTGGGCGTCGAGGGCGCCTGGGCCGATCGCTACGCCACGATGGACCTGCCGTCCGAGGCGGCGATCGCCAACGAGATCTGCAAGTTCCTGCTGAACGGCGCGCTGTATCGCGGGCTGCGGCCGGTGATGTGGTCGCCGGTCGAGAAGACCGCGCTGGCCGAGGCGGAGATCGAGTACCACGACCATACCTCCACCACGATCTGGGTGCGGTTTCCGGTGCTGTCGGCCCCGACCGAGGAACTGGTCGGCGCATCGGTGGTGATCTGGACGACGACTCCCTGGACCATGCCCGGCAACCGCGCCGTCGCCGCGGGGCCGGAGTTCGACTACGCGCTGGTGCATGTGGATGGCGTGGCGGAGGGCTCGCTCGCCCGCGTCGGCGAGAAGCTGCTGGTCGCGCTGCCGCTGCTGCCGCAGGTCTGCCAGGACACCGGCATCGCCGCGCATCACCTGCTGCACGTCTACAAGGGGGAGGCGCTGGCCGGTTCGGTGCTGGCGCATCCGCTGCGCGGGCGCGGCTACGACCAGGATACGCCGCTGCTGCTCGCCGACTTCGTCACGACGGACGCCGGCACCGGCTTCGTCCACATCGCGCCCGGCCATGGCGATGACGACTTCAACCTCGGCCGTGCCAACGACCTGCCGATCCCGGAGACGGTGGGCGACGACGGCACGTTCAATGAATGGGTGCCGCTGTTCGCCGGCGCGCATGTCTACAAGGCGGCGGATCCGGTCTGCGCGGCATTGACCGAGGCGGGCGCGCTGCTGGCCCGCGGGACGATCCGTCACTCCTACCCGCATTCCTGGCGCTCCAAGGCTCCGCTGATTTTCCGCGCCACCCCGCAATGGTTCATCCGCATGGACGGGCCGGAGCGGATCCGGGAGAAGGCGCTGGCCGCGATCGACGCGACGCAGTTCGTGCCCGACCAGGGGCGCAACCGCATCGGCTCCATGGTCGCCGCCCGCCCCGACTGGTGCATCAGCCGCCAGCGCGCCTGGGGCGTGCCGATCACCGTCTTCGTCGAGAAGCGCACCGGCGAGCCGCTGCGCGATCCCGCGGTGGTGGAGCGCATCGTCGCCGCGTTCCGGGACGAGGGCGCGGATGCCTGGTACTCCTCCCCGCCCGCCCGCTTCCTCGGCCCCGATCGTAATCCGGACGAGTACGAGCAGGTGATGGACATCGTGGACGTGTGGTTCGAGTCCGGCTCGACCCATGCCTTCGTCCTCGAGAACCGGAACCTGCCCTGGCCGGCCGACCTCTATCTGGAAGGCTCCGACCAGCATCGCGGCTGGTTCCACTCCTCCCTGCTCGAAGCGGTGGGCACGCGCGGCCGCGCGCCGTTCAAGGCGATCCTGACCCATGGCTTCGTCATGGACGAGCAGGGACGCAAGATGTCCAAGTCCCTGGGCAACGTGGTCGCCCCGGACGAGGTGGCCGAGAAATACGGCGCCGACATCCTGCGGCTGTGGGTCATGTCCTCCGACACCAGCGAGGATTTGCGCATCGGCCAGGAGATCCTGAAGCAGCAGGCGGACCTCTATCGCCGCCTGCGCAATACGCTGCGCTGGGTGTTGGGCAGCCTGGACGGCTTCACCGAGGCCGAGAGGGTGCCGGTTTCGGAGATGCCGGAACTCGAGCGCTGGATCCTGCACCGGCTGACGGATCTTGATGCGAAGATCCGCGCGGCGGTCATCAGCTACGACTGGACCAACGTCTATCCGGAGCTGCACAATTTCTGCGCGGTCGACTTGAGCGCATTCTATTTCGACATCCGCAAGGACTCGATCTACTGCGACCGGCCCGACAGCGCCCGTCGCCGCGCGGCGCGCACGGTCCTCGACCACCTGCATCGTTGCCTGACGACCTGGCTCGCTCCGGTGCTGTGCTTCACGGCCGAGGAGGCCTGGACCGCGCGGTTCGGGGACGAGTCGAGCGTGCATCTGCAGCTCTTCCCGGACCTGCCGGCCGAGTGGCGCGACGAGAAGCTGGCCGCGAGGTGGGAGACGATCCGCGCGGTGCGCCGCCGGATCACCGTGCCGCTCGAGGAGGCGCGCAACGCCAAGCGCATCGGCGCCTCGCTGCAGGCCGCGGTGACGCTCAAGCTGGCACAAGACGAGGCGGAGTTGCTGAACGCCGCCGAATGGGCCGAGGTGGCGATCGTCTCCTCGGTGCATCCGGTCGCCGGGGAGGGCGACGAGCCGGCGGAGATCGCCCCGGCCGCCGGCGAGAAATGCGCCCGCTGCTGGAAGGTGCTGACCGAGGTCGGCTCGGTCGCCGCGCATCCCACGCTGTGCCTGCGCTGCGCCGACGCGGTTGAGTCGGGCCTGGTCTGCCGCGCCGCATGAGCCGCAACGCGCTGACCGGACTCGGGATCCTCGCCGCGCTGGTGGTGCTGGTTGCGGACCAGGCCTCCAAGTGGTGGATCCTGTATGTGCTCGACCTGCCCTCCCTCGGGCAGGTCGTGCTGCTGCCGGTGTTGAACCTGACCATGGTGTGGAACCGCGGCGTGACGTTCGGGCTGCTGAACGGGTTCGGCGCCTGGGGCGCGGTGCTGCTGACCGCCGTGGCGTTGTGCGTGGTCGTGGCGCTGGGCGTATGGCTGCGACGGGCGGAGTCGTCCGTGGTGGCGGTGGCGCTGGGAGCGATCGCCGGCGGCGCGGTGGGGAACGTGATCGACCGCCTGCGTTTCGGCGCGGTGGTCGACTTCATCCACGCGCATGTCGCCACGCCCTGGGGCGACGTGTCGTGGTACGTGTTCAACGTGGCCGACGCGGCGATCGTCTGCGGCGTCGCGGCCCTGGTGATCGAGAGCATGCTCTCCCGCCGGACCCGCCAGACAGCATAGGACCCACCGCCGCCCGTCCGCGGTCATGGTCGAAGGCGGTGCCCCCGTGTCATGGTCGGCGGAGGCCGTGCCCGGCCCCGTGTCATGGTCGGCGAAGGCCGCGCCCGGCCCCGTGTCATGGTCGGCGACGGCCGCGCCCGGCCCCGTGTCATGGTCGGCGACGGCCGACCATCCACGACTTCACGCAGCACGGGACGCCGTGGATGGCCGCGACAAGCACGGCCATGACACAAGGCGCGGCGGCCGCGATAAGCGCGGCCATGACACGAGGCACGGCGGCCGTGATCCGAGCGCGGCCATGGCACGAGAGGCGCTGCCGTGCCCCGAGCGCAGTTATGACACAGGCAGCGCCGGCCCTCTCGCCCTACGCCTGGCCGAGCGCGCGGCCTCCGATGTCGTGGCGGCAGAAACCTTCGGGCCAGTCGATGGCGCGCACCGCGCCATAGGCGGAGTCATAGGCCTGCCGCAGCGTCTTCCCCGTCGCGCAGACCGTCAGCACCCGGCCACCGGCCGCGCGGACGTTGCCCTCCGCGTCCGCCTCCGTCCCGGCATGGAACACCTGCACGCCCGGCATCGCCGCAGCCGTCTCCAGCCCGCGGATTACGCTGCCGCGCTCGGGCGCCTCGGGGTAGCCGCGCGCTGCCATCACCACACCCAGCGCGGCCGCGTCGTCCCAGCGCAGGTCGAAATTGCGTAGCTCCCCGTCGCACGCCGCCTGCAGCGCGGCGAGCAGGTCCGATTTCAGCCGCAGCAGCAGCACCTGGCACTCGGGATCGCCGAAGCGGACGTTGAACTCGATCAGCTTCGGCCCGTCCGCGGTCAGCATCAGCCCGGCGAAGAGGATGCCGCGGAACGGGGTGCCGCGCCGCGCCATCTCGTGCAGCGCGGGCTGGATCACGCGCGCCATGCAGGCCTCGGCCAGCTCCGGGGAGAACATGGGCGCCGGGGCATAGGCGCCCATACCGCCGGTGTTCGCACCCGTGTCGCCGTCGCCCACCCGCTTGTGGTCCTGCGCGGAGCCGAGTGGCAGGGCGGTCTCGCCGTCGCACAGGGCAAACAGGGAGATCTCGTCGCCGGTCAGGAACTCCTCGATCACCACGGCCGCGCCGGACTCGCCGAACACGCGCGCCTCCATCATGGAATCGATCGCCGCCAGCGCCTCCGCCTCGGTCATCGCGACCACGACGCCCTTGCCGGCGGCGAGTCCGTCGGCCTTCACCACGATCGGCGCGCCCCGGCGGCGGACGAACGCACGTGCGTCTTCGGCGTCCTCGAACCGCTCCCACAGCGCGGTCGGGATGCCTGCTGCGTCCGCCACCTCCTTCGTGAATGTCTTGCTCCCTTCGAGCTGGGCGGCGGCGGCCGTGGGACCGCAGCAGGCGATCCCCGCTTCCTCCATCGCATCGGTGATCCCGGCGACCAGCGGCGCCTCCGGTCCCGGCACGACCAGGTCGACTTGGTTGTCCTGCGCGAAGGCGACCAGAGAGGCGATGTCGAGCACCCCGATCGGCACGCACTCCGCCACCTGCGCGATGCCGGGATTGCCGGGCGCACACCATAGCTTGGTCAGCAGCGGGCTTGCGGAGATCGCCCAGCACAGCGCGTGCTCGCGTCCCCCCGATCCGACGACCAGTACCCGCATCGCACCCTCCTGTGGTTCCCGCGCGGGCGGCTGTAGCATAGGCTGCGGCGATGGACGATCCGCGCCCGCCGCTCGCCTCGAATGTCCCGGAATACACCGTCTCCGAAATTTCGGGCGCGGTGAAGCGTACGCTGGAGGGCACGTTCGGCCGCATCCGCGTGCGTGGCGAGATCACCGAACTCAAGCGCTACCCGTCCGGCCACATCTATCTCTCGCTGAAGGACGAGGGATCGAAGATCGCCGGCGTCGTCTGGAAATCCGCCGTCTCCCGCCTCGGCATGGCGCCCGAGAACGGGGTGGAGGTGATCGCGACCGGCCGCATCTCCGCGTACGGCGAGCGCTCCTCCTACCAGCTCATCATCGAGCGGATGGAGTATGCGGGCGCCGGCGCGCTGCTCGCGCGGATCGAGATGCTGCGCCAGCGCCTCGCGGCCGAGGGATTGTTCGACGCCGCCCGCAAGCGTCCGTTGCCGCTGCTGCCGAAGGTGATCGGCGTTGTCAGCAGCGAGCGCGGTGCGGTGATCCAGGACATCCGCACCACCATCGCGCGACGCTTCCCGCGTACGTTGTTGTTGTGGCCGGTGCCGGTGCAGGGGGAGGGGGCGGCCGAGAAGATCGCCGCCGCCATCAACGGGTTCTGCCATGCGCACCCGCGGCCGGACGTGCTGATCGTGGCGCGCGGCGGCGGCAGCCTGGAAGACCTGATGGCGTTCAACGAGGAGATCGTGGTCCGCGCCGCCGCGTCCTGCCCGATCCCGCTGATCTCCGCCGTGGGGCATGAGACCGACACGACCCTGATCGACTTCGCCGCCGATCGCCGTGCGCCGACGCCGACCGCCGCCGCCGAAATGGCGGTGCCGGCGCGGGCCGACCTGGTCGCTGATCTCGAACAGAAGGCGGCGCGGCTGGTGGGCGGCCTGAACCGGGCGGTGCAGGACCGGCGGCTGCGGCTGTCCCGCGCCGAACGCGGGCTTCCCGATCTGCCGGCTCTCCTCGGCGGCGCCCGCCAGCGGCTGGATGACCGGGCGGAGCGGCTGGGCCTCGCGTTGCCGAACCTGGTGGAGCGTCGGCGCAGCGCGCTGGTCACGGTGGAGCGGCGGCTCCCCGACCTGCCCGCGCTTCTGCGGACGCAGCGCCAACGGGTGGAGGAGCGGGGCCTGCGCCTGGTGCTCGCGCTGCCCAACCTCGTCGCGGGGCGGCGGTCCTCGGTCGATCTCGCCGGTCACAAGATGCTCGCCTGCCTGCGGCATGCCGTCGGGCGCATCCACACCCAGGCGAACCGCGTGCTGGGCCGGCTGTCGGACGCTCCGGTGCGCGGCGGCATCCGCGAGGCGCGAGCGCGGCTGGAGGGGACGGCCGCGCGGCTCGAATCGGTGTCGCCGCTGGCCGTGTTGGCGCGGGGCTACGCGCTGGTCACCGACCCGGCTGGCCACAACCTGACCAGCGCCGGCGCCGTGAAGCCGGGCGCGCGGCTGACGCTGCAGTTCGCGGACGGGTCGGTGCGCGCCACTGCGGACGGTGCCCGCAAGCCGGACCGGCAGGGGGAATTGGCGCTGTAGCGCCGCTTGGCATCGGCTGCGGTGCCAGGGCGGGCCCCGGTGTCATGCGCCACGTGTCATGGCCGCCGAAGGGCGGCCATCCACGCCTTTCCATCGATGCGCGCGGCAGAGGCAGTCGTGGATGACCGGCCTGCGCCGGTCATGACACGGGGGCGCTTGCGCCGGTCATGACACCGAGGGCGCCACGGCAGCGAGCGCCACGGCAGCGACCGCTACGGCAGCGACCGCTACGGCAGCGACCGCTACGGCAGCGACCGCTACGGCAGCGAGGCGCCACGGCCGCAAGACGCTTCACCCCGCGACGAAGCGCTCCAGCCAGTGGATCGTGTAATCGCCCTCCTGGAAGGAGCGATCATCCACGATCCGGCGATGCAGCGGGATCGTGGTCTGGATGCCCAGGACCGCGAACTCGTCCAGCGCGCGGCGTAGCCGATTGATCGCGTCGGTCCGGGTCGGCGCGTGCACGATCAGCTTGGCCACCATGCTGTCGTAGAACGGCGGCACGAAATATCCCGCGTAGAGCGCGGAATCCACGCGCACGCCCAGGCCGCCCGGGGCGTGGAACGCGGTCACCCGGCCGGGGGTCGGCATGAACGTCGTCGGGTCCTCGGCCGTGATGCGGCACTCGATCGCGTGGCCGTGGAAGGTGATGTCCTGCTGTCCGTAGCCCAGCGCCGCACCGGCCGCGACGCGGATCTGCTCCCGCACCAGGTCGACGTTGCACACCATCTCGGTGACGGGGTGCTCGACCTGCAGCCGGGTGTTCATCTCGATGAACGCGAACTGCCCGTCCTGGTAGAGGAATTCGAGCGTGCCGGCATTGCGGTAGCCCAGCTTGGCAAGCGCCTCGGTCGCGGTCGTCCCCAACTCGTCGCGTTGCGCGGGGCTGATGGCCGGGGAGCCGGCCTCCTCCAGCAGTTTCTGGTGGCGGCGCTGCAGGCTGCAGTCACGCTCCCCGAAATGTACGACGTTGCCGAACGAGTCGGCGAAGACCTGCAGCTCGATGTGACGGGGGCGGTCGAGATACTTCTCGATGTAGACGGCGTCGTTGCCGAACGCGGTGCGCGCCTCTGTGCGCGCCACGCGGAACGCGTCCTCCAGTTCGGAGGGCGCGCGCGCCACCTTCATCCCGCGTCCGCCGCCGCCGGCCGCGGCCTTGATCAGCACCGGATACATGATCTTGTCGGCGACCGCCCGCGCGGTCTCCAGATCGGGGACCGCGCCGTCGGAGCCAGGGACGAGCGGCACGCCCAGCGACGCCATCGCGCTCTTGGCGGCGATCTTGTCGCCCATCATGCGGATATGCGCGGCCGACGGTCCGATGAAGGTCAGCCCATGCGCCTCCACCATCTCGGCAAACCCGGCGTTCTCCGACAGGAAGCCGTAGCCGGGGTGGATCGCGTCGGCGCCGGTGATGGCGGCGGCCGACAGGATCGCCGGAATGTTGAGGTAGCTGTCCTTGGCGGCGGGCGGCCCGATGCAGACGCTTTCGTCGGCAAGGCGGACATGCAT
>MKTV01000070.1:108906-118502 GCA_001898425.1 Rhodospirillales bacterium 69-11
TCGCGGCATGCGCGCTGGATGCGCAGCGCGATCTCGCCCCGGTTGGCGATCAGGATCTTCTGGAACAAGGAGGCCGCCCTATTCCACGATCATCAGGACTTCGCCGTATTCCACCGGGGCGCTGTTCTGCACCAGGATACGGGAGATGGTGCCGGATTTCGGGGCCTTGATCTGGTTGAAGGTCTTCATCGCCTCGATCAGCAACAGCGTCTGCCCGGCCGTGACCGTCTGGCCGACCGTGATGAAGGCCGGCGCGCCGGGTTCGGGCGAGAGATAGGCCACGCCGACCATCGGGCTGGTGACCGCGCCGGGATGCGACGCGTCGGGATCGGCGGAGGCGGACGCGGACTGCGCGGCGGTCGCGCTGGCGGTAGAGGCGGCGGCCGGCGCGACGGACACGGTGGAGCCGGCCGGCACGTTGCCCGCACGGGCGACGCGGATGCGACTGTCCTTGTCGGCGATCTCGATTTCCGAGAGGCCGGTTTCGGTCAGCACCGCGGCAAGCGCGCGGATGGCGTCGGGGTCGAACGGAATGCGAGTCACCGGGTTTCCTCCAGAAGGTCCGCCATCGCCGTCATGGCCATCGCATAGCCGCGGATCCCGAGACCGCAGATGACGCCGACCGCCGCCTTGGACACGTAGGAGTGCTGGCGGAATTCTTCGCGACGATGGATGTTGCTGATGTGGACTTCGATCACGGGCAGCTCGCTGGCGAGCAGCGCATCGAGCAGCGCGATCGAGGTCGTGGTGTAGCCGGCCGGATTGATGATGATTCCGGCCGCGCGTCCGCGGCATTCCTGCACCCAGGTGACGAGCTCGCCTTCGCCGTTCGTCTGGCGAAAATCGATCGCGAGCCCCAGCTGCTCGGCCGTCTCGGCGCAGAGCTGCTCGACGTCGTCGAGCGTCGCATGGCCGTAGATGTGCGGCTGGCGCAGGCCGAGCATGTTGAGGTTGGGGCCGTTCAGGACGGCCACCAACGGTCGTGAGTCGGAATGGCTCATGGCATCGGGCCGTAGCATAGGACCCGCGCCGGGTCCAATCGGCGCGGGGCTGCCGCGGCCCTCATGCGGGTGGGGCGGGGCTGCCCGCGGCGTGCGGTGTGGGCGGCGTGATTGCCGGTCGATGGGGTCGGCCCCATACTTGGGGGATGCAGAGCTCCGTGACCCTGACCCTGAACGGGGAGAGCCGGGTGTTCGACGGCCCCGCCGACGGACCGCTGTCCGTGGCAGGCCTGCTCCAGACACTCGGATTGGATACCCGCAAGGTGGCGGTGGAGCGGAACGAGGAGATCGTGCCGCGCTCCCGCTACGCCGAGACCTGGCTCGCCAGCGGGGATCGGCTGGAGATCGTGCACTTCATCGGTGGAGGCTGAGATGGACGGAATGACCGCGGCGGCCGACGACACCTGGACGGTGGCGGGTCGCACCTTCCGCTCCCGCCTGATCGTGGGCACGGGCCGCTACAAGGACCTGGAGGAGACCGGCGCCGCCATCGAGGCGAGCGGCGCCGAGATCGTGACCGTGGCGGTGCGGCGGGTGAACCTGTCGGATGCCAAGGCGCCGATGCTGCAGGACTACGTCGACCCGAAGAAATATACCTACCTGCCGAACACCGCCGGGTGCTTCACGGCGAACGAGGCGGTGCGCACGCTGCGCCTTGCGCGTGAGGCGGGCGGCTGGAACCTGGTGAAGCTCGAGGTGCTGGGTCCGCCGCCGCTGCTCTATCCCGACATGCAGGGCACGTTCGAGGCGGCGGAGGCGCTGATCAAGGACGGGTTCGAGGTGATGGTCTACTGCGCCGACGATCCGCTGGCCGCGAAGCGGCTGGAGGACATGGGCTGCGTCGCCATCATGCCGCTGGGCGCCCCGATCGGATCGGGGCTGGGTGTGCAGAACCCGGCCATCCTGTCGATGATGATGGAACAGGTGAAGGTGCCGTTCCTGGTGGATGCCGGTGTCGGCACCGCCTCGGACGCCGCGATCGCGATGGAGCTGGGCTGCACCGCCGTGCTGCTGAACTCGGCGATCGCGCATGCCAAGGATCCGATCCTGATGGCGAAGGCGATGAAGCACGCGGTGGAGGCCGGGCGGCTCGCCTATCGCGCCGGCCGCATGCCGCGCCGGATGGGCGCCGATCCGTCGAGCCCGCTGACCGGCCTGATCCGCTAGTCCGGGCGGGCGACCGGCGACACTGAACGCACGGCCCCGCAATCATCGTCATGGCCGGCCGTCGTGCCGGCCATCCCTCCCGGCACTCTACCGCGAGAAATGGCCGGGACGAGCAAGACTCAAGCTGCCAGTGCGTTAGCCTCGGCCCCTGCGCGATCCAGGCGGTACGTGGCCGTCGCGCCCACATGCACCTCGAGCGTGACCGCCGAATCGCCGCTTCCGATCGGCAGGGCGGCAGCCCCGTCCGTCCAACGCCACATCGATCGGCCATGTGTCTCCACCGCGTGCCAGCCGCGGCCGAGCGCCGGGTGGTCGACTGGCATCTCGTTGAAGTCCGACCCGGTGCGAAGCACGATCCGGCTGACGGCCACCCCAAGCTGACGGCGGTCGTCGATCCAGGGTGTCACGTCCGCGGGCGCGGTGGCGCGGGACGCGAGCCGAACGCCAAGAACGCCGGGCGGCAGCACGAACACGTAGCGGCCATCCTGTGCGGCGACGGGCCGGAAGCAGCGGCCGGCGGCGATCACGTGCAGATCCGGATCCTCCGTCGTTGCGATGCCCGGCGGCTCGAAGCCCAGGCCGACTGCGCGGTCTGCGAGTTCGTCCCAGATCGGCTGCACGGCAGCCTGGCTGATGGCGAGCGGGGCGCAGGCATCCGTCTCCCAGCAGGCGAGGCCCGCATTCACGTGGAACTCCGGATGCAGGACGAGCGCCAGGCCGGCATTGGAGAAGAACGCGCGGTTGCCCGTGTCGAGGTAGGACTCCGCCGGCAGGTCCTCGGCGAGCAGGATCGCGTGCCGGTCGAGCTCGACGTGGTAGTACGTGACCGCCGCGGTCTCGCGCTCCTGCACGATCGACATGTCGTTGATCAGCAGCTTGGCCGGGATGAGCTTGCCATCCACGAACAGGCAGTGGTCGGGGGAGACGCGCAGGTCGCGTGAGGGCTGGTTCTGCGCGAAGGCGTTCGCACGGATCAGCACCGGGGCGGCGAACTCGGGACGCGGGTGGGCGGTGAGGTCGAGGGCGCGCACGCCGATCCACGTGATCGGTTCGGCCGTGCCGTCGGCGGTGATCACCGAGTCCGCGGTGGTCAGCGCCTCGACGGCAACCGGGCCGCGGGTGGTCGCGATACGCGTGCCGGCGGCGAAGCAGACGGTGTCCGCGACCCAGAGCTGGGTGCCGCCCGACCCGTCCGACTGCCAGTTGACGTAGTCGCCCGTGAAACTGCCGGTCGTCGCCAGATCGTAGGTGCCGCTTGCGGTGACGACGTGCAGCGTCGAGCCGCCGACGATGCTGGCGCTGGTGATCGTGCCGACGCCGCTGAGATCGATCACGCCGGTGCCCTGCGGCCCGGCGGTCGGGTCCGTGTCGACCTGCAGTCCGCTGATCGTGCCGGAGAACGAGCCGGGTGCGGCGAGGATGAGGGTGCCGGAAGTGGTGTTGAACGTGACGGTCACGTCCGTCGCCACGGAGGACTCGAATTTCAGCGCAGCGCCGCCCGCGATCTGGAAGCTCGTGCTGGTCGAGATCACGGCGCTGGTGAGGTCGAGCGTGCCGCCGCTGGCGAGGATGGTGCCGCTGCCGCTGATCGAGCCACTGAGCGTGCCGTAGCCGCTGATCTGGCCGCTGTTGGCGATCGAGCTGCCGGTCAGAGTGCCGCCGGCCAGGGTGATGAAGGAATTCGCGCTCGAGAGGGTAATCGCGTTCGCGACGTGCAGCGTGTTGGCATTGATCGCCAACGTTGCGGCTTTGGTCACGGGTTGCGGGTTGGTCGCGGAGAATGCCGTGACCGTCAAGGATCCGACATACCAGGCCTGGGAGACGTTGAAGTCGTAGTTGGCCGGGCCTCGGCTGTTCGCAAGGACCGTGACGTCGTCCGCGTTGCCCGCCGTCGCGGATCCGGGGATTCCGGTTCCTCCCCCCGACAGTGTCCAGTTCGCACTGTTGTTCCACTCGTAGGTCGTCGAAGCGCTCGTTTTCCTCGAAGTATAGGTCGCCATGTTCGCCCCGTGGAGAATACGTTTCTGAAACGCATCCGGATACCTCGAGAGGCGCCCAGGAAGCGGTTTGAAGCCCAAACGGCCCGGCGAGCCTTGTGGCTAAAATTAGCGATATGCCAAAATTGATATGACAGTCAAGTGATGAAGGAGTCGGTTCGCGACGCATGTCGCCGGCCCGAGCGCACGCACGTCTGCGCGTCGGCGGGGCCGTGAAATGTGAGCGTCGGAATTGCTTACACACCTGCGATTCGCCCGATGCCGTCAGCTACTAGGAATCTGATATATCGCCGTTATTCAGAATGGCACGCAGCTTGCGACGAGAAAGGGCGTGAGGCTCGGGCGACAGCGCCTGAGCGCATATGGAGCGTGCATCGATGTCTGTCAGGCGGGCCCTTTTCGCAGCCATCCTCTTTGCCTGTGCACCGTTTATGGCACACGCATGGGTAGCAACGCCCGTGGATAACATGACTACGGGTGCAACGTCGGGGCAGACGGATTCCATCGCCGACAATGGTCCGCTGGGCGCCTCGTTCACCACCAACACCGGCGCCTTGTCGCTCTCCAGTGTCGGGCTTCTCCTGCAGGACAGTGCGAGCAGTCCGGGATCATTCGTGGTATTTCTTGCTTCCGACAATGGAGGCATGCCCGATACGGACATCAGTCACGCATTGTGGTCCAGCGGCACTATCGCCGATTCGAGCTTCGTCGATAACGGGAACGGCTACTGGGCGCTCAACTTCACGCTGGGCTCGACGGTCGATGTCGCCGGCGACACGCGCTACTGGCTCCTGGTCCAGCCCGACGGCGTGAACAGCACGCAGGCGGAGTGGGTGATCGCGAATGACGCGACCAACAGCGGCACCAACGATCTGTCCGTGGAATACTTCTACTCGGGCGGCGGCGCCGGCCAGAACGGGTCCGGCCCCTACGTCTTCGCGGTGCAGGATGCGCCGGAGCCGGCAACGCTCGCGATCCTGGGCGCCGGTCTCACCGGAATCGGTCTGGTGCGTCGCCGTCGCCGGGTCTGATCCGCACGAGGACCCGCGCAACCCGCCTGCGCCGCCGCGACGCTCCACGGTCAGGAACACCCTCCCGCAAACCGGGAGGGCGTTCTGCTTTCAGGAAGGCGGCTCCCACCCCGGCGGGGCAAGTGTGAAGCCGCTGAACACGAAGGCCGGAGCGACGACGCAACTGCACAGCGTCCAGCGCCCCAGACTGCGCGCCGCCTGCCAGTCATGCGCCTCCACCACGCCCTGCAGCGCCTCGCCGGCCCTGAAATCGGGGCCGAGTTGCAGCGGTGGGTGGCGGTCACGTTCCAGCAGCAGGGGGGCGCCGGCATGCCACAGCCACAATTCAGCGGCGTCCACCCGATGCCAGTGGCTGCGCTCCCCGGCTGCGAGCAGGAACAGGATGGCAGTCCCCGCGCCGCGCTCTCCGTCCGGGGCGGAATCCCGCCAGGTTTCCCGGTATTGACCGCCCTCGGGATGAGGGCGGAGGTCGAGCGCGCGGACGACGGTGGCGGGATCCAGGTCCGGATCCCGCAGGTCGATCATTCCTTCGGCGCCGTCTGGGCGAGGCCCGGGTTCTGCGCGAACGCCTCATACCAGGCGGCAAGCTTCGGGCACCGCTCCCGCCACGGGTCGGACGCGTAGCGGAAGTCGAGATAACCCAGCGCGCAGGCGACGGCGATGGACCCGATATCGACCAGACGGTGCGGCGGATCGGCCTCGAGCGCATCGAGCGTGTTGGAGATCGCCGCCTTGAACCGCGCGATGGTCGCGTCGCGCGCGGCTTCCTTCGGCTTCCCGAGCTCGCCACGGCCGGTGACGGCGGCGTCGAGGATGCCGTCCGCCATCGCCTGGAACTTCAGCGCGCGCCAGCGTGCCGCGCCGTGCGAGGGGAACAGCGGCAGCGCCTCTCCCCGGCTGTCGAGGTATTCGCAGATCACCGGGCTGTCGAACAGCGCGAGCCCGTCATCCGTCACCAGGCAAGTCACCTTCGACAGCGGGTTCGCCGCCAGCAGCTCCGGCGGCGACTGGTGCGGGTTGGTCGGCACCTTCTCGATACGGTTCTCGAGCCCGCGGGTGATGGCGCAGGCCATGACCTTGCGCACGTACGGGCTCGTGGCCGAGTAGAACAGTTTCACGCAGAACCTCCCCTGGTCGAACGATGACGCCTGAACGGATCGCGGCGCATGGCTAGAACGAGTCCTTGGCCGCGCGGCGTGCGGCGAAGCTCGCCTCGTCCGGCGCCAGCAGGAACGGATTGGCCGCCAGCTCGTCCGACAGGCGGGAGGGAACGGTCGGGCGCCCGGCCGCACGCTGCGCGCGCGCCTCGGCAACACGGGTCTTCAGGGCCGCATTGTCCGGATCGACATGCAGCGCGAACCGCGCGTTGCTCTCCGTATACTCGTGCCCGCAGCAGACCAGCGTGTCGCCCGGCAGCGCGGCAAGCTTGCGCAGGCTCGCGTACATCTCGGGCGGCGTGCCCTCGATGATGCGGCCGCAGCCCAGGCTGAACAGCGTGTCGCCGGACAGCAGCACGGCGCCGTCCGGGAAGAAGAAGTTGATTTGGCCCCGCGTATGGCCGGGCGTGTCGATCACCTGCGCGCGGGCCTTGCCCAACGTCACGGTGTCGCCTTCCTTGACGGCCTGATCCAGCTTGGGCAGGCGGTGGGCATCGGCCGCGGCCCCCACCACCGGCGCGCCGAACCGCGCCCGCACTTCCTCCACGCCGGCGATGTGGTCGGCGTGGTGATGGGTCAGCAGGATCAGGTCCAGGCGACCGCCGGCCGCGTCCAGCGCGGCGATGATGGCCTTCGCATCGGCCGGGTCCACGATGGCCACGGCGCCGGTCTCGCTGTCGACCAGCCGCCAGGCGTAGTTGTCCGACAGGATCGGAACGGGGGTTGCGGTGACTGTCATGGAGGAACCCTAGCATCGCCGGGGGCGGGCGGGAACCGGACGACGTGTGATACAGTCGTGGCATGGCGGCGGACGCGCATGCGGCAGCGGATTTCTACGGCACGGCGCGAGGGGCGGTGACCGCGCGGTTGCTGCGTGAGCGGCTGTCCACGCTGTGGCCCGACCTCTCGGGCGAATCCGTGCTGGGGATCGGATACGCGGCGCCCTACCTGCGCTTGTGGCGGGAGCAGGCGCGCCGCTGCGTCGCGCTCACCCCGGCGCAGATGGGCGCGACCCGCTGGCCGGCCGGTGCCGCCGGCCTGTCCTGCACGGCGGAGGAGGATGCGCTGCCCTTCCCCGACCTCGTGTTCGATCGCGTGTTGCTGATCCATGGGCTCGAAGCGGCCGAGAACGCGCGCCGCCTGCTGCGAGAGGTGTGGCGCGTTCTGAAGGACGACGGCACGCTGCTGGTCGTCGCCCCGAACCGCAGCGGCATGTGGGCGTATTGGGAGAGCACGCCATTCGGCCACGGCCAGCCCTATTCGGCGGGCCAGGTCGGGCGGCTGCTGGCCGGCGCCATGTTCCGGGTGGAACGCCGCGACCTCGCGCTGTGGATGCCGCCCACCCGCCGCCGGCTGATCCTGCGCGCCGCCCCGCTCTGCGAGCGGTTCGGGCGGCGCGTCATGCCCGGCCTGGCGGGCGTGACCATCACCGAGGCAGTGAAGGACGTCTACGCCGCCATGCCGATCGAGCCCGTGCCGCGCCGGCGCCTCGTGCTGGCCGACTCGGCCTGACGCCGCACTCCCGTCCTGCCCGCCGTCGGCGCGAGGCCGGCGCCCCACGCCTCCGCCTGCCGGTCGCCGTGTTGCATGTCATGGGGGATGGTCGAATACTTCCCATCCTGTCGATGGGTCGACGACGCGCGGCCCGGACGGCATGGCGGCGACGCGACGGCAGCCAACGATCAACGCCCAGGAGGAGAGCAGCGATGTCGTTCTACCGCGGCATGACGTGCGAAAACGTCACCATCACCGGGGACGGCGGCACGCCGATCACCGCTTACGTCGCGAAGCCCTCCGGCCCCGGGCCGTTCCCGGGCGTGGTGCTGATCCACCACCTGCCCGGCTGGAGCGAACTGTACATCGAGACGACCCGCCGGTTCGCCCATCACGGCTACATGGCGATCTGCGCGAACCTGTATGAGCGTGCCGGCGGCAGCGATGCCAATCCCGACGACATCGCCGCCAAGGTGCGCGCGGATGGGGGAATCGCGGACTCGCAAATGGTCGGCGATACCGCGGCCGCGGTGCAGTGGATGCGCGCGCAGCCGAACCACAACGGCAAGGTCGGTCTGTTCGGCTCCTGCTCCGGTGGCCGGCATGCCTTCATCTATGCCTGCCAGCGCAAGGACGTCGATGCCTGCGTCGAGCTGTGGGGCGGCCGCGTCGTGATGGGCAAGGACGAGCTCAACGCCAAGACCCCCGTCGCCCCCATCGACATGACCAACGGCCTTTCCTGCCCGCTGCTCGGCCTGTTCGGCAACGACGACCGCGCGCCCAGCCCGGAACAGGTGGACCAGCACGAGGCGGCGTTGAAGGCCGCCGGCAAGACGTACGAATTCCATCGCTATGACGGGGCTGGGCACGGCTTCTTCTATTGGCACCGTCCCATGTACCGCCCGGAACAGGCGATGGATGGCTGGAGCAAGGTCTTCGCGTTCTTCGGCAAATACCTGACGAAGTAGAGGCAGCCATGTGCACCTCCATCATCGAGATCGCGCCCGCCGAGGGCATGGCGAAACGCGGGGACGACTGGTTCCCGCTGTCCCGCGCCGTGGTCGCCTATGACCACGCGCGGCACGCGCCGCTGGGCGACGTGATCACGCTCGACTTCATCAACACGGCGCTGGATGCGGGCGCGCGCGCCGGTGTCGAATTGACGCTGGAAAGCGCGAAGGAATTGCGGGCAGCCCTCGACCGCGCGATCGCGGCGGCGGAGATCGAGGAGGCGGAGGTCCGTGGCAAGCGGGCACCGCCCTCACTGGTGCGGGCCGCATGAGCGGCGTGCGCTGCTCCATTTGACACCTCCCGCATGGTCCCGCATCCTGCGAGACCACCGAGGGGGGCCCCACCGCGAACGGGGCTGAGATACCGCTATTCCGGTCCATCCGGCGGCGCGGTGACCCTTGAACCTGAACCGGGTCATGCCGGCGGAGGGACGGGGACCATGCATCAGACTCGTTCCCCCTGCCGCCCAAGCCCCCACGGCGTCGCAGGAGAGAGTCCATGACGGTCCAGTCCAAAGCCGCACCGAGTTCGGTGACCACCGGCCCGATCGCGGGCTCCCGCAAGATCTACACCAGTCCGGAAGGCCGCCCCGACATCCGGGTGCCGTTCCGCGAGATCGCCCTCGACCCCTCCGCGCGCGAAGAGCCGTATCGCGCCTACGACTGCTCGGGCATCTACACCGACCCGTCTGCCACGATCGATCTCGCCGCCGGCCTGCCGCCGGTGCGCCGGGAGTGG
>MKTV01000070.1:118508-127608 GCA_001898425.1 Rhodospirillales bacterium 69-11
AAGCGCGGCTTCGACCGCATCACCGCCCGTGAAGTGAAGCCCGAGGACAACGGCCATGTCGGCGCCGACAAGCTGGTGCCCGCCTGCCCGGCCGACCATCCGGTCTATGGCGGCAAGCTCGGCCAGCACGTCACCCAATACGAATACGCCCGCGCCGGGATCATCACCGAGGAGATGATCTACGTCGCGCATCGCGAGAACATGGGCCGCAAGGCGATGATGGAGGGCGCCGCGGAGCGCGTGGCCGATGGGGAGAGCTTCGGCGCCGAGATCCCGGCCTTCATCACGCCGGAATTCGTCCGCTCCGAGATCGCCCGTGGCCGCGCCATCATCCCGGCCAACATCAACCACCCGGAACTCGAGCCGGTCATCATCGGCCGCAACTTCCTGGTCAAGATCAACGCCAATATCGGCAACTCCGCGGTCACCTCCGGCGTCGCCGAGGAAGTGGAGAAGCTGGTCTGGGCGATCCGCTGGGGCGCGGACACCGTGATGGACCTGTCCACCGGCCGCAACATCCACAACATCCGCGGCTGGATCATGCGCAACTCGCCGGTGCCGATCGGCACCGTGCCGATCTACCAGGCGCTGGAGAAGGTCGATGGCGATCCGACCAAGCTCGACTGGGAAGTGTTCAAGGACACGCTGATCGAGCAGGCGGAACAGGGCGTCGACTACTTCACCATCCATGCCGGCGTGCGGCTGCAATACGTGCCGCTGACCGCCAAGCGCGTCACCGGCATCGTGTCGCGCGGCGGCTCGATCATGGCGAAGTGGTGCCTGTCGAAGCACAAGGAGAGCTTCCTCTACGAGCGCTTCGACGAGATCTGCGACATCATGCGCAAATACGACGTGTCGTTCTCGCTGGGCGACGGGCTGCGTCCCGGCTCCAACGCGGACGCCAATGACGCGGCGCAGTTCGGGGAGCTGGAGACGCTGGGCGAGCTGACAAAGGTCGCCTGGGACAAGGGCTGCCAAGTGATGATCGAGGGCCCCGGCCACGTGCCGATGCACAAGATCAAGATCAACATGGACAAGCAGCTCCGCGAATGCGGGGAGGCGCCGTTCTACACGCTTGGCCCGCTCACGACCGACATCGCCCCTGGCTACGACCACATCACCAGCGCGATCGGCGCGGCGATGATCGGTTGGTTCGGCACGGCGATGCTCTGCTACGTGACGCCGAAGGAGCATCTCGGCCTGCCCAACCGGGACGACGTGAAGACCGGCGTGATCACCTACCGGATCGCGGCGCATGCGGCGGACCTGGCGAAGGGCCATCCCTCGGCCAAGCTGCGCGACGACGCAATCAGCCGCGCGCGCTTCGAGTTCCGGTGGGAGGACCAGTTCAACCTGTCGCTCGACCCCGACACGGCGCGGTCGTTCCACGACGAGACCCTGCCGAAGGAGGCGCACAAGGTCGCGCATTTCTGCTCCATGTGCGGGCCGAAGTTCTGCTCGATGAAGATCACGCAGGACCTGCGCACCGAGGCGGAGCGGATGGCCGGCATGGAGGAGAAGAGCCGCGAGTTCGTGGAGAAGGGCGAGCAGATCTATCTGCCCGAAACCGCGGCGGAGTAGGTCGGGTCGGCGGCCCGTCCTGGGGGCGGGCCGCCATGACCGCAGAGGCGGGCCCGCCTCAGGAGGGCGGGCCGATATCGTCACGCAAACGCGCGGCAAGTGCGGCCGGCGTGCGGAGACGCGCGATCGTCCTCAGCCGCTCCTGGAATGCGCGATACCGCGTCGCGTCGCCCAGGGCCGGGTCGCTGGCGATGAATGTCGCCAGCGCGTCCGGTGAACTTCTCACGAATCCAATCTCTCCATGGCGGCGGACGAGATCCCGGATCCCCGCCAGATCGAGCGCGATCACGGGCTTCGCGCGGGCGATGCAGTCGAGCAGGGAGCCGCTGGCCGTCAGCTCATAGGCCTGCATCCCGTATGGCAGCAGGACGTAGTCGACCGCGTCCAGGCGGGAGAGGAATTCGGCGCGGTCGAGCGGGGCCGCCGACCCGCTCAACCCCAACCGAGCGGCCTCCGGAAACGACTCGAGCTGCGGCCCGATGCAGGTGAAGGCGACGGGCACGCGCGGGGTGCCGTCGCGAACGGCCGCGACGATTGCCAGGAACGTGTCGAATCCCTTCGCACGCGTTGCGGCGCCGAGGAAGGCGATGCGGAGCGGCGACCGAAGATCCCCGGCCTCGTTCGAGATTTCGGATCCGTTCAGGGGATGCGGCCAGACATGGACCTGTGCCTCGGACGCGAGCCCCCGGCGGATGGCTGCGTCACGGATGTGCTCTTCCAGGACCACGAGCCGGATGCGCGCGTGCCGCACGATCCGCAATCCCGCGCGGTAGTCGAACCAGCGCCGCCGTGGATCGCGTGAGCGCCATCCGACCGCGTCGTTGAGGTTGCCGTGCAGCACGACGAAGATCCGCAGGCCGGAATGCGCCGCTGCGAGCGCGCGGACGGCGAAGAAGGTTTCCGGCCCGCTCGACAGCACGACGAGCACGCGCGGACGGGTCCGGGTGACGAGGTCCCGCATTGCCCGCCATTGCGCATGGAAGCGCGACGCATGCACGCCGCCCGGTGCCATCACCGCGATTTCCGACCATCGTACGCTGGCCGGCAGAGGGACGACCTGCGCGACGGCTTGGCGATGATCCGCGGTCGCGGCGAAGTCCAGCGGTTCGTCGGGGAAGGCATGGGCGATGGCGTGCAGGAGGGCAGCGTTCACGGCGGCATGGTCGCCGCGCGCATAGGTCGGCTCGATGACGGCGATCATCGCAGGGCGGTATCGCGCAGGCGCGCCGAGCGGTGGCGGATCGCCTCGAGCAGGCCCCGGGCCATCGCCAGGCCGATGACAGGGCTGGCAAGCCTGCCTCGGTCGTCACGGTGCGCGACATTCCTGAGCAGCAGCCGAACCATGGCGCGGGCGGTATAGCGCAGCCCGAAGTGCTTCAGCAGGAAGAGCACATAGCCCCGGTAGAAGAGGCGAATGAATCCGGCACTGTTCGGCCCGCCCGTCAGCTTCGAGCTGTCGTGCCAGATGACGCAATTCGGAACATAGAACACCGGGACGGCAGACTTGTACAGGGTCATGCAGTAGTCCGTGTCTTCCCAATACACGAAATACCGCTCGTCCAGGAGGCCCACCTGCTCGAGCACGCGGCGGGTGAGACCCAGGCAACATCCCGACGCGAACTCGACCGTTCGGGGGGTTACGTCGGCCGGGCTCCATTGCTCCTCATGAACGCTCTTGAACACCCAGCGGGAGTCGAAGGACCCCCCCGCGTACCACGCCTTGTCCGGGGCATTCAGATACATGATCCGCGGGGTGATCACGTCGGCGGCCAGCGCCTCACGGGCCGCGAGCAGATCTGCCAGGAAGTCGGGTGGGAAGGCCGTGTCGTTGTTGAGCAGCAGGCAGAAGGTCGCGTTCCGCTCCAACGCCACGCGCAGCCCGCGATTCGATGCCCGTGCAAACCCGGCGTTCACGCCGTTGCGGATCACGTGGATACGTTCGTCCTGCAGCGCGGCCAGGCGGGCTACCGAACCGTCGGTGGAGGCGTTGTCGACGGCGATCAGCTCCCAGTCCGGCATCGACTGTTCGCGGAGACTGCGAAGGAAGCGATTCAGCACCCCGGCACTGTTGAACAGCACCGTCACGATCGTCACGCGGGAAGCGGAGCCGGGGTGCGAGGAGGTCACGCGAGCCTGCCAGAGCATGCAAGGAAACGGCCGCGAACTCCGCCGTTCGAGACGTTTCTGCCCGATAACATACGAATCGCCGTCCGCTCGGGCAAGAGGACGCAGGAGGTGATGGACGTTTGATCCGGGCGAGTGATAGTTGGCCGATGCGCGCCGTCACGCCCCGCCCGGAAATCAGCGTGCTGATGCCCGCGTACAATGCGGAGCGATACATTCGTCAAAGCATCCACTCCGTTCTTTCCCAGACGTTCGAGGATTTCGAGCTGCTGGTGGTCGACGATGGCTCCACCGACACCACCCCCGAGATCCTGGCGTCCGTCCGCGACCCGCGTCTCCGGGTGCTGCGCAACGCCACGAATCTCGGCGTGGTCGGGGCGCTGAACCACGGGATGGCGGAAGCTCGAGGCCGGCTGATCGCGCGCCTCGACGCCGACGATCTCTGCCATCCGACCCGTTTCGCCCGCCAGCACGCCTTCCTCGCAGCCCGCCCCTCGATCCTGATGGTCGGCACCAACATGTCGGTGCTGGAAGCCGGACGCATCCGCTTCACCCGGCCGCAGGCGGACCCGGATCCGCTCGTGCTCCGCTGGATGCTCCATCTCGGCAATCCGATCGGCCATCCCTCGATGATGTTCCGCGCAGAAGCCGTCGCGCGGTTCGGCCACTACCTGCAGGAAGCATACCGCTCCGCCGAGGATTTCGACTTCACCCACCGCCTGCTTTCCCATGGCGACGTGGCCGTGCTGCCGGATCACCTGGTGATCTACCGGCAGCACGCCCAGAACGTGACGCGCGTGCGCCGCGACGAGATGACCGACCGGACCGCCGCGGTGCTCCGCCGTGTCCATGCCGACCTGCTCGGGACCGACCCGGAGGATTCGCATCTCGCGCGAGAGGCGGGGCTGGTGGCGACCCATCTGGTCGCGCGGCACCCAGTTCCCGACCGCGCGACGCTCGTGCAACTCGGCGCCCATCTGACGCGCCTGCTCGACGCCTTCGCCCGCCGCTGGAACCCGGACGAGCGCCAGCTTGCGCGCATCCGCGCCACGGCCGGCCGCACGTGGTGGCGGAGCGCCGAGCAGGCGATCGCGGGGGGGCAGGTGGGGGCGGCGACGGGCTGGCGCGGCGCGGGCCAACCCTGGACGGAGGAGACCAGGCCGCACCCGATCCAGGTCGCTCGGTGGCGTGCGGCCGGCCTGGCCCGCGCGGTCCTGCCTGCGCCCGGCCCTCGGACCCAGCCGGTGCCCCCGGCTCCGCGCCGCATCGCGCTCGCGGGGGTGCGGGTGGAGGAGGAGCCGCATCCCGCGGAGGACCCGCCCAGCCTCTACGTCGTCGTCGACACCGAAGCCGAATTCGATTGGGCGGGCGGCTTCGACCGGTCGCTCACGCGCGTCACCGCGATGCGGGAGCAGCACCGCGCCCAGGCGGTGTTCGACGCGTATGGCGCGCGGCCGATCTACGTGATCGACCATCCGGTCGCCAGCCAGCCGGAGGGGTGGGAACCCCTGCGGGACATCCTGGCGCGCCGCGCCGGGGTGGTGGGGGCGCATCTGCACCCCTGGGTCAACCCGCCCTTCGAGGAGCCGATTTCCGAACGGAACTCCTTCGCGGGGAACCTGCCGCCGGACCTGGAAGCGCGGAAGCTCCGGTCCCTCGTCGCCGCCATCGAGGCCAATCTCGGCGTGCGGCCCCTGTTCTTCAAAGCCGGCCGCTACGGCCTGGGGCCCCATACCTTCCAGACGCTGGCGCAGCTCGGCATCGCCGTGGACTTCTCCATCCTCCCGCTGGCCGACCTGCGTCCGCGCGGCGGGCCGGACTTCCGGGCGGTCCGGGCGCGTCCCTATCGCGTGCCGGGCGGCGAGGTCCGGACCATCCCGATGAGCCGAACGCAACTGGGCCTGCTGCCCATCCTGCCGCCCCCGCTGCTCCGCGCGCTCCAATCCGGACGCGCGGCACGGCTGCACGTGCCGGGGCTGCTGGCGCGGGCCGGCCTCGCAAACCTCGTGACGCTGACGCCGGAGGGGGTGCCGGTCTCGGAACTCCTGCGGCTGATCGACACGCTGGTGCGGCGCGGCCACAAGACGCTGGTGCTGCACTACCACAGCCCTTCCCTCGGCATGATGACACCCTATGTCCGCACGCCGGAGGACCGAGCCGCCTTCCTTCGCGCGCTGGAAGCCGTCTGCCGGTTTTTCTTCGAGACGATCGGCGGGCTGCCCGGCCATCCCGCCGACCTGCTGCCGCCGCGCCTGCGGGAGGCGCTTTGGCCAGGTTCGGCACCCGCCGCCGCCGCGGCCCGGCAACCCGCCCGACTGTGACCCGCCCAACCCCGTCCGTGGCTTGCATGACGGGGGTCAAAAGGTCGATACCCCGGAATGGTCGATCCATCCTGCCCGGGACCGCGCCGATCGGCGGCCCGACGGGAACGGATCGCCGGCAATGGAGGCACGAGACACGGTATGAGCGACCCTCGTCGCGCCCTGGATGCGATCGGACAGCTACCCGACGTGGAGATCGACATCGCCGATGCGGCCCTGCATCTCGCGCGCGTCGACGCCCCGGATGCGGATTGGCAAGCCGCGCGCGCGCACCTGTCGGAGCTTGCGCGCGAGGCGGTCCGGCTGCCGGGGGAGACGCTGGCGGAGCGTGCCGAATCGCTGATCAACCTGTTGTCGAGCCGGTACGGCTATTCCGGCGACACGGAACGCTACGACGACCTGGCGAACGCCAACCTCATCCGGGTGATCGAGCGCCGTCGCGGCTTGCCGGTCGCGCTGGGCATCATCTGGCTGCACACCGCGCGGTCCGCCGGCTGGGCGGCGCACGGGGTGGACTTCCCGGCGCATTTCCTGGTGGCGCTGAAGGGTAAGAGCACGCAGGCGGTGCTGGATGTGTTCCATGGCGGCCAACCCATGGATGCGCCCGAATTGCGGGAGCTGTTGAAGCGGATCGAGGGGGACACGGCCGAGTTGCGGCCCGGCCTGCTGCGCCCGATGGGCACCCGCGCGGTGCTGCTGCGGCTGCAGAACAACATCGTCAGCCGCCGGCTGCAGGGGGGGAACCTGCATGGCGCGCTGGCCGCGATCGAGGACATGCTGCGGATCGCCCCGGATCACGCCGAACTCTGGCGCCAGGCCGGGCTGCTGAACCAGCGGCTGGACCAGGTCGCGGCGGCGCTGCAGGACTTTGAGCGGTTCCTGGAGCTGTCCCCCGACAGCAAGGCCGCGGCGCGCGTGCGCAGCGCCATGGACGAGCTTCGCACCCGCCTGAACTGACCGAGATCGGACTTGCACCATGGGCGACCTGTTCCGCCGTGAGGCCGCCGCCACGCCAGCCCCCTTCACCGGGGAGCGCCTGACCGGCGCCATCGGCGGGCAGGTGGAGATCGAGCACTACCACCGCTACCTGTTCGCCCGGCACTTCTGCGCCGATCGCGACGTGCTCGACGTTGCGAGCGGCGAGGGCTACGGCAGCGCCCAACTCGCCCAGGTTGCGAAATCCGTCGTCGGCGTGGAGTACGATTCCGGCACCGCCGCCGCGGCACAGGCGCAGTTCCGCCGCGACAACCTGCGCTACGTCCAGGGCGACGCGCGCGCCCTGCCGCTGCCCGATGCCTGCGTCGACGTGGTCGTGTCGTTCGAGACGATCGAGCATTTCGACCGGCAGGCGGCGTTCGTCGCGGAGATCCGCCGCGTGCTGCGTCCGGGCGGCCTCGTGGTGATCAGCACGCCCGACCGCGACGTCTATTCCGGCCCCAATTCCCCGCCGAACGGGTTCCATGTGAGGGAGCTGACCGGCGAGGAGTTCCGCGCCCTGTTGGCGGATGCCTTCCCGCACCTCGCCATGCTGCGCCAGCGGCCGCTGATCGGGTCCGCGCTGCTCGCCGATGCCGGGAGTGACGCGCCGCCGGTGGTGTTCGACCGCCGCGGCGCGACGCATTTCGAGGCCTGCCAGGGCCTGCCGCGCGCGCCCTACCTGGTGGCGGTCGGGTCCGATGCGCCGCTGCCGCCCTTGCCGCCCAGCCTGTTCATCGAGCGCAGCAACCTCGACGACGATGGCGGGAAGAGCGCGGAGCTGCTTCGCCAGGTGCGGCTGCGGGACACCGTGGTGGAGGAAACCCGCGCCGCGCTGGCGGACACGCAGGCGGCCCTCGCGGCGACCCAGGCACGGGAGGCGGACGCCCGCGCCGCGCTGGACGAGGCCCATGCCGCGCTGCGCGCCCAGGCGGCCGCGATCGAGGCGATGGAACGCGCGCGCACGGAAGCGGACGCTCGGTGCCGCACGAGCGTGGAAGCCCGCGCCATGGCCGAAGCGCATGTCGCGAGCGCGTTGCGGGAACTCGACCAGGTCCGCGGCTCCGCGCGCACCTTCCTGCGGGGGTATCTGCCCCGGTTGAAGCGCCACCTCCTCGGCTGACCCCGTTTCACCCGGCGTTAACCATCTTCCAGCGATGTTCGGCCGGACCCAGAACGGGATCTCGGCCATGCCAGCCAGCCGCGCCAAACTGAGCGCCTTCGTCGTCTCGTACAACCGTGCCGCCTTGATCGGCACCTGCCTGCGCGCGCTCGCCTTCGCGGACGAGCTGATCGTGGTGGACAAGTCGTCGTCCGACGACACGCGCGCGGTGGCGGCACGGCATGCGGATCGCGTGCTGACGGTGCCCTGGTCCCCGACCGTCGAGGACACGCGCGCCTTCGCCCTGTCGCAGTGCCGCCATGACTGGGTGCTGTTCCTGGACGACGACGAATGCCTCAGCCCGGAAGCGGTCCGCTTCCTGCAGTCGGAGCTCGAGGCGCCGCGCGCGGACGTCTACGCCCTGCCGCTGCGGCACTACATCCTGGGCGTCCATGACGAGCGGGCCTATTACTGGCCGGAACACCACATCCGCTGCTTCCGCCGCGGTTCGGTCGCGTTCTCCCCGGTCGTGCACGCGGGGATCGAGCTGCTGTCCGACCGTGTGATGCAGGTTCCCCCGATCTCGGGCGTGTGCATCCACCATCTGTCGCATCCCGACGTCGCCGGCTGGATCGAGCGCACCAACCGCTACACCGGCCGGCAGGACCGCGCCCGTGTCCCGCACGACGGCGAAGGACTGGCGGATTTCGCCCATGCGCGGATCGATCACTGGATGGCCCGCAGCCAGGACGATGCGCCGGACGGATACCCGGCCGCCGTGGCCCTGCTGCGGGCGGTCTACGACATCGTCGACCGGCTGAAGAGCTGGGAGGAGGCGCGCGGCCTCGACGGGGCGCTGCTGTTCTCGCAGCTCTGCGCCGAACTCGAGGCTGCGCATGAGGGCGTGCGGCCCTCGCGCGCAACCGGTCCGGGGTGCCGCGCCACGAACGCCCTGCGGCGGCTGACCGCCGCGCTGACGCACCAGCGCGGCCGCGAG
>MKTV01000070.1:127636-129050 GCA_001898425.1 Rhodospirillales bacterium 69-11
AAGGCGCCGGCCTGTCGACGCGACCCGCCGGTCGGTGACCCGGGGGACCGAACGCGATCAGTCCTCGCAGGCGCGGGCCAGGGCGCTCCGGAGCGCCTGGTATTCCGCGTCCACCGCACCGGGGAAGCGGGGTCCGTACAGGGCGCGTGCGGTCTGGTAGAATCCCTCCGCGGTGAAACTCGGACGCATGCGGCGCAGGATGCGGCCCGCCTCCCGGGCCTCCGCCATGCGCCCTTGCAAACCCAGTGCGCTGGTCAGGCCGATCCAGCTCAGCGGGTAACGGCCATACAGTTCGACGGAGCGGCGCGACGCCGCTTCCATGCCGTCCAGGTCGCCCAGCCGGTAATGGCACCAGCTCGCGTAGTGGTGCCAGAGGAAGCTGCGCGGGTCGCGCGGGCTCAGCCGCGTCGCGTGGTCGATCAGCGCGAGGCTGCCGGTGGGAGACTCGCCCGCGGTGCGACGCACATGGGCCAGCAGTGCCTGCCCGTTCGCGTCGTTCGGATCGCGCTGGACGGAGGTTTCGAGCAGGACGAGCGCCGCATCGATCTCGGCGCTGCAATACATCGCCGTTTCTGCGCAATGCACGAGGACGAACGGGTTGTCCTCCTCCAGCGCGAGCGCTTCCTCCGCGAGCCGGCGGGCGGTGGCCTTTTCGCCCTCGGGATCCGGAAACTCGCGTGAGACGGCGCGCCACGCATGCACCGCGGACAGCAGCGCCTTCGCCATGGCGTAGTCGGGGTCGGCTCGCAGCGACTGGTGGAGCGGGTCGAGCACGCGCTGCAGCGCGTCGGCGTGACGTCCGCCCAGCAGGATGGCGTTGGCCCGCTGCAGCCAGCTCCACGCATCGAGGTCCTGCGGGGGGCGGCGCACCGCGCGCCGGATCTCCTCCATCAGGAGTCGCGGTTGCAGCCGCGTGGCGAGGCGGTGCACCACCCGGTCCCGGATCTCCATCAGGTCGTCCATCGGCCCGCCCTGGGTTTCCGCCCAGATGTGCTGGCCGGTCCGGCCGTCGATCAGCCGCAGATTGGCCCGCATCCGCGGCCGGTCCTGCGTGACGCTGCCCTCGATCAGGTAGCGGACCCCGAGTTCCGCCGCGACCAGCCGCAGATCGCGGGCCACCCCGCGATAGGCCAGGGCGGAGTGCCGTGCCGTGACGAAGAATCCCGGAATGCGCGCCAGGGCGTGGGTGATCTCCTCCGTCAGACCTTCGCCGAGAACGGGCCGAGCGAGCGGGTCGAGCGTCTGGTCCTCGAAGGGAAGGACGGCGACGGACGGCTTGTCCTCGATCGGCGGCAGCATCTGCGGCGGCGGTGCGGTCGGCACCGGGGCGCGATCCGGTGCGTGGCGAAGCCATGCGATCGCCGGCGGCGCGTCCTGCGGCGATCCGGCGATGGCCGGCGCGGGCGGGGACGCG
>MKTV01000070.1:129063-151358 GCA_001898425.1 Rhodospirillales bacterium 69-11
CATCGAGCAAGGCGCGCGTCTCTTGCGTGGGATCGCCAGCGCCGCTCGCCCGCACTGCATCGGCACAGGCGCGGAACTGCGCGAGGACGCCGGGCAGGTCCCGCGCCGCTGCATACCGGCGCATCAGGAAGCGGTGGGCCGGCTCGCAAGCCGGTTCCAGTCCGAGCAGCCGTTCGGCCAGGGCGGGGGATGCGTCGGGGCGCTCGAGGAGGCGCAGCATCAACGTCACGGCCGTCGCGTGCAGGGCCGCGCGCTCCCGCTGCAGCCAGACGGCGAACGGGTCGGAAGGAGAGGTCCGGAACGCCTGCAGCAAGGGGCCGCGATACAGGGCCACCGCCTCGACGGCGCGGGTGGGATCGGCAGCCGCGGCGCGGAAGGCGGTGACGTCGACCGCCGCGCGATCCGGCGGGAGCCAGAGCGGCAACCCGGCGCCGCCGCGATGCCCGGCGGGCCAGCCCAGCGCCTGGCGCAGGCGCAGGAATTCCTGCCGCAGGCTGCCGCGCTTCTGCTCCGGGCTGCGATCCGGCCAGAGCAGTTCGGCGAGTTCGTCCCGCGGCCAGGGTGCGGGCGCCAGCGCGAGGCAGGCCAGAAGCGCGACCGTGCGTCGGCCGAGGGGTGGCACCGGAGCGCCGTCCGCCCGCGTGATTTCGAGTGTCCCGAGAAGGCGGATCCGGGTGGACCGGTCGGGCTGGTCCGGATTGCCGCGCTCCTGCTGCATCCTCCACCTCGAAGCTTTCTGTTCGGTTTCGATCAGGATAACGCGACATTTTGCTACATTGCGCCAACTTCGCCATCAAATCGCGGTGTCGGACGTTTTGTGCTGAACTGCCGGATCAAGCCGCTTTCCGTTCCTCAAAAGCGTCAATCGTTCTGCTTGCGTCTTTGATGGCGTTTTCACACCAGCGACCATTTTCCTCCCGTCATGCTTCCCCGCGCGCCAAACGCGCCAACGCGACGACAGGGGGAGCCGACATGAACGCAGCTCGCAGAGTCGCCGGTGCCCGCTTCCCGCACGGGGGAGGCGTCTCATGATGGCCGCGACGGGCCGCGCCCTGGGGTTTGCCGGGCGGAACGGTCCCTGGCTCCTGCTGTTCGGCGTCTTCGCCGGGCTGGTGGCGCCGGCCCTCGCCACGCTCGTGCGGCCGCTGATGGGAGCCGCCGTGTTCGTCTTCACGCTTGGAGCGTTCCTGAAGGCCGACCGCACCGCCTTCCGCGCGGAGGCCGCGGCTCGGTGGGCGATCTGCGCCATCCTGCTGTGGGTGACGTTCGGCGTGCCCATGCTGGCCTATGCCGCGCTGCGGGTGCTGCCCACATGGCCCGACCTCTCGACCGGCCTGCTGCTGTGCGCCTTGGCACCGCCCGTCGGCAGTGCGGCGGCGATCGCGGCAATGCTGGAGCTCAGCGCACCGCTCGCGCTGTTCGCGACGGTGGTGCCGACGCTGGCGGCGCCGTTCTACCTGCCGGCGCTCGCCGCGCTCCTGGCGGGAGCCGACCTGGCGATCGAACCTGTGGCGCTGTCCCTGCGACTGGGGGTGATCGTCGGTGGGGCGGCGCTCGCGGCGTCCCTGTTGCGGCGTTTCGCGGGCGCCTGGGTGAGGGACAACCCGAATGCCATGACGGGCGTGGCCGTGGTCGGCCTGCTGGTGGTCGGGATCGGCGCCATGCGCGGCATGCGGGAGCAGATCCTGCTGGCGCCGCGTGCGGCGGCCACCCTCCTGGTGATCGCGTTCCTGGTCAATCTCGGGCTGCAGGTCACCGGTGCGCTGTTGTTCGGCGCCCTGGATCGCACACGCGCCCTGACGGTGGGCCTGGTGAGCGGCAACCGCAACATCACCCTGGTCTGGGCCGCCGCCGCGCCGTTCCTCGCCGAACGGCCGGGGGTCGAGCTGTTCCTCGCGATGGCGGTGCTGCCGATCTTCATCCTGCCGGCGGCGACGCGGCGGGCCGTCTTCGCGCTGCGGCGGGTCGCGCCGGTTTCCTCGGCACTTCGAATCCAGCCGCGCGGGTGAGGGAGGATCCGATGCCGGACGATATCGCCGAAGCCTGGGCCCCGCTACATGGACGGGTCGCGCTCGTCACCGGATCGACCCGAGGGATCGGGCGCGGCATTGCGGACGCCCTGCTCCAGGCGGGGTGCCGGGTGATGACCAACGGGCGAGGACCGGACGACGGAACGCGGGACAGTGCCGGACACGTGGCCTATGCCCAGGCCGATCTGCGCGAGCCCGCGGCCGCCGCCGAACTGGTCGCGGCATGCCGGTCCCGCTTCGGCGGGCTCGACATCCTGGTGAACAACGCGGGCGTGCAGCACGTGGCGCCGATCGCCGTGTTTCCCGACGCGTGCTGGGACGAGATCATCCAGGTGCATCTCTCTGCCGCGTTCCGGCTGGTGCGCGCCGCCCTGCCGCTGATGCGGGCGCGCGGCTTCGGGCGCATCGTCAACATCGCCTCGGTGCACGGTCTCGTCGCGAGCGAGAACAAGAGCGCCTATGTCGCCGCCAAGCACGGGCTTCTCGGACTGACCAAGGCGGTCGCGCTCGAGACCGCCGCGGAGGGCATCACCTGCAACGCGATCTGCCCCGGCTGGGTCCGCACCGATCTGGTGCAGGGCCAGGTGGCGCGGATCGCCGCCGGGTCCGGCCTGTCCATGGCGGCGGCGGAGGAGGAGTTGCTGCGGGCCAAGCAGCCGATGCGCCGGTTCTCGACGCCGGAGGCGATCGGCGCGCTGGTCGTATTCCTGTGCAGCGAGGCCGCGGCGACGATGACCGGCGGCAGCGTCGCGATGGATGGGGCGTGGACGAGCGTGTAGGGCGACGGTCAGGAACCGGGCCCGCGGGGCCGGGTACGTCGGCGCAGGCTGCGCACCAGGCCGTACAGGCTGATCGCGGCCCAGAACCCCTCGATGACGACGGAGGGCAGGTTCCAGGCGCTCATCAGCGAGACGAGGATGAGCGAGGACCCGGCCAGGTTGCCCGCGGGGAAGCGCCAGTCGTCGGCGCGCAGCCAGCCCTGCTGGCTGGCGAAATACGCCACCATCAGAAGGCCGGCGCCGGCGAAGCCGATCAGGGTCGGGAGATCGAGTGGCATGCGGGCTTTCTGACGACGGTGTTCGCGGTGGGGGTGCGGGCGGGGATGGCCGGGTCGAGCCCGGCCATGACGATGGGGGTGGTCCGTGCGGCTTCGGTCGGCCGTGCGGCTTCGGTCGGCCGTGCGCCTCCGGCCGGCCGTGCGGCTCTGGTCGGCCGTGCGCCTCCGGCCGGCCGGGCGGCTCCGGTCGGCCGTGCGCATCCGGCCGGCCGGACGGTCGGACCCCGGCCGACCCCACCCGTCATGGCCGGGCTTGACCCGGCCATCTCTCGCGGCAGGAACCCGGCGGGGAGATCCCGCGGCGCAGTAGAGTTCACTCGGGGTTCACCCAGGTGTCGCCCGTCCAGCCATGCGTGTCGTAGTCGGCCATGCACTGGTCGACCAGACCCTCCCACTGCTTCAACGCGCCGCTTCGCTCCGCCCAGGTCAGGGTCTGCGCGCGGATGTCCTCCCACCCGCCGGCGTAGTTGCGCTCGTAGAGCTCGTGCCGGCCGCCGAACTCGGTGCCGACGCAGTCCCAGAGCAGCTTCATGATCTTGATCCGCTCCTCGTGCCCGACCCCGCGGGAGCCACGCACGAAGCGTTCGAGATAGGGTGCGATCGCCGGGTTGGCGAAATCCTTCGCCGAGGACGGCAGGTAGATCAGGCCCGACGTGACCGTCCGTTCGATGATGTCCTTCACCCGCGGGTACACGTCCGGTGCGAAGACGCGATAGGCCTGGCCGGCTTGCAGCGATGGCAGCAGCGCGTCGCCCACCCACGGATCCGGATTGTGCGCCATCGCGTTCGACAGCGACCAGAACAGGTTCCGCCAGGCGATCACCTCACCCAGATGCACCTGGCTGAACCGGTTCTCGTCCGCGCCGATGCAGCGCAGTGCCTTCGCCAGCAGTCCCGCCAGGAAATCGAGTTTCACCGCGAAGCGCGTGCAGCCCTGGAACTGGAAGCCCTGCGTGAATCCCGACCGCGGATAGAAGCTCAGCACGCGCGCGGGATCCCGATAGATGAAGATGTCCTCCCACGGGATGAACACGCGATCGAGCACGAAGATCGCATCGTTCTCGTCGAAGCGCGACGACAGCGGATAGTCGAACGGCGATTGCGCCGCCGCGGCACGCTCATACGACGTGCGGCAGAACAGCTTCAGGCCCGGCGCGTCGATCGGCACCATGAACATGAGCGACATGTCCAGGTCCTCGGTCGCGGTCTTCGAGCTCTGGCCCATGTAGTTGTAGTGCGTGAACGCGGCCGAGGTCGCCACCACCTTGGCGCCCGAGACGATGATGCCGCCATCCACTTCCTTCTCCACGTGGACGAACACGTCCTTCACCTGTTCGGCCGGCTTGTGCCGGTCGATCGGCGGGTTGACGATCGCGTGGTTCATGAACGGCACGGCTTCCTGCGCGCGCTTGTACCAGGCGAGCGCGTTCTCCTTGTACGGGCCGTAGTACTCGGCGTTCGCGCCCAGCGTGTTCGTATAGGCGGCCTTGTAGTCGGGCGTGCGGCCCATCCAGCCATAGGACAGGCGCGACCAGCCGGCGATCGCCTGCTGCGCGCCGATCAGGTCCTCCGTCGATCGTTGCACGCGAAAGAACTTGTGCGTGTAGCCGCCGCTGCCCGTATCGGTGGGGCAGGTCAGGTCCGCATGGTGCTTCGGGTCGTGCAGCGCGTCGTAGAGCCGCGCGATCGAGCGCACCGCATTGCGGAACGCCGGGTGCGTCGTCACGTCGGCGACGCGTTCCCCGTCGATGTAGACCTCGCGCCCGTCGCGCAGGCTCTGGATGTATTCCGCCCCGGTGAACGGGCGCGTCTTGTCGGCAATGACGTCTTCCGGTCGCATCGCTGCCTCCCTGAGGGGCGCTACCTTATCGCGCGCGCCAGCGGGCGGACCAGCAACAAAGCGGAGCCGCCGACCGCCGCCATCACCAGGAAGGCGAGCCCGCCGCCGCCATGCGCGTAGAGCCATCCCGCCAGCAGCATCATCAGCCCGGTCGGCGCGCCATAGCCCAGCGCGCTGTGCAGCGCCTGGCCGGTGGCGGCACGCTCCGGCGGCACGACGCGGGTCAGCATCAGCATGGCCGACAGGTGCTGCATGGCGAAGCTCGCCGCATGCAGGGTCTGGACCGCGATCAGCACCGGCAAGGGGGGTGCGGCCGCGGTGACGGTCCAGCGCAGCAGGGAGGCGCCGGCCGCGCAGGCGGTCAGCCCGGCGGGGCCGAGCCGGGTGACGAGATGGCGGCCGCGGGCGAAGAGGAGGATCTCGATGACGATGCCTTCGGCGATCAGCAGGCCGATGGTGCGGTCGCTGTAGCCCTGGGCACGCCAGAACAGGGTGATGAAGCCGTAATAGGCGGCATGCGCACCCTGGATCAGCGCCGTCGCCGCGACCGTCAGCCGGAAGCCGGGCAGGCGGAACAGCGCGAGCCCCGCCCAGGCACGCGGCGTCGCGGGCGGCGTCGCGGCGTCGGGCAGGAACGGCGCGAGCGCGCCCGTCACGCCGTAGCTCACCGCCAGCAGCCAGGGCACCAGCCAGGAGCCGGCGGCGGTCAGCACCTGGCCCGCCGCGGCGGTCGCCAGCATGTAGGCCGCGGAGCCTGCCGACCGTACCGGCCCGTAGTCGAGCCGCCCTTCCTTGCCGAGGGCAAGGGCGAGCGAATCCGCCAGCGGGTTGATCGCCGAGGCGGCGACGCCCTGCAGCGCGGCCACCAGGAGCAGCGGCAGGAAGCCGGAGGACGGCACGTAGAGCAGCGCCGCCGTCGCGGCGGTCGCGCCGGCCGCGGTCAGCACCGGCCGCCGCCGGCCGATCCGGTCCGCGACCGTGCCCCATCCCGGCCCGGCCAACACGCGCAGCAGCGCGGCGATCCCCAGCACCTGGCCGATCGAAGCGGCGGACAGGCCGCGATCCGCGAACCATAGCGGCATGAAGGCGTTGATCGCGTTGGCCGCGAAATACGCCGCCATGAACACGCCGACCGCGCGGCCCGCGCTCCAGCGTGAGACGGACTCGTTCGCCAAGCGGCGTCAGCCGGCGAGACGCGTCGCCAGCCGTTGGAACAGGGGCACCGCCTCGGCGAGCGCATCCAGCCGCACCGCCTCGTGCGGCGTATGCGCCGTCCCGATGTCGCTGGGTCCCAGCACGACGCAGGGCGCGATGGCCTGCAGTTCGGATGCGTCGGTGCCGAAGGGCGCCGTGACGGGCGCCTTCCCCGTCGCCTCGACGCAGAGCCGCACCAGCGGGTGGTCGGCCGGCAGTTCCGGCGGATGGCCCTCCCGCGCTTCGGTCAGCATGACGCCCGCGCGCTCCGCCGCCGCCCGCACCGCATCCAGGATCGGGGTGGGATCGACCTTGGCGGAGTAGCGGAACTTGATGCGCGCGGTGGCCACCGGGACGCTGACGTTCACCGCCGTGCCGTGGTTGTCGACCACGAGGTTGAAGTCGCTGAACGGCGGGTCGTAGTCGGAATCCTGCAGGCTGGTGTCGGTGCGCAGCCGCTCGTGGATGTCGCGCATCGCCATCAGGAACGGCACGAGGTCCCAGTTGGCGTTGCGGCCCTTGCCCGTGCTGCTGTGCGCCTGCACGCCCGTCGCCACCGCGGTGAAGGCGATGTGCGCGCGATGGCCGCGTACCGGGACGAGCGACGTGGGCTCCACGACCAGGATGCCGGCCGGCTTCACCTGGCGGACCAGCGCGGAATGCTGCGCGATCTGCCGGGCACCGGCCTTCGTGGTTTCCTCGTCCGTGGTGATCAGCAGCGTGACCGGCACGTCCGCAGGCAGGGTGGTGGCGGCGACGATCGCGGCCGCGACCGGCCCCTTCATGTCCGTGCTGCCCAGCCCGTGCAGCACGCCCTCCCCGTCGATGCGGGCGGACCACGGATCCTCCTGCCAGCCGGTGTCGGGCACGGTGTCCATGTGGCCGGACAGCGCGAGCCCGCCGCCCTTGCCTCCCCGCCCCCCGCGATGCGCCACGAGGCAGCGCTTCGCCACGCCCGCGGCGTCCGTGTAGTCCAGCCGCTCGATCTCGAACCCCGCCAGCGCGGCCTCGATCTGGTCGGCGACCGGAAGGTTGGAGAGCGAGCTGCGGCTGTCCAGCCGTACCAGGTCGGCGGTCAGGTCGGTGACGGCGCGAAGGGTCTCGGACATGCGGCGTGCCTCTCGTTCGGGGCGGCCGTTCTCGCACGGATTGTGGGCGCGCGCAGCCTGTGCCCCCTCCCGTCGGGCGGCGGGACGGGGCAGGATGCGCGAATGACCCCGGACCATCCCGACCCGCGCTATCTGGATCCGCGCACTGGCGACACCTTCCCCCTGGATGAGCCGCGGTGGTGCGGTCCCGGGCAGGCGCCGTTGCTGCTCACCCCCCTGCCCGGCATCGGCCGGGAGCAGATCGACGGCACGACACGCAGCCTGTGGCGCTACCGCGCCGCCCTGCCTTTCGTCCCCGACGATCCGATCACGTTGGGGGAGGGCTGTACGCCGCTGCTGCCCCGCGTGCTGCACGGCGCCCCCGTGCACCTGAAATGCGAATGGCAGATGCCGACCGGCAGCTTCAAGGACCGCGGCGCCAGCGTGATGCTGTCGCTGCTGCGGGCCCAGGGCGTCGCGGCGGTGCTGGAGGACAGTTCCGGTAATGGCGGCGCCGCGGTGTCGGCCTATGCCGCCGCGGGCGGGATGGCGGCGACCATCATGGCGCCGGCGTCGACCTCGCCTGCCAAGACCGTGCAGATGCGGGCGCATGGCGCGACGGTGGAGTTGATCCCCGGCACGCGGCAGGACACGGCCGACGCGGCGGTCGCGCGGGCCGAGAGCGTGTTCTACGCCAGCCACAACTGGCACCCGTTCTTCCTGCAGGGGACCAAGACGCTCGCCTACGAGCTGTGGGAGGATCTGGGCTTCCGCGCGCCGGACAACGTCATCGTGCCCTGCGGGGCGGGCTCCAACGTGCTGGGCTGCGAGATCGGCTTCGCCGAACTGCTGCGGGCGGGCGCGATCGAGCACATGCCCCGCATCTTCGCGGTGCAGCCGGCGCATTGCGGCCCGATCGCCGCCGCCTTCCTGGCCGGCAGCGAAGACCCGGTGGACACCCCGATCCAGCCCACCATCGCGGAGGGCACCGCCATCGCCCAGCCGATCCGCCTGTCCGAGGTGCTGGGCACGCTGCGGGAGACGCGGGGCGGCGCGGTGATGCTGACCGAGGCGGAGATCGAGGCGGCGCTGTTCGGCCTCGCGCGGATCGGGGTGTACGTGGAACCGACCGCGGCCCAGCCCGCCGGTGCGCTGGCGAAGCTGCTGGAGACGGGCGTGGTGCGGCCGGACCAGACGACGGTGCTGGTGCTGACCGGCAGCGGCCTGAAGGCGACGCCGCGCATCGCGGAGCTGATGGGGCTGGCGCTGTGAGGCGCGCGCGTCCCCTCGTCATGGGCGGCCTCGAGCCGGCCATGACTTGTGTGGGGCCGTCGGCCCTCGACCCTCGGCTCTCGCCCCCACACGCGTAGGGATTCCCCAATGACCCGCATCGCCCTCCTGGGCTTCTCGATCGAGTGCAACCGCTTTGCCCCGATCGCGACCGAGGCCGACTTCCAGGCCCGCACCCTCATCGCCGGCCAGGCCATGCTCGACGACGCCCGCTCCGCCGCGCCCCACATGCTGGGCGAGCTCCCCGGCTTCGTGGCCGACATGGACGCGGCCGGCGCGTGGGAGCCGGTGCCCATCCTGCTCGCCATGGCCGAACCGGGCGGACCGGTGGACCACGGGTTCTTCCTCCGCCTGATGCAGGGCTGGGAGGATGGGCTGAAAGCCGCGGGCCCGCTCGACGGGGTCTATTGCGTGCTGCACGGCGCCGGCCTGACCACCGTGGATCACGACCCGGAAGGGCTGCTGCTCGCGCTGGTCCGCCGCATCGTCGGGCCCGGCGTGCCGGTGGTCGGCACGTACGACCTGCATGCCAACGTCTCGGACGCCGATGTCGACCTGGTGGACGCGTTCATCGGCTACCGCACCAACCCGCATCTCGACATGCGGGAGCGTGGGCAGGAGGCGGCGCAGACCTTGCGGCGCCTGATCGGCGGCACCCGCACCCATCTCGCCCGCATCCGCCTGCCGATCGTGCCGCCCACGGTGACGCAGCTCACCGGCAAGGATGCGCCGAACCGGCCGTATGGGGAGCTGATCGATCTCGGCCAGCAGCGCATGCACGAACCGCCCTATGCGGGCCGCGTGCTGAACGTCTCCGTCATGGGCGGCTTCGCCTTCGCCGACACGCCGTTCAACGGCCTGACGGTGGTGGTGACCGCCACCGATGCGGACGCCGCGAACGGACTGGCGCGGGAGATCGCCGAGGCCGGATGGTCGCGCCGGGATCGCTTCGGCCCGACCCTGACCTCGCTCGACGAGGCGGTGCGGCTGGCCAAGGCCACCGAGAACCCGTCCCGCCACGCGCTGATCTTCGCCGACGTGGCCGACAATCCCGGCGGTGGCGGGCGTGGCAACACGATGTGGATCCTGGAGGCGTTCCACGCCGCCGGCGTGCAGGATGCGCTGGTCGGCGTGATCCACGACCCGGCGCTGGCCGCCGAGGCGCACACGCTGGGCGTCGGGGCAAGCTTCACCGCGCGCTTCAACCGCGACCTCACCGACGAATTCTCCAAGCCGTTCGCGGCGGAGGCCACGGTCCACGCGCTGCAGGCCGGCCCGATCACCGGCCGGCGCGGCATCTACGCCAACAATACCCTCGGCATCGGCCCCTCCGCCGCGCTGCGGATCGGCGGGCTGACCGTGATCGTGCTGACCACCCGATTCCAATGCGCGGATCCGGCGTTCTTCGAGGCGTTCGGCCTGGATGTCGGCGCCGCGCGGGTCGTGGTGGTGAAGTCGCGCGGCCATTTCCGCGGCGGGTTCGACGAGTTCTTCCGGCATGAGGACGTGATCGAGGTCGATGCGCCCGGGCTGACCAGCCCAATCCTCTCCCGCTTCCCCTGGAAGCACCTGCCCCGTCCCGTCCTTCCCATCGATCCCGACGCCGCCTGGAGCCTGCCCGCATGAACCTTGCCTCCCTGCCCACGCCCAGCCTGGTGCTGGACAAACAGGTGCTGGAGCGGAACATAAGCCGCATGGCCGACATCCTGGCGGCGCGCGGCGTGCCGCTGCGACCGCACATGAAGACGGCGAAGTCGATCGAGGTCGCGCGCCTCGCGCTGCGGGGCCAGCCGGGCGGCATCACCGTCTCGACCCTGGCCGAGGCGGCGTATTTCGCCCGCCATGGCATCGCCGACATCCTCTACGCGGTCGCGATCACGCCGGAGAAGCTGGATGCCGTCGCGAAGCTGAACGCGGCCGGCGCCGCGGTGATCGTCATCACCGACGACGCGGACACGGCGGCGGCGATCGCGGCGCACCCGGCCCCGCCGCGCGTGCTGATCGAGGTCGACAGCGGGGAGGCGCGCTCCGGCGTCGATCCGCACGGCGACGAGCTGCTCGCGGTCGCGGAGCGCCTCGGGCCGCTTCTCGCCGGTGTCATGACGCATGCGGGCCACTCCTACGGCGCCCGCGGCGACGCGGCGCTGGCGGCGGTGGCGGAGACCGAACGCCGATCCGTGGTGACCGCGGCGGAGAGGCTGCGCGCCGCCGGCCATCCGGCGCCGATCGTCTCGATGGGCAGCTCGCCCACGGCGGTGCATGGCGGCGACTTCACCGGCGTCACCGAGGTCCGCGCCGGCGTCTACATGTTCGGCGACCTGTTCCAGGCGGAGATCGGCACGCACGGCATGGACGCGATCGCGCTGACCGTGCTGACCAGCGTGATCGGCCGGCGGCCCGGCCGGGTGATCGTCGATGCCGGCGGCCTCGCCTTGTCCAAGGATCGCAGCACCGAGGGCGCACCGCGCGATTACGGGTTCGGCCTGGTGCTGGACCTGGCAGGGCGGCCGGCCTTCGGCGACGCGATCGTCCGGCGTGCCTACCAGGAACACGGGGTGGTGGAGCTCGATCCCGCGCACCCGATCGACCTGCCGGTCGGCGCCAAGCTGCGGATCGCGCCCAACCACACCTGCATGACCGCCGCCGCGCACGATCGCTACCACGTGACCGATGGCGGCGAGGAGGTCGTCGCGGTGTGGGACCGGGTGAACGGCTGGTAGCGGCGCCCCCAGGGCGGGGCGGATCGTGGCGCCCGCCCTGGGGATCAGGCGCCAGCCCTGATCGGCGGACCCCGCTGCGGCCCGTGCAAACTCCCGAGAGCTCGGGGCGGTTTTCTTCCTGGCAACGGCGCCCCGCGTGCTTACATGCCGTCCATCTCTCTCGCGAATGGAGCGTGTCTTCCAGCAGACCGGCCCAGAGGACTGGGGGTCCTATCCAGGAGCCTCCGCGCCACGCTCTCCCAGGCTCGCCCTGGTGGGATTCGTGGGGCTGTGCCTGCTGGTGGGCGCGACCGCCGGGGCGGTGACCGCGCCCGCGGTGGCGACGTGGTACCAGGCCCTGGTCCATCCGCCGGGAACGCCGCCCGACTGGGTGTTCGCGCCCGTCTGGACCACGCTCTACGTGCTGATGGGCGTCGCCGGATGGCTCGTCTGGCGGCGGATCGGACCCGCTCGGCCGCTGCGGCTGTGGGGCTGGCAGCTCGCCGCCAACGCGGCCTGGTCCCCGGCCTTCTTCGGCCTGCACAACCCGCCGCTCGGCATGGCGATCCTGCTGGTGCTGGTGGTCCTGGTGGGGCTGACGCTGCGCGCGTTCTGGCGGGTCCGGCCGGTCGCGGGCTGGCTCATGGTGCCGTATCTCGCCTGGGTCTGCTACGCGGGCTACCTCAACGCGGGAGTCTGGTGGCTGAACGGCGCCTCTCCGTAGCGCAGGACCGGCCGGAGCGCAGGACGGGCAGGCGCAGGACCCGCCCGCACGCAGGACCCCGCCCCCCCTCAGGGCCGTCCCGTCCGTGGCCGTGCCGATGATGCCGGACGCGCCGCACGCCGTGTCGCCGTGACATTTTCCCAAGCCATGCGGAGCACGCTCACAGCCGTCGCGGGATCGAGCGCCTCGAGCCGCACCAGCGTGCTGCCGCCCCGCCCCCAGGCGCCGGTGGACGGGCGAAACACCTCCGGATGGGCCCCGACAACCACCTCCTGCTGCTCCGGCGTGAGCTTGACCATCCCCCACGCCGCATCCGGATAGCCCAGGGTCGCGAACACCTTGTTGCGGACCCTGAAATCCGGGTGCCGGCCATGGGCGCTCTCGGTGGCGTCCGGCATCTCCAGCGCCGTCCGGCGAAACGCGTCCGCGTCCATCAGCCATCTCCTCCGTGGTGTCGCTGGACGATCATACCGGGACGCCCCATCCTGCCGGTCGGCCTCGGCTCAGCGGCGCCCCGCCATCCGCACGCACTTGCGCATGAGCGACGGGAGCGCGGCCTCGCCGATCGTGTCCACCGGGTGCAGTAATCCCTCGGCCTCGATCACCGGCACCTCGGCCGCGAACAGGTCCAGGATCAGCTCGAAATGGGTGAAGCCGTGCCGCACTTGGCCGGCCGGCCGCCAATCCGCCGCGATGGGCGCATGGCCCAGCGCCTCGGCCTCTGGCCACGGTGCCTCCCGCCAGGGCGTGCCGGGCAGTTCGGTCATGCCGCCCAGCAGCCCGGTGCCGGGCCGCCGGCGCAGCAGGACCCGGCCCATCCCGTCAGTCACCCAGAAATGCACGCCGCGGCGGAGGGGGCGTTCTGGCTTCGGCGCCTTGCGCGGCAGCGTCTCGGCGATGCCCAGCCGCTGGGCGGCGCAGGCCTCCCGCCAGGGGCACAGCGCGCAGGTGGGACGGGTGGGGGTGCAAACGGTGGCGCCCAGGTCGAACAGCGCCTGCGCGAAGTCGCTGGGACGTGCCCGTGCGTCCGGGTCTTCGCCCAGGGCAGCGGCGCCGGCGGCGATCGCGGGCTTTCCCGCCGGCAGCGGGGTCTCGATCGCGGCGATGCGCGACACGACGCGCTCCACGTTGCCGTCCACGGGCACGGCGGGCAGGTCGAAGGCGATCGCGCCGATGGCCGCCGCGGTATAGGGGCCGATGCCGGGCAGGGTGCGCAGCCCGGCCAGATCGCGCGGAAAGCCGCCGGCCGCCACGACCGCCTGCGCGCAGGCGTGCAGGTTGCGGGCACGGGCGTAGTAGCCAAGCCCCGCCCAGGCAGCGAGCACGTCGTCGAGCGGCGCCTCGGCCAGGTGGCGCACCGTCGGGAAGCGGCTTAAGAAGCGTTCATAATACGGTATCACGGCCGCGACGGTGGTCTGTTGCAGCATGATCTCGCTCAGCCACACGCGGTAAGGATCGGCGGCCTCTCCCGGTTCGGCGCGCCAGGGCAGGCGCCGGCGGTGCCGGTCGTACCAGTGCAGCAGCAACCGAGCGGACGGGATGGCAAAGGGCGAGGGCAAGCCGGAGGGCGCGGGAGCGGACACGCGGCCGGGTATCGCAACCGAGGCGCGGCACGTCTATGGGCCGCGGCCGATCTCGGCCCTGGTGCCCGCGTTGACCCGGCCGGCCTTCCGCCGTCGCTCTCCGGCCGCGGCGCAGATCATGGCCGACTGGCCCGCGATCGTCGGACCGATCCTGGCGGAGGCCACGGTGCCGCGCCGCCTGTCCGCCGGCACGCTGACCCTGGGCTGCGCCGGCCCGATCGCGCTCGAGCTGCAGCACATGGCGGCGGAGCTTATCGCGCGGATCAATGCGCATGCCGGGGCGCAGACCGTGAAGGCGCTGCGCTTCGAGCAGATGTTGCCGCCCGCCTCCCCGCTTCCCGCGCCCCGGCCGCCCTCCCCCAAAGTCAGGCAGGCGGCCGAGGAGGCCGTCGCGCACCTGCCCTCCGGGGAGCTGCGGGACGCCCTCGCGGCCTTGGGCCGCGCGGTGCTGGGGGCGCGGGAGGCGGGGCCAAACAAACCCTCGACGGCGGGCCGTTCGAGGCGGTAGTCTACCACATATAGAGGTCGAAATGCTTGTTGATCGCCGTACCCTACTAGCTCTTGTTGCCTCCGGAAGCGCCGCCGGCCTGCTGCCGTCCGCTGCGTTCGCGGCCGAGACTGGCCCGCGTGCCGAACGCTCCATCGGCAGCCCGGACGCGAAGACCGTCGTCGGCGAGTATTTCTCCCTGACCTGCACGCATTGCGCCGCCTTCGCCCAGCAGACCATGCCGAAGATCAAGGCGGAGCTGATCGACACCGGCAAGGTGCGCTGGGTGTTCCACGATTTCCCGCTCGACCAGGTCGCGCTGACCGCCGCCATGGTGGCGCGCTATCTGCCGGTCGACCGCTACGAGCCGTTCGTCAACGCGCTGTTCGCGAGCCAGGACCGCTGGGCCTTCGCCCGCGGCGTGAACTCCAACGAGGAGCTGGCGAAGATGGCGGCGCTCGCCGGCATGAGCCGCGCGACCTTCGACAAGGCGGTGGCGGACACCGACCTGCGCAACTGGATCCTGAAGCAGCAGGATGAAGACCAGAAGAAGTGGAACGTCGATTCGACGCCCAGCTTCGTGGTCGACGGCAAGAAGTATGCGGGCGAGATGAGCTTCGAGGCGTTCCGCAAGCTGTTGCCCGCGACCTGACCGGAGAAGGAGCACGACTTGCCCGTCAGTTTCCGCCGACTTCGCATCGCCGGGTTCAAGAGTTTCGCTGAACCCGTCAGTGTCGAGATCCTGCCGGGACTGACGGGCATCGTCGGGCCGAACGGCTGCGGCAAGTCCAACGTCGTCGAGGCGCTGCGATGGGCGATGGGCGAATCGAGCGCCCGCGCGTTGCGGGGCGGCGAGATGGAGGACGTGATCTTCGCCGGCACCGCCGCCCGCGCCGCCCGCAACATCGCCGAGGTGGCGATCCAGCTCGAGGAGACGGCCGGGATTGCCCCGCCACCGTTCCACGAGCAGCCCGATCTCGAGGTGATCCGGCGGATCGAGCGCGGCTCCGGGTCGGGCTACCGCATCAACGGGCGTGAGGCGCGGGCGCGCGACGTGCAGACGCTGTTTGCCGACCTGGCCTCGGGCGCGCGTGCCTCGGCCATGGTCAGCCAGGGCCGGGTCAGCGCCCTGGTCGGCGCGCGGCCGGAGGACCGGCGGTCCGTGCTGGAGGAGGCGGCGGGCATCACCGGCCTGCACGCCCGCCGGCACGAGGCGGAGCTGAAGCTGCGGGCGGCGGAGGCGAACCTCGCGCGCGCCGAGGACCTGAAGGGCCAGCTCGAGACGCAGCTGGGCGGCCTGAAGCGCCAGGCGCGGCAGGCCAGCCGCTACCGCAACATCTCGGGCGCGATCCGCGCCGCCGAGGCGGAACTCTACGCCGTGCAGCGCGCGCGGGCCGAAGCGGGACGAGCCGCCGCGCAGGCCGCCTTGCAGGACGCCGCCGCCGCGGTCGAAGCCGCCGGTGCGGCGGTCGGGGAGGGAACGAGCCGCGCGAGCGAAACCGCCGCCGCCGTGCCCCCGCTGCGGGAGATCGAAGCCGAGACGCGCACGGCGCTCGAACGCCATCGGATCGCCCAGGAGCAGATCGCCGCCGAGGAGCAGCGGGCGCGTGCCGCCCTGGGCGATGCCACCCGTCGCCTGGCGCAGCTTCGCCAGGACCTGGCGCACGCCGAACAATTGCAGCGCGATGCGGCCGCGGCCGAGGAGCGGCTGGCCGCCGAGGACGCGCGTCTGGCGGAAGCGGATGCCGGGCATGAGACACGGGCGGCCGATGCCGAGACGGAAGCGACCGCGGCGGCCGAGGCCGTGCGGACGGCCGAAGCCGCCGCCAACCGCGCCACGGACGCCGCGGCGGAGGCGAACGCGCGCACCCAGGCCGCGACGCAGTTGCTGCAGCAGGCGGAGCAGCGCGCCCGCCGCGCCAACGAGCAATGGGGGCGGCTGCAGGAGGAACGCATCCGGGTGGCCGCCCAGCAGGTCGATCCGGCCCTGGTGACCCGCGCGGCCGAGGAGGTCACGGCCGCCGAAGCCGCCCTGGCCGAGGCGCGCCGCCGGCTTGACCAGGCCGAACAGGCCCGCACCGCCTCGGCCGGCGCCCTGAACGCCACGCGGGAGGCGCAGTCCACCGCCGAGACGGCCCGCGCGCGTGTGGCCGCCGAGGCGAACGCGCTGGCCGAGGTGCTGGCGGTGAAGGACGGCGAGCGCTGGCCGCCGATGGTCGATGCGCTCACCGTGCCCGCCGGCCTCGAAGCCGCGCTGGGGGCGGCGCTGGGGGAGGAGCTGACCTCGGCCCTCAACCCCGGTGCGGCGCGCCACTGGCGGGAACTGCCGCCCTTCGACCCCGCCCCTGCCCTGCCCGATGGCGTGACCGCCTTCGCCGCCCTGGTGCAGGGTCCGCCGGCGCTCGCCCGCGTGCTGTCGCAGATCGGTCTGGTGGAAAACGACTCCGACGGTGAGTCGCGTCAGGCCGCTTTGGCGCCCGGCCAGGTCCTGGTCTCACGGGCCGGCGCGATCTGGCGCTGGGATGGCTATACCATTCGCGCCGGCACACCCACGGCCGCCGCGGTGCGGCTGCAGCAGCGCAACCGCCTGGCCACGCTGCGGGCCAAGCTCGCGAGCGCGGAACAGGACGCCGCCGCCGCCCGCAAGGCCCGCGGCGAGGCCGAAACCGCGGCGCAGGCCGCCGCCCAGGCGGAGCAGCAGGTCCGTACCGCGCGACGCGAGGCGGAACACCGGCTGGAACGTGGCCGCGCCGCCGCCGCGCAATGGCGCAACCAGGCCTCCACCGCCGCGCAACGGCTGGCCGGCGTGGACGAGCAGCTCGCCCGCGTGACGCCGGAGCGCGAGGAGGCGGAGGCCGCGCTGGCGACCGCGAAGGCCGCCCATGCGGACGTGCCGGACATCACCGCCCTGCGCGCGGCGGTCGAGGAGTCGCGCCGGCTGCTCTCGGCCGCGCGGACCCGCGAATCGACCGCACGCACACAGCGCGACACGCTCGGCCGCGAGCATGCGGCGCGGCAGAACCGCCGCCGCGTGATCGTGCAGGAACGCCAGCTCTGGACCGAACGCGCCGCCGATGCGCGCGGGCGCGTCACCGACCTCGCCGCGCGCCGCGCGGAAGCCGAGGCGGAGCATGCGGCGCTGGAAGCCGCGCCGGCGCAGATCGCCACCCGTCGCGCCGAGGCGCAGACCGCGCTGCAGGCGGCCGAGGCGGCCCATCGGCGCGCGGCGGAGGCGCTGCAGGCCGCAACGCGGGAGGCCGACCAGGCGGATCGCGCCGCACGGGCCGGCGACGCCGCGCTGGCGGCCGCGCGGGAGGCGCTGGTGCGCGCCGAGGGCAACGCCCAGCAGGCCGACCATGCCTGGGGCACCGTCGCCGAACGCATCCTGGAACGGCTCGGGGTCAACCCGACCCTACCCGAACCGCCGGCCGATCTCTCCCCCGAGGTCGAGGACAAGGCGAAGCGGAAATTCGAGCGGCTCCAGAAGGAGCGCGACGAGATGGGGCCGGTGAACCTGCGCGCCGAGGTCGAGGCGGAGGAGATCGAGAAGCAGATCGCCACGATCGACACCGAACGCGACGAGATCAACACCGCGATCGCCAAGCTGCGCGGCTCCATCGGGCACCTGAACCGGGAGGGACGGGAGCGGCTGAACGCCGTGTTCCAGGAGGTGGACCGCTTCTTCCAGCTTCTGTTCACCCGCATGTTCGGTGGCGGACGGGCGCATCTGGCGCTGGTCGGGTCGGACGATCCGCTGCAGGCCGGGCTCGAGATCTACGCCCAGCCGCCCGGCAAGAAGCTGGCCACGCTCTCGCTGCTGTCGGGCGGCGAACAGGCGCTGACTGCGCTGTCGCTGATCTTCGCCGTGTTCCGCTGCAACCCGGCGCCGGTCTGCGTGCTCGACGAGGTCGACGCGCCGCTCGACGACGCGAACGTGGACCGGTTCTGCACGCTGCTCGAGGACATGGTGCGGGAGACCGGCACGCGCTTCCTGGTCGTCACCCACCATCCGCTGACGATGGCGCGCATGGACCGGCTGTACGGCGTGACGATGCAGGAGCGCGGCGTGTCGCGGCTGCTCTCGGTCGACCTCGCCCGCGCCGCCGCCATGGTGGAGCCGGAGCGGATGGCGGCGGAGTAGGCGATACCGCGGCGCGCGCTATCGCCCGGCCAGCAGCCAGAACAGTCCGCCCGAGAGCAGGATCGTCGCGGGCAGCGTCAGCACCCAGGATGCGGCGATCTGCCACACCACGCCAGGCCGGATGCCTGCCCCCGACTGCACCATCGTGCCCGCGACGCCGGAGGTGACGATGTGGGTGGTGCTGACCGGCAGGCCCGACCAGCCGGCCGATCCGATCAGCGCCGCGCCCACGAGCTCCGCCGAGGCGCCCTGCGCCGGCGTGAGGTGCTGGCGCCCGATGCGCTCCCCCAGCGTCCTGACGATCCGCCGGTAGCCGATCATCGTGCCGCCGCCCAGGCACAGGGCGCTCAGCAGCCGCACCCAGCCCGGGGCGTATTCCACCGTGCCGCGCAGGATGTCGTGCAGCCGCCGCGCCTCGGCGCGGTCGGCGGCCGGCAGGGCGTTGCGGCTGCCGATCTCCTTGAGCGCCGCGATCACGTGGAACGCCGCGTCGCGGACGGAGGCGCGGTCACCCTCCGGCACGTCGGCCACCGCGCGCGCGTGGCCCAGGGCCGTGTGGATACGGCGCGCATCGGCCACGATGGCGGCATCCGTCCCGGTCGCGGCGAGCAGCGGTTCCGCCCGCGCCGCGGCCGCGGCGATCCGGGGCAGGTCGTCCGGCGGTGTGGCCACGTTCAGCGCGAAGCTCCCGGGCATGAGGCCGATCACGGTCAGCATGATCAGTCCGATGCTCTTTTGTCCGTCGTTGGACCCGTGGGCAAAGCTGACGCCGCTGCAGGTCAGGATCAGCAGCAGCCGCACCCACAGCACGGGCGGGCGGTCGGGATCGGTCGGCTGGAACAGGCGCCCGTCGGCGGTCACCCGCCGCAGCAGGCGGAACAGCGCGGCGGCGCCGACGAAGCCCATCGCCGGGGAGACCAGCAGGGCGCGCAGCACGGCCCAGGCCTCGGACCAGTCGACCGCCTGCCCTGGCGCGGTCGCGGTGCGGAGCCCCTCGGCGAGCCCGATGCCCAGGAGACCGCCGATCAGCGCATGGGAGGAGGAGGCCGGCAGGCCCCGCCACCAGGTCGCGACGTTCCACGCCAGCGCGCCCAGGAACAGCGCCAGCAGCATCGCGACCGCGGGATTTCCGTCGGGCGGCGTCAGCACGTCGGGCGGCAGCAGCTCGACCAGGGTGAAGGCGACCGCGACGCCGCCCAGCAACACCCCGGCAAAATTCATCGCGCCGGACAGCAGCACGGCGGCGATCGGCCGCAGCGAATGGGTGTAGATCACGGTCGCCACGGCATTCGCGGTATCGTGGAAGCCGTTCGACACCTCGAAGGCCAGGACCAGCACGAAGCATACGGAGAGTGCGGCGATCGCGGCGGGGGAGGCGGGGTCGATCCAGTGCAGCATTCCGCCGAGAACGGCAGAAAGCCGACGGCGTTGGCGCATCAGCGGAATATCATCCCGGGCCGGGAGTGCGGCGGCAAAGCGACAGGACGGACAGGAACGGGGGCGAGACGGGTGAACGGAACGCCACCCATTCTTGACACCTCGGTAACCCGCAGGTAGCAAGCCCCCGCTTTCCGGCAAGGGTCTTGCCAGGAGCGAGCATGAGCGAGGAACGGGGCGGCGCGGGTGATTCCTTCGAGGATCGCCTGAAAGCTGCCCGCAGCAGGCGGGGGCTCGATGCCCCATCGGCGCGGTCGGGCAGCGGCTCGGGCGACGATCTGCCTTCGGGGGGAAGCCCCTGGGGGATCGGTCTGCGTGTGGGTGTCGAGCTGGTTGCGGCTCTGGTCGTGGCGGTTGCCATCGGCTACGGGCTGGACTGGATCTTCGGGACCCGGCCGATCCTGACGGCGGTGTTCGTTCCCTTGGGGGGCGCGGCTGGGGTTCTGAATGTGTATCGCCTGTTCGCGCCCAAGCGGGGTGAGGGCGGCGGCGCACACAACGGATAAGGGGCGACAGGGTGGCGGCCGAAGGTTCGAGCAGCATTGACGCGCTGAGCCAGTTCAAGCTGAGCACGGCGTTGGGGCCCATCGGCGCCTCGGTGAATTTCACCCAATCCAACATGATGATGGTCATCGCCGGCCTTCTGACGCTGGCGTTGCTCTGGGTTGGGATGCGTCCGCGCGCCATGGTGCCGGGCCGGCTGCAGGCGGCAGCCGAACTGGCCTACGAATTCATCCTGTCGATGTGCACGGAGACGATCGGACCGGAAGGACGTCGGTTCTTCCCCTTCGTCTTCTCGCTGTTCTTCTTCATCCTGTTCGGCAACCTGATGGGCGTGTTCCCGTACGCCTTCACGTTCACCAGCCACATCGCGGTGACGCTCGCGCTGTCGCTGCTGGTGTTCATCCTGGTCACCGTGGTGGCGTTGAAGGAGCACGGGGTGCACTTCTTCAGCTACTTCGTCCCGGCGGGCGTGCCCAAGGTGCTGATCCCGCTGATGGTGCTGATCGAGGTGATCTCCTACCTCTCGCGCATCATCTCGCTCTCGGTTCGTCTCTTCGCGAACATGATGGCCGGTCACGTCATGCTGGAGGTGTTCGGCGCCTTCATCGTGATGCTGGGCGCGGCGGGCGCGATCGGGTGGATCCCGGCCGCTCTGTCGCTGTCGGTGAACACCGCCCTGATCGGCTTCGAACTGCTGGTGGCCACGTTGCAGGCCTACGTCTTCGCGGTGCTGACCTGCATCTACCTGCACGACGCCGTCCACCTGCACTGATCCCTCCACCCCTTCCCTTTGCCGCGCCACACGGCTGGTTCGGCGTGATCGGATAACGAAAGGAACTCGGACTATGGATCTCGCTTCCGCCAAGATGCTGGGCGCCGGCATTGCCATGATCGCGCTCGCGGGCGTCGGCATCGGCATGGGCACGATCTTCGGCCAGCTCGTCTCCTCCGTGGCGCGCAACCCCGCCGCCCGTGACCGCGTGTTCGGCCTCGCGATCCTTGGCTTCGCGCTGACGGAAGCGGTGGCGCTGTACGCCCTGGTCATCGCGTTCATCATCCTGTTCGTCTGATCACGCCGGGGCGCGCGCGTGCGTGCGCCCTGACCCGCAGCCCCGTTGGGGGAGTGCCATGAGGCTGTTGCCTGCCGCGCTGCTGCTGTTCCTGCCCGTCGTCGCGCATGCGGCGGAGGGCGGCATGCCGCAGCTCGACTTCGCCAATCCGCTGACCACGTCCCAGGTGGTCTGGGGCGCGATCATCTTCTTCGTGCTCTATCTCCTGGCCTCCCGCTTCGCGCTGCCGAAGGTGGGCGAGGTGCTGGAGGAGCGTGCGTCCCGCATCGCACAGGACCTGGAGACGGCGCAGGCCGCCAAGGCCAAGTCCGACGCCGCGGTGATGGAGATGACCGAGGCCACCGCGAAGGCCCGTGCCGACGCCCAGGCCACGATCAACGCGGAGCTGGAGAAGGCGAAGGCGACGGCCGCCCAGCAGGCGGCTTCGCTGAACGAGAAGCTGGAGCGTCAGCTCGCGGAGTCGGAGGCGCAGATCGTCGCCGCCCGCACCGCGGCGATGGGCGCGCTGCGCCAGGTGGCGACCGATACGGCGCAGACCGTGGTGACGCGGCTGACCGGCGCGGCGCCCGACCAGGCGCGGCTGAATGCGGCGATCGGCGGGGCGCTCGCGTCCCGCGGCCTGGGTTGAGGAGCGGTCGCCATGCATCACGATGAGAGCTTCTTCGCCGAACCCGCGAACTGGGTGCTGATCGCCTTCTTCCTGTTCTTCATCCTGGTGGGTGGGAAGCTGTGGAAGGCCCTGGCCGGCATGCTGGACGCGCGCGCCGTCAAGGTCCGCGCCGAACTGGAGGAGGCGGCCCGCCTGCGCCAGGAAGCCGAGGCCCTGCTGCGTGACGCCGAGAAGCAGCGCGCCACCGCGGTTGCGGAGGCGAAGGCCCTGATCGAGGGCGCGCAGGCCGAGGCGCAGCGTGCCGCGGCCGCGACCCTGGCGGAAGCCGAAGCCACGGCACGCCGGCGCGAGCAGATGGCGGTCGACCGGATCGCCGCGGCCGAGAAGGCTGCGGTGGACGAGGTCCGGATGGCCGCGGTGGACGTTGCCACGGTCGCCGCGCGCGACGTGATCCAGGCCGGGCTGACTCAGGACGCGGACTCCCGGTTGATCGACCAGGCGATCGGCAACCTGCCGAACGCCCTGGCCCACCGCCGCGCGG
>MKTV01000070.1:151420-151697 GCA_001898425.1 Rhodospirillales bacterium 69-11
GGCCCGCGGCGCCTGTCGCCCCGGCCCGCGTCGGCCCGCTACGCCTCTCGTCATGGCCGGCCTTGTGCCGGCCATCCACGTCTTTCCACTCTCCCCCACGCTGCGCAAAGTCGTGGATGGCCGCCCTTCGGCGGCCATGACACGTTCGCCGCTGCCATGGCACGATGCCCTCCTCGCTGCCGTCGGACGGCCGCCACCTCCCAGGGGAATCGCTTGAACCTCACTTACGCTGATTGTCGGAGGAGTGCCTCGAGGTAAGCGGTGTCCCAGGCGGCGG
>MKTV01000071.1:0-8798 GCA_001898425.1 Rhodospirillales bacterium 69-11
CCGTGAATCAGACTTCAGCCCGAGCCGGAATCCCGAACCCTCGTCCGTTCAAGCGATTGCCCTAGCCCTGGAGCGCGGTGGGGTCATGCCGACGCGACCTGCGAGACGGCATCGATCATCTCCGGTATCCTGGCACCATGATCCCTCCCCCGGATGACGCCGCGCTGCACGACGCCGCGCTCGCGCATCTCGCGCGCTACGCCACGACCGAGGCGAACCTCCGCCGCGTGCTGGGGCGCCGCATCGACCGGTGGGCCCGCGCCGCGGGCGCGGATCCCGACCCGGCGGACGACGCGGACCCGGAGGCGATCGCGGCCGCGGTCGCCGGCGCGCGCGCCGCCGCCGATCGGGTCGTCGCGCGCCTCGTCGCGGCCGGCGCGGTCAGCGATGCGGCGTTCGCCGAAAGCCGCGCGCGCAGCCTCGTCCGCGCCGGACGCTCCCGCCGCGCGATCGCGGCCGCCCTGGTGGCGAAGGGTGTCCCGTCGGACCTCGCGCGTGCCGCGGCGCCGGAGGATGCCGACGGCGAACTCGCCGCCGCGCTCACGCTCGCCCGCCGCCGGCGGATCGGGCCCTTTCGCGCCGGCGAAGCGGACCCCGACCGGCGCCGCAAGGAACTCGCCATCCTGGCCCGCGCCGGATTCGCGCAGGACGTTGCGCGCCGCGCCCTCGGCATGGATCCGGCGGAGGCGGAGGACCGCATCCTCGCCCTGCGCCGCTGACGCGCGGCGTCGGCGTCGGCGTCAGGCGCGCGCCAGCATCGTCTCATGCCGCGCCAGCGCCCGGTGCAGCAGGTACATCGGCACGGCGAGCGCCGAGATCGCGGCGGCGCCCAGCAGGCCACCCGCCGGGCTGCCATAGACGTCGGCCGCCACGCCGCATGCCGCCGGGGCGAAGGCACCGCCCAGGTAGTAGAGCGAATAGAACACGCCCATGCCGATGGCGCGGTTCTCCGGCCGAGCGGAGAGCGTGCCGACGGCCATGATCACGCCCGGATGCACCGATCCGACGATCCCCACCAGGATCGCCCAGGCGATCGGGGCGTTGACCAGCGCCGTGCCGGCCATCCCCACCACCAGCGCGATCGTGCCGAGAAGGAAGATGCGGAATCCGCCGAACCGCGCCGCCAGCCCGCCGCCGAACAGCGTGGCCGGCACGTTGCCCCAGGTGGCGATCGTCATCACCAGCGCCGTCAGCGCAAGGCCGCTGCCGCGCTGTGCCATCGTCGATGGCACGTAGGAGGTGTACCCCGCGTATCCGGCCGTATACGCCGTCCAGCACAACCCGGAGATCGACAGCAGCAGACACTCCCGCCCGCTCGGGAGCGAGAAACGGCGCGGCGGGGCGGCATGCGGGGGCGTGCGGTAGCTCGCCAGGAACAGCACCAGCGCGACCGCGATGATCACCGCCCCCGACAGGAACGCGGCCTGCCAGCCTCCCCAGCGATCGATCAACGGCAGGATGAGCTGCGCGAGGCCGACGCCGATCGGGTAGGAACAGACGGAGACGCTGATCGCCAGCATGAAGCGCCGGCCGTCGAACCAGTCGGCGATGATCTTGCCCTGCAGCACGATCATCGCCACCGCGCCCACGCCCGCGATGCTGCGGCCGGTGCCGATGCCGTCGGCGCCGCCGCCCATGGCGCTGACCAGCGTGCCCACGATCATCAGCGACAGGCCGGAGCCGAGGACGATCCGGTCGCCGAAGCGGCGCGCGGCGAGGCCCAGCGGCAGCGCGGCGAACGCGCCCAGCAGCATGTAGGCGCCGATCAGGGTGCCGAGGGCGGCGTAGGTGAGATCGAATCGGGGGACGAGATCGGGGGCGAGCGTCGCGACGGTCTGGAACTGGTAGCCGAACCCGATCCGCGCGAGCGCCATCGCGCCGAGTATGGTCCATGCCCGCACGTCGGTCCGTCCCCTCCTGCGCAGCGCGTTGACCGGCCGCGCAGCGACGCTAGAGGAGATCATGATGGCGCAGAACCGCGGGTTGCGGGATCAAGCCTTGCGTCGGCGGCGGAGCAACCCGATCGCACCCGCGCCGAACCCCAGCAGGACGAGGCTGGCGGGTTCGGGAACGTTGACCGGGGATGGCGTCGGCGTCGGCCCGCTGGTCTTGTTCGTCCCGACCAGAACGGACAGGGCCGAGTTGTAGGCGAGCGTGACCTTGCTGATGACCGTCCCGGTGAACCCGCTGAGCGTGAAGGTCAGCGTACCGATGGCGACCGGCTTCTTGTTCACGTGCGTCTCGCACTTCGTGGTGCCGCACGTCTCCGACCCGATCAGGCCGTAATCGTCGCCGCCATTCCCCTTGGCGAAGGCATTGGAGGCGAACAAGCCGCTGCCGCCCACCGCGCTCAGCCCGTAGCTGTAGGTGTTCCCGCCGATCGTGACCCCCCGCAGCATCTGCCAGCCGCCGGTGAAGTCGACCGAGTTCCTGATCCCGCTGCTGGTCCACGCGCGGGCGGCCGCGGCGGTCGGCAGTTTGGATACGGCGCCGCTGCTGTCGGTGTCGAAGAAGATGCCATCCAGCAGGCTGGCGTTGCTGCTCGTCACGCCGAGGTTGCGGACCGTGATCGTCAGCGTGGAGCCGCTCTGGCTGAAGGTGACGTCGGCCTTGGCCTCGTCGTGCGTGCCCGCGATCGTCGTCCCGCTGGTGGAGAACACGGTGGGCCCCGCCTGCGCCGTGGGAACGACCGCGAAGCTTCCCAGCCCGACCGCCAGAGTGGCGATCGCGGGAGCGGACAGGGTCGTGAACGGGCGCCGGCGCATCCGCGGTTCATCCGGGAAGTGTCTCGAAGCCGAACTGATGCGCCCTCGTCATGGTGTATGTCCAGTCCGAAGACAAACAAATTTTGGGATTGCTCTCAGGGCGCATTGCCGCGCGCAGGTTGCCCCCTCGTTGTCCATTCGGCGCTATCCCGCGCCCAGGCGCTTCTCCAACTCGACCCAGGTGGGCGACGCGTAGCCTGGATGCGCATGCCGAGCGATCTCGGCGAAACCGCAGGCCCTGAACAGCGCGAGGTTGTCGGCCAGGACGATGCGGGTGCCGAGATGCAGGCGCGGCAGCCGCCGCTCCTCCGCTGCCGTCTCCGCCGCGGCGAGCAGCACGCGGGCCACCCCGCGCCGGCGCCAGGCGGGATCCACCGCAAGCCGCGCGATGTAGAGGCAGCCATCCTGCTCCACCCACATCACCGAGGCCACGGGCGCGAGTCCGGACCCGAGCGGCGGGGACTGGCCCGGTGCGTTGCTCCCGGCCCCGACGGCACCCGGGGTCGCGACCACTCCGCCGCCGCCGGCGGCGAGATGCGCGCGCACGTCCTCACCCGCGAGCCGCAGCGCGGATGCGGGGGGATCGGTGGGCACGGATTGCGCCGCGAACGCGCGGCGTACCAGGGCGGCGACGGCCTCGGCGTCGGCCTCACACAACGGGCGGAGACTCACGGTGTGTTCCATGGGGCCACGGTAGCCCCGGGCCCCTGCCGTGCCTATCTTGCGGCGATGGCCCAAACTCCTGCTTTCCTCGACGGCGGCCGCCCGCCCGTCCCCGATCTGGTCGTGCCGCGCGGCGTCACCCCCTTCTTCCTCCCGAACCGTCCCGTCCGTGGCCGCGTCGTGCGGCTCGGCCCGCTGGCGGACTCGCTGCTGACGCGGCACGAGAACCATCCGGCCGTGACGCGCCTCGCCGGCCAGGCTCTCGCGCTAGTCGCCGCGCTTTCCACCGCGTTAAAGTTCCGCGGCTCCTTCAGCCTGCAGGCCAAGGGCGACGGGCCGGTCTCCATGCTCCTGGCCGACTGCACCGAGACCGGCGCGTTGCGGGGCTATGCGCGCGCCGACGCCGACAAGCTCGCGGCCGTTCTGGCGGAGGAGCCATCCCCCGCGGCCGACCGGCTGCTGGGCACCGGGTACCTGGCGTTGACCGTCGACCAGGGTCCCGAGGAGCACCGGCACCAGGGCATCGTCACGCTCGAGGGCGGCAATCTCGCCGAGATGGTCCTGCATTATTTCAGGACTTCCGAGCAGTTACGGTGCATGGTGCACCTGGCGTGTGAACATGGAGAGGGTGGCTGGCGGGCCGCCGCCCTGGTGCTCGAGAAGATCGCCGGCGCCGGCGGGATCGATCCGGAGCTGGACGACGCGGCGCAGGAGGAGAGCTGGCGCACCGCGACCGCGCTGGCCGCGACCGTGACGGATGCGGAGCTGCTGGACGACGACCTCGCCCCCGAACGGCTGCTCTACCGCCTGTTCCATACCGAGGGCGTGGCGGTGGACCGCGCCCGCGCCCTGTCCTATGGCTGTCGCTGTTCCCGCGCGCGGCTTGCCGGGATCCTCGAGGGGTTCTCGGAGGACGATCTGAACCACATGAGCGTGGAGGGCGACATCGTCATGACCTGCGAGTTCTGCAACTACGACTTCCGGTTCCCCCGCGCGGACGTTCAGGGCAAGCCCGACGCCGCACCCGGCCGCGCCTGATCCACCGTTCGGAGCCAGACCTCGCATGCCCCTCTCCGGCTTCTTCCCCGCTGGCCACTCATACGGCAGCCTGATCCGCGGCAGCCTGACCCGCGGCGGCTCGACCCGCGTTGGCCTGTCCGACGGGGGCCCGTCCCGCGCTGGCCTTCCCGACGGGGCCCTGACCCGCGCTGGCCTGACCCGTCGCGCCTCGCTGCTGCTGCCCCTGGCCCTCGCGGCCTGCGGCGGTGAGGAGCCCGAGAACTTCCCGCCCCTGCGCTACGCCTACCTGCCGCCCATCCGGCTGAACGTGGCGAGCATTGACATCCAGCAGCGCTTCATCCCCTCGGGTGTCGCGCCGGACGTGACGCAGTACGCGCCGGTGCGACCGGCGGACGCGTTGCGCGCGATGGCCGAGGACCGGCTGCAGGCCTTCGGAACGGCGGGCCGCGCCGTGTTCTCCATCGTGGACGCGTCGTTGACCCGGCGGCGCGACGTGCTGGACGGATCGATGGCGGTGATGCTGGACATCTATGCCGCCGACGGTCAGCGCGCCGGATATGCGGAGGCGCGGATCGTCCGGCAGCACACCGGCGTCGATGACCTGCGGCGCACGCTGTACGAGATGGTCAAGGCGATGATGGACGCCATGAACGTCGAGTTCGAATACCAGGTGCGCCGTGCGTTGCGGGGCTGGCTGACCTCGGGCACGGCAGCGCCGGTGTCGGTCGAACAGACGCCGCTGGGCCCGCCGGGCAGCACGCCGCCGGTCACGAGCACCCCGATGACGGGTGCTCCGATGAGTGGCACCCCCGGTGCGGGCTTCCCGCCGGCGACCTCCGGCACGGGGGTGCCGACGACATCGGCCCCGAACACGTTCGCGCCGGCGTCGCCGTACGGCACCAGCCCCGGAGTGGGAACGCCGGCGCAGATGAGCCCGCCACCGTCCTACCTGACGGTGCCGCCGGCGCGCTAATCCTCCGACGCTGCGCCGGCCCGCCCGGCGACCCGCGTGCCCACGTCATGGCCGGGCCCGTCCCGGCCATCCCCATCAGCACCCTGCCATACGGCATTCCCTGACGCCCCCGGCCCCGCAGAACGGGCGCGCGCCGGACCCGCGGCGCGTGGTGGCAAAGCGATTGCATGCACGCCCGGCATCGTCGCCACCAGCAAGAGACACACATGATCTCCCGCCGTCCGTTCCTCGCCGCCGCGCTCGCCGCGCCGGCCCTCGTCGCACGCCCGTCGCTCGGTCAGACCCTGCGCAAGATCAAGCTGGGCACCGCCTTCACCACTACGACCAACGCCATGTTCCTGATGCCGGACCTGCTGAAGCCCGAGGGCATCGATGCGGAGATCGTCACCTTCCCCAGCCTGGTGCAGCGGATGCAGGCCGTCGCCACCGGTGCCGTCGATGTAGGCAATGGCGGATTGTCCGCGACCATGCAGCTCGCCACCAAGGGCTTCCCGATGGCGGTGCTGGCCGATGGCTGCGACGGCGGCTGGATGCTGGTCGCGCGCAAGGGCATCGAGACCGTGAAGGACCTCGCCGGCAAGAAGATCGGCGTGCAGAACGGGTCCATCGGGCTGGTCAGCCTGAACTGGAAGCTCCGGCATGAGGGGATCGCCGACAAGGTGCAGTTGCTGTTCCTCGACAACCAGGACCAGCCGACCCCGCTCGCGCGCGGCGACCTCGACGCGATCTGCTGCTTCGAGCCCTACGCCACCTTCGCCGAACTGAACGGGTTCGGGCACAAGCTCTGGGTCCCCTACGACACGCCCATGGGCAAGACCAACCTCGGCTTCGTCGCCTCGGTGCCGCTGATCCGCAAGGATCCCGACCTGATCCGCACGCTGGTGAAGGCGCATGTGAAGGCGACCAACACCATGCGCGACAACCCGCAGATCGCGATCGACACCACCGTCAAGCAGTTCAACATGAGCAAGGAGATCGCCGAGGCCAGCGTGAAGAACCTGTTCTTCTCGGCCGATAGCGGCCCCGCCTTCCAGGCCGGGCTCAAGGCGCTCGCCAAGATGATGATCGAGGACAAGATGATGGACACGGAACCCAAGTGGGACGAGTTCATCGACACGCGCTTTGTCTGATCCGCGCCCCTCATGGTCGCCTCTCCCCTGGGTCGCCTCGCCGGCCTGCTGCCGCTGATCGGGTTGATCGTCGCGTGGCAGGCGGCGGTGATGGCGCAGATCTATCCGCCCGTGCTGTTGCCGGCGCCGCACAAGGTGGCGAATGCGTTCGCCCTCTATGGCGGCGACATCCTGCACAACACGCTCGCCAGCCTCTCGCGCGTCGCGATCGGGATCGGGCTCGCCTTCGTCGTCGGCGTGCCGATGGGGCTGCTGATCGGCCGCTTCGCCTGGCTCGACCGGCTGTGCGACTGGTCGATCCAGACGTTCCGTTCGGTGCCGCCGATCTCGCTAATCCCGATGGCGATGCTGTTCTTCGGCATCGGCGACACGCCGGCGATCGTGCTGATCTTCCTCGCCGGGCTCTGGCCGCTGCTGCTCAACACGATCTTCGGCGTGCGCACCATCGAGCGCACGCTGCTGAAAGTTGCCGCCGCGGCGGGCGCGAGCGAGGCGCTGATCCTGCGTGACATCGTCTGGCCCGCGGCGCTGCCCAGCATCTTCACCGGCCTGCGCCTCGCGGTCGGCGGCGGCTGGCTGACGGTGGTCACGGCCGAGATGATCGCGGTGAAGTCTGGCCTCGGCTACATGATCCTGAACGCGCAGATGACGTTCCGGCCGGAGCTGATCTTTGCCGGCATCGTCGTGATCGGGGCCATCGGCCTTCTGGCGGATTTCAGCGTGCAACGGCTGCGCCGGTTCGCGTGCTCCTGGCAGGAGGGCCTGATGGTGCAGGGCCGATGAGCGCCGCCTTCATCGAATGCCTCGACGTCGGCAAGGTCTATGACGGCCGGACCGGGTCGGTGGAGGCGCTGCGGGGCGTGTCGCTGGCCTGCGCCGAGGGCGAGTTCGTCTGCCTGCTGGGCCTGTCGGGCTGCGGCAAGAGCACCTTGCTGCAGATGATCGGCGGGCTCGAGGCGCCGAGTTCGGGGCAGATCGTGGTGGCCGGGCGGGAACTGTCCGGCCCCTCCCCCGCGACCGCGATCGTCTTCCAGGACCACGGCTTGTTCCCGTGGATGACCGTTGCGCAGAACGTCGCGTTCAACATGAAGGCGCGCGGGGTCGGCGCGAAGGAGCGCCGGGCGCGGGTGGCGGAGATGCTGGCGCTGACCGGCCTGTCGGGCTTCGCCACGCGCTACCCGCACGAGCTGTCGGGCGGGATGCGCCAGCGCGTCGGCATTGCGCGGGCCCTGACCACGAAGCCGCGTGCGCTGCTGATGGACGAGCCGTTCGGCGCGCTCGACGCCCAGACGCGCGCGCGTCTGCAGCACGAACTGCTGGAGATCTGGGCGGCGCAGCGCACCACGGTGCTCTTCGTGACGCATTCGATCGACGAGGCGGTGTTCCTCGCCGATCGGATCCTGGTGTTCACGCCGCGGCCGGGCCAGCTTGCGGCCGAGGTGACGGTGGACCTGCCGCGCCCGCGCACGCCGCGCAGTCCGGGCTTCGCCGCGCTGGCGGCGCGGTTGCGCGGCCTGCTGGGGACCGAGGAAGGCAGCGAGTAGCCGCGCGGCTACTCGGCCGCGGCCGCCGGAACCAGGGCGGCACGCGGCGTCACCCGCAGCACAAGAAGGGCGGCCGCGAGGCAGGCGATTCCGCTCGCCAGGAAGGCGAGCAGGTAGCTGCCGGCGAAGCTGCGCACCGCGCCCGCGCCGAACGCCGCGAGCGCTCCGCCGACCTGATGGGCGGCGAAAATCCACGACACCACCACGGGCGTGTCGCGGCGGCCGAAGATCTCGTTGGTGAGCGCGAAGGTCGCCGGCCCGGTCGCCACCCAGTCGAGCCCGTAGAAGACCGAGAAGATCGCGATGCTGACCGGGTCGAAGTTGGTGAACGGCACCACCACGAGCGAGAGGCCGCGCAGCCCGTAGTACCAGAACAGCAGGATGCGCGGGCTGTAGCGGTCGCACAGCCAGCCGGACGCGGCGGATCCGATCAGGCTGAACAGGCCGATGACGGCGAGGATCGAGGCGCCATTCACCTCGGCGATGCCGTGATCGGCGCAGTAGGCGATCAGGTGCGTGTTGATCAGCCCGTTGGTCGAGAAGCCGCAGATGCCGAAGGTCAGGCAGAGCAGCCAGAAGTCGAGCGACCCCGCGGCGCGGCGGAGCGTGGTGATCGCGACCACGAACGGGTTGCCGGCGAGCGGCGGCGCAGGCGGGGCCGCGCTGCTCGCGCCATAGGCGGTGGTGCCCACCCTGGCGGGAT
>MKTV01000071.1:8880-12971 GCA_001898425.1 Rhodospirillales bacterium 69-11
CCGCTCCGCCAGCAGGGCCAGCACCGGCAGGAAGACGAGCTGCCCCGCCGCGTTGGCCGCGGTCAGCAGGCCCATGGCGAGGCCGGTGCGGCGGATGAACCAGCGGTTCGCGATGGCGGCGGCCATGCCCACCGCCCCGGCGCCGGCGCCGATGCCCACCATCAGCCCCCAGGTGAGGAAGAGCTGCCAGGGCGCGCTCATGAAGGTGGAGAGCCCGGTGCCGGTGCCGAGGATCGCAAGGCACAGGAGCATCGTGCGCTTCAGCCCGAAGACCTGCATCAGGCCCGTGAGGAACGGGCCGGTGATGCCCAGCAGGATGATGTTGAGGGAGATCGCGCCCGAGATGGTGCTGACGTCCCAGCCGAACGCGTGCTGCAGCGGCACGATCATCACGCCCGGGGCGGCGCGGACGCCGACGCCTGCCAGCATGGCGGTGAACACCACGACCAGCACGACCCAGGCGTAGTGCACGCGGCCGGAGGACAGCTTCGCTAGACCGGCGGCCAACATGGGCGTTCCCTTCTCTCGACTACCGGTCAGTATAGAAGATGCTTGCCGGGCCGGAGCAGCAGAAAGGGTTGCGCTGCGGGCATGGCTGCCGTCGCCACCCGCCCCAGGGGCGGATGGCCCTTCCCCGGCGCGGATCAGTCGAGGGGGAGATCAGCCGGTGGCGATCAACCCGTAGGGGAATCGGCCGGTCGGGATCAGCCGCTCGGGATCAGCCGCTCGAGGGAACAGCCGATCGAAATCGGCAATGGGGAGATCGGCCGGTGGCGATCAGCCAAGGGCAATGACGGAAATCTGGTGCCCGATCGGGCCACCGCCACGCAGGGTGCGGCGGCGGTGGCTGAAGAACCGGTCTTCCTCGGCCGCCGTGTCGGCGGCGGCATCGTCGATCCCGCCGATCCCGCTACGGGCCAGCCGAACGCGGCAATAGCCCCGCAGGTCGAACTGCCAGCGGTCGTCGCGCTGGCCGGGGCCGAACAGCCCGGCATGGTCCGGATCGGCCGCGAGCACCGCGTCGCGCAGATCGGGGCCGACCTCGTAGGAGGCCTGGCCGATGCACGGGCCGATCGCGGCGACGATGCGGCCGGGGACGGCGCCGAGCGCGACCATGGCGGCGACGGTGGCCTCCAGGACGCCGGCGACGGCGCCGCGCCAGCCGGCATGGGAGGCGCCGATCACGCCCGCGGTCGCGTCCGCGAACAGCACGGGACCGCAATCGGCGGTGATGATCCCCAGCGCGAGGCCGGGTCGATCGGTGACCATCGCATCGGCCCGCGGCCCCTCCCCCGGCATCCAGGCAGTCGTGACGTGAACCACGTCCGGCCCGTGCACCTGGGTGACGCCGACGAGCCCTCCGGGGTCCGCACCGATGGCACGTGCGGCGCGGGCGCGGTTCTCCTGCACGGCCTCCCGCGAATCCTGGCCGGAGAGGCTGCAGTTGAGGCTGGCATAGGGCCCGGTCGACACGCCGCCCCGGCGGGTCATGAACCCATGCGGAACCGCGAGGCTCGGAACGTGCAGCATGTCGATCATCGGCGCCTCAGGGGCATGTGGCTCTCACGTGGGCTGCGCGGGCATCCGCGCTTGCGGTCGTCCGCCATCGCCGGCGCGGGACGCTCATGCCTCGAAGCCGGGGCATTGGGTCAGGCTGGGATGAGTGATGGCGAGCATCTTGAAGAGACGGCCCATGCGGTCGGGTTCACCCAGCCGCCGCGCCGCCTCCATGATGGCGGAGGCCTGGGCCGGCGGCAGAGACCGCGCGAGCCGGTTGCTGCGCTGGAACAGGCCGAGCCGCGCGAGGACCATGCCCTGGGGCTCCGGGCCGTGCACGCGGGCGCCGGCGGTTCGGGCACAGGCGGCCAGGGCGGCGAAGGGCACGTGCGCGGTCAGGTCCGCCTCGCCGGGCGCAATGAGCGGGTCGGTCGGCTTGCCGTTGGCGATCGCCTGCAGGCTGTCGCCGGGCAGGTCCTCGGCCGGGCCGTAATCCGCGATCAGCGCGGCGCCCGGGGCGGCGACCAGCCGGGCGGCGAGACCGTCCACGAAGGCGAGCGCGGCGGGGGCGTGCTCCCGGATCGTGCCTTCGGGCGGGGTGCTCCAATGCGCGGGGATGCCGTCCGGGTCGGCGGGACGTTCCACGAACTGCCCGTCCTCCACGTGGCGCTCCGCCCAGCCGTCGCCGCGACGGACGAACTGGCGGATCGGCAGCGCATCCAGGAACTCGTTGGCGATCAGCAGCACCGGGCCGGCCGGAACGGAGTCGAGCGCGTCGTGCCAGGTCGCGCCGGGCACGCGCTCCGCCTGGGCGGCGCGCAGCCGGGGCGAGGTTTCGATCAGATGCACCTGCAGCGCCGCACGGAAGGCGGGCATGGTGCGGCCGATGGCACGGAGGGCGTCCGCCATCAAGGTGCCGCGGCCGGGACCGGCCTCGACCAGCAGCACCGGCGCGGGGCTGCCCAGCATCTGCCAGCAGACGGCGGCCCACAGCCCCATGATCTCGCCGAACACCTGGCTGATCTCGGGCGCGGTGGTGAAGTCGGCGAACGGATCATGGCGCGCGTAGTAGGCGGCATTGGCCCGCGCCATGAACGCGTCCAGCCGTTCGCTCATCGTGCCCGCAGGATCAGCCACAGTCCGGCGAGGAACATCGGGATCGACAGGAGTTGCCCCATGGTCGTGCCGAAGGCCAGGAAGCCCAGGAAGGCGTCCGGCTCCCGGAAGAACTCGCCGATGATGCGCGCGATCGCATAGCCGCACAGGAACACCCCCGTGAGCAGGCCGAAGCGCGCACGGAGCGACTCACGGCGGGCGGCGATCCACATCACGGTGAACAGCAACAAGCCCTCGAGCAGCGCCTGGTAGATCTGGCTCGGGTGGCGGGGGATCATGCCGGCGCGGGGAAAGATCATCGCCCAGGGCAGGTCCGGCGAGGCTGGCCGCCCCCACAGCTCCCCGTTGATGAAGTTGGCGATGCGGCCGAGCCCGAGGCCGATCGGGGCGACGGTGGCAATGCGGTCGGCGAAGCCCAGCAGGTTGATCGCGTTGCGGTGGCAGAACCAGGCCGTGGCGATGGCGACGCCCAGCATGCCGCCATGGAAGCTCATGCCGCCTTCCCACACGGCGAAGATCATCGCCGGGTGCGCGAGATACGTGGCGGGCTGGTAGAACAGCACGTAGCCCAGCCGGCCGCCGAGGACGACGCCGAGGGTGGCCCAGGTGAGGAAGTCGTCCACCTGCGCGGGCGTGGCGACGGCGGGCGTGCGGGTCACCAGCCGGCGCGCGATCCGCCAGCCGGCGAGCAGCCCGGCGATGTAGGCCAGCGCGTACCAGCGGATCCCGAACGGGCCGAACTGGACGATGACCGGGTCGAACTGGGGAAAGAGCAGGACCGGGATCATGCCGGCATGCTCCGAAGCGCGTCTGGTTTCACCGGCATCACACGTAAGGATCGGGCGTGGCGAGATGGTCCTGGACGTAGCGCCGGATGCCCTCTTCCAGCGGCGTGAACTGGCCGGTGTAGCCGGCGCTGCGCAGCCGCTCCATCGGCGCCTGCGTGAAGGACTGGTACTGGCCCTGGAGCGAAGCCGGCATGTCGACGAACTCGATCTCGCGCGGCTTGTCGGCGGCATCGCAGACCGCATGGGCGAGGTCGAGATAGGTCCGGGCGCGGCCCGTGCCGAGGTTGAACAGGCCGGAGACGGACGGCGTGTCGAGCAGCCACAGCATCACGTCGACCACGTCGCCGACCCAGATGAAGTCGCGCGCCTGGTGTCCGTCGGGCAAGCCCGGCTGGTCGGAGCGGAACAGGCGCGCCGGGCCGCCGGCCGCGATCTCGTCGTACTTGATCTTCACGACCGAGATCATCCTGCCCTTGTGGTACTCGTTCGGGCCGTAGACGTTGAAGAACTTGAGCCCCGCCCATTGCGGCGGACGCGGCTGGCGGGTGGAGAGCGTCTGCGCCACCAGCAGGTCGAACGCGTGCTTGGTCCAGCCGTAGAGGTTCAGCGGCCGCAACTTCGCGAGCGCGTCCAGGGCGAACGCATCCTCGAACCCGGCGCTGCCGTCGCCATAGGTCGCGGCGGAGGAGG
>MKTV01000071.1:12992-56104 GCA_001898425.1 Rhodospirillales bacterium 69-11
GGTCGGCGCACCACTCCCACAGCTGGCGGCTGAGCTCGACATTGGTGGCCCAGGTATGATCGCCGTCCACCGCGGTGGTCTCGCTGACGGCGCCCAGGTGGAACACCATCTCGAGTGGCGGGCGGCTCGCCAGGAACGCTTCCAGTTCGGAGGGGGGAAGCAGCCGTCCCGGCGGATGTTTCGCGAGGTTGCGCCACTTGCCACCCTGGCCCAGCCAGTCGACCACGACCGTCTCGTGCCCGCGTCGCGCCAACGCCGCCTGCAGAATGGAGCCGATGAAGCCGGCACCGCCAGTGACCAGGATCATGGCGGCACGTTATAGGGACATGGAGCCGGCCGCGGAAGGCTGCCGGCGAAAGAAGGAGACAACCGGCCATGAGCGACCGCCCACGTTTCTTTGACGACCTGGCCGGCGTGGCCGGAGGCGCCATTTCGGCCCTGGCCGGCCTGCGGGAAGAGGCCGAGTCGCTGGTGCGCGCGCGCATCGACGATGCGGTCCGCAAGCTGGACCTGTTGCGGCGGGAAGAGCTGGATGCCGTGGCGGAAATGGCCGCGAACGCGCGATCGGAGCAGGAGAATGCGGCGGTGAAGCTCGCGGCCATGGAGGCGCGGCTGGCGGTGCTGGAAGCGCGCCTGGCCGCGCTGGAGACGGCACCGCGGCAGGAAAACTGACGCTTGCGGCACGCAGCGACACGTCTATAGGCTCCCCTTGTGGCGAGCCCCGGGCGACTCCGCAAGATATCGGGGTCAGGTGCGCGGGGCGGACGTCACGCCCGGCCTTCCTAACGATGGGAGACCCCGCATGTCAGCGACGCTGGCCACCACCTACGAACAAGCCGCCAATCCCCTCGACGTGATGGAGCAAATCGTCAGCGCGAACGACTGGGCGTTCGACCGCCGCAGCGAGTCGGAGATGGCGGCGGAGGCGCCGGGCCGCTGGTGCGATTACGGTCTGTACTTCAACTGGTCGCACGAAATCAGCGCGATGCACTTCACCTGCACCTTCGACCTGAAGGTGCCGGAGAAGCGCCGCGGCATGCTCTACGAGCTGCTGGCGCTCGCCAACGAGCGGCTGTGGATCGGCCATTTCGGCCTGGACAGCGACGACGGCATGCCGGTGTTCCGCCATGCGGTGCTGCTGCGCGGCGCGCCGGGCGCCTCGGCCGAGAGCCTTGAGGACATGGTCGACATCGCCATCACCGAATGCGAGCGCTTCTTCCCCGCGTTCCAGTTCGTGCTGTGGGGTGGCCGCACGCCGGCGGACGCGTTGCAGGCGGCGATGCTCGAATGCGTCGGTGAGGCATGACGGCGGGGCGCCTTCCGCCGCTCCTGCTGGTCGGGTGCGGCCGGATGGGCGGCGCGATGCTGGCGGGATGGCGGGAAAACGGCCTAGCGCCGTCCTTCGCGGTCGACCCGGCGCCCGCCGCCGCGGAGTTGGCCGGGCCTGACCTGACCGTCGTCGCGGGACCGGAGGCGATTCCCGACGACTTCGCCCCGGCCGCGGTCGTGCTGGCCGTCAAGCCGCAGAACGCGGCCGACACCCTGCCCACCTACCGCCGCTTCGGCGGCAGCGCGGTGTTCCTGTCGATCATGGCGGGCCGCACCACGGCGGGAATGCGCCGGCTGCTGGGCGACGAGGCGGCGATCGTCCGCGCCATGCCCAACACACCGGCCGCGATCCGCCAGGGCATCACGGTCGCGTTCCCGACCGACGCGGTGAGCGCGGCGCAGAACGCGTTGTGCGACCGGCTGCTGCAGGCGATCGGCCAGGTCGCCTGGGTCGAGGACGAAGCGCTGCTCGACCCCGTCACCGCCGTCTCGGGCAGCGGTCCCGCCTATGTTTTCCTGCTCGCCGAACTGATGGAACAGGCCGCGCTGCGGGAGGGAATTCCCGCCGATCTCGCCCGCCGGCTGGCACGGCAGACCGTGGCGGGCGCTGGCGCGCTGCTCGCCGCGAGCCCCGAGGATGCGGCCGCGCTCCGCCAGGCCGTCACCAGCCCGGGTGGCACGACGGCCGCGGCACTCCATGTACTGATGGATGCCGCCGCCTGGCCGGACTCCATGACCCGCGCCATCGCGGCGGCGACGCAAAGGTCCCGCGACCTCGCGGGCTGAGCGTGACCGGCGCGGGCACCAGCCTTCGCCGGCGGCGCGGTGAGACAACGACGGAGCGGCGGCGTGAGCGACTCGGAACTGGACCAGGCTGTGGTCTCGGCGGTCTTCCGGATGGCGGAGGAGCGCGGCTGGAACAGGGTGAACGTGCCGGCGGCGGCGTTGGCGGCGGACCTTCCGCTGCCGCGTGTGCGGGCGCGGTTCCCGACCCGGCTGCACGTGCTCCATCGATTCGGCACGCTGCTGGACCAGGCCGCGCTGGACGGCGCGAGTTCCGAGGGTCCGGTGCGCGACCGGTTGTTCGACCTGCTGATGCGCCGCTTCGACGCCTTGCAGGCGGAACGCGGCGGCGTGCTCGCGCTGCTGCAGGCGCTGCCCTTCAATCCCGCGACCTCGGTCCTGCTGTCCTGCGAGACGCGACGGAGCATGCGTTGGCTGCTGGGGGCGGCCGGTGCCGGAACCGGCGGCGTGCGGGGTGAAGCGCGCGTCCAGGGACTGACGGCGGTCTGGCTCTGGGGCATGCGCGCCTGGCAGCGCGACGAGACGACGGACCTCTCCACCACGATGGCGGCGGTCGACTCGGCGCTGGGCCGTGCCGAACAGGCAGCGGGCTGGCTGGGCGGCTTGCGCGGCGGATCGGACGCGGCGACCGACCCGGCACCGGATGCCTCGGGCCTGGGCACGACCGACACCGGCCTGGAAACGGCGGCGGAGGACGCCCCGGCCATGCCGACCACACCCGCGCCGCCGTCAGGGACACAGGCGCCCAAGCCACAAGCGGGTCCCGGCGGACCGGAGACGAGCGACGAGTCCGGGGCGGCGCCTTCGCCCATCGGCTGATCCTGTCGCCCTCGGGTGATCGGGCGGGTCTCGGGGAATGCGGCGAGCGGAACCGCTGATCCACGCCGATGCACGCTGATGGGCCGGTGTGTGCCGTAACGGCGAGCGTCCCGCCGTCCCGTCAGCCAGGAAAGCGCGCGCAGCACCCTCATCTCCGACGCGACAAGCGGTGACGACCGAGCGGTGGAGGCGCCGAGGCTTCCGCCGCCCCAGTCCCATCCGCGTTCATCTGCGTGCATCTGCGGTTCCAACGAACGAACCGGCCGCTGGGCTCCGATGCGGGGGGCTAGCCGGCCGCATGGACCACGGGACATCCCCCACCCCGCTGCCGCTTGCGCGATGCCACCGCATATTCCCCCTTCGCCCGCAACGGTCGGCTCGACGGCTCGACGAACCGCGCCTCCCACGCTTCCCAATCGGCCGCGGTCATGTCCGCCAGCGTGCCGGCCTGCATGTCCGCCATGGTCGCGGGCTGGTAGAGCCATTGCGGCACCGGCTGGGCCTGCACCAGAGGCGCGCGGGCGTGCAGACGTACCGGCGCGTGCGTGCGGGTCAGCCGCAGGTTGATGAACAGCGGCGCCCGCCAGGTATCGGTCTCGACGATGCCCTCGAGCACGTCGTAGCCGCCGAACAAGGGCACGTTCGCAGGACGGCGCAGCAGCAGCGACCAGCCGGCGGCGGTGGCGGCGATCACGCCCAGCGACACCTGCACCACGCCCGGCTCCTGCATCGCGGTGAACAGCGCGCCGCCCACCGGCTCGAGTCCGGCCGGCGCGTGCGCCGCGATCGCATCGCTCATGCCCGGAAAGGCGCAGGAATCGTCGAGCGGCGCGTACTCCTCACCATCGAAGGAGTAGAACACCGACCCGCCGTCCCAGAGCAGCCAGGCATCCATCGGAGGGTATAACCACCAGCCGAAGCCGCAGGCGCTGGTCACCGCCTCGCAGTAGCGCGCCGCCCGGATCGGGAGGGAGCCGCCGGCGTCGCGCAGGGCCGGACGGGGTGCCATCGGGAGATCGGTGTAGCTCATGAACCGAGCGGCCGGGCCGCGCGCGGCAATGGGGGGCATGGGGAGTCTCCGACGCGAAAATGGGCCCACGCGGAACGGGCCAACGCCAAAAGGGGCCAACGCGAAAGGGGCGGCCGGCACGTAGCGGTGCCGGCCCATGTGCGCTCAGCCGATGACGCGGTAGCCCCCGCCGATCGTGCGATATCCCCCGCCGATGGTGCGGTAGCCGCCACCGATGGTGCGGTACCCGCCACCGATCGTTCGAGGAGCGCCGGCGTCGACGGCCCGGACGGGATCGGTCGGCGCCGCGGCCGCGGTATCGATGCGGGCGACGAAGCTGGGCGTACGGAAGCGCATGCTGATGTCTCCTGCCGTGTCCGGCGCGCCCATGCGGGCCGGATCCACCCCGCGCAGTGCGGGGCGGAGGGATGGACCTGTGTGTCGGACGGGGCGCCGAGCGGATGGACCTGACCCAACGGCGAACGCGATCGGCGCCGGGGCGCGATCGGGATTCACGTCATGCTGGTTTGGGGAGCAGGCACACGTCTCCCGTGCGCTGCATTGGTGACTATAGGAAAAAATACACGCGGTCAACGAAAATTTTCTTGCCACGCGAGGCCGGGCAAGTTCCCCATCGCCGGGCGGTGGGACGACCGGAGAAGGAGCGCAGGCTGCACCGCCCCTTGCGGGCGCCCTGCCCCGACGCGATGTCAGGCCGATGCGCCCCGCGACCCCGAAACACCGGAAGGACCGCCCCGCATGATCGCGTTCGGCTTCGACAACACCTACACGCGCTTGCCCGACCGGTTCTATGCGCGGCTCGCGCCCACCCCGGTCGCGAACCCCGCCCTGGTGCGCCTCAACGCGCCCGTGGCGCGGATGCTGGGCCTGGACCCGGACGCGCTGACGGGGCCGGAGGGCGCGGCGGTGTTCGCCGGCAATGCCGTGCCGGCCGATGCCGATCCGGCCGCGCTCGCCTATGCCGGTCACCAGTTCGGCTACTTCTCGCCGCAACTGGGGGACGGCCGCGCGCTGCTGCTGGGGGAGATCGTCGGCCGCGACGGGGTGCGCCGCGACGTCCAGCTCAAGGGCAGCGGCCCCACCCCCTTCTCCCGCAACGGCGACGGCCGCGCGGCGCTCGGCCCGGTCCTGCGCGAATACCTGATCAGCGAAGCGATGGCGGGGTTCGGCATTCCGACCACACGCTCCCTCGCCGCCGTGACGACCGGAGAGCCAGTGTACCGGGAAACCGCCCTGCCCGGCGCGGTGCTCACCCGTGTCGCGGCGAGCCACATCCGCGTGGGCACGTTCCAGTATTTCGCCGCGCGCCAGGACATCGAAGCGGTGCGGCTGCTGGCCGACTACACGATCGGTCGCCACGATCCCGAGGCGAAGGGGACCGCCGACCCCTATCGCGCGATGCTCGCGGGCGTCGTCGCGCGGCAGGCGGATCTCGTCGCGCAATGGCTGCTGGTGGGCTTCATCCACGGCGTCATGAACACCGACAATGCGGCGGTGTCGGGTGAGACGATCGATTACGGACCCTGCGCGTTCATGGACGCGTACGATCCAGGCACGGTGTTCAGCTCGATCGACGAGCTGGGCCGCTACGCCTACGCCAACCAGCCCGGCATCGCGCACTGGAACGTGACGCGGCTGGCCGAGGCGCTGCTGCCGCTGCTCGCCCCCGAGACGGACGCGGCGGTCGAGATCGCGAAGGAGGTGCTCGCCGGGTTCGGCCCGCGCTTCGAGGCCGCCTATCTCGGCGGGCTGCGCCGCAAGATCGGGCTCGCCACGTCCGAGGACGGCGATGGCGCGCTGATTAAGGACCTGCTGTCGCGCATGAAGGACAACGCGGCGGACTTCACGCTGACGTTCCGGCGGCTTGCCGCCGCTGCCTCCGGGCCGGAGGGCGATGCGGCGGTGCGTAGCGAATTCACCGATCCCGCCGCCTATGACGGCTGGGCGAGCGCATGGCGTTCGCGGCTCGCGCGGGAGCCGGGCGCCCCCGCCGCGCGCCGCGCCGCGATGGAGGCGGTCAACCCGGCCTACATCCCCCGCAACCATGTGGTGGAGGAGGCGCTGCAGGCCGCGGTGTCCCGCCAGGATTACGGCCCGTTCGAGGCCATGCTCGCCGTGGTCGTACGCCCGTTCGAGGAGCGGCCCGGCCTCGAGCGCTACGCGACCCCGCCGCTGCCCGACCAGCGCGTGCTGCAGACCTTCTGCGGCACCTGACGCGGCGGAGCGCCTTCCCGCGTCAGTGCGATTGCTTCAGCGCGGGCTGCGACTTGTCGTGGGTGGCGAACCGCTCGACCATCGTGGCGCTCGCATCGTTGAGCCCCGCGACCTCGACCTCCCGCCCGTGGCGCCGCGCCTTCAGCACGATGCGGTCGAGCGCGCCGATCGCCGAGATGTCCCAGAAATGCGCGCCGCTCACGTCGATGACCAGGCGCTCCACCGGCTCCGTCACGTCGATTGCATCCGCGAACGTGCCGGCGGAGGCGAAGAACACCTGCCCATCGACGAAGTAGGTCCGCGTCTTGCCGTCCTCGGACAGGACGGACGTCACGCGGCTCAGTCGTGAGACCTTGCCCGCGAAGAACACGCCGGACAGCAGCACGCCCACCAGCACGCCCTTGGCCAGATCCGCGGTCGCGACCACGGTGCCCACCGTCGCCAGCATCACGACGGAAGACGGCAGCGGATTGCTCCGCAGCCGCGCGATCGAGCGCCAGGAGAAGGTGTTGATCGACACCATGATCATCACGGCGGTCAGGGCCGCGACGGGAACGATCGCCAGCAGATCCTGCAATGCGACCAGCAGGACCAGCAGGAACACACCCGCCACCAGGGTCGACAGCCGCCCGCGCGCGCCGGACGTCACATTGATCACCGACTGCCCGATCATCGCGCAGCCGCCCATGCCGCCGAACAGGGCCGAGGCCACGTTGGCAATCCCCTGCCCCACGCACTCCCGGTTCTTGCCGCTCGGTGTGTCGGTCATGTCGTCGACGATCTGCGCCGTCAGCAGCGATTCGAGCAGGCCGACGGCCGCGAGGGTCAGCGCGATCGGCGCGATGATCCGCAGCGTCTCGAGCGTGAACGGCACGTCGGGGACGCCGAAGCTGGGCAGCGCGGAGGGCAGTTCGCCCAGTTCGGCGACGGTGCGCACCGGCAAATGCGCGACACTCGCGATCACGGTCAGGACCACGATGGCGACGAGCGGCGACGGCACCGCGGTGGTGAGCCGGGGAAAGAGGTAGATGATGCCGAGGCCGAGCGCGATCAGCGCGTAGGTGGCGGGAGTCACGTCGACCAGTTGGGGGAGCTGCGCCATGAAGATCAGGATCGCGAGCGCATTCACGAACCCGGTCATCACGGACTGCGACACGAAGCGCATCAGGCGCCCGAGCCGCAGCGCGCCTGCGATGATCTGGAAGACGCCCATGAGGATGGTCGCAGCGAACAGGAACTGCACGCCGTGGTCATGCACGATGCCGGTCATCAGCACGGCCGTGGAAGCGGTCGCTGCCGAGACCATCGCGGCACGGCCGCCGGTGAAGGCGATCACGGTCGCGATCACGACCGAGGCGTAGAGCCCGACCTTGGGGTCGACGCCGGCGATCACGGAGAAGCCGATCGCCTCCGGGATGAGCGCGAGTGCGACGACCACTCCGGACAGGGTTTCGGCACGCAGATTGGGACACCAATCGCGCGCGATCGAGGACATGGAAGGCATGTAAGGGTCCGCCCCTGGGTGGCGGCGCCGGCCCGATGGGCCGGTCGATCCCGGCACCCGATTACATTGTCCGGCGGATCGGCGGCCGGAAGAGCCACCCGGGGTTTCACCGGGTCCTGACGAGTAGCGCGATTAGGCCGCATTCCATGCTGCGTTGCAACACGCATCATGGATAAGGCGGGGTGAAGCGGGAGAAATCGGGTTCACCCTCCCGTCAGTCCCCGCCGCGCGAGCGGGCGGAAACGCGGCGTGCTGCACCGGCCGGATCGCCGCCCGGCATCCCCGCGTTAGCCAATCCTTCAGGAATGCTCGGGAGACTATCCCTTTCTCATGAGGGAAATTCCCATGTCGTTCCTGAGTAGACTCGGCGTCGGAGGGCGTTTTCGGCTGGCGTTCGGCGCCTTGGTGGCGGCCGTGGTCCTGGTGGGCGGCATAGGCCTGTCCCAGGCATTCCGGATGGACGACGTCGCATCCGACCTGGCGAACAACCGCATTCCCAGTCTCACGCTCGTCGGCCGACTGGCGGAGGGTGTCGCCCGATACCGGCAACTCCAGGGGTCCCTGCTGCTGGCCTCCGCGAAGGACCGTGCGGAGATCGAGCAGCGCATGAAGCAGACGGAGTCGGATATCGAGGCGACGCGACACTCGTATGAACCCCTGATCGACCCGGGAGAGGAAACGACGGTGCTGTTCCCGGCCATCGTGTCGTCCTGGGCGGAGTACAAGCGCGTTAGCGCCGCTTTGGCGGCGCCCGGACTCGATCCGCAGGCAGCGGCCAACATCTATCTCAACGAGATCTACCCAGCCTTCATGAAGCTGCGGGAGGCGATCCAACGCGATCTCGCGCACAACCGAGCGGCTGGCGAGGCTGGCGCGCGCAACGCGAATGATGCGTTCACCTCCGCTATCTGGATGACGGGCGGCGTGACCATCGTCGCCATCGTGATCGCGCTCGCGATGGCGAAGTGGCTGAACGCCAGCGTGACGGCCCGCGTGATCCGCCTCTCGCAGGCGATGCGCCGCCTCGCGCAACGCGATTATGGGTTCGAGCTTCCCAGCGGCGCCATGCACGACGAGATCGGGGACATGACCCGCGCGGTGGATGAGTGCCGGACGGGGCTGAAGGCGGCGGATGCGATCGCGGCGACGACGGCGGCCGAACAGGAGGTCAAGGCGGAACGCGCGCGCCGGCTCGACGCGCTTACCCGCGACTTCGAGAACAAGGCGGGTCACATGGTGACCGTGCTGTCCTCCGCGGCGGCCGAACTGCAGGCGACCGCGCAGACCATGTCGGGCACCGCGGGGCGCACGGCGGAAGGGGCGCAGGCGGTGAGTACGGCAGCCTCGCAGGCCAACGGCAACGTGCAGACGGTGGCCGCGGCCGCGGAGGAACTCGCCTCGTCCGTCTCGGAGATCACGCGCCAGATCACCCAGTCGGCGACCGCCGCGAACAAGGCCTGCGACCAGGCGGCGCAGACGCAGAGCATCGTCCAGAAGCTGGCGGACGGGGCGGAGCGCATCGGCACGGTCGTCAGCATCATCAGCGACATCGCCGGCCAGACGAACCTGCTCGCGCTGAACGCGACGATCGAGGCCGCACGCGCCGGGGATGCCGGGAAGGGCTTCGCCGTCGTCGCCTCGGAGGTGAAGACGCTGGCGTCCCAGACCGCGAAGGCGACCGAGGAGATTTCGACCCAGATCGCCCAGATCCAGACCGCGACGCGCGATGCGGTCGGCGCGATCGGGTCGATCACGGGCATGATCGAGCAGGTCAGCCAGACGACCGCGGCCATCGCAGCGGCGATCGAGGAGCAGGGCGCCGCGACGCAGGAGATCGCCCGCAACGTGCAGCAGGCGGCCGACGGGACACGCGACGTGACCAGCAATATCGGGATGGTCGGCACCGCCGCGGAGGAGACGGGCGCCGGGGCGCGCAACGTGCTTACGGCCGCGCACGACCTCTCCCAGCAGGCGGAGAGCCTCAATGGCGAGGTGCAGACCTTCCTGAGCGGCGTCCGCGCGGCGTGATGGAGGGAAGCCGGGGTGGTGCGGGCGGCGACGTGCGCGCCATCCCGGAACGATTCAGGGGGACGTTTCAGGCGAAGCTGGGGATGGTGAGCCCGCTGGGACTCGAACCCAGGACCCCAAGATTAAAAGTCTCGTGCTCTACCGGCTGAGCTACGGGCTCGGTCATCGCGGGTTGAACGCCAAGGGCGGCGCGAGGTCAAGCGCTCCGTGCGGCCGGACGGCGCGTCCGCTGCGCCCATCGCCCTCGCAGGCACCGCCGCCTGGATCGCAGAGGATCCAGGCGCGTGGGAGCCGACGTGAGGTGTGCGCTCACGCCGGTCGTCCCTTCATCCGATGCGTCAGGACTTGACGTCGGCCGCCACGCGCATGTGGACGATCCGGTCCGGGTTGCTGACCGATCCGCTGCCGCCGCTGCCGCGCTTGATCGCGTCGACATAGTCCATGCCGGACACCACCTGCCCCCAGATCGTGTACTGTCCGTCCAGATGCGGCGCGGGTGCGAACATGATGAAGAACTGGCTGTTCGCGCTGTTCGGATTGGCCGTGCGGGCCATGCCGCAGGTGCCGCGCAGGAAGTGGCGCTTGTTGGTGAACTCCGCCGGCAGGTCGGGCAGCTTGCTGCCGCCCGTGCCGGTGCCGGTCGGATCGCCGCCCTGGGCCATGAAGCCCTCGATGACGCGGTGGAACGGGGTGTTGTCGTAGAACCCCTCCCGCGTCAGCTGCTTGATCCGCTCGACATGCTTGGGGGCGATGTCGGGGAACATCTGGATCACGACCCGCCCCGACTTGAGATCCATGTACAGCGTGTTCTCGGGATCGAGTTGCGGCTGTGCGTTTGCGGTTTCGCCCATCAGGGTTCCCTCTACCAAGGTTGCGATCGCGAGGCTCGAGGGTACGAAACCCTTGAGCAGGGTACGGCGTTGCATGGCCCCTCCGGGAGATGCGGCGATGCGAGAGGTCAGCCGCGGATCCGCTGCAGCACACGCTGCAGGGTCGTCGGCGGCACGAAGGAGGTGATGTCGCCGCCCAGCATCGCGACCTCCTTCACCAGGCGGGAGGCGATGAACTGGTGCCGCTCGCTGGCCATCAGGAACACCGTCTCGATGTCCGGCGCCATGCGGTAGTTCATCCCCGCCATCTGGAACTCGTAGTCGAAATCCGACACCGCGCGCAGACCGCGCACGATCATGCTGGCGCCGACCTTGCGGGCGAAATCGATCAGCAGCGTATCGAAGGGCATCACCTCGATGACCATGCCGTGCTTGTCGGCGATGGGCGCGATCTCGGCGGTGACGAGCTCGACGCGCTCCTCCAGCGAGAACATCGGCCCCTTGCCGCTGTTGATCGCGACCCCGACCACGAGCTTGTCGAGCTGTCGCGCGGCCCGGCCGATGATGTCGAGATGGCCGTTGGTGACGGGGTCGAACGTGCCCGGATAAAGGCCGATGCGGCGCTTGTGCCCTGCGTCGGACGCGGTGTCAGCCATCGTTTCCTTCCTCGGTCGTACCGTTGTCGTCGGCGCCATCACCACCCGCCTCACCGGACCCTTCGTCCGGCTCCTGGTCGGGTGCGGCACCGCTCTCATTGGGAGCGCCGTCCGGGAGTTCTGCGTCCTCGGTCGCTCCGGTCTCGTCGGTCTCGTCTTCCATCATGACCGGGAAGACGCTCGTGACGTGCTCCCCGGCATTGACCCGGAACAGGGTCACGCCCATCGCCTGGCGCCCGGTGATGCGCACCTGGTCGATCGGCACCCGGATAAGCCGCCCGGCATCGGTCACCAGCATGACGTCGTCGCCCGCCCGCACCGGGAGCGTCGCCACGACGGCCTTCCCGTTGCGCGGCGCGAGCGTGATGTTGGCGATCCCCTGCCCGCCCCGGCCCGTGACGCGATACTCGTAGGCGGAGGAGCGCTTGCCGAACCCGATATCCGTCACGGTCAGCAGCATCTCTTCCGTCGCCTGCAGCTCCGCGAAGCGCGGCTCCTCCAGGGACAATGCGCTGACCGGCTCCTCCGTCTCCGCACCGCCCTCGGCGCCGCTGGTCTCGAGCGGACTGGGTTCGACCTCCTCGCCGGCGCTGCGGCGGCGGGTGTTGGCCATGCGCAGGTAGGCGGCCCGCTCCTCGATGCTCGCCTCGACATGGCGCAGCACCGACAGGCTGATCACCTCGTCACCGGGCGAGAGTCTGATGCCGCGCACGCCGGAACTGTCGCGGCCGGCGAAGACGCGGACCTGGTCGTCGGACAGGCGGAAGCGGATGCAGCGCCCCTTGCGGGTGGCGAGCAGCACGTCGTCGCCCTCCCGGCAGGTGGCGACGCCGATCAGCCGGTCGCCCTCGTCCAGCTTCATCGCGATCAGGCCGGACGCGCGGACGTTGCGGAAGTCGGACAGCCGGTTGCGCCGGACGTTGCCCGAGAGCGTGGCGAAGACGAGGTGCAGGCTCTCCCACAGGCTCTCGTCCTGCGGCAGGGGCAGCACGGTCGTGATGCCGTCCGCGCCGAGGTCGGGCAGCAGGTTCACCAGCGCGCGGCCCTTGGCGGCGGGGCCGGCCTCGGGCAGGCGCCAGACCTTCTCGCGATAGGCCTTCCCGCCCGAGGAGAAGAACAGCACCCATTGATGCGTGTGCGCGTGGAAGCTGCGGGTCACCACGTCGTCGCCGCGCGTGCCCGCGCCGGTGCGGCCGCGGCCGCCGCGGTTCTGCGCGCGGAAGGTCTCGAGCGCGGTGCGCTTGATGAACCCGTCCCGCGTGATGGTGACCACCATCTGGCCCGGCTCGATCAGGCTCTCGTCATCCTGGTCGGCCACGGCATCGGCGATGTCGGTGAGGCGCGGGGAGGCGATCTCCTTCCGCGCGGCGGTCAGCTCCTCGGTCATCACCTCCATGCGGCGGATGCGGGAGCCCAGGATTTCCAGGAGTTCGCGGATCTTTTCTGCAACTTCAGAGAGTTCCGCCTGGATCTTCTCACGCTCGAGGCCGGTCAGGCGCTGCAGGCGGAGCTCGAGGATGCCCCGCGCCTGCTCCTCGGTGAGCCGGACGGTTCCCTCGGGGCTGATCACGTTGCCCGGCTCGTCGATCAGGGCGAGCAGCGCACCAATGTCCTCGGCCGGCCAGTCGCGGTCCATCAGCGCGGCGCGCGCGGCCGCGGCGTCGGGGCTCGCGCGGATCAGCCGGATCACCTCGTCGATGTTGGCGACCGCGATCGCCAGGCCGACCAGGTTGTGCGCGCGGTCGCGCGCCTTGCCGAGTTCATAGCGCGAGCGGCGGAGGATCACCTCCTCGCGGAAGCGGATGAAGACCTGCAGCGCGTCGCGCAGCCCCATCAGCCGCGGCTGGCCGTTGTCGAGCGCCAGCATGTTGATGCCGAACGTCGTCTGGAGCTGGGTGAAGCGGAACAGCTGGTTCAGCACCACCTCGGGCGTGGCGTCGCGCCGCAGCTCGATCACCATGCGCATGCCGGAGCGGTCGCTCTCGTCGCGCAGCTCGCTGATGCCCTCGATCTGCTTGGCGCGGACCAGTTCGGCGATGCGTTCCAGCAGCGCCTTCTTGTTCACCTGGTACGGGATCTCGGTGACGATGATCGCCTGGCGGTCGCGCCGGATCTCCTCGAACTCGGTGCGGGCTCGGATCGTGATGGAATCGCGTCCGGTCTCGAACGCGCCGCGGATGCCGGAGCGGCCGATGATGATCCCGCCGGTCGGGAAGTCAGGCCCCGGCACGATCCGCATCAGCTCCTCGAGCGTCGTGTCCGGGTTGGCGATCAGCGCGAGCGTCGCGTCGATGATCTCGCCGGGGTTGTGCGGCGGGATGTTGGTCGCCATGCCGACGGCGATGCCGTTGCCGCCGTTGATCAACAGGTTGGGGAACTGCGCGGGAAGGACGCGCGGCTCGTGCTCCGACTCGTCGTAGTTCGGCTGGAAGTCGACCGTGTCCTTGTCGATGTCGGCGAGCAGCAGGGTGGAGGCGCGGGCGAGCCTCACCTCGGTGTACCGCATCGCCGCCGGGTTATCCCCGTCGACCGATCCGAAATTGCCTTGGCCGTCGATCAGCGGCACGCGCAGGCTGAACGGCTGCGCCATGCGGACCATGGCGTCGTAGATCGCGGAGTCGCCGTGCGGGTGGTACTTACCCATGACGTCGCCGACCACGCGGGCCGACTTGCGATACGGCTTGTCGGGCGTGTAGCCCTGCTCGTGCATCCCGTACAGGATGCGGCGATGCACCGGCTTCAACCCGTCCCGCGCATCGGGCAGCGCGCGGGAGACGATCACGCTCATGGCGTAATCGAGGTACGACCGCCGCATCTCCTCTTCGAGGGTCACCGGCTGCAGGTCTTCGGGCGGCGCGGGCGGTTCCGCCGGGGGGCCGTCGGGAGGTAGGTCGCTCAAACTGGGCTCTGTCGGTTCAGCGGGACGGCCGGAAGGCCAGCCCCGAACGGCGCTGCATCATGGCCGCTAGATAGGCTGATTCTGCCCGCAAGGCGAGAGCCGCCCCAAGCAGCCCAGTTGCCCGGCAGGATCGGGTCCCCGCGGCCCCGCGCCGCCCGCGAACGGGCGCGGTTCGGCGCCATCCGGCCGCCCCCGACCGGAGGGCGGCGCGCGGCGCCGGCCGGTCCTCGTTCGGGAGCGTCGGCCGACCGCGCGCCGTCGCTGCCCGAAGGCCCGCGTGCACGGCCGGCCGTGGCGGGTCAGGCCGCCTTGCGGAAGGTCGGCGGCAGGCCGGCCTTCGCCAGCTGGCCCTGCATCGGTTCGGCCGGCAGGCCCTCGTGCAGCACCTTGCGCGCCTCGAACAGCTTCGTCAGGTCGATCCCGGTCTCGAACCCCATGCTCTCCAGCATGAACACCAGGTCCTCGGTCACCACGTTCCCCGACGCACCCGGCGCATAGGGGCAGCCGCCCAGCCCGGCCAGGCAGGAATCGAAGGCGCGGATCCCCTCCTCCAGCCCGGCGAGCGCATTGGCCACGCCCAGGCCGCACGTGTCGTGGAGATGCAGCCCGTACAGGACCGGCCCGATCGCCTCGCGCGTCGCGCGCACGACCTCCTTCACCTGGGCCGGATGGGCGTAGCCCACCGTGTCGGCCAGCATGATCTCGTCCACGCCGGCATCGGCCAGGCCCTTCGCCATCGCCACCGTCTGCACGGTCGTCACCACCCCGTCGATGGAACAGCCGAAGGCGGTGGAGCAGCCGGCCACGACCGGCACCTTGCGCGGCTGGTCCCTCAGCCAGGCCATGATCTCGCGCATCATCTCGATCGACTGCGCCGGCGCGCGGTTCAGATTGGCGCGGCTGTGCCCCTCGCTGACCGAAACCGGAATGCTGATCTTGTGGACGCCGGCGTTGTACGCGTTCTGCACGCCCCGCAGGTTCGGTGCGAGCGCCTGGACGGTCAGGTTCGGCACCTCGGCCAGCACACGGGCGACGATCTCCGGCGTGTCGGCGAGCTGCGGGATCACCCGCGGCGGCACGAAGCTGCCGACCTCGATCTCCCGCACCCCGGCCGCCGCGATCGACTTGATCCAACGGACCTTGTCGTCCGTCGTCATGCGGGTCTTGGCGATCTGCAGGCCGTCGCGCGGTCCGACCTCGCAAATGGAAACGAAGGTGCTCATGGGGCGATCCTTTCGGGAGTTCCGGCCGAACCCGGCTTGCATGCCTCTGGCCGGCGACGTTGCCGTGTCCTGGCCGGAAGGTGCGACGCGGCCGCCCCCCGCGCAAGGTCCGGCGGGTGCGCGGCAGTCCTCGCACGAACGCGCACACTGACCGAACCGATCGGTCATTGACGGAGGCCACCCGGATTTCTATTGCCAGCACGCGCCGCGGCCCTACTTTCCCACTGCGCCCCGCAGGCGCCCCGAATTGAGGATTGCCGAATGTCACCGCGCCTGCCGACGCTCATGCTCGTCCTGTCGCTGCTCGCGCTCGCCCCCGCGGCCCGCGCGCAGATGCCAGGCGGCGGGCCGCCGGCCGTGGGCATCGCGCGGGTCGAGCACACGGCGATCACCGAAACCTCGGAATTCGTCGGCCGCGTGCAGGCCATCAATCGCGTCGCGCTCACCGCGCGCGTCACCGCCTTCCTGGAGCAGCGGCTGTTCACGGAAGGCACCGAGGTGCAGCAGGGCGATCTGCTCTACCGGCTCGAGCGCGGCCCGTTCGAGGCCGCAGTCTCCCAGCAGGAGGCGGCGGTCGCCGACGCCTCGGCGCGGCTCGCCAACGCCAACATCCAGCTCTCGCGCGCCCAGTCGCTGCTGAACACACCGGCCGGCCAACGCTCCTCGGTCGATGACGCCCTGGCCAACCAGCGCTCCCAGGCGGCGCAGCTCATGTCGGCGCAGGCGCAGCTCAAGGCGGCGCAGATCAACCTCGCCTATACCGAGATCCGCGCGCCCGTCGCGGGCAAGATCAGCCGCACCGCGATCACCATCGGCAACGTCGTCTCGCCGAGTTCCGGCTCGCTCGCGACGATCGTCAGCCAGGATCCGATGTACGTGCTGTTCCCGGTGGCAACCCGGGTGCAGGACGAGCTGAAGAACCGCTACGCCGACCGCGGCGGCCTCGGTGCCGCCGTCGTGAAGCTGCGCCTCGCCAACGGCTCCATGTATGGCCAGGAAGGCAAGATCGACTACGTCGATCCGACGGTCGCCACCAACACCGACACGGTGCTGATCCGCGCCAAGATCGGCAATCCGCCGCGACGCCCGGTGGAGCCGAACGAGCCGGTGGACCGCCAGCTCATCGACGGCGAGTTCGTCACCGTGCTGGTCGAGGGGATGGAGCCGATCCAGGTGCTGGGTATTCCGCGGCGCGCGGTGCTGTCGGACCAGCAGGGCGACTACGTCTACGTGGTCGGCGCCGACAACAAGGTAGAGCAGCGCCGCATCCATCTCGGCCAGTCGACGCCCAGCGTCGCGGTGGTCGACAATGGCCTGAAGGAAGGCGAGATGGTCGTGGTGGACGGGATCCAGCGCGTCCGCCCCGGCATCACCGTCTCACCCGGACCGGCAAGCCCGCCGCCCTCCGGTCCCAGCCGGTAAGCGGAGCGAATCCCGGATGATCTCCGCCGTCTTCGTCGACCGCCCGCGGCTTGCGATCGTCATCGCCATCCTGATGACGCTCGCGGGCATCCTGTCGCTCGAGCGGATCCCCGTCGCGCAGTTCCCCGACATCGTGCCGCCGCAGGTAAGCGTCGGCACGAGCTATCCCGGCGCCTCGGCGGCAGTGGTGGAAGCGACGGTCGCCCAGCCGCTGGAAGCGCAGATCGTCGGCGTCGACAAGATGATCTACATGAAGTCCAACAGCGGCAACGACGGCAGCTACGGGCTGACCGTGACGTTCGCGCTGGGGACCGACCCCGATATCGCGACGGTCAACGTCAACAACCGCGTGCAGCAGGCGCTGGCCAAGCTGCCGGCCGAGGTGCAGCGCCAGGGCCTGACGGTGCGCAAGCGTTCCTCGGCGATCCTGGAATTCCTGCAGTTCTACTCCGAGGGCGGCAAGCAGGACCCGCTGTTCATCAGCAACTACGTCACGATCAACGTGCTCGACCGGCTGGCGCGCACGCCCGGCGTGGGCGACGCGACGCTGTTCGGCAAGCTCGACTACTCGATGCGCATCTGGTTCGACACCGGGCGGCTGACCAGCCTCGGCCTCGCGCCGTCGGACGTGGTCGACGCAATCCGCGCGCAGAACGTGCAGGCGCCGGTCGGCCGGCTGGGCTCCCGCCCGACCAGCGACGCGACGCAATTCCAGCTCAACGTCCAGACCCAGGGCCGTCTCACGACGCCCGAGCAGTTCAACGAGATCGTCATCCGGGCGAACCCGGACGGGTCGGTGCTGCGAGTTAAGGACGTGGCGCGCGTCGAACTGGGCGCGGCCAACATGGACACCGAGAGCCGGCTGAACGGCAACCCAGCCGTCTCGATCGGCCTGTATCTCGCGCCCGGCGCGAATGCGGTGCAGACCTCCGCGCGGGTGAAGGCGGCGCTCCAGGAACTCTCGACGCGGTTCCCCGAGGGGCTGAAGGCGCGCGTCTTCTACGACAGCTCCTCCTTCGTCTCCTCGACCATCGACGAGGTGGTGTGGACGCTGGCGATCGCCTTTGCGCTGGTCGTGGTGGTGGTCTACCTGTTCCTGGGCAGCCTGCGCGCGACGATCATCCCGGTGGTGGCCGTCCCGGTCAGCCTGATCGGCACGTTCGCAATCCTGCTACTCGCCGGCTATTCGGCCAACACGATCTCTCTCCTCGCCATGGTGCTGGGCATCGGCGTGGTGGTCGACGACGCCATCGTCGTGGTCGAGAACGTCGAGCGCGTCATGGAGGAGGAACCGGAGCTCTCGCCAGGGGACGCGACGAAGAAGGCCATGGCGCAGATCACCGGCCCGGTGATCGCGATCACGCTCGTGCTGCTGTCGGTGTTCGTGCCGATCGCCTTCATCCCCGGCGTCTCCGGCTCGCTGTTCCGCCAGTTCGCGGTGACGATCAGCGTTTCCATGCTGCTCTCGGCAGTCAATGCGCTGACGCTCTCGCCTGCGCTGTGCGGCGTGTTCATGCGCCATCGCGGCAAGCCGCGCGGGCCGATGCGCTACGTGCTGGGCGGCATCGACCGCGTGCGCAACGGCTACTCGGCCGTCGTGCAGCGGCTGCTGCGCGTCTCGCTGCTCGCGGTCGTGCTGATCGCGGCGGCGGGCGTCGGCATCTTCCTGGTCGGCAAGAAGACGCCGACCGGGTTCCTGCCCGAGGAGGACCAGGGCGCGTTCTTCATCTCCGTGCAGCTGCCGGACGGCGCCTCGGTGAACCGCACGCGCGACGTGATCAAGCAGCTCGAGGGCCTCGTGCAGCCGATGCCGCAGGTCGAGGGCGTGCTGTCGATCGTGGGCTTCTCCCTGCTCGACGGGGTGAACGAGCCGAACTCGGCCTTCGTCGTCGTGCGGCTGAAGCCGTTCGAGGATCGCACCGCGGCCGCCGATCGCGCGCAGGCGGTGATCGGGCGCGTGTTCGGCGTGGCGCAGCAGGTGCGGTCGGCGGTGATCTTCCCGTTCAACCTGCCACCGATCATCGGCCTGTCGACCAGCGGCGGCTTCGAATACCAGCTCGAGAACCTGGAAGGCCGCGACCCGAACGAGATGGCGAGCGTCATGCAGGGCCTGGTGGCCGCGGCCAACCGCGACCCGCGCCTTGCCCGCGTGTTCGGCACGTTCACCGCGTCGAACCCGTCCATCTGGCTCGACATCGACCGCGAGAAGGCGCAGGCGCTGGGCCTGTCCATGGCCGACGTGTTCAGCACCCTGCAGGACACGCTGGGCGGCTACTACATCAACGACTTCAACCTGTTCGGGCGCACCTGGCAGGTGAACATCCAGGCCGAGGCGGCGGACCGCGCGGACGTGTCCGCGCTCAATCGCATCTACATCCGCAACCGCGACGGCGGAATGGTCCCCCTGCGCGCCATCGCCAATTTCAGCGTCACGCTCGGACCGCAGGTGATCAGCCGCTACAACAACTACCGGGCGGTCACCATCAATGGCGGCCCTGCGCCGGGCGTCTCGTCCGGTGAGGCGCTGGCGGCCATGGAGCAGATCTCCAAGGCGACGCTGCCGCCGGGCTACGCGTTCGAATGGTCCGGCACGGCGTATCAGGAGAAGGCGGCGGCGGGGCAGACCGGGGCGATCCTCGCGCTGGCGGTGTTGTTCGCCTACCTGTTCCTGGTCGCGCTCTACGAAAGCTGGATGATTCCCATCCCCGTGCTGCTGTCGGTCACGATCGGCGTGCTGGGCGCGTTCTTCGGGCTGCTGATCTCGGGGCTTTCGCTCGACCTCTATGCCCAGATCGGCATGGTGGTGCTGATCGCGCTGGCGGCGAAGAACGGCATCCTGATCGTGGAATTCGCCAAGGAGCAGCGGGAGGCCGGGCACTCCATTGAGGAGGCCGCGATGCTGGGCGCGCGGCTGCGAATCCGCGCCGTGCTGATGACGTCGATCGCGTTCATCTTCGGCCTGATCCCGCTGGTCTGGGCCGAGGGCGCGGCGATGCTGAGCCGCCGCGGCGTCGGCACGGCGGTGTTCGCTGGCATGATCGCCGCGAGCACGATCGGCGTGTTCCTGATCCCGATGCTCTACGTGGTGTTCCAGCAGACCCGCGAACGGACGAAGGCGTTCTTCCGCCGCCGGTCCGCCCCGGGGCACTGAGGGAGCGGGCGCGCGCCCGTCGCCCACCCGGTGTCACGGCTGGACTCGACCCGGCACTGACGCGTCGTGCTGGTGGGGATGGCCGGCTCGACGGCCGGCCATGACGGTGTATGGGGGCGCCCCTCCCCGCCGGCACGCACTCGCCCGATACCCCGCAGGCCCCCGCCCGTTACGCTTCGCCCGCTACTCCCAGGCTTTGCCCGCTTCTCCCAGGCTCGACCCGCGAGCCGCAGGCCGCCGACCCGCTACCCGCAGGCCACCGCGTAGATGTCCTTCACGCCATGCGGCAGGCGCGCGGACTGCCACGTCTCGCCACCATCCTCGGTGCCGTAGATCTCCCCGTCGTATCGCGCGCCCAGATACACGGTCCGCGGGTCACGCGGATGCAGGGCCACCGACATGATGGTCCCGTGCACCTGCACCTTGTCGAACCGCCGCCACGTCTTGCCGGCATCGGTGCTGCGATACAGCCCGCCATCGTGGCTCGCTGCCGCGACGCTCAGCGCGGCATAGAGCGTGTTCGGATCGGCGGGGGAGACCCGGATATCGCGCCCGTACGTCACCGGGGAAAACCGCCCGACCTCCAGGTCTTGCCACGTCTTCCCCTGGTCGGCGCTGCGGAACAGGCCCATGCGCACCGCGATCGTCACCGCATCGGGATCGGCGGGCGTCGTGATGATGGCGTGCCCGTCCAGCATGCCCTCGGCGAAGCTGTCGCTCACGATCTTGCTGCGCAGATGCGGCAGGTTGGACAGCCGGATCAGGTCCTCGCTGCAATCCTCCCACGTCTCGCCGCCATCGGCGCTGCGGATCACGCCCGCGACCTCGAGCGCCGCGTAGATCTCGCCGGGTCGCGACGGATGCTGCGCGAGGCGCATCACGCGCGCGGCGAACGGGGCCTTGCAGCGCTCCGGCACCTGCGGGTTCGGCAGCTTGCGCCAGGTCGCGCCGCGGTCCTCGCTGCGATACAGGTCGATCGGCGAGCCGCCGGCGTAGACCAGGTCCGGATTGCCGGCATCGACCAGGAACGACCAGACCTGCTTGCCCGCATCCGGGAACTGCATGCGCTGGAAGCTCTTGCCCTGGTCGCTGCTGCGCCACACCCCATCCGAGGTGCCGGCGAACACCGTCGCCGGGTCCTTCGGATGCACGAGGACGGTATAGGCCTCCAGGTCGTCGAGCACATGCGTCCAGGTCGCGCTGCCGTCCGGGCGGCAGAACACGCCTGTGCCCCCCTTCTGGTCCGGCCGGCCGACATAGCCGGCCACGGCGGCATAGAGATGGGTCATCTTGTCCGCTCCTTCTCCCTGCGCGAACGCTAGACCCGCACCCGCGCGGAGGCAAAATCCTCCCGCCCTTGGCCGCGTCCGGCCGGGGGACTAGCCTTCCCGGCACATCGACCGGGGAGGACGAACAATGCCGACCGTGCCAGCGGAAAGACTGATCGACATCGCCAAGGGTCTGCTGATCGCCGCGGGCGCGTCGGAGGAGGAAGCCGCGATCGTCGCGCGCTACAACATCGGGGCCAACCTGGTCGGCCACGACTCGCATGGCATCATCCTGATCCCGCAATATATCGAGCGCATCAAGGCCGGCCACATCATGCCGCAGGCGCCGTGGACCATCGTGGAGGAATCGCCGACGACGACGGTCATTGATGGCAACTGGGGCTTTGGCTACGCGGTGACCGACCGCGCGATGCGCCACACCATCGCCAAGGCGAAGACGCAGAACGTTGCCGCTGCAACCGTCTACCGGCAGAGCCATATCGGCCGCCTCGCCTCCTATCCGCTGCTTGCCGCGGCCGAAGGCATGATCGCCATGATCACCGCCGATTCCGGCCGCAGCCCCAAGCACGTCGCCCCGTTCGGTGGCGCCAAGGCGCGGCTGGGCACCAACCCGATCTGCTTCGCGGTGCCCTCCCATCTCGAGGGCCCGCTGGTGTTCGACATGGCGACCTCCGCCGCCGCGGCCGGCAAGATCAACGTCGCGACGGCGCGCGGGGAGCCGGTGCCGAGCGGCTGGCTGATCGATGCGGAGGGGAGGCCGAGCACGGATCCGCGGGTGTTGAAGCAGGGGGGCGCGCTGCTGCCGCTGGGCGGGACGGAGGGCTACAAGGGCACCGGCCTCGCCGCGATCGTCGAGATTCTGTCGGGCCTGCTGACCGGTCTCGGCTTCGGCGTGGAGCCGACGGGGCGGCACAATGACGGGTGCTTCATCGCCGTGTTCAACGTCGCGGCCTTCCGCAAGCTGGAGACGTTCAAGCAGGAAGTGACGGCCTTCGCGCAGTACCTGAAGGCGACGCCGCCGGCGGAGGGGTTCTCGGAGGTGTTCTATCCGGGCGAGATCGAGTTCCGGAAGGAGCAGCAGCGCCGTCGCGAGGGCGTGCCGATCGAGGACGCCACCTGGAACAAGCTGCGCGATCTCGCCCAGGGTTATGGTATCGCTGACCGCCTGGGCTTCTGATCGCGGCGGAACGGCATGGCGCATATCGGGCAATCGACGAAGCGGTTCGAGGACCTGCGGTTCCTGACCGGCACCGGACGCTACGTCGAGGACGTCGACCGGCCCGGCCAGGCCTGGGCACACGTGGTCCGCTCGCCCCACGCGCATGCCGTGATCCGGGCGATCGACGTGTCCGAGGCCCGTGCCGCGCCCGGCGTGCTCACCGTGCTCACCGCGGACGACATCGCCGATCTCGGGTCCCTGCCCTGCCTCGTGCGCGTTGCGGGCGACCCGCCGATGGTGGTGCCGTCGCGGCCAGCGCTTGCGGGTGACCGCGTCCGGCACGTGGGCGAGCCGGTCGCCTTCGTGGTGGCCGAGACGCGCCGCGACGCGATCGCCGCGGCCGAACGGGTGGTGGTGGAGTACGACACGCTGCCCGCCGTGGTAGACGGGCCTGCGGCTCTCGGCGACGGAGCGGCGCGCCTGTGGGACGAGGCGCCCGACAACCTCTGCTTCCGCTTCCGCGCCGGAGATGCCGAGGCGGTATCCGCGGGCTTTGCCCAGGCCGCGCATACCGTGTCCCTGCGCCTGGTGAACAATCGCCTCGTGATCGCGCCGATGGAGACGCGGGCCGCGATTGCCGAGGCCGGGCCGGACGGGCTCGACCTGCTGTGCACCGCGGCCGGCGTGCATGCGCTGCGCGACCAGATTGCCGACGTCTTCCACCTGCCGCGCGCGCAGGTGCGTGTCTCCGCGCCTGATGTCGGCGGCGGGTTCGGGATCAAGAACGCGCTCTATCCCGAATGGGTGCTGTTGCTGCGGGCCGCGCAGCGCATCGGCCGCCCCGTCAAATGGGTGAGCGAACGGATGGAGGATTTCGTCTCCACCGCGCAGGGCCGCGACAATGTCACCGAGGCGCGGCTCGCGCTGGATGCGGACGGCCGTTTCCTGGCGCTGGCGGTCGAGACCGTCGCCAATCTCGGGGCCTATGCGTCCGGGTTCGGGCCGGGCTGCTCCACCTCCGCCCCGGCGACGGCGATGGGCGGCGGCTACGTCATCCCGGCGATCACCATGGACGTGCGCGGCGTGTTCACCAACACGGTGCCGATCGACGCCTATCGCGGGGCCGGCAAGCCCGAGGCGAACTACCTGATCGAGCGACTGATCGACGAGGCCGCACGGCGCTGCGGCTTCGACCGGATCGCGCTGCGGCGGCAGAACCTGGTGCACGCGTTCCCGTACGCGAAGCCGCTGGGCACCACGATCGACTGCGGCACATTCGCCGGGCACATCGACCGGGTGCTCGCCGCCGCGGACCATGCGGGCTTCGCGGCCCGCTGCGCCGCCTCCGAAGCGCGCGGGCTCCGCCGCGGCCTGGGCATCGCCTGCTTCCTCGAGACCGCGCGGGGCGCGCCGGACGAGGGCGCCGAGATCCGCTTCGAGTCCGACGGCCGTGTGACGCTGCTGATCGGCACGCAGTCCAACGGCCAGGGGCACGAGACCACCTACCCGCAGATCGCCGCAGATCGCCTCGGCCTGCCGCTGGAGGCGTTCCACTACGTACAGGCCGACACGGCCCAGGTCCGCGCGGGCAACGGCCATGGCGGCGCGCGCTCCATGCACCAGGGCGGCGCGGCGCTGTCCGAGGCGATGCGCCGCGTGATCGCGAAGGGCACGCGGATCGCGGCGCACCTGCTGCAGGCGACCGAGACGCAGGTCGTGTTCCAGGACGGCCGCTTCGTCGTGCAGGCGGTGCCGGAGCGCAGCATCGGAGTGCTGGAGGTTGCCGCCGCCGCACGCGACCCGGCGAACCTGCCGGCGGGCGAGACGCCCGGCCTCGATACTTACGTCTGGAACGAGTTGGCGCTCATCACCTTCCCGAACGGCTGCCACGTGGCGGAGGTGGAAGTGGATCCGGACACCGGCGTCGTGACGCTCGCGCGCTACACCGCGTCCGACGACTACGGCACCGCGATCAATCCGCTGCTGACGATCGGCCAGGTGCAGGGCGGGTTGGCGCAGGGCATCGGCCAGGCGCTGCTGGAGCACACGGTGTACGATCCTGAGAGCGGGCAGTTGCTGAGCGGGTCGTTCTCCGACTACGCGCTGCCGCGGGCCGACGACCTGCCGCTGCTCTCGGTGCGGCTGGACGGCGTTCCGACGACGGCGAACCCGCTGGGGGTGAAGGGCGCGGGCCAGGCGGGGGCGATCGCCGCGCCGCAGACGGTGATGTCCGCGATCCTGGACGCGCTCGGCCCGCTGGGGGTGACGGAGCTCGACATGCCGGCGACGCCGGAGCGGGTCTGGCGGGCGATCCAAGCGGCGCGGGTGGGGTGAGACGCTGGGGTGTCGTGAGGCGTTCCGCTTCCGGGTTTGGACCAGCGGCACGCCGCCGCGACGGCTTCCCGGGCCGGTAAGGACGCGAGATTCCCGTGATGGACGCGCCTGGGCGGAGACGGTAAGGACGGGTTTGCTGGTCAGGATGGGTGGCCGAGCGGTTTAAGGCAGCGGTCTTGAAAACCGCCAACCCGCAAGGGTTCGTGGGTTCGAATCCCACCCCATCCGCCACCCCGCACGAACGCCGCCCCGTCCCCCACTCGACACCGACACCGACACCGGCACTGGCAAGCCAGGAAGCTCACCGGTGTCCCACAGTCCTTACTCCGCCCAGTTCGGGAGACCTACGGCAGCCCCTCGAGCGAAACCTACAAATCGATCCGATCGACCCCCCAGTCGATGTTGGCGATCTGCGGCATCTCGCGCCCGTCGTCCTTGCCCATCTCGTCCTTAATGATCGCTTCCAGCTTCCCGTTCATCGTCATGATGAGTTCGGCGTTTTTCTGCCGATCCACCGCCAGGTTGACCATCTCGCCGGGGTCACTCGCGAGATCGTACAGCTCGACGTCGTTCCACTTGAACAGCTCCTCCATCGTCTTCGGGCTGTTGCGATCGATCGGCGCGCAGTAGCGCGAGAAGCGATACCGCCCGTCGAACGCGCTGCGCACGGTGCCGCGCTTCTTGAGGTCGGGCTTGAAGCCCTGCTTCTTCGCCTCCTCCTTCGGATCCTTCCCGGCCGCGAACGCCTTTGCCGCGAAGTCGAACACCGCCGCATCGTTGGAGGCCAGGCCGCTATAGGTGAACAGCGTCGCCTCTCGCGCCGCGTTCACACCCTGGCTGCCCGAGTTGGAGAGCAGCGGTGACAGCACCTTCCCCGGCAGCGCGCGGCCTGCGATATCGCCCATCTGGCTCGCGCCGACACCCGCCATGTCGAGCAGGGTGGGCGCGAAGTCGATATGGCTCGTCAGCGCCTTGCACTCCTGCCCGCCGCGGACGTCCGGGTGGATCATGTAGAACGGCAGGTGCGTGGTCTCGGCGTAGGTGAACGGCCCCTTGCCGCGCAGACCGTGGCTTCCCGCCGCCTCCCCATGATCGGACGTGTAGATGACGATCGTCGTATCGGCGAGGCCGAGCGCGTCCAGTTCGGCGAGGAGAGCGTCGATCTGCTGGTCCACGTTGCGGACGCAGTTGATGTAGTAGTCGTTGAAGCGCTTCCAGCGCACGTCCTCGAGCGGGACGTTGCCGAGGATGTAGTCCCAGATCCGATCGAACTCGCCGTGCGCCGCTGGACGGCCGGGTGCATTGAACGGCTGGCGCAGGCTCGCGGGAACCGCGACGTCCCAGTCGGCCTTATACAATGCGTGCTCCGGCGCGCGCGCCGCATGCATCCGCAGCTTTCCCCTGTCCTGCACCCGCTCGCCGGGCGCATCAGTGTTGAAGTACATCACGTCGTGTGGGTTGACGAAGCTCGCCACCATGCACCAGGGCTGGCCATCATCGGCGAGCGGCCGCCCCTTCGTCCGGAGCCAGTTGACCGCGCTGCCGGCGATGATCTGGTCGAAGCTGTAGCCGCCCAGGGTATGGCCGATCAGGTCACCCGGGGAGAAGTTGTCGGCAAAGCCGTACTTCTCCATCTCGGGTGTCATGTACTTTTCCATCGTCTTGGTATTGGCTTCCGCCGAGAGATGCCATTTCCCCTTGTAGGCCGTGTAGTATCCGGCCTTGCGCATCATGTGCCCGATCGTCGGGGTCGTCAGCGGCAGATCGCGCATCCACGGCACGTCGAGATTCTCGAACATGCCGTTATCCGGCGTCTGCAAGCCGGTCATCATCACCGCGCGGGACGAGGTGCACATCGTCGCCGGGCACTGGTGGTTGGTGAACGTGACGCCGGATTTCTGCAGCCGGTCGTGACCCGGCAGCGACACGCCGGGCGCCCAGCGCGTCTGGAACCGCTCCTGGTCCGTGAACACGAACAGGATGTTCAGCTTCCGCTGGCCAAGTCCGCTTCCCACGGCCGGGGCCGTTCCGCCCTGGGCCGCCGCGCTCTGCGCGTGCGCGGGGCTCGCCGATCCCACGGCCGCGAGCACCGCACCGGTCGCTCCCGCCGCCATCCGCAAGAACTGCCGCCGCGTGTCCGCAGCCCCGCGCATACCGCTCCCGCCTCGAGAGATGGACATGGACGCTATCCCCTGATCGATCCGTGTTGTAGGACAGCAGGCTTAGGACGTTAATGACGAAACTGTCAATTCGGATTTTGGGTGAACCGCGAAACCGGAACCGTGCCACAGCCATCCCGACCCAAGCGCATCAACGAGCGTAAGCGCGAACAGACGCGCGCCGCCCTTCTCGACGCCGCGATGCAGGTGATCGCGCGCGCCGGCCCCGACGCCGCGACCGTCGACGCCATCATCCAGCAGGCGGCCGTCTCGCGCGGCACCTTCTACAACTACTTCGAGAGCCCCGAGACGCTGCTCACCGCACTCGCGACGAAGCTCAGCGACGAGCTGCTCGCGCACATCGGCACCGTGCGCCTGCTGCCCGATCCCGCCGACCGCATGGCCTGTTCCGTGCGGACCTTCATCCGCACCGCGGCCGCAGACCGCACCTGGGGCTGGGTTATCGTCCGGATCGCCCTGGTGGCAGCCCCGCTCGGAGCGACGATGCGCGCCTTCCTGACGGCGGATATCGAGGAGGGCAGAGCGGCCCGCCGCTTCACCGTGCCCTCCATCCAGGTCGCCGCCGACATCGTTCTCGGATCGGCACTGATGGGTATGCGCTCCGTCCTGCGGGGTGAGGCCGGGATCAGCCACGCGGAAGCGATCGCGAGCGGCATCCTGCGCGCGCTCGGGGCCGACGATCCCGACGAGCTGGTCACGCGCCCCTTGGACGCGGATGGGATCGCCGCGCGCTCCCGCCCCTGACGCCGGACGCATCGCGCCGCCGCCACAAGCTTATTGACACTCTCGTCATTTTTCCTCGATATGGCGGCGCAACGCATCAAGCGGGCCTGCATCATGGGGGAGCCGATGAACCGACCAACTCACGCGCGGCCGAGACGTCGCGCCGGCCTGCCGCTTCTGCTCGGCGTCCTCGGCCTCTGCACGGCCCGACCCGCATGGGCGGAGGATCAGGCGCCGTCGCAATGGCACTTCGACCTGACCCCATATCTCTGGGTGGCCGGCGTCACCGGTTCGGTTTCCACCAAGCTCTCACGCGTCCCCACGCAGACCGTCTCCGCGGATTTCGGCGACGTGCTGACGCATCTCAACGCGATCCCGGTCATGGGCGCGCTGGAGGTGCGGAACGGGCGCTACGGGCTCCTGACCGACCTCATCGCCATCTCGGTCAAGACGGACATTTCGACCAAGGGCGTGCTGTACAGCGGCGGCAGCGCGCAACTGACGCAGTTCGTCGGCACGGCGATCGGTGCCTACCGGGTGCTGTCCGACGCCGATCAGACGCTCGACATGGGCGTTGGTGTGCGCGCCATCGGCCTCTCGACCGAGTTCACGTTGAACGGCAACCTGCTCGGAGGGCGCACGGCGTCCCCCGGCGCGAGCTGGGCCAACGTGATTGGTGCCATCCGATACAGGTACAGCTTCTCCCCGGACTGGAGCGTGACAGCCTACGGCGATGTCGGGGGCGGTCCATCCAGCGCCTTCACCTGGCAGGTGCTCGGAACCGTCGATTACCAGCTGAGCAAGTCGACTACGCTGCGGGCCGGCTATCGGTACCTCGCGATTCAATACGGCAGCGGGATCTACCAGAATGTCGGGCTGGGCGGTCCGCTGCTCGCCGCGACGATCCGGTTCTGACGACGACCCTCAGCTCGAACGGCGGTGCGCGGTGACCCGCATGGGGAGACGGTGAGGTCAGCCCTACCCTTCCCGCCGGGGCCAGCCGTCCCGCGCCACCGCCGCATCGATCACGCTGCGATCGAACACGCCGCACGGGCTGTCGGTGCCCGGCAGGAAGCGGCGGAACACTGCGAAACGCTCCTGGCTGACCGCGTAGAGACGCCGCAACTCGCGGAGCGGATCGGGATGGTCGTCGGTCCGGATATCGAGATCCGGATACGGGTCGCGCGTCGCCACTTTCAGCGCCGCGGATTGCTTGCCGCGTTTGTCGCCACCCGCCGCCTCTCCCGCCTCGAGCGCCGCGAGCAGCCGTTCCGCCATGGGGCCCTGCGCCGCGGCGAACGCGTCGAGTGTCGCTGCCACGACACTCGGCCCCGCGAGCATGTTCCCGGCCACCGAGATGTCGGTGCCGCGCACCGACCCGCACCAGCCGACGCACGACGCTCCGGTGTGCGCGGCGATGCGCCCAGCGGCGTCCAGCACATGAATCTGCCGATGCGCGCGCCCGGCATCGCCCGCGAGCAGGGCTTCGATCACCGCCTCTGGCCCGGTGCCGGCGCGCAAGCGGGGCATGCCATGCACGGCATACATCGGATTGATCAGCGCCTGGGTCGCCATTGCACCGACGCCGCCCTCGACGTGGATCGCGAGGGCGCCGACGGCAAAAAATCGAGTGGCAACGGCGGCGCCCAACGTGCCGGAGGCCGCGTCGCGAGCAAGGATGGACCAGGTCATGGCACATCTTCGCGCGCTCCGCGCCGGCTGGAAAGCAGGCACCCGTCTATCACGTTTGCGCGATTTCAAGCGGCGGAGCGGGCTCCTCGGAATGCCCGGATCCCGCGAAACCTCAATCGGCCGAACCCACTAACTCATCGTGCTGACGGGGGAACGGGCCTGTGCTTGCAACGATCCGCCACGACTGCTCCCCGCACGCTTGGAGGCGTTGCGCAAGACGATCAGTCGGCCCTGCCTGCTCCACGGCGGGATCGTCTCGGCCGTTCGGCGAAGGCGTCGGCCGGGCCATAATTCCATGACGGCAACCGTCAGGCCCTGGCCGGGGCACCCGGAACCGCCGCTCGCCCGCGATGCCGGTGAGGCAGCGACACGCTCGGCGCCGCTGAGGCCGGCCTGAAATCTCGGCTTTGCACCGAGCGCCGCCGCCGTGTCATCAACTTGCACACGCACTCCCCCGAGTCGCGGAGCAAACCCGATGATTCGTAGCGCGCTGTGCCTGGCCCTCCTGCTTTCCAGCATTTCCGGCCCCGCGCCGGCGGCAGAGACCCGTCATAAGAGCGGGTCGCCCCGGCACCATCATCATCACGGCACTCCGGCGAAACGCCCCTCCGCGCCAGCCGCGCCCTCGGCGCTTCCCCCCGCCTCGGCAGCCCCGAGCACGCCGGAGGCGCCGCCACCGCCGCCGATCGGTGAGATCCGCACGGAAGTGGCCGCGATCGCCGACGCGCTGACCTCGCTCCAGCAGGACGTGCGCGGCCTGGTCGAGCGCGCCGCATCCGAGAGCACCCAGGCGAAGCTGCAGGCCGCCGGGCAGTTGCGGCAGGTCACCTTGCTGAACGCCCAGGTCGAGGCGCTCGCGAACCGGGTCGAAGCCGTCGATCGCGATCGTCGGCTCGACCAGACGGTCCTGGAGCGCCGCATCGGCGGGCAGGAGGAACACGGCCAGGCGCTGGAGCGTCGGCTCGCCGCACTGGCTGCGGAGCGGACCGCGGCGCCCGCGTTCACGGCCATGGGCCTCGCGCTGATCGGCATCCTGGCCGGGGCTGCCGGGATCGGCATCGCGCTGCGCGTCCGGCACCAGGCCGTCGAGGCGGCGGAGGCGGCGGCAGATCGCCTGTTCCGCATCCACCGGCTGGAATTCGCCGCTGCCATGGCCGGCTCGTCGGGCAACCTGACGGGAGAGGACGCCCAACCCCGCAGCGCCGAACCGGTCCTGCGCGAACCACAGCCGTTCGCCGCGCGTTTCCCGATCGCATGAAGGAGGTCGGGATGAGACAGCAAGGACGCCGCGGCTACGCGGACGTGGCGGTGGTTTTGACGATGGTGACGGCTTTGCTGGGGTGGATGGCGGTTCAGGCCTTCCCGGACCCGCCCGCCTCGCCCTGATCGGGCGGGCGATCAGCCGACGGACACGTCTTCCCAGAATCCGAAGCGGCCACCGACCGCGGCCATCGCGGGACGTGGCCGCTCGTAGCACCAAGCCGCGCGGACGTGCCGCCGGCCATCGACCACGACGTCATAGAACTGAACGCCGTGCGGGCAGGCATGATCGTCGGGCGTCTTCGGCGCCATCTCCAGGCACTCCCGCCGCACGGCATCGGCGGGAAAATAGGCATAGCCGCCGGTCTCGACGATGTCGTCGCTTTCGGCGATGGTCTGGCCGTCCACGGTTGCGCGCATGCCCGCAGCATAGCCGCGCCCGTCGCCCCGCGGTATGCCGAAGATGAAGCGCCCGGGCACGAGGGCGTGACAGGCTCCATCGGGCCGTCGCGCGGCGACACGATGATCGGCATCCCACCGACTCCGCCTGTTCGCCTATATCCCGACCCGATCATCCCGGACCAACCGAACAGGATCCGCCGCGCGCCATGCCGTCCGCCCGCAGCATCGGGACGCAAGCACCGTGATCGCCCAGCTCACCGGCCGGGTCGACGCGCTGGAGGACGGGCGCTGCGTCGTCGACGTGAACGGTGTCGGCTACCTGGTGCATGCCTCGTCCCGCACGCTCGCCGCGCTGCCCGCGCCCCCGGCCGTGGCGCGGCTGCTGGTGGAAACCCAAGTGCGGGAGGACGCGATCACGCTGTACGGGTTCGCCGACGCGACCGAACGGGACTGGTTCCGCGTGTTGACCACGGTGCAGGGGGTCGGGGCCAAGGTCGCGCTGTCGGTCCTGTCCGCGCTGTCCCCGCGCGACCTCGTGGCTGCCATCGCCGCCGGTGACCGCGGCAGCCTGACCCGTGCCCCCGGTGTCGGACCGCGCCTTGCAGTGCGGCTGCTGTCGGAGCTGCGGGAGAAGGCCGGCGCCATGCCGGCTGGCACCGGGGTCGGGCTGCCCGCCGCCCCTGCCCCACCCGCCGGCCCGGCGGAGGATGCGCTCTCCGCGCTGGTCAATCTCGGCTACCGCCGGCCGGAAGCACAGGGCGCGATCGCCCGCGCCCTGGAGCGGATCGGCGAGGACCAGCCGCTGGACGCGATCATCCGCGCCAGCCTGCGTGAGCTCGCGCCCGGATGAGCCGCTCCCCGCGCGCCGCGGATCGCGCCGGCGATCCGCCCGAACGAACCGTGTCGGCTGCACGGCAGGAGGACGATGCCGCCGAGGCGTCGCTGCGGCCGCAGACGCTCGACGACTTCGTCGGCCAGAAGGCCTCGCGCGAGAACCTCGCCGTGTTCATCCAGGCCGCCCGCGCCCGCGGCGAGGCGCTGGACCACGTGCTGCTGCACGGGCCCCCGGGCCTCGGCAAGACGACGCTCGCGCAGATCGTCGCCCGCGAACTGGGCGTCGGGTTCCGCGCGACCTCCGGGCCGGTGATCGACAAGGCGGGCTCGCTCGCCGCGATCCTGACCAACCTCCAGCCACGCGACGTGCTGTTCATCGACGAGATCCACCGGCTGCAGCCGGCGATCGAGGAAATCCTCTATCCCGCGATGGAGGATTTCCAGCTCGACCTGATCATCGGCGAAGGTCCTGCCGCGCGGTCGGTGCGCATCGAGCTTCCCCCGTTCACCCTGGTCGGCGCCACGACGCGCGCCGGCCTGCTGGCGACGCCGCTGCGCGACCGGTTCGGCATCCCGCTGCGCCTCGTGTTCTACACCGCCGAGGAGCTCGAGCAGATCGTCGCCCGCGCCGCCCGCAAGCTGGGCTTCGCGCTCACCCCGGACGGTGCCGGGGAGATCGCCCGCCGCTCCCGCGGGACACCCCGCATCGCCGGCCGGCTGCTGCGCCGGGTGCGCGACTTCGCCGCGGTCGCGGGGAACGGGCCGGTGGACCGCGCCACCGCCGATGCGGCCCTGACCCGCCTGGAGGTCGACCGGCTCGGCCTCGACGCGATGGACCGCCGCTATCTGCGCCGCATCGCCGACCACCATGCCGGCGGTCCCGTCGGGGTGGAGACCCTGGCGGCGGCCCTGGCGGAGGCGCGCGACACGCTGGAAGACGTGGTCGAGCCGTTCCTGATCCAGGAAGGGCTCGTCCTGCGGACCAGCCGCGGCCGCATGCTGGGGGAGCCGGGCTGGCGGCATCTCGGCCTCATCCCGCCGCGCGGCGCGACGGCGCAGCTCGATCTGCTGCGCGGCGCCGAAAGCGGGCCGGGGCCGCGCTTCGGTCCGGAGGGCGATGAATGATTGCTCATCCGCACGCAATGCCGCCGGACGGCCGACACCGTTATGCCATCCGGGTCTACTACGAGGACACCGATGCGGGCGGGGTCGTGTACCACGCCAACTACCTGCGCTACGCCGAACGCGCCCGCACCGAAGCCCTGCGCGCGGTGGGAATCCCGCATGCCGAGATGGTGGAGCGGTTTGGCGTGATGTTCATGGTGCGGCGGGCCGAACTGGATTATCTGCGTCCCGCGCGCCTGGACGATTCGCTCGTGGTCGAGACCGAGGTCCTGGCCGTGGGCGGCGCCACCACGTCGTTGCGCCAGGCAGTCCACGGCCCACTCGGGCTCTGCGCCGACATCACGGTGCGGCTTGCCTGCGTCAGGACGGGCGACGCGCAGATCGGGGGAAGCAAGCCGGGACGCATTCCGCCGCGCTGGCGGGAGACACTGGCGGCCATGCGGGACGCCGCAGGGCACACGACCTGACCGAGCGGGCAGTGTCGGGGCAAGAGCCCCGGCATGAACGGGTCCGGCAGGGCATTGGGGCTGAGGAGTAGCAGGTGGATCGGACAGTCGAGGCGGTGAACCTGGCGGCAGCGGGGGGCGACCTGTCCCTCTGGGGCCTGTTCATGCAGGCCGACATCGTCGTCAAGCTGGTCATGATCGGCCTGCTCGGCGCCTCCGTGTGGGTCTGGGCGATCGTGTTCGAGAAGTGGTCGAGCATCCGGCGGGTGAACCGCGATGCCGACGGGTTCGAGGACCGGTTCTGGTCCGGCGGCAGCCTGGATGAGCTGTTCGAGGCGGAAGGCGGCAACCCCACCCATCCGATGGCCGCGGTGTTCGCCGCCGCCATGGGCGAGTGGCGCCGCTCCGTCCGCGTCGCCGGCGCGGATGTCAGCCATACCAGCGTGCGCGAGCGCATCGACCGCGCGATCACCGTGACGGTGGGCCGCGAGATGGACCGGCTGGAACGCTGGATGGTGTTCCTGGCCTCGGTGGGTGCCACCGCGCCGTTCATCGGCCTGTTCGGCACGGTGTGGGGCATCATGCACAGCTTCTCGGCCATCGCGGCGATGCACAACACCAACCTCGCCGTCGTTGCCCCCGGCATCGCGGAAGCACTGTTCGCGACCGCGATCGGCCTGGTCGCGGCGATCCCGGCGGTGCTCGCCTACAACAAGATCAGCACCGACCTCGCCCGCTTCGCCGGGCGGCTGGAAGCCTTCGGCAGCGAGTTCAGCGCCATCCTGTCGCGCCAAAGCGAAGAGCGGGGCTGACCGATGGCGTTCAGCATGAACACCGGCCGGGGCCGCGGCCGCTACCGTCCGCTCGCCGAGATCAACGTCACGCCGCTGGTCGACGTGATGCTGGTGCTGCTGATCATCTTCATGGTCACCGCGCCGCTGATGACCACGGGCGTCTCGGTCGACCTGCCGAAGACCAACGCGCAGCCGGTGAACAACGACAGCGAGCCGCTGACCGTCTCGATCAACAGCGAAGGCAAGATCTACCTGCAGGAAGCGCAGGTGGAGCTGCCCGACCTCGTCTCGAAGCTGCAGTCGCTCGCCAAGGACAATCCCGAACGACGCATCTTCGTCCGCGGCGACAAGGATCTCGCCTATGGGCGGATCATGGAGGTCATGGGCACGATCACCCAGGGCGGCTTCACCAAGGTGGCGCTGCTCGCGGAGCAGACCGGTGCCACGCCGGCCACGAGTTCGCCGAATGGCGCGCAATCGGGTGGGAACTCCGGTGCGGCGCAACCCGCCTCGGGCGCCAAGCCCGCCCCTGGCCGCGCAGCTCCCGCCCCGACCGGCCGGCCGAAGGCCGGCTGAAAGTCGACCCCCGTGCTGCAACAGGTGTTGCGCGGCACAGGCCGCGAGGCCGGTCCCGGTCCCGGCCGCCGGAGCGGCATGAGCCCGCATATGCGGCGCGCCCTCGCGGTGTCGGCCGGCCTGCATGCCGTGCTGCTCGCCGCGCTGGTGATCGGCATTCCGATCATCGTGCCGCCGGAACCCGAGGAGCCGCCCGAGACGGCCGTCGCCATGGTGTTCGAGGCGCCGTCGCAGACCAGCGCCAAGGCCCCGACCGCCACTCCCACGCCGGCGCCGCGCGCCGAACCCAGCCCGCCGGCCCCGCCGGTGGTTCAGCCGCCCAAGCCCACGCCCGTGGAGGAGGCACCGCCGCCGCCGCCACCCCCGCCGCCGCCACAGCCGCAGCCGGTGCAGACCCCGCCGACGCCGGCGCCGCCCGCGCCCTCGCCGCCGCCGCCCGCTCCGACCCCGCCGACCCCGGCGCCGCCCACGCCTGCGCCGCCGCCGACGCCGGAGCCGACGCCGCTGCCCACGCCGCCCCCGCCTCCGCCGGCGCCACCCTCCCCGCCACAGCCGGCGCCGCCGACGCCGACGCCGCCCGCGCCGCAGACCTCGGCGCAGAGCACGCCCACGCCCTCGCCGCCGCTTCCGGTGCCGCCGCCGCCCGTGCCGCCGCCGCCGGCACCGCCGAGCACGACGGCGCAGCCGAATCCGACGAAGAACCCGGCGCCGAACAGCGAGGCGCTGGAGAACACGCTCGACAAGCTGCGGGCGTTGGCGCGCCAGTCCGCGCCGCCCAAGGCGCAGCCCAATCCGCGGGCCGGCGGGCAGCCGCAGGGCGGCGGCAACCCGCTGGGTAACGACACCGCCGCGCTCAGTGCCGAACAGCGCGGCGCGATCGGCGAACATGTCCGGGAGTGCTGGACCAAGGATGCCGGCGCGCTCGACATCGACAAGCAGCGCGTGCTGCTGACCGTCACGACCGACGCCGCCGGTACCGCACGCCAGGCCGTGGTCGCCGGCGAGGACGTGGCGCGCATGGGCGATCCGCGCTTCCGCGCCTTCGCAGAACGCGCGATCCGCGCGGTGCTCGACGTGCGCTGCGCCAACCTGCCGATGCCGAAGGCGATGATCGGCAAGGTGAACGTGCTGACCTTCCGGTTCACGCCGTGACCCGCAAGGGCCTCCGTCAGGCTCACGCCGCGACCGGCGGGGCCCCTCGCCTGCGCCGGACCTCTCCATGGAGTGAGGGCGGCGTCACGTTCCACACATCGTCGCGACCGCGGCACGACATCCGTTGCCTGCCGACCGCCAAGCATAGGAAGACACGGCCATGATCGAACTGCCCGCCCCCATGATCGGCCGCCGCGGCCTGATCGCCGGCGCCGCCGGGTCCGCCGCCCTGCTCGCCGCCGCCCAGCAAACCCCGGTCTACGCGCAGAGCGTCGCGCCCCCGGCGTCCGGCGCGGGCACCGGCGCCAAGAGCGCGGTGATCGACGTCACCCGCGCACGCGCCGAACCGATCCCGGTCGCGATCCCCGATTTCGGCGGCGACTCGCAGCTGGGCCGCGACATCGCCGGGGTGATCTCGGCCGACCTCGCCCGCTGCGGCCTGTTCCGCCTGATCCCGTCCTCGAGCTACGTGCAGTCGGGCCCGTCCGAGGCCGGGGCGCCGAATTTCGCGAACTGGCGCGGCACCGGCGCGCAGGCGCTGGTGACCGGCCGCGCCGAGGCGCAGGGCGGCGGCAACGTGCGCGTCGAGTTCCGCCTGTGGGACGTGCTGCCGCAGACCCAGATCCAGGGCACCGCCTACACGACGACGCAGGCGAACTGGCGCCGCATCTCGCACATCATCGCCGACGTGATCTACGAGCGGCTGCTGGGCGAGAAGGGCTATTTTGACACGCGCATCGTCTACATCTCGGCCACCGGCCCGCGCGACCGCCGCACCAAGCGGCTCGCGATCATGGACCAGGACAGCCAGAACAACCGCTTCCTCACGGACGGCTCGTGGCTGGTCCTGACCCCGCGCTTCCATCCGACGCGCGACGAGATCGCGTTCATGAGCTACGCGAACAACCGGCCGCGGGTGTACCTGTTCAACCTGGGATCGGGGCGGCAGACGGTGCTGGGCGACTTCGCCGGAATGACCTTCGCCCCGCGCTTCGCCCCCGATGGCGGCAGCGTCGTCATGGCGGTGGCGGACGGCAACGGCTCCGACATCGTCTCGGTCGACCTGTCGAGCCGCGCCAGCCGTCGACTGACCAACTCGGGCGCGATCGACGTCAGCCCCTGCTACTCGCCGGACGGCTCGCAGATCGTGTTCGCCTCGGATCGCGGGGGCGACCAGCAGATCTACGTCATGGGCGCGGGCGGCGGCGGTGCGCGGCGCATCAGCTTCGGATCGGGCCGCTATGCGACGCCGGTCTGGTCGCCGCGCGGGGACCTGATCGCCTTCACCCGCTACGGCGGGGAGACCGCGAATTTCGCCGTGGGCGTGATGCGGCCCGACGGGTCGGGTGAGCGCATCTTGTCGGAAGGCTGGCTGGTCGAGGGACCGACCTTCGCCCCGAACGGCCGCGTGCTGATGTTCTGGCGTGAGACACGCGCGGGCGATGCGCGGGGCGCAGGCTTCTCCTCGAGACTCGTGTCGATCGACATCACCGGCTTCAACGAGCAGGTGGTGCCGACGCCGACGGACGCCTCCGACCCCGCTTGGTCGCCCCTGTCGGCCTGAAACGCGGCGTCGCCGCGCGCGCCTTGACCCTCGGACCGTGTTAGGGCAGCAACACGACCGAGAACTGTTCGGGGGCGTGCGCGGCGCGCTTGACCGGGTTCGTCGCGAAAGGGTAATCGCAAGCGCAGGCGCAACGGGTTACCGTTGCGCCCGATGAGACACGCGTTCTCCCCCGCAGCACCCTTTTCAGGGACGAAGAGTCAATGAACACCAAGATCCTCGGCGCTTTCGCCGCCGTCGCCCTGTTGGCGGCGTGCGCGAATCAGAACACGGCCCAGACGGGTTCGGGCGCCACCGCCGCCACCACGGGTCCGGTGCCGGGCAGCCAGGAAGACCTGGTGGCCAATGTCGGCGATCGGGTCTTCTATGACTTCAACCAGTCCATCGTCCGCCCCGATGGGAAGGCGACCCTGGACAAGCAGGCCGCCTGGCTCGCGAAGTATCCCGCCGTCAACGTGCAGGTCGCCGGCAACTGCGACGATCGTGGCACGGAAGAGTACAACCTCGCGCTCGGCCAGCGCCGCGCCAACTCCGCCGCGTCCTACCTGAAGGCGCAGGGCGTCTCCGCCGCGCGGATCACCACGATCAGCTACGGCAAGGACCGCCCGACCGCCATGGGCGACAACGAGCAGGCCTGGGCGCAGAACCGCAACGCGATCACCTCGGTTCGCTGAGGCCAGACCGCACCGACCTGGTTCGAGACCGGCGGCCCCAGCGGCCGCCGGTTTCGTTTTCAGCCGGCGGCGGACCCTCCGCAGGCGGCGCATCGACTCGGCGATCCGGCGTCGCATCGGCCTCGGCCGACGAATGCCGACGCGAAAGATCCGATTCGCATCAGGCTCCGGTCGCCAATCCTGCGAAGCGGCCTTGAGAACGCCACGGAACCAGTTCATCCATCCGCGTCCACGACCGACGAGGAGATATCCGCATGCGCCGGCTGACCCATCGCTCCTGGAGCCGCGCGGGACTCGGCCTGCTGGCCCTCGGCCTCGCCGGGGCTGCCACGATCGCCCCCGCCGCCGCGCAGATCGACAGCCGCGAGGGGATCGCGCTGCAGAACCAGATCTATGCCCTGCGCCAGGAGATGCAGCAGTTGCGGGACCAGCTCGCGCGCGGTGGCGGCGGCGGCAGTTCGGTGATCGCGCCGCGCAACTACCCCTCCGCGGCGCCCAACGACCTCGTCGCGCAGCTCCTCACCCGCGTCGACGCGCTCGAGGAGCAGGTGCGCCAGCTCCGCGGGCAGGAGGACGAGACGCGCTACGCCCTGCAGCGCCAGGGCGCGGAGCTCGGCAAGCGGATCGACGACCTGGCCTTCCAGGTGAACCCGCAAGGCGCCGGCGCCACTGCCGGAGCGACGGGCGCCCCCACCCAGGCCGCCCCGGCCGCCCCGCCGCCGCCCCAGGCACCGGCCGCGCCCGTGCGGCGGACGCCGGAGCTCGCGCTGCAGGAGGGCAACAACGCCCTTGCCCGCCGCGACTACACGGCCGCCGAACAGGCGGCGCGTGAAGTCCTGAACACCGCTCGCACATCCCCGCGCGCCTATGACGCACAATACCTGCTGGCAGAGGCGCTGGCCGGCCAGCGGCAATATCCGCAGGCGGCGATCGCCTACGACGACGCCTACAACCGGAACCGCAAGGGGGCCCGCGCGCCGGATGCGCTGCTGGGGCTCGCCAACGCGCTCACCGCGCTCAATGAGAAGCGCGCCGCCTGCGACACGCTCACCAAGCTGGGCAGCGAGTTTCCGCAGCTCCGATCGGATCTGCAGGCCTCCGCCGCTTCGGTCCGCCAGCGCGCCGGCTGCAAGTAGCGCCGCCGCGCGACGGGGCGGTGGTCCCCCCGCCCGTGGGCGAGGCCGTGGGCGTGGCCTTCGCGGCGGAGGCGCTCGACGCAGCGTTCACCGCGGCGATGGGGCGACTGGGTCCGTTCGAGCCCGCGCCGCTGCTGGCCGTGGCCGTGTCCGGGGGATCGGACAGCATGGCACTCGCCCTGCTGGCCGACGCATGGGCGCGCGATCGCGGCGGGCGCATCCTGGCGCTGATCGTCGATCACGGGCTGCGGCCGGCCTCGGCGGTGGAGGCGGCGGTGACGCGCGATCGCTTGGCCGCTCGCGGCATCGCCGCGCGGGTGTTGGTCCTGTCGGGTCTCGGGCCGGGGACGCGGCTTGCGGAACGCGCGCGGGCCGGCCGTTACGCCGCGCTCGAAGCCGCCTGCGCCGAGGCCGGATGTCTCCATCTGCTCACCGGACACCAGCGGCTCGACCAGGCCGAAACGCTGATGATGCGGGCACTCGGCAGCAGCGGGAGCACGGGGCTCGCCGGCATGGCCGCCCTGACGGTGCTTGGCACGGTGCGCCTGCTGCGCCCCCTCCTCGGCCAGCCTCCCGCCATGCTGCGGGCCTGGTTGCAGGATCGCGGCGTCGACTGGGTGGAGGATCCGTCCAACGTCGATCCCAGGGCGCTGCGTGCCCGGCTCCGCGTGCCGGCACGGCGGGCGGACATGGCCCTGGCCCAGGCCGCGCGTCGCGCAGGTGTCGCCCGCGCGCGCAGGGAGCGCGCCATCGCAGCGGAGCTCGCCGCCCATGTCTCGCTACGGCCGGAAGGCTTCGCCCTGCTCGCCCCCGTGCGGCCGAGCGGGCGGTTCCGGCCCGAGGCGCTGGCCGCGGTGATCCAGGCGGTTGCCGGAGCGCCCTTCCCGCCGGCCTCGACCGCGCTGCTGTCCCTGGCGGCCGATCCACGGCCCGCCACCCTGGCGGGCGTGCGCCTGCTGCGGGCGGGCCGCTTCGGCCCCGGCTGGCTGATGGTCCGGGAGCCGCGCGCCGTCGCGCCGGCCGCACCGGTGCGGCCGGGCCTGCTGTGGGACCGGCGCTTCCGGCTGACCGGAACCGCCCCCAATTCCTGGCATGTCGCCGCGCTCGGGGCCGCGGCCGCGCGGTTCGGGCGGCAGGCCGGGCTGCCCGGCGCCGTGCTCCGCACGCTGCCCGCGGTGTGGGATGGCAATTCCCTGGTGGCGGTCCCACATCTCCTGTATCGTGCCCAACCGATTTCCGACCTGTGCCTGACGTTCGAACCAGGACGACCGATGGCGGGGGCGCCGTTCACGCCCGATGCTGGTCTGCCGCTCGAATGATCAGGCGGGATGCCCGGCCTGGCCTCGCCCACCGATCAGACGGCCGCTTCCCCGCTGCGGGGCGGCTTCCAGATGGTGCCATGACGGGGACGACCCGCCTCGGGGCGGGGCGGAGTCCAATGGATGCGCCAATCGGCGCACGGCTGGGGATGCGGGACAGCTTCGGGCACCCTATGTTGTTGTGGTTGCCATCGTTGCAGCCGCACGCCTGCCCACGGGACGATCGGGTCGGCGCGCCACGGAAGGACCTATGGACGTGAGCTTGGAGAGATGAGCAATTTCAGCCGTAACCTCGCGCTGTGGGTCATCATCGCGCTGCTGCTTGTGTTCCTGTTCAACATGTTCCAGCCAGGGACCAACCACAACTCCGCAACGCAGGTCGCGTACTCGGACTTCATCTCCGAGGTGAACAGCGGCCGCGTGCGCGACGTCGTGATCCAGGGCCGGATCGTGTCCGGGCAACTCAACGACGGCCGGACGTTCCAGACCTACACGCCGGAAGACCCCACCCTGGTGAAGACGCTGACGGACAAGAACGTCCGCGTGATCGCCAAGCCGGAGGACAGCGACGTCAATCCGCTGCTGCACATCCTGCTGAACTGGTTCCCGATGCTGCTGCTGATCGGCGTCTGGGTCTTCTTCATGCGCCAGATGCAGTCGGGCGGCGGTCGCGCCATGGGCTTCGGCAAGAGCCGGGCGCGCATGCTGACCGAGAAACAGGGGCGCGTGACGTTCGAGGACGTCGCCGGCATCGACGAAGCCAAGGGTGAGCTGCAGGAAATCGTCGAGTTCCTGAAGGACCCCCAGAAGTTCCAGCGCCTGGGCGGCAAGATCCCGAAGGGCGTGCTGCTGGTCGGCCCGCCCGGCACCGGCAAGACGCTGCTGGCCCGCGCGATCGCGGGTGAGGCGAACGTGCCGTTCTTCACGATCTCCGGCTCCGACTTCGTGGAGATGTTCGTGGGCGTCGGCGCCAGCCGCGTGCGCGACATGTTCGAGCAGGGCAAGAAGAACGCCCCCTGCATCATCTTCATCGACGAAATCGACGCGGTCGGCCGCCATCGCGGCGCCGGCCTCGGCGGTGGCAACGACGAGCGCGAGCAGACGCTGAACCAGATGCTCGTGGAGATGGACGGGTTCGAGTCGAACGAGGGTGTGATCCTGATTGCGGCGACGAACCGGCCGGACGTGCTGGACCCCGCGCTGCTGCGTCCCGGCCGCTTCGACCGCCAGGTCGTCGTGCCGAATCCGGACGTGAACGGGCGAGAGAAGATCCTGCGCGTCCACATGCGCAAGGTGCCGCTGGCCTCCGACGTCGATCCGAAGACGATCGCGCGCGGCACGCCCGGCTTCTCCGGCGCCGACCTCGCAAACCTCGTGAACGAGGCCGCGCTGCTCGCCGCCCGTATCGGGAAGCGCGTGGTGGCGATGGCGGAGTTCGAGGCCGCCAAGGACAAGGTGATGATGGGCACCGAACGGCGCTCCCTCGTGATGTCCGAGGCCGAGAAGCGCATGACCGCCTATCACGAGGCCGGTCACGCGCTCTGCGCCATGCACGAGCCGGAATGCGACCCGGTCCACAAGGCGACGATCATCCCGCGTGGCCGCGCGCTGGGGCTGGTGATGAGCCTGCCCGAGGGCGACCGCTACTCGAAGTCGAAGTCGAAGCTGCTGTCCGAACTGACCATGGCAATGGGCGGCCGCGCGGCGGAGGAGATCATCTTCGGGCCGGACAAGGTCTCGAACGGCGCGGCCGGCGACATCAAGATGGCCACCGACCAGGCGCGCCGGATGATCACCGAGTGGGGTATGTCCGACAAGCTCGGCATGATCGCCTACGGCGACAACAGCCAGGAGGTGTTCCTGGGCCACTCCGTGACCCAGAGCAAGAACGTCTCCGAGGCGACCTCGCAGGAGATCGACCGGGAGATCAAGGACATCATCGATCGCGCCTATGCCAAGGCACGGCGGCTGCTGACCGAGAACATCGAGGAGCTGCACCGGCTGGCCCGCGGCCTGCTGGAGCACGAGACGCTGTCCGGCGACGAGATCCGCACCGTCCTGCGCGGCGAGCCGGTGATCCGCAAGGTGGTCGACGAGCCCGCCCCGGAGAACCGTCGCGCCTCGGTGCCCACCACCGGCGGGCGCCCGGTCCCCCCGCCGGCCACGGGCGGTCCGGCTCCGGCGCCTCAGCCGGGCTGAGGTAGAACGGCCAGCACGAACAAAGGGGCGCCTAGCGGCGCCCCTTTTGCGTTGCGGGGCGTTCTACGTTGCAGGGTGTTATACGTTTCGAGGCCGCTGCACGGCACCCGACCCGTGTCATGGCCGCGCTTGTCGCGGTCATCCACGACGTCTGCCGCACGCTCCTGCGCAAGTCGTGGATCCCCGCGACAAGCGCGGGGATGACACGGGGGGAGCCCTACACCCCGTGCGACGCCAGGAACCCGTGGATCGCCTGCGACATCAGCCCCGGCGTCTGGATCGACGCGAAATGCCCGGAGTTCAGCTCCAGGAACTCCGCCCCGGGAATCCGCCGCGCCATCGGCT
>MKTV01000071.1:56115-99221 GCA_001898425.1 Rhodospirillales bacterium 69-11
GGCGGACGCAGCGCATCGTGCCGGCCCGCCGTCACCAGAGTCGGGCAGCGGATCTGCTCCAGCTCGTCGGTGATATCCTCGGTCGCCAGCATGCGGTTGATCGCGGCGAAGCTCTGCGGATCGTTGGCCAGCCAGCGCGCGCGGAACGTGCGGAACACCGCCTCGTCGAACCGCACCACCGGGGGATAGGACGCCGCGATCGAGGTCTCGGCGATGCCGCGCATTCCGCCCGCCTCGGCTGCGGCCGCCCGCTCCATCGTGGCGTGGCGCCGATCGCCGGTGACGCCCGTCGCCGGCCCATGCAGCACCAGCGCCGAAACGCGATCCGGATTGCGCGCCGCGAAATGCATCGCGATCGCCGCGCCCACCGCGATGCCCGCGATCGCCACCTTGCCGCCGATGCCCACCGCATCCAGCAACGCGCCGAGGTCGCCCGCCATCTCGTCCCAGCTCACGCTGCCGCCGATCTTCTCGGACAGGCCGGCGCCGCGCGTGTCGTAGCGCAGCACCCGCCGCGCATGTGACACGCCGGGGATCACCGCGTCCCAACTGTCGAGCGTGCCGCCCATCTCGTGCACCAGCACGAGCGTGGAGGCGCCCGTGCCGTGCAGCGCGTAGCGCAGGCTGGTGCCGTTGACTTCGATCCAGTTCATGGCAAACGTCCCTCCGTCCCTTGGCGCAAGCCTATCCCGCGCCTCCCTCCCGGTGAAGGTTCGCGCCCCATGACCGCTCCTGTCGGCCCGATGACGCTGCACTGGTCGCCGCGCTCGCCCTATGTCCGCAAGGTCATGATCGCGGCGCATGAATGCGGGCTGCAGGACCGGATCCAGATCGTGCGCACGGTCACCGGCGGCACCACGCCACACCGCGAGCTCATGCGCATCAATCCCCTCGGCAAGATCCCGACGCTGGAACTGCCCGATGGCAGCGTGCTCTACGACAGCACCGTCATCATCGAGTACCTCGATACGCTGCACACCGGCCCCAAGCTGTTTCCTGCCGCCTGGCCCGACCGGCTGCTCGCACTGCGTCGGCATGCGCTGGGGCACGGCATGATCGACACCGGCCTGCTGCTGGTGGGCGAGCGGTTCCGCCCCGCCGAGACCCAGAGCGCGCCGCACCGTGCGCTGTGGGAGGACAAGCTCCGTGCCTGCGTCGACGCGCTGGAGCAGGAGGCGGACGCGCTCGCCGCGAGCGGCTTCACCATCGGCCATCTCGCGATCGGGATCGCGCTCGCCTACCTCGATTTCCGCTTCGAGCCGATGCAGTGGCGCGAAGGCCACCCGCGCCTCGCCGCCTGGCACGCCAGCTTCAATGCGCGGCCGTCGGTGCAGGCGAACCTGCCGGTCGACGATCGCTGAGCAGCAGAGGCAGCACGATCCAGCCCGCCAGGAGCGAGAGCGCGAACCCGCTCCACCACACCGCGGCGTAGGATCCGAACCGGTCGCTCAGGGCGCCGCCCAGGAAGGCGCCCAGCGCCGCGCCCACGGCATGGCCGGACGAGATCACCCCCATCGCGAGCCCCATCCGTCCCACCCCCAGCCGAGACGCCACGAGGCTCGCGGTGACCGGGACCGTGGCGTAGTCGACCATCCCGAACGCGGCGGCGAAGACGATCAGCCGGTCGTAGCTGGTCCCGACCTGCAACAGCAGCAGGAAGCTCGCCGCCCGCAGCAGGTAGATGCCGGCGAGCAGCGCCGGCCGGTTCACCCGGTCCGCCAGCCATCCCGCCGTGATCATCCCCGCCAGGTTCACCGCGGACAGCACGCCATAGGCCGTCGCACTCGGCAGCGGCGCGAACCCGCACAGAGCGGCGTAGGGCAGCAGGTGCACCTCGATGATGCCGGCCGTCGTGTAGCCGCAGAGCAGGAAGCTCCAGAACAGGGCGTGGAAGGCGGGCGCGCGCAGCAGCTCCGTCACGTCGCGGCGCAGCCCGGCCGGAGCGGTCCGCGCGGCACCGAACCTGCCCGGCGGCAACAGCCGCCAGAGCAGCGGCACGAGGACCAGCGCCAGTCCTGCGAGCAGTGCGAACCCCCAACGCCAGTCCAGGTCGGAGATCACCCAGGCCGCCAGCGGCAGGATCACGAACTGCCCGGCGGTCGCGCCGGAGGTGGCGACACCCAGCGCCAGTCCACGCCGCCGCTGCGCGATCTGCACGATCGCGGTGGACACCACATGCGTCGCCACCATGCCGAAGCCCAGCGCGGCGATCCCCGCGAAGCCCAGCACCAGGACCGTGCCGTCCGGCGCACCGGCGACGATCGCGCAGCCGATCGCGACGCACGACAATCCGGCCCCGAGCGCGACCCGCGGGCCGAACCGGTCGACCAGGCGGCCGGCGAGCGGGGCCACCCCCGCCATCACCACGAGCGTCGCCGCGCCGATGGCAGAGATGCCAGTCCGGCTCCAGCCGAACACGCCGACCCAGGTCGGCAACACGAGGCCCAGGGTCGCGCGGGCGGAGAAGGCCGCGGCGAGCGCGACGAAGCAGACCAGGACGGCGGTCCAGAGGCGTCGGGCGGACGGATCAGGCATGGGGTTGGCTCCTCGGCGATCCGCGCACCCTCGCGGACCAGCGCCCCGCCGCCGATCGAAAACCCATGCCGGCATGTTTAGCCGTGCTAAACACGATGCATGGCTCCCCCGTTTGCGCTTCTGCACACCTTCGTCCTTGTCGCACGCGCTGGACGCATGACCTCGGCCGCCGAGACGCTGGGCGTCACCCCGGGCGCCATCACGCAGCGCGTGCAGACGCTGGAGGCGACGGTGGGGCGCTCCCTTCTCGTGCGCACACCGCAAGGTGTGCGGCTCACGCGCGCGGGCCAGTCCCTGTTCGACCGGTTGACCGGACCATTCGCCGAAATCGAAGGGGCCTATGCCGAGACCACCGGCCGCGGGCGGCGGCAACGGATCGTGCTGAGCACCACGCCCTCCTTTGCCGCGACCTGGCTGGTTCCGCGCCTGGGCGGCTTCCGCGCGCGGCATCCCGCGCTGGACGTGACGGTGGAGGCGGATCCGCGCGTCATCGACCTCGCGAGCGATCCCGTCGACCTCGCGATCCGCCACGGCCTCGGCCGCTATCCCGGGCTCGAGAGCCGGTGGCTGATGGCGCCGGCGCAGATCGTGGTCGGCAGCCCTGCCCTGCTCGCCGCCGGTCCGACGATCCGCCGGCCAGAGGATTGCCTGCGCTATCCGCTGCTCCACGATGCCGGCCGGCAGGACTGGCAGTTCTGGCTCGACGCGCTGGGCCGCCGCGCGCGCGTGCCGGATGCGGGCCCCGCCTATTCCGACGACACGCTGCTGGTCCGCGCGGCGATCGACGGGCAGGGGCTCGCGCTGGTGGCCGATACCTACGCGCAGGATGCGCTGGCGGCCGGGATGCTGGTCCGGGCGTTCCACGGCAGTTGGCCGACGCGGTTCGCGTATTACCTCGTCGGGCGGGCGGCCTCCTTCCGCCGTCCCGCCATTGCGCGGTTCGCCGCCTGGATCACCGCGGAAGCCGCGCGTGTCGCCGGCTGAGGCGGTTCAGAAATAGTGCCAGACGTTGGAGGCGCGCGCCTCGTCGGGGCTGCCGTCGAACACGATCTGGCCGTTGTTCATGATCACCACGCGATCCGCGATGCGCATCGCCGCCGCGACGTTCTGCTCGACCAGCACGGCCGCCATCCCGTGCGAGCGGCAGACCTGCTGCACCTGCTGGAACATGCGCTCCACCAGGTTGGGCGCGAGCCCGATCGACGGCTCGTCCAGCAGCAGGCAGCGTGGCGTGCCCAGCATCGCGAGCGACATCGCGAGCATCTGTTGCTGGCCGCCCGACATGCTGCCGGCGCGCGTCGCGCGACGCTCGTCCAGCACCGGGAACAGCTTGTAGACGTCGGCGATGCCGAAGGTCGCCTCGGGACCGATGTTGCGCGCCGCGACGACCTCGACGTTCTCGGCCACCGTCAGGTCAGGGAAGATCCCCCTGCCCTCCGGCAGCAGCCGCAGCCCCATGGCGACCCGGTCCGCGACGCCGACCCGATCGAGCGCCTTGCCGTCGAACGCGATCGCGCCGGCGCGGAGCGGCAGCAGGCCCATGATGCCGCGCAACGTCGTGGTCTTGCCCGCCCCGTTATGACCCAGCAGGGCCACGATCTGGCCAGGCTCGACGGCGAGGGCGATGTCGGAGATCACCGTCTTCGGGCCGTAGCCCGCGGCGACGCCGGTGAGCTGCAGCAGCATCAGAGCGCGCCTCCGAAGTAGATCTCGGCCAGCGCCGGATCGGCGATGATCGTCTCGGGCGTGCCCTGCGCCATCAGGTGCCCCTGGTGCAGGAACAGCACGTCGTCCGCGATCTGCTGCACGACGCGCGTGTTGTGCTCGACCACCAGCAGGGTCTTGCCCTCCTGCTGCAGCCGGCGCAGCAGGGCCATGATGCCGTCGAGCGCGCCGGCAGACAGGCCGGAGGCGGGTTCGTCGAGCAGCAGGAGTTCGGCGCCGGTCGCGAGCAGGCGGGCAATGGTCAGCAGCTTCTGCTCGCCATAGGAGAGGTTCCGCACGAATTCGCCGGCCTTGTCGGCGAGCCCGACATGGGCGAGCGCCTCGCGGGCACGCTCCCGCTGCGCGCGTTGGGCGCGGGCGACGTGCAGCGGGCGGAACAGGGCGCCGATCGGTTCCTCGCCGGGCTGCGAGGGCAGGCCGACCATGACGTTGTCGAGCGCGGTCAGGTCCACGAACAGCCGCAGGTTCTGGAAGCTGCGGGCGATCCCGGCGGCGACGATCGCCTGCGGGCGCAGCCCGTCGAGCGAGCGGCCCTGGAACGTCACGTGTCCCTCGTTCGGGCGCAGAAAGCCGGTGATGACGTTGAAGATCGTGGTCTTGCCGGCACCGTTCGGACCGACCAGGCAGGTGATCTTGCCCTGTCCGACCGTGAAGCTGCAGTCACGAAGGGCACGCAAGCCGCCGAACGCGACTTCCACACCCTGCGCCTGGAGGTACGGGGCGGTCATGGGGTGTGCCCCCGTTGAGGGGGCGGTGCCGGTGGGGATGGCCGGGTCGAGCCCGGCCATGACGATGTTGGAGCGTGGGCTGCGGAGCCTTCCGTCATGGCCGGGCCTGACCCGGCCATCCCCACCGGCACCATCCCCACCGGCACCGTCCGCACCGGCACCCACGCCGGGCGAGAGCACACGACCGTCACAGCTTCTCCCCCGCGAGCCCCTGGGGGCGGAACAGCATGAACAGGATCAGCAGCACGCCGTAGATCAGCTGCCGCATCGCCGCGGCGATGGAGGTCGGAATGTCCACCAGCGTCAGCACCTGCGGCAAGGCGAGCAGAAGGAAAGGCCCCAGCACCGACCCCGCCAGCGTCCGCGCACCACCCACCACCACCATCGTCAGCAACAGGATCGAGGCGTCCAGATCGAACGAGCTCGGGTCCACGAAGCTCAGGAACGTCGCGTAGAACCCGCCCGCACTGCCGGCGAACGCACCCGCCAGCGCCGCCGCCGAGACCTTGGCCCGCAGCACGTTCTTGCCCGCCGCGGCGACGGCCAGCTCGTCCTCCCGGATCGCGCGCAGCAGCCGCCCGAACGGGGCACGCATCAGCAGCCAGAACGCGAGACCCCCGATCGCCATGGCCACGCTGCACAGGATCACGAACTGTCCCGTGCTCTCGATGGGGAGGCCGAACACGTCCGGCGGCGGAATGCCCGGCAGGCCGTTCGCGCCGCCCGTCGCATTCGTCCAATTGGTGAAGACCGCGGTGGCCAGCAACTGGATGCCGAAGCTGGTGACGACGAAGTAGTCGCCCGACACCCGCAGCGCCGGCAACGTGACCAGGATGTTGAGCACGATGCACGCGACGGCCGCGATCGCGAGCGCAGGGATGAAGCCCAGCGACTCGGCCATCAGGAAATGCGCGACGAGATAGGCGCCGACGCCGAACACCGCCGCCTGCGAGACCGAGAAGATGCCGGCGATCCCGACCAGCAGGTTGGTCGAGAGGCCCAGCAGGACGTAGACCTCGGCCAGGATGATGTAGCTGTAGAGGAAATCCATCGCCGTTCCTCCTCAACGCGCCTTGGCGAACAGGCCGGTGGGCCGGAACAGCATGAAGATGACGAAGATGAAGAACGTGACCCCGATCGACCACTCGCCGGGGATCACCAGCAGGGACAGGTTCTGCAGCACCGCGATGCCGACCGCCAGCACGAAGGCGCCGGTGATCGAGCCCACGCCGCCGGCGATCATCGCGATCGTCGCTGTCAGCAGCGGCGTCACGCCGCCATAGGGCTGCAGCCCGAGATCGAGCGGCACCAGCACCCCCGGCAGGGCCACGATCGCCGACCCGATCGCGACCACGATCACGTAGATGCGCTGCGGCCGCAGCCGCGTGATCTCCGCCAGGAACGGGTTGGACGCCACCGCGCGGATCTGCTTGCCCAGGATCGTGCGATGCGCAAACCACATCGTACCGGCATAGGCCAGGACGCTCAGCACCACGGTGAGGATCTGCGCCCAGTTCAGCCGCAGAGTCCCGACCGTCACGACCCGGCTGCTCCACGGCACCGGAAATTGCAGGATGTTCGACGAGTACACGGCCGCGATCACGTTCTGGATCACGGCAAGTGCACCCAGCGACGCGATCAGGACCACGAGATGCGTCGCGCGCCGGCGCTCGAGCCGTGCGTAGAGCTGGTGTTGGATCAGCGCCCCCAGCGCCGTGCAGCAGAGGATCGCGAGTAGCAGGGCGAGCACATCCGGCACGCCATGGCTGACGAGCGACCAGGCGAGATAGCCCGCCAGCGTGTAGACCCCCGCATGAGCGACGTGGAAGATCTTCGTCGTGGCGTAGATCAGCGCAAAGCTGATCGCCACGACGCCGAGTGCGGAGCCGGTCACGAGGCCGTTGACCAGCAGCTGCAGCCAAACCATCGGCGAGGGTCCGTGAGCGGCCGCGCTACTCCGCCGTCACCTGCAGCAGCGTAACGTCCTTGCCGTTCTCCATCTTGTTGATGCCGATGGGCACGGTGGCCGTGTTGCTCTTGAACTCCATCGGGATCAGGCCCTGGAACTTGCGGATCGCGAACAGCGTGTCGTGCAGGTTTTCGCCGGTGACCGGCTTCTTCTCCGACAGCACCTTGTCGATCACCGTCAGCATGATCTGCGCGGCGTTGTAGTACTGGCGCGCGAAGAAATCCATGTCGTCGCCGTACTTCGCCTTGAACGCGGCGGAGAGTTCGGGCGGCGCGTCGATCTGCACCTGCGTGTGGATGATCCCGTTGGACGCGGGATCGGCGATCGCGGCGGGATCGGCCATGAAGGTCGTGCCGGCCACCAGGAAGTCGGGGTTCATCTGCTTGAGCTGCTGTACCAGCGGCACCATGCCCGCGGTGATCACCACGTACAGCACGTCGGGCTTCGCCGCGGCCAGCTTGAGCAGCGCCGGGCGGTAGTCGGTCTGGCCGAACTGCACCGCTTCCTGCGCCAGGATGGTGCCGCCGGCCTTGGGGAACAGCTCGAGGAAGTCGTCACGCCCGCCGATCCCGGCGGCGTCGTTCTCGAACAGCACGGCGGCCTTCTTCTTGCCCTGCTGGACCAGATACTTGGCCATGACCGCGACCTCGTCGCCGGTGCTGGGCAGCGTGTTCACGAGGTAGGGCGACGCCTTGGTCAGCTTGTCGGACTGGGCGCCGGCATTGATCATCAGGATCTTCTTCCGGGTGGCGAGCGGCGCCATCGCGAGGGACGGCCCCGAGTAGCCGGTGAAGATCATCGGCACCTTCTGCAGGTCCACGAGCTTGTTGAAGCTCAGCACCGAGACGTCGGGCTTGGCCTGGTTGTCCTCGAAGATGACCTCGATCTTGTGGCCCTGCACGCCGCCCTTGGCGTTGGCCGCGTCCATCGCGAACTGGATCCCACGCATCTCCTGCGTGCCGACCACGGCGCCGGGACCGGTCAGCGGCAGGATCGCCCCCAAGCGGATCGTCTCGTCCGCGGCCATGGCGGGCCGCAACAGGCCCGACAGCAGCACGCTCGTGACGACGGCCGCAAACGCGCGGCGGGTTCCCTGGACCTTGATCATCGCTTTCCCCCTCGTTGCCGGAAGGGTCTGCCCTGGGGCGGCCTCCGTCAAGGTGCTCGCCCCGGAGCTGGCCGGTCCGGGGGACGCCGGCGGCACCGCCGGACCCGGACGCGCCGATCCGGCCAGGCCGTTGCGACCGTCCCGCCGCTTGGGTACGCTTCCCGCGGAACGAGGAAACGGATCCCGCATGAGCAAGCACGTGATCGCCACCGTCGCGGAAATCCCGCCCGGCAGCCGCAAGCTGGTCACGGTGCGCGGCCGTCCGATCGCGGTGTTCAATCTCGGGGGCGAGTTCTTCGGCCTGTTCAACCGCTGTCCGCACCAGGGCGGCCCGATGTGCGAGGGGATCGTCACCGGCCTGATCGCGGCGGACGAGCCCGGCCAGTACAGCTATGCCCGCGACGGGGAAATCCTGCGCTGCCCCTGGCATGGCTGGGAGTTCGACATCCGCACGGGCCAGAGCGTGATCGATCCGGCGAAGATCAATCTGCGCCGCTACAACGTGGAGGTTGCGACCGGGGAGACGGTGGCGGACGGCCCCTATGTCGCGGAAACGGTGCCGGTGACCGTGGAGAACGACTACGTGGTGGTGGACGTCTGATGCCGTCGGGCGCACCGGGAGATCCGGCGCGCCGCTGAGCTGCCAACGCCCCTTCTCCCGCCCGATATCGATGCCGTATGGTATCGTTCAAACGCGCGGAGGGCTCGCCCGCGCAGCAGGCAGGAGGCAGCGTGGCGGACACCGTTTCGATCCCCCCCGAAGGCCGGTTGCGCGCCCGGCTGCTCGAGGCGGCCTCGGCGCTGTTCATGGAACGCGGCTACGCGGCGACCAGCACGCTCGCGATCGCAACGCGCGCCCATGTCTCGAAGCGGGATCTCTACCTGCAGTTCCCGAGCAAGCAGGCGCTGCTGGCGGCATGCCTGGCGGACCGTGCGCAACGGATCCGGCTGCCGTCGGCGGACGCGGTAACGCGCAGTGAGGCGGAGCTGTTCGAGGCGCTGGCCGCGTTCGGCGCCGCATTGCTGACCGCGTTCGGCCACCCCGAGACGCTGGCCCTGCACCGGTTGGCCGTCGCCGAGGCGATGCGCTCGCCCGACCTCGCGCGGAGCGTGGCCGGGGCGGGCTGGCCGGCCGCGGCCGCGGCCCTGCGCCCCCTGCTCGACGCCGCCCAGCAGGCGCGTCTGCTCGGGGCCGCCCCGGTCGCGACGATCGTGGACGACTTCCTCGCCCTGCTCTTCGGCCCCCTGCCGCTCACCATGCTCCTGCGTGCAGACGCGCCGCCGACTGCCGCGGACGCGTTGGGCCGCGCGCGGCATGCCGCCCAGGCGGTGCTCCGCCTCTACGCGCCCTGACCCTTGAGGCTCGGCGCGCCCTGACCTTTCGGGCTCTTCGCCTCGTTCCGCTGGACCGTTATGTTCCCTTGGCCGCGGGTGGCCAGATCAGGTTGGGGTCGACCGTCACGGCGTGGTCGAGAGGCCCATGGCCGCCGCCATAGCCAGGCGCCGCGGCAATCGCCGCACGAACATACAGGCGCGCACGAGCGACCGCATCGTGCAGGGTCATGCCCTGCGCGAGCCCGGCCGCCAGCGCGCTGGCCAGGGTGCAGCCGGTGCCATGGGTGTGCCGTGTCGCGATGCGCGGGGCGGCGAAACGTGTCACGCCCTCCGGCGTCGCGAGCAGGTCGACGACCTCCTCCCGTTCCAGATGCCCGCCCTTCAACAGCACGGCGGGCACGCCGAGGGCGAGCAAGGCTCGTGCGGCGAGCTGCATGTCCTCGACCGACCGGATCGGCATGCCCGCCAGGGCCTCCGCCTCCGGCAAGTTGGGCGTGATCACCCGCGCCTTCGGCAGCAACCGCCGGCGCAGCGTCGATACGGCGTCCTCGGCGAGCAGCGGATGACCACCCTTGGCGATCATCACCGGGTCGAGCACCAGCGGCACGCGCGGCGCCAAGGTCTCCAGCGCCGCGGCTACGGTCTCGATGGTGACGGCGTCGCCCAGCATGCCGGTCTTGATCGCATCGGCGCCGAGATCGCCCAGCACGACCTCGATCTGCTGGCGCAGGAAGGCCGGGGGCACCGGATGGACGCCATGCACGCCCAGCGTGTTCTGGGCGGTGAGCGCCGTGATCGCCGTCATGGCGAAGCCCGCCATGGCGGTGACCGCCTTCACGTCGGCCTGGATCCCTGCCCCGCCCCCGGAATCCGAACCCGCGACGATCAGCACGCGTCCCTGCATCAGGCGCGCGCCGCTTCCACGTGGCCGCTCGCTTCCCGCGTCACCGCCGCGATGGTGTCGCACAACGCATCCACCACCTCGGCCACCAGCCGCTCGTCCTCGCCTTCGGCCATCACGCGCACCAGCGGTTCGGTGCCGCTCTCGCGGATCAGGACCCGGCCGGTGCCGCGCAGCCGCCTCTCCGCCGCGGTGATCGCCTCGGCCACGCGCGGGGCTCGCAGCGGCGAAATTCCGGAGAAGCGGACGTTCTTGAGCTGCTGCGGCAACGGCTCGAACACGTGGCATACCTCGCTCGCGCTGCCGCCGCGCTCCACCACCACCGCCAGCACCTGCAGGGCGGCCAGCAGCCCGTCCCCGGTGGTGGCGAAATCGGACAGGATCACGTGGCCCGACTGCTCGCCGCCGACATTGATCCCGGTCTCACGCATGCGCTCCGCCACGTAGCGATCGCCGACCCGGGTGCGATGGAGCTGCACGCCACGGCCGGCCAGGAAGCGCTCCAGCCCCAGGTTGGACATCACCGTCGCGACGAGGCCGCCGCCGGCGAGACGACCGCTCTTCTGGAAGGAGAGGCCGATCAGCGCGAGGATCTGGTCGCCGTCGATCAGCTCGCCCCGCTCGTTCGCCATCACCACGCGGTCGGCATCGCCGTCGAGCGCGATGCCCAAATCCGCGCCATGCTCGATCACCTGGGCGCAGAGGAAGTCGGGGACGGTGGAGCCGCAGCCGCGATTGATGTTGAACCCGTCAGGCTGGACGCCGACCGGGATCACGGTCGCGCCCAGCTCCCACAACACGGTGGGGGCGACGCGATACGCGGCCCCGTTCGCGCAGTCGACCACGATGCGCAGGCCATCGAGGCGCAGGCCGCGCGGGAAGCTCGCCTTGGCGACCTCGATGTAGCGGCCGGCGGCATCGTCCAGGCGCGCGGCGCGGCCAAGCTTCGCCGGGGCGACCAGGCGTTCGGCGAAGTCGGTCGCCATCAGCGCCTCGATCTCCGCCTCCTTCTCGTCCGAGAGCTTCGTCCCGTCCGGCCCGAACAGCTTGATGCCGTTGTCCTCATAGGGATTGTGCGAAGCCGAGATCATCACGCCCAGATCGGCCCGCAGGCTGCGGGTGAGCATGGCGATGGCCGGCGTGGGGAGCGGCCCCAGCAGGGTCACGTCCATGCCGGCTCCGATGAAGCCCGCGGTCAGCGCCGGCTCGATCATGTACCCCGAGAGCCGGGTGTCCTTGCCAATGACCACGCGATGCCGGTGCGCACCCCGCGTGAACAGCAGGCCCGCTGCCTGCCCGAGCCGCAACGCCGTGCCGGCGGTCATCGGATCGGTATTGGCGGTGCCGCGAATGCCATCGGTACCGAACAGGCGGCGGGAGGAGGCCATCATGTCTCCGTTGATGTCGGGCATTGAAACTTCGGCGTGAGCGGGCGTTGAGAGAGTGCAACCGTGACCTAAGCGCACAGATTATGCCACACGCGAAGCGCGTGAACCGTCTCCGCCACGTCGTGTACGCGCAAGATTGAAGCGCCGCGCAGCACGGCGAACAGACCTGCTGCCAGGGAACCCCCCCGTCGTGCCGCCGGTTCCGCGACGCCGGACAGCTGACCCACGAATGCCTTGCGGGAGACGCCGATGAGCAACGGTCGACCGAGCGTGGCGAGCTTCGCCAGATCCCGGAGCAGCGCGATCGAGTGGGCGGCATGCTTGGCGAAACCGATGCCGGGATCGAGCGCGATCGCCTCCGGCGCGATCCCCGCCGCGAGGGCGCGGTCGAGCACGATCGCCAGTTCCGCCCGCACCTCCTCCGCGACGTCGTCGTAGACCGCGAGGCTGCTCATGGTGGCCGGGGTGCCGCGCATGTGCATCAGCACGACGGGGCACCGCCGAACCGCGACCAGCGCGGCGGCGGCGGGGTCGAAGGTCAGGCCCGAGACGTCGTTGACGATCGCCGCGCCGGCGTCGAGCGCGGCCCGCATCGTCGCGGCGTTGCGGGTGTCGACCGAGACGCGCAGGCCGGCGGCCGCGAGGGCGCGGATCACCGGCACGACCCGCGCCTGCTCGACCGCGGGCGACACCGGGGACGAGCCGGGGCGCGTGCTCTCGCCGCCCACATCCACCACGTCGGCGCCGTCCGCGACCATGGCGTGCGCCGCTTCCAGGGCGCGCGCCGGGTCGGCATGCCGGCCGCCATCGCTGAAACTGTCCGGCGTGACGTTCAGGATGCCCATGACGCGCGGACGGTCGAGCGTCAGACCCGCCCAGACCGGAGTAGTGGACGCTGGTATCTGGTTCACGATCGTGCAATGACCACGCCGGCAGGCAGGTTCGCAAGCGCCCCGGGCGCCGTTCTGGACCGAGGGAAGAGGCAGTGGGGGACAGGCGATCATCGATCGTGCCCGACACGGGACCGCGGCGCCGCGACGGGCGACGCGCATAGGAACGTGCCTGCCGGGAGGACCGGCGGGCGGCGGATTGACGGGCATGGATCAACCCTTCCCCTGGCATGCGACACCGATCGGTGACCCGACCGCCTGGTCAGAGGCGCTGCGCACCGTGTGCGGCCTGGTGCGCGCCAGTCCGCAGCCGATGCTCGTCTGGTGGGGGCCGGCGCATCTGCAGATCCACAATGCCGCGTTCGGGGACGCAGCCGGCATTTCCGAGCATGCGAGTCTCGGCCGGCCGGCGGCGGAAGCCTGGCCGGCTGGCTGGGCGCGGTTCGGGCGCGATGTGGCGGCGATGCTGGACGGAGCCGCGGCCCCGGCACCCTCGGACCTGACGGGACTGCTGCCCGACGGCACTGCCTGGCAGATGGCGGTGAGCCCGATCCCGCAGGGGGCCGGGATCGGCAGCGTCTTGCTGGTCTGCACCGAACGCGCGCTGCCGGACGGCGACGCCGATCGCCGCGCGTTGGCTGCCGAACTGGCCGAGGAGCGGCGGCGGCTCGCCTTCCTGATCGATCACCTGCCGGTCGGCGTCAACCTGATGGACCGGGACGGTCGGACGCTGGTGTCCAATCCGGCGTTCCGGCATTTCCTGCTGGACGGCGTGATCCCATCCCGCAATCCGACGATGCTTCCGCGCTGGACGGCCCTCGCGCCCGATGGCCGCGCCCTGCGGCCCGACGAATTTCCCGGCGCGCGGAGCCTGCGGGGCGAAGCGGTGCCGGGCATCGAATGCCTGTACCGCCCGCCCCCGGATGTGGGACCGGAGAAATGGCTGCGTGTCAGCGGTGTGCCGCTGCGCGATCCCGCGGGTGAATTGACGGGCGCACTCACGGTCATCGTCGACATCGACGCGGAGAAGCGGGCACGTGAAGCGCTGCAGCGGCTGAACGACACGCTCGAGGCACGTATCTCCGAACGCACGGCGGCGCTGGCCGCGATCTCGGCCGAACGCACGCGCCTCGCGTCCGTGACCGAGGCGTCCCCCACCGGCATCGCCATCTGGGACCTCGACCTGCGCGGCCTCTACCTCAATCCCGCCGGCCGGCGCCTGCTCGGCATCCCGCCGGAGACCAGCGTCGCCGACCTGGGCCCCGCCGACTACGTCGTGCCGGAAGAGCGCGCCAAAGTCCTCCAGGACATCGTACCGGCCGCGCTGGCAGCGGGTCGCTGGACGGGCGAGCTCATGTTTCGGCACGCGACGATCGGGGACCCCATCGCGGTGTTCCAGGACCTGTTCCGGATCGACGATCCCGAGACCGGCGCCCCGACCCATCTCGCGGCGATCGTTCGCGACCTGCGCGAGCGCCGGCAGGCGGAGGAGATGATCCGCCAGGCGCAGAAGATGGAGGCGGTGGGGCAACTGACCGGCGGCCTGGCGCACGACTTCAACAACCTGCTCACGGCGGTTCTCGGCAATCTCGAACTGCTCGAGGCGGGTCTCGGACCGGACGACACCCTGCGCAAGCGGCTGGTCGCCGCCACGCGCGCCGCCCGCCGCGGCGCCAAGCTGACGGCGCAGCTTCTCGCCTTCTCGCGCCGCCAGCATCTCGCATCCCGGCCGGTGGACCTCAATGCGGCCGTGATCGCGCTGACCGAGATGCTGAGCCGCACGCTTGGCGGCACCGTCACGGTCGAGACCGCCCTTGCCCCGGAGCTGTGGCCGGCCCTGGTGGACGCCACGCAGCTCGAAGTTGCCCTGCTCAACCTCGCCGTCAACGCGCGCGATGCGATGCCGAATGGCGGCACGGTGCTGATCACGACGCGCAACGTCGCGCGCGACGCGCCAGACCGGCCGAACGACCTCCCGGAGGGCCCGTTCGTCGCCGTGTCGGTCGCCGATACCGGCGGCGGGATGAGCCCGGACGTCATCGAGAAGGCCTTCGAGCCGTTCTTCACGACGAAGGAGGTCGGCCGGGGAACCGGCCTCGGCCTCTCGCAGGTCTACGGGCTCGCGCGCCAGTCGGGCGGGACCGTGCGGCTGCACAGCAGGCCCGCCCAGGGCACGACGGTGGAGATCTTCCTGCCGCGGTCCGACAACGCCGCCGCGTCGCACGAGGCGCCGCTGCCGGCCACCCGAACGGACCCGGCGGCCGTCGGGACCGTGCTGATCGTCGACGACGAGGACGACGTGGCCGACGTGGCCGCGGCCCATCTCCAGTCCCTCGGCTACGCCACGGTGCGGGCTTCGAGCGGCCGGGCCGCGATCGAGCGCCTCGCGGCGGACGGCGGGGCGGGAATCGACGTCCTGCTGGTCGACTTCGCCATGCCGCAGATGCGCGGCAACGAGGTGATCGCGGCCGCGCGGGCGATGAACCCCGCGCTCGCCTGCGTGCTGATGACCGGCTACGCGGACACGGAGGCGCTCGAGGCGGGCCTGCTCCGGGACGTCGTGCTGCTGAACAAGCCCTTCCGGCTGCAGGCGCTGCAGGCCGCAATCGTGTCGGCGTCCCGCGGCCCGGCCGAGAGCGGCTGACGCGCCGGCCGGAGGCGGGGGCGCGAGGCGGGGGCCGAACGGCAGGCGCCGGCCGATCAGCTTGGCGGACGCGCCCGCACCTCCACGCCCGCCCAGCCTTCCAGCACCTTGATCAACGCGGTGAAGTCGGCGCGGCCGAGGCCCTGCTGCGCGCCGAAGCGCCAGAGCTGCTCGACGCTGCCATGGACCCACATCGGCACGTCGCGCGCCTCGGCCTCGGCGAGGCCGAGGACCACGTCCTTCAGCATCGTCGCGAGGCTCGCGCCATAATCGAAGCTGCCGGTCAGGACCGATTTCGGCACCTTGTCCTGCGTCGCGCTGTTGCGCCCGGTCGAGACGTTGATCACGTCCACCATCTGCGCCGGGTCGAGCCCACCCTTGGCGCCCAGCACCAGCGCCTCGAACGCGGTCGCCATGTTCGCCGCATTGATCAGGTTGTTCACCAGCTTCATGAGCTGGGCCTGTCCCGGCTGGTCGCCAACCTCGAACACCGACCGGCCGATCTGCTGCAGCAGCGGGCGAACGGTGTCGCGCGCCGGGGGCGGTCCCGCGACGATGACCGTCAGCGTGCCGGCCCGCGCCCCCTTGGGTCCCCCGCTGACGGGGCAGTCGAGCACCGTGATACCGCGATCATGCATCCGGCCCGCGATCCGGCCCAGCGCCGGACTGCCGATCGTCGACATCTCCACGTAGATCCGCACCGCGCCGCCCTGCGCGACCTCCTCCGCCACGCGTTCGCTGACGGCGGCATCGGGCAGGCATGCGAACACGATCTCGGCGGCGTCGGCGACGGCCCGCGGCGACGCTTCGTCGACCGCGCCCCGCACCACGAAAGGTGCAAGCGCCACCTCGTTCGGATCGTAGACGTGCAGGCGTGTCCCGCTTGCCTGCAGGCGTTCGGCGATCGCCGCACCCATCTGACCCAATCCCAGGAACCCCACGTGCATGGCTCACCTCCAGGGCCGCGATGATGACACGGATGCCGGATTGCCGCATTGTCCCGCGGTCCCGATCATCGAGGAGGAAACAACCATGGGAATGCTGGACGGCAAGGTTGCCGTCGTAACGGGTGCCGGCAACGGCATCGGGCGTGCGACGGCGCTGGCGATCGCGGCGAACGGCGGCAAGGTGGTGGTCAACGACATCGGCGGCACCGTCACGGGTGAAGGCCGCGATGCCGGCCCCGCGCAGCGCGTGGTGCAGGAGATCACGCAGGCCCATGGCGAAGGCCGCGCGGTCGCCAACACCGGCAGCGTCGCGAGCTGGGAAGACGCCCAGAAGATGGTGCAGGACGCGATCGACAATTTCGGCCGCATCGACATGGTGGTGAACAACGCCGGCATCCTGCGCGACCGCATGTTCCACTACATGTCGGTCGAGGAATGGGACGCGGTGATGAAGGTCCACCTCTACGGTGCCTTCTACGTCTCGCGCGCCGCGGTCACGCATTTCCGCAAGCAGGAGAGCGGGTGCTTCGTGCACATGACCTCGACCTCCGGCCTGATCGGGTCGGTCGGCCAGGTCAATTACGGCGCGGCGAAGCTGGGCATCGCGGGCCTGTCGCGCAACATCGCGATGGACATGCAGCGCTACAAGATCCGCTCCAACTGCATCGGCCCGCACGCGTTCAGCCGCATGATCGAGACCGTGCCCGGCCAGAGCGAGGAGCAGCTCAAGGCGCGCGCCGAGAAGACCAAGCCCGACCACATCGCGCAGCTCATCGCCTTCCTCGGCACCGATGCCGCGGCCGAGGTGTCGGGCCAAATCTTCGGCGTGCGCGGCAACGAGGTCTATCTCTACAACCAGCCCCGGCCGATCCGCGTGGTTGCGCGCACCGACGGCTGGAACCCGGAGAAGCTCGCCGAACACTGGCTGCCCGCGGTGAAGGCGGCATTCACGCCGCTCGAGCGCACCCGCGACGTCTACGCCTGGGATCCGCTCTGATCCACGCCGTTCGGTCGGCCGCAAGGCCGACCGGACTCCGCGTCCCGCCTCGGGCGCGGTTTGACCGGCGCTGCCGCGGCGCGCACCCTCCCCGGACCCGTCCAGGAGAGAGAGCATGCGCCCGTTCGAAGGCATCCGCATCATCGACATCACGCACGTGCTCGCTGGCCCCTTCGCCGCGTATCAGCTCGGCCTGATGGGTGCCGACGTGATCAAGATCGAAGACCCGAACTTCCCCGACCAGAGTCGCGACAGCGGCAGCGACCGCGCGCTGAATCATGCGCTGATGGGCACGGGCTTTCTCACGCAGGGCTCCAACAAGCGCGCCATCACGCTGAACCTGAAGTCGGACCAGGGCCGCGCCGTGCTGAAGAAGCTGGTCGCAACCGCCGACGTGCTGGTGGAGAACTATCGCCCCGGCGCGTTCGAGGCGCTCGGCCTCGGCTGGGACGACCTGCGCGCGATCAATCCGAAGCTGATCTACGCGTCCTTTTCCGCCTTCGGCCAGGGCGGGCCGAAGCGCGAGCGCACCGCCTACGACCACGTCATCCAGTCCACCTCCGGCATCATGGCGATGACCGGCACGCCCGAGGCCAATCCGATCAAGATCGGCGCACCCGCGATCGACTACGCCACCGGCACGATGGGCGCCTACGCGCTCGCCGCCGCATTGTTCCAGCGCGAACGCACCGGCGAGGGCCAGCGCATCGACATGGCGATGCTGGACGTCGCGATGATCCTGATGGCGAGCCACGTCACTGGTTACATGCGCAACGGATCGCATCCCAAGCCGTCGGGCAACCGCACCGGCCACGCGACCTCGATGGCGTTCCAGACCGCGGATGGGATCGTGATGCTGGGCGCTTCCAACCTGCGCCAGCAGAAGCGGCTGTGGACCGTGCTGGAGCGTCCCGACATGATCAAGCGCACCAACGACGAGCGCGATGCCGACCACGACCGTGAGGAAGCGGTGCTGCGCGAGATCATGCTGACCCGCACCGCCGCGGAGTGGGAGGAGTGGCTACAGGCGCGGCACGTCCCCGCGTCCCGATGCCGCACCATGGGAGAGGCGCTGGCGGATCCGCAGATGCAGAGCCGCGGCATCCTGCACCGGCACGAGGGCGCACCCGGCGTCGACGGGCCGTTCACCGTGCCCGTCGCCGCATTCAAGTATGCGCATGGCGGCCCGCAGGTGGATCGTCCGCCGCCGGGCTTCGGCGAGCACACCGACGAGGTGCTGGGGGAGTTGGGCTACGCTCCCGCCGACATCGCGGCGTTGCGCGCCGAAGGGGCGATCTGAGGGCAGGCCTGCTGCTGCTGCGCCCGTCGCCGGCGTGCACAGTGCGTCATGGCCGGGCTCGTCCCGGCCATCCACGACTTTCAGCGCTGCGTGTGGAAGAAAGTCGTGGATGGCCGGCCTGCGCCGGCCATGACACGGGGCCTCCGCCGGCCACGGCACGAAGGGCGGTGCCGGCCATGACACGCTGCCGGCCATGACACCGGGGCGAGGCGGGCCGGGACGGACAGGCTGCACGGTAGCAGCTCACGGGACCACGAACTGACAGGAGTGCCTCATGCAACTCGGACGACTCGGTGTTTGGTATTCGGCGGACAAGCTCGGGTCGGTGGATGCCGTCCGCGGCTTCGCCCAGACCGTGGAGCGGTTGGGCTACGACACGTTGTGGTACCCCGAATCGCGCGGCTTCGAATCGATCTCGGTCGGCGGCTTCATGCTGGGCGCCACCTCCCGGCTCAAGATCGGCAGTTCGATCGCCAGCATCTATGCGCGGGACGCGTTCACCTCCCGCCGCGCGATGATCTCGCTGAACACGCTGTATAGGGGCCGGTTCATCCTGGGCCTCGGCGTCAGCCACATGCCCATGGTGGAAGGCCTGCGCGGCCACACCTACGAGAAGCCCATCCCGGCCATGCGGGGCTACCTGCAGCAATTGCGCGGCGACGAAGCGGAGGCCGACCAGTGGCCGGTCTGCATCGCGGCGCTGCGCCCGCTGATGCTCAAGCTGTCGGCCCAACTCACCCAGGGCGCCATCCCGTACAACACCACGCCACATCACACGGCCGAAGCGAAGAAGATCCTCGGCCCCGACAAATGGCTCGCGATCGAGCAGAAGGTGACGCTCGAGACCGACGCGGCGACCGCCCGTGGCCTCGGGCGCAAGGAGCTGTCGCGCTACATGGTGCTCGACAACTACCGCAACGCCTGGCTGCAGATGGGCTTCACCGAGGGCGACCTCGCGGATGGCGGCTCCGATGCGTTCATCGACGCGATGGTGCTGTGGGGCGATGCCGCCACGGTGAAGGCGAAGCTGCACGCGCATTTCGATGCCGGCGCGACGCACGTGGCGATCCAGCCCGTCCACGCGGAGGGCGACAGCAAGGCGCGCGACGCGATCCTGGAGGCGCTGGCCGACACCTGACGGGCGCGCGGGGACCGGGGCCGCCGCTGCCGATCGACCGGCAGGCGGTGGCGCCGTGTCGCGGAAGGCGGTAGGAACCGCCCTCCCCCAGCCTCGGTTCTCCGCCGTATGCCGCCACGTGCCCGCCCGCTCTCCGAGGCCGATCGCGCGGCGTGGGCCGCCTATGCCGGGCGGATCGCGCCGCTGAAGGGCCGTACGCCCGTCTCCCTGCCGCTCGCGCCGGCGCAGGCGCCGTCCCCCTCGCCCGCCGTGCTGCCGCCGCGGCCGCGACCCGAACCCGTCGCGACACGTCCGCCGCCCCGGCCCCTTGCCGTCGGCGAACATCCGGGCGGCGTGGACAACGGCACCTGGTCCCGCTTCCGCACCGGCAAACTGGGGCCGATCCGCAAGCTCGACCTGCACGGACAAACCACCCAGCGCGCCTATGCGGCGCTGGTCGCCTTCCTGCGCACGGCCCATGCGGACCAGGTGCGCTGCGTCGAGGTGGTGACGGGGCGCGGCAGCCGCGAAGGCGGCGGCGCGATCCGCCGCGAGCTGCCGATCTGGCTCAACCTGCCGGAGCTGCGGCCGCTGATCCTGGCGGCGGCGTATCCCCACGTCGCCAACCAGGGTGCGGTCCGCCTGCTCCTGCGCCGCACGCGGTAGGCGCCTCCCGGACGGCCCCGGCTGCCGCAGCCAAGCGTGCCGTGCCTCGCGGCCCAGGCCGGGGTCAGGGCGCGGTGATCTTGCCCAGCTCGATCTCGTTCAACTGAATGGGCTCCTGCCGCAGCAGGGTCTCGACATAGGCGCGCACCGCCTGCTGCGCGCGGGCCTGGCGCAGCGCCTGCACGAGCTGCGGCTTGGCTTCCTCGAGGGTCATGGGGCCGGCCGGCTTGATCCCCAGCACCCGGATGACATGCCATCCCCCGGATGCGCGTACCGGTTCGGTGGTGCCGTTCTCGGGCGTCTTCGCCACGGCGTCCCGCACGGCCGGCAGGAGCTGATCCTCCCGCACCCAGCCCACGTCGCCGCCCTTCGGTGCGGTGGCCGCCTCCTGCGAGGTCCGGCGGGCGAGGTCGGCGAAGTCGGCCTTCGGCTTCACCGCCTGGGCGCGCAGTTCGGCCGCCTTCTGCCGCGCCGCGCCCTCCACCTCCGGCGGGGCGCCGGCCGGGACCGTCACGACGATCTGCGCGAGGTGATAGCGCTTGGGCAGCGTCAAGCGCGCCTTGTTCACTTCGTACGCGCGCTGCACCTCCTGGTCCGTCGGGAAATGCGGATCCTGCGGCACCAGCGAGGCGACATAGCTCTGCAGGATCGCGGCGTCGCGGGCATCGTTGGCACGCTGCACCACCTCGGGGCGCTGATCCCAGCCCTTGGCATGGGCGTCGGCCAGCAGCGTCTCGTTCAGCACGCGCTGGCGGGCATAGTCGGAGAGCGCGGTCTGGCTGGACTCGAGCTGCGCCTTCAGCGTGGGGTCCGCATTGGCCATCAGCGCGCGCAGCTCCGCCGCGGTCAGCCGCACGTCCCCCCGCTGCGCCACCACGGCGGACCCGGCATCGCCAGCAGCCGGCGGCGCGGCGGCCGCAGGGGCCGCGGCGGGCGGCGGGTCGCCCGCGGCCATCAGCAGCAGGGCCAGCACGGGCAGGCAGCGGCGGGAAGTTCGGGTCACGATGGTGCTCTCAACGATCCTGCCCGTCCCATACCGCGCGCGGCGGCCGTTGTCTGCACGGTCAGGCCGGGAGCTCCCACACCTCGGAGAGGCCCAACCCGCGCACCGCGATGCCGGTCGGCAGCGTGGCGGCGTAGCTCTCGTGATGGTGGCCGTGCACGATCAGGCGCGCGCCGCATGCCTCCGCCAGCGCGTCGATCACCGCGAACCCGTGGCGATGGCTGCTTGGGGCCTCGTGGCTGACCAGCACGTCGAAGCGCATGGCCCGCAGGCGGTCGAAATCCTCGGGGAAGATCGTGTCGCGGTGGCGCAGGGGCAGTCCGTCGCGCCAGGTCTCGCGCGGGCCGAGCTGGGCGGCGAGGCTGGCGCGGTCGTGCGCCTGGGGGGGATCGATGGGGGCCCCGGGCGGATCGGACCGGGGGTACCAGACCCGCGGCTTGAACACGCCGGGCAGGCCCGCGATCCGCAGCCCGCCGATCGTCGCGACCCGCAGGCCCAGATCGCCCTCCGGCGCGGCGCCGACCAGGTTGTCCCACGTGCTCTCGGTCTCGGCGTCGTGGTTCCCCAGGATCCAGCGGACCGCCCACCCCACCTCCCGCAGCGGTCGGAGCAGGTCGGGAAGCGGACGGTCGCAACCGCAATCGCCGACCAGGATGAGCGTTCCGGCGGGATACCCGGCGCAGGCGCGCAGGATCGGTGAGAAGTTGCCGTGCGGGTCGCCGGCGAAGAGCAGCGGGCCGGCGGTGCGCGGCGTGGGTGCGATCGGGGCGACCTGCATCACGGCATCCCGGCTTCGGCAGACGGACGGATCGGCGAGATCGAGGCGGCGATCATGCCAGGCCCCTGGGCCGCCATCGCCACCCGTGCGGGCGCCACGCCCGCCGGTTCCCCCGCGGCAGATACTGCGGCCACCGTCCTCCCGGCGTGGCACGGCCGTACGCTGGCGTGGCAGGGCCGCCCGCTCGCGTGGCACCGCCGCGCTTTGGCGTGACGCGACCGGTCCCGGCACATCGCGGCGTTCATCCGATCGCGGCGGCGACCCACTGCGCCCAGGCCAGCACCGCCCGATCCTCCCCGCGGCGCCCCACGATCTGAATTCCCAGCGGCAGCCCGTTCGGGCCGGTCCCGGCCGGAACCGTCACGCAGGGAACGTGCAGCGACGTCCAGATGAAGTTCAGCGCCGGATCGCCAGTCCATCCGATCCCGGCCGGTGCCTCCCCGGGCGCGGCCGGCGTGAGCAGCACGTCGAGGCCCTCTGTCGCGGACGGGAAGGCCGCCTGCGTCTCGCGGAAGGTCTCGTAGGCGGCATCGAGCGTGGCCCCGGATTGCGCCAGGCCGAATGCGAGCCGCTCCTGCAGCGACGCGCTGATCTCTTCCCGCGCCGTCGCGAGTTCCCATCCCAGCGCCCGCGCGCTCTCCGCGTTCATCACGACCGGATGCGCTTCGATCAGGTGGCCGAAGAGCGGCGGGAGCGCGCGCTCCGAGACGGACGCGCCGGCCTGGGCCAGCCGGTCGGCGACGCGCTGCAGCAGGGCCTGGGTCGGCGCGTCCGCGGCGTCCCAGGTAGGCGACCGGCATACGCCGATGCGCGGCGCGCGATCGGGCCGACGCTCCGGATCGCCGAGGTCCCGGCCGCTCACCGTGCCGGCGACCAGGGCGCAGTCGGCGATGCTGCGCGCCAGCAGCCCCACCGTGTCGAGGCTCGCCGACATGATCTTCATGCCGGCCCGGTCGATCAGTGCGTAGCTGGGCTTGTAGCCGACGACGCCGCAATAGGCCGCCGGCCGGATCACCGATCCCGCGGTCTGGGTGCCGTAGGCGACGGGGAAGAACCCGGCTGCGACACCGGCCGCAGAGCCGGAGGAGGAGCCGCCAGGCGTGTGGGCCGGATTGACCGGGTTGGTGGTCGGCCCCGGGGTGCGCGTGGCGAATTCGGTCGTGACGGTCTTGCCCATCACCACGGCGCCGGCCGCACGGGCCCAGGCGACCGGGGCGGCATCGGCGCGCGGCTGCCACCCGCGCCAGATCGGGGAGCCGTATGCCGACGGCATGTCGGCCGTATCCAGCACGTCCTTCACGCCGATCGGGATGCCACGCAGCGGTCCCGATGCCGCCCGGCCGGCAGCGCCACGCACGCCGGCCGGGTCGAACCAGGCGAAGGCCCGCACCTCTGGCTCACGCGCAGCGATGCGGTCGAGGCACGACTCGACCAGCGTCTCGGGGTGCAGCGTGCCGGCGGCGATCCGACGCGCCGCTTCCGTCACCGTCAGGCGCCAGGGATCTTCGTGCATGCGTGCGCTCCTCCACGGGGAAGAGCGCAGTGTAGCCTGCCCATCGCCGAAGTCAGCGTCTGCCCGCGCGTCGCACGGGCCGAGGCGGCTTCGGCTACTGCAGCACCAGGGCGTCGGTCAGGTCGCCGATCCGCGCGCCGCCCGCCTTCGCCATCGCCTCGTCCCGCATGGCGACGCCCGGCAGCGTGGGCAGCGACCAGCGATGCGTGATGAAGCGGATGATCGAGGTCGTGTCGTAGAGCGTGTGGTCCACCACGCCCTTCTTCGCGAAGGGCGAGATGATCATCGCCGGAATGCGCGAGCCGGGGCCGAAGCGATCGGCCTTCGGCGGCGCGGCGTGGTCCCACCAGCCGCCGTTCTCGTCATACGTCACCACGACCAGCATGTGATCCCATTGCGGGCTCTTCTCGAGGTGGCGCAGCACGTCGGCGATGTGCTCGTCCCCCTTCGCCACGTCGGCGTAGCCGGCATGCTCGTTCAGATCGCCCTGCGGCTTGTAGAAGGTGACCGTGGGCAGCTTCCCCGCGTCGATCGCGGCGATGAAGTCCGTGCCGCCCATGCCGCCGTCCCGCAGGTGCTTCTCGCGGTTGGCCTTGCCCTCCGGGGTCGCCGGAGCGAAGGCCTCGAAATAGTTGAACGGCTGGTGATGGGTCTGGAAGCGCGGCACGTTGGTGCCGTCGATGTCCTCGTGCGGCTTGTGGCTCAGCGCGTAGCCCCAGGCACCGGCATACCAGGCCCAGTCCACGTTCGCCGCCGTCAGCAGGTCACCGATCGTCTGCGCCGTCTGCGGCGGCAGGGTGGTCGCCAGCTTGCCGTCGACCGTCGTCTGCGTCGGGTCGGCGTTGTTGGACGGCGGGAACGGCGGCTGCATCGTGTTCACCGCGTAGTAGTCCGGCGTCAGATTGGTGCTCGCCTCGAACAGCGGCTTGCCCTGCATCGCCGACGGCGGCGACTTGGCCGCGATCTTCAGCGTGACGCCGTCCGCCTCCAGGATGCTGACCGGCGGGTTCTTGCCGCCTTCCACCGGATTGACGCCATGGTTGGGATAGCGCGGCGCGCACGCGCAGATCAGGAAGAAGTGGTTCAGGAAGGAGCCGCCGAACGCCCCCTGGAAGAAGTTGTCCGCCAGCACGTAGCGGCTGGCCCAGCCCCACAGCGGCAGATCCTCGGGCTGCGGCGCGAAATAGCCCATCACCATCCCGCCCGAGTCGCCCCAGGCCGCGAACATGTCGTTCTTGCCGCCATTGATCTGCATCTGGTTTTCGTAGAACCGGTGATACAGATCCCGGTTGGCATAGCGCAGCGGGTTCGTCGCCTCCTTGGAGACCTGGCCGTACAGGGCGGACACAGGGTAGGGATGGTTGAACGTCCCGAGCCAGGCCTCGCTCTGCGCCTGGGTGGCGGGAACCGGGGCTTCGGGCGCGCCCTTGGCGACGCCAGCCGGCGTGCCGCCCCAGATCGGCGGAAGGCCCTTCAACGGCGTGCCGTCCCGGTCACGCTGCACGAACTGCTCCGGCTTGGCATCGGCCAGCCCGTTGGCGCCGGGGAAACCGCCGTAGAGGTTATCGAAGCTGCGGTTCTCGGCGTAGATCACCACCACGGTCTGGATCGCGCTCAGGTCCGCCGCCCGGGCGATCGGCGATGCGCCGAGCACGACGGTCAGGGCCGTGAGCGCCAGCTTGCGTTTCAGCATCGGTTTCCTCTCAGGGGTCTCGATCGACGGTGATTTAGCTGAAGACGACGAGGAAGATGTTGCAGGTTGATGAAGATCATGCCGCGCGTCGAGCCAACCGCGCGGGCCTGCGGTAAGAGGCTGCTTCATGACGCCGTTCCGCCTCCTGCGTGCCGTGCTGCCGCTGCTTCTCGCCGTGCCGGCCGCGGCGCAATCCCCTGCCCTGCCCTGGCCCGATCCCCCGCCCATCGCCGCCTCACGGGCCCGCGTCGCCGCGATCACAACGCTCGGGCGCGACCTGTTCTTCGACCCGGCACTGTCCGCCTCGGGCCGCGTCGCCTGCGCCACCTGCCACGATCCCCGCTTCGGCTTCTCGCCGGCGAATGCCGAGGCGGTGCAGCCGGGAGGCGCCACGCTGGAGCAGGTCGGCACCCGCGCCGTCCCCAGCCTGTCATACGCGCAGTTCTCTCCCTCCTTCTCGGAACATTATTACGAGTCCGACGAGGATGGCGACGGCAGCGTCGATGCCGGCCCGACCGGCGGATTCACCTGGGACGGCCGCGCGAGCCGCGCGCGGGACCAGGCGCGCATCCCGCTGCTCGCGCCGAACGAGATGGCGAATGCCAGCCCGGCCGCCGTGGTGACGCGGCTGGCATCCGGCCCGCATGCCGCGGCGCTGCGCACGCTCTACGGCCAGGATCTGTTCGCCGATCCCGACCGCGCCTTCGACGCGGTGCTGGACGCGCTGGAGGTGTTCCAGCAGGACCAGGCCACCTTCGCCCCGTTCACCAGCAAGTATGACGCCTGGCTGCGTGGTTCGGCGCAGTTGACCGCGGCGGAGGATCGCGGCCGCCGCCTGTTCGAGGATCCCGGGAAGGGCAACTGCGCCCAGTGCCACATCAGCCGCCCCAGTGGCTCCGGCGCGCTGCCGCTGTTCACCGATTATGGACTGGTGGCGTTGGGCGTTCCGCGCAACGTGGCGATCCCGGCCAATCGCGATCCGGGGTATTTCGACCTCGGCCTGTGCGGGCCGGAGCGGCGCGACCTGACGGACCATCCCGATTATTGCGGGCTGTTCAAGACGCCCAGCCTGCGCAACGTCGCGCTGCGGCGCAGCTTCTTCCACAACGGGGTGATGCACAGCCTGCGCGATGCGGTGGCGTTCTACGTGGAGCGCGACGTCGCGCCGCAGCGCTGGTACCCGACCGACGCGCACGGCGTGGTGCGGAAGTTCGACGACTTGCCCGAGCGGTTCTGGGAGAACGTGAACGACGAGCCGCCCTTCGGCGGTGAAGCGGGCGATGCGCCGCGCCTCTCTCCGGCGGAGATCGACGACGTCGTCGCGTTCCTGCAGACGCTGACCGACGGCTACACCCCGCGCTGACGACGCCCGACCCGCGATCGGGCCCGCAGCGGCGGCCGCGATCAGCCGGGCGACGGGAGCAGCCGCTTGCGCTGGAACACCTCGAACCATTTGCGGAACATCGCCTCGGTGTCCATCACCGCATGGAATCCGGCCTGCTGCAGCTTGATGGTCGAGACGATCGACGGCGCTCCGTGTTCGTCATGGCCGTGGCGCATCTGGTAGTCGGCATATTCCATCGATTGCCCGACGAATGCCGACAGGCCGGGCGAGACGAGGCCGAAGCGCGTGCGGACGCCGTCCCACGCCGCCTGCCCCGCCGGTTCGAGCCATGTGCGCAGGGAGAACGGGGCGGGCTCGCCCGCCTCCATGCCGACCGCCTCCGCGATCGCGGGCCAGACGTTGCGCCAGACGAAGACATCGCCATTGGTGACGTTGAACACCTCGTTGCGCGCGGCCGCCGCCTCGCCGGCCCAGGCGATCGCTTCGGCCAGCAAATCGGCATCAACCGCCTGTCCCACCCGGTCCGCGCCGCCCGGATAGGGCAGCACGCGCCCGGTCTCGCGCGCCAGCGCGGCATGCACACCGAGCGCGGGGATCAGGTTCATGGCGCCGCCGATCGCCTCTCCCACGATCAGCACGGGCCGCAGAACGGTCCAGCCGCAATCGGAGTCGGCCAGCCGCGCGCGAAGGTAATCCTCCTGCGCCCAGTAGAAGTTCGCTTGGCTGCGCAGTTCCGACCGCCCCTCCCGCGCGGGAACCTTCATGGGGCGGACATGCACGCCATAGGCCTTGGTGCCCTGCAGCAGCGTCACGTGGCGCAGGTCGGGGCTGGCGGCCAGCAGCGGCTCGAGGAGGTTGCGCAGCATCTGGTCGTTCGTTGCGATCTGCTGCTGTGCCTGCCAGCCGGCGACCAGGCCGGGCATCTCGAACAGCGCCGCGTAGACCAGATGCGTCACGCCGGTCAGGCCGCCGACGACCTGCCGGCAGGCGGCCGCATCGGTGAGGTCGAGCGGCAGGCAGGTCGCGCCATGCGTCTCATGCGGCTGGCGACGGGAGAGGCCGATGACCTCGCACTCCGCCCGGGCCGCGAACTGCTTCAGGGCCGCGAAGCCCACCAGGCCGGTCGCACCAGCCACCACCACTTTCTTCATGCGTTCCCTCACGCCCCATCCGAACCACCGGCCAGTGCGCGGTATCCTAGAGCATGTTCGGCCCGCATCCGCTCACCCGGCCACCGATGCGCCCGGTTCCCGGCGGCGCGTCAATCGGCGCGGGTGAACAGCACCTCGCTGCCGGACACATGGAACTGGCTCGCATGATAGCCGCCCAGCAGCTTGATGTCGGCGATCTGCTCGGGCGCGAGGGACCCGGCGAGCCGCACGAGCAGGTCGCCGCCATAGGCCGCGGGCCGGAACTCGGCAGCGATGTCGGTCCGCGCGAAGTTGAAGGCCGCCCGGTCGCCGTCGAGCGAGACAGGGACGTGGAACCCGCTCGCGCCGGCCGGCCCGTGGAAGGCGATCCGGTCCCCGCCGAAGGCGAGCATGCCCGAGGTGATGTGGATGATCCCGCCGTCGCTGCGCGCGTCGAGCTGCACTGTCCCGCCATTCTCGATGTCCACGCGTCCGCCGGCGCGTTGCTGCAGCGGCGCCGCGATCTCGATCGTGCTGGCGGCTCCGGTCGCCAGGATGCGCCCTTCGTTGACCAGCGTGCCGTGATAGTCGTGCACGGTGTAGGCGTCGGCGGCATGCACGAAGGCCCCGGCGGCGATCGTCATGTGCGAGACGTCATACAGCCCTTCGATCGTGCCCGTGTTCAGGAAGAAGGCGTTCGTCGGACCTGAACCGGGCGGACCGGACTGGCCGAACTGGATGAGTGTCTGGTTGTGGTTCTCGATCGTCCCGGCATTGCGGATGTTGCCGGTGGTCACCAGGGAATGATGGGTGCCGAACGCATCGTCGATGGCAATGCTGCCCGTGTTAATGAAGCTTCCATGCATCGCGATATCGTCGGAACTGCCGCCGGTGATCCTGATCTGGCCGTCGTTGCGGAACGTGCCGTCACCGATGACATGCAGGCTGGCGGTCAGCGCCCCCACCTGGCCGCGCTGCAGGATGATCTGCCCGGTGTTGCGGAACATCGCGCCCGCCGCGATGTCGATCGTCGTGAACGAATTCCCGATGCTTGGCCGCGTCAGGATCGTGCCGCTGTTGGTCAGCAGCCCCTCGACGTCAAGCGCCAATGTGCCCTCGAGGTTTTGGATGACGCCGGCGGCGACGTTGCGCCCGTGATAGGTGAACGTGACGGGCCGGTCGCCATCGTCGACGGCGAGCACGGCGTACTCGGGCGGAGCGACGGTGTCGGTGTAGTCGACGGTAGAACCCGAGAAATACGTGACGGTGGGCGGAGTCGATCCGGGCGGGATCGGGCTGTGCCGCGTGCCGTAGGCGGGCGCCCAGGCCTCGGCGGCGCTGCCCTTGCTCCACCAGCGGCGATCGGCATTCTCCTGGTAGACACGCCCGTTCTCGTAGGCCAGCGCGATCACCCGCGCGGTGGTCGGGTCCACCGTGCCGTTCACCGCCACGCGGTGATCGGCCGTGATGGTGTAGCGGTCGCCGTTCGCGTCGGTGACCCCGGGCTTGGCAATGCCGGACAGGACCGCTCCGACCACCACGGTGTTGTCAGGAGACGCAACGCCGACCAGCGGGCTGACCGGGGTGCCGTAAGGCGGCGACCAGGAATCCCCGGGGGACGACTTGCTCCACCAGAGCCGCGCCGCATTCTCCTGCCAGATCCGGCCATGCTCGTAGGCGAGCACGAGCACGTCCCGGCTCGTCTGGTCGACGATGCCGTTCACGACGACCTGACCGCCCCGGAGGCTCCATCGGGTTCCGGCGGCATCCACGATGACCCCGTCCTCGGACCGCAGAATCGTGTTGTCGGCTGAGGCCGCCATTGCGTTTTCCCCCGGCATTGCGCCCCTCCTGTCGCGTGCCTCACGAATCGAGGACCGGCGCAGGGAGCGTCGCGCGGGATTATCGCGCCGTTACGCCTGCGCGCCGCAGTCGAGAGCGGGGCGCGAGCGCTTATGATGCGGATGCAGGTTCATGACGTTGCTGCATGACGCAAATCACATGCTGGGGGATGCGATCCGTCATAGTCGGCACGGAGTGACAATGATCGCGGGCTGCGTCGCGGGTACTTCGTGCGACGAGAGCGATCGGGGTGGAGGCGGGTCAGCACTCCGCGGCGGCGGGCGCGAACTCGTTCAGCAGCCGTGCCAAAGCGCGGCCGGAAATCACCTCGAGCTGGGCGGCCGTGCCGGAGAACAGCGTCGATGTCTCGCATTCCGGGTCCTTGCGCAGGACCCGACGCTCCTCCTCGGCGATCATGTTGCGCAGGCGAGATCCAAGCGGCAGGGACAGGATGCGACGAACGTCGACCAGGGCGAACCAGGGTTCCCCGCTCATCCAGACACAACGCACGGAATCGCTGACGCGCGGTCCAGACTCCACCGCCATCCGGCACTCCTCTCCGTCGAACGGAGAAGCCATGCGCGCCGCTATGGGCGATGATGTGGCGGCCCTGCCCAGATGCGGTCACGATGAGAGAGAGCGATGCCCGCGGGTGCGGGGGGCCGAACGGCGTGGGCGGGGACGCCCCCGTGTCATGGTCGCGCTTGTCGCGGCCATCCACGACTTTCCTTGCCACACGACGTCGTGGATGGCCGGCCGTCGCCGGCCATGACACGGGGGGTGCCGACCGCGGCACGGGGACGCGCCGACCACGGCACGGAGGGGCCGTGCCGGCAGCAACACGGGGGGCTATCGCCAGGCGCGGAGGCGCTCCGCGGCTTCGGTCATGTCCGCCTCCGGTCCGCAGTAGCTGAACCGCACGAAGCGGTTGCCTCGGGTGCGGTCGAAGTCGACGCCGGGTGTGGCGGCGACTGCTGCCTCGGCCAGCATGCGCGCGCAGAATGCGACGCTGTCGTTCGAACGGTCGCCAATGTCGGCGTAGAGGTAGAACGCGCCCTCGGCCGGCGACAGGCGAGAGAACCCGGCGCGCGGCAGCGCCGCCAGCAGATGATCGCGGGAGCGGCGATAACGCGCGACGTTCGCCTGCAGTTCAGGATGGCAGTCGAACGCCGCCTCGGCCGCGACCTGCGCGACGTAGGGCGCGGAGATGAACAGGTTCTGCGCCAGGCATTCGACCGGGCGCACGAGATCCTCCGGCAGCACCAGCCAGCCGATGCGCCATCCCGTCATCGAGAAGTATTTGGAGAAGCTGTTCACCACCACCGCATGCGGGCTGTAGGCGGCCGCGGTCGCGATCGGGCTGTCGTAGGTCAGGCCGTGATAGATCTCGTCGCTGATCAGCCGCACCCCGTTCGCATCGCACCAGGCGGCGATGGCGGCGAGTTCCTCGGGGTGCAGCATCGTACCGGCCGGATTGCACGGGCTCGCCACGATCAGCCCGTCCGGGCGCGGGTCGAGCCGCTCCAGCGCTGCGACCGTCGGCTGGAATCGCGTCTCCGCCCCGGCTTCCAGGATCACCGGGGTGATCCCCAGGGCGGTGAGGATGTTGACGTAGGGCGGATAGAACGGGGCCGCCATGGCCACCCGGTCGCCGGGATCGAAGGCGGCGAGGAAGGCCAGCGGAAACGCCCCCGAGGCGCCGACCGTGACCGCGATCCGCTCCACGGGCACCTCGGTCCCGTACCAGTCCCGGATATGCGCGGCGATGCGCGCGCGCAGGGAGGGCAGGCCGAACGCCTCGGTGTAGCCCAGCGGGTGGCCGGAGCGAAGGGCGGTGGCGACGGCGTCGAGCGCACCTTGCGGGGCGCCGGTGCCGGGCTGGCCCACCTCCATGCGGATCACGTGCGGTGCGCCGGCCGGCAGGGCCGCCTGCCGCGCGTTCGCGGCCGCGATCACGTCCATCACCAGGAATGGCGGCGCCGACGCGCCTCGGCCGACCTTCAGCATGGGCTCAGTTGTACCAGGTGATCTTGCTCGCCTTCACCTTCAGCGGGTCGTTCGGATCCTCGGTTCCCTGGACCGTGACCACGCAGGGCGTCCCCTTGGCCGTGCAGTCCTTGGTGAGCCGGCCGGTGTCGGCCGCGGGAAGGCCCGTGGCATCGATCTGGTAGTGCATGGTCGCCGGCGAGCCGATTCCCAGCACGCAGGCCTTCGCGGACGTGCAGATGATGCGGCCGGGTCCGGCCGAGGTGGCGTCCTCGGCGCGGGCGGAGGCGGAAGCGGCAAGCGCGAGCAGCGCGCCGAGCGTCGTGACGAAGCCGGCCCGAGACCAGCGGGAGCGGCGGAACGGCGTCTGGGTCATCGAGAGCGATATCCTTCGTGATCGGATCAGGTGCCGCCCACGGCCATGCCGAACTCCCGCGGGTCGACCGCCCATCCGCAGCTTCCGTTGTCGGGCGGCAGGTAGCCGCTGCAGGCGATCACGTCGGCGCGGCCGGGATCGGGGACCGGCGCGGGCATCGGCGTGCCGTTGCGCAGCGTGTTGAACATGGCCACCGCGGTCGCGGTCGCCGCGCCCAACTGGCCGCTGCCGCCCACCGCGGCGCGGAACGCATGGATGTTGTCGTTCCAGGCGAGCGCGGCGGCGAGCAGCGGCGGCGGTACGCTGGTCGGCGAGGCCGCGGCCAGGACGCCCGTGCCGGGGAAGATGCGTCCCGTGCCGAACAGGTTGTCCATCGTCAGGGCGCAGACCACAGCATTGCCGTTCTTGTCGAGCGTCGCGAAGCTGGTGGACGCCGGGAGCGGCGGCATCGCGGCGGCCGTCAATGGCTGTCCCGCCAGGATCGCATCGGGGCTGATGCCGCCCGCGCGATACGCGGCGACCGCCGCCAGGGCACGGGCCGTGGCGGCCGCCGGATCGTTCGGCGCAGCCTCCAGCGCCTGGAAGGCGGCGGCGGCACCGAGTCCGCCATCGGCCGGCGGCGGGAGGAAGGCGACCTTGTCGCGCCGGGAGTCGAGCACGAGCGGGGCGGACAGCTTGGGTAGGGCGGCGCGCAGGTCGGCGGCCTGGATCGGCCCGCCGATCACCGGGGAGGCATCGACGAGGCGGCGCGCCAGGGCGCCCTGGTAGAGGTCGCCGATCCCGCTCACGCGCAGCTGCGCAAGCGTGGCGGCGAGTTCGGTCTGGACGAGCTGCTGGCCTTCCGCGATCGGCTGCCCGTCGCGGGAGAACACGGCACGGGCGCCGGGATCACGGAACAGCGGTTCGGAGACGGCGGCGAGGTCGCGGGCCAGGGCGCGCGAGGTGAGGACGCCGAACCGGGCGAGTTCCTCGGCCTTGGCGATCGGCACCTCGATCGGGCGCGTGCCGTAGCGGGCGTTGAGCAGGAACAGGCCGCGCGCCAGCATCGGCACCGCCGCCGGACGATCGGCCGGGCCGCCGCCGCTGGCGGGCATCGGCGTGAACAGCACGGCTTCCGGCTTGCCTCCGTTCACCGACTTCCGGTCCGGCGAATAGGCGAGGCAGGCGCCGCCGCCGCCGAGGCCGGCGCGGGACGGCAGCGTCACCGAGAGTGCGAAGGCGACCGCCACCGCGGCATCCGCGGCATTGCCACCGCTCGAGAGCACTTCGCGGCCGATCATGGCGGCGCGCGGCTCGTCGGCCGCGACTCCGCCCAGGAACCCCTTGACGTAGCCGGGCGTGCCCGGCGGCGGCGCGTTTGAGCCGAACATGTTCCAGAAGCTGCTGCCACCCCCGTCGGAACAGCCCGAGCAGACGAGCGTAAGCGCCAGGACGACTCGACCGCCGGATCGCGCTAGCATGCCTCGCATGCCGCGCCGCCTGGTCGTTCCGTCGTGTCTGATTGCCATCGGCACGAGTCTTTCCGCGTGGTCTGGGGCCCTCGCCTGTTCGGCGACGGGGACCGTGCCATAAACGCCTTCGCCACACCCGGCAACCGCATGTACGTCTTCGCTGCCGTCGAGAGAGAGACCTGCCCATGATGCGCTTCGCGCTCCGCCCCCTTTTGGCCGCCGTGATGGGGCTCGCCCTGCTCCTGCCGGTCGCTGCCCGGCCGGCCGCCGCCGTCGAGTTCTCGGAGGCGCAGCGGGCGGAGATCGTGTCCATCCTGCGCGACGCCCTGAAGCAGGATCCGTCGATCCTGCGCGATGCGGTGATGGCGCTGCAGGAGGACGACACGGCGCGCACGCAGGCCGCGTCGCGCGCGGCGCTCGCGGCGGCCGGGAACGCGCTGGTCGCGCCGAACGACCCGATCGGCGGCAATCCGAAGGGCGACGTCACGATCGTCGAGTTCTTCGACACGCGCTGCCCGTATTGCCGGCGGCTGGAGCCGGTCATGGAGTCGTTCCTGCAGAAGGACCGGAACGTTCGCCTGGTCTACAAGGACCTTCCCATTCTCGGGCCGCCGTCGCTCCTCGGGTCGAAGGCGCTGCTCGCCGCGCAGAAGCAGGGCGCGTACGAGAAGATGCGCGACGCGGTCATGCGGCTGCCGCCGGACACGACCAAGGCGATGATCCAGCAGACGGCGGAGCGGCTGGGGCTCGACTGGAAGCGGCTGGAGCGGGACATGGACGACCCGGCCGTGCAGCAGCAGCTGGACGCGAACCTGAAGCTGGCGCGGACGCTGGGCATCCAGGGCACGCCGGCCCTGGTGATCGGCAAGGAGATCATCCCCGGTGCCGTGGATTTGCCCGAACTGACGAAGGCGGTGGCCGCGGCGCGGCAGGCCGGGTGACTCCAGCCGCCGCCGGCTGGCCGGCCGCGGTTCCGGCGTGAGCGGCACGGCCACCCGCTGGGCGGCCTCGGCGAGGCCGGTACGGGCGGTGGCCGGGGGGATGGCCGGCGATCGCCCCGCTCGCCGACGGGGCCCTGGGGCCCGCAGGGACAGACGACGTAGGTAGTTGTACGACTGTCGCCCGCCGTCCGAGCGTGCGATGCAGGCGCGATGACGCTCTGGAATGAATTCGCGCCGGGTGCCCGTGCGCCGGTTGCCGGCTTCTACGACCTGCTCAACGTCATGGGCCGGCCGGCGGGCATGCGCATCACCTGCACCGAGGGCGAGGTGCTGCCGGCCGCCCCGATCGGCTGGACGTGGCAATTCGGCGGCACCTCGGCCGCCGGATTGGCGGAGGCGGGCGAGGACTGAGCCCGTCGCGCCCACTTCAGAACGCATGCTCCGGACGCCGCTGCCGAAGCCGCCGCGCTCGGACCCGGACCCGCCGGCGCCCCGCTTTCGCGGGACGTGGGGCCCGCGGAGCGGTGAGGCCGCTACTCCTTCATCGCCCCGGCACCGCTACTCCTTCATCACCCCAGTCGCCGCTACTCCTTCACCGCGCCGGTCATTGAGGAGACGTAATACTCCACGAAGAACGAGTAGATGATCGCGACCGGCACCGACCCCAGCAGCGAGCCGGCCATCAGCGAGCCCCACTGGTAGACGTCGCCCGTCACCAGTTCCGTCAGGATCGCGACCGGCACGGTCTTCTTCTCAGTGCTCTGGATGAAGGCGAGCGCGTAGATGAACTCGTTCCAGGACAGCGTGAAGGCGAAGATGCCGGCCGAGATCAGCCCCGGCACAGCGAGCGGCAAAGTGATGCGGCGCAGGATCTGCAGCCGCGAGGCGCCGTCGATCAGGGCGCATTCCTCGAGCTCGTAGGGGATCGACTTGAAGTAGCCGATCAGCAGCCAGGTGCAGAACGGCACCAGGAAGGTCGGGTAGGTCAGGATCAGCGCGATCGGGCTGTCGAACAGGCCGAACTGGAAGATCAGCGTCGCCAGCGGGATGAACAGGATCGTAGGCGGCACGAGATAGGCGAGGTAGATCGCGAGCCCGACATGCTGCGCGCCCTTGAAGCGCAGCCGCTCGATCGCATAGGCGGCGAGCACGGACGCGCCGACCGACAGGAACGTCGCCGCCGTGGCGATCCCCATCGTGGTCATCAGCCAGTGCGGATACTCGGTCTCGAACAGCAGCTTGCGGATGTTCTCGAGCGTCGGCGATCCGACCCAGAACGGATTGTACTTCTTGTAGTCGTACATCTCGTAGTCGGGTTTGATCGAGGTGATCGCCATCCAGTAGAACGGGAACAGCAACACGATCAGGAAGAGCGCCAGCGGAATGTAGACCGTGATGACCCGCCGCGTCCGGCTCTCCCACGACAGCTGCTCGGGGCGGTCGTTGCTCTTGCCGGCGATGACCTCGAACTCTTCCTCCGCTGTGATGACGGTGGGCTCAGTCATTGCCGCCTCCTTGCTGCCACTTGCGCCGGCCGACCCCGAAGAAGCAAAGCAGCGTCGCGACCACCAGGAACGGGATCATGGCGACGGCGATCGCCGCGCCCTCCCCCAGTTGCGAGCCGGGGATCGCGCGCTGGAAGGCGAGCGTCGCCATCAGGTGGGTCGAGTTGAACGGACCGCCGCGCGTGATCGCGTAGACGAGCTGGAAGTCCGAGAAGGTGAACAGCACCGAGAGGGTGAGCGCGACCGACAGGATCGGCATCAGCAGCGGCACGGTGATGCGGCGGAACTTCTGCCAGCTCGAGGCGCCATCGAGCAGCGCGGCCTCATAGAGGGACGGCGAGATGGTCTGCAGGCCGGCCAGCAGGGTGATCGCGACGAACGGGATGCCGCGCCAGATGTTGGCGACGATCAGCGACCAGCGTGCGGGCCACGGGCTGCCCAGGAAGTCGAAGTAGTGGTCGCGCAGATGGAGCACGTCCACCACGACGTAGGAGATGATCGAGAATTGCGGGTCGTAGATCCACCACCAGGCGATCGCCGACAGCACCGTGGGCACGATCCAGGGCAGCAGCACGATGGCACGGAGGAACGCTTTCAGCGGGATGTGGTGGTTCAGCAGCAGCGCCAGCCACAGGCCCAGCAGGAATTTCCCGGCCGTTGCGACGGCGGTGTAGAAGACGGTGTACCACACGGCGTTCCAGAACACCGGGTCGTCCATCAGCGACTGGAAGTTCTCGAGCCCGATATACGAGCCGCGCTGGCCGATCGTGGTGTCCGTGAGCGACAGCCAGAGTCCGAGGCCCAGCGGATAGGTCAGGAACACGATCAGCAGGCCGGCCGTCGGCAGCATGCAGAGCGTGACCAGGAACGCTTTGGAATCGAACAATCGCGCGAGCCATGTCTCGCGCCGCTGCGGCACGAATCTCAGCCGGGTATCGACTGTCGCGTCCATGACTCCTCCCTCGGGACCATGCCGGTCCCTCTTCTACTCGCGCCGGTCCGTCAGCACGGCCGGACGACCGCCGGACGTCGTGGCCGGGCTTGTCCCGGTCGTCGTCGCGGCCCCCTGCCCCATCGTCACGACCGGGCGTGTCCCGGCCATCGACGGCGGCACCCTGCTCCACCGTCATGGCCAGGCTCGTCCCGGCCATCCACGACGGCACCCTGACGGCGGGCACGGCCGGCACGACGTGGAACGCATGGCCCGCAACAAGGGCCGGCCGGAACGTCGGAAGACGCAGCCCGCACCGCCGTCCCCGGATCGAGCGGTGCGGTCCCGATCAGCCCTTCAGATAGCGAGCCGCCTGCCGCGCCGCCTGCTTCACCGCCGATTCCGGCGACGCGTTCCCGGAGGCGACGGACGCGAACATGTCGACCAGCGTGTAGTTCGCCGCCACCGCCGAGGTCGCGGCGGTGATCGGCCCGCGATAGCCATCGTAGTACGGCGTGTCCATCGAGCCGATATACGGCTTCAGCTTCGGGTCGGAATCCCAGAACGCCATCTTGGCGTAGTTCTTCAGCGAATTCGACCAGTAGCCCAGGCAGCCGGCCAGCCATGGCCCATACTGCGGCGCCTCCATCATGAAGCGCAGGTACTCCTTCGCCGCATTCGGATACTTCGTGTGCTTGAACACCATCGCGTTCACGACCAGCGCCGATTGCGGCTGGCGCTTCGCCACCCCGAACGGCGGAAGCTGGTGGTTGATGTCCGCCGCAATCGCCTGCAGCTTCGGATCCTGCGAGTTCTTGCAGGCGAAGTAGATCGACACGCCGTTGAACGTCAGGCTGATGTCGCCCGAGACGAAGGCCTTGTTGTTCGACGGATCGCCCCAGCTCAGCGTGCCCTGGATCATCTGCGGATACAGCTCGCGGGCATATTTCAGCGCCTCGATCGTCTCCTTCGAATCGAGCGAGACCTTGCCCTTCTCGTCCGTCAGCGCCGCACCGTGCGACCACAGCAGCCAGTTCGCGAACCCGTTGCCGTCACCCACCGCATGGCCCAGGGCGAAGCCCACCGGATGGTTCGCGGCCTTGAGCTTCTTCGCCATGTCGAGGAAGCCCGGCAGGTCGTTCGGGATCTTGTCGTAGCCCACTTCCTTCAGCCACGAGCTGCGATAGACCGACGCGCCGCCTGACCCGCCCATCGGGATGCCGAGCCACTCCTTGGTGCCCCATTTGCGGCCGTAGAGGCTGCCGAGTTCGTACCAGCCGCCGTATTTCGCGCCGAGATACTCGGCGAGATCGGTGACCGGCACGAGCTTGTCGGCATAGATCTGCGGGTCGGAGCCGAAACCGATGATGATGTCGGGGCCTGCGCCGGTGTTGCCGGCCACCGCGGTCTGCGGCCGCAGATCCTCCCAGCTCACGAAATCGACGCGCACGTCGATGCCGGTCTGGTCGGTGAATTTCTTGGTGTTCGCGCGGAACAGCACCTCGTCCGGCTCGACGAACTTGGCGGGGCGCAGCACGCGCAGCGTGGCGCCGGATTCCGGCTTGAAGTTCGGCGGCGTGGCGTTCTCGGTCGGCACGTCGAGATCGGCCGCACGCGCGCCGATCAGCGGGATGGTGGGGGCGGCCAGCGCGGCGGCACCCAGAAGCAGGGACTGACGTCGAGTGACTTGCGGCATTTCCTCACCTTCGCCGCGACCCGTGGATCACGGCTTATCGTTACCAGCCCATCCGTAGCAGGCTCGGCAGCGATGGAACAAGGGCGGTCGGGACGGCGCGAGCGGGCGGCGGCGCACGCTCGGCCCGCGCCGCTCCGCTCGACGGCATCGGTGAAACCGCCGCCGCCTACGCCGCGCGGCACGCTCCGCCACAAGCCATGCGCATGACGCTCACGCCCGAGGGCTCGTGCCCGTCCCGTCCGGCGTTCACCGATCGAGGTCGGCGAACCTCCGTCCGGCCGCGGCCATCTCGCGCAGCAGCGGCGCCGGCTCCCAGCCCGCGCCGGACGCCGCATGCAGCGCCTCCACGCGCTTCAGCATCTCCGGGATGCCGATCGCATCCGCCTCGTGCATCGGGCCGCCACGCCAGGCCGGGTAGCCGTAGCCATGCACCAGCACGAGGTCGATGTCGGACGGCCGCGCCGCGATTCCTTCGGCCAACGCCCGCGCGCCCTCGTTCACCATCGCCGCATGCACGCGCCGCTGGATCTCCTCCGCCGGCACTGGCCGCCGCGTGATCCCGCGCGCAGCGGAGGCGGCTTCCACCAGCGCCGTCACCTCGGGATCCACCTCGCGCTTGCCGTCCCGATGGATGTAGAAGCCGCGCCCGGTCTTCTGCCCGAAGCGACCCTGCGCGCAGATCTGGTCGAAGACCGGCACCACCCGCTCCCGCTTGTCGGAGGTCAGCGCACGGCGCTTGCGCATGTACCAGTCGACGTCGAGCCCCGCGAGGTCGAACACCGCGAAGATCCCCATCGCCATGCCGTAGGATTCCAGCGCGGCATCCACCTCGGCCACGGTCGCACCGTCCTCGAGCGCATATTCCGCCTGCGCCCGCCACTTCGCGAGCAGCCGGTTGCCGATGAAACCATCGCACACGCCGGCCACGACCGCGACCTTGCGCAACCGGCGCGCGAGGCCCAACGCCGTCGCCAGGACCTCGGGCCAGGTGCGCCGGGTCTTCACCACCTCGAGCAGCCGCATGACGTGCGCCGGGCTGAAGAAGTGCAGCCCGACCACCCGTTCGGGGGCGTCCACGACGTCGGCGAGCTCGTCCACATCCAGGTAGGACGTGTTGCTCGCCAGCACCGCGTCGCGCCGGACGATCCCCGAGAGCGCGCGGAACACGGACTTCTTCGTCTCCATGTCCTCGATCACCGCCTCGATCACGAGGTCGGCGTCGCGCAGCGCGTGAAGGTCGTGCGCGTAGCGGATCCGGCCCGTCCGCTCCCGATACATCAGTTCGGACAGGCGCGCGCCGCGCAGCTGCCGTTCATAGACCGCACGTACCCGGCGTTCGGCGGCTTCGGCCGCGGCGGCGTTCAGTTCCGCGATCGTGACGTCGAACCCGGCATCGGCGAGAGCGATCGCGATTCCCGACCCCATCGTGCCGCCGCCAACCACGCCGACATGGCGCACCGGCCAGCCGGTCACGCCCGACGGCAGCCGCGCCGCCACGCGTTCGGCATGGAACAGGTGGCGCAGCGCCCTCGACTGCGCGCCGTTCCGCAGGTCCACGAACAGCGCGTGCTCGCGCGCCAGGCCGTCGGCCATGGGTTCCGTCAGCGCGGCCTCGATCGCCTTCACCGCATGCAGCGGCGCAAGCGCCCCACGCGCGCGGCGCTTCACCTGGGCGACCGCCGCTTCCCAGGCGCCCCGGTCGCAGGCGGGCACGTTCCGGTCGGCGACACGCGGCGTCAGCCCCGCCGCGGCGAGCTGCTTCGCCCGCCCGATCGCCGCCTTGCGCAGGTCGGTCGCGACCTCCTCCACGAGGCCCAGCGCCATCGCCTCGTCCGCGCCGACGTGCCGGCCGCTCGTGATCATGTCGAGCGCGACGAGCGGCCCCACCAGCCGCGGCAGGCGCTGCGTCCCGCCGCCGCCGGGGATGACGCCGATCCGCACCTCGGGCAGGCCCACGAACCCGTCGGGCGCGATGACCCGCGCATGGCAGGCGAGCGCGAGCTCGAACCCGCCGCCCAGCGCCGTGCCATGGATCGCCGCGACCACGGGCTTGCGGCTCGCGTCCAGCGCACGAAGCGCCACGTTCAGCGGGTGTTCGGCACGGGAGGGCGTATCGAATTCACGGATATCCGCGCCCGCCACGAAGGTGCGGCCCTCGCACGCGATGACCGCCGCACGCAAAGCGGGGTCTGCCGTGAAATCACCAATGGCCTCCAACAGGCCTGCACAAACCGGCTCGGACAGCGCGTTCACCGGCGGGCTGTCGATCAGAATCAGCGCGATGTCGCCGGCGCGCTCCAGCCGGACCGGTTTCGGATTCATGGTCGCCAAACCTCTCAGAGTCGCTCAGACGTAACAGATCGTTCCTGGAACCGGCTTTGACCTGCGTCAACCGCCCGTTCGCGCCGCGTGATCGGCGGTCACGGTGTCGGCTCTGTGACCCCTATGCATATCCCGCTCAGCTAGGATGCCCTGGGGCAGTTCGAGGCGGAGACGGACACGGATGGGATGGCGCGAGCAAGTGGCGCTGGTGACGGGCGGCGGGCGCGGAATTGGGCGTGCGATCGCGCGCCGCCTGGCCCGTGAGGGGGCGGCAGTCTGCATCAATTACGAGAGTCGTGCGGATGCCGCCGAGTCGCTCGTCGCGGATATCCGCGCCAATGGCGGGCGGGCGATCGCAGAGCCGGCCGACGTCTCGGACGACGCCGCGGTCGAGGGTATGGTCGATCGCATCGCCTCGGAATTCGGGCCGGTGTCGATCCTCGTGAACAATGCGGGCATCTCGCACAAGGCAACGCTCGAGACCTATAACGACGAAGCGCTGATGCGCATGCGCCAGGTCAACGTCGACGGCGCGATCCACACGATTCGCGCGGTGATGGGCGGGATGCGGCGCATGCGCGAAGGGCGCATCGTGAACGTGACGTCGATCGCCGCGATCGGCACCGCGCTGCCCGGCAACGCCTTCTACGCCGCGACCAAGGCGGAACTGCAGATACTCACCCTGCGCTTCGCGATGGAGCTCGGACCGTTCGGCATCACCGTCAACGCGGTGGCCCCCGGTTTCGTGCAGACGGACATGGCCCGCCGCGGCCAGACCGATGCCGAGTGGCAGGAGGTCGCGAAGCGGATGGGCGAACGTTCGATGGTCGGACGCATCGGTACGCCCGAGGACATCGCCAACGCGGTCGCATTCTTCGCGTCCCCGGAATCGGGCTGGGTCACCGCACAGGTGCTGGCGGTGGACGGGGGACGAATGGACTACATCGGGCGCTGACCGCCCACACGACGCCAACATCGCGCGACGCGGATCCTCCGCGTCCCCGACGGCGCGTCCGATCGGAGACCCACGGGCGTCCGCGTTGCGTGACGCCCGGCGCAGGGCCGGCCGTCCACGACGAGCCCAACCGCACGACACCCGGACCACATCCGCGCGAATTCCACTTGCGGTTGTGTAACGCTCCGATATATTCCGGCCCAATCATGATCGCGGGCCCTCGTTGCGCCCGCCGGGAGGGCGCGGTGGCATCAGACGGCGAGAAACCGGTCGAAGCGGCGCGAACCAGCCGTCGCATGGCCCGTCCGCACCACAGGGCCGCGCAGCTGATCGCCGGGCTGCTCGCGAGTGCTGCACCGACCGCGGCATGGGCCCAAACGTCCGATCACGCGCCGTCGGTCATCCCGCAATCCGGCTTCTTCGGCGGCGTCGGCCTCGGGGCGTCGTTCGTGAACTTCGGCAACCAGTCGGTCTACAACAAGGGCCTGGCCAACGTGTACCTGAACGGCGCCCTCGCCGCGACCGGGGAGGCCGACGGCCCGCCGGTCGTCAGCTCCTTCCCGAGCAAGACGGCGGCGATTCCGCAGGTTCAGGTTGGGTATTTCCATCGTCTGCCAGAGACCGACTGGTTCCTGGGCGCCAAGCTCTCCTACAACTATGTCGGTGCGGAATCCTCGGTCGACAACCTGATCATTCCGCAATACGGCTCCTCCTCGGCGCCGAACGTTACGAGTTTCACGGGCTACTCCGTCACCAACTCGTACAAGGTGTCGCTGCAGAACCAGCTTCTCATGCTGGCCTTCGTCGGACGCCAGTTCGGCAACCTGATGCTGTACGGCGGCGGCGGCGCATCGCTGTCCCAGAAGCATTCGGAACTCGACGGCGTGGTGGGCTACGCCACCATCAACGGGCACCTCGTCGACATCAGCGGCGCCCCGCAGACCGTGTCGAACACGAGCTGGACCATCGGCGCCGCCGCGACGGCCGGCATGATGTACTTCTTCAACCCGCATCTCTTCCTGGACGTGAACTACATCTATTCGAACACGGGTTCCGTGAACACGCGTGTCCAGTCGCCCTTCAACAACCCCGGGAACGGCACGTACGCGACCAGCGGAACGCTGATCGGCACCTACACCGCCAATCTCAGCTCGCAGATGATCACCCTGTCCCTCAACTGGGCCTTCTGACGCGCGGACGGCGCGACGCTTCAGCCCCAGCCGAACTTCAGGATGGAGAGCACGGCGATCACCCACACCGCCCCGCTCACCTCCCGCGGGCGGCCGGCCACCGTTTTGATCGCGGCGAAGGCGATGAAGCCGAGGCCGATGCCGGTCGCGATCGAGAAGCTGAGCACCATGCCCAGGACCAGGACCACCGCAGGCACGT
>MKTV01000071.1:99346-105718 GCA_001898425.1 Rhodospirillales bacterium 69-11
AGCAGGAACAGCAGCGCGACGACCAGCGCGGTCAGGCCGGTGCGCCCGCCCGCCTCGATGCCGGCCGCGCTCTCGATGTAGCTCGTCGTCGTGGAGGTGCCGAGGAGCGCACCGATCAGTGCGCCGCCGCTGTCGGCGAGCAGCGCCTCCCGCAGCCGCGGCACCCGGCCCTGCGCGTCGAGCAGCCCCGCACGCTGCGTGGTCGCGATCAGCGTGCCCGCATTGTCGAGGACGTCCACCAGGAAAAAGGTCAGAACGATCACCGGTACGCCCAGCTTCAGCGCCCCGGGGATGTCGAGCTGCAGCAGCGTCGGGCTCAGCGCCGGCGGCATCGAGACGACACCGTGGAACTCCGTGAGGCCGAACGGCACGCCCAGCGCCGCGGTCAGCAGGATGCCGATCAGCACGGCCGCTTTCACACCGCGCGCGGCGAGGCCGGCCATCGCCAGGAACCCCAGCGAAGAGAGCAGGATCGCCGGCGTGTCCAGCCGGCCCAGCGTGACGAACGTCGCCGGATCCGCGACCACGAGGCCCATGTCCTTGAGCCCGATGAAGCCGAGGAACAGTCCGATCCCGGCGCCGATCGCGAGCTTGAGGGAGCGGGGGACGGCGTTGATCAGCCACTCCCGCAGCCGCAGCAGGCTGACCGCCAGGAACAGCAGGCCGGAGAGGAACACCGCGCCCAGCGCCACCTGCCAGGACACGCCCATGCCCTTGACGACGGCGAAGGTGAAATAGGCGTTGAGGCCCATGCCGGGCGCGAGCGCCAGCGGCAGGTTGGCCAGCCCGCCCATCATCGCCGACCCGATCGCGGCGGCGAGGCAGGTGGCGACGAAGGTGGCGCCATGGTCCATGCCGGCTTCGGCGAGGATGCCGGGATTGACTACGACGATGTAGACCATCGTGAGCCAGGTGGTCAGGCCCGCAAGCAGTTCGGTGCGGACCGAGGCGCCGGGCGGCAGGCGGATCATGCGGAGGCCGGGTCCCGTCGCGGTGGCGGGACGTGCGTCGAGGATGGCGGGTCGTGCGATGCGGGCGAGAGTCCCTCCGCCGCCGGTCCGGCGGATGCACCGGCGCGTTCGGTGCGTTCCCAGGGGAAGACGATCCAGGTGTCCTGCTTCACGCGGCGGACGAAGGCGTGCGCGAGGTCCTCCCCCGCCGGCTTGGCATAGAGCACGGCCACGGTCACGGCCGGAAAGAGCGCGCGGATCGTGCGGACCGTGACGCCGCTGTCGACCAAGTCGTCCACCAGCAGCCACCCGTCGCCGTCCAGCTCGAGATTCGGGCGGCCGAGGATGCGCGGCTCCTGCGCCGTCCGGTCGGCGTAGGTGGAGACAGAAACGACCTCTATCCGCCGGACGCCCAGCGCGTGGCCGAGGAGGGCGGCGGGGATCAGGCCGCCCCGCGCGGCAGCCAGGATACCGGTCCACGGCCGCTGCAACGCCGGCAGCCGCGCCAGCGTCTCGGCATCCCGGTGGACCTCGTCCCAGCCGAGGTCGAGTGTCTCGCGCGGACTGCTCATCGCGGGCTACCCGCGCGTCGGGGCCCGAACGGTCGGGACCGATCGAGAGGCGCGGTTGGCCGGGACCGATCGCGGGGCGCGGCCGCGTTCCTGGATGGCAAGGCCGGCGTTCCGGCCTAGCCCGCCCGCGGGGCCTGCAGCGCGACGCGGATGGCGGCGAGCGCCGCGTCCGCCTGCGCCGCATCGGGTCCGCCGGCCTGTGCGAGGTCCGGGCGTCCGCCCCCGCCCTTCCCGCCCACCGCCGCCGCGGCGGCGCGCACCAGGTCGACGGCACTGATCCGGCCCGTGAGGTCGGGCGAGACGCCGACGACGATGCTCGCCTTGCCGTCGGCGGTGGAGACCAACGCGACCACGCCGGATTCGATCTGCTTGCCGATGGCGTCGGCGAGGCCCTTGAGGTCGCGGGGCGACACCTCGCCCAGGTTGCGGGCGCTGAGCTTGATCCCACCCACGTCCTCGATCTCCGCCCCGCCGCCACCGGTCGCGAGCTTCTTCTGCAGCTCCGCCACCTGGCGCTCGAGCTTGCGGCGGTCCTCGAGCAGCGCGCCGATCCGCTCCGCCGCGTCGGAGGCCGGGACGCGCAGGGCGCCGGCGATCTCGTTCAGGCGCTTCTGCGTGTCGCTCACGACCGCCTCGGCCGCGGCGCCGGTCACCGCCTCGATACGGCGCACGCCGGCGGCGACGGCCGATTCCGCCAGGATGCGGAAGTAGCCGATGTCGCCGGTGCGCCGGACATGCGTGCCGCCGCAGAGCTCGATCGACCAGGCGGCCTTGTTGCCGTCGGGCTCGCCCATGGAGACGACGCGCACCTCCTCTCCGTATTTCTCGCCGAACAGCGCCATGGCGCCGAGGTCGACGGCAGCGTCGGGGGTCATCAGCCGGGTGACGACCTCGGAGTTCTCGCGGATGCGGGCGTTCACCTCGGCTTCGACCGTTGCGAGTTCCTCGCCGGTGATCGGCCGCGGCTGGCTGATGTCGAAGCGCAGCCGGTCGGGGGCGTTCAGGCTGCCCTTCTGGGTCACGTGCGTGCCGAGGGTGCGGCGCAGCGCCTCGTGCAGCAGGTGGGTCGCCGAGTGGTGTGCACGGATCGCGCTGCGGCGGGCGTGGTCGACCTCGGCCACCACGGCGGTGCCGACGCGCGCGGTGCCGCTCTCGACGCGGCCGAGATGCACGAACAGATCGGCAAGCTTCTTCTGCGTGTCGGTGACGACGATGCGCAGCCCGTCCGGGCCGCTGATGACGCCGGTGTCGCCCACCTGACCACCGCTCTCGCCATAGAACGGGGTCTGGTTGAGGACGACGGCGACCTCCGACCCGGCGCTGGCTTCGGTTGCGGGCTGGCCGGCCACGACCAGGGCGAGGATCTCGCCCTCGGCACGCTCCGTCGCATAGCCCAGGAACTCGGTGGCGCCCACCTGCTCCTTCAGCTCGAACCAGACGCGTTCGGTCGCGGCCTCGCCGGTGCCGGCCCAGGCGGCGCGGGCGCGGGCGCGCTGTTCGGCCATCGCGGCGTCGAAGCCGTCGAGATCGACCGCCCTGCCCTGCTCGCGCAGCGCGTCCTGCGTCAGGTCGAGCGGGAAGCCGTAGGTATCGTAGAGGCGGAAAGCGACGTCGCCGGGGAGCGGCTGCTTGTCGCCGAGGCGTTCGGTTTCCTCCGACAGCAGATGCAGGCCGCGCTCGAGCATCTGCTTGAAGCGCGTCTCCTCCAGCAGCAGCGTCTCGACGATCAGCTTCTCCGCGCGGACCAGTTCGGGATAGGCGGCGCCCATCTGGCGGACCAGCGCGGGCACGAGCCGGTACATCAGCGGCTCGCGCGCGCCCATCATCGTGGCGTGGCGCATGGCGCGGCGCATGATCCGGCGCAACACGTAGCCGCGGCCTTCGTTGGAGGGCAGCACGCCGTCGGCGATCAGGAAGGCGGAGCTGCGCAGATGGTCGGCGACGACCCGGTGGCTGGTGCGGAACGGGCCGTCCGGCGCCTGGCCGGTGGCCTCGGCGCTGGCCAGGATCAGGGCGCGGAACGTGTCGATGTCGTAGTTGTCGTGCTTGCCCTGCAGGATCGCCGCGATCCGCTCGAGCCCCATGCCGGTGTCGATCGAGGGGCGCGGCAGCGGCACGCGGGTGCCGGGCGGGCCTTCCTCGTACTGCATGAACACGAGGTTCCAGATCTCGATGAAGCGGTCGCCGTCCTCATCGGGGCTACCGGGCGGCCCGCCCGGGATGTGCGGCCCGTGATCGTAGAAGATCTCGCTGCAGGGGCCGCAGGGGCCGGTGTCGCCCATGCGCCAGAAATTGTCCGAGGTGGGGATGCGGATGATCCGCTCGTCCGGCAGGCCGGCGACCTTCTTCCAGATCGCCGCGGCATCCTCGTCCTCGGAGAAGACGGTGACGAGCAGCTTCTCCTTCGGCAGGCCGTAATCGCGGGTCACCAGCTCCCACGCATAGGGGATGGCGGACTCCTTGAAGTAGTCGCCGAAGCTGAAGTTCCCCAGCATCTCGAAGAAGGTGTGGTGCCGCGCCGTGTACCCGACGTTGTCGAGGTCGTTGTGCTTGCCGCCGGCGCGCACGCATTTCTGCGCGGTGGTGGCACGCACGTACGGGCGGCGTTCCTGGCCGGTGAAGACGTTCTTGAACTGCACCATGCCGGAGTTCGCGAACATCAGGGTCGGATCGTTCCGCGGCACGAGAGGCGAGCTCTCCACGACCTGGTGCCCGTTGCGGGCGAAGAAGTCGAGGAACGTCGCGCGGATGTCGTTGCTGCTGGTCATGGAGAACGATCTGGGTCCGGAGGGCTGGAAACGGAAGGCATGCCAGTAGCCTACCGCACGCCCGATGTCACGGGAGGGGGCGCCCGCCGGCACAAGGCCGATCCGGCGCCAATCTCGCCCGCGCCGTGCTCACCCGGCCATGCGGCCGGGACCCCGCTATTCGGCGGCTTCCGCCTCGTCTTCCTCGGCGGTCGCCATCATCGCATTGGCGACGACGCCCGACTGGTCGCGCACCTTCGCCTCGATCGCGTTGGCGATCTCCGGCCGGTCGCGCAGGAACTGCTTGGCGTTCTCCCGCCCCTGGCCGATGCGCTGGCTGTCGTAGCTGAACCAGGCGCCCGACTTCTCGACCACGCTGGCTTTCACGCCGAGGTCGAGCAACTCACCAACTTTGCTGATGCCCTCGCCATACATGATGTCGAACTCGACCTGCCGGAACGGCGGCGCCAGCTTGTTCTTCACCACCTTCACGCGGGTCTGGTTGCCCACGACCTCGTCCCGCTCCTTGATCTGGCCGATGCGGCGGATCTCCATGCGGATCGAGGCATAGAACTTCAGCGCGTTGCCGCCCGTCGTGGTCTCCGGGTTGCCGAACATGACGCCGATCTTCATGCGGATCTGGTTGAGGAAGATCAGCATGCACTTGCTGCGGGAGACGCTGCCGGTGATCTTGCGCAGCGCCTGACTCATGAGCCGCGCATGCAGGCCCATGTGGCTGTCGCCCATCTCGCCTTCGAGTTCGGCGCGCGGCACCAGCGCGGCGACACTGTCCACCACCAGCACGTCGATCGCGCCCGACCGCACCAGCGTATCCGCGATCTCGAGCGCCTGCTCGCCGGCATCCGGCTGGCTGATCAGCAGGTTGTCGACGTCGACGCCCAGCTTGCGCGCATAGACGGGATCCAGCGCATGCTCCGCGTCGACGAAGGCGCAGGTGCCGCCGCGGCGCTGCGCCTCGGCAATCGCATGCAGCGCAAGGGTGGTCTTGCCGGAGCTTTCCGGCCCGTAGATCTCGATGATGCGCCCGCGCGGCAGGCCGCCGATGCCCAGCGCGAGGTCGAGGCCGAGGGAGCCCGACGGGATGACCTCGATCTGCTCGTCGCCAGGCCGCTGGCCCATGCGCATGATGGAGCCCTTGCCGAACGCCCGTTCGATCTGGGCCATTGCCGCGTCGAGCGCCTTGTTCTTTTCCATCTCTGCCTCTCTCGCCTCTGCTCGCCGGCACGCCACAACCGGAAGACATGAACGCTACGACACAATTCGCGCGTAAATTGCAACGGCTGGCCCGACACACGCAAGCCCGACATGCAGCCGGATCGATGTTTCCAATATGTTCCCGTTTTGGCAGGGGCGCAAGGACGCCCTGTCGGGACCAGACGGACAATCCGAGAGTGCGCCGGCAGCCCCGAGTCGGCCCAGCCCCCCTGACGCCGGGAGCGGTCGACCGCCGGTGAGCAAGGGGCGGCTCTCACGCCCCCGCCGGCCGGCTCCCCTGCCGCAGGCTCCCCTGCCGCAGGCTCCCCTGCCGCAGGCTCCAGACATAGGCGATCAGTTCGGCCACTGCCTGGTAGTGCTCCGGCTGGATTTCCCGGTCCAGCTCCACCCGGAACAGCGCGCGCGCGAGCGGCGGATTGGCGACGATTGGGACGCGGTGCTCCTCGGCGATCTCCCGGATACGGGCGGCCATCAGGTCGGTCCCTTTGGCGACGACACGCGGCGCGGCGCTCGTTCCGCGGTCATAGGCGAGCGCCACCGCGTAGTGCGTCGGGTTGGTCACCACCACCGTCGCCTTCGCCACCGCCGCGCGGATCCGTCGCCGCGCCCGCTGCATCCGGATCTGTCGGATGCGGCCCTTGATCGCCGGGTCGCCATCCGTCTCCTTCAGCTCCTGACGGATATCCTCCCGGCTCATGCGCAGCCGCCGGCTAAACCGCCGATGCACGAACAGCAGGTCCACGCCGGCGATCGCAGCCTGCATGCCCAGGATCACCCATGCGACCCCGCCCAGCAGCGGGAGCAGATGAAGCGGAAGATGTTGCGGGCCGTCGAAGGCGAACAGGATGAGCCGTTCGACCGCGCCCG
>MKTV01000071.1:105795-130746 GCA_001898425.1 Rhodospirillales bacterium 69-11
GCGAACAGCCGCCGCAGGCCCTTCCGCGGATCGAGCCGCGTGAGGTCGGGCTTCAGCAAGGCGCCGCTGACCAGGAAGCCGCTCTGCCCCAGCACCGCGCCCGCCCCGGCGACCAGCACCAGCAACACGAGCGGCGCGACCGCGAGCAAGGCAGCGACCCCGGCCCGCTGCAGCCCGAGGGAGCCGGCGAGCGAAGCCGAATCCGCCTGCGCGAGGAACACCGAAAGCCGCACGGCCAGCCCCTTCGCCAGCGGCCCGCCCGCCGCCAGCAGCACGCCGATGCCAGCCGCGAGTCCGGCGAAGCTCGCGAGCTCGCGGGAGATCGCGACCTGCCCGGCCTCCCGTGCCCGCTGGCGCCGCCGTTGCGTGGCGGGTTCGGTCTTCTCGCCCGGACTGGCGCCGTCCTCCTCCGCCACCGCTCAGCCCACGCCGAACGTCGTCGCCCAGCCGGTGACCAGCGCTCCCCGCCAGGCGCCCAGCAGCGCGCCCATCGCGACGGACAGGAGGAGCAGGCCGCCCAGGATCTGCCCCGGCATCGCGACGAAATACACCTGCATCCGCGGGACCAGCCGCGCCGCGAGCCCGATCGCCACGTGCCACACGATCGCTGCGACGACGAACGGCGAGGCGAGCTGCAGGGCGAGCGCGAAACTTGCGCCCACTGCCTGGGTGCTCCGTTCCGCCCCGGCGGCGAGCGGCAGGAGCCGCCCGGGCGGCACCAGGTCGTAGAGCGCGAGCAGCGCGCGGATCGGCAGGCCGTAGAGCCCGGTGCCCAGCACGATCACGGGCGCCGCCAGCTCGAACATGCGTGCGAATGCGGTCGATTGCGGACCGAGCGCCGCGTCCGGCTGCAGCACGCTGGACAGGCCGAGAAGGTAGGCGATCACCTGCCCCGCCATCACCAGGGCCTGCGTCCAGAGCCGCGCGAGCCAGCCGAACCAGAGGCCTGTGGCCGCCTCCGCCGCGACCGCGAAGGCGACCGCGAGCCCCGCATCGGGCAGCGGCGGCACCCCCGGTTGCAGCATCGGGCAGACCAGCACTGCGAGCGCCAGCGCGAGGCCGGCCCGCAGCATCGCGGGCGCGAACGGTTCGGCGACCCCCGGCAGCAGCAGCATTGCCGGCCCGACGCGTGCGAGCACAAGGACGAAGGCCCAGGCAGCGCGCGCCAATGCCTCCCCACCGCCCGCCGGAGCCGTCCCGCCGGCCCCCGTCATGGCGTTCACCACGAGGTCGGAGAGCGCGCCTTCCATCACTCAGCCCCGCCGGGCGACACCGTCCCGCCGCTGCCCGCCAGGGCGTTCGCCAGCAGATCCGAGAGCGCGCCGTCCATCGCTCAGCCCCCGCCGATCGCCACCATGCGGTCGAACAGCAGCAGCGCGAAGTTGGAGAGCGTCGCGGCCATGAACGGACCGAGCAGCACCAGCGCGACGCCGAGCGCCGCCACCTTGGGAACGAAGGACAGCGTGGCCTCGTTGATCTGCGTCACCGCCTGCACCAGCGACACCAGCAATCCGACCACGAGCGCGATCGCCAGCAATGGACCGCCAAGCTTGGCGATGACGAGGAGCATGGTGCGGAGCAGGCCGGCGACGTCGTTCTCCCCCATCGCGGCGCCGAGCTCAGATCGGCATCTTGATGATGTCCTGGTAGGCCTGCACCACCCGGTCGCGCACCGCAGTCGCGGTCTGCAGCGTGAGCTCCGCGCGGGACAGCGCGGTCACGACCTCGGTGAGGTTGCCGCCCCCCGACAACGCCTGCATCGCCTGGGCATCGGCCTCGTGGCCGGTGCGCACGGCGGCATCCAGTGCCCGCGACAACGCAGCCCCGAAGCCGCCGCCGGCCGGCACGCTGTCCGCCGCCGCGCCGCGGTCGACCCGCGCATAGGCATCGGCCGCAGCGGCGGGCGCGACCGGCAGCGTCGGCGGCAGGCTCATTTCAGGATCTCGATCGTGCGGCTCAGCATGGAGCGGGTGGATTGCAGGATCGCGAGGTTCGCGCTGTACGCCCGCTGGGCCTCCCGCATGTCCATCACCTCGAGGAAGCTGTTGACGTTCGGCAGCTTGACGTAGCCCTGCGCATCGGCCGCCGGATTGGTCGGGTCGTAGCGCTGCGGCAGGTCGGACCGGTCCTGATCGATGCGTTTCACATGCACCGTCTCGATGCCCAGCGCGCGGTCGAGGCGTGAGTCGAAACTGACGGTCTTGCGACGATAGGGGTCAGCGCCGGGCGTGGACCCCGTGGTGCTCTGGTTCGCCAGGTTCTCCGCGATCACGCGCAGCCGGGTGGTCTGCACGTCCATTCCGCTGGCCGACACGTTGAGCGCCTTCAGCAGGTCCATGATCCGTCCTCCTGCACGCCTGGGCCACTCATCCCTGGCCTCCACGCCCAAGCGCGATGCCGAACAGGGTCATGTACCGCTTGTAGATGGTGGTCGCGAGGTTCTGCGCGGTCTCCGTGTCGGCCACCTTGATCAGTTGCGCGTCCAACGACACCGCATTGCCGTCCGGGGCCCGCTCACGCGGCCTGTCCTTCACGACCGGATCGGGATCGAGCAGGCCGGGCATGTGCCCGGCCGCCGTCCGCACCGGCGTGACGCCGGTCGCGCGCTTCAGCGTGTCCGCGAAAGGACGGATGTCGCGCGGCTCGTAGCCGGGGGTGGCGACGTTGGCGATGTTGCGGGCCAGCACGCCCTGGCGCTGCTCCGTCCACTCCAGGCGGCGGGCCGCGGTTTCGAACAGGGGAATGCGGGTCGGATCCATGGCGGACACCCGGTTGCGGCATCGGCCCGAGAGCGGGCGGCGCCACAATGCGCGCAAAAGGATGAAGGCCGGCTTAACGACGGCGGAGAGGAAACGTTCATCCGTCGCTCGCTTCATACGGGGCTATGTCCAACCCTCCGGATGGCGCCGAACCGCTCGAACAGGTCCTCTCACTCCTGGAATACCTCGCAAACGAGCTGGCGATCGCCCGCCGGCTGGTCGACCAAGGGCGCCGGATCGAGCTCTCCGGGCTCGAGGACCAGGTCGGGCTGCTCTGCGCCAAGACGCTCGACCTCCCGCCGGCAATCGGGCGGACGGTCCGGCCGGTTCTCCGCGCCTTGCGCGACCAAGTGGACGCAGTCGCCGCCATCCTTCCCACCGCATCTCCATGACCGTCGACCTCGCGACCCTGCTGCCGGCGATCGCCGCCCTGGCGGGTGTGATCGCGCTCGTGCTGCTGGCTGAGCGGCTGGCACGCTTCAGCGGGTTCGCGGGCCGACGGGGCGGCCGCGGCGAACGGCTGGCCGTGGAGGAGGCGCTTTCACTCGACGGCCGCCGCCGGCTCGCGGTCGTCCGCTGCGGAGCGGCGCGGGTGCTGCTGCTGACCGGTGGCCCGCAGGACGTCGTGGTGGGCTGGCTCCCAGGCGGGACCCCCGAGGGCGGCATGACCGAGCGCGCAATCCCCGAGGGCGCCATCCCCGAGGGCGCGCCCTCCAAGATCGCGGCAGCTAGGCGGGAGGAAGCCCCGACACCCGTCCCGCACGACGCAGATGCCCCGTCATGAGCCGCTCGTTCCCGTCCCTGCCAAGCGGAGCACACGGCCGACCGCGGCGGCTGCCGGCGATCCGTGGGTCCGGCTGGATGTGCACGCTCGCATGGCGATTGCCCACCATCGTCCGTCTGCGCGCCTTCCCACTGGCAGTCGCGCTGATCGCGCTGGCCGTGCTGCCGGCCGGAACGGCGCATGCGCAATCCATCAGCCTCGACCTAGGCCAGCCCGGCGATGCGGGCGCCACCAGCCGGATCGTCCAGCTCACGGCGCTGGTCACCGTGCTCTCGCTCGCGCCCAGCCTGCTGGTGATGGTGACCGCCTTCACCCGGATCGTCATCGTGCTGTCGCTACTGCGCAGTGCGCTCAGCACGCAGGGCACGCCGCCGAACAGCGTGCTGGTCGGCCTCGCGCTGTTCCTGACCCTGTTCGTCATGCAGCCGGCGCTGGACGCGGCCTGGACCGCCGGGCTGCAGCCGATGATCGACGGCAAGGTGACCGAACTCGAAGGGCTCCGCCTCGCGGCGGCGCCGTTCCACCGGTTCATGGTGGCCAACCTGCGGCCTGCGGATCTGAGCTTCTTCCTCGACCTGGCGCAGCTCCCGCCGGTTACGACGCCCGCCGACGCGCCGTGGCGCGCGGTCATCCCGGCCTTCGTGGTCGGCGAGCTCAGGCGGGGGTTCGAGATGGGGTTCCTGCTCTTCCTGCCGTTCCTCGTCATCGACATGGTCGTGGCGAGCGTGCTGATGAGCCTTGGCATGATGATGCTGCCGCCGAACGTCGTTTCCCTGCCGTTCAAGCTGATCTTTTTCGTGCTGGTGGACGGCTGGCGACTGGTGGCCGGCAGCCTCGTGCGCAGCTTCCTCGGCGGCTGAACGCCTTGGAAGCTGGTGCCGCAGGAGGCCGTGCCGCCGGGAGCCGGGGCGGTTGCGGTCGATCCGTGCCGCCGACCCGGTCATGCGAAGCAGTTGCAGCGAGGGGCGCGGGAGCTTCCACCGGCGCCGGGGAGACTCAGGCTTCCGGCGGCCCCATCGACTTGATCAGCTCGAACACGCGCTTGCGCAGTGCCGGGTCGGTGATGCGGTAGTAGGCACGCACCAGCTCCAGCGTTTCGCGCCGGTTGAGCGAATCGTCCGCGAACCCCTCCGGCGATTCGAGATGGCCGGTCGGCCGCTTGGCAGCGGGACCGCCATAGGTGCTCGCGACGCTGTCCGGCATGTCGTCGAAGAAGAAGCTGATCGGCACGTCCAGCACGCGCGACAGGTCGAACAGGCGGGAGGCCCCGACCCGGTTCACGCCACGCTCGTATTTCTGCACCTGCTGGAAGGTGAGGCCCAATGCCTCCCCCAGCCGCTCCTGCGACATACCCAGCAGCGTCCGGCGCAGGCGGATGCGGGACCCGACATGCACGTCGATCGGGCTGGGACGTCCCTCGCGCTCGCTGCCGACGGCTTCGGCCCGTGCCATTCGCGCGTCCCCCTTCCCTTCTTCAAGCATAGGCGGCTCCTGGAGCAATCATGTGCCTGCAGGGGGCAGGCGCTGCATCGTTAGTAAACCCTTAAAGTCACAACCGGCAATTGTCAACCGCGCCCTAAATTTTCGCGACTTAGTCTCGTGACATTAGACAATTCGCACGAATGCAGCGAAAATTATCAAAATCTCTCAACCCCGGCGAGAAGCTCGCCGCCCGGCCAGTGAAATCGCGAGCAGGACGCCGGCCAGGCCCAGCGGAATGAACAATCCGGCACGGGAATAGAGCGTCGCCGGTAACGGTGGAGGCAGCGAAACGGTTAGCACTCCTGTCACGTTCATGTGAAGCCGCGCCAGTTCCCGCCCAAACCCGTCGAACGCCGCGCTGATCCCGGTGTTCGCCGCGCGCATCAGCGGCAGCCCCTCCTCCACCGCCCGCATCCGCGCCGCCGCCAGGTGCTGGCGCGGGCCGCTCGAATCGCCGAACCACGCATCGTTGGTGATGTTGACCAGCCAGTCCGGCCGACCCGCCGGCCCGGTGACCTGCCCCGAGAAGATCGCCTCGTAGCAGATCAGCGGACCCGCCGGCGGCAGGCTGGGAACCCGCAGGACGGTCGGGCCCGATCCCGCCGCGAACCCACCCCCCGGCACCACCTGAATGCCCAGCGGGAACCAGCTCGGTTGGAACTCCCCGAACGGAACGAGATGCCATTTGTCGTAGCGCCCGACGATCGTGCCGCCGTCGCTCAGGGCGAACAGCGTGTTGCGCGGGCGGCCGTCGGCGCCGAACCTCACCGCCCCGACCAGGGCCGGCACGCCATGGGCCGCGGACTCGATCGCCTCCCGCGCTTCCGAGTCGCCGTCCAGCAGGAACGGGCTCGCCGTCTCGGGCCACACCACTACCGCTGGCGTCGCGGCCGGCAGCGCCCGCACCGCATCGTCGGTCAGGCGGAGGTAGCGGCGGAAGATCTCGATCCGCTTCGCCATGTCCCATTTCGCGCCCTGGGGCACGTTGCCCTGCACCAGCAGGACCTGCACCGGCACCCCGGTCGAGGGCACCGGTCCGGTAAGCCGCAGCGCGCCCACGCCGAACCAGGCCACCAGCACGCCGGCCAGCGTCGCCCACCCGATCCGCCCGAACAGCGGGGCGCAGGCGAGCAGGACGGTCACGAGCGTCAGCCCATGGACCCCGACATAGGCCGCCGGCTGGATCATCACGTCGCCGGCGTGGCCCGGCAGTTCCCACACGCTGCCCAGCGGGTTCCAGGGGAAGCCTGTGGCGACGAACTGGCGCGCGAGGTCGGCGAGCACCCATGCGCCGGCCAGCGCCAGCGTCCGTCGCCAACCCGGTCGCGCCAGTCGCGCAACACCCGTCGCCAGCGCGACGAACAGCGCGAGCACCGCGGCGAGCGCCGGCACCGCCAGGGGCACGAGCCACCAGAAGCGCGCCGCCTCCAGCATGATCGCGTCTGTGATCCAGTACAGCCCGACCAGGTGCAGCCCGAAGCCGAACCACCAGCCGCGCCGCGCGGCGACCAGCACGCGCGGCGACGTGTCGAGCAGCACCATCAGCCCGGGGAAGGCGAGCAGCAGCAGCAGCAGCGCGCCATATGGCGGCAGCGCGAAGGCGGCGAGCACGCCGAACAGCAGGGCGACCCCATCCGCGCGCCAGCCGCGCAGCGTGCGGAGGCGGGCAGCGGCCGTGCGGGCCGGTGCGAGCAGGCGCGCGAGGAGACGGACGGGCCGGCGGCCGGGGCGGTTACTCGAGCGCGTCGCGGAGCTGGCGTTCATAGTGCCGGTAGTACTTGTCCGTCACGAGGTCCGTCTTCACCACCACGGCGACGTCGGTCGTGTTGAACTGGTGGTCCACCACCGCGCCGTCTCCGATGAAGCCGCCCAGCCGCAGGTAGCCCTTCACCAGCGGCGGCAGTTGCGCCAGCGCTCGGCGCGGATCGACCGCCTCGGGCGGCAGCCGGCACATGTCGACATAGTGGGTGGCCAGGGCGCGGGGGCAGAGCGCGGGCGGCGCGAGGTGGTTGTAGTGCAGGTACGAGAGCTCGAGCGCCAGCGCGTCCGGATCGGTGCCGGGCAGGCTGGCACAGCCGAACATCAGGTCGATCTGATGATGGAACACGTAGGCGGCGATGCCGCGCCACAGAAGCTGCATCGCCGCGCGGTTGCGGTATCCCGCATCGACGCAGGATCGCCCGAGTTCGAGCACCCGTCCGGGGAACTGCTCGATCCGGCTGATGTCGTACTCGCTGGCGGAGTAGAACCGGCCGAGCGTGGCCACTGCCTCGCGCTGTAGGAGGCGGTAGGTGGCGACGATGCCCTCGGGGCCCGGGCCGATCGCGTGATCCACCACGATCAGGTGGTCGGCCACCGCGTCGAAGGCGTCCTGGTCCCGCGCGCTCGCGGCGGCATCGGCCGAGGGGCGCGCGCCCATCTCGGCATAGAACACCCGGTAGCGGAGCGCCTGGACGGCATCGGTCTCGCCGGTGGACGCGGCCAACCGGACGCCGAGATTGCCGGCACGCAGTTCGGAGAAGGGCAACCGCCGCTCCTGTCTGGGGATCAGAGACGGTTCCGCGGTCACCGCGGCACCCGGCCCGCCACGCTCTTGCTGGCCGGCTTCGCCTCGGCGGGAGGGCTGGACGGCGCCTCATCCACCTCGTCGGCGTCCTCGAACGACGACGTCTCGTAGGGGGCCGCCTCGAGCCGGCGGCCGAACAGTTCGAGCCGCACGGACACCAGGCTGAACCCCAGCCGGCGGGCGATCGACTGCATCAGCTCCTCATGGTCGGGGTCCTGGAACTCCAGGACCTTGCCGGTTTCCACGTCGATCAGGTGGTAGTGGCGCCCGTGTTCGGTGGGTTCGTAGCGGGCGCGCCCGCCCCCGAAATCCCGCCGCTCGAGGATCCCTTTCTCCTCCAGCAGCCGCACGGTCCGGTAGACGGTCGCGATCGAAATGCGCGAATCGAGAGCGACGGCACGCTGGTAGAGTTCCTCGACGTCCGGATGGTCGCTCGCCTCGGAGAGCACGCGCGCGACGACCCGCCGCTGGCCGGTCATCTTCAGGCCACGCTCCACGCACAGGCGCTCGATTCGAGATTCCATCCGGTGTCCTTGCCACGCGCCGAGCCGCCAGCCGGCCCTCCATAGAGGGCACAATTGCCCTCTCGGGGCAATATGGGAGCGCTCGCGCCCTCGGGAACCGGGGCGGGCAACCCCGGTGCGGCCGCGCAGACTCGGGCGGCGGTCAGCCGCGCGGCTTGGTGCCGAGTCCGATCTGCTTGGCGAGCGTGGAGCGGTGGGCGGCGTAGTTCGGCGCCACCATCGGGTAGTCGGTCGGCAGGCCCCACTTCTCCCGGTACTGCTCCGGGGTCATGTTGTAGGCGGTCTTGAGATGCCGCTTCAGCATCTTCAGCTTCTTCCCGTCTTCCAGGCAGACGATGTAGTCGGGGAAGACGGACTTCCGAATCGGCACGGCCGGGCTGGCCCGTTCGGGTGCGGCCGGCTCTTGGCCCACCCCGGACAGCGTGGCATAGACCGTCTGGATCAGGGACGGCAGCAGATCAGGCGCCACCGTGTTGTGGGCCACATGCGCAGAGACAATCTGCGCGGTCAGTTCCAGCACGTTGCTGGTAGAAGAATGATCGGCCATGACAAGCCCTTTCGAACGCGGCGGCAGGCGCCATATAGCTGGGCCGCTTCGCTTCGGCAATAGATTTCCTAAGTGTAAAGAACCAGGACAGTATCGTGGTAGAGACACAAGCCGTGGACCGTTCCATTGACATTACCGGGGAGGTCTGCCCGATGACCTTCGTCCGGACGCGACTTGCTCTGGACGCCATGACTCCCGGCCAAATCCTCCTGGTCCGGCTCCGGGGTGAGGAGCCGGTGCGCAACGTGCCCCGTTCCGCCGAGGAGCAAGGCCATGAGGTGCTGGGGGTCGAGACGGAACCTGATGGAACCGTCCTGCTCCGTCTCCGCCGCGGGACCTGACCCCCCGCTCCTCGGGGCGGACCGGTACCACCGCTTCCATCCCCGTCGTACACACGCCCTGCCCCGGACGATCACCAGCCTGCCGACGATCCACCGTCCCGCCGTCGATCCGGGGATGGCTCCGCGTCCCCGGTCAGCTCTTGCGGCGCCTCCTGGGCCCCTGGCTCCCGGCACCCGTCTCGCTCCGCTGCTCCGGCGGGAGCGGCGCCCGCAGCACCAGCGCATCCTGCTGGTCGGAGTAGTAGCCGGGCCGCCGCCCCACCTCCTCGAACCCCGCCCGCGCATAGAGCCGGCGCGCGGCCGCGTTGCCGACCGCGACCTCCAGGTACATGCAGGTGGCGCCCGCCCCCGCCGCGATCTCGCCTGCCCGCCGCAGCAGGTCGGCGCCGATCCCCCTTCCCCGCGCCGACGGCACCACGCCCAGGGTCAGGATCTCGGACTCGTCCGCCGCGACGCGCGCGAGCACCAGGCCGTCCGCGGCGTGCAGCAGGCCGAACACGCCAGGAATCGCGAACTGGGCCGCGAAGACGACCTCCGACCAGGCATCGGGCCCGAACGCGGCCGCATGGATCTCGGCCAGCGCCTCGGCATCGTGGGCCGTCGCCGCGCGCAACCCCGGCACCGGGTCCGTGCGCGGCGGCGGGACGCGGGTCATGCCGCGGGGGCAGGCCGCAGACCGCCCCGCGGCGGTAGCGCCGCAGCCGGTTCGGCATAGAGCGGCTCGACCGGCCGGAACGCACCGCCTGCGCGGTGGCGCAGCAGGCCGGCCCGCGCGACGCCCTCGATCGGCGGCGCCGGCAGGCTCAGCAGCTTGACGTCGTGTCCCGCAGCGGCGAGCCGCGCGGCAACGGGAATGGCGGCCGACCCGGCCACAGCGACGGGGCCGCCGGGATGGGGCAGCGCATCGAGCGGCACCCGCGCCGCCACGCCCGCCCGCTCGAGCAGGACCGAGTCGCCCCTGCCCTCCAGCGCCACCCATAAGGCACGGCCCGCAAGGGCGGGGCCGATCGCGGCTGCCATGGCCTCGGCCTGGGTGACTCCCTCGACGGGGCATCCGATCCCGGCGCCGAGGCCGCGGGCGAAGGCGATCGCGCTGCGCAGGCCGGTGAAGCTGCCGGGTCCGATGCCCACCACGATCAGGTCCAGCCGCTCGAGCGGCAGGCCGGCCCCGGCCTGCACGGTCGCGACGATCCCCGGCAATGCCGCCGGATGGCCGCGCGACAAGCCGACCGCGCGGTGGAAGACGAGACGGTCGTCGTGGAGCCAGCAGGCCGCGCCGGTGCCGAGGCTCGCATCGATCCCGAGGACGTGCATCTGCGTCGCCCAAGCCGCCCGACCGGACCGCCGGCGGGCGGCGCGGTCCTCAGGCCAGGACCGCGGCTTCGCCGAAGTCGAGCCGGGGCGAGCGGCCGAACACGCCCGACGGGTCGCCATATCCCAGATTGACCAGGAAGTTGGACCGCCAGCCGTTGTCGGCGAAGAACGCCGCGTCCACCTTGGCATTGTCGAAGCCGGACATCGCGCCGGTGTCGAGGCCGAGGGCACGCGCGGCGATGATCAGGTAGGCGCCCTGCAGCGTGCCGTTGCGGAACGCGGTGGTCGCGGCCAGCGCATCGTTGCTGGTGAACCAGGACGTCGCGTCCGGGTTGTGCGGGAACAGCTTGGGCAGCTTCTCGTAGAACTTCGGGTCATACGCGACGATCGCCACGACCGGCGCCGACATCGTCTTCTCCATGTTGCCCGACGACAGGGCCGGCGCCAGCTTCTCCTTGCCTTCCTTGCTGCGCACGAAGACGAACCGGGCGGGAGAGCTGTTGGCCGAGGTCGGGCCGAACTTCATCAGGTCGTAGAGTTCCTGCAGCGTCTCGTCGGAAACCGGCCGATCCGACCACTTGTTGTGGGTGCGCGCCTCGCGGAACAGCAGGTCGAGGCCTGCGGCGTCGATGGTCATGTGATACTCCCCGTCCCTTCCTCGCCGCTCCGGCGGCGAACGATTGAACCTATCCCGAGTGAAGGGACGTGTCCTCCCGCGGCACGGTGTCTCGGCCCGCGCCTCTGCCGCAGGAGTGTGCCTCGTGCGAACGCGTCGCGCCAGACGGACTGCAGCAGACGGACTGCCACAGGTGGGCTGCCCCAAACGGACTGCCCGGACTGTGGCAGCCGGACCGTCCCAGACGGAACCTCGGTCCCGACTCGCGTGCCAGCCCTCGACGGCCGGCCCGTGTCCCGCGGACGCATGGAATCCCGACGCCCGCGAGGCCGACCCGTTCCGGCCGGCAGCGGGATCAGAACTCGACCTGCTCCACCGACACGACCTCGGGCACGTAGTGACGGAGCATGTTCTCGATGCCGTGCTTCAGCGTCGCACGCGAGGACGGGCAGCCGGAGCACGCGCCCTGCATGTGCAGCCGCACGATGCCGTCGCGATAGCCGCGGAAGACGATGTCCCCGCCATCGCCGGCGACCGCGGGGCGGACGCGGGTGTCGAGCAGCTCCTTGATCTGGTCCACCACCTCCTGGTCGGCGGGATCCACGTCCTCGTCGAACAGGTCGTCGTCGGCATCGGCCTCCATCACCGGGCGGCCGGCCACGAAATGGTCCATGATCGCGCCGAGGATCTGCGGCTTCAGCGTGGTCCAGGCGACCGCGTCGCTCTTGGTCACGGCCACGAAGTCGCCGCCCAGGAACACGCGCGCGACGCCCGGAAAGGCGAACAGGGCGCTGGCCAGCGGGCTGCGGGCCGCGCTGCCGGCGGACGCGAAGTCTGCGGTACCCAGGCCCATCACCTCCTGTCCCGGCAGGAACTTGAGGGTCGCGGGATTGGGCGTGCCTTCGGTTTCGATGAACATCATGCCACCTGGATGTAAGCGGACCTCCGCGGTCCGGAACTGGCCGGAAGATCGGTCCAAAGGGACCACAAGACAAGGGGCAGGCGACACGCGGAGCGCGGGCACGGACGCGAACTTCGTTGCCATGCGGCAGGGGGACGCACCGCTGGGACCCTCGCCGGCGCGGGCATGTTGCCCATCGACCGCGCCGGCGCGACAACCCTGACATGCCCCGCGCCAAGCCCGCCCCCGGCGATCCCGTCCCGGCAGAGACCCCGCCGCCCGCCGCCGCCAAACCCACGCCACGTGCCGCGAAGCCCCGGCGCGCCCGCGCCATGACGCTGGCGGAGGTCCGGGGCTTCCTGCAGGCGCTCGCGCAGGCCAATCCCGCGCCGCAGAGCGAGCTGGACTACACGGATCCCTACACGCTCCTCGTCGCCGTCGTGCTGTCGGCGCAGGCGACCGACGCCTCGGTCAACCGCGCCACCCGCACCCTGTTCCAGGAGGCCGCCACCCCGGACGCCATGGTCCGGATCGGTGCGGACGGGGTCGCGCGCCATATCCGCTCGATCGGGCTCTGGCAGGGCAAGGCACGCAACGTGGTCGCGCTGTCCCAGGCACTGCTCGACCAGCACGGCGGCGCGGTCCCGGCGGATCGGGAGGCGCTGGAGAAGCTCCCCGGCGTCGGGCGCAAGACCGCCAACGTCGTGCTGAACGTCGCCTTCGGCGAGGCCACCATGGCGGTGGACACGCACGTGTTCCGTCTCGGCAACCGCACCGGCATCGCCCCTGGTGCCACGCCGCGCGCGGTGGAGGACGGCTTGGTGCGGCGCGTGCCCAGGGACCTGCTCCGCGACGCGCATCACTGGCTGATCCTGCACGGACGCTATGTCTGCAAGGCGCGCCGCCCGGAATGCTGGCGTTGCGTGGCCGCGACGTGGTGCCGCTACCCCGACAAGACCCCTGCCCCGACCGGCAAGGCCGGCATCCCGGACCCCGCCCCGCCGGCCGACCCCAGCTCCCCGCCGGAGCTGGGGTCGACAGGCTGAACCGAACCCCGTCGTCAGCCCGTTCGGCCGCCGCGCCGGAGAGATGCCGTGTCGGGAAATGCTGGTCGTTCAGGCGCCGCCGCGACAGAGAGACGGGCCGGCCGTGCGGCGCGGGCACGGCGAAGCCGATGCCGCCGGGATCAGAACAGCATCGGCGCGACCGCGCCAAGCGTTCCGGCCCGCATCACCGCCCCGCGGTCGTCCCCGCGCAGTCGCAGCGCGCCGGCCGCTCCGCCCCGCGCTCGGGGCTTACGCCACCTGGCGCAGGCAGCGGGCGCGGATCAGCGTCACGTTGTGCACGCCGACCGTGGCGAGCAGGTTGCCCTCGACGAGATGGACCACCTCGTTCGGCATTGCCTCGCACGCGATCTCGACATGCATCGCAGTGCCGGTGCGGTGCGACCACATGCGGTCCGGCGTCAGGTCGCGCTTGGCGAAGGGCTGCAGCAATCGCGGCAGGAGACCCGGAACGGCATCGGCATCGAGCATGAAACGAACGGATGTAAAGGGCGAACCGTTGTCGCCCGGATGGCTCATGGCCATGGGAAGAACTCCGACGATCGAGAGAAGAAGCGGGTAGATGCCCCGGCTGCTCAGGCAGCCGGGCCGCTAATTCGCCGATCGGGAGTCATCCGTGTCATGAGCGGAAGATAGCATCAGGGACCCGTCCAGTCGAGTTCCGGCAACCGGATCAACGGGATTTGTCGCATCGACAGGGTGCGATACTGCAGCGTCAACGGGACGTCGACCGCGGACGGCTCCCCGTCCCCCGGCGCCGGGGCCAGCAGCGACAGCACCGCCTTGGCCGCGACCACCGCGGACCGGCTGAGCGCCCCGTTCGCCGCCAGCGCATCCAGCGCCGCGTCGTATCCCACCAGCCGCGCAGTGCCGGCGCCCATCGGCTGGAGCTGCTCGTCCAGCGCGAGCGTCGCGGTCGCGGACAGGCCCAGCGGCCCCCAGCCGAGCGCGAACCGGCTGACCTCGACCGACCCGCCGCTGTCCCGCCAGGCTGCCGCCCGTTCGGCGCGGCTGCCCGACGTGCCGAATGTGCCCGAGACGGTGCCCTCGGTGGAGGCCGATGCGACATGTTCCCCCAGCGGCCATCGCACGGCGGTAGGAAGCGCGATCGCCTCCGTCGAGATGGCGTAGGGGAACGCACCGTCGTGCCGCTGCAGCCCGAGATGCGCCTGCAGCAGCCCCACCGAGAGCTGGCCGCGCGCGCCCTGCGCCGGCAGCACGCCGGCGGTCACCTGCCGCGCCAGCAGGTCGACCGCGACGGGCGCGCCATCCGTGCCGAGCGGAAGGGTGGCCCCGAGCTGGTCGGCGTCCACAGGCATCGCGGGCCCGCCGCCGATCGTGAGGGATTGCCGGCCGGTCGCGGTCAGCGCGAGCTCGCGCGGGTCGAGCAGCGACAGGCCGAGTGTGACGGCCGGGCTCTGCCAGGCGATGCCCTTCGGCACCAGGTCGCCGCCGCCCACGATCCGCACGTTGCGGAGCGGCAGCGTGGCGTGGAGCGGCCACCCGCCGACGGCGCCCGCATCCGCGCTGACCGTCCAGCCCGCGGCGCGCTGTGCGTCCGCCCATGCGGCGAAGCCGTCACGAAGCTGGCCGCCCAGATACCGCCAATAGGCAAAATGGAGCGCGAGCACGACGAGTGGGATCGCGGCCAGCCCTATCCAACGTCCGCGCCGCATGCCGCTCCGTCCCGTCCGTTGCACCATTCTAGCCGGCCATCCGATCGCCGGCCATGCCGATAGGCATTACCGCGCCGGCATGCCGCACGGATCGTCCCCATCCTGCCGGCTGCGGGGCCCACATCAGGGATAGAGCAAAAAATGCAGGAAGATCAATCACTAATCGGGCGACCTTGAAAACACGGGCGCGTGTTCGGGAGCGGCGCCCACAGAGTTGTCCACAGGATCCTCCCCGCTTTCCCACCGGATCTCCGCGGCAAGTCGCCGCATCAGCTCCACCCGGTCGAGACCGGCGGGAAGCGGCGGCCGGATCACCACCTCGATCGTGCCCGGCACCTTGCGGAACGCGCGACGGCCCCAGTGCAGGCCGGAATTGGTGGTCACCGGCACCACCGGGCAGCGGAGGCGGGCAGCCAGCGCGGCCACGCCCGGCTGCAGCGGCAGCACGGTGCCGGGCGCGGCGCGCGTGCCCTCGGGGAAGATGACGATCTGGCGGCCTTCGGCGGCGGCGCGCTCGCCCCCCTTGAGCAGGCCGCGCAGCGCCGTCGCGCCGCTGGTACGGTCGATCGGGATCATGCGGGCGGCCACCATCAACGGGCCGAACAGCGGGATGCGCAGCAGCTCCTGCTTCAGTACGTAGCAGGCGCGCGGGACGATGGTGAGCCAGACCAGCGTGTCGAAGGCGGACTGGTGCGCCGAGGCGATCAGCGCGGCGCCCTCGGGCAGATGCTCCCGCCCCGTCACCCGGATGCGGATGCCGCACAGCACGCGCAGGCCCCACAGCACGAGCCGCGCCCAGTTCATGGCGAAGCTCAGCATCTGCTCGGGCGCGGCCAGCCGGACCACGGTGGCCGGGAAGGTCAGCAGGAAGGTGACGCCGAAGAAGAAGGCGTTGAAGGCGATCGAGCGCAGCAGGATCACGGCGCGGCCCCATCCGCCGCCGGCGTGCCAGAACCCTCGCGCGGGGCCGGCGCGGCGGGCGCCTGTGGCGCGGTCTGCCGCGGCGCCGGCTCATGCGCGCCATGGTCGCGGGCGGAGTCGTGCGGCGGGGGCGGCGGCTCCCGCACTGGCAGCCAATGCGTCAGGCCGACGCGGACGGCGAGGTATTTCAGGTATTCCTCCACCAGCAGTCGCGCCGCCGCGCGATGGGCGACGCCGCCGCCCACCGGAAGCGGGTAGAGCGTGATGCCGGGCAGTTCGGGCGCCAGTTCCGCCAGCGCGCGGGGCATGTGGTAGTAGCCGGTCACCACGATCAGCGTGCGGATGTGGTTCTCGTGCGCCCAGGCCTCGGTCTCCAGCGCGTTGCCGCGGGTGGAGGCGGCGAGCCGGCCCAGCGTCACCCGTTCGGCGAGCGCGGCCCCGTCGACCCCGGCGCGGCGGGCCAGCGGCGCGAGTTCGGTGACCGGCCCGATGCCCGACAGCAGCAGCCGGTCGGCGCGGTTGTCGGCCAGCAGCCGAAGCGCGGTCTCCACCCGGTCGGCGCCGCCGGTCAGCGCCACGATCCCGTCGGCATGCGCCGGCACGACGGCGGACCGCCCGGTCGCACGCATGAACAGCACGAACCCGGCGGTGGCCACGAGCAGGCCGACGAGGAACAGCACCAGGAGGATCGCGCCGAGGCGCTTCCGCGCGCCGCCGATGCGGGACAGCGCGGCGCTCATGGCATGCGCCGCAGCCAGCGCCGGACGGTGCCCTGGGCGGTGAGAAAGCCGATTGCCGCGGCCCCGGCCGGGAGCGCCAGCAGCGACACCCAGATCGTGGTCGGCAAGGCAGCCAGGAACGCCATCGTCCCCTGGTCGGCCGGCACGGCGCCGCCCGCGAAGGGCGCCGCGAGGCCGGCGAGCATGATCAGCACCGGCAGCGCGAGCACCGCGCCGGCGGCGCCCCCGACCGTCGCGAGCAGCGTCGCGCGGGCGGCGAACCGCGCCGCGATGTAGCCGTCGGTGGCGCCGAGACCATGGACGATCTCGATCGCCTCCCGCCGTGCGGAGAGGCCGGAGCGCGTGGCCACGGCCACCACCGCGGCGGCGACGCCGACCACCAGCAGAAGCGCGAGCCCCGCACAGGCCTGCAGGGAGCGGGCCAGCGCGGTGAGCCGTCCCACCCAGGTGCCATGACTCTCGACCAGCACGCCGGGCACCTCGACGCCGATGCGGCGCCCGAGCGAGTCGAGATCGGCGTCGGGGTCGCTGAGGCGCACCGCGATCACGGCCGGCAGCGGGAGGTCCAGCCGTCCGGCACCCGCCCCCAGCCAGGGGCGGAGCAGGTCGCTCAATTGCGCATCGGACAGGCGACGGGCGGAGGCGATGCCGGGCGTGCCGGCGAGCAGCGCCAGCGTCCGGTCGACCCGCTTGCCGGCAGCCGGATCCGGCCGGCCTTCCGCGGTCTGGGCCGGGTCGCTCGGGCGGGGGACCTGGACCGTGAGCGCGGAGCCGCTGCCCGCCTGCCATTCCCGCGCGAGCGAGGCGGCGCCGATCCAGCCGGCCAGCGCCAGGGCCGCCAGGAATGCCATCGCGGCCACCAGGAACGGCAGGAGCCGGTCCGAAAGGGCGCGTCTCAGCCCGAGTTCGTCGAAGCCGGTGGGACGCAGCGAAACGGCGGTCATCGGCACAGAGACCGCCGCGCCGAACATGACGGAGGGGGAGCCGAATGCCTCATGGCGCGCGAGGCCCTAACCGGCCGTCCGGACGCGCCTGCCCCGTCGCCCCTGTGCGACACCGGCGAGCGACGGCGCTCAGCGGTGTCAGTGATGCCCCGTGAGCCGACCATGTTCGAGCAGTATCGCAGGTGCCGGATGCCGCGCAACCAGCCGGTCGTTGTGCGTCGCCACCACCACTGTGGTGCCCAAGCGGCTCATTTCATGGAGCAATTGCATCAAGCGTTCGGCCTGGGCGTCGTCCAGGTTGCCCGTCGGCTCGTCCGCCACCAGCAGGCTGGGCCGCGTGATCACGGCGCGCGCGATGGCGACCCGCTGCTGCTCCCCGCCCGAGAGCTGGGTGGGATAGGCGTCGATGCGCTTGCCGAGGCCGACCCAGCGCAGCATCTCGGTCACGTCCGCGCGGACCTGGCCCTCGGGCCGGCCGGAGATGCGCAGCGGCAGCGCGACGTTGTCGAACGCTGAGAGGTGCGGCAGGAGGCGGAAGTCCTGGAACACCACGCCGATGCGGCGGCGCAGCCGCGGCAGCGACCGGCGGGGCGCGGCGGAGACGTCGGTGCCGAGGACGGTCAGGTTGCCGCGCGTCGGCGCGACGGCCAGGTACATGAGACGGAGCAGGCTGGTCTTCCCGGCACCCGAGGGGCCGAGCAGCCAGCGGAACACCCCGTCGGGCAGAGTGAAGCTGATGTCGTGCAGCACCTCGGGGCTCCGGCCTGCGCGGCCGATCGCCCTGTAGCGCAGCCCAACACCTTCGAACCGAACCATGCAAGCCCTCCCGCGCCGGGTTGTGCCATCGCCGGCCAAGCGCGCAAACCGATTCCTGCCCATCGAGGGCCGGATCGCGGCGGAGGGGTTCGCCCGCTCGGCATGGGACTGCGCGGGATGGAACCGCGCGAGGCGGGACGGCCCGAGATGGGATTGCCCGAGATGGGATTGCCCGAGATGGGATTGTTCCGAGGCGGGGCGGCGGCGATTAGACAGGTGCGGCCCCAGGCGCTACATGCCGCGCGGCTTCGCCGGCCGCAGGAGACCTCATCGTGCCCGTTCCGTCCCGTGCCTCCCGCCGAACGATCGGCGCCGTGATGTTCGCTGCCGCTGCCGCCGCAATCGCCCTCGCGCCTTCCGGCGCCGAGGCGCACGCCATTCTCGAGGCCAGCACGCCCGCGGCCGGAGCCTCGGTCGGGGCCGGCAACGTCGCGATCGAACTCCGCTTCAACAGCCGCATCGACAAGGGGCGGTCCCGGCTCGTGCTGGTGAAGCCGGACCACAGCGAGGCGAAGCTGCCGATCGCCCAGGACGGCCCGCCGGAGAAGCTCCGCACCAGCGCGGCGCTGACGCCCGGCGCCTACGACCTCCGCTGGCAGGTGCTGGCGATCGACGGGCACATCACCCGCGGCGACGTACGGTTCGACGTCACGGACCACTGACGGATGGAACTCCTCGTCGACCTGTTCGGCTACCTGTCGATCGTCGTCCACGGGCTGACCATCCTCGCGCAATCCGTCGCCCTGGGCGGCATCGTCTTCTTCGCCCTGCTCGCCCGCCCGCTCGCCGCGCGGCTGGGGGCGCCCGGCGCCACGATCCTGGCCGGCACGGCGCGGATCGCGGCGTGGGCGGCGGTCGGCCTGGTCGCGGCCGAGGGGGCCACCGTCGCGCTGCAGTCGGCGGTGCTGGCCGACACGGTCGGCCTGTCCGCGACCGAGGTCCTGTCGGCCGAGTTCGCCGTCGCCGGGCTGATCAAGGCCGCGGTCGCCGCCACCATGGCCGCCATCCTGTTGCATCGCCGCACCCGCAGCCCGGCCCTGCTGCTGCTGGGGCTCGCGGTGCTGGAGCTCTGCGCCGCGACGGCCACCACCCATGCCGCCGCCCGCCTCGACGCGCGGCTGCCGCTGCTGGCGGTCGAGTGGCTGCACCAGGCCGGCGCCGCCATCTGGATCGGCGGCATCCCATGCTTCCTGCTGGCGCTGCGCAGCGTGCAGGGCGCGGAGGCCTGGCGGCTGGTCGGCGCCCGCTACTCCCGCCTGTCCATGGTCGGCGTGGCCTGCATCGTGCTGAGCGGCCTGACCATGTGCCTGCTCTATATCGGGAGCTGGGAAGGGCTGTACGGCACCGCCTACGGCGTGATGGTCGGCGCCAAGATCGTCATGTTCCTGATGCTGCTGGGTCTGGGCTTCGGCAACCTCCTGCTGACCGAACGGATGCGCCGCGATCCCGCCACCCCGGTGCTGCGCATGCGCCGCTTCGCCTTCGTGGAGTTCGGCCTCGGCATCTCGATCTTCTTCGCCGCCGCCTCGCTGACCTCCGTGCCGCCGGCCGCCGACCTGACCGAGGACCGTGCGAGCTGGCACGAGATCCTCGAGCGCAACATGCCGGTCTGGCCCCGGCTGTCGAGCCCGGACCACGACACGCTGGCGCTGCCGGCATTGCAGTCCAGGCTCGACGAGGAGGCCGCCCATCACGCCGCCAAGCCGCCGGCCGCCTTCACGCCGGGATCGGGCGACCTGCCGCCGCGCAACGCCGCCGATATCGCCTGGTCGGAGTACAACCACCATTGGGCCGGCGTCTGCGTGGCGCTGATCGGGCTGCTGGCGCTGCTCAACCAGGCCGGGCTGCGCTGGGCGCGGCACTGGCCGCTGCTGTTCCTGGCGCTCGCGGGCTTCCTGTTCCTCCGCTCCGATCCCGAGGTCTGGCCGCTGGGCGAGATCGGCTTCTTCGAGAGCCTGCGCGACGTGGAGGTCCTGCAGCACCGCGCCGTGCTGCCGCTGCTGGTCGCCTTCGCCCTGTGCGAGTGGCGGGTGCGGGCGCGCGGCTGGGCCAATCCGGTGGCCCTGATGGTCTTCCCCTTCATGTGCGTGCTGGGCGGCACGCTGCTGCTGACCCACAGCCACGCGATCGCCAACGTCAAGGAGCAGCTCCTGGTCGAGCTGACCCACACGCCGCTCGCCATTGCCGGCATCGTGGCCGGCTGGGCGCGCTGGCTGGAGCTGAAGCTCGACCCGGCGACCTCCCCGATCGCCCACCGCGTGGCCGCCTGGACCTGGCCGGTCTGCCTGCTGCTCTGCGGCCTGATGCTGCTGAACTACCGGGAAGCCTGACCGTCCGGCGCTCGACCGCGTAGAGGCCCATCCGTTGCCGCCGCGCGCCCGCCGTCAGGCGGCCCGCTGCTGCAGCACGGCGCGGCCGCGGCGCAAGGCCTCGGCGATCGTCTCGGCCGGCATCGCGCCCGAGAACAGGCCATAGCCGTCCAGGAAGAAGGACGGCACGCCGTTGACCCCCGCCTCCCGCGCCGCCTGGTCGGCCGCCCGCATCTCGGGCTCCGCCAGCGTGCCGGCCAGGAACGCCCCGACCTCCGCGCCATCCAGCCCTGCCGCCGCGCCGCACGCGGCCAGCACCGCCGGGTCGCCGATATCGCGGCCCTCGATGAAGTAGGCGCGGAACACCGCTTCCATCGCCGCGTCTTGTACGCCCTTCTGGCCGGCGAACCAGATCAGCCGGTGGGCCTGGATCGTGTTGGGCGTGCGGGTCATCAGGTCGGTGCGGAAGCCGAGACCCACATTCGCCGCCGCCTCGGTGATGCGCTCGTCGAGCGCCGCCGCCTTCTCCGCGCTGCCGAACTTCCAGGCGCGATAGGCGGCGCGGTCCCTGCCCTCCACCGGCATGTCGGGATTGAGCTGGAACGGGTTCCAGTGGACCGAGAAGTGCAGCCCCTCGGCCGCCAGGATCTCGAGCGCCCGCTCGAGCTGGCGCTTGCCGATGTAGCACCATGGGCAGATCGCGTCGGAGACGACGTCGATGCGCGTCCCCGCGCCTGCCTCGGTGGGCATGGCGGCCGCGGTGGCGCCCTCGTCTCTCCCCTCGGTGCAGCCGTCGGGGCCGCAGATCGCGCCGGTCGGGATGCTGTCGTCCATCGAGCGTCCTCCTGTTCCGAACCCGGCAGATGGGGGCGATGCGCGCCGGTGCCAGACCGCCTGTGCCGATTGGCGCCCCACCCTCCCTGCCGCCCGAACCATTACGGTTGCAGCGTGCCGGCGATGTCGAGCGCGCGGCGGATCAGGTTCTCGCTCGCCTCCGGTGTGCGGAAGGCGCTGTGCGCCGACAGCGTGACGTTCTCGAGCGTGGTGAACACGTGGCCCGCCGGCAGCGGCTCCGTGTCGAACACGTCGAGCGCGGCATGCCGCAACTGGCCGGACCGCAGCGCCGCGACGATCGCGTCCTCCTCGGTCACGCCGGCGCGGGCCGTGTTCACCAGGATCGCGCCCTTCCGCATCTTCCCGATCCGTTCGGCGTTCAGGAAGCCGCGCGTCTCGTCGTTCAGCAGCAGATGGACCGAGACGACGTGGCTCTCGGCCAGCAGCGTGTCGAGGTCCACGAACTGCGCCCAGGGCGAGCGCCGGGGCGTGCGGTTCCAGGCCAGCACGCGCATCCCCGATCCATGCGCGATCCGCGCGACCTCGGCGCCGATGCCGCCATAGCCGATCAGGCCCAGCGTCTTGCCGGTCAGCTCCATGCCCTCGGTGCGCAGCCAGTTGCCGTCGCGCATGCCCCGATCCATCCGCGCGAGCCCGCGGGCGGCGGCCCACATCAGGGCGATGCTGTGCTCCGCGACCGCGGTGTCGCCGTAGCCCTTGATGATGTGGACGGTGACGCCGAGCTCCGCGAGCTCTTCGGGGTTCATGTAGGAGCGGGCGCCGGTGCCGAGGAAGATCACGTGCTTCAGCCCGGTGCAGTGACGGATGGTCTCGGTCGGCAGCCGGGTATGATCGTCGAGGACGAAGTCGTAGCCGGCGAGCATGCCGGGAAGTTCGTCGGGCTGGATCTCGCCCTTCTCCTGCATGTCGACCGTGGGATCGGTCGGGCGGACGACCTTGTGGAAGACGGTGGCGAGGTCGTCGACGGCGTCCAGGAACAGGCCCTTCATCATGGTCCTCTGCGCAAACGGGAGCTGCGAGTGTGCGTGCGGCGTTCGGGCGGAACAAGGTGGCAAGGCGTCTCATCGGCGTCTCACGTCGCCACAAACGGTCTGGGGCGGTAACGGATTCTCGGACGTCTCGTTTGTGGGACGAACGGTGGAGCGGCGAGGTGGCGGAACGCCGAGACGGTGGGCGGCTAGATGGTGGGGAAAAACGTGCGACGAGCATGCCAGATGGTTGAAGGGAACGCCGGACCGCGCCAAGCGTCGCCGCGACGGACGTCGTCAGGTATCCGCGCCGGGCCACCAGTCGCCGGTCACCTCGGCCACGCCATAAGCGAGCGTCTCGGGCGCAACCCGTGGCCGCTCGCCATGATCCGCGAGCGCCGAGGCAGCATCCTGCCGCGCGTTCGGCAGTTCCTGGGCCACCACCACCTCCAGTTCCCCCCGGAGGCTCGGACTGTCCTCCAACACTCGCGCCAGCGCCCGACGCTGCACGCGCACCGTTTCACGCCACCCTGCCCGGGGTCCTGGGGCCGGTGAGGCCTGCAGCTTCATCAAGTGCAGCAGGATCGCGGCCACCCGGTTGCGCAGCTCACGTCGCGCGCTCTTGCCCGAGGCGTCCACTTCCTCCGCGACATTCTCCCAGTCGATCTGGTCGTTGACACGCTCGCCCGCGGCCATGCGGCGGAGCAATGCGCTCTGCCGTTCGCTCCAGACCAACAGGTCTTCTTCGTAGCCGCTCATCGCGTGCTTCATCCTGGTCGGCCCGTCCGTGCGAGCATCGGGGTCACACGGGCACCGATCTCAATCGGGCCGGGGTCACTCTTGATCATGACACTTTTGAGCACGGACCGGCGGAACGCCAGCCCCTCGACGCTCGATGTCGCGATGGTGCCCGCAGGTGTTCTTCGTGCAGCGACGCGGCCTGCACGATGATCGTTTCACTCATCGATGCGGCAGCCTACGGCTCGCGCTAGCCGCCCTCCCCGGCCTCCTCCCGCACCGCCGCCGCCTGCGCCTGCTCCGCCAGCCAGCGCTCCAGCAACCGGCCGCCATCCGCTGGGTAGCTCTCGGACAGCACCGCCGACCACGTGATCCGGTCGACCCGGAAATTGCGCAGGTCGGACCGAAGCTCGCACCAGGCGCCGATCACGTTGACATCGACGAAATACGCCATCGCCAGCGGCCAGATCGTCCGCTCCGTCGTCTGTCCCGCCGCATCCGCGTAGCCGATCCGCACCTTGCGGCGTGCATGAATGGCGGTGCGGAGGTCGGCCGGCGCGATGCCCTCCGGCGCCGCGGTGCTGCCCTCCGAGACGAAGAACGGGGCGTCGGTGATCCCCGCGCGCATTCCCTCCGGCAGCGCGCCGGCGACCTTGGCGAGCACGCCGTCGGCCGCGCGCTGCAGCGCCGTGTCCCGCAGCCGGCGCACCAGCCGCGCGCCCACCACGATCGCGTCCAGCTCGTCGGCGGTGAACATCAGCGGCGGCAGGTCGTAGCCCTTGCGCAGCACGTAGCCGATGCCGGCCGCGCCCTCGAGCGGCAGGCGGGAGGCCTGCAGCGCGGCCACATCGCGATAGACCGTGCGCACCGTGACCTCGAGCCGCGCGGCCAGCTCCGCGGCGGTCATGGGCCGCGTCGCGGCGCGCAGGATCTGCAGGATGTCGAACAGCCGGTCGGCCCGCCGCATGCGCCCCTCCCCGGTCCGGTGGGTCACTGCTGACATAACGCTGTCAGGAGCCCGTCACTACCCTCCCATCATGCTGTCGGAGGGAGGTCGGACCATGCAGCTCGAGATGGATGCCGCGATGCGGGCGGGGATCGCCGCTTCGGCCCACCGCCGGCAGCGGGAGGGCACGCGGCTGGTCGCGCTCTCGGCGGTCGCGTTCAGCACCGCCGGCCTGTTCACCCGCCTGGTGCAGGCGGATGCGTGGACCCTGCTGTTCTGGCGCGGGCTGTTCGGCGGCGCCTTCATCCTGGGCTGGATCGCCTGGACCGAACGGCGGGGGATGTTCGGGGCATTTGGCGCGATCGGGGGCGCCGGGCTGGTCGCGGCCGCCTGCTCCACCCTCGCCACGGTCTGCTTCATCCAGGCGCTGCGGCACACCAGCGTCGCGGCGGTCACGGTGATCTTCGCGACGGCCCCGTTCCTCGCCGCCGCGATCGCCTGGGTGTGGCTGCGCGACCGGCCGGCGCGCCGCACGCTCGTCGCGAGCCTGCTGGCGCTGATCGGGGTCGTCGTCATGGTGGGCCACGGCGAAGCCGGCGGCGCGTTCGGCGACCTGCTGGCGCTGGCGATGACCGGGCTGATGGCGCTGATGATGGTGGTGGTGCACCGGCACCGCGCGGTGTCGATGCTGCCGGCCGCCTGCCTGTCGGCCTTCGCCTGCGCGGTGCTGGTGGCGCCCTGGGCGCATCCGGCCAGCGTGTCGCCGGCGACGTTCGGCCTGCTGGTGCTGTTCGGGGTGTTGCAGTTCGGCCTCGGCCTGCTGCTGCTGACCTTGGGGAGCCGGCGGCTGTCGGGACCGCGTGCCTCCCTGCTGAGCAGCCTCGAGCTGCCGCTGGCGCCGCTCTGGGTCTGGCTGGCGTTCGGGGAGGGGCTGACGCCGGCGGGCTGGATCGGCGGGGCGATCGTCTGCGCGGCGGTGGTGATGGATGCGGTGGGTGGGGAGGACTGAGGAGACAAGCGCGTCGGGCGGAGCCTTCGTGTCATGGCTTCCCCGTGTCATGGCTTCCCCGTGTCATGGCTTCCCCGTGTCATGGCGGGCGGCGGTTGCCCTGTGTCATGGCCGGCGCAGGCCGGCCATCC
>MKTV01000071.1:130891-161843 GCA_001898425.1 Rhodospirillales bacterium 69-11
GGATGCCGCTTCCGCGCGTGCCGCCCGCGCCCTCGCCGCGCCCCACCAGGACCCAGGATGCCCCGCGCGCCGCGCACCGCACCGCCCGCCCGCTCCGCCTCCTCCCGCACCGGATCCCGCGCGGCCCTTGGCGCGGGCGCCGGGGCCGCCGGGGCGAGCGGCGCGGGCACAGGCGGCGGACGCAGGCGCCCACCCGCCTCACCACCGTCCAAGCCGGCCGCCCGCACGACCAGCCGGACGAGCGCCGCCGCCGCGCGCAAGCCCGCCGCCACCGCCCGCAGGAGCCCCGCCGCCAAGCGCCACTGGGCCTGGAGCCTGCTGCGCTGGGGGATCATCCTCGGCGTCTGGGGCACGCTCGCGCTCGCCGCCATCGTGCTGTGGTTCAGCACCGACCTCCCCCGGCCGGAAGACGCGCTCGACGCCGGCCGGCGGCCGAGCCTCGTGCTGCAGGACCGGAGCGGGCAGACCGTGGCGACGTTCGGGGACGTGGTGGGGGAGAAGCTGCACCTGCGCGACATGCCGCCCTACCTGCCCGCCGCCATCGTCGCCGTGGAGGACCGGCGCTTCTGGCAGCATCCCGGCATCGACCCGATCGGCATCCTGCGCGCCGCCTGGGTCAACGCCCGCGCGGGGCACGTCGTGCAGGGCGGCTCGACCCTGACCCAGCAGCTCGCCAAGACGCTGTTCCTGACCAATGCGCGCACGCTGCGGCGCAAGGTGCAGGAGGTGCTGCTGACGCTCTGGCTGGAGCACCGGTTCAGCAAGCGGGAGATCCTCGAGATCTATCTCAACCGCGTCTACCTGGGGGCCGGCGCCTGGGGGGTGGACGCGGCGGCGCGGCAGTATTTCGGGGTCTCGGCGCGCCACGTCTCGTTGTGGCAGGCGGCGGTGCTGGCCGGGCTGCCGCGGGCCCCGTCGCGGTTCAACCCGCGGGTGAACCCGGCCGCCGCCACGGCGCGGGCGCGCGACGTGCTCGCCGCGATGGCGGAGACCGGAGCGATCACGCAGGACCAGGCGACGCGCGCCACGCAGGCGATCGCGTTCGGGACCCCTGCGGGGGGACCGGGCGCCGGCTGGTTCGCCGACTGGGTGGCCGACCAGACCACCGCCCTGGTGCCGGATGGGCGGGACGCCGTGCTGCGCACCACGCTCGACCGCGCGCTGCAGGCGCATGCGGAGGCACGGCTGGCGGCCATGCTGGACGGACCGGGCGCCGCGGCCGGCGTCGGCGAGGGCGCGGTGGTGGTGATCGACGCCACCAGCGGCGCGGTGCGCGCCATGGTGGGCGGGCGGAGCTACCGCGCCGGCGCCTACAACCGCGCCGTCCTGGCCCGCCGCCAGCCCGGATCGGCGTTCAAGCCCTTCGTCTGGCTGACCGCGGTCGAGCGGGGCAAGCGGCCGGAGGACAAGGTGCTCGACGCGCCCATCCGCATCGGCGGCTGGAGCCCGATGAACTTCGAACGGCGCTACGAGGGCGAGGTGACGCTGGAGCAGGCGCTGGCCGACTCGATCAACACCGTCTCCGTGCGGCTGCTGCTCGCCGCCGGCGGGCCGCGTGCCGTGGCGGCCGAGGCGGCGCGGTGCGGCATCGCCGACAAGCTGCCGAACGACGCCTCGCTCGCCCTGGGCACCGGGGAAGTCGGGCTGCTCGAGCTGACCGCCGCCTATGCGCCGTTCTTCAACGGGGGGCGGCGGATCACGCCATACGGGCTCGAGCGCATGCCGATCGCCGCCCCCGAACAGGTGCTGACGGCCGAGGATGCGGCGCAGATGGCGCGCATGCTGCGGGCGGTGGTCGCGCGCGGCACCGGCCGCGCCGCCGCGGTGCCGGGCCGGATGGTGGCAGGGAAGACCGGGACGACGCAGGATTCGCGCGACGCCTGGTTCGTGGGCATCGTGGACGGCACGCTGATCGGGGTGTGGCTGGGCAACGACGACAATGCGCCGATGAAAGGCGTGACCGGCAGCGGCCTCCCCGCGCGGCTGTTCCGGGAGGTCGCTGCGGCGACTCGCTAGGCGGCACGGTGATGTGTCGTGCCCGTGGCTGGTGGGTCCCGGGGGTCGGTTCGCACGCGTCACCACGGAGGGTTCGGAGGACCACGGAGGGCCACGGGAGTCGTGCTGCGCCACCGATCGGGCCACCGACGCTGCTAGGACGCCGGCCGACGACGCCGCCAGCATGCGCGCCACCGACGCCGCCATCGCGCGGCCCAAGGCTGGGTCAGCGCCGATGAGGCCGCCTGCGGCGGCGCGCGAGGCCACCGCCTGGTGCGTCGCCGGCGTCGGCCATGCCGCGCGACTCCGCGCACGCCCGCCTCGGCCCGCACCCGCCGCCGAAGGCGGCTCCAGCCACCCGAACGTTGGCTGCGTCCCCGCGTGGCGGCGCAGCACGACTCCCGTGGCCCTCCGTGGTCCTCCGCGCCCTCCGTGGTGAAACAACCCGACCCGCCCCCGACCCCCGGCGCCCAACGCAGACGACCAGCCCCTGCCCCCACGATCTCCGCTCGACATACGCCGGGACACGCAGCTATCCCGGCATGATCCGCCGACGCACGGAACGACGCATGACCGGAACAGCGCACGACGAGGCGCCATCAGGCGACATGGCGGAGGGAACGACGGCCGGGCTGCTCGCCCGCGGCGCGGTGATCGCCACCGCCACCGTGTTCGGCCTCTCCTATAGTCTCGCCGCGCCGCTGATGGCCCTCGCGCTCACCCGGCGGGGGCTGGACGAGACGCTGGTCGGGCTGAATGCCGCCATGCACGCGGCCGGCGTGCTGATCGCCGCGCCGCTGCTGCCCCGCCTCGCCGCCCGCTTCGCCCCGCGGGCCCTCGCGCTGGTCGCGCTGCTGGTCACCGCCGCCGTCCTCGCGATCCTCCCCTTCGTCCCCTGGATCTGGATGTGGTTCGCGCTCCGCCTGCTGCTCGGCATGGCGGCCGAGACGCTGTTCGTGCTGTCGGAGACCTGGACCAACCAGATGAGCACGGAGGCGACGCGCGCCCGCGCCATGGCGACCTACACCGCCTGCCTCTCGCTGGGCTTCGCCGGCGGGCCGCTGGTGCTGTCGGTGGTCGGCGACGGCGGCATCACCGCCTGGTGGATCGGCGCCGCCCTCGCGCTCGGCGCCAGCACCCTGCTCGCGGCCCCCGGCATTCCCGCCGGCGCCTTCCACGCGGGCAGTGGCCGGGGGCTGCTGCGCTTCCTCCGGCTCGCCCCCCTCGCCCTCGCCGGCACCGCGCTGAACGCCGCGGTGGAGGCGGCCGGCCTGTCCTTCCTGCCGCTCTACGCGATCAGTCTCGGCTGGGGCGAGGCCGAGGCGACCCGGTTGGTTTCCACCCTGCTGGTCGGCGCGATCCTGATGCAGCCCGTGATCGGCTGGCTGGGGGACCGCATGGACCGCGGCCGGCTGGTGCTGATCCTCGCCGCAACCGCCGGCGTGACCGCGCTCGCCTGGCCGTTCCTGCTGGGGATCGGCTGGCTGGCCTACGCCGCGCTGTTCCTGTGGGGCGGCGTGTTCGTCGGCATCTACACGCTGCTGCTGGCGATCGTCGGCAGCCGGTTCCAGGGCGCCGACCTGGTCGGAATCTACGCGACCATGGGGCTCGCCTGGGGCGGCGGGGCGCTGGCCGGCCCGCTGCTGACCGGCGCGGCGGCCGACGTCACCGCGCACGGGCTGCCGATCGTCACCGCCTTGCTCTGCCTGCTCTACGCCGGCTTCGTGCTGCGGCTGCGGCGGTCGGCTTGATCCGCCTGCTGATCCTGCTGCTGGGGGCGGAGGCGGTGCGGCGCCGCTGGCTGCACCTGACGGCGATCGGCGCGCTCTGGGTCGGGTTCGGCGTGTTCACCTTCCTGGACGCGATCGACGCCGACACGCTGATCCCAGTCTGGTACCTGGGCTACTTCCTCTTGGTGGAGGCGGTGCTGACGCTGCTCGCCGCCACGGTGGCCGAACCGGGCCGGCGACGATGGCGGTTGATCAAGGGCAGCGTCTTCGTGCTGGTCAGCCTGCTCACCATCGACCATCCCTGGCACAGCGACCTGCTGGTCGCCCTGCTGATCGGGGTGCTGTTCGCGATCGATGGCGGGTTCCGCATCGCCTCGGCCGTGGTGGTGCGGCATCCGCACTGGCGGGGCGCGATGTGGGCCGGGATCGTGGAGGTGCTGATCGCGATCGGCACCCTGCAGCCCTGGCCCAGCTATTACGTGGGGACGATCGGCTGCAACATCGGCCTCGCCCTCGCCATCTCCGGCCTCGCCACCATGCGGCTCGGCCTTCGCCTGCGGCGGCTGCCGGCGCACGCGCCGATCTCCTCCCTGTTCTCGCGCTTCGCCGTCGGCACCGCCTGGCCGGAGCCGGAGGGGGAGCAGCCACCCGAGGCCGCCGAACTCGTGGTGCATGTCTGGACGCCGGCCGGGTCGGCCGAGGGCACGCGGCGCGGGCTGATCAGCCGCTACATCGCCGCGGTGGACCGCGACGGCGTGATCTCCACCGGCCATGCCGCGCTCGAACTGCTGCCCGACGTCTACATCAGCCACTACCCGGCGGTGGACCTCGACCGCAATCCGGCCGACTTCGCCCGGACGCTGCGGGCCACGGCCGAGAACGACGTGCCGGGCCGCTTCCTGCCCGACTACCGCAGCGAGGCGGACGGCTGGTGCGAGGCGAACGCGCAGGTGCGGTTCCGCCATTTCGACGCCGCGCGGCTGCGGGCGTTCTGGGCCGCGTACCGCGCGGACACGACCTACAACCTGACGCACCGCAACTGCTCGAGCGCGGTGGCGAATGCGCTGGACGCGGCGCTGGAGGGGGCCATGGGCCAGCACCGCCCGGCATTCCGGCTGTTGCGCGCGATGCTGATGCCGGAGCTCTGGGTGGCGGGCGTGCTGCGCCAGCGGGCCGAGGCGATGGCGTGGACGCCCGGCCTGCTGCTGGATTACGCCCGCGCGCTGTGGCTCGTCGTGGAGCCGCCGCCGTCCGGATGGGGACACCTGTTGCGCCGGCTCGTCGACCGGCGCGCGTCTCCCCCGTCCTGACCATCACAAGGCGGTTGCCGCGGCAACCCTGCACCGATCCGCGCGCTCCTGCTCCGCAACTCCAGGACAGGAAACGCTCATGATCAAGCCGCGCAACATCCACCTCGTGCTCGCCCTCGCCGCGGTCGCCGCTTTGCCGGGGTGTTCGGACATGTTCGGCAACCGCTCCGGCGGTGGCTCACAGGGCAGTTCGGCCGCCGCCGCGGCGCCGCAGCCCGTCGCGAACGAGATGGTGCGGCAGGTGCAGGAGCGCCTGAAGAACGACGGCTACTACAAGACGGGCGCCGTCGACGGCGTGTGGGGCAGCGGCACGATGACCGCCGTGCAGAACTTCCAGCGTGACCACAACCTGACCGCCAGCGGCCAGCTCGACGTGCCGACGCTGCGGGCGCTGAACGTCGCGAACACCGGCAACGCGAACACCACGGGGACGTCGTCGTCCAACACCAACATGAACGGCACGACGACCTCGACCGGCAACTACAACGCCAACAACCCGAACATGAACACGACGAACCCGAACGCGCCGGCGAACCCGGCCAACACCTATCCCGACAACCGGTCCTATAACGGCCAGTCCACGACCGGAACGGGGACCGGGACCTCGACCGGCACCGGCTCGAACGCGCCGCGCTGACCTGGCGTCCTCCCCGGCTCGTCCGGGGAGGACTACCGTTCCCCGATGCAGTTGCTAACCTGCGGGCAACCACCCGGAGGGAACGCCGACATGGCCGCCAGCAGCATCGACTACGCCCGTCTGTACAGCGAAGGTCTGCCCGACCCGACGCCGCGCTTCACGCCCTTCCCTCCGTACTACTTCATCGGCGGCAACAACGACCCCGAGCAGATCCCGATCGAGGGACTGATCGCGGCGGCGGACACGGTTCTTCGGCGTGAGGGCAGCAAGCTCGCAATCTACAATCTGGGCCTGGGGCCGCAGGGCTACCCCGGGCTGCGGCAGTTCGTCGCCGACAAGTCGAAGCGGCATCGCGGCATCGACGCGCCGATCGACGACATCACGATCACCAGCGGCTCCGGCCAGGGGATCGACATGATCAGTCGCCTGCTGGTCAATCCCGGCGACACCGTGCTGGTCGAGGAGTTCTGCTACCAGGGCGCGATGAACCGCTTCCGCAAGCTGGGCGCGAAGCTCGAGGGCATGGCGCTGGATGCGGACGGCATCGTCATCGACGCGCTGGCGGCGCAGCTCGCCAGCCTGAAGGCGAAGGGCGTCACGCCGAAATTCATCTACACCATCCCGACCATCCAGAACCCGACCGGCTCGATCCTGCCGCTCGACCGGCGGCACGCGCTGATCAAGCTCGCCCGCGAGTACAACGTCGCGATCTTCGAGGACGAGTGCTACGCGGACCTGATCTGGCAGGGGATCGACGCGCCGCCGGCGCTGTATGCGCTGGACCCGGGCTGCGTGATCCATCTGGGCTCGTTCTCAAAGTCGCTCGCGCCGGCCTTGCGGCTTGGCTACGTGATCGCCGAGTGGGAGATCATGAAGCGGCTGCTGCCGCTGAAGGGCGACAGCGGCACGGGCGCGCTCGATCAGATGGTGGTGGCGGAATATTTCTCGAAGCACTTCGACGATCACCTGCCGCACCTGAACACGGTGCTGCACGACAAGCTGCAGACGATGATCGAGGCGGTGGAGCGCGAGTTCGGATCGGCGGCCGAGTGCTGGGTGCCGAAGGGCGGCATCTTCCTGTGGATCAAGCTGCCGCAGAACGTGGACGTGCGCACGCTGATCAAGCCGGCGGCGGATGCGGGGATCGTGTTCAACGCGGGTCCGGACTGGGCGGTGAGCGCGGACAATTCCAGTTCGCATCTGCGTCTTTGCTTCGCGATGCCGAGCAAGGACGTGATCCGGAAGGGTGTCGCGGCGCTGGCGAAGGTTTGCTACGAGCAGACCGGGATCCCGGAGCAGAGCGGCAACGTGCGCCGCGCGGGGTGACCGGGCTTGCCGCCGCTGTCATGGCCGGCGCAGGCCGGCCAACCACGACTTCGCGTGCGGCACCTGGACGTCGTGGATGGCCGCGAGGAGCGCGGCCATGACACTGGGGCGCGACGCAGCAACAGGAGGACGGCATGAGCTCGCTGATCGGCAACAACGGACCGCGCTACCGCCACGCGGCGGACGAGTCCGTTCCGTACGAAACCATCAGGATCGACAAGCTCACCCCGATCCTCGGGGCGGAGATCTCCGGCGCCGACCTCTCCCAGCCCCTCGGCAACCAGCAGATGGCGGAGATCCAGCGTGCGCTCGCCGAGAACCTCGTCATCTTCTTCCGCGACCAGGACCTCTCGCCCGAACGCCACCTCGCCTTCGGGCGCGCCTTCGGCAAGCTGCACGTGCATCCTGCGGCGCCCCACGCGCCCGGCCATCCCGAACTGATGATCATCCGCGCCGACAAGGACAGCCCGCGCGCGAACGGCGAAGGCTGGCACAGCGACGTGTCCTGCGACCTCGAGCCGCCGATGGGCTCCATCCTCTACATCACGACCTGCCCGCCACATGGCGGCGACACGCTGTTCGCCAGCATGTATGCCGCCTACGACGCTCTGTCCGACCGCATGAAGGCCTATCTCGACGGGCTGGTCGCGGTGCATGACGGCGAGGCGGCGTATCGCGGCACCTATGCCAATCTCGGCGTGACCGACAAGCCGGTCTATCCGCGCGCCGAGCATCCGGTCGTGCGCACGCATCCGGTCACCGGCAAGAAGGCGCTCTACGTCAATCGCGGCTTCACCACGCGCCTGCTCGGCGTGCCGCGCGACGAGAGCCAGGCGATCCTGAACTACCTGTTCGACCACGCGGAGAACGAGCTGTTCCAGTGCCGCTTCCGCTGGCGGGAGAACTCGGTCGCGTTCTGGGACAATCGCTGCGTCCAGCACCGCGCCATGTGGGACTACTGGCCGCACACCCGGTCCGGCTTCCGCGTCACGGTCCAGGGCGACCGGCCGGTCTGATCCCCACCGCGGCGTGCATCGGGTGCGCCTGCATCAGCGTCCCCGATCCACGCGCCGCGGCCACCGCCTGCCGCCACGCGATCGTTTCATCCGCATCCAGCAGCGACAGCGCATGGTCCTCGCGGTAGCGCCAGATCGGCCCGTCCGCGCGGTCCAGCGTGACCAGGGACGGGAAGCCGCGCACCTCGTCCAGGCCGGCGGCGCGCATCCGGCGGTAGAGGCTCGCATCCGCCACGCCGGCGCGCGCGACCGATTGCGGCGGCACGCTCACCTTGCGACGGATCGTCTCGGGCAGGTCGAGGTTCCACCATTGCGGCAGGTCGACCGCCCGCACGACGACGCCGATCCGCCCACCGGGCCGCACCACCCGCACCAGCTCCCGCAGCGCGCGGTCGGCGTCGCATTCCTCCAGCACCGTCACGCTGAACGCGTGGTCGAAGCTGGCGTCGGGGAACGGCAGCGCCTCCGCGTTCCCGTCGGTGAAGCGGATGCGCGCGGCGACGCCGGCCTCCTCGGCCAGGGCGCGCGCCTCGGCGAGCAGGAACGGATTGAGGTCCGTCGCGACGATCTCGCCACCCGCCGGAAGCCGCGCCGCCAGCAGGCGGTCGAGCGCGCCCGATCCGCAGCCGACATCCAGCACGCGCGCGCCCGCGCCGGGGTCGAGCAGGTCGAACAGCGTGTTCGCCACGCCGCGATAGGACGGCGCGCGCGCCCGGTCCTCCAGCATCGCCACGCCGCCGAGATGCGGGCCGCCCAGCACGATGACCGTGAAATGCTCCGCAAGCGGGGCGATCGCGGGTTCCCACTGCGACGGGGCGAGGAAGAACGGCAGCAGCACGAGCGCGGGCCCCTGCCCGCTTGCGCGCCAGGTGATGCCGGCGTGGCGGCCCGTCGCGGCCGACAGGCGTGGCGGGGCGCCGCCCAGCCCTGCGCACCACGCCACCAGGGCGCCTGCCACCTCCTCCGTCCGGTCGGCCACGACGTCCGCCCATCCGGGCGCCTCGTAGCCGTCCAGCACGACGCGCCGGGACGCCGGCAGCTGCGCCGCCCCGCGCGCGGCGACCTCGGCCGAGAGGCCTTCCGCCGCGCCGATCAGCAGGATGCGGGCGGCGAGCGGGGCGAAGGGCGCCGGGTCCAGCCGGGTGGGCACGCAGAAGGTCAGCCCCGCGATCCGCGCCGGGGCCAGCGCCGCGAACCCCGCGACGTCGCCCGGAATCTGCGTCGCGACATGCGCGGCGGTCAGCCCGAGATGGTCCCACACAGCCAGCAGCCGCTGCGCCAGCGGCATCTCGGTCCCGATCATTCCTGCGTTTCCCCGTTTCCTTCCGCTTAGACGCCGCCGCGCCCCGCGGCTAGACTGTCCCCGTTCGGAGCAACCGAGCAGATCGGGCCGAAGAACCCGACCGGAGGACAGAGTCCATGCCGCGCGTCACATTCACAACCGAGGACCGCGCGTATCTCCGCCACGGCGCGCGCGACCTGCTCGTCCGGCTGTATCGGCCGGCCGCGCCCGGCAAGCTGCCGGCGGTGATCGACATCCATGGCGGCGCCTGGTGCAACGGCGACCGGATGGAGTGCGCCACCCGCGACATCGTGCTGGCGGAGGCCGGGCTGTTCGTCGCGGCCATCGACTTCCGCCACGGAGCGGACGGCTACCCGGCCCCGCTGCTCGACATCAACTACGCGATCCGGTGGCTGAAATCCCAGGCGGACGAGTTCGGCATCGACCCCGCGCGGATCGCGCTGTCCGGCCAGTCGAGCGGCGGGCATCTCGCGATGCTAACCGCGATGCGGCCGGACGACACGCGGTATGGCGCGATCCCGCTGCCGGTCGGCGCCCCTGCCGTCGACGCGACCGTCGCCGCGGTCGCCCTCACCTGGCCGGTCATCAATCCGCTTGGCCGCTACCGCCATGCGCTTCGGGCCGCCGATGCGCCGACGCCGCCGGCCTGGGTCGGCGACCTGCCGCAGCGGCACGACCTGTTCTGGAAGACCGAGGCGGCGATGGAGGAAGGCAACCCGCTGCTCGCGCTCGAACGCGGGGAGGCGGTGCACACCCCGCCCGCACTATGGATCCAGGGACGGCCGGACCCGGTGCACGACTACCGCGACCCCGACTCCCCCGTGCCGGCCAACGAGCCGGAACGCTTCGCCGGCGCCTATCGCCAGGCCGGTGGACGGTGCGAGCTGCAATACGTGGCGCAGGCGGACCGCACCTCGGACTCCGCGCCGCTGGTCGCACGCTTCCTGCGCGCGCAGTTGGGCGCGTGACGGCCGCGTCCCCGTCCGTCCAGGACGAGGCGCGGCTCGACGCGATCGCCACCCTGCTCGCCCGCCTGCTCGGCGTGCTGGATGCGCTGGAGGCGGTCGGGCGCGCGCTCAATCCGCCGGCGCTGCCGTCCCTGGCCGGCCCGCTCGCCGAACCGGCCGCGGCGCTGCGGGCAGGCCTTTCGGCGTTCCAGGCGCTCGACTGGCCCACGCCGCTCGCCGCGTTCCGCGACCAGACGGTGCAGGCGGCAACGGCGGCGCTGCGCGCCTGCGACGGGTTGGCCGCCGCCGCCGAGGGGGCGGATGGCGTGCGGGGCGCCTACCGCGCGATGCGCCAACTGCCGCGCGCGGCGGAGGCGCTGTATCCCCTGGCCGCAGTGCTCCCCGCCGTGAGCCGCTGGTTCCTGGAGCCCGCGCTGCGCGATGATCCCGGCCGCCTGGCGCGGCTCGCGACGCCGACCGAGGGCAGCGGCGTCCACCACGTCGCCAACGAGACCACCGACCGCGGCGGGTTCTCGGTCTACGTGCCGGAGGACCTGCCGCCCGACCGCCCGGCGCCGCTGGTGATGGCGCTGCATGGCGGCGCGGGCCATGGCCGCCTGTTCCTCTGGAGCTGGTTGCGCGCGGCCCGCAGCCGGGGCGCGATCCTGGTGGCGCCGACCTCCACCGGCGACACGTGGTCGCTGATGGACCCCGAGATCGACTCGGCGCATCTGGCCGAGGTGCTGGCGGCGGTCGCGGCGCGCTGGCCGGTCGATCCGGCGCGCCGGTTGCTGGCAGGCATGAGCGACGGCGGCACGTTCACGCTGCTGAGCGGGCTGCAGGAGGACTCGCCGTTCACGCATCTCGCGCCTTTCGCCGCGAGTTTCCATCCGCTGCTGCTGACGATGGCGGAGCCGGCGCGCGTGCGCGGGTTGCCGGTGCATCTGGTGCACGGGGCGCTGGACTGGATGTTCCCGGTGACCGTCGCGCGTACGGCCGACCGCGCGCTGCGGGCGGCCGGGGCGGCCGTGACCTACCGGGAGGTCACGGACCTGTCGCACGTCTTCCCGACGGACATGACGCCGGAGGTGCTCGACTGGTTCGGGGCGCACACCACGCCCCGAAACGGCCGGTCTTGAGCGGGCCATTCCCGAGGCAGGATGCCGCCCGCTCGTCGCCCCCGGGACGGCGGCAGCGTGCCGGTGGGGATGGCCGGCACGAGGGCCGGCCATGACGGGGAGTGACGGGGCGCCGCCCCTCCCCGTGGCGGGCGCTGGCGCCGCCCCGCCCGCGCGTCAGCCGCCCCGCCCGCGCGTCAGCCGCCCCGCCCGCGTGTCAGTCGCCCCGCCCGCGCGTCAGCGGTACCGCCCGCGCGTCAGCCGCCCGCGCCCGCGCGTCAGCCGCCCCGCCCGGACCCACTCCGGCGCTCGCCTAGCGCATCGGCGCGGCGGAGGTCTGTGCCGAATCCATCAGCGGCGGCAGCAGGGCGGCGGCATAGGCGGCTGGGTTGTCGATCAGCACGCGGGCGGCTTCCATGTCGAAGTCGCGGCCCTCGGCGGCGGGACAGGGTGCGCGCAGCGCCAGCACTTGCGCGGGCGGCAGCGGCGCACGGGCGGCGCGCTGCGCCAGGATCGCCCGCTCCATCGGTTGCTCGCCCAGCGCCAATGCGGCGAGCTGCGTTCGTAGCGCCTCGAGTCCCAGGCTCGAGCAGACCTGCGGCAGCACGCCAAGCCCCTGGATGGGCCAGAGCCGGGGCGCGAGCACGCGGCTCCAGGTGACGAACAGCTCGCCGCCATCGGGCAGCGGAGCGATCGTCTGCACCAGCCCCTTCCCCAGCGTCGAACTCCCCACCACCACGGCGCGGCCCCGATCGGCGAGCGCGGCGGCCAGCACCTCGGCCGCGCTCGCCGTGCGGCCGTCCACCACCACGACCACGGGCATGTCCTGGCCGAGCTCCCGGCCGCCGGAGCGCCAGACGTGGTCGGCGGCGGGATCGCGGCCGGCGGTGAAGGCGATGACGCCCGGCGGCAGCAGCGCATCGGCCGCGATGACCGCCTGGCGGAGCAGCCCCCCGCGATTGCCCCGCAGGTCGAGGACCAGGCCGGCCGGCGGATGCGGGCCGGTGAGCCCGTCCTGCAACGTGCGGGTGAGTTGCAGGTCGGTGTTCGTGTTGAAGCCGGTGACCCGGACGACCAGCATGTCGCCGATGCGCTGCGCGAAGACGCTATCGGGCGGCACCATGACCCGGGTGAATTCCTCCTTCCGCACGCGGCCGTCGCGGCCGCGCCAGGCGACGGTGAGCGTCGTGTCCTCGGGCCCGGAGAGCCAGCGGGCGACCGTCGCGGCGTCGCGGCCGCGGGTGGATTGCGCGTCGATCGACAGGATCGCGTCGCCGGGCCGGATGCCGATCAGGGCCGCGGGCCCGTCGCCGATCACCGTCTCGGCCACCACCGCGGCGCCGCGGCGGGCCACGGTGAGCCCGATCCCGGCGCGGCCGATCCGGCGCTCCCGGTCCTCCCCGGCCTCGATCGGCGCGACGTAGCGCGAATACGGGTCGAGATGGTTGAACACCTCGTCGAAGAAGTTCTGGATCACGCCCTGCGTGCCCGCCTGCCGCACGTCGACGGAGGTGGCGGCGGCCGCGGCCGAGAGCGTGGCGCCGGACAGCGCCCAGCCGCGCGGGTCCTCGTCCCGCGGTGTCGGCGTCTCGAACACCGGGCGCCCGTTGCGGAGCAGGCGGAGCTTGCCGTCGCGCAACTCGGCGCCGAGGCTGGGATCGAGGGCGGTGAGGCCGCGCAGGCCCCAGACCACGAGCTGGGACACGGGCACGGGTTCGAGCGTGCGCGGCGCCATGAAGGCCAGCGCGGTGGCATAGACCTCGGTCGTCAGGACCGGGTCGAAGCCGAGACCCACGGGCCCGTTGGAGATCGGATCGGCCTGCGCACGCCCGATCAGCAGCACGAAGAGCAGGACGCCGAGCCGGATCACCAGTGGCGGGGCCGTTTCCCCGATACGCGGCGACCAGAGGCGGGCCGAACCTCGCCCTGGATGAGGTGGAACACGAGACCGCCGGTGACCGGGCTGGCCTCGGCCAACCTGACCTCCACGTCCTGCGCCAGCCGGAAGACCAGGCGGGTGCGACGACCTGACAAGCTCTGCTCCCTCTCGTCATGGAACCAGAAGTCGTCCGGCAAGGTCGAGACCGGCACGAGGCCACTGGCGCCCGACTCCATTATGCTCACGAAAAGCCCGAATCGTGACACCCCGGAAATGCGTGCGGCGAAGCGCGCGCCCACTTTGTCCGCCATGTATGCAGCGAGGTAACGGTCCACCGCATCCCGTTCGGCCAGGGCGGCGCGCCGTTCGGTGGCGGTGATGTGCTCCGCCGTGTCTTCCATGCCCGCCGCCTGGTCGGGCGGCAGCCCGTCCCGGCCGAGTTTCAGCGCGCCGATCAGCGCCCGATGCACCAGCAGGTCGGCGTAGCGGCGGATCGGGCTGGTGAAATGCGCGTAGCGGGACAGGGCCAGGCCGAAATGGCCGATATTGTCCGGGTGGTAGGCCGCCTGGGACTGGCTCCGCAGCATGACCTCGTTGACCAGCGGCGCCTCGGGCTTGTCCGCGACCAGGCGGAGCACGTGGTCGAGGTCGCGCGGATGCACCTGATCCCCCGGCGGCAGGCCGATCCCCAGCGTGCCGAGAACGCTGCGGAGCGAGTCCAGCTTCTCCTCCGACGGGGGCGCGTGCACGCGGTACATGCACGGTGTGCGGCGGTGTTCGAGTTCCTCGGCCGCGGCGACGTTGGCCAGGATCATGAACTCCTCGATCAGCCGGTGGCTGTCGAGCCGGGGGCGCGGCAGGACGCTCAGCACCCGCCCGTCCGCGTCCAGCACGACCTTGCGTTCCGGCAGGTCGAGGTCGAGCGTGCCGCGCGCCTGCCGCGCCGCGAGCAGCGCGCGGAACGCGGCGTAGAGGTGCGGGATCGGCAGGCCGAGGTCCTCGCCGGCGTCGTGGGCGCGCTGCACCTCCTCGTAGGTCAGGCGGGCGGCGCTGCGCATCAGGCCGCGGCCGAAGCGGTGCGCGGTCTTCCGCCCGTCCGCGTCGATGCGCATCTCGACGAACAGGCAGCCCCGGTCTTCGTTCGGGCGGAGGCTGCACCAGCCGTTGGACAGCGCCTCGGGCAGCATCGGCACGACGCGGTCGGGGAAGTACACGCTGTTGCCGCGGGTGCGCGCGGCGTGGTCCAGCGCCGATCCCGGCTTCACGTAATGGGCGACGTCGGCGATCGCGACGATCAGGCGGAAGCCGCTGCCGTCCGGTTCGGCGAAGACGGCGTCGTCGAAGTCGCGCGCGTCCTCCCCATCGATGGTGACGAGCGGCGTGTCGCGCAGGTCGGTGCGGCTGCCGACGCGGACGCCACGCGCCTTCTTCGCCTCGGCCACGGCGGCGTCGGGGAATTCCTGCGGGATGTCGTGGGTGTGGATGCAGATCAGGCTGACGGAGCGCGCGTCGCCCATCCGGCCCAGGCGCTCGATCACGCGGACCGGCTTGAGACCGTAGCGGTGCTGCGTCGCCATCGGTTCGGCCAGCACGATCTCGTCGGGTTCGGCGTCCCCTTCCGCGCCCGGCGGCACGACCCATTCGGCCTTGGTGCGGCGATTGGTGGGGACCAGCCGGTTCTCCGTGCGGCCGGGCTTGAACACGCCGAGGACGCGGGCGGGCGTCTCGGAGAGGCGCTTGATGGTGCGGCCTTCGTAGCGCGGCGGCAGGTCGGGGCGGCCATGGATCGGGCGCAGCCGCGCGAGCACGCGCTCGCCGGGTGCGAGGGCGGGGCGGCCGCGCGGTTCGGGGTGCATCAGGATCTGCGGCGGCGGGCCGTCGGATTGGTCCCAGGTGACAGGCCGGGCGAGCGCGTCACCGTCGGCGTCGGTGCCGCTGATCTGGACGGCGGTGACCTCGGGCAGCAGGGAGCGGCGGCGCGGTGCGTCGTCGTCACGGCGCTTGCGGCGCGGGGGCAGGTCCGGATCGGGGGACTCGTCGCGGCGCTGGCGGCGGGATCGTGCGGTTCCCGGACGCTTCATGGGCGACGGGGACGGTCTGGGGGCATGGTGCGACTCCTCGGGTCGACACTGCCATAGCGACGGAGAGCGCGCACGCCTGCCGTCCGGGGCGGCGGGGATGTCGGGAGGGGGCGCGGGTGGCGGTGGGGCGGCGGCGCCCCCTCCTCCGTCATGGCCGGCCTTCGAGCCGGCCACCCCCACCGGCACTGCCGCCGCCCACGATCAGCACTCCACGGTCAGTCAGACGCCCCATGGGCCGCAGCGTGCCGGTGGGGGTCCGCGGGTCGAGCCCGCGGGTGACGGTGGAGCGGCGGCCGGCCCCGGGGAGGGCAGCCGCCGGCACGAAGGAGCGCGGCGTCCACGCTCAGCCCGGCACGGGCGCGTCCGGGTGCAGCAGACCCTCGCGCTTCAGGTCCGACCACAACGAAGCGGGGATCGTCTGCGAGAACAGCGGCAGGTTCGCGTCGAACTCGGCGGCATCCCGCGGGCCCGGGATCGTCGCGCACACCACCGGATGCGCGAGCGGAAACTTCAGCGCCGCCGCCGCCAGAGGCACGCCATGCGCGTCGCATACCGCCCGCAGGCGCTGCACGCGCGCCACGATCTCCGGCGGCGCGGTGTCGTAGTTCCACGTGTCGCGCCCGGCCAGGATCCCCGAGTTCAGCGGCCCGCCGATCACGATCGACGTGCCCCGCTCCGCGCACATCGGCAGCAGGTCCTCGAGCGGCCCCTGCTCCAGCAGCGTGTAACGGCCGGCCAGCAGGAACGCGTCCCAGTCGCCGAAGCCCAGCGCCTCGATCAGCACCTCCTTCTCGTTCACGCCGATGCCGATCGCCTGCACGACGCCGCTGCGGCGCAGCTCGTCCAGCGCCTTGTAGCCGCTCTCGCGCAGCACCTTCAGGTGGCGCGCATTCTCCGCCTCCCCGTGCTGGTAGACGCCGATATCGTGCACGTAGAGGATGTCGATCTTCGCGAGGCCCAGCCGCTGATAGCTGTCCTCGACGGAGCGCATGATCGCGTCGTAGCCGTAATCGTAGATCACCTCGAACGGCAGCGGCGCGAGCCGTCCGTCGGTGGCGCCGCCCGGCTTGGTCCGCGGACGCAGCAGGCGGCCGACCTTGGTGGAGAGCACCCAGTTCTCGCGCGGCTCGTCGCGCAGCGCATCGCCGATCCGGCGTTCGGCCGCGCCGACACCGTAATACGGGGCGGTGTCGAAGTAGCGCACGCCGGCCTGCCAGGCCGCGCGGACGATCGCCTCGCCCGTGTGCTGGCCGACCGGAATCCGGCTGCCGCCCAGCGTGGCGGTACCGAGGCCGAGGACCGTGACCTCGAGGTCGGTGCGGCCGACCCGGCGCTTTTCCCATTGCGGCATCTTGGTGTTCCTCGTCTGGGGGAGCCTCGACCCAGACTGGCACGGCACGGACGACACGGCCACGCTTCCCCCTTTCGGGGCGGACCGTGGGCCATGCCCGCGCGCCTCGACGGGGCCGGCTCCCCGGGCGCTGGCTGGCGGTCGCGGCGGCGGACGGCCGGGCGGGCCGCACGCGGCTCTGGCGCGCGGCGCGCCCGCGGGATAGGACGGAGCAGAACGCACGCCCCGCAGGAGACCGGTCGGACGATGTCGCCCCGCATGTTCCAGAAAGCGGCTGCCCTGGCCGCCCTGCTGCTGCCCGCCGCCTGCACCTCCGGTCCGCAGCACACCGTGGAGACGCTCAATACCCGGCTGCGCACCGAACTCGCGCCCGATGCCGCGGCCGGCCGCGTCGTGCTGACGCCGCAACCGGACGGCGCGCAGGTGGTGTTCCGGGAGCCGCCGCTGACGCCGGTGGGCAGCACCGTGCTCGACGACCGTGACCAGTACATCATGGCGAGCGTGACCGAGGCGCTGCTCGATCTCAGCCTCATGCACGTCGCCGTCGCCCAGGCCCCCGGCTCTCCGCTCGGGCGTGACGGCGCCCGCGCGCAGGCCGCGGCCGACTACCTGCGCACCTACCGCGTGCCGGTCATCGCGGCCCAGCCGCTGCCGGCGGTCACGCCGCAGGTGCCGCCGGGCGGCCTGCTGGTCGATATCCGCGTGCAGTGCCCCACGGTCCCGACGCGGACCGCCTGGGGTCTGGAAACGGCGTACGGGCCCGCCCAACCGGCCTGCGACTGACCCGTCCGGACACGGCGCGCCCGGCGGGGTCGTCAATCTGCGGCGTCGTCAATCGGCGGGGTCGTCAATCGGCGGGGTCGTCAATCGGCGGGGTCGTCAATCGGCGGGGTCGTCAATCGGCGGCGGCCGCCACCATGGGCGGTGTCCCGGCATCCACCCCGCCCAGGCAGGCCGCGGCGAACAGCGGATGCAGCGCCGCCGGCTCGACCGGCGGGCTGAACAGATATCCCTGCATCTCGTCGCAGCCCAACCCCTCCAGCAGCGCACTCTGCGCCGGCGTCTCCACCCCCTCGGCGCTGATCGCGATCCCGAGGTCCCGTCCGACGCCCACGATCGCGCGGACGATCGCCACCGCATCCGGCTGCTGCGCCAGATCGCGGATGAACCCGCGGTCGATCTTGATGCGGTCGAACCGGAACCGGCGCAGATAGGCGAGCGAGGAATAGCCCGCGCCGAAATCGTCCATCGCGATCCGGATCCCCATCGCCCGCAGCGCATCGAGCGCCGCGAGGGTCGTGGCGGTGTCGGACAGCATCGCCGATTCGGTGATCTCCAGCTCCAGCCGTTCGGGCGCGAGGCCAGCCTCCGCGAGCGCGCCGGCCACGGCATCGACCAGTCCGCGGTGGCGGAACTGCACCGGTGAGAGATTGACCGAGACGCGCACCGCCGGGTCCCAGCCCGCCGCCGTCCGGCACGCCGTCCGCAGCACCCACTCGCCCACCGGTACGATCAGTCCCGTCTGCTCGGCGAGCGGGATGAACTGGTCCGGGCCCACCATCCCGCGCTGCGCGTGCGGCCAGCGCAGCAGCGCCTCGCAGCCGGCGATCCGCTTCGACCCCGCCTCCACCAGCGGCTGGAACACCAGGGCCAGCGCATCGGCGGCCACGGCCTGGCGCAGGTCGCGCTCGAGCGAGCGGCGCGCCTGCATCGCCGCGTTCATCTCCTCCTGGAACAGGCGGAATCCACCCCGATCCTCCTTCGCGCGGTAGAGCGCGAGGTCGGCGCACTTCATCAGGTGGTCGGCGCCGTCGCCGTCCTGCGGCGCGAGCGCGATGCCGATGCTGACGCCGATCTCGACCTGGTCGGAGCCGATCTCGAACGGCGTCGACAAGGCATGCCGCACCCGTTCGGCCAATGCCGCGCAATCCGCCTCCGACCGCGTGCCGACCTGCAGGATGGCGAATTCGTCGCCGCCCAGGCGCGCGACGGTGTCGATCTCCCGCACGGTCTGCTGCAGCCGCCGCGCGACGAGGTGCAGCAGGCGGTCGCCGACCGGGTGGCCCAGCGTGTCGTTCACCGCCTTGAACTCGTCGAGGTCCAGGCAGTGCAGCGCCAACCCCTCCCCGCGCCGCACCCGCGCCAGCGCCTCCTCCAGGCGTTGGCGGAACAGCAGCCGGTTGGGCAGGCCGGTGAGCGGGTCGTGGTGCGCGAGATGCTCGATCATCGCGCTCGCGCGGCGCAGTTCCGAGACGTCCTCGAACGTGGTCACCCAGCCCCGCGCCATCGGCGCATAGCCGACGCGGATCGTCCGCCCGTCATGCAGCTCCCACATGAACACGTCGCGGCGCGACGCATCGGCGTCCCTGCGATGGCTCTGCAGCGCCTGCAGGTCGGCTTCGGTGAACTGGCCGCCCGTGATGGCGGCGCGCGCCACCTCCTCCAGCGTCATGCCGGGGACGATGATGCCGGGTGGGACCTGGGCGATCTCGTTGAGGCGACGATTGGCGACGACCAGCCGCTCCTGCTGGTCGAACATGGTCAGCCCGTGGAGCATGTTGTCGAGCGCCGCGGCCAGTTGCTGCCCCTGGCGCTCCAGCGCCCGCTGCGTCTCGGTGCGGTCCTGCGCGTGCTGCAACTCGGCATGCGCGATGCGGAGCGCCGCGCCGGCCTCGTGCGCGGCCCGCTCCTCCCGGATCCGCTGCTGCTGGGCGCGCATCTGCCGCAGCCAGACCAGGACGAGCGCGAGCAGGGAGAGCTGGAGCAGCGCGGTGCCGCCCATGATCCACGCGATCAGCGGGCGCCAGCCCTGGAGTGCGACGGCCCGCGACTGGCGGGCGATCACCCGCATTCCCGTGCCTGGAACCGGCTGTTCCACCTCCTGTCCGGCTTCGGAGGCGGGCGCCCGCACGACGGCGTCGGACCTGTCGTGCGCGACGAGCGCGGGCCTGTGGTCGGCGGACCCGCCCGGCGGCCGGCCGGCGAGCACGGTGCCGTCGGGGCCGACCAGCCGGATCGTCACGTCCGACCCGCGTGCGATCGCGGCGATCTGCCGATCCTGGAAGGCCAGGGAGAGGCGGCCGATCACCAGGCCGACCCGCGTGCGATCCACCCCCTCCACCACGCGGCCGACGAACAGCGCGGGCGCGCCGGAGCCGCGCGGCGTGACATGGACGAAATCGGCCCCCTCCGCCGAGGCAGACGCGCGGACGGCGGCCTGCGCGGCCTCCCGCAGGGCGGGATCGGCCGGCGGCACGGGCCAGGCCTGGGAGGAGGCGAGGACGCGCCCCGCCGCGTCGAGCAGCACCAGCGCCTCGAGCTGCGGCGCGCCGGCCGCACGCTCCCGCAGGGCGAGATGCGCCTCCCAGCTGCGGGCCTGTGCCGCGAATGCCTCCGGCGCCGCGAGGCCGCGTGCACGCACCCCGTCCCCCACCGCGCGTTCGAGCTCGTCCACCGCGACGAGGCTGGTGCGGACCTGCTGCGCGACCGCCCGCCCCAGCGCGGCGAGGCGCAGGTCGGCCTGCGCGAGGCCCATGTCGCGGATCTGCAGGGAGACCAGGGCGGCCCCGACGATGCCGGCGAGGGCGGCCACCGCCGTGGCCACCACCAGCGCGCGCTGGAGCCGCGCAAGGTCGTGGCGCGCGAGAGAGAGGGGGAAACGGAGCATGCGGGGCCTTTCCCCCGCACGCTGCGCCGCGCCGGTAAAGCGCCGGTTAAGACCGCCCCCGCCGCGCATTTGTGCCGCTGCGCGCAGCCTGATACATCGATGCCGATGCGAGATGGAGGACCGGGGATGCGCTTGCCCCGCCTGGCCCTGCGGCCACCACGCCGCTCGTTTGCGCCCCCTGGCCCCGTCCCCCGCCGGCCGGGACGATCGCCGGGCCGGCTGCCGCTGCTCCTTCCCTTGCTTCTGCCGCTGTGGATGAGCTTCGGCCCGCCGGCACGGGCGGCGGCGGACCCGGTGTTCGCCCCGAGCGGGCCGGATGCCGCGGCGTTTCGCGCCGACAAGGGCTATCCGGTGCGACGGGGGGCGGTGACGCCGCAGGCCGACCTCGTCGGCAACCACACGCGGTTCGACACGCTCTGGCCCTCCCACCTCGTGGCGCGGGCCGGAACGCCCTCGGTCCTGACGCGCGCGCCCGCCGAGATCACGCTGAGCTACCGCATCGACGGCGTGGCGATCGGGCTCGACTTGTTCCTCGACCGTAACCCGGTCACCGGCCTGCTGATCGCGCGCGACGGAACGATCCTGTTCGAGCACTACCAGTATGGCCGGACCGACCGGGACCGGTTCCTGTCGCAGTCGATGGCCAAGACGGTGACGGCCATGCTGCTGGGCATCGCCCTGTCGGAGGGCCGCATCCGCTCGATCGACGACACCGCCGCGACCTATGTCCCCGAACTGGCGGGAAGCGCGTATGGCGAGACGCCGCTGCGCGCGCTGCTGCACATGGCGTCAGGCGTCGCCTTCCGCGAAACCTACGACGGCGCCGACGACATCGCCACGCTCGGGCGTGCGCTGTTCGTCACCAGCACGCCCGCCGCGCAGGTGCTGGCCGGCTTCAACCGGCGCGAGGCGCCGCCCGATACGCATTTCCACTACGCCGGCAGCGAGACCGAGGTGCTGGGCCTCGTGGTCGCGCGTGCGGTGGGCCTGCCGCTCGCCACCTACCTGGCCACGCGAATCTGGCAGCCGATGGGGGCGGAAGCCGATGCGACCTGGATCGTCGACCGCACCGGGCAGGAGGTGGCGTATTGTTGCCTGAGCGCGACCTTGCGCGACTGGGCGCGGTTCGGACTGCTGCTGGCGCGGGACGGCGCCTGGAACGGGCGGCAGATCATCCCGCGTGAGTGGGTGCAGGCGGCCACCGGGCCGCAGCCGGACTTCCTGGCCCCGGGGGTCGCGAGCAGGTTCTACGGCTACGGTTCCAGGTCTGGCGCCTCCCCGGTCCCGGCCGCGCCTTCGCGCTTCTCGGCATCCACGGGCAGGTGATCATGGTCGATCCCGCGCGGCGGCTGGTGATGGTGCAGACCGCGGTGCGGCCCCGCCCGTCCGGCGATCCGAACGGGCGGGAGACGGTCGCGCTGTGGCGCGCGCTGGTCGCTTCCCAGCCACCCTGATCCACGATCCGCGATCCGCCGCTGCTCAGTCCGCCCAGCCGAGGGCGCGCATCGCCCAGGACGCGTTCCAGACCTTGGTCATGTGGGAGATCTTCTCCCCGGTGAACGTCCTTGCGTAGACGTAGTCCGTCTGCACGGATCGTCCGGTCGGCGGCACCGGTCCGCCCGCGCCCGTATGGGTCCCGTGGAACACCGCGAAGGCGATGACGCAGTGGCGGTCCGCATCCTCCGCCCAGGCGCGCAGCTCATACCGCGCATCCGGCATCAGCCCGCAGATCATGGTCATCCAGTCGCAATACGCCTGCAGCGTCTTCACCTCCGCCAAGGGTTCGGCTTGCGCGGCAAAGGTCGCGTCCGGCGTGCAGAACGGCGCGCAGGCCGCCCAGCCCTGTCCCGTCTCGCAGGCGTCGAAGAAGGCACGGGCGGTCGTGGCGATATCGGTCATCGACGTGTCTCCCCTGTGTGCCGAACCTCGACGCTACGAGACCGCCTGTCCCGACGTCTACCGTTGCCGTGATCCCCGGGGCGTGGCTGACTGGCGCCCGCGAACCGTCCCACGAAAGGCCGAAGATGGCGCCCAACACCAAGCGCGTGTTCTACGTCAACAACGTCGCCGCCCCGATCTTCATCGAGATGCTGGGCGCTCGGCCCGACATCCAGCTCGACAAGCTGGTGAACGACAGCCCGCCCTCGGCGGTGGAGCCGGTGCTGGCGCAGGCGCATGCCTACCAGATCGGCTCCTCCCGGCAGGAGCTGGTGATGCCGCTGCAAGGCTACGCGCCGCTGTTCGCGCGCTGCCCGAACCTGCTGATCCTGTCGACCAACGGGGCGGGGTTCGACACGGTGAACCTGGCGGACGCGACCGCGGCCGGCGTCGCGGTGGTGAACCAGGCGGGCGGCAACCGGGAGGGCGTGGCGGAACACGTCATGGCCATGCTGCTGACGCTGTCGAAGCGCATCGCCGCCTCCCACAATGCGATGCGGTCCGGCCAGGCGTATCAGCGACAGGACTTCATGGGCGACGACGTGCTGGGACGCACGATCGGCATCGTGGGCCTGGGCCATGTCGGCTCCCGCGTCGCGGAGCTGTGCCGCGGCCTGTTCCGCATGCGGGTGCTCGCCTACGACCCCTATCTCTCGGCCGAGACGATCGCGGAACGCGGGGCCGAGAAGGTGGCCTCGCTCGAGGACCTGCTGCGCCAGGCCGACTACGTCTCGATCAACTGCCCGCACGATGCGAGCACGCGGGGCATGATCGGCGCCGCGCAATACGCGCTGATGCAGCCGCATGCGTATTTCATCACCACGGCGCGCGGCGGTATCCACGACGAGGCGGCGCTGCACGCGGCCCTGGTCGCGGGGAAGATCGCGGGCGCGGGGCTCGATGTGTGGGAGGACGAGCCGCCGCCGGCCGACCATCCGCTGCTGCACCTGCCGAACGTGGTCGTCAGCCCGCACACGGCCGGGGTGACGCGCCAGTCGCGGCAGAACATCGCGAAGATCGCGGCGGAGCAGTTGCTTGGGATGCTGGATGGCAAGCGGCCGCCGCGGCTGCTCAATCCGGACGTATGGCCAGCCTATTGCGAGCGCTTCGAGCGGATCCTGGGCGTCCGGCCCGAGGCCTGATCCGCTGCGCCGGTCGCGCATGGCGGCGCGACCGGGCCGGGGGCGGCGACGCCGACCGACGTCTGGGGAAGCTGGTGCTTCAGGAGCCGCCGGTCGGCGAGCTGTCGTCCTGACAGTTGCCGCCCTGACGGCTGCCGGCCTGACGGCTGCCGCCCTGACGGCCCCCGTCGGGGGCTCCGGTCAGGGCATGATGTCCCAGAAGGGCCGGGTCCCGTAATACCCGGCGAGGCGTTCGCCCCAGGCGCGGTCGTTCCAGGCGGCCGGCTCGTCATCGGCGAAGGAGGGCGCGCCCTCCAGCGTCGCGCGGTCCATGTCGACCACGTAGCCGCCGAGGTCCATGTCGTAGGCCAGCTTGTCCCAGGGCAAGGGATAGAAGCGGTCGCCGATGCCGAGAAAGCCGCCGAAGCTGAGCACCGCGTAGGCGACGCGTCCGGTGAGCTTGTCGAGCATGACGTCCTCGACGCGGCCCAGCTTCTCGCCGGCGGGGTCGTAGACGCTGGTGCCTTGCACCTGGGTGGCGCCGATCAGGCGTCCGGACGGATCGTTCGTGTCGTCGAGGGTGGCCATGCGGCTCGTCTCCGCTGTTTCGTGGCGGAGAACGTTCGTGGGGTGGGGGTGGTTGCCGCGGTAATGGGTCTCGCGATACGGGCCGCGTGCGCTCCGTGCCGTGGCCGGCGCAGGGCGCGCCCCCGGTGTCATGGGCGGCGCAGGTGCGCCCTCTCGTCATGGTCGGCGCAGGTGCGCCCTCTCGTCATGGCCGGCGCAGGGCGTGCCCCCGGTGTCATGGCCGCCGCAGGGCGGCCATCCACGGCGTCAAGGGCGGCACGAAGTCGTGGATGGTCGCCCTTCGGCGACCATGACACAGGGGGGCGTCCCGTGACCGCCATGACACGGGGCCGCCATGACACGGGGCCGCCATGGCACGGGGCCGCCATGGCACGGGGCCGCCATGGCAGGGGCCGCCCCGTGCCGCCAGAACACTTTGAACCGCCGGAAGCTCAGCCGTGGGGGCGGTTGCTCAGCAGCGTGGCCCAGCCATGCGGGTCCGGGGCGGTACCGTACTGGATGCCGACGATGGTGTCGTAGAGTTTCTGGGTCAGCTCGCCCGTCTTGCCGCCGTTGATGACGTAGCGCTCGCCCTTGTAGCCCAGCTCACCCACCGGGGAGATGACGGCGGCGGTGCCCGTCCCCCACATCTCGAGCCGCCCCGCCTTGGCGGCGTCCAGCACCTCGTCGATCGCGATCGGGCGTTCGGACACCTTCAGCCCCCAGTCCCGCAGCAGGGTCAGCGCGGAATCGCGCGTGATGCCCGCCAGGATGGCGCCGTTCAGCGGCGGCGTGAGGACCTCGTCGTCGATGCGCAGCATGATGTTCATGGTGCCCACCTCGTCGAGGTAGCGGTGATGCACCCCGTCGAGCCACAGCACCTGGGTGTAGCCCTGGTTCTGCGCCTCCTCCGCGCCGTACAGGCTGGCGGCGTAGTTGCCGGCCGTCTTGGCGGCGCCCAGCCCGCCCTGCACCGCCCGCACGTAGCGGTCGGAGGCAAGGATGCGGACGGGGTTCATCCCCTCCTTGTAGTACGCGCCGACCGGGCCCGTGATCACGTAGTACAGGTAGCTCGAGGACGGGTGCACGCCCAGGAACGTCTCGGTCGCGATGACGGTGGGCCGGATGTAGAGCGAGGTGCCGGGGGTGGAGGGCACCCAGTTCTGGTCGACCTCGACCAGGGTACGGATCGAATCAACGATCATGGCCTCGTCGATCGGCGGGATGCACAGATAGTGGCCGGACTTGTTCACCCGCGCCGCGTGGTCCTTCACCCGGAAGAGCCGCACCTGGCCGTCCTTGCCGCGGAACGCCTTCAGCCCGTCGAAGATCGCCTGGCCGTAATGCAGCACGCAGGTGGCCGGATCCAGAGTGAAGGGCTGGTAGGGCACGACGCGCGGGTCGTGCCAGCCCTTCCCCGCGTCGTACTCCATCATGAACATGTGGTCCGTGAACACCCGGCCGAACTGCAAGGTCTCGTCGGCGGGAGGCTGCCTGGGATGCGCCGTCCGGGTGATCGCGATCTCTGTCACTGTCTTGCTCTCGGCCAATGCGGTTGGGAACGATCCGGCAATCTAGACCAGTGCGGCGCGCACAGAAAGCGAGCCGCCGCACGGCTGGCCTGCCGGCGCGGCGGGCCGGTCATTCGCCGGCGCGCGGGGCCGGCGCCGGGGCGGGCGCCACCGCGGCGCCCGAGGCGGGGGCCGGCGTGCGGATCCGGCCGGTCAGGTCGTCGCCGGCGGTGCGCGGCATCAGCAGCGCGATCGGCGCCGCGATCGCGGACAGGCAGGCGACCACCACGAAGGCCGCGCTGAAATCGGCGTTGGTCGGTTCGGGATGGTGCGAGACGGCGCGTGCGACCTCGAGCGCCAGCGCCCCGGCGGAGACGCCCATCGTGGCCGCGAGCTGCTGGCCGGTGGTGTAGAGGCTGGTCGCCGCGCTCATCCGCGCGCGCGGCACGTCCCCGTACGCCAGCGTGTTGTAGGCGGTGAACTGCAGCGAACGCAGGAACCCGCCGGCGAGCAGGGCGGCGTAGATCGCGGCCGCCGGCCAGGTGGGGCGGAAGGCGGCGCAGACCCCCAGCAGCACGGCGGAGACGAGCCCGTTCCAGAACAGCGTGTCGCGGAAGCCGAACAGGCGCAGCGCGCGCTGGATCACGGGCTTCGAGACCAGCGCGCCGGCGGAGCTGGCGAAGGTGATCAGCCCGCTCTCCACCGCCGCCTTGCCGAAGCCCACCTGCAGCATCATCGGCAGCAGGAACGGAATCGCGCCGATGCCGACGCGGAAGAACATCATCGCGGTGAAGGCGACGCCGAAGCAGGGCAGCCGCATCAGCGTGAAGTCGAGCAGCGGCGCGGGGTGGCGGCGGGCGTGGAGCGCATAGGCGATCGCGGACACCACGCCGACCGAGAGCATGGCGACGACCAGCTCGCGGTCGAGCACGCCGCGGCCCGCCGTCTCCAGCCCGAACATCAGGCCGGACAGCGCGAGGCCCGAGAACAGCAGCCCCCAGCCGTCGAACTGGCCGCGCGGCGGCTCCCGCACCTCCTCGATGAACAGCGTGACGGCCAAGAGGCCGACCAGCCCGACCGGGATGTTGATGTAGAAGATCCAGCGCCAGTCGAAATAGGTGACGATGAAGCCGCCGATCGGCGGGCCCAGCACGGGGCCGACCAGGGCGGGCATGGTGAGCCAGGCCATGGCGGCGACGAGTTCATTCTTGGCGACGGTGCGCAGCAGCAGCAGGCGGCCGACCGGCACCATCATGGCGCCGCCGATCCCCTGCAGCACGCGGGCGGCGACCAGGAACGGCAGGCCGGGCGACAGCCCGCACAGGATCGAGCCGATCGTGAAGACCACGATGGCGGCGCGGAACACGTTGCGCGCGCCGTAGCGGTCGGCGACCCAGCCGCTGGCCGGGATGAACACGGCGAGGCTGAGCAGGTAGGAGGTCAGCGCCACGTTCATCCGCACCGGGTCGTAGCCGAAGGCGCGGGCCATGGTGGGCAGCGCGGTCGCGATCACGGTGGAGTCGAGGTTCTGCATGAAGAGTGCGCTGGCGACGATCACCGCGGTGGTGCGGGTCCGGCGCGACGTCACGATGCGGGCGAGCTTGGGCGGAGACTCCTCCATGCGCGAAGTGTCCTCCTGCCCGCGGCCGGGGGGAAGTGCCTCAGCCGTTCGTCCCGAGGATGCCTGCCCTGCCCTCCCGGCGCGCGACGTCTATCAGACGACGCCCTGAGTAGGTCCCCCCCTGGGCAGGTCGCCCCGTCAGGTCCGAGCGAGGGACGCGGTTGCGGTCCGGCCTAGGCGATATCCTCCAGGCTGAACTGCTCCTCCTCCTCGTCGTAGCTGTACAGCTCCGCGTAGCGCCCCCAGCCGATCACCGTGCGCAGCGTGTCGTCGGCGTAGTCCGGGGACATGTGGTCCTCCAGCTCCTCGCGGAACCGCACCGCCGAGGCGCGGTGGTTCCAGCGCTCGTCCAGCACCTGGCGGATCATGCGCACCAGCGGCACGTGCATGCGCAACGCCTCGCCGAAGATGCGCTTGCGCTGGTCCGTCTCCGCCTCGACGAACCGCCTTCCCGTCTCGGTGATCTGGATGTCGCCCTCCTCGGTCACCGCGAACTGCAGCATCTGCAGTGCCTCGGCCAGCGGCAGCAGCTCGTCCGCCTCGTATTGCAACGCGCCCGCCAGCGCCGGCAGGTCGGCGCGGCCGTGATAGGGCTCGCCCGCCAGCGTCTCGAGCAGGCCGGAGATCAGGTTCGTGCCGACGCGCGACGGCAGCGGGTTCGCCATCGGCGAGACCGGCTCCGCGGTCAGCGCGCGCGGTTCGGGCTTCGGGCGGCGGGTCATCAGCGCGTAGATGTCGTCCACCATCTGGCGGAACGCCGGGTCGAGCCGGTTGCGCGGATGCGGGAACGGCACGATCAGCTCGCTCGCGACCCGGCCGGGGTTGGAGGAGAACACCAGGATGCGGTCGCACATCAGCACCGCCTCCTCGATGTTGTGGGTGACCATCAGCACCGACTTCACCGGCAGCTTGCCCTCGGACCACAGGTCGATCAGGTCGGTGCGCAGCGTCTCGGCGGTCAGCACGTCGAGCGCGCTGAACGGCTCGTCCATCAGCAGCAGGTCGGGATGCACCACCAGCGCGCGGGCCAGCCCGACCCGCTGGCGCATGCCGCCCGAGAGTTCCTTGGGATAGGCGCTCTCGAACCCGCCGAGGCCAATCAGGTCGATCGCCGCCTCGGCGCGGCGCTCCCGTTCGGCGCGGGCGACGCCGCGCGCCTCCAGCCCCAGCTCCACGTTCTCCTGCACCGTCAGCCAGGGGAACAGGGCGAAGGACTGGAACACCATCGCGACCCCGTCGGCCGGCCCGTCCAGCCGGCGGCCGCGCCACAGCACCTCTCCCTCGGTCGGGCGCAGCAGGCCGGAGACGATGCGCAGCAGGGTGGACTTGCCGGAGCCGGAGCGGCCGAGCAGCGCGACGATCTCGCCGGCGCGCAGCGAGAGGTTCACATCGTCCAGCACCACGAGATCGGTGTTGGCCTCCTTGTGGTAGGCCTGCCGGCAATGGCTGACGCGGACCAGGGACTCGACGGCGGCGTCCATGGGCAACTCCTCAGGTCAGGGTCAGGCGGCGCTGCGCGAAGGCGTAGAGCGGGTGCCAGAGCAGGCGGTTGAACAGGATCACGAAGGCCGACATCACCGCGACCCCCAGCACCACACGCGGCATGTCGCCCTTGTCCGTCGCGGCGGCGATGTATGCCCCGAGCCCGTGCGCTCGGAGTTTGGTGTCGCCCCAGGAAGCGACCTCGGCCACGATCGCGGCGTTCCACGAGCCGCCGGAGGCGGTGATGGCGCCGGTCACGTAGTAGGTGAAGATGCCGGGCACGATCACCTTGCGCCACCACAGCAGCCCGCCGATGCGGAAGTTCGTCGCCGCCTCGCGCAGGTCGCCCGGGAAGGCGGCGGCGCCGGCGACCACGTTGAACAGGATGTACCACTGCGTCCCCAGCACCATCAGGGGCGTCAGCCAGATATCCGGGTCCAACCGGTAGTGGACGATGAACAGCACGACCGGCGGGAACAGCAGGTTGGCCGGGAAGGCCGCCAGGAACTGCGCGAGCGGCTGCGCGCGTCGCGCCCAGACCGGCCGCAGCCCCAGCCACACGCCGATCGGCACCCAGACCAGCGAGGCGAGCACCATCAGCACGACCACGCGCAGCAGGGTGATCAGGCCGAGGCCGACGGTCTGGCCGAGGTCGCTCCAGGTGAGCTCCGTGGCCGCGAAGCTGCCCAGGCGCCAGGCCGCCCAGGCCACGGCCAGGCCCAGCAGCACCAGCAGGACCGCGTCGACCGTGCGGGATGCGGTTCGGGTCAGCTTGCGGGCGGAGCGGGGCCGGAAGGAGACGCGCAGCCCGCCCAGCGCGGAGATGGTGCGGCCGAACGTCTCCCCGGCGAGCGCCAGCAGCCGAGTGCGGCGCAGCAGCCGCAGCATCCAGGGATCGGCGGCGGTGGAGGCGGCGGTGGTCTCGAAGCGGAAGCGCGCGCTCCAGGCGACCAGCGGGCGGAAGAGGAGCTGGTCGTAGAGCAGGATCACCACCAGCATCGCGGCGATCGCGTAGAGCACGGCGGCGATGTCGCGCTCCTCCAGCGCCATCGCGACGTAGGAGCCGATGCCCGGCAGCTTCCAGGTATGGTCGCCGACCGAGACCGCCTCCGACGCGACGACGAAGAACCAGCCGCCCGACATCGACATCATCGTGTTCCAGACGAGGCCGGGCACGGCGAACGGCACTTCGAGCCGCCAGAAGCGCTGCCAGGCGGTCAGGTGGAAGCTGACCGAGGCCTCGGCGAGGTCGGCCGGCACCGTCTTCAGCGACTGGTACAGGCTGAACGCCATGTTCCAGGCCTGGCTCGTGAAGATCGCGAAGATCGCCGCGAACTCGAGTCCCAGCACGTTGCCGGGGAACAGGCGCATGAAGAACACGACCGTGAAGGTCAGGAAGCCGAGGATCGGCACCGATTGCAGGATGTCGAGCACCGGCACCAGCACGAGGCCCAGCCGGCGGGACTTCGCCGCGGCGGTGCCGTAGGTGAAGGTGAACACCAGCGAGGCGAACAGCGCCGCGAACATGCGCAGCGTCGTGCGGACCGCGTATTCCGGCAGGTTGGCCGGATCGAGGCTCACCTGGGTCGCGCCCGGCGTGTCGATCGGCACGAGCGTGCCCTGGGCGACGTGCAGGCCGCCGATCAGGGCGCCGAAGACGACCACGATCGCGACCGCATCCCAGAAATTGGGCAGGCGTCGAGCGGCGGCCAGCGAGGGGAGGATCGTGGCGGTCATGAACTTCGATGGGGCGTTGCGGGAGGCCCTGTTAGCCCGGTCCCGCGCCGCCTGTCACCACCGGCGATCGTGGCGATTGCATGACGAGCGGGGTGCCTCCCGCGGGAAGGATCACGCTCGAGGCCCGCGGGGAAGGTTCCAAGCGGAACGTGGGGCGAAAGCCGCCCGCTCTGGTCGTGGCGTCCAGGTTCGGCTAACCGGGACGACACGCAGCAAGACAGAGAGGGGAAGATGTTGGCACCCAAGCAGCCGAAATGGATCGGCGAATTCCGCAGCTTCATCCTGCGCGGCAGCGTGGTCGACCTGGCCGTCGGCGTCATCATCGGCGCGGCCTTCACGGGCGTCGTCAACAGCCTGGTGAAGGACGTCTTCAACCCGCTCCTCGGCCTGCTGGTCGGCGGGGTCGATTTCTCGAACGTGTTCGTGACGCTGAACGGCCAGACCTACACGACGCTCGCCGAGGCGCAGCGGGCGGGCGCCCCCACGCTCAATCTCGGGCTGTTCCTGAACGCGGTGATCCAGTTCCTGATCATCAGCTTCGCGATCTTCTGGGGGGTGAAGGCGCTGACCCGCCTGAAGGTGCGGGCCGACAAGCAGCCCTCCCCGCCGTCCAAG
>MKTV01000072.1 GCA_001898425.1 Rhodospirillales bacterium 69-11
CATCCGGCGTAGCGTTGCGACCAGGCTCGCGGAACTCGGAACGCCGCGAATCGTAATTGAGCGTCTGCTCGACCACGCCGACCGCAGCGTGACATCGCGCTATGACCAGCATACGTACTTGCCCGAAGTGCGACGGGCATTGGAGACGTGGAGCAAGCGGCTAGAGGAGCTACTTGCGGCGTCTCGTGGATGACGTGCGAGGGCGGTGTGCATCCCCGGCAGACTTCATCGTCAAGGGCTCCGGAACCTGAGAGGCTATCTGCAGCGCCTCAGAAACTCGCGCAGCCAAGACGCCGATCTCGACCATAGCCACCGCAGCGGGAGATGGCTGGCCCATACGCTGAGCGAGGAACTCGCGGAGCTCATCCCAGCTCGCGTAATTCACGCACGCGACAGCCGGCCCCCTCTCGGTCGACCGACTATCGACAGGTGCAGCACGGGGAGAAGCCAGGATCAGAGCGAACTGCTGATCACCCAGATACATCCGCTCCTGAACGCGGCTAGACGCAGAAGCAGCGATGCTCACGCCCACCCCCACCCTGACCAGCTCTGCGGCTGCGGCGAGGCGGATTGTCTGTAGAAGCGTGAATTCCCGCTGGCGGCCCGTCCCTGGACCAGGCCCCAGGCCGAAATAGCCTCGTAGCACCCAGGCATCGAAGGTCCCGCGCGAGATCCCCGCAGCCCGGCAGACATCGTTCGTCGAGAACAGCTGATCGCTCATATCAACACGCAACATACAGTTCCACGTTTATCCTTGCAACTCCGAACGCCCTTCTGATACCAGTCAGCATACGGTTGTTTGCTTTCAGGAGTCGGCCATGCGGCTTTTGCGTTTCCCGCAGCTTGAGGTGGACAAGGGGATTCCCTACTCCAGGATGCATGTGGACCGGCTAGAGAAGGCCGGCCAGTTTCCGAAGCGCGTGCGCCTCGGGCCGATGACGGTGGCTTGGGTCGAGGAAGAGATCGACGCGTATCTCGCGACCAAGATGGCCGAGCGAGAGGCCGCGTAGTCATGAAGAACCCCCGGACACCGGGGGCCGGCGTCGCGGGGGCTGGGTCTTCATCGCTGGCGAGCGAACAAGCCCAGTCCATATCCCACTCCGGTTTCCCCTGCAACCAGTATCGCACGCGCGATGCCGCGACGCTGGATCGTCTGGCCGACGTCGAGCTTAGCCACGGTCATCATGCGGCGGCCGAACGCCTCGCGTGGCGAGCGGCGGAGTTGCGCGCAGGGGGTGTCGGGTGACCTATCCCTCCGACCTCATGACCATCTCCTGGTTTGAAGCTGCTGTCGTGAGGGGACGCCCGGCTCTTGGCGTTCCTGAGCGGATGACCTGGGACAGCTTCGCCAGCGTGTTCTGGTGGCGCCGGGAGGGCGCGAAGGACGGTCCGTCCTTCGCCACCGCGCGCTTCGTCCCTGAGCTTGATGGCCGACAGGTCCGCCGCCTGAAGCGCAACCTGCTCGCCCGCACGGCCGTCGCCCTCGACTGCGAGACGGACAAGCAGACAGGCGAAGTGCCGCCGGCTCTTGAAGTAGCGGCCGCTCGGGTGCGGGCCGCTGGGTGGGCGGCGGTCATTTACACCTCGCACAATCACTCCCGCGCGGCGCCGCGCTATCGCATCGTCCTTCCGCTGTCCGAGGAGATTGACCACGAGCTCCCGGCACCGGAAGTCATCGCCAAGAGGCTCGACCTGGCTGGCGGTCTCGACCGCAGCAAGCTGGGCGCGGCGTCGCTGTTCTATCTGCCGAGCTGCGCGCCCGGTCAGGAGGACAAGCATCAGACGGTCGTCCTCGAGGGCAATCCGATCGACGCAGCATGGTTGCGTGAGGCCGCCGGAGCGCTGCTCGACGAACGGCAGGCGGAGCAGGAGCGAATTGCCGCTGCAGCCCACGCCGAAGCCGCTGCACGCCGCGAGGCGAAGATCGCCGCAGGCTTCAACCCCGACGACTCGTTGATCGAGAAGCTCCGGTCACGGTTCGACCTGAACGAGGTGCTGCTGTCGCATGGCTACGACCGGTCGGGCACGAAGTTCCGGCACCCGAACTCGGCCAGCGGCGCCTTCGGAGCGGATATCAAGACCTTCGGCGGCATCGAGCGGGTGTTTAGCCATAACGGCAGCGATCCCTTGCACGCGGCCAATCTGCCGGCCTGGTGCACGGTCACCGCGCTCGATGCCTTCGACGTGGTGGTGATCCTCGACTTCGGCGGTGACCGCAGGCGGGCGATGGTCGAGCTTTCGCAGCGGTTCGGGCTGACGAAGGCCGCGGAGCGGAAGGTGCTCGCCGGCCTCATGTTCAAGATGATCCGGCACATGAGGCCGCAGGACGAGATCGAAACGGCCGCTATGGCCGAGGGACAACGGCTGGGGTTGCCGCCCCATGAGGTGTGCCGGGTTGCTGCATGGGTAGCTGAGCAGGCGATCACGCGGGAGGCGGCGTAGTGGACGGCTTCCCCAACTTGGACGCGGCCAAGGCAAGCGTCAGCGCGGGTGGAGCGTCGTCCCGCCAGTCTTCCGGGACGACGCCGCGAGACGCACAAGGGGCCTTAGAATGCCTGCAGCTGCCCGCCCTCGGCAAGACCAACATCCCCCCGCGACCCTGGGCGTACGGTCACTATCTCCTGTTCGGGCAGACCGCCGTGCTTGGCGCCATCGACGGGGGTGGCAAGGGTTCCATGGCGGTGGCCATCGCCCTGGCCATGATCACCGGCCGCGCGCTCCTGGGCGAACGCGTGTGGCGCACGGGACCGGTCGCCATCGTCAGCTACGAGGACGACCAGGACGAGTGGCATCGCCGCATCGCCGCCGCCTGCCACCACTACGATGTGGACTATGAGGCGGCGCTCGACAGTATCCGCTTCATCACGCGTCCGCGGGACCGGATCGTCTTCGCCGCCCTGCAGGATGGGCAAGCCGTCTACCCCGATGGCAACAACATCGTCGTTGCCCTGCGCGAGCTGGGTGCGGCGCTCCTGATCATCGATCCGTTCAACCACGCCCATGGCTTCGAGGACGGCAATAGCAACGTCATGATCGCCAAGGTCGCGGCGGAGATGAACCGCATCGCCTGGGAGAGCGGGGCCGCGGCTCTCGTGCTGCACCACCTGCGAAAGGGGTCTACCGGCCAGGCCGACGACCTCATGGGCGCCACGTCCCTCCGTGCCACCTTCCGCAGCACACGCATCCTCGCTCGCATGACCCCAGAGGAGGCGAAGCCGCTCGGCGTCGAACGTGAGGCGTGGCGTTACAGTCGAATCGCCGGCTCCAAGGAGAACTACGCGCCGCCGCCCGACAAGGCGACCTGGTTCAGGCTGGAGAGCGTGCCGCTGGGGAACGGCACCTGCGAATACCCCGAGGGCGACACCATCCAGGTCACCACGACGTGGCAGCCGCCGGCACTCTTTGAGGGGATCGACGCGTCGGCAATCGTCAGGATCTTCGACCTCATCCGCGAAGGACCTGGTGAAGGCGAGTCCTACGCGCCGCACCGTCAGGCCAAGCGATGGGTCGGTCAGACGATCACCGGCACGACCGACAAGAGCGCCGACCAGGCAGCGAGAGTCATCCGTCAGTGGATCGCGAACGGTGTGCTGTTCGTCGAGAAGTACACTCATCCGACACGGCGACACGAAGCCGAGCGGGTTCTGCTGAACGAGAGCAAGGCGGCGGAGATCATCGGCCAGCTGCGAGGGTTCATGGCTCCTGGAGATGAGTCGTGAGACCCGCGCAGAGAACCGCGCAGGAACCGCGCATTTCGGGCGTGCGCGGTTCTACTTTTCCCCTAGTCCAAAATGGCAGAACCGCGCAGATCGCAGACCGCGCAAAGAACCGCGCAATACCCGTGCACAGGACCCCGTGGCCGCTGGCGAGGGAGGGGCGCCTGATGCGCCCTCCTCCCTCTCGCGACCCGGCAGAGCCACCTGGCGAAACCCGAGAACCGCGCACCGGACCACCCCCACCCCCCCTTCACGGCTCCCTCCGGAGGCCCCCCCCCATCGACGCGGGCATTGCGCACCGCGACAGTCCGCTAGCCACACACTCCAAAATGAGGGTGACATCGCTCCATGATTGAAGAGAGTTCAGGAGCCTTCTGCCGGCGCCACGGGATTTCGCGACAGACGCTGTCGCGGTGGCGTCACGCGGGGCATCTCAGAGTGACAGGCACGGGCGCGATCGATGCGGCGGCAACGGACGCCGCGCTGCGGGACGCTGGCCTTGGGAACTTCCGAGAGCAGTCCACGCCGCCCGATGGAGCGCTCGCCGCTGCCGAACGGGCCCGCGAGGTGGCGATCGCGCGGCTCCGACAGGCGCAGCTCCGCCGACGGCAGCGGCGGTTGCTCTCGGTGGAAGACTGCCGCACCTGCTGGTGCGCCGCCGTCGAGCATACGAAGGCAGCCCTTCGGGCAATGGTGCCGGCGCTCCTGGCGGCCGCGGAGGGCAAGGCCCAGGCAGCAGCATCGGCCGCACTGCGGGACGTGGTGCACGGGACGCTCGAAGCGCTTGCCGGCACCGAGTTCGAGGGCGTGGCGCGGCCGGAGAATGAGGCGCCGTCGCTGCGTGCTGGCGCCTCACTGCGGGAAGCGCGGACAGCCCGGGTGGCGGCCATTGCCGGTCTGCGGGCCCTCGACCTCGGGATCGCGGAGGGGCGCTTGGTGAGCGCAACCGCCTTCGAGCGCTTGGGGGGCATCCACTTCGCAAATGCGCGCAACCTCGTGCTGGCGCTGCCCTATCGGCTTGCCCCGCGTCTGGTCGGCGCATCGGGGGCGGAGGCCGTGGCGATCGTTCAGGAGGCGGTGGAGGGTGCGCTCACTGACCTGCCAGACGACATGCCGGATCTCCTCGACGAGCCCGCCGAGACCGCGGAGGCGGCGGAATGATGGAGGGCCACCCGACCGGTGCCGCCCTCCCTGTTCGCGGATGCGCGAACGACGGCAGAGGCCCGCTTCGCGACCGCATTCTGCTCCTCGCCCGAGTGCTGGCCGCGATGCCGCAGCACGAGGCAGACGACGTGCTCGACCTGGCCCTCGGCCGCGCAATGTCGTCGCGCGCTCAGGTGAAGCGCAAGCGGCGTGAAGCACTGCAGGCGGTGCTCGCGTTGTATCCCCGCCCCTGGTCCAGCAAGACCGCGGCCGCGGTGGCGCTGGACTTGTCCGACTACGTGACGGGCCCGTGGATGCAGGATCGTGAGCGCGGCGGCGCGCCACTGGGCGACGCGCGGCGCCAGGCGCTGTTCGACTTCATGTCGACAAATAACGGCGCGACTCTCGGGCGAACGCAGATCTGGGAGCTCGGCATCCGCGGCGCAGAAATCGATTCGGAACAGTAGAGCAAAGTCCGAATGGCCGCCAGAATCGGTCACATGAAAACCACGAGATCCCCTGGTGCTCTCATCAAACGCCGCGCGGGGCCGGCGGGTAGCGAAGCCGAGCTCGAGCGGGCATCCGGGGGCAAACGCGCGTTGCGAGTAAGCCCGGCAGCCCCGCGACCTCTTCCCGGTCTGGCACGCGCCTCGAAGGGCGCGGCAGGCGCGAAACCGGCGAGTGCTCCGGTCCGGCGACCACCCCCGGCCGCACCACCGGCAAAAGCCGCGCAAGCGGCGCCCGGCCGCTTCGCACACCTCGCCAAAGCAAACGTGCCGATCACCGAGCCGGTGCAGGAGAGCGAGGCCACGCGCACTGCGGCGCTCATCCTGAGCGCCGGAAAGCGCGAGAGCACGGCCGCACCAAAGCTGAAGCCGGCCGCCAAGTTCGCCACCGCGAAAGCGGCTGCGGATTTCGTCTTGAAGGCGGGCCGCCGGTGACGCTCGCTCAGGTCCTCGCGCTGCGCCCCACGGAGGGCGGCGCGGCCACCTACCAGCGCGCCCTGGCCGATGCCGAAGCTCGCCGCGCTGAGCTGCTCGCCGAGGCCGAACAGGCCGAGCACGAGCGCCAGGCCGGGCTGCTGCATCTCGACGACAAGCAGCTCAGCAAGCTCGAGGAGGCCGCCGCCGGTGCGCGCCGGATGGCCGCCCGCGTAGAGGCGCTGCTGCCGCTGATCCACGACGACATGGCGAAGGCGGCCGCGCGCGAGACGGTCGCCGAGCTCGAGGCCGGCGCGCCCGAAGTGGCTGCGGCGATCGCGGCGTTGAACCGGTGGGTGGCGACGCGGCCGGCCGAGATCCAGGCGCTCATGCGCGAGGGGGTCGATCTGCAGAACTCGGCGATCGCGGCATTCGCCCGGTACCAAGACCAAGTCGACGAAGCGTACCGCAACCCCGCTGTCAGGGCGCTCGGGCCGTTGAATATCGATCTCGGGCAGATGCCGGTGCGCGCGATGCTGCCCAACAACCTGTATTTCGGGCGGCTGCTGTGACCGAGCTCATCACCGTGACGATCGCGCCGCACGCGACGCACCGAGTCCCACACCCCGCGGGCCCGCAGTTCGGTGCACTCGAGCTGGGGCCTGGTGAGACGTGCGACGTGACCCCACAGGCCGCATCACGTCTGGCCGCGCGGGGGGTCATCCTCGACCCCGCCACGGGAATGGTCGCGCACCCGCCAGCACCGCCGCACCGGGACGATCGCATCAGGATCACGACCGAAGGGGGCACCTTCCTCGGCGGCAGCGGCGAATGGACCGCAGAGCAACTCCGGCTGTCCAACAGGACCGCGCTGGATGCGTTCGAGCGCGAGAACGCCGCCATCGCAGCGCGCAATGCAGCGCGGTCTCCGGCCCCGTTGCAGCGGCAACCAGTTGCCCGAGTGCTCTATGCCGAGCGGAGCGATCTCGAGCGCGACCTGGATCATCTTGAGCACGACATTCGTACAATCGAACTGAACAATGGAGGCCACCATGGCCGATGAACGCCCGACCCTTTCCGCACTGCGCAACCATCTGATGAGCGACGCCGAACTCGGGCGCTACCACGACCAGCAGCGCAATCGTCAGATGCTCGCCGAGCACGATACTGCCCGCGCGGCTGCGCCGCGCGTCCTGCTCGTGGCGACGACCGCGTTCACCCTCGTGGATGACGAGAACCCCGATGGTCGCGTGGTCAACATGGGCGAGGAGTTCGAGGTCAGCGAGTTCGACCTCCCGCGCTACATCGGCCGGGGGCTCCGGCCGGCGGGTGACGTGGCGGGGAAGGCCGGGCCGTCGGTTACCGTCGGCTGAGGGCGGCCTATGAACGCGATCACTCGCACGACTGCGGCGCCACGGAACGTCCTCATCCTCCGCGCCAACGGCCGCGACATCTCGGGCTGGCAGTCCATCCGCGTCACGCGGCGCATGCTGGGATGCCCGAGCGACTTCGACATCGGGCTTACCGAGCGCTACCCGACCGAGGCCTCGGCTATCCTGGTCGAGCCGGGCCAGCCGTGCCAGGTGCTGCTCGATGGCGATGTGGTGCTGACCGGTTACATCGATCGATACGCCGGAGCGGTGAGCCCGCGCGAGCACCACGTGAGGATCGTGGGCAGGTCGAAGTGTGAGGATCTGGTCGACTGCCACATCACCTCTGACCAGCTGCAGGGCATGCAGATCTTCACCACGTCGTTGCTCGAACTCGCATCGAAGCTCTGCGCCTCATACGGGATCAAGGCGAAATCCCTCACGGGGAACAACGTGCCGGTCGCACCTGTGCAGGGGCCAGGCCCGCTGCGGTTCAATGCGATCCTCACCGAGTCGCCGTTCGAGATTATCGAACGCGTGGCGCGCTATGCCGGGGTGCTGGTCTACGACGACGCGGACGGCAACCTCGTGTTCGCGAACGTCGGCACCTCGAACATGGCGAGCGGGTTCGCCTTGGGTGTGAACGTTCAGCACGCGGCCGTCACCTACTCGATGGATGGGCGCTTCAGCGAGTATCGCCCGCACCTCATGTCGGTGAACTTCTTCGGCGACAAGGGCGCGGGTGGCATTCCGTACCCGCCCGTCTTCGACAAAGGCGTGCCGCGGTTCAGGCAACGCATTGTGGTCTCCGAGCAGCCGTTTCCCGGCTCCTCGATGGCCGAGAAGCGCGCGCAGTGGGAAGCCGCACGACGGCTCGGCCAATCACAAGCTGTGCGCCTGACCTGCGACAGTTGGCGCGACAGCGCGGGCACGCTCTGGCAGCCGAACGCTTTCGCGCCGCTCGACCTGCCGGCCCTGAAACTGAGCCCGTCCGATCCGTGGGTCATCGGCGAGGTCACGTACGCGATGGACCAGGACCGCGGCACGACCGCCGACCTCATGCTCATGCCCAAGGACGCGTTCCTGCCGGAGCCGACCATCCTGGTGCCCTTCCTCTACGACCCGACCGTCGGCGTGCCGGTGGCGGGTGGCGGGGCTGCGCGGTGAACATCATGATGATCCCCACCGAACGGGAGCGCGCGAATGTCCGGTAGCCGCACCGCCGGCTTCGGGATCGTCATCACGGGTGACGACCGGAAGGCCGCCAGCACGCTCGACGCGCTGAACAAGCGCATTCAGGCGATCCGCGCCCCGATCGACCAGACGACCAAGAGCCTCAGCCGCCTGTCCGAGAACACCGGCCTGTCTTCTATCGGCCGCGGCTTCCGCGACCTCTCCCTTCATTCCCAGAGCGCCTTCGAAAACATTGGACGCATCGTGGCGCCTCTCACGGCGATCACCAGCGCAGCGAGCGTCGCTGGCCTCGCGCGGCTCACCAGTGAGTGGGCCGAGATGGGCTCCAAGGTGCAGTTTTCAGCGCAGCGGGCCGGCATGAGCGCTGGGAAACTGGCCGCGCTTCAAGGCGCTGCGCAGCTTGCCGGCTCGTCGGCCGAAAGTCTGACCTCCGGGATCACGTCCCTCAGCGACAACCTGACCGAGGCTGCGGCCGGTCGCGCTCCCGAAGCAACGATGGCGTTCAACTATCTGGGCGTTTCGGTGAATGACGCGGCCGGTCACGTGCGCAAGGCAACGGATGCGCTGCCGGAGTTGGCAGACAAGATTGCTGCGATCAAGAACCCGACGATCCAGGCGAAGATTGCCACCATGCTCTTCGGCGGGGCGGCAGAGGACTTGTTGCCGACGCTCCGTCTCGGGGCGGCAGGCTTGGCCGAGAACTCGGAGAAGGCGCGGCACTACGGCGCCTTAAGCGATCGGGCGGCCGCTGCTGCGAATGACTTCCGCGAGAAGCAGGTCGAACTGACGCTCGCAGTGAAAGGCCTCGGTAATTCAATCGCATCCGATCTCGACCCAGTCCTTGGGCCTTTGATGCTTCAGCTTGCGGAGTGGATCAAGAATAACAAGGAACTGATCTCGTCTGACATTGCTGGCGTGGTCAGGGACTCCGTTCCCGTCATTTCTGGGTTCGCGAAAGAAGCGAACGCCGTCGCGCAGGCCTTGGGCGGTTGGAAGATGGTGCTCGAGGGCATCGTCGCGATCAAGCTAGGGTCCTGGGCGGCGACCGCGGTCGCGAACATGAACCCGCTCGTGCGGCTCGCTCTCCTGACCTACTTCGGGTTCAAGGGAGCGGAGAACACAGGAAAGTCGGTCGCGGCTGCGGGCGAGAATGGCCTCACGCCAGCGATGTATGGCCCCGAGGGCATCAACCCGATCATGTATCGGGACGCCGCGGGCCACCTCTACAGCCCGGAAGAAGCCGCCAAGCTGAGCCGCAACCGCGTGTTCCCCGGCGAAGGCGGGATGGATGCGCTGAGTCAGAACCCATCTGGGGAACGGCCGAGGCTCGGACAATGGTGGCACGAGCACGCCCCGACATGGCTGGGCGGGGCGCCGGGCGCAAACAGCGGCGACCCGCGCGGCATCCGCAACAACAATCCGCTGAACCTGTCCTATGCGCCCGGTCAGGGCGCCGCAGCCACCGACGGTCGGTTCGGCATCTACAAGACGATGGATGAGGGTGTCGCGGCCGCTGAGCGTCAACTTCTTCTCTACCAGGACCGGGATCACCTCCGCACTCTGCGCGAGATCATCAGCAAGTGGGCACCCCCGAGCGAGAACGACACCGAGAGCTACATCCGGAGCGTGTCCAAGCGGGCTGGGGTGGCGTCCGACAAGGAGATCGACCTTCACGATCCGGAAGTGGCAAAGCGGGTCATCGCCGGGATGGCGAAGGTCGAGACCGGCCGCGACATCAGCGTCGACAGCATCAATCGGGGCGTGAACGTCGCCCTAGCGCCCCCCGTGAACGTCCAGGGCGGCACCGGCACGTCGGCCGCGCGCTCCGCCCAGACCGAGAAGGGCAGCCTGAAGGTGTCGATCCGAGGTGAAGGCCTCCCGCCCGGCACGCGCATCGCGGCCGCCGCAGAGGGCAACATCATCGACGGCGCGCCGAAGATCGAACACGCCATGCCGATGGGGGCACCGTGAGCGGTGACGCGGCGAACACATGCTTATGGTTGACCACCCGGCCCGCGCCGGGCGGTGGTGGCCGGCGCGCACAGTGCCGAGGGGGCGGGGATTGGCGGGGGCAGCCTCGGCTGAGTGTGCAGACGCTCTGGCAATCGCTGGGGAGCAGGATCAGCCGAATCCGGAGCGTCGCCTTTGCTTTCGAGACCATAGCATGTGAGGCGCGTGAAAATGCATGCAAGCGCTAAGGGTGCGGCGCCGACGGTCCCCGCCTCTTCCTACATCGCACGAGTTCATTGTGCTGTTCCGCGGTCAGGGGATAAGGCCTCGCTTGTATATGCTCCAGGACTGCGGTCCGATGATGTGTGTTGTGAATGCACGCTTGGGCGCTGTTCTCAAGCTGCTCACGTAATAGATGAGGGATGAAATCGCCGCCCTTGTCGGCCATCAATAGATAGGCTTGTAGCAAGTCGCACTGAGCGTGGATGCGGAGAAACCGAACTGCTTGCAAGACCATCAACTCAGTTGCGGCGTCAGGAGGAAGATTCTCAACCGTCTCAGCTATATGCTTAAAGCTCATCTCGCTGTTGCTTAGCTCTATTAGTATGTCGAGGAGGCGATCACCTGCTTTGGTACCGCCTAACGCAATGAGGGAGCGCAGAGTGTCGACCGACGCCATGGGGAGATGGCGAAACTCCGGCCTAAAGCGCATTGCAGTGCCAGATTGCCTTTGTGACCACGCTTTGCTCGCGAGATCGGCAGCACACTGCTTAGCGTAATCTCGTAACTGGGGTTCCTGAAGAGTTAGGAGGAGGCGTTGCGCGGTGATCTCTCGCTTCAAGCGCCGGTTCTCTAGGGCCTCCGTACTCGCTATCTGCTGAGATACGAGGTCCCTTGAACTCTCGATTTGCCTGAACACGGCCAACACTGCAATTGCCGCTGCCCCGACTTGCAAGACGCCTGCGTCAAAGCTTTGCCAGTTGAGGAGTAGTGCTATCCAGTGCGAAGGGTGCCGGTACAAAGCCAGAAAGAAGCCGCCCGCATGCGGAGCGATCGCAAGACTGATGATGATCCCGATACAGTAGATGCATCGCGTCTTCCAGTCCAGACCTCTCCACCGAACGTACAGACTTCTGGGCCTGAACCGTGGCGACAAATCCAAAGCTTCTCGCTCCGAGTTACGGGGATGACGCTCCTCGCGTCACCAAAAGGTCTAAAGAGGGAAGTTTAAAGCCGCGATGCTCGGCACTCGAACTCCTTCAGATTTAGCCAAAGCGAGCACAATGGCCCCGCATAAGCTGATCGCATCGTGAGCCAGTTGAATTACCTCGTCTCGACTGAGAGGGCGAGTGCCGTGGAATATGCCGCTACGTAACTTGTAGACCCTGTCCCACTCGTTCCGCAGATGACTTATTTCCAG
>MKTV01000073.1 GCA_001898425.1 Rhodospirillales bacterium 69-11
ATTGCCGGGCTGATATTCTCCGGCTTCAGCTATACCGAGACCAAGCCGGTGGTGGAGGCGGGGCCGCTGAAGGTCACCACCCAGGAGGAGCATTACGTCACCATCCCGAATATCGCGAGCGTGCTGGCCATTCTTGCAGGCGCGGCGCTGGTCTTCGGCAGCCGCCGCATGCAATGAGCCTGCCCCCGGCAGGCCATGCGGGCAATGCGGCCTGGGACAGGCCGGATTTTTCCGACTAGGCTGGGCGCATATGCAATATGCGAGGGGCGATGGGTTTCATGTTGGGTTTCATGTTTCGCCGGGCCATAACCCGCTGGGCCATGCCGGTACTGCTGGCCGTGATGTTCGTGCCCATAGTACAAACGTCCGCGGTACAGGCCGCCACAGCCCAAGCTTCTACAATTCGGGCCGCCGCAAACGAAAAGCCGGTGCTGGTGTTCGCCGCCGCATCGCTTGGCGATGTGCTGCAAAATGTAGGCGATGCGTTTAAGGCGCAAGGTCATGCAGCACCCACCTTCTCCTTCGCCGCATCCTCGGCGCTGGCGCGGCAGATCGCGGCCTCCGGTGGGGCGGACATGTTCATTTCCGCCGACACGGCATGGATGGACTACCTCGACCGCAAAGCGCTGATCGATGAGAAGACCCGGCGCAATCTGCTGTCCAACCGGCTGGTGCTGATCGCGCCCGCCGCCACCACCACCATCGCGATCAAGCCGCGTTTCCCGCTGGCCGCGGCCCTTCATGGCGGCAGGCTTGCCATCGCCGAACCGGATTCGGTGCCGGCCGGGCGTTACGGCAAGGACGCACTGATCCACCTGCAGGTGTGGGACAGCGTGAAAGATCATCTGGCGCCGGCGGAGAATGTGCGCGCAGCACTTGCTTACGTCGCCCGTGGCGAGACCAGGCTTGGCATCGTCTATGAAACCGATGCGAAGGCCGAACCGCGGGTGCGCGTGGCCGGTGTGTTTCCAAACGATACGCACGCCCCGATCATCTACCCCGTGGCGCTGATCAGGGGCGCGAAGCCGGAAGCACACACCTTCCTCACCTTTCTGGAATCGGCCGCGGCCGCGGCCCTGTTCCGCGAGGCGGGCTTCACCGTCCTGCCCGGCCGCAGCAAATAAAGGGGCCAGTGCATTTTCGGGATTCAACCACGCCTGAAAATATTCTAGACATCTGAAAAGCGTTGGGGGGAGGCGATGGCGG
>MKTV01000074.1:0-6128 GCA_001898425.1 Rhodospirillales bacterium 69-11
TCGTCACCCTGAGCTTGCAGACCAAGGGCGTCCGGATCGTCGCCGAGACCAACCGCTCCAACGAGAACGCTCCCAGCCACCGCGTCTATGTGGGCCGGGCCGAGATCGGGGCGGCGTGGTCAAAGCGCTCCAACGAGGGCCGCGACTACCTCTCGCTCAAGCTCGACGACCCCTCCTTCACGGCGCCAATCTTCGCCAACTTGTTCGACGACGAGGACGGCGACGGCTTCACCCTCATCTGGTCGCGGCCGAACAAGCGCAACGGCGACTGAAGCTTCCGCAACGCCTCCCGCCCGGCCGCGCCGGGCGGGGCTTTTCTTGACCGGCCGAATGCGCGCCCAGGCCACCCGCGACAACGATCCAAGAGCATCAAAACCAGGCCAAATCACCCCGGATGATGACGGACGAAAACGACGCCAACAGTGCCCGACCTTGCCGCCCAAAAGCAAAGTTCAACGGCAAGAAAGCGATATTTATAGTTCAATGTTAAGCTCCCTAGGCTCACGGTATTGTGTATGGGAGCTGCATATCGTCGCGTAAGCGTGCAAGTCACGTTGCCGCGACAGAATCGTTAACATGTCGTGCTTCTATTAATTCTCGGTTTGTGCGAAACATAGAGCGTGCAGCTCTTATCGCTCATACCCCGCCTGCTTTCTATCCTCGCGATCGTGGGCCTTCTGACCGCGCCGATGGCGACGCCGTCGAGCGCGGTGGCGATGGATGACGCGCCGATGGCGGGCATGTCCGAGACGGCCTCCATGTCGGACGCCATGCCATGCTGTCCCAACGAGAAGCCGGCCTTACCCGACTGCTCGAAATCCTGCCCACTGGCGCTCCTGTGCGCCGCGAAGTGCTTTCCCGTAGCACCTACCTTCTCTGCCGCCTTGCCGGCCCTCATTGCCGGCGCGGACGTGAAGACGCCAGGCGAGGACAATCTACGGGACCTCTTAGCGGACCCGCCTCCACCTAAACCTCCCAAAGCCTGACTCCATCGGCGGCTCCTTGTGGAGCCGCGCCCACCGCATGGCCGACGGTCACGCGGTGATGCCGCATGGCTCGGTCGTGCAACCGAGCCATCAGCCTCCGCGCGTCTGCGTGGTCAGACGATGAATTTGGGAATCTTGGACAATGAATTTTTCGAACTTGAAGCGCGTCGCAACCGCGGCGGTGATCGGTCTTGCCTCGACGGGCGGGATCGCGCAAGCCGCCATCCAGGACTACGAGTTCCAGCTCGTAAACAGCGAGATCAAAAAGGGTGACGCCGTGATTGCGGTGCGCCTGATCAACAAGGTGACAGGCAAGCCTGTGCCTGATGCGGTCATCTTCGCGACCCGTCTCGACATGGCGCCGAACGGCATGCAGGAGATGACGACGAAACTGGCGTCGGTCCCGAGCCCCGAACCCGGCATCTACCGGTTCAAGGCCAACCTTAGCATGGCTGGCGGTTGGCAGCTCTCGCTCGGTGCGAAAGTTCAGGGCGAGACCGGCTCGGTCGAGAACAAGCTTGTCATCACGGCCGTGCCATGAATCGGGCAGGCCGCTCCTCCCTCACCCTCGCCGCCATTCTGGTGGCGGGGGCTGGCGGCTATTGGGCCGGCCAGCGCGCAATCGTGCTGCCGCCTATTCGTTGGCTTCAGGCCATTCCCCGGCTTGACAGCACCGCATCCGCTCCTGCCCACGGCGAACCAACAGCATTTGGTCCGATCATCTACTATCGCGACCCGGACGGCCGTTCCGCCTATTCGGCTGCGCCGCGCCGGACGGAGGACGGGCGTGACTTCCTTGCGGTGCGCGCAAGCGAGGACATCAGCTTCGACGAAAACCCAGAGGCAAACGTCGGCGCCGTCCGGCCGCCAAACGGCACACCGAGGAAGCTTCTCTATTATCGCAATCCGATGGGCTTGCCCGACACTTCGCCGGTGCCGAAGAAGGACTCAATGGGAATGGACTACATTCCCGTCTACGCTGGCGACGGCGAGGATGGCTCCGTCGTCAAGATTGCGCCGGGCAAGTTACAGCGAACCGGCGTTCGCACTGAGATCGTCGGCGATCGGGTCGTCGACCAACTGGTGCGCGCACCCGGAACGGTGCAACTGGACGAGCGCAGTGTCTCGGTCGTGACTGTTCCCGCTGATTCCTACGTCGGCAACGTCGAGAATGTCACGACCGGAGACCGGGTGCATAAGGGCCAGCCATTGCTGCAACTCCGTTCGCCCGAGCTGGCTGCCGCCGCCGTGCAAGTTCAGATCAATCCAGGCCTCAACGTCGCGCGTCGCCGCCTTGAAAACTTCGCTGTGCCGAAGGAAGTGCTCGACGAGATCGATCGGACTCATCAAGTTCCGGCAGCCTTCACATGGTACGCCCCACGCGATGGCGTTGTTCTAACGCGCAACGCGACCGAAGGCATGAAGATGGCCGCTGGCGACATCCTGTTCCGCATCGCCGATCTCTCGACCGTTTGGGTGATCGCCGATGTGCCTGAGTATGCGCTCGCGAACGTAGAACCTGGTCAATCGGCGACGATCCGGGTCCGCAGCCTTCCTGCGCGGACGTTCCAAGGGCGCGTCGCGCTCATCTATCCGCAGGTTAGCCCAGCAACCCGCACGACCAAGGTCCGGATCGCGATTCCGAACCCGGAGAGACTCCTGCGTCCCGACATGTATGCCGATGTTGAGATCGCGACGGGCAGCATCAGCCCGGTGACCGCTGTTCCCGACAGCGCCGTGATCGATACCGGCACACGCCAGGTCGTGATCATCGATAAGGGCGAAGGCCGCTTCGAGCCTCGTGAGGTCAAGATCGGGTCGCGTGGTGGCGGCTACACCGAGATCCGCAACGGAGTCGCGACCGGCGACCGCGTCGTTGTTTCAGCCAACTTCCTGATCGACGCGGAAAGCAACCTCAACGCTGCACTCACTGGCATGACTGCGGTGAGCGCGCCATGATTGCCCGCTTGATCGCGTGGTCCGCGCGCAACCTCGTCCTGATTTTCGTCGGCACTGTCTTCGCCGTCGCCGCCGGCGCCTACGCGCTCAAGACTCTGCCGCTGGACGCTATCCCGGACCTCTCAGACGTCCAGGTCATCGTCTACACTGACTACCCCGGCCAAGCTCCACAGGTGGTCGAAGACCAGGTCTCTTATCCGCTGACAACCGCCATGCTGACCGTCCCAAAATCGAAGGTGGTTCGGGGATTTTCCTTCTTCGGCGTCTCCTTCGTTTATGTGATCTTCGAGGACGGCACCGATCCCTATTGGGCGCGCAGCCGTGTGCTCGAATATCTCAACGCCGCTGCACAGCGCCTGCCGGCAGGCGTGACGCCAGGCCTCGGGCCCGATGCGACGGGCGTGGGCTGGGTCTTCCAATACGCCATCATTGCCAAGGAAATGAGCCTTGCCGAGCTGCGCTCGCTGCAAGATTGGGTGATTCGCTTCGCCGCCTCAAAGGCCGAAGGGGTCGCCGAGATCGCGAGCGTCGGCGGCTTCGTCAAGCAATACAGCATCATCGTCGATCCGCTGCGGCTGCGCGCCCAGGGAATCGCGCTCGCTGCCGTGCGTGATGCCGTGCGCAACAGCAACCAGGATGTCGGTGGTCGCACGCTTGAGCTATCCGAGTTCGAGTTCATGGTGCGCGGCCGCGGCTACATTAAATCCCCAGCCGACATCGAGAACATCGTCTTGAAGACTGACCAGGGCGTGCCGCTTCGCCTGAAGGACGTGGCGCGCGTCGAGATCGGCCCCGATGAGCGGCGCGGCATCACGGAGTTGAACGGTGAAGGAGAGGTGGCGAGCGGCATCGTGCTGCAACGTTTCGGCGCCAACGCGCTGACTGTGATCGACAACGTCAAGCAGCGTCTCGCCGATATCGCCGGAAGCCTGCCAAATGGTGCGAAAATCGTGCCCGTCTATGATCGCTCACACCTCATTGAGGCAGCGGTGCAAACCCTGCGCCGCACGCTGACCGAAGAGAGCATTATCGTCGCGCTGGTCTGCGTCGTCTTTCTGCTTCATTTGCGTAGCGCGCTGGTTGCCATCTTGATGCTACCGGTCGGCATCCTCATGGCATTCATCGCCATGAAAGCGATCGGTCTCGGCTCCAACATCATGAGCTTGGGTGGTATCGCGATCGCCGTCGGCGCAATGATCGACGCCGCCATAGTCATGATCGAGAATGCGCACAAGCATTTGGAGCGCGCCCCACCGGGAACGCCCCGCGTGCAAATCCTGATCGACGCTGCAAGCGAGGTCGGGCCCGCCCTGTTCTTCAGCTTGCTCGTCATCACGGTTTCTTTTTTGCCGATTTTCACGCTGGAATCGCAGGAAGGCCGTCTGTTTGGCCCACTCGCCTTTACCAAGACCTTTGCGATGGCTGCTGCAGCGTTCCTATCGGTGACGCTCGTGCCAGCGCTCATGGTGGTTTTTGTGCGGGGACGCATCATCCCGGAGCACAACAACCCGATCAATCGCTTCCTGATCTTTGTCTATCGGCCGATCATTCGCGCGGTGCTCAAGGCGAAGACCCTCACAATCCTGCTCGCCCTTGCCGCGGTCGCCGTCAGTGTATGGCCGGCGCGCCAGCTCGGCTCCGAATTCATGCCAAACCTTGATGAAGGCACGCTGCTCTACATGCCGACGACACTGCCCGGCATTTCGGTCACCAAAGCGGCGGAACTTCTGCAGATACAGGACCGCATCATCAAATCGTTCCCGGAAGTGGAATCCGTCTACGGCAAGGCGGGCCGGGCTGCGACGGCGACTGATCCCGCTCCGACTGAGATGTTCGAGACCATCATCAATTTAAGGCCGAAGGATCAGTGGAGACCCGGCGTCACTGTCGATAGCCTGAAGGCCGAGATGGACAAGGCGCTGCAGTTCCCGGGCGTCTCCAACGCCTGGACAATGCCGATCCGCGCCCGCATCGACATGCTGTCGACGGGCATCCGCACGGCCGTCGGCGTGAAGGTGTTCGGCACCGACCTCGGCGAGATGGAGAAAATCGCCCGAGAAATCGAGAGGGTTCTGAAGACAGTGCCGGGAACCTCGAGCGCTTACGCCGAGCGTGTCATTGGCGGCTACTATCTCGACATCGTGCCCAACCGGGAAGCACTCGGTCGCTATGGCCTTGCTGTTGGCGACGTGCAGGACGTCATCGCCACCGCGCTCGGGGGACAGACCGTGACGACGACAGTTGAAGGACGCGAGCGCTATGGCGTGAACATCCGCTATCCGCGCGACCTGCGGTCGAGCCCGCAGGCCATCGCCGCGGATGTAGAGGTTCCGATCTCCGGTGGAGGCGCCATTCCGCTGGGCGAGGTGGCAAAGGTCCAGCTCACCCGTGGAGCAACCTCGATTCGCACCGAGAATGGCCAGCTTGCGACCTACATCTATGTGGACATCAGCGGCCGTGACCTCGGCGGCTACGTCACTGACGCCCAGAAGGCGGTTGCTGCATCAGTAAAGCTCCCGCCGGGCTATTCGCTCGGCTGGAGCGGCCAGTACGAATATCTGCAACGGGCTGAGGCGCGATTGAAACTGGTCGTGCCCGTCACGCTGCTGATCATCTTCCTGCTGCTCTATCTCAACTTCCGCAAGCTCGCCGAGACACTGATCGTCATGCTGTCTTTGCCGTTCGCCATCGTCGGAGGCGTCTGGCTGATGTGGTGGCTGGGATTCAACATGTCGGTCGCCGTTGCGGTCGGATTCATCGCGCTCGCCGGCGTCGCTGCCGAGACCGGCGTCGTCATGCTGATCTATCTCGATCGCGCAATGGCGGAGGTGCAAACGCATCGAAGCCGCGATGGCCGACCGTTCACCCGAGCCGATCTCTACGAAGCAATCATGCTCGGAGCCGTCGAGCGCGTGCGACCGAAGATGATGACTGTCGTCGCCATTATGGCCGGACTTGTGCCTATCCTTTGGAGCACTGGAGCTGGTTCAGAAGTCATGCAGCGCATCGCCGTGCCGATGATTGGCGGCATGGTCTCGTCGACGGTGCTTACGCTTGTCGTCATTCCGGCGATCTACGCCCTCGTCAAAGGCTGGGGACTGGCGAGGGAGGAAGCCCCTAGAACGAAATGTGGAACGCACCTCAACCCAAAGGCTGCTGCGGAATGAGGGGAGAGACCTTGAT
>MKTV01000074.1:6270-6444 GCA_001898425.1 Rhodospirillales bacterium 69-11
CGCGTCATCGAAAACCATTCGTTCACGATCGAGGCGTCGTGAACTCGTTGATTGGCAGAGAGAGATCGAATGTCACGGCCCATCGGAGCACAGAGCCTCGCCCTACCGATCCCCGGGCGCGACATGAACGTCGGCAGAAGCGTTCGGTCGCGGTGTTTCTGCGGCAAGCGATCC
>MKTV01000075.1 GCA_001898425.1 Rhodospirillales bacterium 69-11
AGCTGTCGGCCATTCCAGCACGCGTGATGGCGCCGGCGGAATTCTATTTCGATGTTCTGGCACCGATGGCGGCAGAGCTTGATATATGGGAAACAAGCTATCTCCATTGTCTGGAAGGCGGCGATCCAGTTTTCCGCTGGACGCGCGCCACCGGCCTGCGGCCCTATGAGCAGGCGTTGGAAGGTGCGGAACGTGAAGGGTTCCTGGAAACCTATCGTGCATTGCTGCGGGAAGCTTATCCGCGGCGCGATGATGGAAAGACGCTGTTTCCATTCCAGCGTCTGTTTGTGGTGGCGCGAACCTGACGTGCCGAACGGGCGTGTTTGCGAAAGGTACGGAGCCTGAGAAAGCCGTTCAAAGCCGAATGGATTTGCTTTAGTTTTGACAACATGATTCAGCCCGGAACGCGCAATCTCATCACCGATGTGCCCGGCCTTCTGGTCGGGCAGGCGGAAGATGTGAATGCCCGCACGGGTGTAACCGTTCTGACGGCGGACGTGCCGTTTGCTGCTGTTGCCGATGTGCGCGGTGGCGCACCGGGCACGCGCGATGTTGAGGCGCTCAATCCGGTTTCACTGGTCGATGGGATTGATGCCATCACGCTTTCCGGTGGCTCGGCTTTTGGGCTGGATGCGCCGTCTGGCGTTCAAAGTGTGCTCCGCGCACAAGGCCGTGGATTTCAGATTGCGCCCGGCGCCCCCAGGGTGCCCGTGGTATCGGGGGCGATTCTGTTCGATCTCGCCAATGGTGGCGACAAGAACTGGGGTGATGAGCCGCCTTATCGCGCATTGGGTGCGGCTGCCATGACGCGCGCTGCCAGGGATTTTGCACTGGGCAATGCGGGGGCTGGTTATGGGGCCATGGCGGGTGCCTACAAAGGCGGCCTTGGCAGCGCGTCAGCGGTCGGCGGCGATGGCATTCACGTCGGCGCATTGGTCGCGGTGAATTCTGTCGGCTCGCCTGTCATCCCCGGTACCGATCTCTTCTGGGCCTTCCCGTTTGAGCAGAGCGGTGAATTCGGCGGCCGTTATCCGGTGGGACCTTTGCCGCCGATGACACAGGCAATGCCGGACGACATGAAGGGGGCGGCCGCTGCCGGTGCCAATACCACGATTGCCATTGTCGCCACCGACGTGGCGCTTCCCCGGATTGCTTTGCAACGCGTGGCGATCATGGCGGCTGACGGTTTTGCGCGGGCCTTGCGGCCTGTTCATACCCCGCTTGACGGCGATCTTCTGTTTGCGGTTTCCACTGCCGCCAACACGCAAATGCCCGCCAACCCATATGTGGTGATGCGCATTGGCTCCATGGCAGCCGATTGTCTGGCGCGCGCCGTCGCGCGCGGCGTTTACGAAGCGCGAACAATCGGCCCCCTGATTTCCTACCGGGACCGTTTTCAAAAAATGCGGGAGGGGCGGCGATGACTGATCACAATCAAAAGGCGGTGACACGGCGCGGTTTTGCGGCCACGGCGCTGGTGGGCGGCTTTGCACTTGCCGCGGGGCCCCTGAATGCCGCGGCGATTGTGACGCCGGCAGATGGGCTCGACGCCGGTGAAGTGAATATACCGGTTAAGGGCGGCGCTATCCCCGCCTATCGTGCCCGGCCTGAGGGTCGGGCAGGCGGAAGATGTGAATGCCCGCACGGGTGTAACCGTTCTGACGGCGGACGTGCCGTTTGCTGCTGTTGCCGATGTGCGCGGTGGCGCACCGGGCACGCGCGATGTTGAGGCGCTCAATCCGGTTTCACTGGTCGATGGGATTGATGCCATCACGCTTTCCGGTGGCTCGGCTTTTGGGCTGGATGCGCCGTCTGGCGTTCAAAGTGTGCTCCGCGCACAAGGCCGTGGATTTCAGATTGCGCCCGGCGCCCCCAGGGTGCCCGTGGTATCGGGGGCGATTCTGTTCGATCTCGCCAATGGTGGCGACAAGAACTGGGGTGATGAGCCGCCTTATCGCGCATTGGGTGCGGCTGCCATGACGCGCGCTGCCAGGGATTTTGCACTGGGCAATGCGGGGGCTGGTTATGGGGCCATGGCGGGTGCCTACAAAGGCGGCCTTGGCAGCGCGTCAGCGGTCGGCGGCGATGGCATTCACGTCGGCGCATTGGTCGCGGTGAATTCTGTCGGCTCGCCTGTCATCCCCGGTACCGATCTCTTCTGGGCCTTCCCGTTTGAGCAGAGCGGTGAATTCGGCGGCCGTTATCCGGTGGGACCTTTGCCGCCGATGACACAGGCAATGCCGGACGACATGAAGGGGGCGGCCGCTGCCGGTGCCAATACCACGATTGCCATTGTCGCCACCGACGTGGCGCTTCCCCGGATTGCTTTGCAACGCGTGGCGATCATGGCGGCTGACGGTTTTGCGCGGGCCTTGCGGCCTGTTCATACCCCGCTTGACGGCGATCTTCTGTTTGCGGTTTCCACTGCCGCCAACACGCAAATGCCCGCCAACCCATATGTGGTGATGCGCATTGGCTCCATGGCAGCCGATTGTCTGGCGCGCGCCGTCGCGCGCGGCGTTTACGAAGCGCGAACAATCGGCCCCCTGATTTCCTACCGGGACCGTTTTCAAAAAATGCGGGAGGGGCGGCGATGACTGATCACAATCAAAAGGCGGTGACACGGCGCGGTTTTGCGGCCACGGCGCTGGTGGGCGGCTTTGCACTTGCCGCGGGGCCCCTGAATGCCGCGGCGATTGTGACGCCGGCAGATGGGCTCGACGCCGGTGAAGTGAATATACCGGTTAAGGGCGGCGCTATCCCCGCCTATCGTGCCCGGCCTGAGGGGAAACGCGATTGTCCTGTCGTCCTCGTGGTGCAGGAAATCTTTGGCGTGCACGAACACATCAAGGATATTTGCCGCCGTTTTGCGAAGCTTGGGTATTACGCGATCGCGCCATCGCTTTACGCGCGGTATGGCGACCCCGGAAAATATGGCATGGGCAGTATCAAAGCCCTGGTGGCCGATATTGTGAGCAAAGTTCCCGATGCCGAGGTGATGCAGGACCTCGATGCGGCGGCGGCATTCGCAGGCGGTGAGGGGGC
>MKTV01000076.1:0-28943 GCA_001898425.1 Rhodospirillales bacterium 69-11
GGCGGTCAAGGATGGCCTCGCTGCATGCGAGGCCACCGCGCAGCGGCGCGCAGCGTCCTTGGCGGCCATGAGCACGATGGCACGATCCAGACAGGCCCTGGGCCGAAGATTCTCTTTGCTTCAACACGGAAAAATGGCCGCGACAAGCGCGGCCATGACACGGGGCCATGACACGGGGCGGCCATGACACGGGGCGGCCATGCGGGGCCACGCCCGCTTGCGACGCAGCGGACGACCGCGCCACTCTGGCGGAATGATCCACGCCGTGTTCGGGCTCTGCGTCCTCCTGCTCCTCGCCTTCCTCTGTAGCGAGGACCGCAGCCGCATCCCGTGGCGCACCGTCGCGGCCGGCGTGTGCCTGCAATTGCTGTGCGCCGCGCTCCTCCTCGGCATCCCCGCCGCGACCCGCGCCCTGTTCGTCCTGAACGACGCCGCCACCGCGCTGCACGACGCGACACAGGCCGGTACGCGCTTCGTGTTCGGCTACCTCGCCGGGCCGCCATTGCCCTTCACCGAAGCGCAGCCTGGCTCCGCCTACATCCTCGCCTTCGACGTGCTGCCGCTCGTGCTCACGATCAGCGCGATCGGGTCGCTGCTGTTCCACTGGGGCATCCTGCAGCGGATCACCGACGCCTTCGCCTGGCTGCTGCGCCGCGTCCTCGGCATCGGCGGCGCGCTGGCGCTCGGCGCCGCCGTGCATGTCTTCGTCGGCATGGTGGAGGCGCCGCTGCTGGTGCGCCCCTATCTCGCCCGCATGCAGCGTGGCGAACTCTTCGCGCTCATGAGCTGCGGGATGGCCGGAGTCGCCGGAACGGTGATGATCATCTACGCGTCGTTCCTCTCGCCGCTGGTGCCGAACGCCCTCGGCAACATCCTGATCGCGTCGATCATCTCCACCCCCGCCGCGCTCGCGGTCGCCGCGTTGATGGTGCCGTTCGGCCCGCCCGACCGCACCGAGGCACGGCTCGTCGTCGCCGACCCGCCCGTCAACGCGGTCGATGCGCTGGTGAAGGGCACGCTCGACGGGATTCCCATCCTCGCCGCCATCCTCGCCATGCTGCTCGTCGCCGTCGCCCTCGTGACGCTGATCAACATGGCCCTCGGCCATCTCGCCTGGGACGGCGCGGCCGTCACGCTGCAGCGCATCTTCGCGCTGCCTTTCCGCCCGGTCATGTGGGTCGTCGGCGTGCCCTGGGCCGAGACCGGGACCGCGGCGACGCTGATGGCGACCAAGACCGTGCTGAACGAGTTCGTCGCCTACCTGAACTTCTCGCAGATGCCGCCCGACGCGGTGTCGCCGCGCACCCGCATGATCCTGACGTACGCGCTGTGCGGGTTTGCCAACTTCGGCAGCCTGGGCATCATGATCGGCGGCCTCGGCGCGATGGTGCCGGAACGCCGGCACGAGATCGTCGGCCTCGGCCTGCGCTCGATCCTGTCGGGCACGCTCGCCACCTGCATGAGCGGCGCCATCGCCGGCGCGCTCGTCTGACGCCTCCCGGCCCGCGGGGCGACACGCGGGAGGGCGGGCCGGCCGCCCCCGGTTTGCAACGAAAGGAAACCCCATGCACTGGACCGACCGACGGGAGCGCTATCGCGCCGCCATCACCGGCGACACCTGCCTGCACCCCGGCTCCGTGTTCGACCCGATCTCCGCCCGCATCGCCGAGGAACTCGGCTTCGAGATCGGCATGTTCGCCGGCTCCATCGCCTCCTTCACGGTCCTCGGGGCCCCCGACCTGATCGTGCTGACGCTGACGGAGTTCGCGCAGCAGGCCTATCGCATCAACCGCGCGGGCAAGCTGCCGCTGATGGTCGACGCCGACCATGGCTACGGCAACGCGCTGAACGTGATGCGCACGGTGCAGGAGCTGGAGACCGCTGGCGTCGCAGGCCTGACCATCGAGGACACGGTCCTGCCGCGCACGTTCGGGGAGACGAAACCCGGCCTGCTGTCGATCGAGGAAGGCGTCGGGAAGATGCGCGCGGCGCTCGAAGCGCGGGAGGACAAGGCGCTGGTGATCATCGGGCGGACCTCCGCGCCGACGCTGACCTCGCCCGAGGATGCGCTCGCGCGCGCCAGGGCCTATGCGCAGGCGGGGGTCGATGCGTTGTTCTTCGCCGGCGGCGTCACCAGGCCCTTCCTCGAGGCGCTGCATGCCGAGGTGCGGCTTCCGATCATGCTGGGCGGCGGCGGTGCGGAGCTGGGACGCGAGTACCTGTCCAGCGTCGGCGTGCGCGTGGCGCTGCAGGGGCACCAGCCATTCTCGGCCGCGGTGCAGGCAGTGCATGCGACCTTGAAGGCGCTGCGCGACGGCGACGATCCGAAGGAGCTGCAGGGCGTCGCGCCGGGCGCCACGATGGCGCGGCTGACCCGCGAGGGCGACTACAAGAGCTGGACGGAGCGGTTCCTGCAGTGACCCGCAAACCGGAACCGGCCGTGCCGTCCGCGGCCGGTTCCCGGGAGGCCTCCGTGCCTACTTTTTGTTCTCGGCCAGCGACTTGACCTCGTCGAGGGCCTCGGTGAAGCGGCGGTTGAGCAGCGCAATCGCCTCGGCGTTGGACTTCTGGATCAGGTCGCCGAGTTCCTTGATGTTCCCGACCGCCTGCTCGTAGATCTTCTTCAGCATCTCGGCTTGGCGTGCCGCCTTCGCCTGCGGCGCGTCCGGGGTGGCGAAGGCGCGCACGGCCTCCGTCATCTCGGCCATGCTCTGCTGCACGATCTCCATGTGCCGGCGGGAGACTGCCTGCGCGCCTTCCAGCGCGATGCGGTTCGCGGCCGTGATCGCCTCGATGTTCCGGCGGTTGGCGGCGACGAAGGCCTCCATGTCCGGCATCGCGGGGAACTTCATCTCGGCGAACATCTTGGTGAAGTCCGGGAAGTTGGGCGTCGGGAAGAACGACGCGCCGGAGGGCTTGGATTGCGAGGAGTCGGACATGGTCGCTCCTTTCAGGGAATCTCGACGGAGGCACCCTAGGCGTGCCCCCGTCGCGACTCAAGCAGCGGCCGATGACCGTCCCGTGTCGTCCGGGTCCGGCTCAGCCCTTGTGCGCCCGCAGCGCGGCGAGGCCCCGCTCCAGGTCGGCCTTGATGTCCTCGATATCCTCGAGCCCGATATGCAGCCGGACCAGCGGCCCCTCGAACGCGCCCGACCCGGCGGTGCGGGTGACGAAGCCGGTGGTCGGCAGCGCCAGGCTCTCATACCCGCCCCAGGAGGCGCCGATCCCGAACAGCTCCAGCGCCTCGGAGAAGGCGTGCGACGCTTCCAGGCTGTGTTCGGGCTTGAACACCACCCCGAACAGCGAGCAGGCGCCGGTGAAGTCGCGCCGCCACAGGTCGTGGCCGGGCGCGCCGGGCAGGGCCGGGTGCAGCACCTGCAGCACCTCGGGGCGCTTGGACAGCCAGTGGGCAATCTCGATCCCCGCTTCCATCTGCGCCTGCAGCCGCACGCCCATGGTGCGCATGCCGCGCAGCGTCAGCCAGCAATCGTCCGGGCTCGCATACTGGCCGAGGCTGCGGACCGTGGTGTGGATGCGCTCCCAGTCGTCCTCGGCGGCGACGGTAATGGTGCCGATCAGGATGTCGGAGTGGCCGGCCGGGTATTTGGTCGCGGCCTGGATCGACACGTCGACGCCGTGCGCGAAGGGTTGGAAGAAGTGGATGCCCCAGGTGTTGTCCATCAGCACCTTGGCCCCGCCGGCATGGGCGGCGCGGGCGATGGCCGGGACGTCCTGCACCTCGAACGTGTGGCTGCCGGGGCTTTCGGTGTAGACGACCTTGGTGTTGGGCCGCATCAGCTTGGCGATGCCGGCCTCGTCGATCGTCGGGTGGTAGTAGGTCGTCTCCACCCCGAAGCGGGTGAGGAACCCGTCGCAGAAATTGCGCGCCGGGCCGTAGACGCTGTCCGGCATCAGGCAATGGTCGCCGGCGCTAAGATACGCGAGCAGGGGCGTGGTCACCGCGGCGAGGCCCGAGGACACCACGGCGCAATGCGTCCCGCCCTCGACCTCGGCCATCAGGTCCTCGAGCGCCCAATGCGTCTGGGAGCCGCCCAACCCGTAGGTGAGCACCTGCTTGCCGCGCATGCCGCCGAGCCGCTTGCGGTCGGCGACGGTGGGGTAGAGCACGGTGGAGCCGCGCAGCAGCGGCGGGTTGACGAAGCCGTGCTCCGTCTTGGGGCGGCGCCCGACATGCGTGAGCTGGGTGCGGAACCGCCGCTTGGCGTGCGCGGGCTGGCTGTCGTCGGCCATTTACTTGGTCTCCACGGGGGTGTCGGGGCGGCCGCCCCATTCGGTCCAGGACCCGTCATAGACGGCGCCTTCGGGCAGGCCCGCGAGGCGCAGGCCCAGGGTCAGGATGCAGGCGGTGACGCCCGACCCGCAGCTCGTCACCACGGGGCGCGTGCCGTCCACGCCCGCCGCGGCGAAGCGGGCACGCAGGTCGGCGGCCGGCTTGAACGTGCCGTCGGCGTTCAGCAGGTCGGTGTAGGGGAGGGAGGCCGCGCCCGGCATGTGGCCGGAGCGCATGCCGGCGCGCGGCTCCGGCACCTCCCCGGTGAAGCGGCCGGCGGCGCGGGCGTCCAGCACCAGCTCCGCCTGGGTGGCGACGTTGCCCAGGATGTCGCCGACGCCGCGCAGCCGCATCGGACGGTAGTCGGGGCGGAACTGCGTGGGCTGCGCCGGGGCGGGATCGCCGGTCTCGGTCGGCCGATCCTCCCGCCGCCATTTCGGCAGCCCGCCATCAAGCACTGCGACGCGGTCGTGCCCGAACAGGCCCAACAGCCACCAGCCGCGCGCGGCCGAGGCGAGGCCCTTCTGGTCGTAGAACACCACGCGGCTGTCGTTGGCGACGCCCATGGCGGACATCAGTTTGGCGAACCGACCCGGCGTGGGGACCATGTGGGGCAGGTCGGTGTCCTGGTCGGCCACCTCGTCGATGTCGAAGAACCGCGCGCCGGGGACATGGCCGGCGCGGAACTCGGTCAGCCCGTCCTTGGGTTCGTTCGGCAGGTATTTCGTGGCGTCGAACACGACGAGGTCCGGCGCGCCGAGCTGCGCGGCGAGCCAGTCGGTGGTGACGAGCGGACCCATCGGGCGGTTCCTTGCTGGATGACGGGAGCTGGCGGTGACGGCGGGGCGATGGCCGCGCCGATGACGCTGGCGCGAGGCGGGCAGTCTCGGCACTCCGGCCGGCAAGTCAATGCGCGGCCGGCCGGCCGGGATCGGGCGATCCGGCAGACTGCCGGCCGCCGCGTCCGCGCGTGTCGTTCGAGACCCCCGGCGATCGGGGGCGCCGGTCACCGCGAGAAGAACATCTCGGTCAGGACGTAGTCGAACGCCAGGATCAGGATGGAGGCGCTGACCACCGCGGAGGTGGTCGCCGCCCCCACACCCTGCGCGCCGCCGCGGCTGTTGTAGCCCTGGTAGCAGCCCATCAGCGCGATCAGGAACCCGAACACCGCGGCCTTGGCGAGGCCCGAGATCACGTCGTCGGCCTGCACGAAATTGACGGTGTTGGTCAGGTAGACCGAGGGATTGAAGCCCAGCTTGGCGATCGAGACGATGAAGCCGCCCATCACGCCCAGGATGTCGGCGATCACCACCAGCAGCGGCAGCGCGATGGTGCCGGCCAGCAGCCGTGGCGCCACCAGGTATTTCATCGGGTTGGTCGAGAGCGTCGTCAGCGCGTCGACCTGGTCGGTCACCCGCATCGTGCCGATCTCGGCCGCCATGGCGGCGCCGATCCGTCCCGCCACCATCAGCCCGGCGAGCACCGGCCCGAGTTCGCGCGTGACCGACAGCACCACGAGGTTGGCGACCGCGCTCTGTGCCGAGAAGCGGGAGAAGCCGGTATAGGACTGCAGCGCCAGCACCATGCCGGTGAACACCGCCGTCAGTGCCACGACGGGCAGGCTGAAATAGCCGATCTCCAGCAGCGCGCGGCCGAACATGCGCCAGTAGAAGGGCGGCCGCACCAAATGCGACAGGCCTTCGATCGCGAACAGGGCCAGGGACCCGGCCACGCGGCACGCATGTGCCGTCGCGCGGCCGACCGCCGCAAGGGCGTCGAGCAGGCTGTTCACGCGGACCGATAGAGGCGGCGGATGCGGGGGGCGAGCGAGGTGAGCACCTCGTAGCCGTTGGTGCCGGCGGCGATTGCCAGATCGTCCGGGCTCTGCTCCGCGCCGATCAGGGTCAGCCAGCTGCCCGGGACGATGCCGGGATGGTCGGTCACGTCGTAGGTGGTCAGGTCCATGGAGACACGGCCTACCAGCGGGACGGGCCTGCCGTCAAAGAACGCCATCGCGCGGCCGGACACGCTGCGGTGCAGCCCGTCCGCATACCCGATCCCCGCGGTCGCGATCCGGCTCGTGCGCGCGGCCGTCCAGGTGGCGTTGTAGCCGACCGGCGTGCCGGTCGCGAGCTCGCGGACGGTCAGCACCTGGGTGCGCAGGGTGGCGACGCGGCGCATTGGGTTCGGCTGGCCGGGCACGGGGTTGATGCCGTAGAGCGCGGCCCCCGGCCGGGCGAGATCCGACTGCCACCCCGCGCCGAGGAACAGGCCGGACGAATTGGCGAGGCTGCGCGGGGCAGGGGGCAGGCCCGCGCAGGCGGCGGCGAAGCGGTCGCGCTGCGCGGCATTGGTCGGGTCGTCCGCGATCTCGGCCGAGACGAGATGGGTCAGGTAGTAGCGGAGCGCGACACCCTCGAGCAGCGCCGGGTCCTGCCGCAGCCGCGCGACCTCGCCCGCATCGAGGCCCAGCCGCGCCATGCCGGTATCGAGCTGGAGGATGGCGGGACGGGGCCGGCCGCACCCGTGCGCGTAGCTCCGCCACGCCTCGACGTCCCGCAGCGAGGCGAGGACGGGGGTGATGTCGTGCGCGTCCAGCACGGGGGCCGCACCGGGAAGCAGCCCGCCCAGCACGGCGAGCATCGCGCCGGGGACGTGGGGGCGGAGCGCCAGGGCCTCATCGATCGTCGCGACGAAGAAGTGGCGGCATCCGGCGGCATGCAGCGCGGGCCCGACCGCGGCGGCGCCCATGCCATAGGCGTCGGCCTTGAGCACGCCGGCCACCGGACCTGTCGGATGCCGTGCGGAGAGGCTGCGCCAGTTTGCCACCACCGCGGCGAGATCGACCTCGAGTTCGGCGGAGGCCGGCACGGCGCTCACGCGCGGCACTCCGAAAGCGGCGCCTGGCCCTCCCTCCCCTCGCGGGAGGGAGATGGGGGGAGGGGGTGGCGGGGCCGATGCACGAAGATGCGGGTCGGAAGGAAGTGCGAGAGGCGCCGGTGCGTGGGCGTGAGTCCCCCCCTCCCCTCGCGGGAGGGGGATAGGGGGAGGGGGTGGCGGGGCCGACGCACGAAGATGCGGGTCGGTTTGCGGTGCGGGCTATACTGGCACGTCGGGGTGGGGCACCCCCTCCCCCCAGCCCCCTCCCGCAAGGGGAGGGGGGGTGGTGCGGGGGGGCGGCACCCTCCGTGCCCCGATGAGAGGCGGGGCAGCAGGCGGGCGGTCAATCGCCGTACTCCGAGTGCACGAGGTCGAGGTCGCCGAAGCGGGTGAACTCGCCCTCGAAGAACAGCGGGATCGTGCCGGTGGGGCCGTGGCGCTGCTTGGCGATGATCAGGTCCGCGCGGTTGTGCGCCTTCGACATCTTCTGCTGCCACTCTTCCATCGCGGCGTGGAACTTCTCGGACGATCCCTCGAAGCCCACCTCCTTCGGCATCTTCTGCTCCAGGTAGTACTCGTCGCGGTAGACGAACATGACCGCGTCCGCATCCTGCTCGATCGAGCCGGACTCACGCAGGTCCGCGAGCTGCGGGCGCTTGTCCTCCCGGTTCTCCACCTGGCGGGAGAGCTGGGACAGCGCCATCACCGGGACCGCGAGTTCCTTGGCCAGCGCCTTCAGCCCCTGGGTGATCTGGCTGATCTCCAGCACCCGGCTCTCCGGCCGCGTGCCGGCGGAGGGGCGCATGAGCTGCAGGTAGTCGACCACGATCAGCGCGAGGCCGCGGGTGCGCTTGAGCCGCCGGCAGCGGGTCCGCAGCGCCGACATGGTGATCGCCGGGGTGTCGTCGATCTGCAGCGGCAGGGAGGCGATCTCGCGGGAGACCTGGACGAACTTGTCGAAGTCCTTCTGCACGATCTCGCCGCGGCGAATGCGGTCGCTGGACACCCGCGCCTCCTCGCTCAGAAGGCGGTTGGCGAGCTGTTCGGCGCTCATTTCCAGGGAGAAGATCGCGACCTGCGCCTTGGGCATGACGTTTTCGCCCTGGGCGCGCGCCTCGGCGAGCAGGGCCTTGGCGGCACCGAACGCGATCTTGGTGGCGAGCGCGGTCTTCCCCATGCCGGGCCGGCCGGCGAGGATCAGCAGGTCCGACGGGTGCAGCCCGCCCATCTTGGAATCGAGGTCGCGCAAGCCGGTGGTCAGGCCGGACACGCCGCCGGCGCGGTGGAAGGCGCGTTCGGCGGCGTGGATCGCCTCGGTCAGCGCGCGCTCGAAGGTGATGAAGCCGCCGTCGTTGCCGCCCTCGGTCGCGAGCTGGAACAGCTGCTGTTCGGCCGATTCGATCTGCTGCTTGGCATCCAGCTCCGCGTCCATCCCGAACGCGTTGTTGACCACCGTCTCGCCGATATCGATCAATTGCCGCCGCAGCCAGGCGTCATGGATCGCACGGCCGTATTCGCCGGCATTGATGATGCCGACCATGGCAGTGAGGAGCTGGGCGAGGTAAGCGGTGCCGCCGACTTCTTCCAGGATGCCGGAATGTTCGAATTCGGCCTTCAGGGTGACCGCGTCGGCGAGCTGGCCGGACTCGATGCGGCGCGCGATCGCCTGATAAATGCGGCCGTGGATCGGGTCGGCGAAGTGTTCGGCGGCGAGGAATTCCGACACCCGTTCATAGGCACGGTTGTTGGCGAGCAAGGCCCCGAGCAAAGCCTGTTCGGCCTGCACGTTGGAGGGGGGAAGGCGGTGCGAGAGCCCGAGGAGCGGCGAGTCGATGGTGTTCACGCGGGCATCCTACTCCCCGCTCGCCGATCACACACGGGGGAGCCCCTGTGGACGAATGTGGATACCGGGGGCAAATCCTTGCACATGACGACCGACCCGCACCACGACGTCATGGAGGCCCTCCGCCGCGGAACCGCTCAGGCCCATGCGCGGCTGGAGGAGTCGCTCGGGTTGCTGGACGGCGTTCCCTCCCGGTCGCGGTTCGTCACTTTCCTGGAACGCCTCTACGGGTTCCACGTCTCGGTCGAGCCCGCGCTGCTGGACCAGCAGGGATGCGGGTCGTTCTTCCTGGCGCGCCAGCGGGTTGGCCTGCTCGAAGCCGACCTGATCGCGCTGGGGCGGAGCCCGGACGACGTGCGGGCACTGCCCCGCTGTCCGGGCGCACCGGCGCTGGCGCGTTCCGACGGGGCGGCGACCGGGACACTCTATGTATTGGAGGGATCCACCCTGGGCGGGCGCGTCATCGCCCGCGCGCTGGCGGGCCTCCCCTGGCTGCCGCAGGACGGGCTGCGCTCCTTCGACCCGTACGGTGCGGAAACCGGGATGCGATGGCGCGATTTCGGCACCTTCGCGCGCGAGGTGCAGGCAAGCACCGGGACGACGCCGATCCTGCGCGGCGCGCAGGCCTGTTTCGCCCTGCTGACCGACTGGCTTCGACCGGCGTACCAGACATGACCGTCCCAGGCCCCGATACCGATCTGGAAGCCTGCGCTCGGGAGCCCATCCGCATCCCCGGCGCGATCCAGCCCCATGGCGCGCTGCTGGTGATCGCGGAGACGGACCGCCGTCTCCTGCAGTGTTCGGACAACGCCGCCGACCTGCTGGGGATCTCCCTCCCGCAGGGGGACGCGCCGCCGCCGGTCGAGGCGCTGGGCGATCCCCGCTTCGCCGCCGATGTCGACACCTGGCTCGCCGGATCCGACCCGTTCTTCCGCGCCTCGGCGCAGGTGACGGCGGGTCACGCGCGTGCTGGCGTCCTCCCCGCCGACGGCGCGCCATCCGGCGGCTCCCCCGGCGGCTCCCTCGGCGCCGCTCCTCCGAACGCCGGGCCCGCGGGCAGCGCCGCGCCCGATGCCGGCGCTTCCCGCCGCTACCAGGTGCTCGGACATCGGACCCGGCAGGGCGTCATCCTGGAGTTCGAGCCGGAGGATCCGCGCGACCGCGAGACGCTCGACAGCCTCTATCCCCGGTTGCAGCGCTTCCTCCAGACGATCGACTCGACCTCCGACCTGCGCGTCGTCTCCCATGCCGCGGCCGTGGAGGTGCGCCGGCTGACCGGGTTCAACCGGGTGCTGATCTACCGCTTCGACGAGACCTGGAACGGCACCGTGATCGCCGAGGACGGCGACGGCGTGCTGCCCTCCTACCTCGATCTGCGCTTCCCGGCGTCCGACATTCCCGCGCAGGCCCGCGAGCTGTACCGGCTCAACCGGCTGCGGCTGATCCCCGATGCCGACTACCGGCCGGTGGCGATCCGGCCCTCCACCAGCCCGGTCGACGGCACGGCGCTCGACCTCAGTTTCGCGACGCTGCGCAGCGTGTCTCCGGTGCATCTCGAATACATGCGCAACATGGAGACCGCCGCCTCGATGTCGGTCTCCATCGTCATCGACGGGCAGCTCTGGGGCCTGATCTCCTGCCATCATCGCACGCCGCGGCGGGTGAGCCCGCCGGTGCGGAGCGCCTGCGACTTCGTGGGCCAGTTCCTCGCCCAGCATATCGGCGCGCGCCAGCGGATGGAGGAGGCGGCGCAGCGGATCGCGCTGAAGCGCATCGAGACCGGGCTGCTGGCGCGGCTGGCGCGGGCGGACTCCTTCCAGCAGGGGCTGCTCGACAATGCCGAGGCATGGCTGTCCTTTGCCGAGGCGCAGGGCGCGGCGGTCGTCACGCCGGACGGCGTGATGGCGGCAGGCCGGACGCCCGACGGGGAGCAGATCCGGCAATTGGTGGAGTGGCTGCAGGCGCATAGCGGTGGCCCGGTCTTCGCGACCGACTCGCTCGCCGCGCAGTTCCCGCCGGCGGCGGCCTATGCGGACGTCGCGAGCGGCGTGCTCGCGATCTCCGTCTCCCGTCTGCATGCGAGCTACGTGATGTGGTTCCGCCCGGAACTGGTGCGCACCGTCACCTGGGGCGGCGATCCACGGAAGCCGGAGCCGTCCGCGGCCGATCCCGGGGCGCGTCTCAGCCCGCGCACTTCCTTCGCGCGGTGGCGCCAGCTCGTGAAGCAGAGGGCGATCCCGTGGCGCCGAGCGGAGATCGACGGCGCGGCGGACTTCCGCAATGCGATCCTGGAATTCGTGCTGCGCCGCGCCGAGGAGCGGGCCGAACTCACCGACGAGTTGCAGCGCAGCAACAAGGAACTCGAATCCTTCTCCTATTCGGTCTCGCACGACCTGCGCGCCCCGTTCCGTCACATCGTGGGGTATGCGGAGCTGCTGGGCGAATACGCGGGCTCGCTGGACGACCGTGCCCGCCACTACCTGGGCAGCATCGTCGAAGCGGCCCTGGCCGCGGGCCGGCTCGTGGACGATCTGCTGAATTTCTCGCAGCTCAACCGCACGGCGCTGGCGCTGAGCCAGGTGGACATGCGCAAGCTGGTCGCCGAGGCGCGTCGCAGCCTGGCCGCGGACATGGAGGGGCGGACGGTCGAGTGGCAGGTCGGCGCCCTGCCCCCTGCCTGGGGCGACCCGGCGCTGCTCCGGCAAGCGGTGTTGAACCTGCTGCAGAACGCGGTGAAGTACACGCGTGGGCGTGAGCCGGCCGTGATCTCGGTGAGCGGCGAGGAGCGCGACGGCGAAACTGTGTTCGCCGTTCGCGACAATGGCATTGGCTTCGACATGACTTATGTCGGAAAGCTGTTCGGCGTGTTCCAGCGACTGCACCGGGCGGAGGATTTCGAGGGCACGGGTATCGGCCTCGCGCTCACGAAGCGCGTGATCGAACGGCATGGCGGTTGGATCCGTGCCGAGGGCGAAGTGGACCGCGGTGCCACCTTCACCTTCGCCCTGCCGAAGCCGGAGAGGGAGACTTGACGTGCCTGACCTGAGGCCGCTGCTGCTGGTCGAAGACAACCCGAAGGATCTCGAACTGACCCTCGCGGCGCTCGCCAAGTGCCAGCTCGCCAACGAAATCGTCGTCGCGCGCGACGGGGTGGAGGCGCTCGACTACGTCTACTCCCGCGGCCAGTTCGGCAACCGCGATCCGGGCGATCCGGCGGTCGTGCTGCTGGATCTGAAGCTGCCGAAGGTCGACGGGCTTGAAGTGCTGGCAGCGATCAAGGGCGACGCGGCGCGGCGCCACATCCCCGTGGTGATGCTCACCTCGTCGCGTGAGGAGCGGGACCTGGTGCGCAGCTACGATCTCGGCGTGAACGCGTTCGTGGTGAAGCCGGTGGATTTCGGCGCCTTCTTCGAGGCGATCCAGGATCTCGGCATGTTCTGGGCGGTGCTGAACGAGCCGGCGCCCGGGCGCGTCCAGGCGAACGACCCGTGGCGGCCGCGCCGCTGGCAGGGCGACTGACCCGTGTCCCTGCCGTCCAGGCCCGTCCGAATCCTTCTCCTCGAAGACAGCGCGATCGATTCCGAACTGCTGCAGGGGCATCTGGCCCGAGCCGGCCTGCAATTCGGAATCACCTGCGTCGGCAACCGCGCCGACTACCTGGCGGCCGTGGCCGCGGGCGGGTTCGACATCATCCTGGCGGACTACTCGCTGCCTGACTTCGACGGGCTCACCGCCCTGCAGGTCGCGCGCGAGCAGGTTCCGGACGTGCCGTTCCTGTTCGTCTCCGGCGTGGTCGGGGAAGAGTTCGCGACCGACGCGCTGAAGCGGGGCGCCACCGACTACGTGCTGAAGCGCAACCTGCTGCGCCTGCCGGCCGCGCTGGAACGCGCGCTGCTGGAAGCGCACGAGCGCCGGCAGCGGCGGCGCGCCGAGGCGGCGCTGCAGGAGAGCGAGGTCCGCATGCGCCTCGCCGTGTCGGCGGCGCGCATCGCGACCTGGGACTACGATCCCGACGCGCAGCGCGTGCTGTGGACGCAGCAATCCTCGGACGGCGCGACGCGGGAAATGGCGCTCGACTATGCGGCGTCGATGGCGGCGGTGGAGCCCAGCGACCGCGTCAAGCTGGAGCAGGCGCTGCACGCCGCGATGGACCCGGACGGGCCGGGGGGGCTTCGCGCCGAGTACCGCGTGCGGACCCGGGACGGCGCGGAACGCTGGATCGCCACCCATGGCCAGGCATTCTTCCAGGACGGCCGATGCACGCGCGTGGTGGGTGTCACCCAGGACATCACCGACCGGAAGGCGACCGAGGCGGCCCTGCAGCGCCTCAACGACGTCCTCGCCCGCCAGCTGCGAGACCGCACGCGGGAGCGCGACCGGATCTGGCAGCTCTCCCGCGACCTGCTGATCGTCTGCGACCTCGGATTCCGGCCGCTGGTGGTGAACCGCGCCTGGACCGACCTGCTGGGCTGGACCGAGGACGAGCTGCTGGCCGGACCCGCCCTGGCGCTCGTGCATCCGGACGAGCAGGCCCGGATGGCACAATTCACCTGGACCGACGCCGAGGAGCGGCAGACGGTCCGGGTGGAGAGCCGGGTGCGCCGCAAGGAAGGCGGGCATCGCTGGATCGCCTGGACGGCGGTGCGCGAGGACCAGCTGATCTACGCGATCGGGCGCGACGTCACCGAGGAGCGGCTCGCCGCCGAGGAACTGGCCGCGACCAACCGCCAGCTGGTGATGCAGATCGAGGAGCGCGGACGGGTCGAGACCACCCTGCGCCAGATGCAGCGGCTGGAGGCGGTCGGCCAGCTCACCTCCGGCGTGGCGCACGACTTCAACAACCTGCTCACCGTGATCCTGGGCAACCTGCTGTTCATGCAGCGGGAGCTTGGGGGTGAGGACGCCCGTCCCTCGCTGCGGCGCCGCCTGGGGCAGATGACCCAGGCCGCCGAACGCGGCGCGCAGCTGACCGCGCAATTGCTCGCCTTCTCCCGCCGCCAGCGGCTCGAGCCCAAGCCCGTGGACCTGAACGAGACCGTGGCCGGCATGCGCGACTTGCTGCAGAGCACGATGGGCGGCAGCGCGCGGATCGCCATGGACCTGCACGCCGCACCCTGGCAGGCGCTGGTCGATCCGACCCAGATCGAGCTGATCATCCTCAATCTCGCGATCAACGCGCGGGATGCGATGGGCGTGGGCGGCGCGCTCACCATCACGACCGACAACGTGACGCTGGACCGTCCGCCGCGGCGGCCCGAGGAGCCGGGACCGGGCGAATACGTGATGCTCGCGGTCGCCGACACCGGCAGCGGCATGAGCGACGAGGTCCTGGCCAAGGCATTCGAGCCGTTCTTCACCACCAAGGAAGTGGGGAAAGGGTCGGGCCTGGGGCTCGCCCAGGTCTACGGTTTCGCCAAGCAGTCGGGCGGCGGGGTGAGCATCGAGACCGAACAGGGGCGCGGCACCTGCGTGAAGGTCTTCCTGCCGCGCGCCGCCTCCTTCTCCCCGACGGCGGCGCCGGTCCAGGCCGGACCCGTTCCGGCGCCGGGCGCGACATCGCGATTGCTTGTCCTGCTGGTCGACGACGACGCGGCGGTCCGCGAGGTGACGTCGACCATGCTGCAGGACCTGGGCTACGAGGTGGTGGAAGCCGGCAGCGGCGGTGCCGCGCTGGAGATCGCCGCGGCGGAACCGAACATCGCGCTGGCGGTGCTGGACTACGCCATGCCCGGCATGAGCGGCGCCGAACTCGCCCGGGAATTGCAGAGCCGCCGCCCGGAACTGCCGGCGCTGTTCATCACCGGCTTTGCGGACCTCGCGGCCCTGTCCGACGTGCCGGAAGACCGCATCCTGCAGAAACCGTTCCGGGAGGCCGATCTCGCGGCCAAGGTGACGAACACCCTCCGCGCGGCGAGCGACGCCCTGGCCTGAGCGCGCCTCGTCCATGGGCACTGGCGATGCGGGTGGGATCCGCGGGTCGAGCCCGCGGATGACGGGTGCCGGCGTGCCGGCCCGACCGCGGCGTCTCCCATCGGACCGCCATGCCTCAGCCGGGCGCGGGTTGCTCCGGATCGGGGTAGCGCACGTCCAGCACCTCGATCATCTCGACGCCGCGCGGCGTATGCACCGCGACCTCCGTGTGCCGCTGCGCGCGCGCCTTGATCAGCGCCACGGCGATCGGTGCGGTCAGGCTGATCTTGCCGACCGCCATGTCGGCCTCGTCCGCGCCGACGATGGTGATGGTGCGCTCGACATCCGCCTCGTCCACATAGGTGACCGTCGCACCGAAGAACACGCGGTCCCGCACCGCCTGTCGCGCCGGATCCACCACCTCCGCAGCCTCGAGCCGCTTCGTCAGGTAGCGTGCGCGCCGGTCGATCTCCCGCAGGCGCCGCTTGCCGTACTGGTAGTCCGCGTTCTCGCTGCGGTCGCCGTTGCCGGCCGCCCAGGACACGATCTCCACGACGCGCGGCCGCTCGACCTTCATCAACTGGTGCCACTCGTCCCGCAACCGCCGGTGCCCCTCGGGCGTCATGTAGACCTTGCCGCCCAGGGCCAGCATCGGCCGTTCGTCGTCGTCCATCCGGCCCTCCCGAACCGCAGTGCCTGCGGGACATGTGCCCGGAATGGCGCGGCCGTGCTAGGTCTGGCGGCCAGGCCGAGAGGAGAGCCCGATGAACGAGGTCGTGTTCCTGTTCGACGTGGACAACACGCTGATCGACAACGACCGCGTGCAGGGTGAGCTGCGCGGCTATCTCACCGACCATTTCGGCGAGGCCGCGTCCAACCGCTACACCGCGATCTTCGAGCAGCTCCGCTCAGAGCTCGGCTATGCCGATTACCTGGGGGCGCTGGAGCGCTATCGCGTCGAGACGATGCACGACCCGCGCGTGCTGCGCATGGCGAACTGGCTGGTGGACTACCCGTTCGCCGACCGGCTGTTCCCCGGCGCGATCGAGGCGGTGCGGCACGTGCAGCGCTGGGGCCGCACGGTGATCCTGTCCGACGGCGACGCGGTGTTCCAGCCGCGCAAGGTACACCGCTCCGGCCTGTGGCACGTGTTCCACGACGACGTGCTGATCTACATCCACAAGGAGCAGGAACTCGACGACGTCGAGCGCCTGTATCCCGCGCGGCATTACGTGCTGGTGGACGACAAGCTGCGCATCCTGCACGAGGTCAAGCAGATCTGGGGGCCGCGCGTGACCACGGTGTTCCCGCGCCAGGGGCACTACGCGCACGATCCGAAGATCCTCGCCGACTACCCGCCCGCGGACATCACGATCGAGCGGATCGGCGACCTGCCCTCGATCCCTCGCGACCGGCTCATTCCGTCCACCGCCCTCGGGGGCGCCGCGCACCACCACGACCGGCCCTGGGGCTGACGGGATGCGCCGCCCGCGACCCGCGCGCCGGCAGCCGGTGCGCTCAAAGACGCCCGAGGTGCCGGAGGTCCCGACCGTCTCCGCCGCACCGGCGCCGGAGGCGACGCCGGAACCCGCCCCCGACACGGCGGAGCAGGAGGCCGATGCCGCGATCCGGAAGATGGTGGAGGCGGCCTACACCTGAAGCCAGGGGCCACCCTGCACGAGAAATGCAGGGTCGCTTGGTCCGCCGCTCATGTCCGGGGCGATACGATCTGCGATCGCGCCGGTTCGACTCTCTCAGGGCACATGCCGCGGCGCTCAGGACGTCCAGGGATTGACGACCTGCACGCCGCACCCGACGAAGTCCGACACGTTACGCGTGGCGAGGAGAGCGTTCCTAGACCGCGCGATCGCGGCAATCTGGGCGTCCGCGTGCGCAATGGGCTTGCCGGCCTGACGACGCTCCGCCGCGACCTGGGCGAAGGCAATCGCGGCAGCACTGTCGAACGGCACCACGCGACCGCGGAAATCCTCCCGGAGCATGGCCTCGATGGCCTCGACGAGCAACGTTCGGCGTTTGCCGGTTGGCAACAGCGCGGCGCCGTACCGCAGCTCCGCCTCGGTGATCGCGGTGATGAACAGGTCCTCGTCTTGTCGCGTCGCGACCCACTCCTCGACGCTGCGCTCCGGGGCGGCCCGCATCAGTTCGGACACCACATTGGTGTCGAGCAGGATCACGGCTCGAAGGTCGGCGGGTCGCGGAGCCGGTCCCGCGCGATGACGGGCAGGTCGACACCCCCGAGATGACCAAACCGGGCGCGGATCGACGCGGCCAGACCGCGCTGTTCGGCCGCCCCCGCGGCCAACGCGGAGTGCAGGATGTCGCGCGCCTCGGCCTCCATGGAGCGGCCGTGAACCGCCGCCCGCGCGAGCAGCCGCGCCTTCAGCTCATCGTCCAGATCCGGAATCGTCAGGCTCGCCATGCGCACCCGTCAGCATCGCTTGCAATCCGAAGCATGATGTAGGGCAAACGCGCCTGGATTGCAGCCACCCGGCCTCCGATCCCGCTTGGCAGCCCCACATCCGCCGCCGCACACTCCCGGCCAATCAGACGGGGAGGGGACGGACATGCCGGCACGCACGGGCGCCGAGTTCCTGAACGGCATGCGCGACGGACGCGAGGTCTGGATCGGGCGCGACCGCGTCACCGATCCGCGCGACCATCCCGCCCTGCGCGGCGCCGCCGAGGCGATCGCCGCCGTCTTCGATCTTCATCACCAGTTTCCCGACGACTGCCTGTTCCCCGACCCGGAAACGGGCGAGCCCATCGCGATCAGCCACATCATCCCCCGCTCGCGCGAGGACCTGCTGCGCCGCCACAAGGGACTGCGCCGCGTCGCCGAGTTCTCCGTCGGGCTGATGGGCCGCACCCCCGACTACATGAACGTCACCTACGCAGGCTTCGCCGGCCGCAGCGACGAATGGGCCGCCAACGGCAACGAGCACGGCGCGGCCAACCTCGTCGCCTTCCAGAAGGAACTCGCGCGCAAGGACCTCAGCCTCACCCACACGCTGATCCACGCCACCACCGACAAGAGCCGCGGCCACGTTCCCTCCGGTCTCGAACCCACGCAGCTCCACAAGGTGGAGGACACCGGACACGGCATCCTGGTGCGCGGCGCGCGCGTGCTGGCGACGCTGGCGCCGTTCTCCGACGAGATCGCCGTCTATCCCAGCCAGCCGATGCCCGACGCCGACCCGCGCCACGCGCTGTCCTTTTGCATCCCGATGGCGACACCGGGCCTCAAATTCCTCTGCCGCGACAGCGTCTCCCTGCCGCGGAACGATTTCGACCATCCGCTCTCGGGGCGTTTCGACGAGCAGGACGCGTTCGTCATCTTCGACGACGTGGAGGTGCCGCGGCACCGCGTGTTCATCGACGGCAACCTGCACGTCTACAACACGGTGATGTCGCCGAGCTGGCGGGGGAACGCGATGCACCAGACGATGGTGCGGGCGTGGACGAAGCTCGAGTTCGCCTGGGGCATCGCGACCCGCATGGCGGAGGCGATCGGCGCGACCGACCCCGTCACGCAGCAGATGCTGGGGGAGATCTGGAGCTACGCGGAACTCACCCGCGCCGCGATCGTCGCCGGCGAGCAGCAGGCCTACGAGCACGGCAACGGCGCGTGGTTCCTCGACCCCGATCCGCTGAACGCCCTGCGCGCCACGCTGCCCTACTGGTTCCCGCGCGTGAACGAGATCATCCGGCTGATCGGCTCGCACAACGTGCTGGCGACACCCACCGCGGACCAGTTCGCCGACCCGTACCTGCGGCCGCTGATCGACAAGTACCTGCGCGGCGCCGGGCCGGTGACGGCGGAGGAGCGGGCGCGCATCTTCCGGCTCGGCTGGGACTTCGCCGGCAGTGCGCTCGCCAGCCGCAACGAGCAGTACGAGCGCTTCTATCTCACCTCGGGTGCGCGCAACCGCCAGGGGGCGCAGTTGCGCGCCGATCGGACCCGCGCGGACCGGCTGGTCGACCGATTCCTCCAAGAACGCCCCTGACCGCTCCGGCAACCCTGGCGCGGCTCGTGCATTCTGGTGACGCGCATCGGGTGGAGCGCATCGGGGGCCGTCGCCATTCTCACGCCGCGCCGGGACAGCATCGGATTGACCACGCGGCTCGCGGCCCTGCCGCATGCCGGGCTGCCCCTGCAACGGCCGGTGCAGATCCACTGGGACGCGCACCAGATTCCCTTCGCCGTCGCGCAGTCCGACCACGACCTCGCGGTCGCCTTCGGTGTCATCCACGTGCACCTGCGCTGGACGCAGATGGAGCTGATGCGCCACGTCGCGCAGGGCCGTGTGTCCGAACTCGCCGGCCCGTTCGGGCTGGAGACCGACCGCATCCTGCGCACGCTCGATCTCGGCAAGGCCGTGCCCGCCATGGTCGCCGCATTGCCCGCGGCCACCCGGCACTGGACGGAGGCCTACCTGGCCGGCGTCAACCACGCGATCCGGCGCCTGCCGCATCTCCCGCCCGAGTTCCGCCTTCTGGGCCTGCGCCGCACGCCCTGGACGCTGCATGACGTGCTCAGCGTGGGCCGGCTCGCCGCGTTCGACGTGACCTGGCTCGTCTGGCTCGCGCTGCTGGCCGAACGGGAGGATCCCGGAATCGACGCGTTCTGGCGTGGGCTTCTCGGCTCCGACGCGGTGCTGCTGCCGAATGGGGAGGCGCCGCCGCCCGATGGTCCGCTCGCGCGGGCGCGGTCCGCGCTGCTGCGCTTCGCCCGCACCGGCAGCAATGCCTGGGCGATCGCGCCCGCCCGCAGCGAAACGGGCCAGGCCTGGCTCGCCGGCGACACGCATCTTTCCGCGCTGCTGCCGAACCTGTGGCTCATCGCCGGCGGGCAGGCACCGACCTATCACGGGACCGGGCTGATGGTGCCGGGCATCCCCGCGGTGATGGTGGGCCGGAACCGGCAGATCGCCTGGGGCGGCACGAACCTGCACGCCGCGAGCAGCGATCTGTTCGACGTCTCGGGCCTGCCGCCGGACGCGATCGCGACGCGGGAGGAGGAGATCCGGGTGCGCTTCGCCGGCCGGCGCAAGCTCTCGGTGCGGGAGACGGAGTTCGGTCCCGTCATCTCCGACCTCGGGCGGCTGAAGAAAGCCGGCGGGCAGGTGGCGCTGCGCTGGATGGGCCACCGGCCCACCGACGAGCTGACCGCGCTGCTGGGGATCAACCGCGCCCCCGGGTGGGAGGCGTTCCGGACCGCGCTCGACGGGATCGGGGTGCCCGGCCAGAACATGGTCTATGCCGATGCGTCGGGTCATATCGGCAAGGCGATGGCGGTGCACCTGCCGCGGCGGCCGGCCCGGCCGGCGCCGACGCCGCTGCTGCCGCCCAATGCCGGGCAGGCCTGGAGATCGGTGGTCCGTGGCGGCGTGCTGCCCGCGGTGTTCGACCCGCCCGAAGGGTTCGTCGCCTCCGCCAACGATCGCCCGCCGCCGGCCGAGGTGCTGGTCGGCTACTTCTTCTCCTCCGCCCAGCGCATCGACCGGCTCCGCGCCGCACTCGGCTGCGGCCGGCCCCTCGGCTTCCGCGACATCGCGGCGCTGCAGCAGGACGTGATGCTGCCGGCCGCGGCGCCGGTGCGGGACCGGCTCGTCCCGGCGCTGCGCAGCCTGCCGCAGCCGACGGCACGCCGGCTCGCGGACCTGCTGGCCGAGTGGGACGGCGCCTATGCCGCGACCTCCGCCGCGCCGCTCGCCTTCGAGCTGCTGCTCTACCATCTGGCCGTCGCCCTGTACGGCCACCGTCGCCTGCGCGCCTATGCCGCGAGCTGGAGCGCCCGCACCCTGTTGTTCCGCGCCCTGCAGGAGCTGCCGCGTCCGCGGCTCGCGGCCTTGTTGCGGACAACGCTGCCGGCGGTGAGGCGGGGCGTGCGCCGGTTCGGCACCTGGGGGGCGATGCACCGGCTGGAGCCGCGTCACCCGCTGGCCGCGCTGCCCGCGATCGGACGGATGTTCCGCTTCGGCGACTGGCCGGCCGCCGGAGGCAGCGACACGCTGATGAAGACGGCGGGTCCGCTCACCGATCGGCGCCACGACGCGGCCTTGGCCAGCACCGCGCGGTTCATCGCCGATCTCTCCGACCCGGACGGTGCCTGGTTCGCCTTGCTGGGCGGGCAGGATGGCTGGATCGGCAGCACGACGTTCCTCGACCAGGTGCCGCTCTGGCGGCGCGGCGTCTACATCCAGGTGCCACTCCGCCCCGAGACGGTGCGGGACACCTATCCGCACGTGACCGAACTGCGCCCGTGACATGCTGGACGCGACGCCTCTCCTGCGGCTCTGGGCGCGCCGCCGCCTGCGCCAGCTTGCACGGCAGGACGCGGTGGAGGCGCAACGCCGCACGCTGCGCGCGCTGATGCGCCGCGCGGCGGGCACGCGCTTCGGCCAGGCACACGAGTTCGGGCGGGTCGACGGCGTCGCGGCGTTCCAGGAACGCGTGCCGCTGCGGCGCTACGAGGATTTCTGGCGCGACTGGTGGCAGCCTGCCTTCCCCCGGCTGACCGATATTTCCTGGCCGGGGACCATCCCGTATTTCGCCGCGACCTCCGGCACGACGACCGGCAACACAAAATACATCCCGGTCTCCCGCGACATGGTGCGGGCCAACCGACGTGCGGCGCTGGACGTGCTGGCGCATCACCTGGCAGCCCGCCCGGACAGCCGGATCTTCGGCGGGCGGAGCTTCGTGCTGGGCGGCAGCACCGACCTGGTGCGCCAGGCGCCCGGCATCCACAGCGGCGACCTGAGCGGCATTGCCGCGGCCGAGGTGCCGTGGTGGGCGCGCAGCCGCTACTTCCCGCCGCGGGAGCTCGCGCTGATCGCGGACTGGGAGCGCAAGATGGAGCGCCTCGCGCCGCTGTCCCTCGAGGCCGATATCCGCGCCTTGAGCGGGACCCCGAGCTGGGTGCTGCCGTTCTTCGCGCGGTTGGGGGCGTTGCGGCCGGACCGGCCGATGCGGAGCACGAGCTGGTATCCGGACCTCGAGCTGTTCGTGCATGGCGGCGTGAGTTTCGCCCCGTATCGCAGCCAGTTCGAGGCGATCTTCGCCGGCACGCGCGTCGACATGCGGGAGGTGTACCCGGCCAGCGAGGGCTTCGTCGCGATCGCCGACCGCGGGCCGGGGGAGGGGATGCGGCTCCTGGCCGATAACGGGCTGTTCCTGGAATTCGTCCCGGTGGGAGAGATCGACGCGCCGGCCCCCACGCGCCACTGGGTCGCCGACCTCGAGCCGGGGCAGGACTATGCCGTCGTCCTGTCGAGCAATGCCGGTCTGTTCGCCTACGTGCTGGGGGACACGGTCCGGTTCGTCGAACGCGATCCGCCGCGGCTGCTCGTGACCGGCCGCCTGGGCTGGTCGCTGTCGGCGTTCGGGGAGCATCTGATCGGCGCCGAGATCGAGGCCGCGCTGCAATGCGCCGCGACGGCGGTGGGCGTTGCGGTGCGTGAGTACGCGGTGACGCCCGTCTATCCCGCCGGTCCGGCGGAGAAGGGGCACCATCGGTTCTTCGTGGAGTTCGCCGAGGCGTTGCCGGACGGGATGGTGCCGACCTTCCTCGCGGCGCTGGATTCGGCGCTGGCGGCGGAGAACGCGGATTACCGCGACCATCGTCCGGGGATGGACGGGCCGGAGGTGTGGCGCGTGCCCGCCGGCGGGTTCGCGGCGTGGATGCGCGCACGCGGCAAGGACGGCGGCCAGAACAAGGTGCCGCGGGTGATCACCGATGCGGACTTGCACCGGACCCTGGTGCGGTTTCTTGAGCAGAAAGCGCCTAATCACGAGGCGTGATGGCGAAAAAAATGGCGGCATCCCGAAGGAGCCGCCAAGTTTAGGGAGGAAACGTCCAAGAAAGCAGCGCACTCGGCGCTGCGGGGCTGATATTGCACCGCACAAACTGGAGCGCAAGAGCGTCCCGTTCGGATTTTTTCGGCGCTCGATCACGTCGCTGGTATGTGTGGCATTTCGGCAACGATCGTGGCGCGGTGGGTACTCGCCAGTAGATCGCACGACCATGAGTAAAAAATTGGTTGACGTCCTGTGAAGCGCACGGGAAAACCTCCGCGCTGGCGCATCGGCCGCCAAGTTTAGGGAGCGAACACACAAGCGCAGCCAAAGCTGCCGAGGCGCGCCACAAGCTGTTGTGGCGCGCTTTGCCGTTGCGAGCAGTCGTTTCCTTACCGACCCGGCCTCCCGGCGTACCTGCCCCGCACCCGACATCGTCCCGCCGGCGGCAGCCCCGAACCCCTCGCTCTTCCAGGCCCCGCGCCCGCGATCCTGTCGGGCGCGAGATTCGTCCCGGGCTGCCAGCCGCGCCTGCGGCGCGATCGTGCCAGATCGCGCCGGCGGCCCGTGCCACGGTCCCCGGAACGCACCCGCGCCGACGCCCCACGCCCTGTTCACGGAACCGCTCGCCAGGGGCGCTGTTGCTGCGACACCGCCCTGATTCCCGCTGCTCACCCGTGAGCGCGCGCCTCGAGGAGACGAACCCATGGCCGACCCGGATCCCAAGACCGTGCAGGTGCAAGTGGCGAACGCACGGCCCGAGGACGTGGGCAAGGGCGTCGCCCGCGTCAGCCGCAAGGTCCTGCAGGCGCTCGGCATGCAGCAGGGCGACCCGATCGAGATCGCCAGCCAGCGCCATACCGCGGCGCTCGCCCTGCCGCCCTACCCGGAGGACGAGGACCTCGAGATCATCCGCCTGGACGGGCTGCAACGTGCCAATGCCGGCGTCACCGCGGGCGAACGCGTGGAGGTCCGCCGCGCCGTGCTGCGGACTGCCACCCGTGTGACCTTCGCCCCGGCGCAGAAGAACCTGCGCCTGACCGGGTCGGGGGAGGCGCTCCGCCGCACCTTCATCGGCCGGCCGGTCATGGCCGGTGACGTGGTCTCGACCTCCGTCTACCAGCGCGGCGCGATGGGACGGCCCGACCGGTTCCAGGAGGAGGTGTTCCGCAACCTGATGGAGCAGCAGGCCTACGCGCTGCAGGAAATCCGCCTGACCGTCGTGGGCACTAACCCGAAGGGGATCGTGCAGATCGGGCCGGAGACCGAGGTCGAGCTGCTGCCCGAATACACCGAACCGAAGGAAATCCGCCGCGCCGACGTCACCTATGACGACATCGGCGGCCTCGGCGACGCGGTCGAGCAGGTGCGGGAGATGGTGGAGCTGCCCCTGCGCCATCCCGAACTGTTCCAGCGCCTGGGCATCGACCCGCCCAAGGGGGTGATCCTGCACGGGCCGCCCGGCACCGGGAAGACGCTGCTCGCCAAGGCGGTGGCGAACGAGTCGGAGGCGCAGTTCTTCAGCATCGCCGGCCCCGAGATCATGGGCAGCCATTTCGGCGAGTCCGAACAACGCCTGCGCGACATCTTCCAGGAAGCCGGACGGCGCGCGCCCTCCATCATCTTCATCGACGAGATCGACAGCATCGCGCCGAAGCGCGAGCAGGCGCGCGGCGAGGTGGAACGCCGGATCGTCGCGCAGCTGCTCACGCTGATGGACGGGCTCGAGCCGCGGCAGAACGTGGTGGTGATCGCCGCCACCAACCGCGTGGATGCGATCGACGAGGCGTTGCGCCGGCCCGGCCGGTTCGACCGGGAGATTGTGATCGGCGTCCCGGACGAGGCCGGCCGCCGCCAGGTGCTGGCGATCCACACGCGCGGCATGCCGCTGGCCGACGATGTCGACCTCGCGGCACTGGCCCGCACCACCTACGGCTTCGTCGGCGCCGACATCTCGGCCCTCGCGCGGGAGGCCGCGATGGATTCGGTCCGCCGCGTGTTGCCGCAGATCAACCTGCGCGAGGGCATTCCGCCCGAGGTGCTCGCCGGCATGCGGGTCTGCCGCAACGACTTCGAGAACGCGCTGAAGCGCATTCAGCCCTCGGCGTTGCGCGAGATCATGATCCAGGTGCCGAATGTCGGCTGGGAGGACGTGGGCGGCCTCGACACCACGCGCGCGCAGCTGCGGGAGGGGATCGAGCTTCCGCTCAAGAACCCCGAGGCGTTCCGGCGCCTGGGCATCCGGCCGGCGAAGGGGTTCCTGCTGTTCGGTCCGCCCGGCACCGGCAAGACGCTGATGGCCAAGGCGGTGGCGCGCGAGTCCGGCGCCAACTTCATCGCCACCAAGTCCTCCGACCTGCTGTCCAAGTGGTACGGCGAGTCGGAGCAGCAGGTGAGCCGGCTGTTCGCCCGCGCGCGGCAGGTCGCGCCCACCGTGATCTTCATCGACGAGATCGACAGCCTGGTGCCCGCGCGCGGCGGCGGTCTCGGCGAGCCCGCGGTGACGGAGCGGGTGGTGAACACGATCCTGGCGGAGATGGACGGGCTCGAGGAGCTGCAGGGCGTCGTGGTGATCGGCGCCACCAACCGCCCCAACCTGCTGGACCCGGCGTTGCTGCGGCCGGGCCGGTTCGACGAGCTGGTCTACGTGCCGGTCCCCGACCAGTCCGGGCGCGAGCGCATCCTGAAGATCCAGACCAAGGGAATGCCGCTCGGCGCCGACGTCGATCTTGCCGACGTCGCCCGTCGCACCCAGGGCTACACCGGCGCCGATCTGGGCGATGCGGTGCGCCGCGCCGGCCTGATCGCGCTGCGGGAGAACCTGGAGACGCACAGCGTCGGGCAGGCGCAGTTCGACCAGGCGCTGAAGGAGACGCGCGCCTCGGTCACGGCGGACATGGAGCGTGAGTATGAGGCGCTGCGTGCGAGCCTCAAGCAGCAGGGTCCGACGCAGAAACCCCGCATCGGCTTCGCGCTCGGATCGGAGTGACCCGCGCCGCGCCAGCGGTCCGCGCCGCCGCGCCGGTGGCCCGAGCGGCCGGTCCGATGGCCCGCATCGCCGCGGACCATCGGGAGCGGCCGAGCCCGTCAGCCTATTTCAGCGTCTCGAGATAGGCGATCAGGTCGGCGCGCTGCTTGGCGTCCTTGAGCCCGGCATAGGTCATGATCGTGCCGGGCACGACCTCCCGCGGGTTGGTCAGGTACGGGTCCAGCTTCTCCGGCGTCCAGACGATGCCGCTGTTCTTGTTCGCGGGCGAGTAGCGGAAATTCGGCACCGTCCCCGCCGTCCGCCCCACGATCCCGAACAGGCTCGGACCGATCATGTTCTTACCCTGCACGGGCGAGTGGCAGATCGCGCATTGCCGCTTGAACACGGCCTCTCCGGCGGCCGCATCCTGGGCGCGAGCGGCGAAGGGCGTGGAGAGCAGCGCGGCGAGCGCCGTGACGGCGAGGAGGACGCGAGCAGGCATGGAACCGAGCTCCGGAAGGTGACGGGCGGGTCGTAGGCGGTCGGATCGCGGGGCGCAATCCTGGGTTGCGTGCGTCCGAGCCGACGCTCCCATGCGGTTCCCGAATGAAGACGGCGTCAGTCCGGATCGCCGCGGCCGCCGCGCGTGCTCTTCACCCGCGCCCGATGCGCCTTCGCCTCCAGCCGGCGCTGCTTGGAGGCCAGGGTCGGGCGGGTCTTCACCCGCCGCACCGGTGCGACCGCTGCCGCGCGGATCAGCGCCACCAGCATCTCCAGCGCCTCCGCCCGGTTGCGGTCCTGCGTGCGATGGCGCTGGGCGGTGATCAGCACGTCGCCCGCCTGTGTCAGCCGGTGGCCAGCCAGCCGCTCGAGCCGTGCGCGCACCGGCGGCGGTAGGCCGGCCGCATCGAGCGACAGGCGGAGCTGCACGGCGGTGGCCACCTTGTTGACGTTCTGCCCGCCAGGGCCGGAGGCGCGGATGAAGTTTTCCTCGATCGCACGCTCGTCCAGCGCGATCGACGGCGTGATGCGGATCACGGCGCCCTCGTGCCGGCGCGCGCCGGCGTCCGGACGGGCAGCGTGCGGCGGCGCATGGCGGTCAGGCCAGCCCGTAGAACGTGACGGCGGTGCCGCCGAGGATCGCCGCCTGCGAGTCGGCGTCCAGCTCCCGCAGCAGGCTCAGCGTGGCGGCCCGCCAGCTCGCATAGCCGCCGGCGAGCTCCACCACCGGCCAGTCGCTGCCCCACATCAGCCGCCGCGGGCCGAAACAGTCGAGCAGATGGTCCACGTAGCGGCGCAGGTCGTCGATCTTCCAGTGCGGCCCCGCCTCGGTCACCAGGCCGGAGAGCTTGCACATCGCCGGCGTCTCCCGCGCGAGGCGGGCGATATCGTCCGCCCAGGGCGCGAACCCGCCCGTCGCGATCGCCGGCTTGGCGCCGTGATCGACCACCACGCGCAGGTCGGGGTGCCGGCCGCACAGGCCCAGGATCGCCGGCAGGTGCCGCGGCTGGATCAGCGCGTCGAAGCACAGCCTGGCGCTTTCCATCGCGCCGAGGGCCGGGCGCAGGGCAGGCTGCAGGATCCACGCCGTGTCGGCGATGTCCTGCAGCATCGGCCGCAGCCCCTTCAGCAGCGCGTCGGTGGCCATGGCATGGATGCGCGTCGCCGCATCGCGCAGCGCCAGGTCTTCCCACCCCACGACGCCGCGCACCAGCCCGCCGGAGTTGCGGGCGACGTTCAGCAGGTATCCGGTCTCGGCCTCGGTCGGCGCGGCCTGCACCAGCACGGTGGCGTCGATGTCGCCCAGGAGGGGACGCAGGTCCGCGAGCGTGTAGTCGCGGTGCAGCGGCGAGCCGGGCCGGATCCAGCCGTAATCGCCGCGGCCGATGCGCCAGACGTGATGTTGCGCGTCGACGATCATCCCGCGCTCTCCGGCGGGATCACGCCCTTGGTCAGCAGCACGTTGCCGTAGAACCGCCGCTCCCCGGTCTGCAGCACGGCGAACGCGTCCGCCGCCTCGGCGTAAAAGGCATGCCGCTCGAGCGACAGCGGGGACGGGGCGCCATGCCGGTCCAGCACGGCCTGGAAGTCGCGCAGCGTGTCGGGAATGGCCGAGGGGTCGCCCACCACCTCCATCACCGCCACGGGCCCGGGCTCGAACGTGTCGATTGGCAGCACGGACAGCACCGCATCGAGCGCGCGGGGCGCGTCCACGCCCGGCAGCCGGATCAGCCGGCGCGCCAGCCGCGTGGCCGGGAAGTTGGCGTCGACGATGGCGATCCGGTCGCCATGTCCGGCGGAGGCCAGCGCGTGCAGCAGGTCCGCGCTCAGCAGCGGGTCGATCCCTTTGAGCATCGGCCAAAGCTAAAGCAGTTCCGGCAATGGTGAAACGCCCGCCGGATGACACGGGCGGCGGGAGCCCGGCATAGTCGCGATCCACTCTCAGGAACGACGAGATGAGCGAAGCGATCCGCGGCGCATGGGCAGCCGCGACCACCCCGCTGGACGGCGCGGGCGGGATCGATACCACGGCCCTGGCGCGGCATGCGCGCTGGCTGCTGGACGAGGGCTGCGACGGGCTGGTGCTGTTCGGCACGTCCGGGGAAGGGCCGTCCTTCACCCTCGCCGAACGGCTTGCGGCCACCGAGGCGGTGCTGCGCGCGGGCATTCCCGCGGCCGCGCTCTCGGTCGGCACGGGCTGTCCGGCGATCGCCGATACGGTTGCGCTGACCAAGGGCGTCCTCAGCCTCGGCATCGCGCGCGCGATGATCCTGCCGCCCTTCTACTTCGCCGGCGTCTCCCCCGAGGGGATCGAGGACGCCTATGCCGCCGTGTTCGACGGCATCGGCGACGGGCGGCTCAGCGCCTGCCTGTATCACATCCCGCAGGTCTGCGGCGTCGGCGTGCCCGCCGTGGTACTGGGCAATTTGCGCCGCCGCTACGGGGCGCTGGTCTCGGGCGTGAAGGACAGCAGCGGCGATTTCGAGACGTTCCTGGGCTTTCGCCGCGCCGCCCCCGAGGTGGGTGCGCTGGTGGGGGCCGAGGTGCTGATCCCGCGTGCCCTGGCCGAGGGCGGGGCCGGGACGATCTGCGGCATGGCGAATGTGGTGCCGCGCCTGGTGCGGCGGCTGTTCTCCGATGCGGCGGCGGTGGCCGACATGGAGGCGGCCTGCGCGCACGTGGCGGGAATACCGGCGCTGAAGGCGGTGCAGGCGGCGCTGACCGGCAATCCG
>MKTV01000076.1:28966-55731 GCA_001898425.1 Rhodospirillales bacterium 69-11
GCTACGGTTCGGCGACGCCGCAGCGGCGGAGCAGGGGGCGCAGGTGCTGCGGCGGCTGGAAGCCGGGGCGACCGCGAAGGCGGCCTGACGCTGGGCGGGCTCCTCCTGGCGTGGGAGGAGCCGCATCCGCGCGCAGGCCTCGTCCCTGTCGATCACCCGGCCTGCCGGCATCCGCGGGCCGGTCGTCCGTCCGGCCGCCGCCTCACCTCCGTGCGGCCGGGACCGCCGCCCCTTCTCCCGCACGCCCCGTCCGTGGAACAGTGGACGCATGGACCCCACCCTGATCCGCGCCGCCGACCTCTCCGAGACACCCTGGCGCAACGGCGCCGGCCGCAAGGCCGATATCGCGACCGGCCCCGGCTGGCTGCTGGGCTTCGCCTGGCTCGACCGCGACGCCCCGTTCTCCGACTACGCGGGACATGACCGCACCATCACCCTGCTGCACGGCGCCGGGTTCCGGCTCGCGCTCCCGGCCGGGGCGGAACTGACGGTCGACAAGCCGTTCGACCCCGTCGCCTTCGAAGGGGCCGGCCCGATCGCCTGCACGCTGCCCGCCGGCCCGTGCGAGGTGATGAACGTCATCACCGCCTACCCGGCCCTGTCCCACACGGTGCAGGTGATGGACGCCGCCGACCTCGCACACGTCACCCCAGGCCCGCGCGTCTTCCTCGTCGTTCTCACCGGCACACTCGGGGCCGCGCAACCGCGCGACACGATCGTCTTCAGCGCACCGGCCCGCCTCGACCCCGCCGCTGGCACGCGCGTCGCGGTCGTGCGCATCGAGCCGGGCGACGCGGGGGAGGAGGACGAGGGATGACCCCGCGCTTCGCCGACATCGCGCCCGCCACGCCCGATCGGGACGGACTCGCCGCCCGCTACGCGGCGCTGCACGCCGCGCTCGACCGCGGCGATCGCCTCGCGGCACTGGATGGCTGGGACACGCTGCGGCGCGACTACGACACCTGGAGCGCGCTCGTGCACCTGCGCTTCGCCCAGGACACGACCGACCCGGCCGCCAAGCAGGCGCGCGACTACGCGGACGCGCTCGCCCCGGAGGCGACGGAGTTCGAGGTCGCGATGAAGCGCCGCCTGCTCGCCGATCGCGCGGCGGTGGCGGAGATCGTCGGCGCGCATGCGGTGCGGCTGTGGGAGACCGACGTCACCACCTTCGATCCGGCGATCAAGCCCGACCTCGAGGAGGAGTCGAAGCTCGCCGCCCGCTACACGGAATTGCTGGCCGGCGCGAAAATCCCGTTCCGGGGCGAGACGCTGAACCTCTCGGGTCTCGGCCCCCACGCCGAATCCCCGGACCGCGCGACGCGGCAGGAGGCCGAGCAGGCGCGGTGGGGATTCTTTGCCGAGAACGCGGCGGAACTCGACCAGCTCTACGACGCGCTGGTGCGCGTGCGCCACCGCATGGCCCGCACGCTCGGCCTGCCCGACTACACGCCGCTCGGCTATCGCCGCCTGCGCCGGGTCGATTACGGCCCCGTCGACGTCGCGCGCTACCGCGCCCAGGTGCAGGCCCATGTGGTGCCGCTGGTCGCGCGAGAGCTGGAGGCGCGGCGCGCCACCCATGGCTGGGACAGGCTGCGCTTCTGGGACGAGGCGCTGATCGATCCGGCCGGCAACCCGGCGCCGATCGGCGGGCATGACGAGCTCGTGGCCGCGGCCCAGACCATGTTCGACCGGCTTCACCCGGCCCTCGGCCGCTTCTATGCGGTGATGCGCGACGGCGGGTTTCTCGACCTGAAGAACCGCGCGGGCAAGGCGGGCGGCGGGTTCTGCACGTCCTTTCCCAGCGCGGGCGTGCCGTTCATCTTCGCCAACTTCAACGGCACCCAGGCCGATGTCGGCGTATTCACCCACGAGATGGGCCACGCCTTCCAGAACTGGGAGAGCCGGCACCAGCCCAACGTCGACTATCTCTGGCCGACGATGGAGTCGGCCGAGATCCACTCGATGAGCCTGGAGTTCCTGACCTATCCCGAGATCGGCCTGCTGGTGGGTGAGGCGGCGGCGGACCGGTTCCGCCGCATGCACCTGATCGGCGACCTGGCGTTTCTGCCCTACGGCGTGTGCGTGGATCACTTCCAGCACGCCGTCTACGCCGCGCCCGACGCGACTCCGGCCGACCGGCACCGGATGTGGCAGGAGCTCGAGCGGCGCTACATGCCGTGGACCGATTACGGCGACCTCGCGTATCCGGCGATGGGCGGCCGCTGGCAGGCCAAGCCGCACATCTACGGCTCGCCCTTCTACTACATCGACTACACGCTGGCCCTGTGCTGCGCGATGCAGTTCTGGGTGCGCGCGCGTCGCGACCCGGCCGAGGCGATGGGCGCCTATGTCGCGCTGTGCGCCCGCGGCGGGTCGGCCCCGTTCCAGGATCTGGTGCGCGGCGCCGGCCTCGTGTCGCCCTTCGCGGACGGCGCGCTCGCCGGCGTGGTGGCCGAAGCGGCGGCGATGCTGCGGATCTGACGCGGCCTCCGCACCGGGGCGGTCACCGTGTCCGCCGAACTCAGGCGGCCCGGCGCCCCCGCGCGACCACCGCCGCCAGCGGCAGCGTCAGCCCTTCCGGTCCGCGATACGCCGCCGCGGCCGCGTCGATCGCGGCTGCGATGGCGGGCAACTTCGCCGGGTCCTGGGCGCCGATCAGCGCCGCCATCCGCGCCGTTCCGGCCCCGAGAGCCTGGAGGAGGGCGGCGCCGTCGCGGTGGTGCCAGACGGAGCGGAGTTTCTCCGCGGCGATCTCGCCGAACCCGGCCACGTCCAGCGCGGCCACGCATGCCTCGGCCGAGGCGAACCCGCCCCCGGGTGGCGGCGCATCCGACGCCGTGGGATCGCCGCAGGTGGCGACCGCGTGGAACACCAGGTTCCAGGCGACGTTCTCCGCCGGCGCCGCCCAGATCGTGAACGCCATCCGCCCGCCGGGGCGCAGCACGCGCCAGGCTTCCCGCAAGGCCTTGTGCGGGTACGGCACGTGGTGGATGCCGAAATTGGACACCACCGCGTCGAAACTGCCGTCCGCGTAGGGCAGCGCCTCCGCGTCGCCCTGGTCGAAGCGCAGGGCCGGATGCGCGGCGCGGGCCTCCGCCAGCATGCCGGCGGAGAAATCGAGGCCGGTCGCCACCCCCCCCGCCTCCGCCAGGGCCGCCGTCACCACGCCCGTGCCGCAGCACACGTCCAGCACGCGATCGCCGCGCCCGAGTCCCTCCAGCAGCGCGGGCACGAATTGTCGCGTCGCCGCCGCGAACGAGCCGCCATAGGTCGCGGCGGCGCGGTCCCAGCCGGTCCGCTCGAACGTCCGGACGGCTTCCGCGTCGAAGCTCATGCGGGCAGCAGCGGCGGCCGGCGGGCGTGCCAGTCGGTGTCGCGCTGGTACGCGTCGGCGATGCGCATCACCCGCGCCTCCCCGAATGGGCGGCCGGAGACCTGCAGGCCGATCGGGCAGCCGTTCCCGTCGAACCCGCAGGGCACGCTGATGGTCGGAAGGCCCAGGTAGTTGAACGGCCGCGTATTCGCCGAGACGGCCATGAACCGGTGTTCGGTGCCGGGCGGGCCGTGGTCGATATCCGTGTCGGCCAAGGTCGGCAGGGCGGTGCGGATCGTGGGCGTGACCAGCGCGTCGACCTTTCCGAACACCTCGGCGGCGAAGGCCTTCAGGATCGGGCCGCGGCGGCTCAGCGCCTCCAGGTAATAGGGCGCGGGAATGGCGTAGCCCGGATACATGCGCCCGCTGATGTGCCCGCCATAGGCCTGCGGGTCCCGGCGCATCCATTCGGCGTGGATGGTGGCGGCCTCGACGCGGGAGATCACGCTGACATAGGTGCCGATCGCCTCCATCAGCGGCAGGTCCAGCCGCACGATCGTCGCGCCGCGGGCGGCCAGCACCGACACCGCCTGCTCGACGGCCTGGTTCACCGCGGTCGCGTCCGGATCGAAGAAGGCGTTGGTCGGTACGCCGATGCGCTGCCCGCGCAGGTCGCCGTCCAGCGCCGCCTCGTAGTCCGGCACCGGCTCCCGTGCGCTGGTCGGGTCACGCGCGTCGTGCCCGGCGATCACCCGCATCACGCGGGCGCAGTCGCGCGCGGTGCGGGTCAGCGGGCCCACGTTGTCGCAACTGAAGGATAGCGGCATGACGCCGAAGCGGGAGACGCGGGTCTGGGTCGGCTTGATCCCGGTGACGCCGCAGGCCGAAGCGGGCAGCCGGATGGAGCCGCCGGTGTCGGAGCCGAGGGCCGCGTAGGTGAAGCGGGTCGCGACGGCGACGCCGGAGCCGGAGGAGGAGCCGCCCGTGATGTAGGGCAGGTTCCACGGATTGTGGCAGTCGCCGAAACTCTTGTTGTGCCCGGTCGGGTTCTGCGCGAACTCGGCCATGTTGAGCCCGCCGAACGTGTAGGCGCCGGCCTCCGCCATGCGGGCCAGCACCGTCGCGGTCACCGTGGGGCGCCAGTCGCGGCGCAGGGCGGAGCCGCAGGTGCTGAGCTGCCCCTCCTGGTAGTACATGTCCTTGTGGATCATCGGGATGCCGTGCAGCGGGCCGACGGGCTTCTTCTCGCGCACGGCCTGATCCGCGGCGCGGGCGGCGCGGTCCGCGGCCTCCCGGTCCAGCCAGATCGTGGCGTTCACCTGCGGATTGACCGCCTCCAGGTTCGCCCAGCAGGCATCGAGCAGCGCCTGGGACGTGGCCTCGCCCCGTCTGACGGCCTCCGCCGCCTCGACCAGGGACAGGTCGGCAAGCCCGCTCATGCGCCCGCTCCCTTCGTCCCGGTCGCCGCGTCGCCGGTGTCCTTCGTGGCCTGCAGCGCGGCCTCGAAGCTGGACGGCTCGTCCTCGAACACCAGCGTGTCGCGCAGTGCCATGAACGCGGCGATGGTGCTGGCGAGGTCGGCGGCCATGCGGCGCGCCGCGTCGTTGGGCGGCTCGATCCCGAACCATCGCGCAATGTTGGCTTCGGTTTCCGCCTGGAACGGGTCCATCGCATGCCTCCGCGGAGCGTTACGCTTCGAGTGTGCCACCATACGGGGGGAGAGCAATGCCGAAGGACACGCCACCGGCTGGGTCGGTGTTCGAAACCGACGTGCCGGCGCGGCTGGATCGCCTGCCATGGGCCGGATTCCATTGGCTGGTGATCGTGGCCCTGGGCATCGCCTGGATCCTCGACGGGCTCGAGGTCACGATCGTCGGATCGCTGTCGGGTGCGCTGACCGAGAGCCCGGTGCTGCACCTGACGGCCACGCAGGTGGGCACCGCGGCGTCCGCCTACCTGCTGGGGGCGGTGGCAGGTTCGCTGTTCTTCGGCTGGCTGACCGACCGGCTGGGGCGGAAGAAGCTCTTCACCCTGACCGTGCTCGTCTACCTGGTGGCGACGATCGCCTGCGGCTTCTCCTGGGATTTCTGGTCCTTCGCGGTGTTCCGCTTCTTCACCGGGGCGGGGATCGGCGGCGAATACGCGGCGGTGAACGCCACCATCCAGGAGCTGATCCCGGCGCGGCGGCGCGGCTTCACCGATCTCGTGGTGAACGGCAGCTTCTGGCTCGGCGCCGCGGTTGGCGCGCTGGGCGCGCTGGTCGTGCTCGATCCCGCGCTGGTGCCGCCCGAGATCGGCTGGCGCGCGGCCTTCATCATCGGCGGCGTGCTGGGCTTCGGCGTGCTGCTGCTGCGCCGCTTCCTGCCCGAGAGCCCGCGCTGGCTGATGACCCACGGCTATCCCGAGGAAGCCGAGGCGGTGGTGCGCCAGATCGAGGAACGGGTGGAGCGCGAGACTGGCAAGCCGCTGCCGCCCGTGCCCTACGGCAAGCTGCGGCTGCGCAGCGACGTGCATTCCTGGTTCGGCGCCGGGGCGCGGGCTCTGGTCACGCAATACCGGCAGCGCACGATCCTGGGCGTCGCGCTGATGGCGGCGCAGGCCTTCTGCTACAACGCCGTGTTCTTCACCTACGCGCTGGTGCTGACCAAGTTCTACGGCATCGATGCGGCGAGCGTCGGTCTGTTCATGCTGCCCTTCGCGATCGGCAACTTCCTCGGCCCCCTCGTTCTCGGCAAGCTGTTCGACACGGTCGGGCGGCGGCGCATGATCGTGCTGACCTACGTGCTGTCCGGCGTGCTGATGGGCATCACCGGCTGGATGTTTGCCGCCGGCTGGCTGAGCGCGGTGCATCAGACCATGGCCTGGACGGGGATCTTCTTCGTCGCCTCGGCCGCCGCGAGTTCCGCCTATTTGACGGTGGGCGAGAGCTTCCCGCTGGAGGTGCGCGCCATCGCGATCGCGCTGTTCTACGCGTTCGGCACGGCGGTGGGCGGCGTCGCCGGGCCGGCGCTGTTCGGCGCGCTGATCGACACCGGGGAGCGGATGTCGATCTTCTGGGGCTACCTGCTGGGCGGCGGTCTGATGGTGGCCGGCGGGATCGTCGCGGCGTTCATGGCGGTGGATGCGGAGCGCCGCTCGCTCGAGGATGTGGCGCCCCCGTTGTCCTCGGTCTGAGGCGGCGGGCGGACGCCCTGGCAGCGGCGGCCCACGGGCCTGCCGTTGCTTCCCGCCCGGCCGCGTCTTACGCTTCCCCCAGGTGCGCAACCCGCCCGATTGGCGCGGGAACGACAACCAGAGAGGGAGCGGCCAGATGAAGGTGGGCGAAGCGATCGCGGAAATCATGAAGCGCGAGGGGATCGAGATCCTCTGCGGCTATCCCGTCAACCACCTGATCGAGTTTGCGGCCGCGGCCGATATCCGCCCCGTGATGGTGCGGCAGGAGCGCATCGGCCTGCACATGGCCGACGCCATCTCCCGCGTGACGTCCGGCCGCAAGATCGGCGCCTTCTGCATGCAGCACGGACCCGGCGCCGAGAACGCCTATGGCGGCGTCGCGCAGGCTTACTCGGAATCCGTGCCGTTGCTGGTGATCCCGCAGGGCTATCCGCGCCGCATCGCGCATATCGACCCGAACTACAACTCCTCCCGCGAGATGCGCGGCATCGCCAAGCGCGCGGAGCCGGTGAACATTCCGTCCGAGGTCAGCAACGTCATGCGCCGCGCCATGAGCGCGATCCGCAACGGCCGCAGCGGCCCGGCGATCGTCGAGATCCCGACCGATATCTGGAACGAGGAGATCGGCGACCTCGACTACACGCCGGTCGGCATCCACAAGTTCGGCCCCGATCCCGTCGACGTGCGCAAGGCCGCGGCCGAGATCCTCGCGGCGAAGCGCCCGGTGATCTATGCCGGCACCGGCGTGCAATGGGCCGAGGCCTGGCCGCAGCTTCGCGCCTTCGCCGAACTGCTGGGCGCCCCGGTCACCACGAGCCTGGGCGGCAAGAGCAGCTTCCCGGAAAACCATCCGCTGTCGCTGGGCTCCGGCGGCAACGCGGTGCCGAAGCCGGTGCATCACTTCGTGCAGAACGCCGACCTGATCATCGGCATCGGCTGCTCCTTCACGGAAACCAATTTCGGCATCAAGTTCCCCAAGGGGAAGAAGATCGTCCACGCGACGCTCGACCCGAACCACATCAACAAGGACGTCATCAGCACCGTCGGCCTGGTGGGCGATGCCAAGCTCACGCTCGACGCGCTGATCGGCGAGCTGAAGCAGACCATCAAGTCGAACCGCGACACCACCGAGGTGGTGCGCGAGATCACCGCCGTGCGCGAGGAGTGGATGGCGCAATGGCGCCCGCTGCTCAACCACAACGAGGCGCCGCTGTCGCCCTATCGCGTGATCTGGGAGCTGATGAACACGGTCGACGTGAAGAACACCATCATCACGCACGACGCCGGCAGCCCGCGCGACCAGATCTCGCCCTTCTGGGTGTCGACGGAACCGATGTCCTACATCGGCTGGGGCAAGACCACGCAGCTGGGCATGGGTCTCGGCCTCGCGATGGGGGCGAAGCTCGCCAAGCCCGACAAGCTGTGCATCAACCTGTGGGGTGACGCGGCGATCGGCTTCACCGGCATGGACTTCGAGACCGCGGTGCGCGAGCGGATCCCCATCCTGTCGATCCTGCTCAACAACTTCTCGATGGCGATCGAGCTGAAGGTGATGCCGGTCTCGACCGAGAAGTACCGCTCCACCGACATCTCCGGCAACTACGCCGACATGGCGAAGGCGTTCGGTGGCTATGGGGAGCGTGTGACGCAGCCCGACCAGATCAAGGCGGCGATCCAGCGCGGCATCGAGCAGACCCAGGCCGGCAAGCCCGCGCTGCTCGAGTTCATCACGTCGAAGGAGACGCGCGTCTCCAAGTTCTGAGAGCGACCAGGCGGCGCGGTCCCCTCCCTGATGGGCCGCGCCGGCCGGTGCCCGCCGGCCGGAGGCCCCGGACGCGCGCGGCGGCGGGGCGGGATCGGTGCTTGGCAGCACTGGATCAGGCGAGGGCCGCTGAGCTAGCATGCGGACCGCGGGGCACCCCCGCCACGATACGCCAGGGTCAGCCTGGGCACAGATCAACGAGGGAGCGTCCAGCCGCATGGCAACCGTGTCCATCCGCAACGTCCGCAAGCGCTTCGGCTCGACCGAGGTGCTGCACGGCGTCAGCGTCGAGATCGAGGACGGCGAGTTCGTCATCCTGGTGGGCCCGTCCGGCTGCGGGAAATCGACGCTGCTGCGGATGATCGCCGGGCTCGAGAACATCAGCGGCGGCGAGATCGCGATCGGCGACCGCGTCGTCAACAATGTCGCTCCGAAGGAACGCGACATTGCGATGGTGTTCCAGAACTACGCGCTCTATCCGCACATGACGGTGAAGGACAACATGGCCTTCGCCCTCTCGCTCGCGAAGGCGCCGAAGAAGATCATCGAGGAAAAGGTCAGCCGCGCGGCCCAGATCCTGGGGCTGACGCAGTATCTCAACCGGTATCCGCGGCAACTATCGGGCGGCCAGCGCCAGCGCGTCGCCATGGGCCGCGCGATCGTGCGCGATCCGCAGGTGTTCCTGTTCGACGAGCCGCTGTCCAACCTCGATGCCAAGCTGCGCGTGCAGATGCGCGCCGAGATCAAGGAACTGCATCAGCGCCTGACCACGACCACCATCTACGTCACGCACGACCAGATCGAGGCGATGACCATGGCCGACAAGATCGTCGTGATGAACGGCGGGCATGTCGAGCAGGTCGGCGCGCCGCTCGATCTCTACGACCGCCCGGCCAATTTGTTCGTCGCGGGATTCATCGGCTCGCCGGCAATGAATTTCGTGAAGGGGCGGTTGAGCGACGGCCGCTTCCAGGCGGAGGAGGGCACGGCCCTGCCGCTGCCGTCGAACGGCAGGCCGTCGGACGGCAAGCCGATGATCTACGGCATCCGGCCCGAGCATTTCGTGCTCAACCCGGAGGGGCTGCCGGCGAAGGTGCACGTGATCGAGCCGACCGGATCGGAGACGCAGGTGATGGCGGAGTTCGCCGGCACCCCGATCATCGCGGCGTTCCGCGAACGCGTCGCCGCCAAGCCCGGCGAGACGATCCGCATCGCGCCCGACCCGGCGCTGGTGCACCTGTTCGACGCCGGCACGGGCGCGCGCATCAGCGCCTAGAGGACGCGGAGGCGCCTCGGTCCGGGACTCGCCGCGGCGGGTGACGCGCGGCGGCCGGAAGCGCCCGGTCGTTCGCGCGTGCGTCCCTGGCACCGCCCGTGCGATCTGCAAGAGCCGCGATTCAACACAGAGGAAGAAGGCGAGGCACACGGAGGGCACGGAGGGAGCCGGACCTCGCACCGGCAATCCCTTCCTCGCGCACGCTCATCTCCGGGATGAGACGTCAGCGGCACGCATCGATCACCAGCATCTGCCGTCGCGGAGCGACCGCCAGCCAGTCCTCCGAGGACGCAGCGCTTGGCGGAACGCGACCCAGCCCGTTGCCGCGATGACGCTGTCCGAATTTCCCCCGGACGGCCATGCCCGCACGGTGCCTCCGTGCCCTCCGTGTGCCTCGCCTTCTTCCTCCGTGTTAAATCGCGGCGCTTGCGGTCTGCACGAACCGCGCGTCCCGTCCGCACCGACCGCGCATCCCACCCGCACGGCACCCGGTCAAAGCCGCTCCACCTCGACCCAGCGGACCGCCGCCTCCGCTCCTCCCGTCCGGAGGCCGACCGCCGCGACGAAGCCGCGCGCCAGCCTCTGCGCGAACCACCAGTCCTCCGGCCGTTCGGGCAGCGCCGGCGTGAAGTGGACGCGCGGCAGCAGGGGCTCGAACCAGAAGCTTGCGAGATCGCAGGCCAAGCCGTCGCCGGTCGCCTTGATGAACGCCTCCTTCAACGTCCAGAGCCGGAGAAAGCCCTCGGCTTGCGAGGCCGTGGGGAGGGCATGCAGCCATCCCACCTCCTCGGGCCGGAAGTAGCGGTCCGCCACGTCGAGCGTGACGCGACGATCCAGCGCCTCCACGTCGAAGCCGAGCGCGCGGCCGGGGATGGGGGTCAGGGCCAGACCCACCAGACCTTCGGTGTGCGAGAGGTTGAAGCTGAGCGGCGCCGGCACCTCGCCGATCCACGCCGTGGGCTTGCCGTGCGGCCCCGGTTCGAACCGCAGCACCTCGGGCGGCACGCCGCAGGCAGCGGCCAGGCGGATCCGCAGCAGCGCGTGCGCGGCGATGAAGGTCCGGCGGTGCCGATCGAACACGAAGCGATCGGCCCGTGCCTGCTCGGCCTCATCCAGCAGCGGCCGCCAGCCGGCGATCGTCGCGTCGGACAGGCCGCCGGTCGGCAGCAGCCATGCCGTGACCTCCCCCGCCGTCGTCATTCCAGCCGTGCGATCGATTGCCGCACGTTGGTCACGCCGCGCAGGAGGTAGATCGCGCCGAGGACGGTGAGCACCCACCACACCGGATGCAGGTCCGGCACCGCGCGCAGAAGGAACTCGATCATCGGGTGCGAGAGGTAGAAATGCTCGCGGTCATCGGCGGACAGCGGACGCAGCCCTTCGTCCGTGACCCCGCCGAGGATCAGCAGCAGGATCGTCAGCCACAAGCCGCGCTGCACGAAGGTCAGCACCGTGATGCGCACGTTGGTGAGCCGGTCGAGCATCCCGTGCAGCCGCAGTGCCTGCTCCCGCAGCCCGCGGCCCAGCAGCACCTCGGCATCCCCCGCCAGGGCCGAGACGTGCAGCATCGCGTTCTGGAACGCCTGCCTGCGCCCTTCCAGGGTCCGCCCGCGGCGCTGCCGGTCGCGGAAATAGGCACGGCACATGGACATGAAGTTCGCATCGGGCGTCAGCGTCTGCAGCGACGCGTCGAGCGTGCTGAGGCTGCGGCCGACCCGCATGATGCTCCAGGACAGCGGCACCTGGTGCTGCGCCATCACCCGGGCCACCGCGTTCGACATGGCGGACATCGAGCGATCGGCGTAGCTGCCGGCCGAGAACTCGGCGGTCAGGGCCCATTCCTGCAGCGCCCGCGTCATGTCGGCGCGCAGCAATCGGTTGTTCGCCCGCGCGATGTTGGGCGACATCATCAGCATCAGGTCGGTGGCGCGGCCGTAGTCCCGGGTCGCGAGCGCCTGCAGGCTGTAGCGGTACAGCGTCCATGTCTGCTGCGGCAGCCGCCCGACGCTGCCGAAGTCGATCAGCGCGATGCGGTTCTCGGTCAGCAGCATGATGTTGCCGGGATGCAGGTCGCCGTGGAACTCGTTGTCCTCCAGGATCTGCCGGAGCGTCGTGATGCTCAGGCGCCGCGCCAGCGCGTGCTCGTCGATCCCGTTGATCGCCGCCCAGCGCGCCGCCACTTCCGGATCGTTGCGCCGCACCCGCAGGTAGTGCGACATCAGCACGCCTTCGATCTCCTCCATCACCAGGACACGGCCGGTGGAGAGATCCCGCAGGACCCGCGGCACATGCACGCCATGCCGCCGGAGCGTGCGGCGCATCTGGCGCAGGTTGGCGGCCTCGTACTGGTAGTCCGTTTCCTCCCGCAGGATGGCGGCGATCTCCACCAGTCCCTCGTTCAGCCGGTAGCGGCGGAACAGCCCGAACAATCCGAAGAACCGGACCATGCGGCGGAACAGGCGCAGGTCGCGACGGAACGTGCTCGCCACGTCCGGGCGCATCACCTTCACCACCACGGCGCGGTTGTTGCGCAGCAGCGTCGCGCGATGCACCTGCGCGATGGAGGCGGCGGCGAAGGGTTGCTCGTCGAAATGCGCGAACACGCGGGAGAGGGACCCGAGATCCGCCTCCAGCACCTGTCGGGCGATCGCCGTCGGGAAGCCGCGCGCCTGGTATTGCAGCGTGCCGAGTTCCCGCACCATGGCGGGGGACATGACGTCGCTGCGCAGCGACAGCAATTGCCCCACCTTGATCCACATGCCGCCCAGCCGCTCGAAGAGCTGGCGGGTGAGGACGGCGTGACGCTCCTCCGACAAGCGGCGGGTCAGCTTCAGCAGCGTCACCTGGCCGAAGAAGCTCAGGAGCTGCCACAGGCTCCAGGTCGCACGGCTGTGCCGCCGTGGCGGGAGCGGTTCGATGACCAGCGGCTTGCGCGGGACGTTCGGCTCGAGCGGGGAGGGGAGCGCGTCGGCGAGTTCCGGCGGCGGGCGCCGCCTGGGATCGCGGGTGCGGACCGGCAGGATCGCGATGTGGCCGGAGGCGACGCGGCGGCGTGGGCGCGGCACGTCGACCCGCAACCCTGCGGCCATGGTCACGAAGGCGATGGGGGCCTCCCGAACGGCGAACGACGCACCCGTCGTGGCATCACCCGGCCGGCGCCGTCAAATCGGATGCCGCGCGGGCCGGCGGGAACGCAGGAGAAGACGCCGCGGACGGGCCGCGGCGCCGGAACGCGGAGATGTCGGAGCGGGACGGCTCAGTCGTCGTCCTCGTCGTCATCATCGTCGTCATCGTCCTCGTCGTCGCTGAACAGGGACAGGCTCGGTTCCTGCCGCACCACGACCACCACGGTCTGTGCGTTTTCCTCGAGCACGCCGTTCTCCTGCAGCGCGGCGATCGCGTCCTCGACCTTCTCCATCAGCCGTCCTTCGCCCCGGCGAAGCCGGCGCACGCGACGGCGGGAGTGTTCGCCGAGATCGATGACGCAGACGACGCCCTTCTCGACCTCGTCGGCGGCTTTCGGGGCTGGAGCCTCGGTCGTCGCACTCATGCTGCGGGTTCCTTTTCGGTTCGACCGGCGCCGTTCGCTCTGCCGGTGCTCTTCGATCTGCGGATGCTCTTCGATCTGCTGATGCTCGTCGATCTGCCGTCGCGTCGGCGTCTCCGCTGCGCCCCGTCGTGGATGCGCGCGCCGTTCAGCGCTTGCGCACCGACTTGACGATGTTGCTGCCCAGGTCCTTCGCCCAGCCGTTGCGCCGCTTGCGGCGGGAGCGTTCGTGCAGGGCGAGATAGCGGCCGATCGCCTTGTACTCGAACTTCAGCGCGCGCCGCAGACGCTTCTCGATCCCGCGCAGCGGCTTCGAATCCCTCTTGATCGAGCCGAGGGCCATGCGCAGCTCGCCGCGCTCGACCAGCCCGTTCGGCCGGATGACGGAGAACTTCAGCGGCTCCGAGGCCCCGTACTCGCGGCGCTCGCGCACCACGACGTGGCCGGTCCGCACCGGACCCAGCACCGTCACGCGCTTCACGCCGGACATCATTCTGACCCGCATTCCAGCACACCTCCCGTGTTGCGCGCGCCACCCGTGCGCTGCTGCACGCTGCTGGTGCCCGCCCCTGTTGCACGCCACCTTCCGGACGCCACCCGACCGGATGCCACACGCTCGACGATCCTACGCCCGCGGCCGGCGACATCGACCCGCCCGCCCCGAGCGTACGCCTGCCCGAGTGTACGCCACCCGAGCAAACCCGGCGGCCTGCGGCTGCCGTGGCCGCCGCAGGCTTCCAGACCGGCAGCATACGGTTGGGACTGTGCGCCTGGGAAGTCCAAAATCATCCGCCAGCGTGACGGTTCGGACAAAATCGCCGCCAGCGTACCACCATCGCCAAATGGTTGAGCCGCCGAACAAAGTTCCATTGACATCCCGCGACCCCTCGGGCCGAAATGTGACGTCACGAATGCGCGGGGGAACAGGTCGGTGCGGGCTTCCTGGCTTGCTTGTCCACAGCCGCGGCCCGACGCCGCCTTGCGCCTGTTCTGCTTTCCGCATGCCGGGGGTGGTGCCGCTTCCTTCCATCCCTTCGCCGCCCTGCTGCCGCCCTCCATCGAGATGGTGGCCGTGCAATTGCCGGGGCGTGAAACGCGGCTGGGGGAGGCTCCGTTCCGCGCCATGCCGCCGCTGATCGCCGCGCTCCAGCAGGGCCTCGCGCCCGCATGCGACAAGCCCTTCGCCTTCTTCGGCCACAGCATGGGCGCGCTCGTCGCCTTCGAACTCGCCCGCGCCCTGCGCCGCGACGGGTTGCCGCTGCCCGGCACGATCGTCGTCTCCGGCCGCCGCTCGCCCACCGTGCCGAACACGGAGGCGCCGCTGCACGTGCTGCCCGATGCCGCCTTCGTCGAGGCGCTGGTCCGCCGTTACGACGCGATCCCGCGGGTGATCCGCGAGGAGCCGGAGCTGATGGCGCTGTTCATCCCGGTGATGAAGGCCGACTTCGCGACGTTCGAGACCCATCGTCACCAAGTCGAGCCGCCGCTGCCCTGCGGCGTCTCCCTCTATGGCGGGCGCAGCGACCCGCAGACCCCGCAGATGGCCGACTGGGCGACGCTGTTCGCGGGTCCCGCGCGCACGCGGCTGTTCGAGGGCGGCCATTTCTACCTCGCGGACCAGCGTCGCGCCGTCGCGGCCGCCCTGGCGGAGGACGTGCTCGCCCCGGCGCCCGCCCTGGGCTGACCCCATGGCTGGTGGTGCCGTCGAACCGAAGGACGAGACGCTGACCTGGCTGCGCGCGCTGGTCGCCGACCGGCTGGGCGTCGCCGCGGACCTGCTCGAACCGACCGAACGCCTGCACCGCTACGGGCTCACCTCGCTCACCGCCGCGACGGTGGTCGCCGCACTCTCCCAACGGATCGGGCGTCCGCTGCCGCCCACCCTGCTGTGGGACCATCCGACCCTGGCGCAACTCGCCGCCGCGCTGGACGGGCGCGACGATGCGGACGGCCGCGCGCCGATCGTGCCGCTCGCCCCGGACGAGCCGATCGCCATCGTCGGACTCGCCTGCCGCTTCCCCGGCGCCGACGGGCCCGACGCGTTCTGGCGCCTGCTGTGCGACGGCGTCGATGCGATCGGCGAGGTGCCCGCGGACCGCTGGCCAGCCGATGCGCTGTACGATCCCGATCCCGCCGCGCCGGGCCGCATGGCGACGCGCTGGGGCGGGTTCCTCGACGCGGTGGACCAGTTCGACGCCGGCTTCTTCGGCCTCTCCCCGCGGGAAGCCGCACAGGCCGATCCGCAGCAGCGCCTCGCCCTCGAACTCGCGTGGGAGGCGCTGGAGGATGCCGGCATCCGCGCCCGCGCGCTGACCGGCAGCCGCACCGGCGTGTTCATGGGCGCGATGTGGAGCGACTATGCGCGACTGCTGACCGACCGCGTCGGCATCGCGCAGCACACCGCGACCGGCCAGGACATCAGCATCGTCAGCGCGCGCATCGCCTATTTCTTCGGCCTCGAAGGGCCGGCGCTGACCATCGACACCGCATGCTCCTCCGCGCTCGTGGCGGTGCACCAGGCCTGCCGCAGCCTGCGCGCGGGCGAGTCCACCGTGGCTCTCGCCGGCGGCGTGCACCTCGTGCTCGCGCCGGAGAGCAGCATCGCCATGACGAAGTTCGGCGCGATGGCGCCGGACGGGCGCTGCAAGCCGTTCGATTCGCGCGCCAACGGCTACGTGCGCGGGGAGGGCGGCGGAATCGTCGTGCTGAAGCCGCTGTCGCGCGCGCGGGCCGATGGCGACCGCGTCTACGCCGTGGTGCGCGGCAGCGCCGTCAACAACGATGGACCGTCCAACGGGCTGACCGCGCCCAACCCCGCGGCGCAGCGGGCGATGCTGCGCGATGCGCTGGCCGACGCGACGCTCGACCCGAACGCGGTCGACTACGTCGAGGCGCACGGCACCGGCACCGCCCTCGGCGACCCGATCGAGGCGCAGGCGCTGGCCGCCGAACTCTGCCGCGGCCGCAGCGCCGAACGGCGGCTGCGCATCGGATCGGTCAAGAGCAACATCGGCCATCTGGAAGCCGCGGCCGGCGCGGCTGGCCTGATCAAGCTCGCGCTCGCGCTGACCCATCGCTGGATCCCGGCCAGCCTGCACTTCCAGGCGCCCAATCCCGCGATCGACTTCGCCGGGTCGGCGATGGCGGTGCAGGCCGCGGGCGGCGCGTGGCCGGGTGGGGCCGAACGGCCGGTGGGCGGCGTGAGTTCGTTCGGCTTCGGCGGCACCAACGCGCATGTCCTGCTGCAGGCCGCGCCCGCCACCCTTTCCGGCCACCGCCTGACCGGCCGGCCCGTCTTCGTCTTCGCCGGCAATGGCGGCAACTGGGCCGGCATGGCGCGCGCCCTGCTGGCCGAACCGGTCTTCGCGGCCGTGCTGGCGGAGTGCGACGCGCTGCTCGCCGGACTGGGCTATCCCGCCGCGGTCGCGGATGTGCTCGACGATGCACGCGTGACCGACGTGGCGCTGGGCCAGCCGGCGCTCTGCGCCTTCCAGCTCGCCCTGGCCGCGCTGCTCGCCGACTGGGGCGTGCAGCCCGCCGCGGTGGTCGGCCACTCGGTGGGGGAGGTGGCCGCCGCCTGCGTCGCCGGCGCGCTGACCCGCGCCGAGGCGATGCGGCTCGTCGTGGCCCGCGCGCGGCTGCAGGCGAGCGTCGCCGGCCATGGCGGCATGGCGCTGGTCGCCGCCCCCGCGCGGGACCTCGCGCCGCATCTGCCGGCCGACGTCGTGATCGCCGGGGAGAACGGGCCGCGCGCGACCCTGATCGCCGGCGCGAAACCCGCGCTGTCCGCGGCCTTCGCGCGGCTCGACGCGGCGGGGCTCGCCTTCCAGACGGTCGACGTGCCGGTCGCTTACCACAGTCCGCAGATGGACCCGCTGCGGCCGAAACTGGAACGCGCGCTCGCGGACCTGCGCCCCCTGCCGGCCTCGGTGCCGATGGTCTCGACCGTGACCGGCGCGCCGATCGAGGGCGAGACGCTGGATGCCGCCTATTGGGGCGCCAACCTGCGCGAGCCGGTCCGCTTCCGCCAGGCGATCGCCGCGCTGGGCGCCGCCGGCCACGCCGTGTTCCTGGAACTCGGCGCGCATCCGCTGCTGGCGGCGCAGATCCGGCAGATGGCGCCCGAGGCGACGGTCCTCGCCCCGCTCCGCCGCGGCCAGGCCGATGCGGCGACGCTGCGGGCCGCGCTGGCGCCCCTCGCCGGGGAGCGGCGGGGCGTCCGGCCGCGTCACCTGCTGGTGCTCTCGGCCCGCAGCGCGGCGGCGCTGGACGCGCTGCGGCTGCGCTGGGCGGCGCGGCTGCCGGCCGATTTCGCCGATCTGTGCCACACGGCGCTGGCCGGGCGGGAGCGCTTCGCCGTCCGGCTCGCCTTGCACGCGGCGGATGGGGAGGAGGCGCGGCGCAAGCTGCTGGACGGCGACTACCGGCAGGGCGATGTCCGGCCGGGCGCCGCACCCGCCTTCGACCAGCGCCGCGCCCCGGACGAGGACTGGGCGGCGTATCTGGACCGGTGCGCCGGGGCCTTCGTCGCCGGCGCCGAGATCGACGCCGCGGCCTTCGACGCGGACGAGCCCTGGCGCATCGTCGCCGCGCCCACCTACCCGTTCGAGCGCAGCCGCCATTGGCTGCCGCAGGCCGATGCGGGGCTGAGCTACGCCCTGGCCTGGGAGAGGCTGCCGCCCCGGCGCGCTGCGTCGGCGGACGCGGCCGAACCGGCCGACGCCCAGGCGCTGGCGGCCGCCGCCACCGCCTACGCTCGGGCGGCGCTCGCGCGCGTGCCGCCGGAGGCGATCGCGCCGCGGCATCGCGCGCTCGCGGCGCGGCTCGCCACCTGGACGCCCTCCCTCGACACGGGCGTGGCGGACCCGGCCGCCGTCCCGCCGCCGGGATCGGGTGAGCCCCCGACCACCTGGGTCGAACCGCCCGACACGCCCGCCGGCCGGCTGCTCCGGCGCGCCGGGGACGCGCTGCCCGCGCTGCTCGCCGGCCAAGCGGACCCGATCGAGGTGCTGTTTCCGGCGGGCGACCTCGAGGCCGCCTTCGCGGTCTATTCCGGCCCGCCCTTCGCCGCCGCGCAGCAGGCGCTCGCCCACCACCTCGCCGCCGCCCGCCGCCCCCTTCGCGTCCTGGAACTCGGGGCCGGCACCGGCGCGCTGACCGCCCGCCTGCTCGCGGCCCTGCCCGCCGGCAGCACCGTCACGGCGACCGACCTGTCCGAGGCGTTCCTCGCCGCGCTGCGCCGCCGCTTCGCCGGCCATGCCGCGCTGCGCACCGCCCGCTTCGACCTCGACGATCCGACGCCGCTGGACGGTCCCGCACCGCTGGACGGTCCATTCGACGCGGTGGTCGCGGCCAACGTGGTGCATGCCGGGGCGCGGATCGGCGCGATCCTGCCGCGGCTGCGCGCGCTGCTCGCGCCCGGCGGCTGGCTGGGACTGGTCGAGCTGCTGGAAGCGCCGCGCTGGATCGATCTCGTCTTCGGCCTGACCGAGGGCTGGTGGAGGTTCCGGGGCGACCCGCTGCGGCCCGCCCACGCGCTGATGGAGGCGGAGCGCTGGACCGCGGCGCTGGCCGCGTCGGGGTTCGCCGAGGCGCGCGTGCTGGCGGACGGGGCGGTGCACGGGCTCGTCCTCGCGCGGGCGCCGGCCGCCGATGGTTCGGACGCGGCGGCGGCTCGTCTGCGGTCCGCCGATGCGGCCGGTGCGCCGCAGGACGCGCCGCCGTTCGGATCCGCCGTCTCCGCGCTGGCCGGGATCGACCTGCCCGCCGCGTTCCGCCCCGCCTGGGCGATCACCGGCGAAAGCCCGCTCGCGGGCCGCCTCGCGGAACGCCTGCCGGCCGCGGCCGAGGCGCCGGCCCTGATCGATTGCCCCGGCGAGGCGCCGGCGGCAGCGCTGGTCACCGCGCTGGCCGCCGCGGCCGGATCCCGCCCGCGCACCCTCGTCCTTGGCCCCGGCCTCGCCCATGCGGCCCTGGCCGGAGCCGCCCGCGCCCTGTCGCTCGATCCGTCCGATGCCGGCGTGGCCAGCATCGAACTCGCGGACGAGACGCCCGCGACGATCGAGGCGCTCGCCGCCCTGGTCGGCCGCACCGGTGCGGACGACCAGTGCCGCATCGCGGACGGCATCGTGCGGGTGGCGCGCCTGCGGCGGGTCGTGCCGGCCGGGGCGCCGGCCCCGCTGCATCCCGACCGGCTCTACGTGGTCGCGGGCGGGTTCGGCCGGCTGGGGGAAGCCTGTGCCCGCCATCTCGTGGCGCAAGGCGCGCGGCATCTGCTGCTGGTCGGGCGGCGCCCGCGTCCGGTCGCCATCCAGGGCGCCACGATCCGCACGCTCGCGCTCGACCTCGCGGCCGGTGACGCGGCTCCGCTGCGCGCCGCGATCGACCGGAGGCTGGGCGGGATCGTGCATGCCGCCGGCGTGGCGGATGGGCCGGTGGAGACGGTGCTCGCGGCCAAGCTCGCGGTCGCCGACACGCTCGCCGCGGCGGCCGAGGGGCACGAGCCCGACTTCCTCCTGCTGTTCTCCTCCGCGGCCGGGATCTGGGGCGCGCGCGGCCGGGTGGCCTATGCCGCCGCGAACCGCGCGCTGGACCGGTGGGCCGAGCAGGCGCGCGCGGGCGGGCTGCCCGCCACCGCCATCGCCTTCGGCCGGTTCGCGGCGCGCGGGCTGCTGACCGAGGCGGAGGACGAAAGCCTCGCCGCCGCCGGGCTGCGCGCCATGGCGCCCGACACGGCCTTCACCGCCGCTTTCCAGGCCGTGGCGGAGGGCGTCGCGCACCGGATCGTGGCGGATATCGATTGGCCGCGCTTCCTCGCCGCTTTCGAGGCCCGCCGCCCGCGCCCGCTCTTCGCCCACCTGGCCGCGGAGATCGCCGGCGGTTCGGCCCGCGCCGCACCCGCCCGCACCGGCGGCGTCGACGCAGCGGCCGGCGGCGCGGCCACCGGCGGCGCGGCGATGCCGTCGCGCGGACCGCGTGCCGGCGAAGGGGCGGCGGCAGGCGCCGCCGGCGGCGGGTCCGCGCCGGTCGGCGCCACGCGGCCCAGGCTCGACCGCGCCGGCATCGCCGCCCTGCTCGCAGCCCTTCTCGGCCATCCCGACCCGTCCCGCATCGACCCGGAGCGCGGCCTGTTCGAGCAGGGACTCGACTCGCTGATGGCGGTCTCGCTGCGCCGGCGGCTGGAGGAGGAAGCCGGCGTGCCCGTGCCGGCGGCGATCCTGTTCGCGCATCCGACGGTGGCCGCGCTGGCGGACTGGCTCGCCGGCCAGGCGCGGGACGTCCCCGCGGCGGCAGGCCCCGCGACGCGCCACGCCTCGGCGAGCCACGCCGCACCGGCCCAGGCCGCGCCGGCCGATGCCCCGATCGCCGTCATCGGCCTGGGATGCCGCTTTCCCGGCGCGGACGGCCCCGACGCCTTCGCCGCCGGTCTGTTCGCCTGCGGCGACGCGATCCGCACCGTCCCTGCCGACCGCCCGACCGCCGCGGCATGGGCCGCCGCGCCCGAGACGGTACGCCGCGCCGGCTTCCTGGACGGGGTGGAGCGTTTCGACGCGGCGTTCTTCGGCATCTCCCCGCGGGAGGCCGCCCAGCTCGACCCGCAGCAGCGCCTGCTGCTCACCACGGCGTGGGAGGCGCTGGAGCATGCCGGCCTCGCCCCGGACCGACTGGCCGGCAGCCGCACCGGCGTGTTCGTGGGCGCGACCGGCAGCGACTACGCGACGCTCGCGCTGGGCGGGACGCGCGATGCGCACAGCCTGGTGGGACAGCCCTCCAACACGCTGGCCGGGCGGCTCGCCTACCAGTTCGGCCTGCACGGCCCCGCGCTGACGGTGGACACCGCCTGCTCCTCCTCGCTGGTCGCGCTGCATCTCGCGGTGCGCGCGCTGCGCTCCGGGGAGGCGGAGATGGCCCTGGCCGCGGGGGTGAACCTGCTGCTGACCCCCGGGACGTCGGTGATGCTGGCGAATGCCGGCCTGCTCTCGCCCAACGCCCGCTGCGCGGTGTTCGACGCGGCGGCGGACGGCTACGTGCGCGGGGAGGGGGTGGGCGTGCTGGTGCTGAAGCCGCTCGCCCGCGCCGAGGCCGAGGGCGACCGCGTGCTGGCGGTGATCGCCGGATCGGCGAGCAACCATGACGGCCGCAGCAGCAGCTTCACCGCACCGAACGGCGGCGCCCAGGCCGCCGTGATCCGCGACGCGCTGGCCGATGCTTGCCTGTCCCCCGACCAGGTCGACGCGATCGAGGCGCACGGCACCGGCACGCAGCTGGGCGACCCGATCGAGCTGGACGCCCTGGCCGAGGTGTTCGCCGGCCACGACCGCCCGCTTCTGGTCGGGTCGGTGAAGGCGGCGATCGGCCATGCGGAGGCGGCGGCCGGCATCGCCGGGGTCATCAAGTCGGTGCTGTGCCTGCAACGCGGCACGCTGCCCCCGCAGCCCCACTACGCCACCCGCAACCCGCACGCCCGGACGGATACCCCGGTGCGTGTGGCAGGCGAGGGGAGCGGGCCAGAGGCGCATGAGGAGGCGCACGAGGAGGCGCACCGGCCAGCCCACGCCGTCAGGGCCGGGCTCGATCCGGGCATCCCCACCGGCACCGCCCTGCACCACGTCGGCGTCAGCGCCTTCGGCGCGAGCGGCACCAACGCCCATGTCGTCCTCTCACGCGCCGAGATCCCCGCGCGCGAACAGGGCGACGGTCCGCCGCGCCTGCTGCTCTCGGCCGCCACGCCCGAGGCGCTGGAGCGCCTCCGCAGCGCCGTGACCGCTTCCCTCGCCGACGGGCTCGACTTCGCCGATGCGTGTCACACCGCCTGGGTGGGCCGCGCCCGCCTGCGCCATTGGCTGCTCGCCGACAGCCCCGCCGCGCTCGCGACCGCGCCGCCGCGGACCGGACCGGTTCCCGACCTGCCCACGCCGCGCGGCCGCCGCGTCGTCCTGCCGCCCACGCCGCTCGATCCGCTCCCGTTCTGGCTGGCCGCCGCGGCCGAACCCGCCGATCACGGCCCGGTGCTCGGGCCGCCGCATCAGTCCGCGCGCTCCGGCGAGACGGTCTGGGAGATGCGCTTCGATCCCGCCGCGGCCTGGCTGCGCGATCATCGCGTGCACGACACGGTGGTGATGCCGGGTGCTGCGTTCCTGGCGCTCGCGCTCGCGGCCGCGCCCGAGGGATTGGCGGACGTCGCCTTCCTCCGGCGCCTCGACGTCCCGCCGGCGGGCGTCGCGGTCCAGCTCGTCCGCACGCGGGACGGCGCGATCGGCCTCTACGCCGAACTGGACGGCGCCTGGGCCGAGATCGCCACCGCCCGCGCCGCCGCCGTAGTCGCTCCCTCTCCCCTCGCGGGAGAGGGCTGGGGTGAGGAGGCCATGCCCCCCGACGCCGACGACGGGACCGCCCTCGCCGCCGACCTCGCCGCGCGCGGCTTCGAATTCGGCCCGTCCTACCGGATCGTCGGCGCCCTCCGCCGGCGGGAGGCGCGTGCCGAAGCCGTCCTGACCCGCTTGCTCCCGCCCGGCCCGACGAGCGGCCTTCCGCTCGACCCGATGCTGATCGACGCGGCGCTGCAGACGCTGACCGCGCTGCTGCCGCCCGCCGACACGCCGTTCCTGCCGGCGCGCATCGGTCGCGTCGTGCCCGCGAGGGACGCGGGCGCGATCGCCCTGCCGGGGGGCGGGGCCCCCTCACCCCATCCCTCTCCCGCAAGGGGAGAGGGGGCTGGTCCGAATCCCTCTTCCGTAATGGGGGAGGGGGCTGGTCCGAATCCCTCTCCCGCAAGCCGAGAGGGGGCTGGTCCGCGCCTGCGTGCGCGGGCGCGGCTCGGAGCGTCCGATCTTGGCGCGGCCATGGGCGATGCCGGCCTGTGCCGCGACGACGGCACGCCCGTCCTGACGCTCGAGGCCGTCACGCTGCAGCCGGCGCCCGCGACGCCGGGGGCCTGGATGCACGACGTGGTCTGGCGTCCCGCCGCCGACCCCGGCACTGGCCTGCACGGACGCTGGCACGTCATCGGTCCCGGCAGCACGGCGTTCGGCGCCGCCAGCCATGACGAGACCGGCACCGCGCCGCTGCCGGCCGGGATCGACGGCATCCTCGACCTGCGGCCGCTGCAGGCCGCGCCGCTGGCCGAGACGGTCGAGGCGATCGCCGCCCTGGTCCGCGCCGCGGCCGCCCGCGAGCCCCGGCCGCAACTCGTCCTGGTCAGCCGCGGCGCCAGCACCGCGCCGCCCGTGCTGCCGGGACCCGTCCCCGCCGCGTCCGCGCTGATGGGGCTGCAGCCGGTGATCGCGGCCGAACATCCCGCGCTGCGCTGCCGCTGGGTCGATCTCGATCCGGACGATCCGGCGCTGCCGCGCGACCTCGCCGGGCCCGCGGGACGCTACGCGATCCGGCAGGGGCGCGTTCTCACGCCCGAACGGGTGAAGGCGCCGCCGCCGCCCGCCGGTCCGGTCAGGCTCGCGCCGGGGCCGGAGCACAGCTTCGCCGATCTCCGCCTGCTGCCCGATCCCGGCCGCGCCCCCGGCCCCGGCGAGGTTCGCATCGCGGTCACCGCCGCCGGCCTCAACTTCAAGGACGCGCTGACCATCCTCGGCCGCCTGCCGGAGGCGCCGATCGGCCTCGAATGCGCCGGCACCGTCGTGGCGGTCGGGCCGGACGTGACCGGCTTCGCCCCCGGCGACGCCGTGCTGGGATTCGGCCCCGGCGCGCTCGCCTCCTGCGTCACGCTGCCGGCCGCCCGCGTGCTGCACCGGCCCGCCTGGCTCGACGCGGACACCGCCGCGACGCTGCCGGTCGCCTGGCTCACCGCCCGCCACGGCCTGCATGACCTCGCGCGGATCCGTCCGGGGATGCGCGTCCTGGTGCATGCCGGAGCGGGCGGCGTCGGCAGCATGGCGGTCCGCGTCGCCCGCCTCGCCGGCGCCCGCGTGTTCGCGACCGCGAGCGCCGGCAAGGAAGCCGCCGCGCGCGCCGCCGGCGCCGAGGCGGTGGGCGACTCCCGCTCGCCCGGCTTCGCAGAGGCGGCCCGCGCCTGGGTCGGCCCCGGCGGGTTCGACATCGTGCTGAACGCACTCGGCCCCGAGATCGCCGCCGCCTCCGCCGCGCTGCTCGCCCCCGACGGCACGTTCCTGGAGATCGGCAACGCGCCCCGGCCGGAGGGCGTCGGGCGCTGGATCGCCTACGACCTCGACCAGCCGATGGCGGCCGATCCCGGCTGGTTCGCCGATCGCATGCGGGCGGGGCTCGCGCTGCTGCGAGAGGGGCGGCTCACGCCGCCGCGGCGCAGCGTGTTCCCGCTCGCGCTGGCCGGGGAGGCGCTGCAGGCGCTCGCCCAGGGCCGCACCATCGGCAAGCTGGTGCTGCGGTTCCCGACCGCGCCCGCGACCGACGGCACGTGGCTGGTCACCGGCGGCACGGGGGCGGTCGGACGCGCGATCGCCCGCGCGCTGCGGGCTGCCGGGGTGCCGCGCGTGGTGCTGGCGGCGCGCCACCCGGCGGAGGTTCCCGGCTGCGAGACGGTCGAATGCGACGTGACCGTGCCCTCGGCGGTGGAAGTGCTGCTGCGCGACCTCTCCGACCTGCGCGGCGTGGTGCATGCCGCCGGCGTGGTGCGGGACGGGATGCTGGACGCGCTCGACACGGCCGACCTCGCCGCGGTGCTCGCGCCCAAGGCCGGCGCGGCGGAGCTGCTGCACTTGCTGACGCACGACCGTCCGCTCGCGCAGTTCGTGCTGGTCTCCTCCAGCGCCGGGACGCTGGGCGGCGCGGGGCAGGGGGCCTATGCGGCGGCCAATGCCTGGCTCGATCGGCTGGCCGCCGCGCGCCGCGCGGACGGGCTGGCCGCGGTTGCGATCGGCTCCGGACCCTGGGCAGGCGGCGCCGGGGCTGCCGGACAGGCGGCGGGCGGACGGGCGGCGGGCGGACGGGCCGCGGGCGGACAAGACGCGGGCGGACAGGAAAGGGGCGGACAAGACGCGGGCGGCATGTTCGCGCGGCTCACCGCGGCCCAGCAGGCGCGGCTCGCGCGGGAGGGGATGCGCCCCATGGCGCCCGCGCGGGCGGCGGCCGCGGTGATGCAGGTGCTGGCCGACGGCGTGCCGCACCGGCTGCTGATGGACCATGCCGCGCCCCAGATGCCGGCCGAAGCGCTCGCCGCCGCGCCGGACGCGCACACCGGGGCGGCGATGCGGGACAGCCTGCTCGCGGCGCCGCCGGCGGAGCGGCTGCCCCGGCTGCAGCAGGCGCTGGCGGAGCGGTTGGTCGCGCTGCTGGGCTTCCCCGCCGGAACCCGGCTGGCGCCCGACCGCGCGCTGCGCGACCTCGGCCTCGACTCGCTGCTCTCGGTCAGCCTGCGCAACGAGCTGGCGGCGAGCTTCGGACTCGACCTGCCCGCCACGCTCGCCTTCGACCATCCGACGCTCGCGGCCCTCGCCGCCCACCTGCTGTCCCTGCTCGCCGGCCCCGAACCGGCGCTGGAGACGCTGGACGAAGCGGCGCTGGCCGACCTGCTCGCCGCCGAACTCGGGCCGGCATCATGAGCGGGAGCGCCGATCCGCGCGAGGTGCTGCGCCGCGCGCTGCTGGAGATCCGCAGCCTCAAGGAGCGGCTCGCCGCCGCCGAACGCCTCGCGCAGGCGGGGGCGCAGGTTGCGGCCCCGGTCGCGGTGGTCGGCATCGGCTGCCGCTTCGGCGCCGGGGTGGACGGACCGGCGTCGTTCTGGCGCGCGCTGGTCGAGGGCCGCGACGCCGTCGGCCCCCGTCCCGCCGGCCGCTGGGCCGCCACCGACGGTGCCGCCCCGCGCGCAGGCGCGTTCCTCGCGGACGTGGAGGGGTTCGACCCCCGCTTCTTCACCATCGCGCCGCGCGAGGCCGCGGCCATGGACCCGCAGCACCGGCTGCTGCTGGAGGTGACCTGGGAGGCGCTGGCCCATGCCGGCTTCGACCCGGCCGCCCTCGCGGGCAGCCGCACCGGCGTGTTCGTGGGTCTCGCCACCCACGACTTCGCGCGCCGCGTGCCCGATGCGGCGATCGACCGCCACTTCGGCGTCGGCACCTCGCCCGCGGTCGCCTCCGGTCGCATCGCCTATCTGCTCGACCTGCACGGACCGACCCTGACCTTGGACACCGCCTGCTCCTCCTCGCTGGTCGCGGTGCATGCCGCGATGCGGGCGCTGCGCGGCGGGGAATGCGAACTGGCGCTGGCCGGCGGGGTCAGCCTGATGCTCTCGCCCGCTCTGTCCGCAAGTTTCGCGAGCGCGGGCATGCTGGCCCCCGACGGTCGCTGCAAGAGCTTCGATGCGCGGGCCGACGGCTACGGGCGGGGCGAGGGCGCCGGGATCGTCGTGCTGAAGCGGCTGCCGGACGCGCTGCGCGACGGCGATCCTGTGCTCGCAGTGCTGCGCGGCAGCGCGGTCAACCAGGACGGGCGCAGCGCCGGCCTCACCGCGCCGAACGGCCCGGCGCAGACCGCGCTGATCCGCGCGGCGCTCGACGATGCCGGCCTGGCGCCGGCCGACATCGACTATGTCGAGGCGCATGGCACCGGCACGCCGCTGGGCGACCCGATCGAGTGGCATGCGCTGGCCGCCGCCTTCGCCGGCCGGGACCGGACGGTGTGGATCGGCGCGGCCAAGACCCAGTTCGGCCATACCGAGGCGGCCGGCGGGATCGCCGGGCTGATCAAGGCGGTGCTGGCGGTG
>MKTV01000076.1:55770-56536 GCA_001898425.1 Rhodospirillales bacterium 69-11
CGCAACCCGGCGATCAGCGCGGGATCGGTGCCGCTGGAGGTGCCGGTCGCCGCGCAACCGGGGATCCGCCGCGCGGGGGTCAGCGCGTTCGGCTTCTCCGGCACGAACGCCCATGTGGTGCTCGAGGCGCCGCCGCCGCGCGATGCCACGCCACGCCAGCCCATTGCGCCGCCGGTGTTCGTCCGCAGCCGCTTCCCGCTGCCGGGCGCGACGTCGCCGGAACAGGGAATGGACGGGGGCGTGCCGGAGCGGCGGCTCGGCGAGGGCGTGCCGGAGCGGCGGCTGGAGCCGGCGGACGACCTGCTCTCCGGCACCGACGGGCTGGCGCATCTCGGCGTGCTGCTGACGCTGCTGGGCGACGTGCCGGTCCTCACCAAGGTCAGCTTCCCCGCGCCGCTCGCGGTCGCCATCCCGCTGGACGTGCGGGTGAGGCGTGCGGACGGGCGCATCGCGCTGCAGAGCCGTCCGGCCTCGGGCGGGGAGTGGACCACCCATCTCGCGGGCACCGAACCGCCCGCGGAGGCGGGCTCCGCGCCCCTTGCGGGGGCCGGAGCCGATCCGTCCGCCGGCGGCGCCGATCCAGGCTCGCACGTCCCGGATGACGCGCCGGCGCAGCCTGCCGCGGCGCTCTACGCGCGCATCGAAGCGGCCGGCTTCCGCTATGGGCCGGAGGCGTGCCGCCTCGACCGGCTGCGTGTCGGCGGCCATGCGGTCGAGGCGACACTCGCGACCGCCGACCTCTCCCCCGGCACGATCGAGGCGGCCG
>MKTV01000076.1:56578-62055 GCA_001898425.1 Rhodospirillales bacterium 69-11
TCATGCTCGCGTCGGCGGAGGCGATCCGCCGGGGTCCCGGCAGCGCGCCCGCCACCGCCTGGTTCCGCCGCGCGGAGGCGTTGCCGGATGGCGGCATGCGCGCCGCGTTCGGCCTCCGCGACGCGACCGAGCAGCCGGTGCTGACGGTGACGGGCGCGCGGTTCGCGCCGCTGCCCGATCTCTCGCGCGGCTGGACCCGCGCCGTGGCGTGGCGGCCGGTCGCCGCCGCGCCGGGGCAGGTGGCGGCACCGATGCTCTGGCATGCGCCGGACGGGCCGCCCGAGGCGGCCTGCGCCGCGTTGCTCGCCCATCTCGCCGCGGCGCCCGCCGGCAAGCTGCGCATCGTGACAAGCGGCGCACAGCACACCGGCACCGAATCCGCACCTCCCGCCTTGGGTCACGCCGCGCTGTGGGGCATGGCCCAGGCGGTGATCGCGGAGCGGCCCGACCTCTGCTGCCGGCTGATCGACCTCGACCCCGATCAGCCGATCGCGGCGCAGGCTGCCGCCCTCGCCGCCGAGGCCGCGCGCGACGACGAACCGGCGATCGCGCTGCGGGCGGGGCGCCGTCTCGCGCGCCGCCTGGTCCCGCCCGCTCGTCCGGCGCAAGCGGCGCAGGCCGCCGCCATTCCGGCCCCCGGCCTGGTGCGATGGGACGACCGCTCCCCCGGCGATCCCGGACCGGACCAGCTCCGGATCGGCGTGGTCGCCGCCGGCCTCACCTTCCGCGACCGGCTGTTGTTCAACGGGCTCGCCCAAGCGGGCGCGACCCTCGGCGCCGACTGCGCCGGCATCGTCGAGGCGGTCGGTCCGGGGGTCGTCGGCTTCGCCCCTGGCGATCCCGTGGTGGCGCTGGCCGCGTCTCCGATCGCCGACACGGTCCTCGTGGAGGCGGCGCTCGTCGCACCCGCCCCCTGCGCCGATCTCGTCGCCGCCGCGAGCATGCCGGTGCCCTATCTCACCGCGCGCGCCGCCTTGCCGCCGCTGGGGCCGCAGGACACGGTGCTGGTGCATCAGGCCGCGAGCGCCACCGGCCTCGCCGCGCTGGCCGCCGCAGGCCGCGCCGGGGCGCGGGTGATCGCCACCGCCGCCCCGCACCGGCATGCCTGGCTGCGCAGCCAGGGCATCGACCGGCTGCTCGACAGCCGCGCGCCGGATGGCTGGGCCGCGGCGCTGGCCGAGGTGACCGTGGCCTTCGGCGCCTTCGACCGGGCCGCGACGGCGGTGCTGGAACAGGCGGCGCGGATCCCGCAGATCGTCAACCTGGACAAGCGGGCGGCGACGCATTTCGACCTCGACCGGGTGGCGGCCGATCGTCGCGGCGCGCTGCTGCGCGAGCTCGCCGCCTGGCCGCCGCTGCCTCGCCACCTCGTGCCGCGCGACGCCCTGGCCGAGACGCTCGCCGGTCCCGGCCCGCTGGCCGGCCGCAGCGTCGTGCTGCTGCGCCCGCCGCCGCCCATCCGGGTCGCGCGCGGCGCGACCTGGCTCGTCACCGGCGCCGCCGGCGCGCTGGGGCGCCTGGTCGCGGACTGGCTCGCCGCCCGCGGCGCGCATCTCTGCCTGGTGGACCGGATGCCCGTCACGGCCGGTCCGCCGCACCGCGCGGTGCAGGCCGATGCGGGGGACGAGGCGGCGATGGCGGCGGTGCTTGCCGGCCTGCCGGACCTCACCGGCGTGGTCCATTGCGCGGCGGTGGTCGACGACGACCGGCTGGAGCAGCAGACGCCCGACCGCATCGCCCTCGTGCTGCGCGCCAAGGTGGCCGGCGCCCAGGTGCTCGACCGGCTGACGCGCGCGCGGCGGCTCGATCATTTCGTGCTGTTCGGCTCCATCGTCGGGCTGGTGCCGTCCGCGCGGCAGGCCGGGTATGCCGCGGCGAACGCGGTGCTCGACCAGATCGCCCAGGCGCGGCGGCAGGCCGGGCTGCCGGCGCTGAGCCTCGACTGGGGGCCGTGGCAGGCCGGCATCGGCCGCGCCATGGGCGTGCGGGCCGCGGAAGCCTGGCGCGCCTTCGGCGTCACCCCGCTGCTGCCCGCCGCCGCCTTGCGCGCCCTGTCCACGCTGCTGGCCGCGCCCGAGGCGCAGCTCGCCGTCGCGGATATGGACTGGAGCGCGGCGGCGGCCGGGGCCGGATCCGCCACGTCCGGCGCTGCGCCGCGGACGGACCCCGCACAGGCCGGGTCCGCCGCCGACGGCGCGGCCATGACGGGCGGGGCGGCCGAACCGGTGAGCGTCGCGGCGCTGCAGGCGGAGCTGGCGCCGCTTCTGGGCGTGGCCGATCCGGCGACGCTCGACGCGGAGACGCCGCTGCTGTCATTCGGGCTCGATTCCCTGTCCGCGCTCGACTTCGCCCGCGCGCTGAGCCGGCGGTTCGGCCGGCCGGTCGCGCCGGATTTCGTCTACAACCACCCGACCCTGGCCCAGGCGGCGCAGGCGCTCTCGGTGCGCCGCGCACCGGCACGCGCCGCCGGCTTCCGCCTGCTGGCCCCGCGCTGGACCGAGGAGCCGCCCGCGCCCGATGCCGGCGGGCCCGCCGCCTCGGGCTGGACGGTCGTGGGTGACGTGCCGCTGGCGGCGCGGTTGCGGGGCGATGCGCCGGCGGATCCCGCGAAGCTGCTCGACCTCGGGGCGCTCAGCGACCCGGACCCGTTTCCGGCCCTGGTCGAGCGCCTCCGTCCGCTGCTGGGCCGGCCCGCGCGGATCGTGCTGGTCGCCGCCAGCCCCCTGGCTGATGCGCTGGCCGGGTTCGCCGCCGCGGCCGCGGCGGAGCAGCCGGGATGGCGCGTGCTCACGGTGCGGCTGGATTGCGCCGCCGCGCCGACGCCGCTGGCCGCGGACGCGGGGCGTTCGGCGGCGCTGGACGGGGTGGCTGCCGGACTTGCCGCCCTGGCCACCGGTCAGGACCGGCCGAGCGGGACGCGGCTGCGCCTCTCCGCGAAGGGAGCGGCGGTCGCGCGGCTCGTCCCGGTCCCCGTCGCGGCCGCGTGGCGGCCCTCGGCCGAGGGCAGCTATCTCATCACCGGCGGAACCGGCGGGATCGGTGTCCGCGTCGCCCGCCATCTGCTGGCACGCGGCGCCGCCGAGGTGGTGCTCGCCGCGCGCCGTCCCGTCCTGCCGGCGATGTTGGCCGACCAGGCGGGGCGGGTGCGCCTCGTCGCCGCCGATCTCGCCGCGCCCGACGCCGTGGCGCGGCTGCTGGACGGGCTGCCCCGGCTGCGCGGCGTCTTCCACGCGGCCGGGGTCACCGCGGACGGCACGCTCGCCGCCGGCTGGGATCGTCTCGGCCGCGCCGTCCCGGCCAAGGCCCGCGCCGCTGCCGAACTGGATCGGCTGACACGCGACCGGGCCCTCGACGCCTTCGTGCTGTTCGGCTCCTCCACCGCCTGGTTCGGCCTTCCGGGAACCGCCGGCTATGCCGCGGCGAACGGCGCGCTCGAGGGGATCGCGCGCGCGCGCCATGCCGCCGGGTTGCCGGCGCTGTCGGTCGCCTGGGGCGCCTGGCAAGGAATCGGCATGGCGAGCGACCCCGCGCTGTGGCAGGACGGACGGGTGCCGTCGCTGCCGGAGGACGCCGCGCTGGCGGCGCTCGACGCCGCGCTCGCCGCGGGCGAGCCGGTGCTGGTGGCGACCGATCCGGCCTGGCCGGTCGGGGCGGGTGAAGAAACGATCGCGGCCGCGGCCGTGGGGGGATGGGCGTGACGCAACGGGACCCGATCGCGATCGTCGGCCTGGGCTGCCGCTTTGCCGGCGGCGTGGAAAGTCCGGCCTCCTTCTGGCGCCTGCTGGCCGCCGGCCGGGACGCCGTGGCGCCGATCCCGGCGGGGCGCTGGGATCATGCCCGGTGGCATGCCGAGGATGCGGGCGTCCCCGGCCGCACCACCCAGGCCGAGGGCGGTTTCCTGCCCGCGATCGACGGGTTCGACGCGCCGTTCTTCGGCATCGCCCCGCGTGAGGCGGTGCAGATGGACCCGCAGCAGCGCCTGGCGCTGGAGGTGGCCTGGGAGGCGCTGGAGAACGCCGGGATCGTGCCGGCCTCGCTGCAGGGGCGGCCGGTCGGGGTCTATCTCGGGCTGTACAACGACAATTACGGGATGATCGGCCGCGGGGCGCCCGACCCGTCGGTGATCGACGGCTGGTCGGCCTCGGGCACGCATACCAGCGTGGCGCCGGGCCGGATCGCATTCCAGCTGGGGCTGACCGGCCCGGCGATGGCGGTGGACACGGCGTGTTCGTCCTCGCTGACGGCGGTGCACCTGGCGGTGCAGGCGCTGCGGGCCGGCGAGTGCACGATGGCGCTGGCCGGCGGCGTGCACCTGATCCTCTCGCCGGTCGGGCTGGTGGCGAGCTCCCGGCTGGGCGCGGCGTCGCGCAGCGGCCGCTGCCGCGCGTTCGATGCCGGGGCGGACGGGTTCGTGCATGGCGAGGGCTGCGGCGTCCTGGTGCTTCGCCCGTTGGCGGACGCGGAGGCGGCGGGGGACCGGGTTCTGGCGGTGATCCGCGGGTCGGCGGTGAACCAGGACGGGCGGAGCGCGGGTCTGACGGCCCCGAACGGCCCGGCGCAGGAGGCGGTGATCCGCGCGGCCCTGGCCAATGCGGGTCTCGGGCCCGAGGCGGTGGACGTGGTCGAGGCGCACGGCACCGGCACGGCGCTGGGCGATCCGATCGAGATGCATGCGCTGGCGAGCGTGTTCGGGGGGCGCACGCGGGAGCTGCTGGTCGGGTCGGTGAAGACGAACATCGGCCATGCGGAGGCGGCGGCGGGGGTCGCCGGTCTGGTGAAGGCGGTGCTGATGCTGCGGCACCAGGCGGTGCCTCCGACGCTGCATTTCGAGCGGTTGAACCCGCATATCGACCTGGGCGGCGTGCCGGTGTCCGTGCCGACGGCGTTGGTCGAGCGGGATTTGCGTGTGGTGGGGGTGAGCTCGTTCGGGTTCTCCGGGACGAACGCGCATGTGGTGCTGGAGCGGGCGGAGACGGCGCGTGCGGTCCCCTTGGCCGTCGCGCCCCCCGTGGCTGCTGAGGCCCCCGTGGCCGCTGCGCCCCCCGTGGCTGCTGCGCCCCCCGTGGCCGCTGCGCCCCCCGTGTCATGGCCGGGCTTGTCCCGGCCACCCACGACTTTGCCGCATGAGGCACCGTCAGTCGTGGATGGCCGGCCTTCGCCGGCCATGACACGGGGGGGCACGGGCACGGCGGCGGTCCCGTCACGGGGAGGCACGGACACCGCGCCGGGCACGGCGCCGGCCCCGCCCCCGCCACAGGGGGCCCCGGCGCCGGGCACCGCCACCCGCCCCGTGCACGCGCTTCCGCTCTCCGCACGCGATCCCGCGGCGCTGGAGGCGCTCGTCGCCGCGTGGTCCGAGACCCTCGCCGATCCGTCGGCCGACTTCGCCGCGCTGTGCCATACCGCCGGGGCCGGGCGGGCCCGCTTCGCGCACCGGCTCGCGATCGTGGCGCCCGACGCCGGCGCCGCCCGAACCG
>MKTV01000077.1:0-426 GCA_001898425.1 Rhodospirillales bacterium 69-11
AAGATAGCCACGAAATATCAGTCACTTATCATGCCAGACCCGAACCAATATCGCGATTTCGGGGGTCGAATCCGCGAAGTCGGGCTAATTCCGAGATTCGAACCTCCTTCCATTCTACGAACCCTGTGGTAGGATGCCAGGACGTGCACGCTGAGAATTTCGCGCGTCCGAAAAGGGGGCGTGACGAGCAGTAGAACGGAGGAAAGTAAATGGCCCTCATAACAGAGGCAGCACGCGGCATGATCGGCACGTCCGATCCTCCCATGCGCGTTGAGGTGACGCGGAGGGATATCGTCAAATACTCCGTTGCGACGGAGCAGCAGCAGGAGAAATTCCTGAGCGGGGACGAGGCTCCCCCGATGTTCTTGTTCGGTGCGCTGCGTCCTGTGGTGCCGATTGGTGCGCTTGGACCGGATGGCATTCCCG
>MKTV01000077.1:481-8252 GCA_001898425.1 Rhodospirillales bacterium 69-11
AACCCGCTACTTTCGGCCGGTCAGGCCCGGCGACGTCCTTGTGGCGACCCGTAGCCTGACCGATTTATATGAGAAACGGGGTTCGCAGGGCGATCTGATCTTCCTGATCTACAAAGTTGATGTGCGCACCGAGGCCGGCGAACGGATCGCCGAAGAAGTGCAGACCCGAATCGCCCGCTGAGGAAAGCCCATCATGGTCAACATGTACGACTTCCAGGTCGGTATGTCGCTGCCGGAACGGCGGCACGAGCCAAGCAATGTTTCGTTGTTCCTGTATAACGCCGCGATCTGGAATGCACATCGCATCCATTATGATGAATCCTATACGACCAAGGTCGAAAAGCATCCGGGTGTCGTGGTGGATGGCCCGCTGCAAGGCGACTGGCTGACCCAGGTGGTCCTGAACTGGATCGGAGACGGCGGCAACATCGTTGAGTTCGAGTATTCGAACCGTCGCGCCAGCTATCTCGGCGAAACCCTGATTTCGGGCGGGAAGATTGAGGCCGTCCGGCCCGACGAAGGCGAGGTCGAGGTTTCACTGTTCGTAAAGACCGAGCAGGGTGATGTCACGGCGCCAGGACGGGCTGTGGTCCGGCTTCATCGCTGACGGGGTAAATAACCGGGCGCGGCCGCCAGGTCATCGATCGTCGGGGCTGAAGTACCGCCTACCCCGGCCGCGCCGGGAAATTTGGATCGGGAACGGAAAGCATCGGACGGATACCGGGAACCGCAGATGAGCTGACGTCCGTGGCGGACGATCAGCGGAACAGAAGGAAGGAACGCCCCAATGATGAACTCGAGACTCTGCGACCGGCTGGGGATCGAATTCCCTCTGTTCGCCTTTACGCACTGCCGCGATGTGGTCGCCGAGGTGACCAATGCCGGCGGCTTCGGTGTCCTCGGCGCGGTCGGACTCACCCCGGAGAAACTGGATGTCGAGCTCAACTGGATCAACGAACGGGTCAATGGCAAGCCCTTCGGCATCGACCTGCTGATTCCCGAGGTCATGATGGGCAGGGACTCGGAGGCAACCGAATCCGAGCTTCGTGCCCAGGTCCCGGAACCGCACCGGAAATTCGTCGAGGACCTGCTGGAACGGCACGGCATCGATTCGTCCGACCTCTGTCTTCCAATTCCGACGACAGGGACTCGTCCATCATGCGCCCACACGGTGCGGCGCGGATGCTGGAGGTCGCGTTCCGCTACCCGATCAAGATGTATGTCAATGCATTGGGCGTGCCGCCGCCGGCGATTATCGCCGAAGCGCATTCCAAGGGCATCCTGGTCGGCGCACTGACCGGATCGCGGCGTCACGCGATCAAGCACGCGCAAGCGGGCGTCGATGTTCTGGTCGCCGCCGGTGGAGAGGCGGGCGGCCATTGCGGCGAGATCGCGACGCTCGTGCTTGTCCCGGAGGTGATCGACGCGATTCGGGATTACCCGCATATGGATGTTCTGGCGGCGGGCGGGATCGCCACCGGGCGGCAGATGGCCGCCTGCATGGCGATGGGTGCCGCCGGCGCCTGGTGCGGCTCGGTCTGGCTGACCACAAAGGAGGCCGAAACGATACCGACCGTCAAGGAGAAGATGCTGAAGGCGTCCTCGGCGAACACGGTCCGTTCCCGCAGCCGGACCGGCAAGCCCACCCGCCAGTTGCAGTCCGCGTGGTCGGACGCCTGGGCCAGTAAGGAGGCCCCCGATCCATTACCGATGCCGTTGCAGGGCATCCTGACGCGGCCGGTGGCAGCCAAGGTGGACAAGCTCGCGGAGGCGGGCCATCCGGGCGCGAAACAGCTCGCGGCCTATTTCGTCGGGCAGTGCGTTGGGCTGATGAATTCGGAACAGTCCGTCCGGTCGGTGGTCTACGACTTCATGACAGACTACGCCGAGGCGGTGGAACGGCTGTCGGCGACGGTCGCGGCGCCCGCGGCCCGGAGCGAAACCGGCTCTTAACCCACACCCCGAGGTATATTCGTGACCGATCCCGTGACTCCCCGCGTCGCCGCGACACTCATCCTCGCTCGCGACGGCGCGGACGGCCTTGAGCTTTTCATGGTTGTCCGCCATCATGAAATAGAATTCGCGTCCGGTGCCCTGGTGTTTCCCGGCGGTTCGGCCGATCCGGCCGACGCGGACCCGCGATGGCGCCAGTTGACCGACGGCACCGAAGGCATCGGCGATGAGATGCTGACCGTGATCGCGGCGGCGGCGCGGGAAGCGTTCGAGGAATGCGGCGTTTTGTATGCCCGGACCGCCAGCGGCGGTCCGTTGATCGGAGGCGCCAGGGTAGCGGCTTTGGGTGCCACCTACCGGCAGGCCATCGAGGCGGGCGAAATCGCCTTCGCCGAGATGATCGCCCAGGAAAATCTGGTCGCCGCCTTCGATCAGTTGGTACATTTCGCGCACTGGATCACGCCGCCGCACATGCCCAAGCGGTTCGATACCCATTTTTTCCTCGCCGCGGCGCCGCCGGATCACATCCTCAGCCATGACGGCCGCGAATCGGTCGATTCGATCTGGGTGACCCCGCGCGATGCCTGCGTGGATGCCGATGCCGGGCGCCGGACCGTGCTATTCCCGACACGGTTGAACCTGGAGAAAGTCGGACGACACCGCACGGTGGCGGAGGCTCTCGCCGCCGCCCGCGCCGCGCCGATCGTCACGGTGCGGCCGGAAAGCAGCGCGGCCGAAAATGGGCGATTGCTCAGGATCCCGATCGAGGCCGGGTATGGCGCGGCGGAATTTCTGGTGACCGGCGGCGCCGGCAAGAACGTACGAATCCAACCGCTCGGAGCGAGCAAATTGTCATGACACGCCTGCACGAATCGAACTCTCTTGATGTGCGAACAGGGGGCGCTCCATGGACCTGACGCTCACGGAAAACCACCGGGCGCTGCGCGACGCGGTGAACGCGTTCACCGCCCGGCACCGCGACCGCGCTCCAAAACCCGGCGGTGGACGCAAACGGCCGGATCAGAAAGTCCTGGAATGGCAGGCGCTATTGCTGGAACATGGCTATTTCGCGCGCACCATACCGCGCGACTACGGCGGTTTCGGCGCACCGCGCGACGTGATCGAGTTGGCGATCATCGCCGATGCCTTCAGTCGCGCCGGCGTCTCTCCCGGCATCCACAACCAGGGCATCAGCATGCTGGTGCCGACCCTGCTGGAAGTGGGAACCGAGGAGCAGAAGCGCCGCTGGGTCGGCCCGACCATCCGGGGCGAGACGATCTGGTGCCAGGGCTATTCGGAACCGGGTTCCGGCTCGGATCTCGCCGCCGCGCAGACCCGCGCGGCGGTGCAGGACGGCCACTTCGTCGTCAACGGGCAGAAAATCTGGACCAGTTCGGCGCATTACGCCGACATGATGTTTCTGCTTTGCCGAAGCGAACCCGAATTGCCGAAGCACGCCGGGTTGTCTTACCTGCTGGTGCCGATGAACAACCCGGGGATCGAGGTGCGGCCGCTGCGGACCATGACCGGCCGCGCCGAGTTCAACGAAACCTTCTTCACTGACGTACGCGTGCCGCTCGATCAGATCGTACTGAGCCGCGGCGATGGCTGGCGCGTTGCCAACATCACCCTGAAATACGAGCGGCTGCTCCTCGGCGACGCCAATAAGCTGCAACAGCGCCTCGAAGCTATCCTCCGCATGATGCGGGAGCCGGGGCCGGAGGGGACGCCCCTTCTGGATCAGCCCGAGTGGCGCGACAGGCTTTTACGACTGCAGGGCGAAGTCATGGCGGCCCGGCATCACAATCTCCGTCTGCTCACCGAACAGGCGGAGGGGGTCGACTCCGGGCTCGGGCGTCTGATCGTCAAGTATCACGGCACGATGCTCGGCCATCGCCTGACCTCGCTGGCCATCGACGTCATGGGCGCGAGCGGTCTGGCCTATGAGCCGCAAGGCGAGATGGCCGAGGATGACGCGGCCACCACATGGCACATCGATTACATGTACGACATCGGTCTGATCATCGGCGGCGGTTCCTCGAACATTCAGAAAAACATCATCGGCGAACGCGGGCTCGGGCTGCCGCGGGAACCGAAAGCCGCGGTGGGAGCCTGACCATGCGTTTCGGACTGAGTGAAGAACAGAGACTGTTCGACAATTCCCTGCGTTCGTTCTTGTCGTCGCGACTGCCGGTCGAGGCGCTGCGGCGGCTCGCCGAACCTGGCAACGGTTTCGATAAGGATCTCTGGCACGGGCTCGGTGAACTCGGTCTGCACGGCATCCTTGTGCCCGAGGAATATGGTGGCGCCGGCCTTGGTACTCTCGACGCCGCTCTCGCCGCCGAGGCACTCGGCTATCACGCCGCTCCCAGCCCGTTCATGGCCTCGGTGGTTATGGCGGCAAAGGCGTTCGACGCGGCCGGCGAGGCGCCGCGGCGCGACTGGCTGCCGCGGATCGCCGCCGGCGAGATCCGAATCGGCGTTGGCCTCGGGGCGATCTCCGGGCAGACGGGCCGAGCCGCGGTCGAACTTCGGAATGGCGAATTGTCCGGGGCGTTGGATGGTGTTCTGGATGGCGACGCCGCGACGCATTTCCTCGTCTATCTTCCGGACGGGCGGGCCGCGCTTATCGACGCCGCGGCGGATGGGCTGACCGCCACGCCGCGCCGTAGCGTCGATCGCACCAGGCCGCTGGTGGACCTTACGTTCACCGCCGTCCCGTCCTTGGCCGTGATCGGGACGACCAACGGCATCGAGACGGCGGCGCGGGTGCGCGATGCCGGCCGGGTGATGCTGGCCGCGGACATGCTGGGCGCGGCACAGAACATGCTGGATCGAGCGGTGGCGTACGCCAAGGAACGATCGCAATTCGGCCGCCTGATCGGCAGCTTCCAGGGCGTGAAATACATGTGCGCGGACATGGCGACCATGCTCGAACCCTGCCGGGCAATGGTCTGGTACGCCGCCTATGCGCAGGACGGCATCCCCGAGGAAGCCGCGAGCACGGCGAACCATACCAAGGCGCATCTGGCCGAGGTTTCGCGCGAGGTCGCGCGGCTGGCGACGGAAGTGCATGGCGGCATGGGCTTCACCGACCTGCTGGGGCTGCATTTTCAGTTCAAGCGCATCACCTTCGACCGGCAGGTGCTCGGCAGCCCCGAGCAGTGCCGGCGCGACGCAGCGGTCGCACAAGGATGGGCCGCCGGCTGAGGCCGATCGAACAGGAGAAGCGATGAGATGTCACTTCGCGACAAGGCGGCGATCACCGGGATAGGGGAAACTGCCAATTCGGGCCGTAGCGTTCCGTCCCCCCAGCTCGGAGCGCTGGTGCGCGCCATCAAGGGTGCGGGGCTGCATCCTTCGGACATCGATGTCATCATACCGTATGGAAGTGCCGTGGTCGCGGATGATTTCGTTACAAATTTCGGTATCCCCGATCTGCGCTTTTCCGCCACGACGCCACTTGGCGGGGCGAGTTGCGTCGCGGCCGTGCAGTACGCCATGGGCGCGATGGTCGCCGACGCCAAAATCGGTCTCGTCAGCGGCTACGGAGACATGGGCGATGGGTCCGTAGCCATGATGTGGAGGGGATGATGAGCGCTACTCAGACATACAATAAACTCGTACCCGAGCCGACGTCCGACAGCGCAGGCTATTGGCAGGGGCTCAACGAGCACAAGCTTTTGCTGCAAAAATGCGCCGGCTGCGGCACGATCCGCCACTATCCGCGGCCCATGTGCCCGTCTTGCCATTCGATGGATTCGACCTGGGTCGAGGCCTCCGGCCGCGGTGTCGTGCATAGCTGGACCATCACGCACCACGCCTTCCACCCGGGCGTCCGGGATGACCTGCCCTATACGCTCGCGACCATCGATCTGGCGGAAGGCGTCCGGATGAACGCGCAACTGCGTGGCGTGGCGCCGGAGATGCTGCGCATCGGCTTGCCGGTGCGAGTCAAATTCGAAACGGTGAAGGAAGGGCTGACCTTGCCCTATCTGGTCGCGGACGCTGGCGCCTGACCACAACGGTTCCGAGGGGTGGGTGACGTGGCCCGATTGCCGGGCCACGCCGATCCCTGCCGGCCGCGGTTCAGGCGGTGCGAGCGAAGCCTTCGTAATTCCGCGCCGCGACATCGGCGCAGGTGGCGCGATACCGCGCCATACCACCGGCATAGGGCATGAAAACCCGGGGCTTGCCCGGAATGTTCGCGCCGAGGTACCAGGAATGCCCCGCCTTCGGCAGTAGCGTCGCATTTGCCGCCTCGTTCACATGCTCAACCCAGCGCTGTGTGGCTTCAGGGGTCGCCTCGATCCGGGTCAGGCCGCGCGCGCGCATGTCGCGGATGCAATCGGTGATCCAATCGACATGCTGCTCGATCGCTACCGGCATGTTGCACAGCACTGACGGACTGCCCGGTCCGGTGATGGTAAACAAATTCGGGAAGCCGGGAGTCTGCAGGCCGAGATAGGTGATCGGGCCCGCGTGCCAGGCGTCGCGCAGGGACACCCCGCCGTCGCCGCGAATATCCATCTTCAGCAGTGGTCCCGTCATGGCGTCGAAACCGGTGGCGAAGACGATGATGTCGAGCGGGTACAGCGTGCCGTCGCGGGTCATCAGACCGTCCGGGGTGATGCGCTCGATCGGCGTGGCGCGGACATCCACCAGTGTGACGTTATCTCGGTTGAAGGTCTCGAAATAGTTCGTGTCGATCGGCGGACGCTTGGTGGCGAACGGATGGTCGATGGCCGCGAGTTTGGCGGCCGTGCCCGGATCCTTCACGATTTCCCCGATTTTGGAGCGGAGGAATTCCGAGGCGGTATCATTGGCGGCCTGATCGGTAAGCAAGTCTCGGAAGGCCGCGCGGAACTGCAAGCCGCCCTTTTCCCAGGCCGCCTCGTAGATCGCCTGACGCTGCTCCGGCGTGACATCGTGCGCCGAACGGTCCTCTATGACGAAAGGGTGCCCGTTGGGAGTGCCATGCATCACCTCACGAATCCTGGAGGTATTGTCCCTGGCCCAAAGTTTGAACTCCTCGTCGAGCGGCGCGTTCCTCGCGGGAATGCTGTAGTTCGCGGTGCGCTGGAACACGGTGAGGTGTTGCGCGCTGGCGGCGATCACCGGGGCGGCCTGGATGCCGGTCGATCCGGTGCCGATCATGCCGACCCGCTTGCCGGCGAAATCAACGCCCTGATGAGGCCATTGGCCAGTGTGGTACCAGGCGCCGGCGAAGGACTCGAGGCCGGGGATGTCGGGGATATTCGCCGACGAGAGGCAACCGACCGCGGTGATCAGGAACCTCGCGCGGTAGGTCTCGCCGGCCTCGGTGCGGACCTGCCAGCGATTGGCCGCCGCGTCGTACGACGCCTGCGAGACACGCGCGCCAAACCGGATGTCGCGCTTCAGTTCGAAGCGGTCCGCAACGTGGTTCAGATAGCGCAAAATCTCCGCCTGGCCGGGATAGCGTTCGGACCAGGTCCATTCCTGAAGCAGCTCCTCGGAGAAGTAATAGGCGTAGGAATGGCTCTCGGAATCGCAGCGGGCGCCGGGATAGCGGTTCCAGTACCAGGTCCCGCCGACGCCATTCCCCGCCTCCAGCAGCTTGACTGAAAGGCCGAGCTGGTCACGCAGGGTGTGTAACTGGTAGAGGCCGGAGAATCCGGCCCCAACGACAATGGCATCAAGTGTTTCGACTGCGACTGTACTCATAACTGCTCCGTTTTTCTGTGCAAGATTGGGTTGGCGATCAGTGACGGGAAGGACTGCCATGCGACCGTGGTTATCGCGTCCGATATCGGTCGATGCCGTGACGAACGACGTC
>MKTV01000077.1:8368-8631 GCA_001898425.1 Rhodospirillales bacterium 69-11
CGACTGACAGCGGCCTCGATCGGCAGGCACCGGCGATCAGGTCGCAGCGCTGCGCGTGATGTTCGATGAGTTCGGCGATGCGGCGATGCAGCCCGCGAAACGGCAATCCATGGCCGGGCAGGACCAGAACATCGTCCGCCACCGTTTCGCGCAATGATTCGAGGGACCGCAGGAAGATGCCCAACGCGTCCAAGGTCGGCTCCATTGCATACACGCTGACGTTGGGCGGGATACTGGCGATCACTTGATCGGCCGGGAAAAAC
>MKTV01000077.1:8642-10357 GCA_001898425.1 Rhodospirillales bacterium 69-11
AGGGCTGTGCAGCATCGCCTGTTCCAGGGAATGGCCACCCGCGGTCATGATCCGGAACGGCCGCGAGGCGGGTCCCAGCGTGTCACCGTGTTTGACTCGATGGTAGGTGGGCGGAACGCCCGACGTGAGGCTCAGGTAGTGATGCCCCCGGTTCAGGATCGACCGGGTCACGTCTGCCGCTAGACCATGGCGTTCGTAGAACGATACATATATATCGCGGCCCAGATCGCCGGGAGCATATTGCAGGGCGAGACTGTAAAGGTATTCGGGCCTGGGCATCGACAGCGGAATTGCGAAGCGTTGACCGAGCCAGCCCGCAAGGCCGATATGGTCGGGGTGGCAGTGCGTTACCAGCATCGACGACAAACGCTGCCCCCGCAGCGGTCCGTGCAGGAGAGCCTCCCATGCCTGCCGGCATTCGTTGGTCCCGAGGCCTGTATCGACGATAATCCAGCCGTCTCCGGTTTCAATCAGATATATGTTTACATGATCGAGACGGTACGGAAGCGGCAGCCGAAACCATTGTATCCCCGGGGCGATTTCAACAACCTGGTTCGGAGCCGGTGGTTGGGGACTCGGAAACTGTAGCATTGTCTACCCTTGATGTACGTTTCTTCGGCTGATTTGTCGCGAAGGGGAAATCTGGGCGGATGTTGGCGAGACATTCTGATGAAGCCGGCCATTTGCCAACCGCGGGTCATCGTGTTTGGGCAGGTGATGTTCGCACCAGCAGGAGCAATGGCACGACCAGAACAGCCAGCACCAGCATGAGCTTGAAATCATCCATATAGGCTATGATCTGGGCTTGCCGGGTGACTTCTCCGTTCAGCAGGGCGATGCCTGGTGCCGAATGGATGTCCCAGATGCGGGATGCCGCGCCGGTCTGCAATATGCGGCGGAACGGATTGACATCTTCTGCGATCAGCGCGTGGTTGGCCTGGGTGTTCGCCTGCAGCAATGCTCCCGTGATCGAGATGCCCATCGCGCTGCCCAAATTGCGCATCAAGCTGTAAATGCTGGTGGCTTGCGTCCTGATCTGCGCGGGCAGAGTGGCGAAGGCGATGATGTTGATAGGGATTGCCAGGAAACCAATGCTCAGGCCTTGAACGAGGCCGACGATCATGACTGTCGGTTCGGACACGTCGGGGGTCCATAATGTCATCTCGCGCAAGGCGTAGGCCCCGACGAGGAATCCGGCCCCGACCAGCAACCGGGCATTGATCTTGCCCATGACACGGCCGCAGATCCAGGCTGCCAGCATCAGTCCAGCACCACGCGGTGCCAGCGTGATGCCAGCGGTTACCACCGGATAGCCCATCAATGTCTGAAGATATGGTGCGAGAAGCGCCAGCGACGCATACATGATCAGGCCCATGATCGCGTAGAGCAACCCGCCAACGGAAAAATTCCGATCCGCGAACAGGCTTGGCGAGAGGAATGGGTGCGGCGCAAGGAAGAACTGGACCAGGAACAGATAGAACGCGACGCCGGCGATGCCGGCTTCCAGCACGATTTCGCGCGAACTGAACCAGTCGAGCGTCTGCCCCGGTCGAGCATCATCTGAAAGGCGCCGATCGCCAGGCTCAGCGTGCTGAAACCCAGCCAGTCGAGCTTCGTCGCCTGCGATGACGCAGTCTCCTGCAGCAGGATGAGCAAGCCGAGAGCGGTGACGATACCGAACGGCACATTGATGTAAAAAACCCAGCGCCAGGTGT
>MKTV01000078.1 GCA_001898425.1 Rhodospirillales bacterium 69-11
CATGATCGGCCAAGATCTGTTTTTCAACCTGATGCAGCGCCGCGCGCACGGCATTGATCTGTGTCAACACCTCAACGCAATAGCGATCGTCGGCCACCATGCGCAGCAACCCGCCCACCTGGCCCTCGATCCGCCGCAACCGCGCGGACACCGCTTTCTTCGTCGTATCATGCATGGTTGTATTCTATACCCCCCCAGCGTATATGAAGCAAGCCATTTGCCGGCGATAGAGCTTCCCGGCCCCTCGATCGAGAGGACAACCCCATGACGAATCCGCCCGCCGCCCCAGAACATGGGGCCAAGGCCGATGGCCACCACCATCATTCACACAGCGACCACACCACGCATGCGGAGTCTGGGACGACAGTCCTCGACCCGGTCTGCGGCATGCAGGTCGACCCGACCACGACCGCGCACCACACCGAACACGCTGGTCAGACGGTGCATTTCTGCTCCGCCGGATGCCAGGCGAAGTTCGTGGCCGATCCGGCGAAATACCTGCATCCGACCGTCGGGGCCGCACCGGCGCCGAAGCCCCCGGGCACGATCTACACCTGCCCGATGCACCCGCAGATCCGCCAGGAAGGGCCGGGCAGCTGCCCGATCTGCGGCATGGCGCTGGAACCGGTTGAGGTGACCGCCGAGGCCGCGCCCAATGCCGAACTGACCGACATGACCCGCCGCTTCTGGGTCGGCGTCGCGCTCTCCGCGCCGGTCGTGGGGCTGGAGATGGGCGGCCATATCCCTGCACTCGGCCTGCATCATCTGGTCCCGATGCAGCTTTCGGTCTGGATCCAGTTCGCGCTCGCAACCCCCGTGGTGCTGTGGGCGGGTTGGCCGTTCTTCGTGCGCGGCTGGGCCTCGGTGGTCAACCGCTCGCTCAACATGTTCAGCCTGATCGCCCTGGGCACCGGCGCCGCCTATCTGTACAGCCTGGTGGCCACCTTCGCGCCGGGCCTGTTCCCCGCCGGCTTCCACGACGCGGACGGCAGCGTGGCGGTGTATTTCGAGGCCGCCGCCGTCATCACCGTGCTGGTGCTGCTGGG
>MKTV01000079.1 GCA_001898425.1 Rhodospirillales bacterium 69-11
TGCCGATACGCCGTCCTTCACCGTTGCGGTCACACAGTGCCTGCAAACTGTCAGCGGTCATTACAGCCGCCTGTTTGAGCGCGAGGCCCCGCTCGCCGCCCAAAGCGGCAGTCTGGTGTTCACAGGGGTGGAGGAAGACCCGCAAACACTCGAAACGCTTGCCGGCATGGGGTTTCGCGAACCGGCTCATGTCTCCGCCGCCATCCGCGGCTGGCATCATGGCCGGGTGCGCGCGGTGCGCGGTGAGCGGGCGCGTGAAAGGCTGACGGCATTGGTGCCCGCCCTGCTTGAGGCATTGAGCAAGACCGCCGATCCCGATGGCGCCTTTGCGCAGTTCGATCGTTTCTTGAGCCGTCTGCCGTCCAGCGTGCAGCTTTTTTCGTTGCTGCTGGCCAATCCACATTTCCTCAATCTGATCGCGGAAATCGCGGGCTCCACCCCGCGCGTTGCAATGGTCCTCTCCGGTTCGCCCGGCACGCTCGACGCGCTACTCGATCCGGGCTTCATGGGCGAGTTGCCCTCGCGCAAACGGCTCGATTCGATGTTGTCCGGCGCACTTGCC
>MKTV01000080.1 GCA_001898425.1 Rhodospirillales bacterium 69-11
CGTCCTTCACCGTTGCGGTCACACAGTGCCTGCAAACTGTCAGCGGTCATTACAGCCGCCTCTTTGAGCGTGAGGCCCCGCTCGCCGCCCAAAGCGGCAGTCTGGTGTTCACAGGGGTGGAGGAAGACCCGCAAACGCTCGAAACGCTCGCCGGCATGGGTTTCCGCGAACCCGCCCATGTCTCCGCCGCTATTCGCGGCTGGCATCATGGCCGGGTGCGCGCGGTGCGCGGTGAGCGTGCGCGCGAAAGGCTAACGGCATTGGTGCCTGCCCTGCTGGAGGCATTGAGCAAGACCGCCGATCCCGATGGCGCCTTCGCGCAATTCGATCGTTTCTTGAGCCGCCTGCCGTCCAGCGTGCAGCTTTTTTCGCTTTTGCTTGCCAATCCGCATTTCCTCAACCTGATTGCGGAAATCGCGGGCTCCACCCCGCGCGTGGCAATGGTCCTCTCCGGTTCGCCCGGCACACTCGACGCGCTGCTCGATCCAGGCTTCATGGGCGAGTTGCCCTCGCGCAAACGGCTCGATTCAATGTTGTCCGGCACGCTTGCCGGTGCGCGGGATTTTGAGGATGCGCTTGATCTCACCCGCCGTTTTGCCCGCGAACAGAATTTTCGCGTCAGCGTTCAGGTGATCGACGGCGCCGCCACGGCGGAAGAGGCGGGGCCCGCTTTTACCCATGTCGCCGATTGCGTGTTGTCGCGCCTTTTTCCCGCGGTTGAAAATGAACTGGCGCAAAGTGCGGGCCGTATTCCCGGCGGCAGCTTTGCCATCATTGCGATGGGCAAGCTTGGCGGGCGGGAAATGACGGCAAGCTCCGACCTCGATCTCGTCTTCGTCTACGATGCGCCCGACGATGTGGAGGCTTCGGATGGTGAAAAAGCGCTGGCGGTTCCACTTTACTATGCGCGTCTGGCGCAAAGGTTCATTGCGGCGCTGACGGCGCACACCGCGCAGGGTGGGCTTTACGATGTCGACATGCGGCTCCGCCCTACCGGCAACAAAGGGCCGGTTGCCGTCAGCCTGGAATCCTTCCGCCGCTATCACGCCGACGATTCCTGGACCTGGGAACATCTGGCGTTGACCCGCGCGCGCGTCGTTCGTGCG
>MKTV01000081.1 GCA_001898425.1 Rhodospirillales bacterium 69-11
GCGATCTCGAAGCCGCGAAAAAAATCGTCAAACGAATAGGGGGCCAGGCGCTCGCGCTTTCTTGCGATGTGACCGATGCCGCCTCGGTGCGTGCCGCGTTCGATGCGGTGGCGACCGCCTTCGGCGGCGTTGATATTGTCGTGTCCAACGCGGGCGCGGCGTTTCAGGGCCGCATCGGCGATGTGGACGACGACACTCTGCGCAAGAGTTTCGAGTTGAACTTCTTCGCCCATCAGGCGGTGGCGCAGAACGCGGTCCGCATCATGCGGGCGCAAGCGACGGGTGGCTGTCTTCTGTTCAACACCTCCAAACAGGCGGTCAATCCCGGCAAGGATTTCGGGCCGTATGGTCTGCCCAAAGCCTCCACCCTGTTCCTGATGAAGCAATATGCGCTCGATCACGGCCGCGACGGCATCCGTTCCAATGCGGTGAATGCGGATCGCATCCGCTCCGGCCTGCTGACGGAGGAGATGGTGGCCGCACGTTCCAAAGCCCGCGGGGTGAGCGAGAAGGATTATATGAGCGGCAATCTTCTTGGCCGTGAAGTGACCGCGGGGGATGTGGCGGACGCCTTCGTCTATCTCGCCAAAGCCACCAAAACCACGGCCGCTATCGTCACCGTAGATGGGGGCAATATCGAAGCGAGCTTGCGTTAGCCGCCATTCGCTTTGAACAGATCCAGCGTGCGCTGGCGGGCAAGTTTGGCAGCTTCGGCGTTGTAATCGGCACGGCGGTCGGAGTTGAAGCCATGGCCGCAGTCTTCATAGATATGGACCGTCACGTCCGGATGCGCGGCTTTGATTTTCTCTACCGTCTCCATCGGGATGCCGTGATCTTTCTTGCCGAAATGCAGA
>MKTV01000082.1:0-887 GCA_001898425.1 Rhodospirillales bacterium 69-11
ACCGGCTGGGGGTTCTGGGCTGGCTGGCCCATCCAGAGTTGAGCGCAGAATCGTCGCTGCACATCTCCGGCAATTACGGACTCCTCGATCAGATCGCTGCGCTCAAATGGGTCAAGCACAATATCGGCGCGTTCGGTGGCGATCCGGGGAACGTGACCATTGCGGGCGAATCCGCGGGCGGCCTGAGTGTACTTTATCTGATGGCTTCGCCGGAAGCTCGTGGACTGTTTGCAAAGGCCATCGCGGAAAGCGCCTATATGGTGTCGACGCCGCTGCTGAAGCAGAGCAAGTACGGCATGATGTCCGCAGAAGAGAGCGGCGTGGAGCTGGCCAAGGCACTGCACGCAAAAGACATCGCCGCATTGCGCACAATGGACCCGGCGACGCTCACCGATGATGCGGCAGCCGCGAGATTTCTACCATTCGGCGCAGTCGATGGGCACACCCTGCCGGGCCAGCTCGTGACCGTTTTCGACAAGGGCGAAGAGGCGCATGTGCCGGTACTGGCGGGGTTCAACAGCGGCGAAATCCGCTCACTCAGGATTCTGGCGCCGAAGGTACCCGCAAGCCAGACTGCGTATGAAAAAATCATTCGTGCCAATTACGGCGATCTGGCGGACGAATTTCTGAAACTCTATCCGCCCACAAACATGGAAGAGAGTATTCTCGCAACGACACGCGATGCGCTCTATGGCTGGACGGCGGAACGGATGGTGCGCGATCAGACGAGGCTGGGTGAGCCCTCATACCTTTATTTTTTCGATCACGGCTATCCGGCCGCAGACGATGCAGGTTTGCATGCATTTCACGCCAGCGAGCTGCCATTTGTGTTCGGCACCATTGATCGCTCGCCACCGCATTGGCCGGCCATTCCGCAAATGCCGGCT
>MKTV01000082.1:899-1625 GCA_001898425.1 Rhodospirillales bacterium 69-11
TCCAACGCGATGGTTGATTATTGGGCGAGCTTCGTGAAAACGGGCCATCCGGCCGCAAAAGGCGCCCCCGCCTGGCCCGCTTTCGATGCCACCGCAGCCTATATGCATTTCGCGGACGTACCGCGGCCCTCCACGCATCTTTTGCCGGGTATGTACCAGTTGCACGAAGAGGTCATGTGCCGCCGCCGCGCGGCCGGCAATATAGCGTGGAACTGGAATGTCGGCTTGTTCTCGCCTCCCCTGCCACCGAAAGGCCTGTGTGGGACCGCACCATGAAAATTGGCGATTTCAAATTGAAGGCAAGCGATTTCGGGAAATTCGGCCAGGGTTTACAGCGACCGGAATGCGTATGGGTGGACAAGGACGGTATCTGGACGTCGGATTTGCGTGGCGGCATTGCCCATGTGAAGGACGGTGCCGACCCAACCGTGCTGGGGCGCGGAATCGTCGAACCCAACGGTTTCAGCCGCAGGCCGGATGGCAGCTTTGTCGTTGCCGGTATCGGCGATGGCGCATTCCACCGGATCGCGCCGGATGGAACAACGTATGCACTGCTCGACCGCTACAATGGCGAGCCACTGGGTACCGTCAATTACGCCTGCGCGGATGGCCCGGATAGAATCTGGCTTTCGGTCATGACGCGCAAGCCGCAATGGCACGACGCCCTGAAGACGAAGGTGATGGATGGCTACATTCTGCGCATCGATAACGATAGTGGCCGTTGTG
>MKTV01000083.1 GCA_001898425.1 Rhodospirillales bacterium 69-11
CCAGAAGCGTGCGATAGAGATCGAACGGAATGGTCCGCCCGCCGCGCAGAATCTTGATATTGCGCAGGCTGCCGGAATTCTTCACACCGAGGGCCAGGATCAGCGCATCCAGCGGCGAAGACATGCCGGTCAGTTGTTTCACGCCCGGCGCATTGACCTCACCAGCCACAGTCACATTGATCTGCCGGAACTGGCCGACCGAGACATAGACACTGGTGGCGACATAAGCCTGCTTCACGGCCGCTTCGAGCGAAGCCTGAAAATCCGAGAAGGTCCGGCCGGCCGCGCGAACTGGCGGCAGCTTCGGCAGGGTTACATTGCCGTCATTGCCCACATACACGTCGTAGGCGGCATTTTCCTGTCCCCGCAGGCTGATGTGAAGCTGATCGCCGGGCCCGAGAACATAATAGCCCTGCACCGACCCCACTTGCGGAACGGTGACCTGATTCATGCCGGTGAAGACATCATAGCCGAACTGGCGCAGCGGCAGGCCGGCCCGTTTCGACATCACCAGTTCAACACGAGAGGGCACAGTGACAGGCGGCGGGCCACTCGGCGCCTGAATTGTCTGGGACTGAGGCTGTCGTGCGGACGACGGCACGGTAATACCCTGCGTGCCGTTGTTCTGCATCTGTTGCAGGATGCCGGAAATATCGCCGCCAAGACCCCCGGTCTGGGCTTCACCGCTGGGCGCGAAGCCCAGTGCCACACAGGCCGTAAGGGCGAGCCCAAGGCCTATGCGGGCCGAAATCCGTAAGGCGCGGGCAAAGCGCCTTTCCTTCCGGCACGGGCTCAAGCCTTGACCAGCCATGCGATACCCTCGGGATTGCGGCAACTTCATAACATACCGCCTTGCCGCCGCAAGCATTCCCGGCGGTGTGCGGCCAGATTAGAGATTGAGACTGACGATTGCTTCCACAGCGGCGGCAAAACCATGATCGGGCGGCAACTGATTGTCCTGAAGGCGGCCCACAAGCTGAAACCGCATGGTGCTGTAAGGCACGCTCAACCGCGCCTCACCCATATTGATGGTGACGGGCACAGGCGTCAGTACATTCATACCGCGGGATATTGGATTGGCCGACGAGACATTTGCATGATGATAGGTCAGCGAATAAGTAACATTGCGTTTGTCAATCATGCTGAACTGCACCGTGGCCAGGCGCGAATCATTGTCCAGGCTGAAACCCATTGCATTGCCGCGATAGCGCATGCCGTCCGCATACATGAAATTGTTATAGGTGAAACCGTAGAGGTAATTTCCGAAACTGAAAATATCCCGTGTCGCGACAGTATCGGTATACTCCACTGTCAGCCGCGCGGTCGCTTCGGAAAATGGCAGCCAGATACTGGCACCGAACAGATGGCTCGATCCGGAATGGGTGATCGGGCTTGAATCCTCGTTCATGATCTGGGTGTAGATCTCGAACGGTACATTGCGGATTTTGTTGGTGTAACGGACATCGAACACCCCTTCATCGTTGGTGGGGCTGGGATGTCCGGGGTCATTGGTAAAATTGAAATAGGTGGCGATGGGCTTGCAGACATGCCCCTCGCCGCAAAACTGGTCGGTGCGGGCAAGACCGATTTCCAACCCCGGCAGCGGGCTGAACGTGACGCGCAAGCCGTTGTAGAGCGTATTGCGCACCACCCGCGGCCCATCCAGCCAGCCGACAAAGAACTCGGCCTGCCAGGGACCGATCCAGGAAAGCCACGGGCTCTCAAACGGC
>MKTV01000084.1 GCA_001898425.1 Rhodospirillales bacterium 69-11
CGCGAGATCGAGCAGCGCCGGATTCTTGCGCAGCGACCAGGTGATGAAGCCGACACCGACGCGGGTGTTGCCGGCGCCCAGGAGTTGCTGGCTCAGCCAGTCCTTGTCGCCGTAACCGCCGCCGACGATGCCGAGCCCGCCGGCATTGGTCACCGCCGAAGCCAACGCGCCGCCGGCGATGCCGGCCATCGGCGCCAGCAGAATCGGGTGTTCGATATCGAGCAGCGAGGTGAGTGCGGTTTTGATCGGCATGGCGGCCTCAATGATGAGGGAAGGAGGGCGAGCGTCCTTCATGCGCCGGCGCGCTGCATCAGGCAACATGTATGGTTGCACTGACGGCGTGCAGATTTTCGCGCAGCCGTGACGATCAGGTGGCGCGCGAAAACACCACGGTCAGATTGTTGGCGGGCATCTCCACCACGTCGCGCAACGCGAGACCATGACGCTCCGCTGCAACGCGAACCTCGTCGACATCGCGCACGCCCCAGTCCGGATTGCCTTCGCGCAGGCTCGTATCGAACACCGCGTTGCTGACGGCAGTGTGCTTGCCGCCGCGCTTGAACGGGCCGTAGAGAAACAGCAGTCCGTCCGGCCGCAGCGCGCGGCCGGCGCCGGCGAGCAGACCCTCCGCGACACTCCACGGCGCGATGTGGATGACGTTGGCGCAGACGATCGCCAGCAGATGATGCGGATCGGCACCCGGCATTTTGGCGCGCCAGTTCGGATCGGACAGATCGAGCCGTTGCGGTTCGTGAACATTGGCGAGGTTCGCGTGCGCGCGCCACGCCGCGATGCTTTTCAGGTGTGCGTCGTTATAATCGCTCGGCCACCAGTCGATATTCGGC
>MKTV01000085.1:0-28711 GCA_001898425.1 Rhodospirillales bacterium 69-11
CTGGAGGGCACGGGCACGGCATGGTGCGGCACGGCGCGGGCACGGGTACCGACGCAGGCACAATCCAGCTACGACGCGCGCTGGTTGAACGGGTAGTACGCCGGGAACTCGCCCACCGCGTGCATGTCCACTTCCACCAGCGTCAGGCCTCGGACCTTCATCGCCTCGGCCACCGTCTCGCCGAACGTATCCGCGCTGCGGCAGCGGAAGAACGGGATGTCCGACAGCGCGGCGAGCTTCTCCAGCTCCGGGCCCTGCAGGTCGGCGAAGAAGCGGCGGCCCTGCTGCGTCGCATCCTGGATCCGCTTGATCACGCCATAGCCGCGGTCGTTCATGACGATCACCGTCATGTCCAGCTTCTCCTGCACCGCGGTCCACAGCTCGCCCACGTTCAGGAAGAACCCGCCATCGCCCGTCATCACCACGGTGCGGCGATCACCGGCTGCCGCCGCCGCGCCGATTCCCAGTTGCAGACCTTGGCCGATGCCCGCGCCCACCGGGTAGACGTTCTGCTGCGGCGCGTAGATCGGGAAGACGCGGTTGCCCCAGGTCGTGTTGCTCTGCGTGACGTCCCGCACCCAGATCGCGTCGCGCGGCATCACCTTGCGCAACTGCTCGCTGAAGCTCGCATAGACGCCCAGCGTGCCCAGGAATTCCTGCTGCGCGGCCTTCTTCAGCGCAGCGAATTCGTCGGTGTAGCCGGACGCGACCTGCAGCTTGCCTTCGATGCGCGCGACCAGGGCCTCGAGCGTCGCCTGCGCATCACCCGCGACGAAGTAGCTGTTCGCATAGGTGCGGCCGTTCGCACCGGAATCCTGGTCGATCTGGACGATGTTCGCGGGCAGCTTCAGCGAGAAATCGCCGGTCTCGTGCCCGCGCAGGCGGCAGCCGACGACCAGGCACAGGTCCACCGTCTTGTAGAAGTCCGTGATGATCGGCATGCCGTTGCCGACAAGGCCGCCCAGGTTGCGCGGATGGTCCTCGGGCACGGTGCCGCGGCCGTTGAAGCTGCTCACCATGCCGAAGCCGAGGTCCAGCAGCTTCGCCGCCGCCGCACCCGCGCCCTTTGCGCCATTGCCCAGCCACAGCATCGGCCGCTTCGCCGCCAGCACGCGCGCGGCGAGCTCGTCGAGTTCCGTCGCACTCGGCACGCGCGGCGGCGGCAGCGGCAGCACGAAATGGTCGAGCATCGCCGGCCGCTCGATCTTCACGCGCTGCAGGTCGATCGGCACCTCCACGCTCACCGGTCCGCGCGGCGGCGTCATCGCATCGACGGCGGCGCGGGTCAGCACGCCCAGGGCCTGCTGCGCCGAGCGGATGCGGTATGCCGACTTGGAGACGGACTTCATCATGCCGAGCTGGTCGTAGGCGTCGTGGACGGAGCCGACTTCGCGGTCGACGAACTTGGTCGCCGTCTGGCCGGTGATGTGCAGCACGGGCGATCCGGCGAAGCGCGCCTCGATCAGGCCGCCGACCGCGTTGGCCGCGCCGGGACCGGTCGAGGAGAAGATCACGCCCAGCCCGCCATTCACCCGCGCATAGCCATCGGCCATGTGCGCGCCGCCCAGTTCGCCGCGCGCCATCATGAAGCGGATCGTGTTGCGCCGGCCGATCGCATCCAGCATCGGGATGTTGTGCACCGAGGCAATGCCGAACGCGGTGGTCACGCCGCAGGCGGCGAGGAATTCGGCGACGAGGTCGCCCACCGTGTAATCGCTGGCCATCTTCTTCGTCTCCCCCTTGTCGCCGCCCAGGCTGCGGCACGACTCCGACCCCGTCAACGCGCTTGCCGGAGGATATCCGGCGAGGCACTCTCCCCGGACGTCTGGGCTAACAGGGACACAAAAAACATGAAGCGTCGGTCCGTCTTGCAATTGGGCGGGGCCGCGGCGGCCGCGTCCGCCTTGCCCCGATTTGCGATCGGTCAATCCGCGTCTGCCACCACGCTGAAATTCGTGCCGCAGGCCAATCTCACCTCGCTCGATCCGATCTGGACGACGGCCTCCGTCACGGAGAACCACGGCTACGCGGTCTATGACACGCTGTTCGCCTCGAACGCGAAGCTCGAGGCCAAGCCGCAGATGGCCGAGGGCTACACCGTCTCGGACGACAAGCGGACCGTGCTGATCAAGCTCCGCGACGGGCTGAAGTTCCACGATGGCGAGCCGGTGCGGGCGCAGGACTGCGCACCCAGCCTCGCGCGCTGGTCGGTGCGCGACACGCTGGGGCAGACGGTGGCGAAGTTCGTCGACCAGTGGGGCGTGCAGGACGACCGCACGATCAAGATCACGCTGAAACAGCCGTTCTCCCTGCTGATCGACGCGCTGGCCAAGCCCGCGGCGAACGTGCCCTTCATCATGCCGGAGCGGATCGCCAAGACCGACCCGATGCAGCAGATCAAGGAGCATGTCGGCTCCGGCCCATTTCGTTTCATGAGCAACGAGTTCGTACCCGGCAGCAGCGCCGCGTACGAGAAGTTCGACGGCTACGTGCCGCGGCAGGAACCACCGGAATGGGCGACGGGCGCCAAGGTCGCGCATTTCAAGCGCATCGAGTGGAAGATCATCCCCGACGCCTCCACCGCCTCCGCCGCGCTGCAGAGCGGCGAGGTCGACTGGTGGGAGCAGGTGCAGGCCGATCTCGTGCCGCTGCTGAAGAAGAACAAGGACCTGACGATCGGGTTGGCGAACCCGACCGGCTATAACGGGATCATGCGGTTCAACCACCTGAACGCGCCGTTCGACGACGTGCGCATCCGCCGCGCCGTGCTGACGGCGGTCAACCAGGAGGATTACCTGAACGCGATCACGGGCAACGACCCGGAGGCGTACAAGATCTGCAAGGCCCTCTTTCCCTGCGGCACGCCTTTCGGCACCCAGGTCGGCACCCCCTTTATGAAGGGCGACCTCGAGGCCGGGAAGCGCATGCTGAAGGAAGCCGGCTATGCGGGGCAGAAGGTCGTCATCATCAATCCGACCGACTTCCCCAGCATCGCCCCGATGGGCGACGTCACTTACGACCTGCTCAAGCGGATGGGCATGAACGTCGAGATGGTGGCGACCGACTGGGGGACCGTCGTGCAGCGCCGCGTCTCGAAGGAGCCGGTGGACAAGGGCGGCTGGTCCATCTTCCACACCTGGTGGCCGAGCGACTCCATCCTCAATCCGGTGTTGAGCGCGATCGTGCGCGGACAGGGTGAGAAAGGCTGGTTCGGCTGGTTCAAGGACGACAAGATCGAGGCCCTGACCAGCGAGTTCGTCACCGCCCCCGACCAGGCCGCGCGGCTGAAGATCACCAACGCCATCCAGCAGGAAGCCTTCGAGCAGGTGCCCACCGTTCCGCTCGGCCTGTTCTACATCCGGTCCGCGTACAAGGCGAACCTGAAGGGGATGCTGCAGAGCCCCGCGCCGTTCTTCTGGAACGTGCAGCGGGCCTGAGCGCATGGCGAACGCGCGGCCGGGGACGGCCTGAACGGCCCTCCTCGGTTCGCGCTGGCTCCGCGCCCATCCGGCGGCGCCTGTCTACGCCGCCCCCGGTCTGCGCGGCCACCCGCTCGGCGCGGCCACCCGGTCGCCCTCCCCGGCGCAGCCGGTCTGCGCCAATGGGGGTTCCGCTCCGCCGGTTCCGACATATGCTCTGCGGTCGCGTGGGGGCCGGATGGTCGATCGCCATCCTGCCCCCGCCCCCGCCACGGCCCATGATCGGAGTCTGCGATGCAGAACACGGAAGAGATCTGGCGTCTCGTCGACGCCAAGCAGGACGAATTCATCGCGCTCTCCGACAAGGTCTGGGGCACGCCGGAGCTCTGCTACGGTGAGTTCGAGTCCTGCGCCGCGCACACCGCGATGCTGGAGCAGGAAGGGTTCCGCGTCACCCGCGACGTTGCCGGCATCCCGACGGCCGTGATGGGCGAGGCCGGCGAAGGCGGGCCGGTGATCGCCATCCTGGGCGAGTACGACGCGCTGCCCGGCCTGTCGCAGGAAGCCGGCGTCGCGGAGCCGCGCCCCCTGCCCGGCAACGGCTACGGCCATGGCTGCGGCCACAACCTGCTGGGCTCCGCCTCCATGCTGGCGGCGACCGCGGTCAAGGACTACCTGGCGAAGCACAACCTGCCCGGCCGCGTGCGCTACTACGGCTGCCCGGCCGAGGAAGGCGGCGCCGCCAAGGGCTTCATGGTGCGCGAGGGCGCGTTCAAGGACGTCGACATCGCGATCTCCTGGCATCCCGCCTCGATGTCCGGGGTGAACGAGCCCCACTCGCTCGCCAACACGCGGATCGACTTCTCCTTCACCGGCCGCGCCTCGCACGCCGCCGCCGCGCCGCATCTCGGCCGCTCCGCGCTCGACGCGGTGGAGCTGATGAATGTCGGCGTGAACTACATGCGGGAGCACATGCCCTCCGACGCGCGCATCCACTACGCGATGCTGGATGCCGGCGGGATCGCGCCCAACGTGGTGCAGGCTTTCGCCAAGGTCCGCTACCTGATCCGCGCCCGCAACCTGCCGGAACTGACCCGGCTGATCGAGCGCGTGCGCAAGATCGCCGACGGTGCCGCGCTGATGACCGAGACGTCCGTGAAGACCCAGGTGGTCAGTGCGGTCTCCAACCTCCTCGGCAACACGCCGCTCGAGCGGGCCATGCACGACAACTTCGTCCGGCTGGGCCCGCCCCCGTTCGATGAGGAAGACCGTACCTTCGCGCGCGAGATCCAGGGCACGCTGACCGAGGAAGATATCGAGAGCGCGTTCCGCCGCGCCGGCGTCCCCTATCGCCCCGGCGTACCCCTGTGCGACGAGATCGTGCCGCTGGAGGCGAAGGGCGCCGGCATGGTCGGCTCCACCGACGTGGGCGACGTGAGCTGGGCCGTGCCGACCGTGCAGGCGCGCGGGGCGACCTATGCGATCGGCACGCCGGGCCATTCCTGGCAGCTCACCGCGCAGGGCAAGACGGCGGCCTCGCACAAGGGTCTCGTCCACGTGGCGAAGATCATGGCGGGCACCGCGCTCGACACGCTGCAGAACCCCGACCTGCTCGCGGCCGCGAAGGCGGAACACGCGGCGACGATGCAGCGCACGCCCTATGTCTGCCCGCTGCCCGCGGACCTGAAGCCGCCGGTGCAGATGTCGGCCTGATCCGGCGCCGGTACCTCGGCGGCGAGGTGCTTCTCGAAGTGGAAGCGCCGTATCCCGCCGCCGATGGTCTTGTTGCTCGCGGCGTCCGCCACTTCCTCCTGGACCTGCCGGTACCCCGCGGCGCGATATAGGGCGAGTGCCGGCTGCTGGAGCTCCGACGTGCTCAGCACGAGGCGTGACAGCCCGGCCGCAAGGCACAGGCGTTCAGCCTCGGCGAGCATGACGCGCGCGATCCCCTGCCGCCGCGCTTCGGGCGCGACATACATGCGTCGGAGCTCCGCCGCGTCCGCGCCAGCGGGTTCCAGGCCGAAGAATCCGCGCAGGCGGCCAGCGGGATCCGTGGCGACCCAGAACCCGCGTCCGGCTGCGGGACGGTAATAGGCAGCGATCCGACCCATCTCCTCCTGCAGCGAGCGGGCGACATACGCGTCGAACGCGGCCTCCTGGCCTGGCGGCGCCAGCGCACGGTTGACGCGGACGAACAGGTCCTGGACGGCCTGGTCGTCCCGCGGCTCGTAGGCGCGAATCAGCATGACGGGGCCTCGTCCAACGCCTGCAGGATGCCGATCAGGGCGGGCCTGAGCCGCCGCAATTCGTCGAGATGCGCGGCCGAGAGCGTGGCGAGGTGGCGTTCGGCCGCTGCGGTCGGGACCAGCCGCACCTTCCGCCGGTCCACCGGATCGGCCCGCCGGTCGAGCAGACCCGCCTCCGCGAGCCGGTCGACCAGCTCGACCGCGCTGTGGTGCTGGACGCCCAGCCGTTCGGCGAGGTCCTGGATCGCGACCGGCTCCTCCCCGCCGAACCCCTTGATGGCGAGCAACGCCTGGTGCTGGCGCGGGGTGAGTCCCGCGTCCTTCGCCGCCGTCTCGCTGAAGGCGAGGAAGCGGCGCAGCAGGTAACGAAACTCCGCCAGCGTCCGATAGTCACGCGCGGTGAGCGTCGCGGGGCCGTGCGCGGGTGATGTCGCGGAGTCCCGCGCGGCGGATGTCGCGGGCGACGGGGCGCCTTCCGGCACCGCCGAGGGTTCAGACGCCCGCGGGGTCGAACGCACGGGACGGGAGTGCGCCATCCGGATGGTCTCCTTGGGTCTTGCCAGAAATATATCGTGTCACGACATTCATAGCGACACGCGGTGCGCGCGCGCGCCGCTCCATCCGCTTGGGAGCACAGGAAGGCCGTGAGCACGACGCTGCCGCAAAGCCGCGCCAGGGGGGCGGCGCACGCCCTCGCCGAGGGTATCCGCCACCTGGGGGATTTCACCACCAGCCCCCGGGTGCTGCTGATCTCCGGCTTCGCCGTGGTCACCGGCAGCGCCGGGGTGCTTGCGGGGCTGGGCCTGCTGGCGCTGATCCGCGTCGCGACCAACCTGGCCTATTTCGGACGGTTCAGCCTGACCGACCTGCCGCTCTCGGCCTCGCCCCTCGGCCTGGCCGCCGTCGCGGTCCCGGTGGTGGGCGGACTGATCGTCGGGCTGATGGCGCGCTATGGCAGCGAGAAGATCCGCGGCCACGGTATCCCGGAGGCGATCGAGGCGATCCTCCTCGGCCGCTCGCGGCTTGGGCTGAAGGTCGCGATCCTCAAGCCGCTCTCCTCGGCGATCGCCATCGGCAGCGGCGGGCCGTTCGGTGCCGAAGGGCCGATCATCATGACCGGGGGCGCGATCGGCTCCCTGCTGGCGCAGTTGCTGCCGGTCAGCGACAGCGAGCGGAAGACGCTGCTGGTCGCCGGCGCGGCGGCCGGGATGACCACCGTGTTCGGCACGCCGATCGCGGCCATTCTGCTCGCGGTCGAGTTGCTGCTGTTCGAATGGAGCCCGCGCAGCTTCGTCCCGGTCGCCGTCGCCGCCATCGTCGCGGCCGTGGAGCGCTCCGCCCTGCACATGCCGGCGCCGCTGTTCCCGTTCTCCGGTGAGATCGCCATCACGCCGATCGGCCTCGGGTGCTGGGTGCTGATCGGCCTGCTCTCCGGGCTGCTGTCCGGCGTGCTGACCCGGCTGGTCTATGCCTGCGAGGACGCGTTCCAGCACCTGCCGATCCACTGGATGTGGTGGCCGGCGCTGGGCGGCATCGTGGTCGGACTGGGCGGACTGCTGGAGCCACGCGCCCTCGGCGTCGGATACGGCAACATCGCGCAGATGCTGCATGGCGGCATCCTGCCCGCCTCGGCCCTGCTGCTGCTCGTCGCCAAGGCGGTGATCTGGGCCGTGGCGCTCGGGTCCGGCACATCGGGCGGCGTGCTCGCCCCCCTCCTCATCATGGGTGGTGCGCTCGGGGCGGTGTCGACGGGGTTCCTGCCCACCGAACCGGCGGGTTTCTGGCCGCTGCTCGCCATGTGCGCGACGATGGGCGGCACCATGCGCTCGCCGCTCACCGCCACCTTCTTCGCGGTCGAACTCACCGGCGACACCCATGTCCTGCTTCCGCTGATCGCTGCCTGCGTGACGGCGCATCTCGTGACCGTGCTGCTGATGCGCCGCTCCATCCTGACCGAGAAGGTGGCACGGCGCGGCCACCATCTCGCGCGGGAGTACCGCGTGGACCCGTTCACCCTGATGCGCGTGCAGGAGGTGATGGCCACGTCGGTCGAGACGTTGCCCGCCACGATGACGCTACACCAGGTGGCGGCGCATCTGACCTCCCCCACCACCCGGCACCCGAGCTTTCCGGTGCTGGAGGAGGATGGGCGGATGCTGGGGGTGGTGGATCCGCCGGCCGTGCTGGCCTGGCGTCGCGCCGGCCGGCATCGGCGGCTCACGCTGCGTGAGCTGCTGGCGGGGCACCGGCCTGCGGTGGCCTACCCGGACGAGTATCTGGACGGGCTGATCGAGCGGATGATGGCGGCCAACGTCGCGCGCCTGCCCGTGGTCGGCCGCACGGACGGACGGCTCGTGGGCTATGTCGGGTGGAAGGATCTCCTCGCGGTGCGTGCGCGCATGAAGCAGGAGGAGACGCAGCGCGTCGTGTTCCACCGGCTGCGTCCGATCAAGATTCCCGGAGCGCGTTGACCCGCGCCGCCGGCCGCGCTCTTGATGATGGGAACATGCAACAATGGGTCGGTCCCATGCGGTCGGTGCTCGCGCTGCTGGTCATGCTCACGTTCGGCCGGATGATGATCGGGCCGGCGCTGGCGTTCGACGACCTGGTGCTGCCGAAGGTCGCGTTCTCCGCCGTGGCGGTGCATGAGACCGGGGCGCTGCGCACGCGTGAGAAGATCTTCTACACGCCTCCCGGCAAGCTGCGCATCGAGCACGGTCCCGGCTTCGCCATCACCATCCTGGACTTCACGACGCAGTCCCAGGTGGTGCTCATGGCCAACCGGACCTACCTCGTGATGCCGATGGACGACGAGCTGTACCGTCGCTTCGTCGCGCGCACGGTCGCCATGAGCGGCGCGCATCGGATGGGCGTGGAGCGCGTCGACGGGATGCGGGCGACCAAATACGCGTTCGGCGACGACGGGGCGCTGAATGCCGCGGGTTTCTACTGGCTCGCGGATGACGGGATCATGCTGAAGCGGGTCTATGACGACGGAGTCTACGGCCGCAACGTGCATCACCGTGCCTGGCTGACCGACCTCTCGATCAAGCCGCAGCCGGACTCCCTGTTCGGCATTCCGCCGGGGTACAAGCGAGTGAAGTAGCGGCGGCGCGGCGGCGTCGCCGTCCGGTCGCGCGGACGCTCCTCTCGCGGCGCCGGCGAACCGGCCTCATCCGCCCCCGGCGTGCAGCCACGGTTCGGTGGCCCAGAGCTTTGCGAGTTCCTGCCGCTCCGCCCTGATTTGCGCGGTCCAGGCCGGCCCGTCGATCCAGGTGGCCAGGAACCCCGTCTCGTCGGCCTGCGCGCGGAACGCCGGATCCGCCGCGATCGCCCGCAGGGCCTGGGAGAGGCGTTGGACCGTGGGCTCCGGCACGCGCGCGGGCACGGCGAGGCCGCGGCGGATGGTGGCCGAGAGCGGCACGCCCGCCTCGTTCAGCACCGGCAGGTCGGGCAGCATGCCGGCGCGGGTGCGCGCGGCGATCCCGATGCCGGCCAGCTTGTCGTCCCGCAACGCCCCGATCGCGTCCGACAGGCCCAGGGCGGCGGCGGCCACGTTGCCCGCGATCACCGCCTGGCGGGCCGCCGCGGCCGAGGGGAAGGTGACGATGTTCAGCCGCGTCCGGGTCAGCAGCTGCAGCCGCAGCGCGGCGAGGTGCGGCGGGCTGCCCGCGGCGGGCGTGCCGATCGGCACCGCGTCGGCGTCCTCGGCGGCGCGGCGGATGATGTCCTGCACGGAGTCGAGCGGCGCAGCGACGGGAGAGACGAAGGCGATCGGCTCCCGCTCGATCGCGCCGATCAGGGTGAGCCGGTCGAGCAGACCGTCGGCGGCATGGTCGACCATGCGGGCCGGCAGGGTCGGGGCGCTGATCCAGCCGGCGGCCGTCCCATCCGGGGCCGCTTCCGCCAGCGTCTCGAGGGCGAGCAGCCCGGACTCGCCCGGCAGGTTGCGGACGGCGATGTCGGTGTCGTCGAGACGCTGCGCCAGGAACGGGGCGAAGGCGCGGCAGATCCCGTCCAGCGGGGTCCCCGGCTTCGTGCCGACCATCAGGGTCATGCGGGTCGTGGCGCGTGCGGCGGGCATGCCCGCGAGCAGGGCCACTCCGACCAGTGCGGCGCGCCGCGAGATCATGGGTGGCGGGCGACGTAGCCGGTCATGAGCGCGGCGCGGGGCGGGGCGCGGGGCTGGTCTTCCCCGTCGCCGGCGCGGGCGGCGGCGCCGCGGCATCGCGCCGCAACCGGTGCTCCCCCAGGAACAGCAGGATGGGCGCGGCGATGAAGATCGAGGAGGAGGTGCCGACCACGATGCCGAACAGCATCACCCAGGCGAAGCCCGAGATCGACTCGCCGCCGAACAGCGCCAGCGGCAGGCTCGCCAGGAACACCGTCATGGAGGTGCCCAGGGTGCGGTTCAGCGTCTCGTTGATCGACAGGTCGATCAGGTCGCGCAGCGGCATGGTCTTGTACTTGCGGAGGTTCTCCCGGACCCGGTCATACACCACGACCTTGTCGTTCGTGGAGTAGCCCAGGATGGTCAGGATCGCCGCCACCATCACGAGGTCGAACTCGATGCGCGTGACCGCGAGGAAGCCGATCGCCTTGGTGACGTCCAGGATCAGCGTGACGACGGCGCCGATCGCGAACTGCCACTCGAAGCGGAACCAGATGTAGACCAGGATCATCAGCAGCGAGATGCCGAGTGCCAGCAGGCCGTTGCGGAACAGCTCCTTGGAGACGGAGGCGCCGACCGCGTCGGTGCGGACGATCTTGGCGCCGGGCACCGACTTCTCGAGCGCGGTCCGGACGCGCGCCACCGCCTGTTGCGTGCCGTTCTCGCCCTGCTGCGCGCCCAGGCGGATCAGCACCTCCGACGCGTCGCCGAAGCGCTGCACCCCCTGTTCGGCGATGTGTTCGGACGCCAGCGCGGCGCGGATCTGGGTGAAGTCGGCCGGCCCCTCGGTGCGGACCTGCATGATCACGCCGCCCGAGAAGTCGATCCCGAGGTTGAGGCCGGGATGGAAGAACAGCACCACCGAGGCGAGCGAGAGCACCGCCGACACCGCGAGCCCCATGAAGCGGCCGCGCATGAAGTGGATGTTGGTCTTGTCCGGGACGAGGCGGATGCTGGGCTTCATGAACATGGGCGTCGCCTCAGACCGGAAGCAGCCGCGGCCGGGTCGCGACATACCAGCGCGAGACCAGCAGGCGGGTGCACATCCAGGCGGTGAACAGGGTGGTGACGATGCCGACGGTGATCGTCACCGCGAAGCCGCGCACCGGGCCGGAGCCGAAGGCGAACAGCATGACATGCGCGAGGAAGGCGGTGGCGTTGCTGTCGAAGATCGTCGAGTAGGCGCGGGTGAACCCGTGCTCCAGCGCGGCGAGCGGCGGGCGGCCGTTCTTCTGCTCCTCCCGCACGCGTTCGTTGATCAGGATGTTGGCGTCGACCGCCATGCCCAGGGTCAGCAGGATTCCCGCCATGCCGGGCAGGGTCAGCGTCGCCTCCAGCAGCGACATCAGTGCCAGCATCAGGATCAGGTTCACCACCAGGCAGAGGTTCGCGAACCAGCCGAACAGCCCGTAGAACACGGCCATGAAGGCGACCACCAGGAGGAAGCCGACGGCCAGCGAGATCGCGCCGGCGCGGATCGAGTCGGCGCCGAGTTCGGGGCCGACGCTGCGCTCCTCCACCACGGTCAGCGGTGCCGGCAGGGCGCCGGCGCGCAGCAGCACGGCCAGGTCGTTAGCCGAGGCGGCGGTGAAGTTGCCGCTGATCTGCCCGCGCCCGCCGGTGATCGGCTCCCGGATCACGGGGGCGGAGATGATCTTGTCGTCCAGCACGATGGCGAAGCGGTGGTTGACGTTCGCCCGGGTGATGTCGGCGAATTTGCGCCCGCCCACGGCGTTGAAGGTGAAGTTCACCACCCATTCGTTGGTCTGCGGGTTGGTGCCGGCGCGGGCATCGGTGAGGTCGGCGCCGTCCACGTCCACCCGCTTGCGCACCGCGAGCTTCTGGGCCGGGTTGTCCTGCATCGGCAGGTATTCGTCACCCGGCGGCGGCGGCCCGTTCCCCAGCGGATTGGCGGTCTCGTCCACCAGCCGGAAGGTCATGTGCGCGGTCTTGCCCAGGAGCTGCTTGACCCGGTTCGGGTCCTCGATCCCGGGAAGCTGGACGACGATGCGCCCCTCCCCCTGCTGGGCGATCTGGGGGTCCACGACGCCCGTCTCATCGATCCGCCGCCGCACGATCTCGATCGACTGCTGCACGGCCGAGGCGGCGCGGGCATTGAGCGCGACCGGGGAGAGCGTGAGGGTGATCGTCCCGTCGGGATTGGAGGCGAGGTCGAGATCCGGCGTGCTGGCGCCCGTACTGCTGGCGGTCAGCGGCTGCAGCGCGGCCATGGCATCGGCGGTGCGCGCCGGGTCACGCAGGCGCAGCAGGATGCGGTTCCGGTCGGGCTGCGCCTCGAGCGTCTGGTAGAAGATCTGCCCCGGCCGGAGCGCCTGTCGGACGCCGTCGAGCAGGCCGTCCAGCCGCTCCTTGATGACCGCCTTCATGTCGACTTCCAACAGCAGGTAGCTGCCGCCGCGCAGGTCGAGGCCGAGATGCACCTGCCGCCACGGCAGCCAGGAGACCGGGGCGGGCATCAGGTTCGGCACGCAGAGCAGCAGGCCCAGAAGGCAGACGCCGAGGATCACGGCGGTCTTCAGGCGGCTGAAATACATCATCGGCGCGGTCCGCTTCTCCTGCGAGGCTGTCAGGCCGATCGGTCGGCGCGTCGTTCTGCTGAAGCGGGGAGGTCTTGTCCAGCCCGGTCCGCCGGGTGAAGCCAGGGGGGCGCCTGCCGCGGGCCAGGCAGCGCGGACGGGCGCCGGTTCGCTGCGGCGGGCCGGACGGGCGCCGCGCCGGCTAGCCCGGCAGCGCGATCTTCCGGCCGGCCCCCTTCGGCAGCTCCGCCGGGCGCCACCGCGCGACCGCCGCGGCGAGCGCCGCCTGACGCTCCGCCGGGAACGGGGCCACCCTGCGGATCCGCATGTCGATGTGCAGCGCGAGCAGCTCCTGCGCCGCGGCGCGCTGGCCGCTCTCGGCGTGGAACATCTCGTGGAAGTAGTGGACCCGCTTGGCGTCCGCGCCCAACAGATAGCTGCGCACGATCAGCTTCTCGCCCAGCAGGAGTTCCCGCTCGTAGAGCGTGTGCGTCTCGGCCGTGAAGCAGGAGAAATTGCTGGCTTCCCGATAGGCGTCGCCGATATCGAGCGCGGTGTAGAGCCTGTCGGTCGCGTGGTCGAACGCCACGACGTAATAGGCGAGGTTCATGTGTCCGTTCGAGTCGATCCACTCCGGCCGGACGGCATCTTCGTAATCCACGACATAGGTGCTCATGGGGCCGGCACCCTGTTCGCGAAGCGTCGCCGGGTCAAGTTGGGCGCGAGACGCAACGGTCGGGGCTTCCGGCCGGCCGACGGTCTCGTGCGCCGCCGCCCGGTGCCGCGAGCGTCCGCCCCCCTGCGCGGCGCCCGATCCGATCCCCCTCACCCCTCTCTGTCTCCCCGGCGCGGGCGGTGTAGACTGGCCCCCCTCACCGTCAGGAGCCCGCACACATGGCCGGTCGCGTCGAAGCCAAGCTCGCCGAACTCGGGATCACGCTGCCCACGCCCATGCAGCCGATCGCCAACTACGTGCCCTACGTGGTCACCGGCAACCTGGTGGTCGTCTCCGGCCAGGTGCCCGCGATCGACGGCAAGATCGCCATCACCGGGAAGGTGAGCTGGGGCGTGTCGGTCGAGAAGGCCAAGGAGGCGGCGCGGCTCTGCTTCATCAACGTACTCGTGCATCTCAAGGCGGCGTGCGACGGCGACCTCGACCGGGTGAAACGAGTCGTGCGCCTGGGTGGCTTCGTCGCCGCCCCTTCGGAGTTCAACCAGCACGCCCTCGTCATGAACGGCGCCTCCGACCTCGCCGTCGCCGTGTTCGGGGACGCCGGACGCCACGCGCGGACCACGATCGGCGTGCCCTCCCTGCCGGCCGACGCCTCGGTCGAAGTGGAGGGAATGTTCGAGATCGCGTAAGCTCGGGGAATGCCCGACGGCGCCGCCACCCTGACGCTCACGCTGCACGCCTCCATCGGCGAGATCGACGCGGATGCCTGGGATGCCTGCGCCGGTCGCGACAATCCCTTCGTCAGCCACGCCTTCCTGAGCGCGGTCGAGGATAGCGGCTCCGCGTCCGCCCGCACCGGGTGGCTGCCGCAGCACGCGGCGCTCCGGGGGGAGGACGGGCGGCTGCTCGCGGTCGCGCCGATGTACGCGAAGTCGCACAGCTACGGCGAATACGTCTTCGACCACGGCTGGGCGCATGCGCTGGAACGGGCGGGCGGCTCCTACTACCCGAAACTCCAGGTCGCCTCCCCGTTCAGCCCGGTGCCCGGTCCCCGGCTGCTGCGCCGGCCGGACGCGGGCGTGCCGATCGCGGCGCTCGCCAACGCGCTGGAACAGGCCTGCCAGGCGCACGACCTCTCCTCCGTCCACGTCACCTTCTGCACCGAGGAGGAGTGGGAGGGGTTGGGCGAGGCCGGCTGGCTCCAGCGCCTCGGCATGCAGTTCCACTGGGAAAACCGGGGCTATGCGAGCTTCGAGGATTTCCTGGGCGACCTCTCCTCCCGCAAGCGCAAGGTGCTCCGGCGGGAGCGGCGGGACGCCAACGCCGCCGGCCTGACGTTCCGCGCCCTGTCCGGCTCCGAGATCACCGAGGCGCATTGGGATGCGTTCTACCGGTTCTACCAGTCGACGGTGGACCGCAAATGGGGCTCCGCCTACCTGACCCGCCGCTTCTTCTCCCTGCTGGGGGAGCGGCTGGGCTCACGCGTCGTGCTCATGTTCGCCGAGAACGGCAACAAGCCGGTGGCGGGCGCGCTGAACCTCGCCGGCAGCGACGCGCTGTATGGCCGGAACTGGGGATGCCGCGGCGACTGGCCGTTCCTGCATTTCGAGCTCTGCTACTATCGCGCGATCGAGTGGGCGATCGACCACGGGCTGCAACGCGTGGAGGCGGGCGCGCAAGGTCGGCACAAGATCCAGCGCGGCTATCTGCCGAAGCCCACCTACTCGGCCCATTGGATCGCGCATTCCGGCCTGCGCCGCGCCGTCAGGAACTTCCTCGCGGAGGAGCGGCCGGGCGTGCTGGCGGAAATGGCCGGGCTCGCGGAGGAATCGCCGTTCCGCAAAGGGGAGGAAGCTTAGCCGCGGCTTCGGCCCCGGCGAAGCACCAGACCCGTTCATCCATCCGGCCCGCGCCGCGCACCAGCGCCGGAGCAGACCGAGAGCGTGTCAGGCGACGGTGTCCAGCCCGTGCCTCGCGACGAGCGAGAGAAGTTTGAGCGACGCCCCCTGCGGATGCTTCTCGCCTCTTTCCCACTGGCTGACGAGGCCGGTCGTCACGTTGAGATAGCGGGCGAACACTGCCTGGCTCGCCCCCTCACGCTCTCGGAGGGCGCGGATTTCGGCCGCACTCAGAGGCCGGACGGGAGTCAGGCAGGCCGCATCGAACGTCCGCATCGTCTGCTTGTCCATCACGCCGGCCGCATGCAGACCTTCGGCCGTTTCGTGGATGGATGCCATCACGCGACTGCGATATTGCTTCTTCACGTGCATTCCACCTCCAGCAACGTACCGTTCGCGACCGCCTTCGCCAGATCGTCGGCATCGTAGGCAAGGAGCTCCGCGGCCAGAAGCTTGAACGCCGCCAACTCGTCGTCGCGGATGTCGTCCTGTTCGTTCTTCGCGAACCCATGGACGAAGAATGCTCGCTCACCGATCCGGAACAGGATGATCGTTCTGAACCCGCCGGACTTTCCGCCACCCTGCCGCGCGATTCGTTGCTTGACGACGCCCCCGCCGAGGTCGGCATCGACCAGGCCTCGCGAGACGTCGGCGATCGCAGCGCACAAGGCTGAATCCGCTATGCGCGCCTTCCGCGCAAACCGAGCGAACGACGTGTTCTTGAAGACCTGCACGCCTCGCCGCCGACGCTGAGGACGAGAGAAAATATAGCACCGAGTGTCACAAGAGCAAGCTCAGGCGCACCATCCATCTGCCCCGCCCCGCGACCGGCTCGGGGCTTGGGCATGCGGGGCCTCCCGGCGCAGCTGGAATCGACTCATCCCTGCAGTCTGCTCACCCGCCCGGCGGTCATTCCCCCGTCGATCACGAGTTCCGATCCCGTCACGTGCCGCGCGGCGTCGGAGGCGAGATACAGGATGCCCTCCGCGATGTCCTCCGGGCCGGAGGCAACGCCCAGCGGCACCGACGCCTCGGCGATCTTGTGCGGATCGAGCGGGGCGTTGCTGCGGCCGGCCGGGATCTTCTCCCAGATCGGCGTCGCGATGATCCCGGGATGTACCGAGTTCACCCGGATGCCGTCCCCGGCCTGGGCGCATTCCAGCGCCATCGACTTGGCGAACAGCCGCACCGCGCCCTTGGTCGCGCTGTAGCCGGCGAGCCCGGCCGACCCGCGCAGCCCGGCCACCGAGGACAGCATCGCGATCGACCCGCCATGGCCGAACCGGCGCATCGCCGGGATGCCGAACTTCACGGTCAGGAACACGCCGTCGACGTTGATCGCCATCTGCTTGCGCCAGTCGGCCAGCGACATCTCGATCGCCGGCCCCATGATGCCGATCCCCGCATTGGCGACCAGGATGTCGAGCCGCCCGAACCGTTCGGCGGCAGCGATCACGGCGGGCCAACCTGCCTCGTCGGTGACGTCGTGGTGCAGGTAGGTGCCGCCGATCTCCCCCGCCAGCGCCTCGCCCGCGGCATCGTCGAGGTCGGTCAGGACGAGTTTCGCCCCCTCGCGCGCCAGCACCCGCGCCGTCGCCGCGCCGATGCCGGATGCCGCGCCGGTGATGATGCCGACCTTGCCCTCGAGCCGCGCCATGGATCGCTCCTCCGTGTCCGTTTGCGGCATACCAGCGCCTCCGTGCGGCGCCGGCAAGGCTCAGTCCCCGTCGGCGGGAGCCTCCGAACTGCCGCTGGGCCGCCGATGCGCCGGCCCCTGGTGGTGGTTGGCGATGTTCACCGCGCTGTTGATCAGCGCGAGATGGGAGAAGGCCTGCGGGAAGTTGCCGAGCTGGCGCTTGGCATGCGGGTCGTATTCCTCGGCGAGCAGGCCGACGTCGTTGCACAGGCCGAGGAGCCGCTCGAACAGCGCTTCCGCCTCGGCATGGCGTCCCTGCAGCACGAGGTTGTCCACGTACCAGAAGCTGCAAGCGAGGAAGACGCCCTCGCCGGGCGGCAGGCCGTCCGCGGTCTCATGCGTGCGGTAGCGCATGATCAGCCCGTCCTGCATCAGCTCCCGCCCGATCGCGGCGACGGTGCCCTGGATGCGGGGGTCGTCCGGCGGCAGGAAGCCCACCAGCGGCAGCAGCAGCAGGCTCGCGTCCAGCGCCTCCCCGCCATAGACCTGGGTGAAGCTGTTCTTCTCCGTGTTGAAGCCGCGCTCGCAGACGGATTTGTGGATCGTGTCGCGCAGCGTCCGCCAGCGGGGCAGCGGCGCGGTCAGGTGGTGCGTCTCGGCGGAGCGGATCGCGCGGTCCAGCGCCACCCAGCACATCGCCTTGGAGAAGGTGAAGTTCTGCGCGCCGCCGCGGACCTCCCAGATGCTCTCGTCCGGCTGCAGCCACAGCTTCTCCAGATGTTCCACCAGCGCCCGCTGCAGCGGCCAGCTCGCGCTCGGCCGCACGAGGCCGGCCTCGACCTCCTGGAAGAGCGCATCCATCAGCTCCCCGTAGACGTCGAGCTGGAGCTGCGTGGAGGCGGCGTTGCCGACGCGCACGGGCCGCGCCCCCTGGTAGCCGTCCAGCCAGGGAACCTCCCACTCCATCAGCCAGCGCTCTCCGGCGAGGCCGTACAGCGTCTGCACCTGGGCGGGCGTGCCGGCGACGGACCGGCGGAGCCAGGCGCCCCAGGCCTCCGCCTCTTCCCTGAAGCCCGCATGCATCAGCGCCATCAGGGTGAAGGTCGCATCGCGCAGCCAGCAGAACCGGTAGTCCCAGTTCCGGCTGCCGCCGAACTGTTCGGGCAGCGACGTGGTGGGGGCGGCGACGATGCCGCCGGTGGGGGCATAGGTCAGCGCCTTCAGCGTCAGCAGCGAGCGGCGCACCGCCTCCGGCCATCGGCCCCGGTAGGTGCATCGGGCCGTCCAATCGGTCCAGAACGCCTCCGCCTCGCAAAGCGCCTGGCGCGCATCGGGCGGGGTCGGGGGCGGCAGGTGGGAGGAGCCGTGCGCCAAGCTGAAGCAGACGCGCTCCCCCGCCTTCACGGTGAAGTCGGCGCCCGTGCTCATGCCGCGGCCCTGCAGCGGCACGTCGGTGTGCAGCACCACCTGGTCCGGCCCGCAGACCGCGAGCAGCCCGCTGCCATGGTTCAGCCTGGTCACCCAGGGCACGGCGGAGCCGTATTCGAAGCGCAGTGCGAGTTCCAGCGTCAGGGCGACCTGCCCGGACCGTCCCTCCACGATGCGCACCACGGCCGCTTGGCTGGGCGACATGAAGTCGATCAGCGCGACGCTGCCATCGGCCGTCTCGAACAGCGTCTCCAGGATCATCGTGTCGGGCCAGTAGCGGCGGCTGACGCGGGTCGGGTCCGCCTGCGGGGCGATCCGCCAGCGTCCGTTGTCGGTGCTGCCGAGCAGGGCGGCGAAACAGGCGGGGGAGTCGAAGCGCGGCCAGCAGAGCCAGTCGAGCGACCCGTCGCGGCTGACCAGCGCGGCGGAATGGCAGTCGCCGATCAGCGCGTAGTCTTCGATGTGCCGTGCGACCGTGGTTTGCGGCGTGTCGGGGGCGCGGGGGTTGTCGGCTTCCGGGGAGGCACCAGGGGACTGATCGGGGGGGCTTCGGTCTTCGGTCATCAGTTGGCCTGTCCCCAGACGCGGCCGCCGTTGTTGCCGGTGCAGTAGCAGCTGCTGCCGGCGGGCACGGGGCGTTCCATGGGGCAGACATAGGCGCCGGCCATGCAGCTCTGCCGGCCGCCATTGGCGGTCGGTGGCGCGGGCGGGGGCGCGTAATTCACGGGCGGGGGCGTGTAGACGACCGGCGGGGGCGGTGCGTAGTACACCGGCGGCGGATAATACACCGGAGGCGGCGGGTAGTAGACCGGTGGCGGGAGCCAGGGGACGCCCACGCCGACGCCGAAATACACCCGCGCCGCGGCCGGGGAGGATACGGCCCACGACGAGAGCAGCAGGCCGGCAAGGGCCAGTGGCGGGACGATGCGGCGCATGGCGGCGGGTCTCCGGTGGGAACGACGCGGCGGGATGCCGAGGACGGTGCGACTATGCCTCGGCATCGGAAAGTTCGGAACGCGGACCTGGATTTCCAGTGATGGCGTGCCAAACTACGTCAAACGCCGCGACCGGCGGCAAGCTGCAGGACGTCGAAACGGCTTCGCCGCACCCTTTGGTGGTTGACTTTCCTGACGCCAGCCGGGATATGCGGCTCGTTGTGCGCGCCTCCGCGCCTCTCGCGACACGCGCGAATGCTGCGGCTTGGCCGCGGCCAGCCACTCGACTGGACCCGAATTGACCGATAGCACGACCGCCCCGGCGGACCCGACCGACCACGTTCCGCAGGACGACGCCGGCGCTTCCGCGTCGCCCAACGCCGCGGAGCAGCCGCACGCTTCCGCCGAGGCCGGCGAAGGGCCGGGTGGTGCCGCGACCGGGACGGAGCCGGCCGCGGATCTGCTGGCGGGCGATGCGGGGGATGCCAAGCCGGCTAAGCGCCCGCGCGCAGCGCGCGGCACCGCGGCGACCCGCAAGGCGGCCGCCGGAACGACGCGCAAGGCCAGCGCGGAGACGACCCGCAAGACGGCCAAGCGGACGACACGCGCCGCCAAGGACGACGCGGCAGCGGCAGGCGCCGACGCGACAGGCACCGGCGATGCCGCCGCGGCGGCCGTATCCTCGACCGCTGAACCGGCTGCCACGACGGACGACGCCGCGCCCGCCGCTTCGACGGATGATGCCGCCACGGCCAGCCCGCGCGCGCGCCGGGCCGCCGGCACCGGCACGCCGCGCACCCGCAAGCCGCGGCGCGGCACGACGGGGACGGAGGACGCGGCCGGCGGACGCGTCGCGCAATCCGCGCTGCCGCTCGATGCGACGCGCGAAGCGGCGGCCGAACTGCCGTCCGGCCCCGTCGCGAGCAGTTCCGAAGCCCCGTTGGCAGCTCCGTCCGAGGCCTCGGCTGCGACCGAGGCCCCGGCGGACGAGCGCGCGCCTGACGCGACCATGACGGACGCGGCCGTGGCGGGCGTTGACGCGGCGCCCACCCCCTCCGCGGACGCGACCGACGCGGTTGCACCGACCGGGGACGCACCTCTCGCCGCGGAGCCCGCAGCGTTCACCGGGACGACCCCGGTGACCGAGGCGCCCCCGGCAACCGACACCGCCACTCCGCCCCCGTCCGACCTGACGCCGGCCCCGATCGAGCCCTCAGCCACCGCGGCGGCCGACGCACCGGCCGCGGTCGAGCCGATCGCCGCGGACGCGCCCGCCCAGCCGATTGATGCGGACGCGGCGGCGGAGCAGGACGACGAGGCCCCGGCGGAACCGCCGCGCCCCGTCTTCGCCGATCTCGGCCTGTCGGACCCGGTGCTGCGCGCCATCGCCGACATGGGCTATCGCCATCCGACGCCCATCCAGGAACAGGCGATCCCCTACGTGCTGATGGGGCGCGACGTCATGGGCGTCGCACAGACCGGCACGGGCAAGACGGCCGGCTTCACCCTGCCGATGCTCGACATCCTGGCCGGCTCCCGCGCCCGCGCCCGCATGCCGCGCAGCCTGATCCTGGAGCCGACCCGCGAACTCGCCCTGCAGGTGGCAGAGAACTTCGTCCAGTACGGCAAGTACCTGAAGCTGACGCACGCGCTGATCATCGGCGGCGAGAGCATGTCCGACCAGAAGGACGTGCTGATGCGCGGCGTGGACGTGCTGATCGCCACGCCCGGCCGCCTGATCGACATGTTCGAACGCGGCTCGATGCTGCTGACCGACACCCGCATCCTGGTGATCGACGAAGCCGACCGCATGCTCGACATGGGGTTCATCCCGGACGTGGAGCGGATCGTCTCCCTGCTGCCGCGCAACCGGCAGACGCTGTTCTTCTCGGCCACGATGGGTCCCGAGATCCGCCGGCTGGCCGACGCGTTCCTGCAGGACCCGAAGCAGATCTCGGTCTCCCGCCCTGCCTCGGTCGCGACCACGATCACCGAGGGGCTGGTGCTGGTCGCCGAACACGACAAGCGCGAGGCGCTGCGCCGGCTGATCCGCACAGAGAAGGTGCAGAACGCACTGATCTTCTGCAACCGGAAGCGCGACGTCGACATCCTCTACAAGTCGCTGACCAAGCACCGGTTCAGCGCCGGCGCACTGCATGGCGACATGGCGCAGTCCGTGCGTTTCTCGACGCTGGAGCGGTTCAAGGCGGGCGCGCTGCAGCTCCTGGTCTGCTCCGACGTCGCCGCACGCGGCATCGACATCGGCGGCCTGTCGCACGTGTTCAATTTCGACGTGCCGCACCATGCCGAGGACTACGTCCACCGTATCGGCCGCACCGGCCGCGCCGGGCTGCAGGGCCACGCCTTCACCATCTCCCAGCCGGAGGACCGGTTGGCGGTGGAGGCGATCGAGAAGCTGATCGGCCACCCGATCCCGCCCGTGGTGGTGGAAGGGCTCGATCCGGTCGACTGGGCCGAGGATGACGGCCGCAGGCGCCGCGGCCGTGGCGGGGCGAAGCGCAAGCCGGAGGGCCGTGGCGCCCCCGAACGCGGTGCCCGCGAGCGACGCGACGACGAGCGCGGGGCACACGATCGCGGCCCCCGGCCGCACCACGACCGTGGCCCCCGGCCAGACCACGACCGCGCGCCGCAGCCGGAGCGCACGGCACGTGCGCCGGAGGGCGAACCGGCTCCGGCCCCGGCGCGGGAACGCGACGCCGATCGGGACCGCCGCCGCCGCGACGAGCCACGCCGCAGCGAGGGTCGCCGTGACGAGTTCCGTCGCGAGGACGGGCGTCGCGACGAGCCCCGCCGCGACGACAGCCGCCGCAACGAAGCGCGGCGAGACGAGCCGCGCCGCGACGATACCCGCCGCAGCGACAGCCGACGCGACGACGGCCGGCGCGACCGCGGCCGGCGCGAGGAAGACCTGGGACCGGCGGTGCTGGGCTTCGGCGACGACGTGCCGGCCTTCATGCAACTGCCCTTCCGCAGCCGCCGCCCCATGCACGACACGGAGACCGAGGCATGAACGACGCCCCCGCACGCCCCGCCAGCCGCTTCACCCCGTTCCAGTGGGACGACGCGCTGCGCCTCGACGGCCAGCTCTCGGAAGACGAGCGCGCCATCCGCGACGCCGCACGCGAGTACTGCCAGGAGAAGCTGTTCCCCCGCGTGCTGCAGGGCTTCCGCACCGAGAGCTTCGACCGCTCCATCATGAACGAGATGGGCGAGATGGGCTTCCTGGGCGCCACGCTCGAGGGCTATGGCTGCGCCGGCGTCAACTACGTCTCCTACGGCCTGATCTCCCGCGAGGTGGAGCGCGTCGACAGCGGCTACCGCAGCGCCTTCTCCGTCCAGTCCTCCCTGGTGATGTTCCCGATCTACGCCTTCGGGTCGGAGGAGCAGCGCCAGAAGTTCCTGCCCAAGCTGCGCAGCGGCGAGTTCGTCGGCTGCTTCGGCCTGACCGAACCCGATGCCGGCTCCGACCCCGCGTCGATGCGCACCCGCGCCAAGGCGGTGGACGGCGGCTTCGTGCTGAACGGGTCCAAGACCTGGATCACCAACTCCCCCCTCGCCGACGTCATGGTCGTGTGGGCGAAGGACGATGCCGGCGACATCCGCGGCTACATCCTGGAACGCGGGATGAAGGGCCTGACCACGCCGAAGATCGAGGGCAAGTTCTCGCTGCGCGCCTCGACCACCGGCATGATCATGATGCAGGACGTGTTCGTCCCGGCCGAGAACCAGCTTCCCGGCGTGAAGGGGCTGCGCGGCCCGTTCTCCTGCCTCAACAACGCCCGCTACGGCATCGCCTGGGGCGCGCTGGGGGCCGCCGAGTTCTGCTGGCACGCCGCCCGCACCTACACGCTCGAGCGCAAGATGTTCGGCAAGCCGCTCGCGGCGACGCAGCTCATCCAGAAGAAGCTCGCCGACATGCAGACCGAGATCACCCTCGGCCTCCATGCCGTCCTCCGGCTCGGTCGCCTCATGGACGAGCACGAGGCCGCGCCGGAGATGATCTCCCTGCTCAAGCGCAACAACTGCGGCAAGTCGCTCGACATCGCCCGCATGGCGCGTGACATGCACGGCGGCAATGGCATCGTCGACGAGTACCACGTGATCCGCCACGTGATGAACCTGGAGACGGTGAACACCTACGAAGGCACGCACGACGTGCACGCGCTGATCCTGGGCCGCGCCCAGACCGGGCTCTCCGCCTTCGGCGCATGAGCCGCGACCGGGCGCGCGGTCGCGCCGCGCGCCCCGCTCGCACCCTTCCGCCGCCAGCCCCGCTCGACCTGTCCATCACGGCACTCGGCGCCGAGGCCGACGGCCTCGCGCAGGGGCCCGACGGCACGCGGTACTTCGTGCCGCTCACCCTGCCCGGCGAGACCGTGCATGCCCGCCCGACCGCGCCGCGGGCCGGCGGCTGGGGCGGCGTGGCCGAGACGATCCGCACGCCCTCGCCCGATCGCGTGACGCCGCCCTGCATTCATTTCGGCACCTGCGGCGGCTGCACCCTGCAGCATTGGCGCGCGGATCCGTATCTCGGCTGGAAGACGGGCCAGCTCGAAACGGCGCTCCGCCGCGCCGGCTATGACACGATCCCGCTGCAGCCCCCGGCCGCCTCCGGACCCGGGAAGCGACGGCGGATGGATCTCGCGATCCGCCGCACGGCGCAGGGTGTCGTCCTCGGCCTCCATCGGCTGCGCGGCGCGGAAGTGGTGGACCTGTCGACCTGCCACGTGCTCGCCCCGCCGCTGGTGGCGCTGCTTGCACCGCTGCGTGCGGTGCTTGCCGGCCTTGCCGGCCTGCGCCGCCAGGGATCGGCGATCGCGAACCTGGTCGATGACGGGCCGGACCTGCTGCTGCGCACCGACGCGCCGCTCACCCCGGCCGATCGCCAGGCGCTCGCCGGGTTCGCGCGGGCGCACGGGGTGCCGCGTATCACCTGGGCGGAGGGAGCAGGCGCGCCCGAACCTGCCGCGCAGCTTCGGCCGGCCGCCGTCACGCTCTCGGGCGTCACGGTCGAGCTTCCGCCGAACGGCTTCCTCCAGGCGACCGCGACGGGCGAGGCTGCGATCGTCGCCGCAGTGCTCGAAGGCCTGCCCGAGACGCTGCCCGGACGCGCACGCCTCATCGAACTCTACGCCGGCAGCGGCACGCTGACCTTCGCGCTTGCCGGCCGAGCCGCCGTGATCGCCTGGGAGGGTGATCCGGCGGCGGCCATGGCGCTGCGCGGTGCCGCGCGACGGGTCGGGTTGGAAGGGCGCATCACCATCGGGATCCGCGATCTCGTGCGACAGCCGCTGCAGGCAAAGGAACTGGCGGGAGCGGCGGCCGTCGTGCTCGATCCCCCGTTCGACGGCGCCGGTCCCCAGCTTCCGGCCATCGCGGCGAGCGGCGTGCGCCGGGTCGTCTACGTCTCCTGCAACCCGGCGGCCCTGGGGCGCGACGCCGCCCAGCTCCGCATGGCGGGCTACGCGCTGCGCGGGGTGCGGCTGATCGATCAGTTCGTGTGGTCGGCGCGGGTGGAAGCGGTGGTGGTGTTCGAGCGAGTGCCGGCCCGCGCGTCGTAAAAGTGTCGCATGGGTGGCGATGCCGAGAGTTCTCGCTGCTGCGCGTGCGAATCTGCCCACTCCAGCTCTCGCTGGGAACAATATCGTGCGTTCGAGGCTTCCAGCAGAACCGCCCGCCGCCGGGTCCGTTCCAGCCGCACGTGGCAACGCTCGCCACGTCCACAGAATTTCAGGAGGACTCCATGCTCAAGACCGGTGCGGCATTCATGCTCGCCGCCTCGCTCGCATTCCCGGCCATGGCCCAGACGTCCGGCCACGGTTCGGCGGCCACGGGCACCCCGGCCACGAGCGGCTCTCCGAGCACCGCCGCCACGGGGAGCACGTCCGGTGGCCCCGCGTCCCGCAATCCCATCATGACCGATGACGGCGGCATGCGGACCAGCAAGATCGTCGGTTCGTCGGTCTACAACGACAAGGACGAGAAGGTCGGCAGCATCGACGACCTGATCATCGGCAGCGACAAGTCGCTGCATGCGGTGATCTCGGTCGGCGGCTTCCTCGGCATGGGCGCCAAGATGGTCGAGGTGCCGTTCGACAAGCTGCAGTTCGGCAACACGAAGAACAACAGCGACAATCGCGTGGTGATGCCCGGCGCCACCAAGGAGTCGCTGAACTCCATGCCTGACTACCACTACGTCAAGCAGGGCTGATCGCGCGGCCCCGCCCCCGGCAACCAGTGCCGGGGCGGGGTCTTCGCCTTGACATTCAGCCGTGACGCGGGCGGCATCAGGTCCGCCCTGTCCCGTCACGGATATCGCCCATGCCCCCCTCCCCCACACGACGCGTCCTGCTGGGCGCGACCGTCGCCGCCATTGCCGCCGCGCGCCCCGCCCGCGCGGAGCCGGCGACGATCACGGTGCTGGATGTCGGCGGCGCGCTGCAACTCATCCAGGGCGCGATCGAGGCCTATGGCAAGGCCAGGCCCGACCAGGTCGGGCGCTTCGTATTCAGCCAGGCTCCGGCACCGGAACTCGCAGGGAAGCTGAAGGCGCAGCAATCGGCGGGCCGCGTCGATATCGACCTGGTGCTGACCGGCAGCGACGGACTTGCCGCCGGGATGGCACAGGACTCCTGGGTGCGGCTGCTGCCCGATCATGCCGACCGGCTTCCAGGACTCGAGGCGGCCTACGAGCCGGCGGCGCTCAACCTCCTGAAGGCGCAAGGCCAGGGCTATGGCATCGTCGTCGCCTACTACCCGTCCGGACCGCTGCTGGAATACATGCCGGACCGTGTGAAGACGCCACCCCGGACCGCGGCGGAGTTGCTGACCTGGGCGAAGGCGCACCCGAACCGCTTCATGTATGCCCGCCCCGCCAACTCCGGCCCCGGCCGCACCTTCATGATGGGGCTGCCCTACCTGTTGGGCGACCGCGAGCCGAAGGACCCCGTCAACGGATGGGACAAGACCTGGGCCTACCTGCAGGAGCTGAACGGCGCGATCGAGTACTATCCGGCCGGCACCACCGCGACGATGAAGGAGCTGGGCGACGGCTCGCGCGACATGATCGTGTCCACCACCGGCTGGGACATCAATCCGCGTGCGCTGGGCGTGGTCCCGGCAGAAGCGAAGATCGCGACGCTGGAGGGTTTCCACTGGGTGTCCGACGCGTTCTTCGTGACCATCCCGAAAGGCGTGCCGGAGGCGAAGCTGCCGGTACTGCTGGACCTGATCCGCTTCGTGCTGCAGCCGGCGCAGCAGGCGACGCTGTACGACAGCGGCTATCTCTATCCCGGCCCCGCGGTGAAGGACGTGCCGCTGTCGCTCGCACCGCAAAAGAGCCAGGACATCATTCGGGAGTTCGGACGGCCGGAATACGCCGTGCTGATCCGTGACAATCCGATCGAGCTGCCCCTGGCGCCCGACAAGCTCGTTCTTGCATTCCGGAAATGGGACGAGCTGATCGGGTCGAAGAAGAAGTAGCGGAGGCGGGGGCTCTTCCACTCCGCGCGTCTGGTGGGCTTCGACTGCGCGCTCTGTGGGGCTTTCTTCTGGGACGTGTGGTTCGCTTTCGACACGGAGGGCACGGAGAACCACGGAGGGTCACGGAGGTTTTCCATTCGGGGCCCGGACCATCGCTCGCATGCACCCTGGCGGTGCGGGGCATAGAGTTGAACGCGGCCGTGGCTCTCCGTGGCCGCGCGTTGATTGCGAACGAAACCATCCATGCCAGGCAGCGCGACGCTTCCGCGGTCTTCTCCCACGAACTGGGCTTCACGCCCTTTCGGTCGACCGCGCACCAGCGACGGATGGGCGCGGGCCGCTGCGCCATACCCCTTCCCGAAGCCGTTTCATGGCCGCGGGTATGGTCAAGCGGGCCGGACCCCGTATCATCGGATCGACAGAAGAAGGGGGAGGGCCCATGGATTACCACGCCGCGTTCGCCGGAATGAAGGTGGTCGACCTGACCGGTGGAGTCGCCGGCCCATCCTGCGCGATGATGCTCGCGCAGCACGGGGCCGACGTGATCAAGGTCGAGACCCCGCACGCCGGCGGCGACTGGGCACGGATCCTCGGGCGCCGCTACGAGCATCACTCCGCCTTTTCCCTCTACGGCACGCTGGGCAAGCGCAGCATCGCGCTCGACCTGAAGACGCCGGAGGGGCAGGAGGTGATGTGGCGCCTGCTGAAGGGCGCCGACGTGTTCATGGAGGGGCTGAAGCCCGGGACCATCCAGCGCTACGGCTTCGGCTACGACGCGGTGAGCGCGCGGGAGCCGGGCATCATCTACTATTCGATCTCGGGCTTCGGACAGACCGGCCCGCTGGCGGCGCGGCCGGCGATGGATCCCGTGCTGCAGGCCTTCACCGGCATCGTCAATGAGAACCGCGGCGAGCACGACAACCATCCGCACCGCATCGCGATCTCGCTGATCGACATGTTCAGCGGCATGCTGGGGTTCCAGGCGATCGCCACGTCGCTCTACGTGCGGCGCGAGCAGACGGAGAAGAAGGGCCGCTACATCGAGCTGAGCCTGATGCATGGCGGCGCGATGCTGTCGGTGATCCGTATGGTCGCGCAGTATCTGGAGCGCGGCAACGCGACCCGCACCTCCATGCCGAACGGCGTGTTCGACACGGCGGACGGGCAGCTCAACATCACCATGGTGCGGCCGACCGACTGGCCGCCGTTCTGCGACGCGGTGGACCGGCCGGACCTGCTGACCGACCCGCGCTTCGCGACGCACGAGGCGCGCGGCAAGAACCTGGACGAGCTGATGGCGCTGATGCGGCCGGTGATCAAGGCGATGCCGACGGCCTACCTGGCGGAGCGCCTGACCGCGCGCGGGATCATGAACGGGAAGGTCAACACCTACGAGGAATTCCTGAAGGAGGAGCAGGTCGCGGCGACCGGCATCATCTCCTGGCTCGATCAGCCGGGCGTGCCGGAGAAGGTGCCGATGCCCAACATCCCCGGCCTGCCCGCGTTCGAAAGCGGCACGAAGCGGGCGCATGCGCCGACCGTGGGCGAGCACTCGCGCGAGGTGCTGGCGGAGCATGGCTATACCGCGGCGGAGATTTCGGCGCTGTTCGACAAGAAGGTGGTGGCGGAGCCCTGAGCGGCAGCGCCGGGCCGGCGGCGTCGCCGGACGTGAGCCGTCGGCGCGCTTCAAGCGCCGCGTCACGCCGGCACTGCACTCGATCGTCATGGCCGGCCATCGAGCCGGCCATCCCCACCAGCACGACAGCCGCACCGGCGACCGCGCGCGAACCCATCGGCCATCGTGCCGGCCACCCCACCGGCACCATGCGGCGGGAGACCCGACCATGCCTCGGACGGCCGTGACGTCGCCTCGCCGGGTCGCGTCGGGTGAGCCAGCGCCACGCGCCAGCCAGCTAAACACGCCGACCCGGACCGTGCGATCGGTGCTGCGATAGAGGGAAGAGGAAGTGGGGGGCTTCTGTTGCCCGGTGCCCCCCGAACCGCGCCTATCGCTTATGCAGCGACGGCGAGCGCCTCATGATTGTCATTGGCACTTGTGATACGGCCCGATGACGGCGGAACCATGCCGAGCGAAAAGTCCGTCTTTACCACGCGTGTCGAGCCTGTTTCGCCCCCCTATGGTGGAGGCGCCGGGCACTGCCCCCGGGTCCACAACGCTTATTCCACGAACCGTTTATCGCCATAGTCGGACGAACCGGCTCGCCAGATATAGGCAATCGGCTCGACCGATGGAAGGGGAACCTC
>MKTV01000085.1:28735-38856 GCA_001898425.1 Rhodospirillales bacterium 69-11
CCCGGCAGGCCACGCTATGCTTTCGGCCGGGATCAGGCGGGGCTATGTCTGCGCTCCATGGCCCTCACCGAGTCCCAAGCGGCCGAGATCGCCGCCCTGCGCGCGCAGTCCGCCCCGACCGCCCGCCCCACCGTGCCCGCGCTCGAGGCGCTGCTCTACACGGCCCTGCCGGTGCTGGATCACGGCTTCGTCCGCGTGATCGACTACATGGGCGACGATTCCGCCATCGTGCAGGCGGCCCGCGTCTCCTACGGCCGCGGAACCAGGCGCGTGTCGGAGGATGCGGGGCTGATCCGCTACCTGATGCGCCACCGCCACTCGACCCCGTTCGAGATGTGCGAAATCAAGTATCACGTGAAGCTGCCGATCTTCGTGGCGCGGCAATGGATCCGCCATCGCACGGCCAACGTGAACGAGTATTCCGCGCGCTACTCGATCCTCGACCGGGAGTTCTACATCCCGGCGCCGGAACACCTCGCCGCCCAGTCGGCCTCCAACCGCCAGGGGCGCGGCGCGGTGCTGGACGGGGCGGAGGCCGCCCGCGTGCTCGACCTGCTGCGCGAGGACGCGACCCGCACCTACGACCACTACGTCGAGATGCTGAACGAGGACGAGGCCGGCGCTCCCCGCGACGCGTCCCGCCAGGGCCTCGCGCGCGAACTGGCGCGGATGAACCTGACGCTCAACACCTACACGCAGTGGTACTGGAAGACGGACCTCCACAACCTCTTCAACTTCCTCTCCCTGCGTGCGGACGCGCATGCCCAGTACGAGATCCGCGTCTACGCCGAAGCCATGACGCAGACCGTCGAGGCCTGGGTGCCGACCGCCGCCGCCGCCTTCCGCGATTACCGGCTGGGCGCCGTCACGCTGTCGGCCGGGATGCTGGCGGTGGTCCGGCGCATGCTCGGGGGCGAGTCGGTGACGCAGCCGGAGAGCGGACTGAACAAGCGGGAATGGACGGAGCTGATGACGTCGCTGGGCCGGCAGGGTTGATGCGGTCCGCGGATTGCGGCCTGATCGCAGAGGCCGTGCTGCAACCCGTCCAGGCCCAGCCCCGATGATCGTCGTCTTCGGCTCCGTCAACCTCGACCTGATCTTCCGCCTGCCGCGCATTCCCGCGCCGGGGGAGACGATCCTCGGCCCCGCCACCGACCAGGAGCCGGGGGGCAAGGGGGCGAACCAGGCGCTCGCGGCGGCGCGCGACGGGGCACGGGTCGTGATGGCCGGCGCAGTGGGGCAGGATGCGCTCGCCGATGCCGCGCTCGCGCTGCTGCGGCAGGAGGGCGTGGACCTGACCCGCCTCGCCCGCGTGCCCGCCAGCACCGGCTGCGCCGCCATCGGCGTCGATCCCGCCGGGCGCAACGCCATCATGGTCGGCTCCGGCGCCAATCTCCACGCCCGCGCCGACCAGGTGGAGGACGCGCTGCTCGGGCCCGGCACCACGCTGCTGCTGCAGATGGAAGTGCCGGTCGAGGAGAATGTCGCCCTCATCGCGCGCGCCCGCGCCCGTGGCGCGCGGATCGTCCTGAACCTCGCACCCGCCGCGCCGCTTCCCGCCGAGGCCCTGCGCGCCCTCGACCTGCTGCTGGTCAACGAGCCGGAGGCCGAGTGGATCGGCGCCCATCTCGGCACCGCCGCCGACGCGGCGGCCCTGCGAGGCGCCCTCGGTATCGACGTCGTGCGCACGCTGGGCGGAGACGGGCTGGAGACGGCGACGGCCGCCGGTGTGCTCCGGCTACCCGCGCACCCCATCCACCCGCTCGACACGACGGCCGCGGGGGACTGCTTCGCCGGCGTGCTGGCGGCGTCCCTCGACCGCGGCCTCGCGCTGCCGCACGCGCTGCGTCGCGCCAACGTCGCCGCCGGCCTCGCCTGCACCCGGCCCGGCAGCCAGCGCAGCCTGCCCACCGCCCCGGAAACCGACGCCGCGCTCTGACCCGACTGGCTTCGGCCCGGCTGGCTTCGGCCCGCTTGGCTTCGGCCCAACTGGCTCCGACCCGGCTGGCTTGGTCCGACCCTGGCGGGCGACGACGCGCAATGGCACGCTGGTGCGAACACGGGGGAGCATCAGGCATGGATCACGCATCGATCGAGCAGGCGGCCGCCGCCCTGGTGGCCGCTCGACGCGACATGACCACCCTTCCCGGCCTCCCCAACGGCACCAGCCCCGCATCGGCGGCCGAGGCGCACGCGATCCAGGACGCCACCACCCGCCTGCTGGGCGCCACGGTCGCCGCCTACAAGACGATGACCCGCGGCAGCCAACCCACCGAACGCGGCCTGATCTACGCCGGCACCGTCCATGCGACGCCCGCCAGCGTTCCCGCGAAGACCGTGCCGCAATGCGGCGTGGAGGGGGAGGTCGCCTTCGTCCTTCGCCGGCCGCTCCCGGCCCGCGCCACCCCCTACACCCGCGAGGAGGTCGCCGGCGCGGTCGAACCGCTGGCCGCGATCGAGCTGGTGCACAGCCGCTTCGCCCCCGATGCACCGGTCGGCGCGCTCGACAAGCTCGCCGATTGCGTGAGCAATGCGGGCCTCGTCACCGCGCCGCCCCTCGCCGACTGGCATGCGCTCCAACTTGGCGCACTGCACGTGACGCTGACGGTGAACGGCCGGACCATCCTCTCCCGCGCCGGCGGCCACGTCACCGGCGATCCGCTCGACGTCGCGGTCGCGTTCGTCAACCTGATGCGCGAGTCGGACGGGCTTCCCGAGGGCGCGGTCGTCACCTGCGGGACCTTCACCGGCCTCGAGTTCCTGAAGCCGAACGACACCTGCACCGTGCGGTTCGACGGCCTCGGTGAGGCCACCGTCACCTTCACGGCCTGAGGCGCGCGCCATGACCCAGGCAACACCGTTCCGCGGCAACAGCCACCGCCACAGCGTGGCGCTCGACCGCTGGATCGCACGCCGCCGGCGGGAGACGGCGCTCGAGCCTGAGCTGCCGATCATCGACCCGCACCACCATCTGTGGGACGACGATCGCGGCCCGTACCTGCTGCCGGAGCTGCTCGCGGATATCCGCGGCGGGCACGACGTCCGCGCCAGCGTGTTCATCGAGTGCCGCGCGGAGTATCGCGCCGACGGTCCCGCCACCGAGCGGCCGCTGGGCGAGGTCGAATTCGTCAACGGCATCGCGGCGATGAGCGCCTCGGGCGGCTACGGCCCGACCCGCGCCGCCGCGGCGATCGTGGGGCATGCCGACCTTGCGATCGGTGCGCCGGTGCAGGAGATCCTCGAGCAGGCGATCGCGTTGACCGGCGGCCGCATGCGCGGCATCCGCTGGTCCCTCCCCTATGATGCGAGCGAGGTCGGGCAGCACGTCTCCCGCTTCGTGCCGGAGGGCATCTCCCGCGACGCCACCTGGCGCGCCGGCTTCGCCCGCCTCGCCCCGCTCGGGCTCAGCTTCGAGGCCTGGTGCTACCATCCGCAACTGCCCGAGATCACGGACCTCGCCCGCAGCTTCCCCGACACCACCTTCGTGCTCAATCACGTCGGCGGGTTCCTTGGCGTCGGCCCGTACGCCAGCCGCCGGACCGAGGAATTCGCGCGCTGGCGCGATTCCATCCGCACGCTCGCGGGCTGCCCCAACGTCGTGGTGAAACTGGGCGGCCTCGGGATGCTGATCTTCGGCTTCGACTTCCACCTCCGCGCGGCGCCCCCGAGTTCGGAGGAGCTGGCCGCGGCGTGGCGCCCGTTCATCGAGACCTGCATCGAGGCGTTCGGCCCGGCGCGCTGCATGTTCGAGAGCAACTTCCCGGTCGACAAGCAGTCCTGCGACTACACGGCGTGCTGGAACGCCTTCAAGCGGCTCGCGCACGGGGCGTCGGCCGAGAAGGCCGCCTTATTCAGCGGCACGGCGGCGCGGGTCTACCGACTCCCGCCGCCCTGACCGTCCACGCGCGTGCACCCGCGTCCCGAGCGGCCGCCGAATCCGTGGCGCGGGTGAACCGGCTCAGCCGCCGGCCGCGCCCTGCACCTCGACGTAGAGCGCGTAGACCGACTGGCTCGCGGTCATGAACAGCCGATTCCGCTTGCGCCCGCCGAAGCACAGATTGGCGCAGCGTTCGGGCAGCAGGATCCGGCCGATCAGCGTGCCGTCGGGCGCGAAGATGCCGACGCCGTCATGGCCCTCGCCGCCCGACAGCGCGGCCCAGAGATTCCCCTCGGCATCGCAGCGGATGCCGTCCGCCCAGCCGGTGCCGTCGAAGAAGGTCCGGCCGTTGGCGAGCTTCGTCCCATCCGCGACCACGTCGTAGACCCGGGTCGTGCGCGGCGTGGCGTGGCCGGTATCCGCCACGTAGAGCCGCGTCTCGTCTGGCGAGAACGCCAGCCCGTTCGGGCGTTCCATGTCGTCCACCACCACCGTCATCCGTCCGTCGCTCGGATCGAGGCGATAGACCCGGAATGGCAATTCCTGCGGCGCGGTGTGCCCGAGATAGTTGCCGCGCGTGCCGGCGCCGTTGTCGCTGAACCAGATGCTGCCGTCGGATTTCACCACCACGTCGTTCGGCGCCGTGAGCGGCTTGCCGTCGAAACGCTCCGCCAGCACCGTGATCGAGCCGTCGTACTCGGTGCGGGTCAGGCGCTGGGTGTCGTGCTCGCAGGTCAGCAGCCGTCCCTGGCGATCCCGCGTGTTGCCGTTCGCATAGTGTGAGGGCTCGCGGAACACGCTGATGCCGCCGTCGGTCTCGTCCCAGCGCAGGATCCGGTCGTTGGGGATGTCGCTGAACAGCAGGTAGCGCCCGTCGCCGAACCACACCGGTCCCTCGGTGAAGCGGAACCCCGTGGCGATCCGTTCCACGGCGGCGTGACCGAGCGCGATGGGGCGGAAGCGGGGATCGAGGATGAGGATGTCGGGATCGGGGTAGCGGATCGGGTGCAGCGGATCCCAGGCGCGTGCGGGCGCGGGGCGCAGGTCGGCCATGCCGTGTTTCCTCCTGGTTCGAAGCTGGGGCGGGCCGTCCCAGGCTAAGCGACCGCGAGGGGCTGTCGAGGGCGGGGCGCGCGGCTGGCACCGGCGAGGCGTCGCCTGTAGCCTGAGCCGCGAAAGGACCTCCTCATGCCCGATACGGCCCTGCCTGCGACCGACCGTCTCCTCGACGCGCTCCGCGCCATCGTCGGTGCGAGCGGCCTGCTGACGGACCCGGCGGACACCGCGCCCTTCTCCGAGGATTGGCGCCGCCTGTATCGCGGCCGGACCCCGGCGGTGGTGCGCCCTGGCACGGCCGAGGAATGCGCCGCGGTCGTGAGGCTCTGTGCGGAGACAGGCACGCGGCTGGTGCCGCAGGGGGGCAACACCTCGATGGTGGGCGGGGCGGTGCCGGCGGAGGACGGGTCCGAACTCGTGCTCTCCACCGCGCGGCTGAACCGGATCCGCGCGCTCGACCCGGTGGACATGACGCTGACGATCGAGGCCGGGGTGACGCTGAGGGCCGCCCAGCTCGCCGCCGCGGATGCGGGGTGTCTGCTGCCGCTGTCGATCTCGTCGGAGGGATCGGCGCAGATCGGCGGCGTGCTGGCGGTGAACGCCGGGGGCAACAACACCGTGCGCTACGGCAATGCGCGCGACCTGGTGCTGGGGCTGGAGGTCGTGCTGCCGGACGGGCAGATCTGGAACGGGCTGCGGCGGCTGCGCAAGGACAACACCGGCTATTGCCTGCGCCAGCTCTTCGTCGGCGCCGAGGGAACGCTGGGGATCATCACGGCCGCCGTGCTGAAGCTGGTGCCGCAACCGCGGGAGGTTGCGGTGGCGCTGTGCGCGGTGCCCTCGCCGGAGGAGGCGCTCGCGCTGTTCACCCGGTTCCAGGCGCACGATCCGGCGGCGATCAGCGCGTTCGAATACATGTCCGGCCCCGGCATGGGATTCGTGCTGAAGCACATCCCCGGCGCGACCCTGCCGCTCTCGGCCCCGGCGCCCGGCTACGTGCTGGTCGAGCTGGCGACGCCCCGCCCCGATGCCGGCCTGCGCGTGGGGCTCGAGACGGTGCTGGAAGGTGCGCTCGAGGCCGGGATCGTGCTTGATGCCGCGATCGCGGAGTCCGAGGCGCAGCGCGCCGCGATCTGGAAGCTGCGGGAGGAGCATTCGGAGGCGCAGAAGCGCGAGGGGGCGAGCGTGAAGAACGACGTCTCGGTGCCCGTCTCCAAGGTGCCCGCCTTCATCGCCGAGGCGACCGCGGCCTGCGAGGCGCTGATCCCCGGCGTGCGGGTCGTGCCGTTCGGCCACATGGGCGACGGCAACATCCACTTCAATCTGGAGCAGCCGGAGGGGGCGGAGGCCGCGTGGTTCCTCGCCCAGGACCACGCCATCATGGATGCGGTGAACGAGGTCGTGCGGAAATACGACGGCAGCTTCTCGGCCGAACATGGGATCGGCAAGCTGAAGCCCTACATGATGCCGGACTGGCGCGGCGGGGCGGAGCTCGCGCTGATGCAGCGGATCAAGGCGGCGCTGGATCCGTTGGGGATCATGAACCCCGGCAAGGTCCTGCCCTGACGCGGCGACCGCGTCGGCGTGTGTCGCCGCGTTTGTCCACGCCGTCATCGTCCCGGCCCGATCGGCCCCGGTAGGCGTTCAGCCCATCCGTGTCGCGTCATGGCGGGCCACCGTGCCGGCGATCCCGGAGGCAGGATGCCGCGGGAGATGGCCGGGACCAGCCCGGCCACGACGAGGAGGGGTGCGCGCCCCGGTACGGCGCTCGTCCCCCGGCTGGTGCCCCGTCCGCCGCTCAGCCCCGCCACCCCATCCGTTCGCCCGGAATGAACCGAGGGGCGGCTCCGTCCGTATTGGCTGAGCCACTCCGAGGAATGCCCGTGACCCAGGCCTGGCTGAACCGGATCGGCACCGCCGTTCCCGCCCATGACATCCATCGCGATTTCGTCGCCTACGCGCGCGACGCGCTGGGCGATCCGCACCGCGCGGCGCTGTTCGAGCGCATGGCGGCGCAGGCCGAGATCACCCATCGCTGGGCCGTCATCGCGCCGGGACCGGAACCCCGCGACCGGGTGCTCGACGCCGACGCGTTCTACGTCCGCGGCGCCTTTCCCTCGACCGCCGCGCGCATGGACCGCTTCCAGCCCGCGGCACTCGCCCTCGCGTTGCAAGCGGCGGAGAACCTCCAGCTCGGGGACGACCGCGGCGCCGTCACCCACCTGATCGTCGCGAGCTGCACCGGATTCGCGGCACCGGGCCTGGATTTCGCCCTCATGCGCGCGTTGGGCCTGTCCGAGAGCGTGGAACGGACCCTGGTCGGGTTCATGGGCTGCTTCGCGGCGGTCAACGCGCTCAAGCTGGCCCGCCACATGGTCCGCTCCGACCCGGCCGCCCGCGTGCTGGTCGTGACCGTCGAGCTCTCGAGCCTTCACCTGCAGGAACGCTTCGACGATCTGCCGGCCATGCTGGGCTTCCTTCTGTTCGGCGACGGCGCGGCCGCGGCGCTCGTTTCCGCGACGCCGGACGGGCTCGCATTGGATCGCTTCAAGGCCGCGGTGATCCCCAACTCGGCCGACCTGATCACCTGGAACATCCGCGACAGCGGCTTCGTCATGCACCTCTCCGGCCAGGTGCCGAATCGGATCCGGCGGTGGCTTCCGGTCAACGGACCGGCCCTCTTGCCCGATCCCGCCCCGGCGCTCTGGGCCGTGCACGCGGGCGGACGCTCGATCCTGGACGCGGTGCAGCAGGGGCTGGGTCTCGCCACGGACGCCCTGGACGCCTCCCGCGCCGTGCTGCGCGACTACGGCAACATGTCCTCCGCCACCCTGATGTTCGTGCTGGACCGCATCATGCGCGCACGCGACGCACGCGGCCCCGGCATCGCCATGGCGTTCGGCCCCGGCCTGACGGTGGAGACGTTCGGGTTCCGCCGTCCGTGAGCCTCCGCCGCCGCAGCACCGCGGAGGAGCGGATGGACACCGACTGCCGCGACGAGGCGGACTACGCGCGCTGCCTCGCCGACCTGGCGCGGGTGAACCGCCTGACCCTGACCCACCGGCCGATGCTGGCCTGGCTCGCGGCGGAGACGGCCGACGGCGCGCCCTTCTCCCTGCTCGACGTCGCCTGCGGCCATGGCGATGCGTTGCGGGCGGTGGCGCGATGGGCCGCGCGGCGGGGCCAGGTGGCGCAGCTCACCGGCATCGACCGCCACCCCTGGGCGATCAACGCGGCCCGAACCGCCACCCCGGACCCGGCCATCCGGTTCGTGCAGGCGGACGTATTCGCCTGGACGCCCGATCCGCGCCCCGATTTCATCGTGAGCGCGCAGTTCGCCCATCACCTGGACGAGGCGGCGCTGATCCGCTTCATCGCCTGGATGGAGGCGACCGCGCGGCGCGGCTGGTTCATCGGCGACCTCCACCGGCACCACGTCGCGCATCGCGGCTTTCCGCTGCTCGCGCGGCTTGCCGGCTGGCACCGGTTCGTCCGCCATGACGGGCAGGTCTCCATCGCCCGCGGCTTCCGCCCCAGCGAATGGCCCGCGCTGCTCGCCGCCGCCGGCCTGCCGCCGCAGGCCGCGACGATCCGCCGGCACCTCCCGTTCCGCCTCTCGGTGGCCCGCCGATGCACGCCCCGCTGATCGTGGGCGGCGGCCCGGCCGGCAGCGCGGCGGCACTGCGGCTTGCCGCGGCGGGTCTGCGCCCGACCCTTCTCGAGCGCAGCGTGGGGCCGGAGGACAAGGTGTGTGGCGACTTCCTCTCCGGAGGCAGCCTCGCCAGGCTGCACGGGCTGGGCGTCGATCCGGCGGCCCTGGGCGGGCACCCGATCGACCGCGTCCGGCTGTTCTGCGGGTCGCGCCGTGCCGAGGCGCCCCTGCCCTTCCCCGCCTGCGGCCTCTCCCGCCGCCAGCTCGACTCCGCCCTGCTCGGGGCAGCGGAGCGGGCGGGCGCGGTGATCCGCCGCGGCGTCCGCGTGCGCGGGGTCGCGACCGAGGCAGGGACCCCGATGGTGCGGCTGGCGGGAGAGACCCTGGCCCCGCCGACGCTCTTCCTCGCGACCGGCAAGCACGACGTCGCCGGCGCCTTGCGGCCGGATCGCGCGAAAGGAGCCATCGGACTCAAGCTGTATCTCCGGCTGAGCCCCGCCCAGCGTGCCGCCCTGGCCGGTGCGGTGGAGCTGGTGCTGCTCCCCGGCGGCTACGCCGGGCTGCAACTCGTGGAGGGCGACCGCGCCGTGCTGTGCGTCGTGCGGCGGCGCGGCGCTGCGCGTCTCGGGATGGACGCACCGGAGACGGGCGGGCCGGGGCCGGACCATGACGAACCGAGCCGCGGGAGGGCGGAAGGGTGGGCGGCAACGGAACCAACGGGAACCGGGGGCGTCCTCTCCGCCGACGCCCTGCTCGGCGCGCTTGCCGCGGCCGATCCCCATCTCGCGCAACGGCTGCACGGTACGTGCCCCGAGACCGCACGTCCGCTCGCCATCGCCGGCGTGCCTTACGGGCACCTGCATCGCCCGGCCCCGACGGGCGCGGCAGGCGTGTTCCGCCTGGGCGACCAGGGCTGCGTGATCCCCTCGCTCACTGGCGAAGGCATCGCCCTGGCACTGGGAAGCGGCCGGCTGGCGGCGGAGGCATGGCTCGCCGGTGAGGATGGAGCCGCATACCATCGGCGACTGGCCGGCGCCGTCGCCGGGCCGCTCCGCCGCGCGGGCGGGCTGCATCGCTTGTGCCTCGGGCCGGCCCAGGCCTGGGCGGTTGCCGTCACGAGCCTGCTGCCCGGCCTGCTGCCGCTCGCGGCACGATGGACCCGCGCTCCCCGCCTCGGCTGAGCCATCCCCCGGAGACGCCCTCCAAGCTCCCCGGGGAACGTCCCAGACAGCGCCCCCTGGCAGCGCCCCCTGGCAGCGCCCCCTGGCAGCGCCCCCTGCCCTCCTTTGAGAAAGTCCCGAACGCCGCCGCGGGCGCGATGCGCGAGTGGCGCGGCGCGATGACCGGAGCCGGAACAGAAACTTTCGGGCAAAGCCGGACCCCGACCGCATCGGTTCCGGAACGCCGCGCAGGATCGGGTTGCATCCGCCGACGGGCTGCCGCAGAACCTGCGGGATGCGGCGCCACATGCTGATCACCCGGCTGGACCGGTACGTCTTCCGGCAATTGCTGCTCGCCGTGATCGCGGTCACGGCG
>MKTV01000085.1:38863-39113 GCA_001898425.1 Rhodospirillales bacterium 69-11
CCGCGCTGATCTGGCTCACCCAGTCGCTCCGCTTCGTCGAGCTCGTGGTCAACCACGGCCTGTCCTTCGGCGTGTTCATGAAGCTGACCGGATTGCTGATCCCCAGCTTCATCGCGGTGATCCTGCCGATCACGACCTTCGTGGTGATCCAGTTCGTCTACCAGCGGCTCGCGGGCGACCGGGAGCTGACGGTGATGCGCGCGGCCGGCCTCTCCCCCTTCGCCATGGCGCGGCCCGCGCTCGCGCTGGC
>MKTV01000085.1:39206-63997 GCA_001898425.1 Rhodospirillales bacterium 69-11
CCGCATGGCCGCCTTCCTGCTGCAGGAGGGCGTGTTCACCCAGGTCTCCGACTCCATGACGGTCTATGTCCGCTCGCGCGACCCGGACGGCACGCTGCACGGCATCCTGGTGGACGATGCACGGGACAAGTCGGCGCATGCCACGATCCTGGCCGAACGCGGCCGGCTGGTGGAGGGACGCAACGGCCCGCGCGCCATCCTGTTCAACGGCAGCCGGCAGGAGATCGATCATCGCACCGGCCGGCTGAACACCCTGACCTTCCAGCAGAACGATATCGAGCTGGCGGACGCGAACAAGGATGACGGGGTGCGCGCGGCGGACATGTCGGAGGTGTCGCTGCACGACCTGCTCGATCCACATCCGCTGATCGCCCGCGACATCCCGAAATGGATCGCCGAGGCGCACAAGCGGCTCTCCAGCCCGCTGACGACGATCTCCTATGCCTCGATCGCGCTGCTGGCCGTGTTGACCGGTGCGTTCCGCCGCCATGGCGGGCTGCTGCGTCCGCTGGCCGCGATCGGTACCGTGGTGGCGCTGCTCGCACTCGGGCTCGCCGCCGGCAGCCTGGCCGCGCGCGACAACGCGCTGATCCCGCTGGTCTGGCTGCAGGCGACACTGCCCGGCTTCGTCTGCCTCTGGCTGCTGCTGGGCCCGCAGCTCCTGGCGCGGCTGCGGCCCGGCCCGGCCCTCGCCTCCAGCGACGTGGGAACATGACCGCCGCCGTCACGCTCTCCCTCTACATCAGCCGCCTGTTCGCCCTCTCCGTCATCGGCATGCTGCTGGCGCTCACCGGCCTCGTCTCGATGTTCGACTTCATCGAGCTGCTCCGCCGCTCCGCCAGCCGCCCCGAAGCGACGTTCGGGCTGGTCATGCAGATCGCCGGGCTGCGGCTGCCCTATGTCGCGATGCAGATCCTGCCCTTCGCGGTGCTGCTGGGCGGCATCCTGTGCTTCTGGCGCCTCACCCGCTCCTCGGAACTGGTCGTCGCCCGCGCGGCCGGGGTTTCGGCCTGGGAGTTCCTGGCGGCGCCGACCCTGGTCGCCATGCTGTTCGGCGTCATCGCGACCGCGGCCATCAGCCCGGTCTCCTCGGTGATGTTCGCGCGCGCGGAGGCGATGGACAACACGCTGCTGCGCACCGGCGGCGGGCCCCTCGCCCTCAATGGCGGGCAGCTCTGGGTGCGCCAGGCCGACCGCGCGCTGGTCCCGCAGGGCGTGGCCGTGATCCATGCCCAGAGCGTGCGCGTCGCGAACGACAGCCTCTCGGGCCGGGACGTCAGCGTCTTCCGCCTTGACGCCAACGACCATCTGCTCTCCCGGATCGAGGCCTCCCAGGCGGTGCTGGACGACGGCACCTGGACGCTGGAGGACGCGCGTGTCCTGCGGCCGGACCAGCTTCCCGAACCGCCGCGCACCCTGAAGCTGTCCACCGACCTGACCGTCTCCCGCGTGCAGGAGAGCTTCGCCTCGCCGGACACGCTGTCGGTCTGGGCGCTGCCGGACTTCATCGCCCTGCTCGACCGCTCCGGCTTCTCCTCGATCCGCCACCGGCTGCACTTCCAGTCGCTGCTGGCGCTGCCGCTGCTCGCCGCGACGATGGCGCTGGTGGCCGCCGGCTTCTCGATGCGGCCGGCGCGCCGCGGCGGGGTCGCCCGCATGATCGGCAGCGGCGTCGCGGCGGGATTCGCGCTCTTCGTGATCTCGAAGATGGCCGAGGAGTTCGGACAATCCGGCGCCCTGCCGGTGGCGCTTGCCGCCTGGGCGCCGACCGTGGCCGGGCTTATGCTCGCCCTCACCCTGCTGCTGCATACGGAAGACGGCTGAGCATGACGCGACTCCTCCCCGTCCTCCGGCGGGCAGCCCTCCTGGTCACCCTGGTCCTGGGTCTCGCCCCGGTCGCACAGGCCCAACCCGGGGGGCTCGCCAACATCGGCCAGGGCGGGAAGAACCTGTCCGCGAGCGAGCCGGTGACGTTCACCGCCGACAAGGTGGAATACGACCGCGACAACGCGCTGGTGATCGCCTCGGGCCACGTCGAGGCCTGGCAGAACGACCACATCATGCGCGCCGACCGGATCACCTTCGACCGCAACACCGGCGTCGCCGCCGCGCTGGGCAACGTCGTGCTGCTGGAACCCTCCGGCGAGGTGCTGTTCGCCGACTACGCCGAGATGTCGCAGAACATGAAGGAGGGCGTGCTCAAGGACATGCGCGCCCTGCTGGCCGAGAACGGGCGGCTGGCCGCCAACGGGGCCCGGCGCACCGACGGGGTCATCAACGAGTTGTCCAAGGTGGTCTACTCCACCTGCAACCTCTGCGCCTCCGACCCGACCCGCCCGCCGCTATGGCAGGTGCGTGCCGCCTCCGCCGTGCAGGACCTCGAGAACAAGAAGATCGAGTACCAGGACGCGGTGATGGAGCTGTATGGCGTGCCCGTCGCCTACGCGCCGTTCTTCGCCCATCCCGACCCGTCGGTGAAGCGGCAGTCGGGCATCCTGCCGCCGCTGATGGGCGCCAGCTCCCATCTCGGCGCGTTCTACGGCCAGCCCTATTACTGGGTGATCGACGACCAGTCGGACGCGACCATCACGCCGACCATCACCACCCGATCGGGCCCCGAACTCGACGTCGAGTACCGGCGCCGCTTCAACAACGGCTATGTCGAGCTGAACGCCTCGGGCGGATATCTCGACAACTCGCCGCAGGGCACGATCGGCGGCAGGGGCCTGTTCAACCTCGACGAGAACTGGCGGTGGGGCTTCGACGTGAGCCGCGCCTCCTCCGTCGACTTCGTCCGCAACTTCCACTTCACGACCGGCCTTGCGGGCGATGCCAACGTCCTCAGCAGCCAGGTCTTCCTGGAAGGCTTCGGCCAGGGCGCCTACGCCCGGGTGGACACGAAGTTCTACCAGAGCCTGAACACCGCGCTGGTCAGCAACTGGGTGCCGACGGTGCTGCCGCGCGCGCAGTACAGCTATTTCGGCCTGCCCGATTCGCTGGGCGGCCGCCTCTCGGTCGACACCAGCGTGTTCAACGTGATCCGCACCTACGGCGCGAACACCCGCCGCGGCGCATTGACGGTGAACTGGGACCGGCCCTTCACCGGCCCGCTGGGCGACCTGTGGAAGGTCACGCTGCACGCCGACGCCGCCGCCTACGACGTCTCGCAGTTCGAACAGCAGCCGACCTTCGCGCCGAACAGCCAGGCCGACGATGCCCGCGCGCAGCCGCAGGCCGCGGTGTTCGTGCGCTGGCCGTTCATGCGTGACATGGGCGACTGGGGGCAGCAGCTCATCGAGCCGATGGCGCAGCTGATCGTCGCGCCGCAGGTCGGCGACAGCCAGAACCGCCGCTACCCGAACGAGGACGCGCTCGACTTCGAGTTCACCGACGCCAACCTGTTCGCGTTCAACCGCTTCTCCGGCATCGACCGGCTGGAGGGCGGCACCCGCGCCAACGTCGCGCTGCATGGCGCCTGGTATGTCGGCGGCACGGCGTTCGACGGGCTGATCGGCCAGTCCTACCGGACCACCAAGAACAACCTGTTCCCGCCGGGATCGGGGCTGAACGACCAGGTCTCCGACGTGGTCGCGCGGACCAGCTTCACCCCCACCGACTGGCTGGACCTGACCGCGCGCGGCCGGTTCGACCACAAATCGTTCACGCCGCGCTTCTGGGACCTGGTCACCTCGGTCGGCGGGCCGCGCTTGCGGGTGAACGCGGGCTACCTCTACACGACCTACAACCCCTACACGTATTACGACCAGCCGCAGCAACCGCCGCCGCTGGGCAACCAGTATTATCAGGCACGCAACGAGGTGACGCTCAGTGCCTCCAGCACGTGGGGCAACTACCGGCTCAGCACCTTCGCGCGGCGTGACATCACCAACGACCGCATGGTGTCCCTGGGCGGCGACGTCGCATACGAAGACGAGTGCTTCATCTTGGACGTGCAGTTCTATCGGCGCTACACGTCGCTGAACAACGACAACGGCTCCACGGCCGTGCTGTTCCTCTTCACCTTCAAGACGCTGGGCCAGTTCGGCTACCGCGCCCGCTAGGATCGGAATCACCACGCATGCCCGTCCCCGCCCCCGCACGCCGCCCGACCGCGCGCCTGGCGGCCCTGGCCTTGCTGGCACTCGCCCCCACTCTCGCCCCGGCGCGGGCGGCCGCACCTCCGGCCGCTTCCCCCTCCGCCTCCACCGCCGACCTGCCCGGCAGCCGGATCGTCGCCGTGGTGAACGGAGACGTTATCAGCAGCGGCGACGTGGACAACCGCACCCGCCTCTTCGCGCTGTCCACCGGCATGCCCCTCTCGCCGGCCGTGCTGGACCGGCTCAAGCCGCACATCACCCGCCAGCTGATCGACGAGCGGCTGCGCATGCAGGAAGTGCAGCGCCGCAAGATCGTCATCCACGACCAGCAGATCGCCGCCGCCATCCGGGACGTCGCCGAACGCAACCGCATGAGCTACGAGGCGCTGCGCGCCAAGCTCTCCTCCGACGGCGTCTCCATGCGCACACTGATCGACCAGGTCCGCACCCAGCTGGGCTGGACCCAGGTGATCCGTGACCAGCTCGCCGAACGCGGGACCATCACCGAGGCCGACGTCGCCGCCCAGCAGCGCATCATGGAGCAGCAGGTCGGCAAGCCCGAATACCGCGTGGGCGAGATCTTCATCCCGGTCGACGATCCGCAGAACACGGCGGAAGCGCAGCGCTTCGCCGAGACGGTGATCACCGAACTGCGCGCCGGCGCGCCCTTCCCCGTGGTCGCCGCCCAGTTCAGCCAGAGCCAGACCGCGCTCGAAGGCGGCGAACTCGGGTGGGTCCAGGTGAACCAGCTCGATCCGGCGGTCTCCCGCCTGGTGACCGAGATGCCGGTGGGCGCGATCTCCAATCCGGTGAAGGTGCCGGGCGGGTTCTCGATCGTGACCTTGCAGGGCAAGCGGGAGTTCGGCCGCGACATCGCCACCATGCTGACGATCCGGCAGACCTTCCTGCCCTTCACCAGCCCGCTCAACCCGCAGGCGCCGACCGACCAGCAGCGCGCCGCGCTCGAGAAGGCCCGTTCGCTCAGCGCCAGCATCCATAGCTGCGAGCAGATGGAGCAGGCGGCCCAGGCGAACGGCAGCAGCCGGCCGGCCGATCCCGGCCCGATCCGGCTGGAGGCGGTGAACCCGCCGCAGTTCCGCCAGATCCTCGCGACCCTGCCGTTCGACAAGGCGAGCCAGCCGCTGGTGGCGCCCGACGGCATCGCCGTGCTGATCGTCTGCACGCGGGAGACCCGCAACACCGCGACCTTCTCGAAGGAGGATATCCAGCGCCAGCTCCTGGGCGAGCGCGTGGAACTGCTGGCGCGCCAGTTGCAACGCGACCTGCGGCGTCAGGCCAACATCGACCTCCGCGCCAGCGGGGCCTGAGCACGGGCGACCGGTCATGGCCCACGCCAGGCCGCCGCGTTCGGATCACCCCGGCCGATGAGCGACGCGCCCGCCCGCCCCCCGCTCCGCGACGTCATCGCCCGCCACGACCTCGCCGCCCGCCGTTCGCTCGGACAGCACTTCCTGCTCGACGCGAACCTGATCGCGCGGATCGTGCGCTGCGCCGGACCGCTCGACGGGCGGCACGTGGTCGAGGTCGGGCCCGGTCCCGGCGGATTGACCCGCGCCCTGCTCGACACGGAGGCCGCCTCGATCACGGCGATCGAGCTCGACCGCCGCGCCGTGGGCGCGATCGAGGAACTCGCCGCCACCGACCCGCGGTTGCGGGTGATCGCCGGTGACGCGTTGGCGATGGACCTGCCCGGCCAGATCCCCGTGCCGCGGCAGATCGTCGCGAACCTGCCCTACAACGTGGCGTCCCCGCTGCTGGTCGGCTGGTTGCGCCAGGCCGCCGCGTTCGAGCGCATGACGCTGATGTTCCAGCAGGAAGTGGCCGAACGCCTGTGTGCCGCGCCGGATGGGCCGGACTACGGCCGGCTGGGGGTGCTGGCGCAGTGGACCTGCGACGTCACGCTGATGCTGCGCCTGCCGCCCGCTGCCTTCGTGCCGCCGCCCAAGGTGTGGTCGGCCGTCGTCGCCCTGGTGCCACATGCGGAGCAGCCGCCGCCCGCGCTGTTCGCGGCCATGGAACGGCTGACCGCGGCGGCGTTCGGGCAGCGGCGCAAGATGCTACGCGGCGCGCTCAAGCCCCTGGGCGGCGAGGCGCTGCTCGCCCGCGCCGGAATCGCCGGCGACCGCCGCGCCGAGACGCTGGGCATCGCCGAGTTCGATCGGCTCGCAAGGTTGCTGTAGGTCGGAGGCACGGCAGCGCCCCCCCTCCCCTTGCGGGAGGGGGCCGGGGGGAGGGGGTTGCGCGGGGATGGGCGAGGTCGTGCGAACCACCCATCGCCCCCTCACCCCAGCCCTCTCCCGCAAGGGGAGAGGGGGTGACCCGGGGATCGGCGAGGCCGTGCGAGCCACCCATCGCTCCCTCACCCCGGCCCTCTCCCGCGAGGGGAGAGGGGGTTTTGGATCACCCCAGGCCGGCGACGAAGGCGGCGAGGCCGGGTTGGCGCTGGGTCGTGCAGCGGGCGGCGTGGAGGATGGCGCGGACGGCGGCGATCGCCTGGTCCAGGTCCTCGTTCAGCACGACGTGGTCGAATTCGGCCCAATGGGCGATCTCATCGCGGGCGACCGCCATGCGGCGGGCGATCTCCGCCTCCTTGTCCCCGGCCCGCTTGCGCAGCCGCTGCTCGAGCGCGGCCAGGCTGGGGGGCAGGACGAAGACGCTCACCACGTCGTTCGGCAGCGCACGCCGCAGCGCCTGGTGCCCCTGCCAGTCGATGTCGAAGATCACGTCCGACCCGGCGGCCAGCGCCTGCTCCACCGGCGCGCGCGGCGTGCCGTAGCCGTGCGTGCCCTGCAGCACCCGCGCCCATTCCAGCAGCGCGTCGTCCCGCTGCATCTGCTCGAACCGCGTCTCGGTGATGAAGTGGTAGTGGACCCCGTCCGCCTCGCCCTGGCGCGGCGCGCGGGTGGTCACGCTGACGGACGGGCGCAGCGCGGGCTCCTGGGCCAGCAGCGCCTGGGTGATCGCGGTCTTGCCCGCGCCCGACGGGGCGGACAGAACGAGGCACAGGCCGCGGCGGCGGATCGTGGTCATTCGATGTTCTGCACCTGCTCGCGAAGCTGCTCGATCGTGGCCTTCAGCCTGAGCCCCGTGGCGGTCAGCGCCACCGAGGCCGACTTGCTGCACAGCGTGTTCGCCTCCCGGTTGAACTCCTGCACCAGGAAGTCGAAGCGGCGACCGACATTGGCCGCCTCGGCCAGCAGCGCCTGCGCCGCCTCGACATGCGCGCCCAGGCGATCGAGTTCCTCCCGCACGTCGGAGCGGGCGGCGAGCAGGGCGACTTCCTGGGCGATCCGCTCCTCCGGCAGGCCGTTCACGTCGCGCAGCAGCGCCTGCACCGTCTCGATCATGCGGGCGCGCTGGGCGGCCGGCTGGTCGGCGGCCTCCGCCGTTGCCTGCTCGCGCAACGCCGCGATCTCCGCGAGCAGCCCGCGCAGCACGCCGGCCAGCCGCTCCCCCTCCCCGGCGCGCGCGGTCGCCAGCCCGTCGAGCGCGGCCGTGAACCCGGCCTGGACCGGGGCGGCGAGAACGGCACGCTCCTCCGCGGGATCGGCTGCGGCGGCCCGCATGATGCCGGGCAATCCGAGAAGCGCGTCGGCGCGTGGCGGCGGGCTGCCGGGAATGCGCGCCTGCAGGTCGAGCGCCAGGGCGAGCGCCTGGTCCAGGGCGGCCGGGTCGATCGCGAGCTTCGCCTCGGTCTCCCGCTTGATCGTGAGATTCGCGGTGACGTTGCCTCGCTTCAGGCGCTTGCCGGCGAGTTCGCGCAGCATGGGCTCGAGCGCGTCCCAGCCGGCCGGCAGGCGGAAGCGCAGGTCGAGGCCGCGGCCGTTGACGCTGCGCAGCTCCCAGGCCCAGGTCAGCCCGCCGGCGCTGCCTTCGCTGCGGGCAAATCCGGTCATGGAGGCGATGGTGGAGGTCGGCATGCCGGCCTTCTAGGCTGCGGGAGAGGGAAGGTCCACCAGGAGGAATGATGCGGGAGCGGACGACGTCGGCGCTGATCACGGGCGCCTCCTCGGGGATCGGGGCGGCGCTGGCGCTGCGGCTGGCCGCCCCCGGCGCGGTGCTGCATCTGTCCGGACGGGATGGGGCGCGGCTCGCGCAGGTCGCGGCCGCCTGCCGCAGCCGCGGCGCCGAGGTCCACCAGGCGGTGCTGGACGTGCGCGACGCGGCGGCGATGGCGGCCTGGATCCAGGGCGCAGGGCGGCTCGACCTCGTGGTGGCGAATGCCGGGATCTCGGCCGGAACGGCGGACGGCGTGGCGGAGAGCGCGGCACAGACGCGCGCGATCTTCGCGACCAATCTCGACGGTGTACTGAACACCGCCCTGCCGGCCTGGGAGGTGATGCGCGGGCAGGCGCCGGGATCGGACGGGGTGCGGGGGCGGATTGCCGTCATCGCCTCCATCGCGGCCTTCCTCGCGGTGCCGGGGGCACCGTGCTACTGCGCGTCCAAGGCCGCGGTGGATGCCTGGGCGGTAGGCTCCGCGCCGGCGGCGGCACGCGACGGCGTGCGGCTCACCAGCGTCTGCCCCGGCTACATCCGCACGCCCATGACCGATCGCAACCGCTTCCCGATGCCGGGCCTGATGGACGCCGATCGCGCGGCCGCGCTGATCCTGCGCGGCGTGGCGGCTGGCCGCGTGCGGCTCGTATTCCCGTGGTGGCTGGGTGCGCTGGCCCGCGGGACCGCGCTGCTGCCGGCCCCGCTGGTCGCGCGGCTCGCGGCGACCCAGCCGGGGAAGGAGGCGGCGGTGTCCGGCTGATGGCCTCGGCCGGGACGATGCCCCCCGTTTCCGCAGGCGCGCCGTCACGCTAGGTACGGGGCGGCAACCCGGAAGGATCACACCCATCACCTGGCAGGACAGCATCATCGCCTTCATCCGAGCGGAGCATGTCTGGGGGCTGCCGATCGTCTTCGGGCTGGCGTTCGGGGAGTCGCTCGCCTTCGTCTCGCTGCTGCTGCCGGCGACGGTCATCCTGTTCGCGCTGGGCGGCGTGATCGGGGCCGCGGACCTCGCATTCTGGCCGATCTGGGCCGCCGCCGCCGGGGGCGCCATCCTGGGGGACTGGCTCTCCTACTGGCTGGGCTACCGGTACCAGCACGCGATCGCCGACATCTGGCCGCTGTCGCGGCATCCGAACCTGCTGGCGCGGGGCGAGCGGCTGTTCCATCGCTGGGGCATCGCGGGCGTGTTCCTGGGCCGGTTCTTCGGCCCGTTGCGGGCGGCGGTCCCCTTGGTCGCCGGGATCATGCACATGCCGCCGCTGTGGTTCCAACTCGCGAACGTGGGGTCGGGGGTGATCTGGGCGGCGGGCATCCTGGCCCCCGGCGCATTCGGCCTACGCTGGTTCGGGTAGGGCAGGCTTGACGGCGCGGCGGCGGCGTTCCACGCAGATGGCATGAGCGAGCAGCGCCAAACGGGGCCGTCCTTCGGCCCGCCTCCGAACCTCGAGGACATCGCCGAGATGGCGGAGCGGGCGCTGCAGGCGCTTCCGGAGCGGCTGACCCGCCATGTCGACAATGTCGGCATCTCCGTCGAGGACATGCCCGACGACGACACGCTCGACGAGCTGGAGATCGACTCCGGCTGGGACCTCACCGGGCTGTATCGCGGGACGCCGCTGCCGGAGCGGAGCGTGTCCGACCCGGTGCGGCAGCCGGACCTGATCGTGCTCTACCGGCAGCCGATCCTGCTGGAGTGGATCGAGACCGGGGAGGATCTGTTCCGCCTGGTGCGCAACGTGGTGGTGCACGAGATGGCGCACCATTTCGGCTTCAGCGACGCCGCCATCGAGGCGATCGAGCGGGAGATGGACTGAGCGGCCCGTCGTCGTTCGGAGATGGCGGGTCCTGGTCCGGAGGTGGACGGTCCTAGGCGCGGCGCGCGAGGGCGGCGGTCACCGTGTTCTCCAGCAGACAGGCGATGGTCATCGGGCCCACGCCGCCCGGAACCGGGGTGATGGCGCCGGCGACCGCGGCGGCCTCGGCGTAGGCGACGTCACCCGCCAGCCGTCCATCGGGCAGCCGGTTGATCCCCACGTCGATCACCGCAGCGCCCGGCTGGATCCAATCGCCCCGGACCATCTCGGGGCGTCCCACCGCGGCGACCAGCACGTCCGCACGCCGGCACTCGGCGGCGAGGTCGCGGGTGCGGGAGTGCGCGATGGTCACGGTGGCGTCGGCGCCCAGCAGCAGGGCGGCCATGGGGCGGCCGACAATGCCGGAGCGGCCGAGAACGAGGGCGCGCGCGCCGCGCAGGGGGATGTCCGAGGCGGCGAGCAGCTTCATGACCCCGAGCGGCGTGCAGGGCACCAGGGTCGGGCGGCCATCCGCGAGGCGGCCGGCGTTCAGCGGATGGAACCCGTCCACGTCCTTGGCCGGATCGATCGCCTCGATCACCGCCTGGGCGCGGATCTGCGGTGGCAGCGGCAGCTGCACCAGGATGCCGTCCACCGCGGGATCGGCGTTCAGCCGCGCGATCTCGGCCAGCAGCGCGGCTTCGGTGGTGTCGGCCGGCAGGCGGATCGTGCGGGCGTCGATCCCCGCCTCCCGCGCGGCGCGGTCCTTGCTGCGGACATAGACGGCACTGGCGGGATTCTCGCCCACCAGCACGACGGTCAGGCCGGGGCGGAATCCGAGGCCGGCGATCCGTGTGGCCAGCGCGGCGCGGGTGGCCTGCGCCACGGCCTTGCCGTCGATGACGCGGGCCGAGTGGATTGCATCCGTCATAGGGCGGCGAGCCGATCAGCGAGGGTGGCGGGGTCGCCAGCGACGGCCAGCGTCTTCTCCCGGCTCGTGGCCCCCTGCAGGAGGCTCACCGCGGAGGCCGGCACGCCCAGGGCGCCGGCGAGCACCGCACAGGCGGCGCGGGTCGCGCGCCCGTCCTCCGGCGCCTCGGTCACGCCGATGCGCAGGCGGCTGCAATCGGGCGCCGCGGCGCGCCCTTGCAGGCCGGGACGGCGGGATTTCGGCTGCACCTTCACCATCACCGCCACGCCCTCGGCCGTCGGTCGCCAGAAATCGGTCACAGCAGCGGGCGCAGCGTGCCGAACACGACCGATTCGTAGACGCTGGCCAGCAGCATGCGCGCGGCCTGCAGCAGCAGCAGCAGGATCAGCGGGCTGAGGTCGATCCCGCCCAGGTTCGGCAGGAAGTTGCGGATCGGCCGCAGCGCCGGCTCCGTCACGCGATACAGGAAATCGCCGATCGTCCAGACGATACGATTGCGCGTGTCGAGCACCCCGAACGAGGCGAGCATGCTGAACACCGCGGCCAGGATGACCGCCCAGATGTAGAGGTAGAGCACCTGGTCGGCGAGCCAGAACAACGCCCTGATCATGCAACATCCGCTCCGCGAGGTCGCCGGAAGCTAGCGGCGGGCCGATCCTGCCGCAACCGGCCGCGCATCCTGCGGGAAATCTGTTTCCAGGTGCTTGACTTCGCCAGGACCCATGAGCATTGTCCGCGCCCTGCACGGACCCCCCGGTCCGGCACGCGTGGGACGGGGCTGTAGCTCAGTTGGGAGAGCGCCTCGTTCGCAATGAGGAGGTCAGGGGTTCGATTCCCCTCAGCTCCACCACCGTCCCCCGCATCCAAGCTCCGTCCCGCATGAGGTTCGGCGAAATGGCCCGGTTCGCCAGACTGACCGGAGCCGCCTGAATGGCCCTCGCCCGACGCCTCGCACCGCGGCTGCCGTTCTACTACGGCTGGGTGATCGTCGGTCTCGCCTTCGTCACCATGGCCGTCAGCGTCAGCGCCCGCACCGCGTTCTCCCTGCTGCTGCCGCCGCTGATCGGCGAGTTCGGCTGGGACCGCGGCCTCACCGCCGGCGCGTTCTCCTTCGGCTTCCTCGTCTTCGCCCTGCTCAGCCCCTATGTCGGCCGCGCCATGGACCGGCACGGGCCGCGGGCGGTGATCGGCACCGGAGTCGTCGTGATGACCACCGGGCTGCTGGTGGCACCCGCCATCACGCAGCCCTGGCAGCTCTACGCCACGTTGGGCGTGCTGGTCGGTACCGGGGCGAACCTCATGAGCTTCACCGCCCAGTCGCTCTATCTGCCCAACTGGTTCGTCCGCCGGCGCGGCATGGCCATCGGCATCGCCTTCGCGGGCGTGGGCGCCGGAGCCGTCCTCCTGCTGCCCTGGCTGCAGAGCATCATCCTGCATGAGGGCTGGCGCCACGCCTGCACCGTGATGGGCCTGCTGGTGCTCTGCGTGGTCGGCCCCGCCACGCTGTTCGTGGAGCGCCGGCCGGAGGAGGTCGGGCTGCGCCCCGATGGCGCCTCCTCGCCGTCCGGCGCCGCGACACCGCGTCGCGGCGGCCACGTCGTGGACCCCGCCTGGGCCGCCACCGACTGGACCCTCCGCCGCGCCATCCGCACGGGCCGCTTCTGGTGGCTCGCGCTCGGCTATGGCTGCGCGCTGTTCGCCTGGTATGCGGTGCAGGTCCACCAGACGAACTACCTGGTGGACCTGGGCTTCAGCCCCGCCCTCGCCGCCTGGGCGCTGGGCCTGGTCAGCGTGGTCGCGATCCCGGGGCAGATCGGGTTCGGCGCCCTGTCCGACCGGATCGGCCGGGAATGGATCTGGACCGCCGGCTGCGCGGGCTTCGCCCTCTGCTACGCGGCGCTGGTGGCCATGGAGCTGCACCCGTCGATGCTGCTGCTCTGGACCATGGTGCTCGCCCAGGGCGTGCTGGGCTACGCGCTGCCCTCCGTCATGGGGCCGATCGCGGCGGAGATCTTCGAGGGCCGGCATTTCGGCGCGGTCTTCGGCACGCTGAACGTCGCGCTGATCGGCGGCGGCGCGGCGGGCCCCTGGGTCGCGGGCACGATCCGCGACGCGACCGGCAGCTACCGGCCGGCCTTCCTGCTCGCGATGGCGCTTTGCGGCGTGTCGGCCGCCTCGATCTGGATCGCGGCGCCGCGGAAGGTGCGGCTGGTCCCCGGCCGCCGGCCGCCCACCCCGGCCTGAGCCGCGCGCCAGCCTCTCCCGCCCGGTCCTAGCCCAGCAACTGCAGCGCGGCGCGGGACAGCGCCTGGACGCCCAGGCCGATGCAGCGCTCGTCCGGCTGGTAGTCGGAGTTGTGCAGCCGGTCCGCGCGACCCGGCGCGCCCGACCCGATCCGCAGCTGGAACGCCGGCACCCGCTCCGCCATCAGCGCGAAATCCTCCCCACCCAGGCTCGGTTCGCCCTCGCTGACCACGTCGCCGAACTGCGCCCGCACCGCGGTGACCGACGGGTCGATCACCCGGTCGTCGTTCATCAGGCACGGTGTGCCACGGCGGTAGTCGATCTCGCAGCCGACGCGCATTCCTTCCAGCATCCCGGCGCACAGGCGCCGGATCGCGGCCTCGGCGATGTCGCGGGCCTTCGGGTGCAGCGTGCGGACCGTGCCCTTGATGACGCAGGTGTCGGGGATGATGTTGTGGGTCGTGCCGCCCAGGATGGCGCCGACCGTCACCACGGCCGGCAGCAGGGGCGGGACTTCCCGCGAGACCACGGTCTGCAACTGCGTGACCAGCATCGCCGCGGCGACCAGCGGGTCGACCGAACCGTGCGGGTAGGCCGCATGGCCGCCGCGGCCCCGGACCACGATGTCGAACCGGTCGGACGCCGCAAGCGACGGCCCGCGCACATAGCCGAACGTGCCCACCGCCATGTCCGGGTGGTTGTGGAACCCCAGCGCCAGGTCGATCTTCGGCGCGTCCATGACCCCGTCCCGGATCATGGCGGCCATGCCGCCCAGCCCTTCCTCGGCGGGCTGGAACACGAGCTTCACGGACCCGGCAAGCTGTGGCGCAAGGTCGCGCAGCACCGCCGCGACGCCCAGCAGCGTGGTGGTGTGGATGTCGTGGCCGCACGCATGCATCTTCCCGGTGACGGTGCTCGCGAAGGGCAGCCCCGTCTCCTCCTGCATCGGCAGCGCATCCATGTCGGCGCGGATCGCCAGCACCGGTCCGGGCCGGCCGCCCTCGATCATCCCCACCACGCCGGTCTTGCCGACCCCCTCCTGGTGCGGGATGCCAAGCCGGGAGAGTTCGCGGGCGACGACGCCGGCAGTGCGGACTTCCTCGAACCCGAGTTCGGGATGCGCATGCAGGTCGCGCCGCACGGCGATCAGGTGCGCCTCGATCGCGTCCGTGAGCTGGCGGATCGCGGTGGCGGGATCGTTGGGGCGCGGATCGGACATGCGGCTGGACCTCCTGGCTGGGCGCAGGTTATGCGGAAGCCGGATTGCCCCGGCAAGCGGACACGAAGGCGATAGCGACGGTCCCGAGATCGTTGCTGTTGTGGCGATCGAAGCAACGTTGAGGCAGAGTGCGCCGCCATGAACGAGCGACCCATCGTCCCCGTGATCCTGTCCGGCGGCTCCGGCACCCGGCTGTGGCCCGTGTCCCGGGAGAGCTACCCGAAGCAGCTCTGGCCGCTGCTGTCCGACCGCACCATGGTGCAGGACACGGCGCTGCGCGGCCATGGCGCCGGCTTCGCGCCCCCGATCGTGGTGTGCAACCACGAGCACCGGTTCCTGATCGCCGAACAGCTCCGCGCCGCCGGCGTGCCGAACGCGCGCATCGTGCTGGAGCCCGTGGGCCGCAACAGCGCCCCCGCGATCGCGGCCGCGGCCCTGCTGCAGGCCGAGGAAGATCCCGACGCGCTGCTGTGGATGCTGGCCGCCGACCACGCGATCGCCGATCTCGATGCCCTGCACACCGCGCTGGCCCAGGCCGCCACCGCGGCCCGCGCGGGCCGCATCGTCACCTTCGGCATGCGGCCGCACCGGCCGGAAACCGGCTACGGCTACATCGAGGCGGGCGCACCGCTGCGCGACGCTCCCGGCGTGCATGCCGTGGCGCGGTTCGTGGAGAAGCCGGATGCGGCGACCGCCGAACGGCTGGCCGCCGACGGACGTCATCTGTGGAACTCCGGGATGTTCGTGTTCACCGCACGCACGCTGCTGGAGGAGATGGAAGCGCACGCGCCCGAGGTGCTGCCGCCGGTTCGCGCCGCGGTGAGCAACCGGCGCGCCGACCTCGACTTCATCCGGCTCGACGAGCAGGCCTTCGCCGCCTGCCCGTCCATCAGCCTCGACTACGCGGTCGCCGAACGCACCAGCCGCGCCGCGGTGGTGCCGGCGACGATCGGCTGGTCCGACGTCGGAAGCTGGAACGCGCTGTGGGAGCTGGGCGAGAAGGATGCCGACGGCAACGTCGCGCTCGGCGACGTGCTGCTGGAAGGCGCGCAGGACTGCTACGTGCGCAGCGACGGCATGCTCGCCGCGGTCGTCGGGCTGAAGGACGCGGTGGTGGTGGTGACGGAGGACGCGGTCCTCGCCATGCACCGCGACCGCGCGCAGGACGTGAAGGCGGTGGTGGAGCGCCTCAAGCGCGCCGGCCGGCCCGAGGGCGTCAGCCACAACCGCAGCTACCGTCCCTGGGGCTTCTACGAGAGCCTGATCCAGGGCGACCGGTTCCAGGTGAAACGAATCGTCGTCTCACCCGGTCGTCAGCTTTCGCTGCAGAAGCATTTCCACCGCGCCGAGCACTGGGTGGTCGTGAGCGGCACCGCCCGAGTCACCCGCGACGAAGAGACCCTCATCGTCCAGGAAAACGAGAGCGTCTACCTGCCGCTCGGATGCGTCCACCGGCTCGAGAACCCCGGCAAGATCCCGCTCGCGCTGATCGAGGTGCAGTCGGGTGCCTATCTCGGGGAGGACGACATCGTCCGGCTCGAGGACACCTACGGCCGCACCTGATCCACGATCAGGCGGACGCGGCCGGCGCACGGAACACCCGCCGGCGATCAGGCCGCGGCGGACATGCTCCGCACGTGCCGCTGCCACGCCCCGGGCGTCGTCCCGGTGCGCGCGCGGAACACGCGCGTGAAGTGACTCTGGTCGGAGAACCCGGTCGCCAACGCGATCTCGACCAGCGGCTGCTCACCCGCGATCATCATCTGCTGCGCGGTCCGGATCCGTCGCTGCGTCTGCCAAAGGTGCGGCGGCAATCCGGTCGACGCCTTGAAGGCGCGCGCGAAATGGGAGATCGACAGGCCGACCATCGCCGCGAGGTCCGCGACCCGTACCGCCTCGCACGCATGCTGCTCGAGATAGGCCGTGGCGCGCCGCAACTGCCAGGCCGCCAGTCCGGACGAGCGCGCCGCCGGGAGGTGCATCGTCTCTGCGATGCGCTGCGGGCCGAAGGCTCCGCGAACCGGCTGCGCCACGATGGCACTTGAGATCGTTGCCGCCTGCATCTTCATCCTCCGCCGAATGACCAGCCGAAGATGGAGCGGAACGGCGATGGACGCCGGTTAAACGGGGTGAAAGCGGGGCTAAACGACGCCAACGCCCTCCCCGGACCGGCGCGCCGGATTTAGCGCGGCTTAGCAAGTCTCAACTCGGCACGGCGCTTCGCCCACGGCAGCTTGCCGCCGCCGGGGAGACCGCGTGCCGATGCGCGTGGCGGCCGGCGGAAGGACCGTACCATGGCCGAACCCACCAAGATCCCGACCGCCCTGATCACCGGCGCCTCCAGCGGCATGGGCGCGCTCTTCGCCGACCGGCTCGCCGCCCGGGGCAACGACCTGATCCTGGTCGCGCGCGACGACGCGGAGCTGCAGGCGATGGCGGAGCGGATCAGCGAGACGCACGCGCAGTCGATCCGCGTGCTGGCGGCGGACCTGACGCAGCCCGAGGATCTTGCCCGTGTGGAGAGCGTGCTGCGCGACGATCCGACCATCGAGATGCTGGTGAACAATGCCGGGATCGGCGCCGTCGCGCCGCTGCTCGCCTCCGATCCGGACCAGATGCAGCGGATGATCGCGCTCAACGTGACGGCGGTGACGCGCCTCGTCTGCGCGGCCGTGCCGCGCTTCGTCGCGCGCCGGCGCGGCACGATCGTCAACATCGCCTCGAGCGTCGCGCTGGCGCCCGAGACGCTGAACGGCGTCTACGGGGCGAGCAAGGCCTTCGTGCTCACGCTGGGCCGCGCGCTGGAACATGAACTCGCCGATACCGGCGTGCGCGTGCAGACGGTGCTGCCCGGCGCCACCGCGACGCCGTTCTGGGCACGGTCGGGGGCGTCTCCGCAGGCGCTCGATCCGGCCATCGTCATGACGCCTGAGGACGTCGTCGATGCCGCGCTGGCCGGGTTGGATGCGGGGGAGAGCGTGACCATCCCCTCGCTGCCCGACATGGCGGCCTGGGACGCGTTCTAAGCAGCGCGGCGCGCGATGATGCCCGGCCTGTCACGGGCCACGCCTGCCGCGCGCTACGGCGTGCATCGCACCACACGGTAAGCGCGGGGTCAGGCGCCCAGGAAGGCGGCGGCCCGTCGGAGATCGCGCGTGCCGAAGCCTTCGGTGAAGCGACGATGCACGTCGGCCACGAGATCGCCGCCCCGCGCCTCGTCCCCCCGGTCTCGCCAGAGTGCGCCAAGGTCGAGCGCCGCCCGCAATTCCCAGGCAGGCGCACCTTGCCGTCGCGCCAGCGCGCGGGCTTGCTCGAACAGTGCCTCCGCCTGCGCGGCGGCCGCCGCACCATGGGTCGCGAGCAGGGACGCCCCTTGCGCACGGATCACCTCCGGGGCGGACCATGGTGCGAGTCCCGCCTCGGCGCGGGCGATCGCCACCGGCCCGGCGAGGCGCTCGTCCAACGTTGCGAGGAAATCGGCGTGCAGCGGGCCGAGCGAGGTGCCGAGAAGGGCGTCGCGGAGAGAGTCGGCGGTCGCGTCGTCCGATGCGTCGCGCAGCGCGGCCGCGCGCTCATAGCTGCGCGCGAAGGAGCGCCAATGGCTCGAAAGCAGCCGCCCGGCCCTGTCCACCAGCATCGCGAGATAGGCCGTGAGCGCCTGCGTATCGCCGACCCAGAAGGCGAGCGGACACGCCGAGGTCGCCAGCATCGCGCAGAGCGGCGTGTCCGTGCCCAGCGCGATCGCGCGCTGCACGCCATCCGCCGCCATCGCGAGCGCCTGGTCGGCGGCGCCCTGGACCCACAGGATGCGCGCGTAATGTGAGCGCACCGCGACATGATGATCGTACTCGTAGAGTCCTTTGTGGGTCGACCGGATCTCGCCCGCCGGATGGGCGATCGCGCGCGCCGCGAAGTCGCGCGCCCGCGCGTGTTCGCCGACGAGATGCAGCGCGAGCGAGATCATCCGGTCATGGATCAGCATCGCGGACTCGTCGCCGACCTGGCTCGCGACCCGACCGAACGCCTCCACGCGGTCGAGCGCCGCCGGATAGTCGCCCGAGGCGTAGCGTTCGCGGCAGATCCCCCAGAGCGCGCGTAGCTGGTAGGTCGGCTCGCCCAGCGCCTCGGCCTGCGCGAGGGCCCGCGCGGAGGCGGCGGCCATCTCGGCCGTTGGCCCCGCCGTGTTGAAGAGCACGGCCGCAAGGACGACGTCGAGCCGCATGCGGAGATGCAGCGTCGCATCGACGGAGTCGAGCGCCGCAATGGCGCGCTCGAGATGGGCGCGGTACTCCGACAGCAGCGACAGCGCGAACCACAACGGGGTCGAGCGTTCGACCAGTTCGATCCCGGACCTCAGATCGCCGTCCGCCGAGAAGGCCCAGTCCAGAGCGGCGCGGACATCGTCGATGCGCCACGTGTAGGCGTCATGCCAGTCGGCACGGGGCCGCGTTTCCCAATCCGTCTCCGTGGTGGCGAGGAAATCGCAGCAGTCGCGCGCATGCCGCGCGGCGACCACGGCCGTTTCCCGCGCGTCGCCGAGTTTCTCGGCGGCATAGGCGCGGGTGGTCTCCAACAGCCGATAGCGCGCGGCATGCGGGCCGGGATCGACCGTGATGAGCGACTTGGCGGCGAGGCTGGCCGTCGCATCGAACACCGCCGCGCGCGACACTTCGGGGCCGACGGCGACGGCGAGCGCCGAGTCGAGGCCGAACGCACCACGGAACGCCGAGAGCCGGCGCAGCACCACGCGTTCGTCCTGCGTCAGCAGCTCGTGGCTCCAATCCATCGTCGCACGCAGCGTCTGGTGCCGCGGCAGGGCGGAGCGCCGGCCCTTCGTCAACAGCTCGAACCGGTCGCCGATCCGCGCGGCGAGGTCGGCCACGGGAAACAGGCCGACGCGGGAGGCGGCGAGTTCGAGCGCGAGGGGGATCCCATCGAGCTGGCGGCAGATCTCCACCACCGCGGGCACATCCGCATCCGTGAAGGCGAAGCTGTCGTCGCTTGCGGTCGCGCGTTGCACGAACAGGGCGACCGCGGCGTAGGCGAGTGCGTCGGCCGCCGTCAGCCCGCCGGCTTCTTCCGGGCAGGCGAGCGGCGGAAGGCGGAACACCCATTCGCCTTCGGCGCGCAGCGGTTCGCGGCTGGTCGCGAGCAGGTGCAGGGAGGGCACGGCCGCGATCAGGTGCTCCGCGAGCAATGCCGCCGCCTCGATCAGGTGCTCGCAATTGTCGAGCACGACGAGCACGTGCCGGTGCTGCAGCAGGAAGGCCAGTGCGTCGAGCGCGCCGTCGGGCGGCAGTTCGACGCGCAGGGCGGACGCGAGTGCGGTCGCGACGTGGGACGGATCCTGCAGCGATGCGAGCCACAGCAGCAGCGGGGGCTCCGGGAAATGCGCCCGCAAGCGATCGACGACGCCGAGGGCCACCGTGGTCTTGCCGATCCCGCCCGGGCCCACGATCGTGAGGAAGCGGCGCTGCAGGAGGCGCTCCGCCACGCCCTCCACCGTGTCGTCGCGGCCGATCGCCTGGCGCGCAGCCATCGGACCGCCGCGCGTCGGCGCGCTCGCGGCCGCGGCCGTGGCGTGGCCTGCGGCGCCAGTGGCCTCGGCGGCCAAAGCGCCGTCATCCGCATCCGCGCTCGGCGCAGGCGGCCTCTGCGCAGGCGCGGCATCCGGATCGGCGTCTGCCGACGGTTCGGGCGCATTGACCTCGGCGACGGGGGCGAGGAACCGATAACCGCGGCCGGTGACGTTGTGGATGTAGGTGGGACTGCGCGGGTCGTCGCCGAGGGCGCGGCGTAGCGCCACCATGTGCACGCGAAGGTTGTTTTCCTCCACGACGAGATCGGGCCAGACATGCGCGACGATCTCGTTCTTCGTCACGAGCTCGCCGCTTCGCCGCACCAGGAGGATGAGGATGTCCAGCGCGCGACTGCCGAGACGCACGCGCTCACCCTGACGCAGCAGCACCTGCCGCTCGGGAAGCAGCAGAAAGGGTCCGAACGCGAGACCCGCGCGGCTCAGCGCCGCATCCTCGATCATGGTCCTCAGGCTGCCCCAGGTGGTCCTCTGCCGCAGGTATAGTCGCTTCCTGCTGGTTTCCGCCAACCCGCGCCGCGGCCGCGACGGTTTACCTGACCCAGGTGAGCCGCTAGCACAGTGGAGATGGAGGAACGCCAGATGAAGTTCGAACTCACGCCGGAGCAGCGCGAAATGGTGGCGACCGTGCGCGCGTTGAGCCAGGAGCGGTTCAAGGGACGCGCGGAGCGCTTCATGGACGGCACGTTCCCATGGGAGAACATGCGAGAGCTTGCGGAACTCGGCATCCTCGGGATGGCCGTTCCCGAAGAATACGGCGGCCTCGGCCTCCCCGTGCTGGATACCGCACTGGTGCTCGAGGAGATCGCCAAGGCCTGTTACGTGACGGCGATGGCGGTGCTGGGCGAGGTCGGGGTCCAGACGCGGATCATCTCGGTCTACGCGCCCGATGCGATCAAGCGGCGCGTGCTGCCGGCGGTGTGCGCGGGCGAGACGATCCTGGCGGTCTGCATGACGGAGCCGCATGCCGGCACCGACGTCGCGAACTACCGCACCAATGTCGACGTGAAGGGCGACCGGCTGATCCTGAAGGGCAAGAAGACGCTGATCAGCCGCGTCGACGAGGCCGGCATGTTCGTCGTGTTCACCCGCGTCGATCGCCAGCCGGGACGCGAGGGGATCGGCTGCGTCCTGGTCGAGCGCGACACGCCGGGCTTCGTCGTCACCGGCCGCTACCACACGATGGGCGGCGAGAACCTGGCAGAGATCACCTTCGAGGATTGCGAGCTGCCGCGCGAGAACCTGATCCTGGCGAAGGACGGGTTCAAGAAGCTGCTGTCGGCGTTCAACACGCAGCGCTGCCTCAATCCGTCGATCTCGCTGGGTCTCGCGGAGGGCGCGTTCGAGGAGGCGGTCCGCTACGCCCGCGACCGCGACGCGTTCGGCCGCCCGATCGGCACGTTCCAGGGCATGCGCTGGAAGCTGGCCGAGATGTATCGCGACATCGAGGTGGGACGTGCGATCCTGTATCGCGCCTGCGCCACGGCGAATCCCTTCCCGGATCCGCACCAGGCGGCGATCGCCAAGATGTATTGCAACGAGATGGCGATCCGCGTGACCAACGAGGCGATCCAGGTGCATGGCGGCTACGGCTTCACCGACGCCTTCCCCGTGTCGCGCTTCTACCGCGGCGCGCGCTACGGCTCGCTGGGCGGCGGCACGACGGAGACGCTGAAGGAGCTGGTTGGGAAGAAGGTCATCGCCGACTTCCCCGATGGCGACGGCTTCCTGGGCACCGGCACGTTCTGACGAGGCGCGCGAGCCTCGACGAAGAACACACACGCTCCCGTGTCATGGCCGGCGGAGGCCGGCCATCCATGACTTTCCACGTGCCATCGAAGAAGTCGTGGATGGCCGGCCTCCGCCGGCCATGACACGGGGACGGCCCGCGCCGGCCACGACACGGTGCGCGACCACGACACGGTGCGCGACCACGACACGATGCGCGCCGCGGTGCGCGACCACACACGGTGCGCGACGCGACACGGTGCGCGACCGTGACGCACAGGATCCGCGTCAGCCCGGCAGCCGTTCCAGCAGCTTCCGCGCCTGCTTCAGGTGCGGCATGTCGACCATCTTGCCGTCGATCGCGATCGTGCCGGTGCCGGCGACCTCGAAGGCCGCGACGACACGCCGAGCGAAGGCGATCTCCGCCTCGGTGGGCGTGAAGGCGCGGTTGATTGGCTCCACCTGGTCGGGATGGATCGCCATCTTGCCGCGGAACCCCTCCCGCCGCGCCTGCTCCGCCTCGCGCTCCAGGCCCGCGCGGTCGCGGAAATCCACCGTGATCGTGTCGATCGCGTCCACCTCCGCCGCAGCGGCGCCCAGCAGGCAGAGCGAGCGGGCGAGCTGGAACGTCAGCGTGTACGCGCCGTCGGGCTGCCGGTTCGTGGTCGCACCCAGCGCGGCGGCCAGGTCCTCCGCGCCCCAGGTCAGGCCCGCCAGCCGCGGCGACAGCCCGCGATAGGCGCCCAACTGGAACATGCCCAAGGCCGTCTCGGTCGCGACGGGCAGGATGCGCGTGTGACCGGCCTCGAGCCCGAACGCCGCCTCGAACGCGTCGAGATGGGCGGCCAACGTCATGACCTCGGCCGCGGCATCGGGCTTCGGCAGCAGCACGCCGTCCGGCGCACCCGGCATCGTGCCGGCCAGATCGGCCAGCGCGAGCCCGCTCGCCAGCGGGTTCACGCGCACCCAGAGCTGCTGGGTGCTGCGGTCCTTGTGCGCGGACAGGTACTCGCGCACCAGGCCGTGGGCGGCAACGCGCCGTTCGGCGGCCACCGAGTCCTCAAGGTCGAGGATGATCACGTCCGCGCCGCTGCCCGCCGCCTTCGCGAGCTTGCGTTCGGAGTCGCCCGGAACGAAGAGCCAGGAACGTTGCATGCCGCCTTTCCTCCCTATCCCCGGATCATGCCGCGCTCGGGGTGTCAGCGGAAGTCACGGCCGGCCGCGCCCAGTCCAGCATGCTGCGGGCGATCTCGCGCTCGCCCATCACCACGACGTTCGCTCCATGGCGGCTCAGATGCTCGACCGCCGCATCGAAATGGGCACGGGCGATGATGCGCAGGTCGGGGCGCAACGCGCGCGCCTGCTCCACGATCTGCCCCGCCTCGAACGCATCGGGGATCGCCACCAGCAGCAGCCGCGCGGCCTGCAGGTTCGCCGCCGCCAGCACCGCGGGATCGGCCGCATTGCCGCGCAGCACCTCGATCGTCCCGCCTTCCGGCAGGGGCACGTCGCCCTCCCCGGCCTCGATCACCAGCAGCGGCGCCTCGTGCCGCGCCAGCTCGTCCGCGACCAGCCGGCCGACGCGGCCGAAGCCCACCAGCACCACGTGATCCGCCAGTAGCGTCGGCTGCAGGCCCACGGGTTCCGGCTCCGGCGCGGGCGTCTCCCCGGTCAGCGCGGGAACGGGGATCGGATCGTGGCGCTCCAGCCAGGGCCGTGCGCGCTCGATCAGTGCGAACAGCAGCGGATTCGCCAGGATTAGCAGGATCGACGTGCCCAGGATCAGGTCGCGCGCCGCGCGCGGCAGCACGTTCAACGCGATGCCCAGATCCGCGAGCAGGAACGAGAATTCCCCCACCTGCGCGAGGCCGACGGCGATCGTGGCCGCCGTTACCCAGCTCTCCCCCAGCCGGCGGAGTACGAAGAAGGTCGTCACCGGCGTGCCGATCCCAACCACGACCATCGCCGCGATCAGGCCGAACGGCGCCTTGATCAGCACGGACGGGTCGAACAGCATTCCGACCGAGACGAAGAACAGCACGGCGAAGGCGTCGCGCAGCGGCAGCGTCTCCTCCGCCGCACGCTGGCTGAGCTGGGATTCGCTCAGCACCATGCCGGCGACGAACGCGCCAAGTGCGAAGGACACGCCGAACACCTCGGTCGCGACCCAGGCGACCACCAGCGCGACCGACAGGACCGACAGGCGGAACAGCTCGCGCGAGCCGGTGTGCGCGACGAAATGCAGCACCGCGGGGATGGCACGCCGGCCCACGATCAGCATCAGCGCGACGAAGGCGGCGACCTTGCCCAAGGTGATCGCGACGGTGCGCAGGATGGCCTCGGTCCCGGCGGGCCCGCTGGCGTGACCGGCCGCATCGTGCGTCACCGCCGCAAAGGCGGGCAGCAGCACGAGGGCGAGCACCGTGATGAGGTCCTGGGTGACGAGCCAGCCCACCGCGATGTGTCCGCGGCGGGTGTCCACCAGCCGCCGCTCCTGCAGGGTGCGCAGCAGCACGACCGTGCTCGCGACCGCGAGGCAGAGGCCGAACACGATGCCCGCCGAGGGCGGCCATCCCAGCAGCAGCGCGAGGCCGAACCCCAGCACGCTCGCCACCCCGACCTGGGCGATTGCACCCGGAATGGCGACGGCACGCACCGACAGCAGGTCCTTGACCGAGAAATGCAGGCCGACGCCGAACATCAGCAGGATCTCGCCGATTTCCGCGAGCTGCAGTGCGAGCGCCTGGTCGGCCACGAAGCCCGGCGTGAACGGGCCCACCGCGATGCCCGCGACCAGATACCCCGCAAGGGGCGAGGTGCGCAGCCGGTTCGCCAGCGTACCCAGCAGAAAGGCCAGGCCGATGCCGATCACCACGATGGAGATCAGGGGAGCTTCGTTGTGCATCGGCGGAGGTCGATCCTGTCGTCGTGGAAGGGGCGTCCTCCCCTGTCTACAGGAAACGGGTGTGCCTCTGCACGGGACGGGGCTTGTGCCGCCGGGGCAGCCCCGCAGAATGCGGCGAACGAACGAGGGGTCGTGCCATGCCGCTTGCCACCGCCGATGACGGCGTCCGCCTGCATTACGAGGAGTCCGGATCGGGCGTGCCGGTCATTTTCGTCCACGAATTCGCCGGCGATCACCGCAGCTGGGAGCCGCAGA
>MKTV01000085.1:64015-68176 GCA_001898425.1 Rhodospirillales bacterium 69-11
GCTACCGCGCGATCTGCTACGCGGCACGCGGTTACCCGCCGTCCGACGTGCCCGAGGATCCGAAGCGCTACAGCCAGACCCGTGCGGCGGACGACATCGCCGCGGTGCTGGACCACCTGAAGATCGAGACGGCGCACGTGGTCGGCCTGTCGATGGGTGGATTCGCCACGCTGCATTTCGGCTTCCGCCACGCCGCCCGCGCCCGATCGCTGTGCGTGGCCGGCTGCGGCTATGGCGCCGAACAGGGACAGCGCGAGAAATTCCGCGCCGAGGCGGACGCGATCGCGGCCTCGCTCGACGCCCAGGGCATGCCGGCCTTCGCCGAACGATACGCGTACGGCCCGACGCGGGTGCAGTTCGAGAACAAGGATCCGCGCGGCTTCGCCGAATTCAAGCGCCAGCTCGCCGAACACTCCGCCCTCGGCTCGCGCAACACCCAGCTCGGTGTCCAGCGCGAGCGTCCGTCACTCTACGACCTCACGAAGGAGATGGCGGCACTGCGCGTCCCCACGCTGGTGCTGACGGGCGACGAGGACTGGCCGTGCCTGCAGCCCGGCCTGCTGATGAAGCAGACGATCCCCAGCGCGGCGCTGGCGGTGATGCCGAATGCCGGTCACACCATCAACATCGAGGATCCGGACGCGTTCAACCGCATCGTCGGCGACTTCATCGCGCAGGTGGATGCGGGGCGGTGGCCGCTCCGCGATCCGCGGGCGGTGTCGGGTTCGATCACCGGAATCAAGTAGCGTCAGCGCAATGGAATGGGCGCGCCGCGACGTCGTGCCGGCGCGTCCGTGATTGGACCGACTTCGCGCGCCTTGCCTAGCCTTGCCGGATGACACGCGACTCGGCCGTTCCCGTCCCGCTGTCGACCCGAGCGGTCGCCTTCGCTGCACTCCTGATGCTGTCGGGCTGCGGATCGGTACTCACCGCGACGACGGCGGATGTCGCCGGCATCGCCGGTGCGGGCATCGCGAGCGCGGTGACCAAGGACCCCGCCGCGGCCGCCGGCATCGGCCTGGGCGTCGCGGCCGGCGCGAATGCCGGACTGCAATACGTCGAGCGGGACGTGCATCGCGCCGAACAGGATCGGATCGCCGCGGCGGCCGGCCCGCTGGAGCTGAACCAGGTCGGCAGTTGGAGCGTGACGCACGACATTCCGATCGAGGACGACGAGCACGGGGCGATCGTGGTGACGCGGGTGATCGGAACCGCGGCGTTCACGTGCAAGGAGATCATCTTCTCGGTCGATCGCGGCGAAGGGCCGAAACTGCAGCGGGCGTTCTACACGGCCGCGGTGTGCCGCGACGGGACGACCTGGAAATGGGCCTCGGCCGAACCGGCGACGGAGCGGTGGGGAGCGCTGCAGTGAGGCCGCCCTGGCTGGCGCTGATGGTCCTGCTGGCGGTGGCGGGATGCAAGGCCGCGCCCCAGGTGGTCGCGACGGTGACGGGCGGTGTCGCCGGCGTCGCGACGGGCAATCCTGCCGTGGGTTTCGCCGTCGCGGTCGCGACCGATGCCGCGGCCAACGCTGGCATCCGCTACTACGGGCGGTCCCGGCAGCAGGCCGAACAGGACGCGATCGCCGCCGCCGCCGGCGAATTGGTGCCGGGCCAGCGCACGACGTGGAAGATTGAGCACGACATTCCGATCGGCGACGAACGGGGCGAGCTGGAAGTCGTGCGCGCGATCGAGAACCCGCTCGCGCTCTGCAAGCAGATCGTGTTCTCGGTGGACGAGGGCGAAGGGGTGAAGCGGCATCAATCCTGGTACACGGCCGATATTTGCCACCAGGGCACGCAATGGAAATGGGCCAGCGCGGAGCCGGCGGTCGAGCGCTGGGGCTACCTGCAATAGGCGGCTGACGGGCCGCCGCGCTTTACGCGTGCGGTGGGCGTCGAGCCGACGTCGTCAGGCGGCACGCGGCGGCCGCGCGACGCGCCCCCTCGTGATGGCCGGTTCGAGCCCGGCCATGACGAGAGAGGCGTCCATGCCCCTCCCGGCCCAACGCCCAACGCCTCGCCGGCCGAACGCTCCGCCCGAGGCCTCTCCGTCGCTACGTCCCGCCCAGCTCCTCGCCCGCGAGGCGCTCGCTCAGCCGCGCCATCTCGGTGTGGTCGGCGTCCGATCCGAACATGCTCTGCGCTGCCAGAACCAGCTCCTTGCACAGCGCGGAGAACGGGGTCGGCGTCGCGGTCTCGCGTCCGATCTGCAGCGCGATCGACAGGTCCTTCGCCAGCAGTCCCATCGTGAAGCCGGCGTCGAACTTCCGCGACAGCACGAACTGCTTGAACTTCTTCTGCGTCGAGTTGTTCATGCCCGTCGCCGCGTTCAGCACGTCCGTCATCACCGCGGGGTCCAGGCCGAATCGCTGCCCGATCAGCAGCGCCTCGATCCCGATCAGGAACCCGCCGGTGGAGACGAGGTTGTTCAATGCCTTCGTCGCCTGGCCGGAGCCCACGGCGCCGGTGCGCAGCACCGAACTGCCCATCGACGACAGCACCGGCATCGCGCGCTCGATCGCCGCGTCGTCACCGCCCACCATGATCGCGAGCTGGCCCGTCTTGGCACGCGGCACGCCGCCCGAGACCGGACCGTCGATCAGGGTCGCCCCGAGTGCGGCGACCTTCTCGGCGAGCTCCTGGGTGACGGAGGGAACGCCGGAGCTCATCTCGACGATGATCGTGCCGGGCTTCAGGCCGGCGAAGACGTTGTCGTCCCCGCCAGTGAGTACGTGTGAAACGATCGCGCTGGTCGGCAGCATGGTGACGATGACGTCCGACGTCTCCGCCAGTTCGCGCAGCGTATCGGGGGCGCGGCCGCCGACCTGCTGCACGAAGTTGTTCGCCACCTCACGCCGCGCATCGGCGACGGAGAGCTCGAACCCCGCCTTGGCGACGCAGGCGGCCATCGGCCAGCCCATGTTGCCGACCCCGATGAAGCCGACCCTGATCTTGTCCGAGGTCTTGTCCGACATGACGGCTCAGCCCTTCGCTGCGTCGACTTCCTTGAACACCTCGGTGGCGATCTTGAACGCCTCGAGGCAGGCGGGGATGCCGCAATAGGCTCCGACCTGCATCAGGATCTCCTTGATCTCGTCGCGGGTCACGCCGTTGGTCAGCGCGGCCTTCAGATGCAGCCGCAATTCGGCGCCGCGATTCAGCGCGGACAGCATCGTCAGGTTGATCATGCTGCGCGTCTTGCGGTCGATGCCGGGCCGGGTCCAGCACATGCCCCAGGCGATCTCGGTCGTCATCTGCTGGAACGCCGCGTTGAAATCGTCGGCCCGCGCGAGCGAGGCGTCCACGTAGTCGGCCCCCAGCACCTCACGGCGCACTTCCAGGCCCTTCTTGAACAGGTCGCTCTGGTATTCGGGGCGGTTCGGGATCTTGGCCATCTTGCGTCTCCTCGGGTTCACGGCGCGGGCGGACGGTAGAGATTGCCAGCGGGACCGACAAGCGGTTGACTCCCGGCGCGACGCGAAGGGGGAACGACATGAGCACGATCACCGGCCCGACCTACGAGGTTCTGGCGCTGCGCTACGGCATCTTCGACGGCCGGATGCAGTACCAGAACTTCATCATCCCGGACGACCACGCCGCGCCCGACCCGCTGGACTTCTACGTGTTCGCGATCCGCGGCAACGGCCGCACGATCGTCATGGACACCGGCTTCAACGCCGCGTCGGCGAAGCGGCGCGGCCGCGAGATCCTGCGCACGCCGGCCCAGGCGCTGCTGGACGCGGGCATCGACCCGGCGACGGTGAAGGACGTGGTGCTGACCCACATGCACTGGGACCATGCGGGCGGGATGGAATACTTCCCGCAGGCGACGTTCCACATCCAGGCCGCGGAAATGAGCTACTGCACCGGCCCGTGCATGTGCGAGCCGTTCCTGCGCCGCCCGTTCGACGTGGAGGACGTGAAGAGCGCGGTCGATGCGCTGTATGCCGATCGGATGAAGGTCTATGAGGGAACGGTCGAGCTCGCGCCCGGCATCACGCTGCACCTGATCGGCGGCCATTCCGGCGGCATCCAGTCGATCCGCGTGCCGACGCAACGCGGCTGGGTCGTGCTGGCGGGCGACGCGACGCATCTCTGGCGCAACATCCGCAAGCGCAACCCGTTCCCCGTCGTGGTCAACGTGCAGCGCATGCTGCAG
>MKTV01000085.1:68216-83170 GCA_001898425.1 Rhodospirillales bacterium 69-11
ACGTGATCCCCGGCCACGACCCGCTGATCCTGAAGCGCTTCCCGCCGCTCGACGGCAATCCCGAGATCGTGCGGCTGGACCTGCCCCCGACAGACTGACGTGACGTCGCGCACATCGACGGGCCGCACGCCGAACGCTCGCGTGCCGGCGAGCCGGCCGGCGGCGGCCCGTGCCTGGGTTCGCCTGCCCTCCGGCCGGCGGCTCGACCTGCTCGACCCGACGCCGTTCGACTGGACGGACGAGGATCTCGCGATCGGCCTCGCCCGCACCTATCGCTGGGGCGGCCATTCCGCCTGGCCGCTGCCGCTCTCGGTCGCGCAGCACTCGCTCCTGGTGCTCGCGCTGCGGCGGCAGGGGAGCGGGACGGGGCTGTCGGATGCGTTCGCGCGTCGCGAGCTGCTGCACGATGCGGATGAGGGGCTGCTGGGGTTCGACCCGATCTCACCCCTCAAGCCGTTCCTCGGGGAGGGCTACGCCGCCGTCGCGGCGCGGCTTGGTGCCGCCATCGCGGGGCGCTACGCCGTGCCCGCCTGGACCGCCGAGGAGAAGCGCGCCCACAAGCGAGCGGACCGCATCGCCGCCGCGTCCGAGGCGATGCATGTGGTCGGCTGGACTCGCACCGAGATCCGCCAGACCCTGCGCATCACCGAAGCGCCGGTGGATTTCGACCCGCTGGCCGGGGAGCCGCCATGGGCGCCATGGCCTGCGGACCTCGCCGCCGAACGGTTCCTGGCGGCGCTGCGGCGGCTCATGCCGCCCGCCTGAGCGGCGGGCCAGCGAGCCGCCGCGGCCTCAGCGGCGGAAATCGTGCCCCTTGCGCTCGACCGTGCGCACCATGCCCTTCCACTCGCCCAGGCCGTAATCCTCCCGCGCGCGATACTTCTTCATGCGTTCGGCATATTTCTGCACGACGTGGTCGGCGATCGGCACCGGCGGCTCGCCCAGCGTGCGGGCGATCAGCTCCAGCTCGCAGGCGCGTTCGAGCATGTAGAGCCGCATGACCGCGCCGTGGATCGTCTCCCCAAGCGTCAGCAGCCCGTGGTTGAGCAGCACGACGCAGCTGCCCGACGCGCAGGACCGTCCGAGCGCCTCGCACTCCTCCTCGGTCGCGGGTACGCCGTACTCGTGGTAGACGACCTCGTCATAAACCTCGAGCGCATCCTGGCTGATCGGCCGGATGCCGTTGCGGATCAGCGAGAGCCCGGCGCCGGCGCGCGTGTGGGTGTGCAGCACGCAGTTCGCATCCGGGCGCGCCTTGTAGATGCCCGAGTGGATCGTGAAGCCCGCCTTGTTGAACTTGCCCTCGGCGCCCACGACGTTGCCGTCGAAATCCATCTTGATCAGCGAGGACGCGGTGACCTCGTCGAACGTCTCGCCGTAGTTGTTGATCAGGAAATGGGTCGGCTCGCCGGGCACGCGGGCGGACATGTGGGTGTTGATCAGGTCGGTCCAGCCCAGGTCGAACATCACCCGGTACACGGCGGCGAGCTCACAGCGCGTCGCCCATTCGGCGTCCGTCATCCCAGGTCGCAACTGCACTGCGGCGGACATCGGCTCTTCCCCCTTCGGTGGCACGCGGAAGCTTGCGGGATGCCGTGCTGCAGTGCAACCGAAAGCCGCCGTCAGGCCGCGCGACCCTGGCGTGCCGCACGCTGCGCCAGGTCGGCCGCAACCCGCGCGACGGGCGTCGCCCAGTCGCCGGGGGAAGGCTGGCGATAAAGGCGCAGCGTCGGATACCACGGGCTGTCATCGCGATCCTGCAGCCAGCGCCAGCAGGAATCCGATCGCGACAGGAGCGCCACGGGCACGCCCATGGCGCCCGCGAGATGCGCGACGGCGGTATCGGCCGAAACCACCATGTCGAGCTGCGCGATCAGCGCCGCGGTGTCCGCCATGTCGCTGATCCCCGCCATGGGATCGAACAGCCCCAGCTCCGGCGGCGGCGGTGCGCGGTCGGGTTCGTGCTTCTGCAGGCTGACCAGGCGCAGGCCGGGAACACGCGCCAGCGGCAGCAGGGCCGCGGGCGGAAGCGAGCGGCGGCGGTCGATCACCTGCGCCCCCGCATCGTCCGCATGCGCCGACCCGGCCCAGGCCACGCCCACGCGCAGCGCGGAGGCAGCGGGCAGCCGCGCGTGCGCCGCGGGCAGCAGGTCGTCCGGCGGGCGGAGGTAGGGCACGCCCGCCGGGATCGTTCCGAGCCGCGTGCCAAAGGCGGCCGGCAGGCTGAGCAAGGGGCAATGGAGGTCGAAGCGGGGCAGCGCCTCGCCCCGCGCGCAGACGACGGCCGTGCCGCGCATCTCCCGCAGCAGGCGGACGAGCGGCGGCTGCACCTCCAGCACCACGCGTCCGCCGCGGGTGGCGACCAGCGGGGCGTAGCGCACGAAGTGCAGCGTGTCCCCCAGCCCCTGCTCCGCGTGCAGCAGGATGGTCCGGCCGTCCAGCGGCTCACCGAACCAGGGCGGGCGGAAGCCGCGCGGCTGGGCCTGCCGCCGCCGCCAGCGCCACTCATACTCCTCCCACCCGCGCGCGAAGTCGCCGGCGGCCAGCAACGCGGTCGCCCGATTGAACCGCAGGTCCGCATCTTCCGGCGCCAACGCCACCGCTCGGTCGTGCGCCCCCAGCGATCCCGCCAGATCCCCCTGCGCCCGCAACGTATTTCCAAGGCTGCCCAGCGCGCCCGCATGGTCCGGCCGCCGCGCCAGGCCCCGCCGGTACAGGGTGGCGGCCTCGTCGAACGCGCCCTGGTCGTGGCGGACATTGGCCAGGCAGAACGCCGCCGCGGGCTCCAGCGGCAGGCGGTGCAAGGCGGTGCGCGCGGCAGTCTCGGCCTCCGCCAGCAGGCCCAGGCAGCGCAGCGTATCGGCGAGGTTGAGACAGGCAGGCGCGAAATCGGGGTCTCGCGCGAGGCAGGCGAGGAAAGCCTCCGCCGCCTCGACCGGCCGCCCCGCCGCCCGCAAGGCGTTGCCGAGGTTGAAGCGCGTCGCCGCGTGCCCCGGCGCCAGCCGCGCGCAGGCCTGGAAGGCGGCGACCGCCTCGGCCGTCGCTCCCGCCTCCAGCAGCGCGTTGCCGCGGGCGAACAGGGTTGCCGGGTCGTCCAGGGCGGAATGCGGCATGATCGGACCTCCGCGCCCGACGGTAGCGGCGCGGCACCAAGGAGGCGTTAACCCCGGAGTTGGCCGCTACCACGCGGCTGTGCCACGCTCCTGCCGGGGGAGGAGCGGTCCAGCGCTTGTCCGGAGCGGCGCAACCGCCTAAAAGGCGAACGCGCCGGTAGGGTCGCCTACTCGCGGGGATATTCCGCAGCGACCGAACTATGGAGTACACGGGAATGGATGCGTCTGCGGCGGTGGCCTCGACGGAGTTCGACGCCATCATCATCGGGGCCGGCATGTCCGGCATGTACCAGCTCCACCGGCTCCGGGAGCTCGGTTTGCGCGTGCGCGTGCTGGAGGCCGGCACCGGCGTGGGCGGCACCTGGTACTGGAACCGCTATCCCGGCGCCCGCTTCGATTCCGAAAGCTATTCATACCAGTTCTCCTTCTCCAAGGAGCTTCTGGCCGAGTGGGACTGGACCGAACACTTCTCCCCCCAGCCGGAGACCCTGCGCTACTTGAACTTCGTCGCCGACAAGCTGGACCTGCGCCGCGACATCCAGTTCGAGAGCCGCGTCGCCTCCGCCCATTGGCAGGACGCGGGCCGCAACTGGACGGTGACGCTCGAGGACGGTCGCACGTACACGACCCGGTTCCTGATCACCGCGGTGGGTCCGCTGTCGGCGCCGACCATGCCGAAAATCCCCGGCGTCCGCGACTTCAAGGGCGAGTCCTGCCACACCGCGCGCTGGCCGCATGAACCGGTCAGCTTCGAGGGCAAGCGGGTCGCGGTGATCGGCACGGGCGCGACCGGCATCCAGACGATCCAGGAGGTGGCGAAGACCGCGGGCTCCCTGACCGTGTTCCAGCGCACGCCCAACTGGTGCGCGCCGCTGCACAACGCGAAGATCTCGCCGGAGGAGATGACGAAGCTGCGCGCCGGCTACGACGAGATGTTCCAGCGCTGCCAGGAGACGTTCTCCTGCTTCCTGCACACCGCCGACCCGCGCAACACGTTCGACGTGTCGGAGGAGGAGCGGCAGGCCTTCTGGGAGAAGCTGTATTCCGAACCGGGCTTCGGCATCTGGGTCGGCAACTTCAAGGACATGCTGACGAACCGTGAGGCCAATGCCGAGATCAGCAAGTTCATCGCGAGCAAGATCCGCAGCCGGGTGAAGAACCAGGCCGTCGCCGAAAAGCTGATCCCGACCAACCACGGCTTCGGCACGCGGCGCGTTCCGCTGGAGACGAAGTATTACGAGGTCTACAACCAGGACAACGTCACCCTGGTCGACATCCGCGACACGCCGATCGAGCGCATCACCGAGAGCGGCATCCAGACCTCGGCTGCGCAGTACGACTTCGACATGATCATCTACGCGACCGGGTTCGACGCGATCACCGGCAGCTTCGACCGGATCGACATCCGCGGCGTAGACGGCGTGAAGCTGAAGGACCGCTGGGCGGCCGGCCCCGAGACCTATCTCGGCGTGCTGGTCGACCAGTTCCCGAACATGATGATGCTGATCGGCCCGCACATGGCACTGGGCAACATTCCGCGCAGCATCGAATACAACGTGGACTGGGTCACGGGCCTGATGCGCACGGCGCGCGACCGCGGCATCACGCGGCTGGAAGCGACGAAGGACGGCGTGGTCACCTGGACCGACCACGTGAAGTCGCTCGCCGAGGGGCTGCTGACGTTCGAGGTCGATTCCTGGATGACCGGCGTCAACCGCAACGTGGACGGCAAGCAGGTCCGCACCATCGCCCGCTACGCCGGCAGCGCCCCCGACTACCGCGCGAAATGCGACGAGGTGGCCGCCAAGGGATACGAAGGCCTGGTCCTGGCCTGAGCGCCCGCCCGGCCGCCGCATTCCTCGGCGGCGGGCGCCATTCCCGTCATGGCTGGGCTCGTGCGGGCCATCTCAGCCGGCAGAGTGCCGCGGGAGAGGGCCGGGACGAGCCCGGACATGACGCGGAGCGGCCGTCCGGCGATGCGCTCCGTCCCCGGCATGTGCTCCGTCCGCCATCACGGCCGGCACGACGGCCGGCCGTGATGGCGCGAGACGTGAGCCCGGTGCCGCGCCCTCAGGCCGGCATGCGGTGCAGGGCGCAGAGCTTGTTGCCGTCCGGATCACGCAGATAGGCGAGATACAGCGCGCCGGCGCTGCCCTCGCGGACACCCGGCGGATCCTCGATCGCCGACCCGCCATTCGCGACGCCCGCCGCGTGCCAGGCCTTCGCCTGTTCGGGGCTGCTCATCGCGAAGCCGATCGTGCCGCCATTGGCATGCGTCGCCGGCTTGCCGTCGATCGGCGTGGTGACCATGAACAGCCCACCATTGTGCATGTAGAGCAGGCGGCCCTTCGCGTCGGTCTTGCCGGGCTTCCCGCCCATCGCCTCGAACAGGGCGTCATAGAACTTCTTCGAGCGGGCAATGTCGTTGCTGCCCACCATCATGTGGCTGAACATTCGTTCCCTCCGTACGGCGATCCGCCACCGGTTTCATCTCCCGGCGGCACCAGCGAACCATACCGCACGGGCGGATGAGGTCCAGGGTGGGCGGGGTCAGAACCCGCCGTTGCGGAGCAGCGCCGCGGTGACGAGCCGGGGACTGGCGGGTGCCGCGGCCGCGCCGCGGGGCCGGATCCGGCCCGACGCGTCCACCCGCACCGACGGGATGATCGTTCCGTCGCGCGCCAGCGTCGGCGCGACCCGGACCGGCGCGTCGTTCGGGCCGGAGCCGGCCGGGGCGGTCGCCGCCGCGAACCGTCCCATCCCGCCATGCAGCCGCGCGGAATCGGTGCCGAGGACCGCCGCGACCTGCTTCAGGTAGTCGGTCGCCAGGCCCGGCGTGCTGGAATGATAGGCGCCTGCCGCCGCCACCCAGTCCCGCGTCTGCGCGAAGAGCTGTCGCAGGAAACGGCCAGCATACTGCGCGTTGCGCTGCGGATCGAACGCCTCGTCCAGGCTCGCGAACGCATCCGGATGGTGCATGAGGTTCACCTGCATGCACCCGACGTCGATCGAACGCACGCCACTGGCCTGCAGCGTGCGGACCGTCGCGATCGCCGCGGCCTTGCTGTCGAAGAACATGCCCTTCCCCTCGGCGTTGATGGTCCAGGGCCAGGGGTGCAGCGCGCCGTTCAACGGGTCGGGCCGGCCGCTCTCCACGCGGCCGATCGCCCGCATCAGCGGCAGCGGATTGCCGCTGGTGCGGGCCGCCGACTGGATCGCCGAGTCACAGACCGCCGCCGGGTTGGCGGACGGACCGGCCGCGAGCACCGGCGCCGCGTACGCGCTCACCAGCAGCGCCGAGGCCAGCACGGCACGCACGCCGAAGCGCGCTGGGAGGAGCGACGTGGCGCGCGTCGCCAGCCACCAGCCGGAGCGCGCCGCGGGTCGGAAACCGGACAACGTGACCGCCGGTCGGGTGATTGTCGCGGAATGGAACCGTCCGGGGGACACGGGAAAGGGCAAGGGCGGGGGCTCCGAGCTGCGCTGTGGGGGAAGTGCGGGGCCGTAACGGTGCCCCGTCCTCACCCGTTCGGCACCTGACAAGCCCGCTAGCCTCCTGAACATCCGGTGGCCGGTGGGTCACCGATCCGACCGGACGCTCACATCTCCCGGAGACCCCGGTCACACGTTCGGGCAGAGGGCCCGAACGCGCAGTCGAAGCCGATTGGGGATCAGCCCGCCCGCTGCCGCAACGCCGCCAGCCGCTCGTTCAGGCTCCCGCCCGAGGGCTGCTTGCCCTGCACCTGCGCCATCGCCGCCGCGATGTTCGGGTCGTCCTGCTCCGGCCGGGTCGGCGTCAGGAGCTTGGCCTTGCTGTTCGCCGCCTCGGCCGAGGCCAGGTCGCGCGCCGCGGCGTCCTGCATCGCCTTCAGCGCGACGGTCAGCCCGCTGGTGGCGCCGCTCAGCCCGGCAGCCTGGCGCGCCGCCTCGGCACGCTGTTGCGCCATGTCCCGCTGCTGCGCGGCGCGGCCCATGTCCCGCTGCGCGCGGGTCAGCGTGTCGCGGGCCGATTTCAGCTTCTGCCCGGCCTGCTGGTAGGTGGATTCCAGCGAATGCAGGAACTCGGCGGCGTCCACCGCATCCTGCTTCTCCCGCTCGACATCCGACGCCATGCTCTCGAGCATGGAGACCAGCGTGCCGAGGCTGCGCTCGAGCTCCGCCTTCCGCCCCGGATCGGTCTCGGACGCCATGCGGGCCTGGAGCTGTTCCGCCGCCGCCATCCGCTGCTGCGACAGGGTCTGGATCGCGTCGGCCTCGCGCTTCTCCTTGTCGAAGGCCATGCGGGCCTGCGCCACCTGGCGGCCGAGCTCGTCGAGATGCTGCTCCATGGTGCGGAGTTCGGCCTCGGTGGCCGATTGCGGATCCCACCGCACGATCGCCTCGACGGCGTTGTTCACGGCCTGATCCGTCTTCACGCCGACGAGGTTGCGGATGAATGTGAACATCGAGGTCTCCTGTATGGCCGAACGGTGGAACATGGGGCGGCGGACTGCCCGCCGGGGCCCTGGCTCACGCGACAATATGGTGTCCCTGCGAGATGGTGTCCCCGCGAGGGATCACCGCTTCATCAGCCCGCGGTCGCACCGGCGTTGAGCAGGGCGACCGCGATCTGGATGCCGATCAGCACCAGCGCGGCGGCGACGTTGCCGGCTTCGATCATGCCCCGCAGCCCGCGCATCGTCGCGGTCACGGCGACGAAGGTGAGCAGCTGGATCAGCAGCGCCACGATGCCCCAGACGACGATGTCCAGCAGCACGACGCTGGAGGCGAGCCGCACCGCCAGCGGCAGCGCCAACGCGACCAGCGTCCCGGCGACGACGATGCCCGCCGCCGGATTGCCTTCGCGGATCAGCCGGCGCTCGTCGAACGGGGTGATCAGCATGTAGCAGCCGATGCCGATCCCCAGCAGCACCAGCGTCGCCAGGAACTGCTCGATCAGGACGGGCAGGCCCTGCTTCAGTGTGGGGAGAATGCTGTCCATGGGCGCCTATGCGAGCTGGAGGGAAGCCGGGTTGACGTCGATCCCGGCGCGGATTTCGACCCGCGCCGCGCCGCCGTCCTCGACCGCGGAGACGAGGATGTATTCGTATTGCGGCGCCGGCGGCGCGGCTCCGGTCTGCGCGCCGTACAGCATGGCGCGGCTGGTCACCGACCGCGTGCCGCCCGGGGTCTCGATGGTCTCGCTCAAGACCCGCGGCGCGATCCTGCCGCTGCCGGGGTTCCATACGCGCGCGTAGACCTTGCCGTCCTTGGTCTGGAACTCGGGCCAGCCGATCATGCCTTCCCGCGGGTCGAGCCAGGCGCCCCACTCGTTGGGGTCGGCCGGGGCGACGGTGTCGATCAGGCCGAACAGCCGGCACTCGTCGGGATCGCCCTGCGGGCCGAGATGCACCTGCAGCAGGCTGCGCCCGTCCGCCAGATAGAGGCGCAACAGCTGCGCCGGACCGGACTGCACCTGGCCGATGGCGGCGACCGTGATCTGGCCGCTGCCGGTGCCGGCCGGCTGCGGCACCTTGATCGCGCTCCCCGCGAGCACGAAGGGCGTCGGGTCCAGCGGGATCGTCATGCCGATCCGGAACTTGTCGGGCGTATAGCCCTCCCCGGACAGCTTGTGGCGCAGCATCGAGATGCCGCTCTGCAGCGCGCCGCCTCCCTGGGATCCGGAGGGCGGGGTTCCGGCGGACGAGGTCATGGCGGATCCTCCGATCGGGCGGCGGCGGCGCCAGGCGAGAAAGGCGATCGCGGCGCCACCCAGCAGCACGACGATCCAGACATACCCGCCGCCGCCGCCCGTGGACGGCGTACGGTCGGGATCGGCACGGGCGACATCGGCCGGGATGTCGGGCGGGGGCGCCCCCGGGTCGCGCGGCTGGTCCTTGCGCTCCGCGAGCTGCCGGTCGAGGTCGGCCAGGCGCTCGCGCAGAGCCGCGTTGTCCTGCGCCTGCCGATCGGCCTCCGCCCGCCATTGCTGGTATCCGGGGTCATACTGGTTGTTGTGGAACCAGTCGGCCGCACCCGGGCGACTCAGGTTGCTCAGCAGCATGCCGAGGAAAAAACCGTCCCACGCGCCGAAGCTGCGCCCCGAACCGAAATAGCCCCGCGGCGGCGCGGCCCAGCCCTGGGCGCCGGACCACGTGCCGCGATCCGGGACGGGTGTGGTGCTGTAGGTCCGCGGCCGGTAGGTCGGCGCGGGAGCCGGCGCGGCCGGCCGCGGCGCCTGCTGCGCGCGGAACCCTCGCAGCGCGCTGGCCGACCCGCTTTCCGAAAACGCCCGGTCGCCGGGAGAACTCGGCCCCGACCAGACGGACCCGCCGGACCGCGGCCGCGCATAGCCGCCACTGGCCGAGGGTGTGCGGGCGCCGCTGCTCCACCCGCCCCCTCCCCCGAACGACGGCGTCCGCACCGACCCGCTCGGCCGAGAATACCCCCCGCTGCTCGGCCGCGAATAGCCGCCGCTGGCGCGCGCCCAGAGATCGGCGGGGAACGCCACGGACACGGCGGCCGAGAGCAGGAAGGCGAGCCCGACCCGGCGGAGGGCGGCACGGGGCAACGGACATGTCCTCGCGGGGGGAGCCGGCATGCCCCTCCCCTAGCATCCCAGCGAGGCGGCCGCACCCGTCCACCTCGCCACCCGCGACGGGTTGATCGCGCCGCGGCCCCGTCACAGTATCGCCGGAACGGGCGCGCCGCCGCTCGAGCCTCGGGAGAGTGTCCATCCGCCAGCCGCCTCCAGCCGCGCCGCGCGCGGCCGGCCGATCATGAGCGCCGACGGCGTGCCGCATCGCGGCATGATCACCGCCTGCGCGATCGGCGCGACGCTGCTGCAATCCCTGGACCAGACGATCGCCAACGTCGCGCTGCCCTACATGCAGGGCAGTTTCTCGGCCAGCTACACCGAGATCACCTGGGTCCTGACCTCCTACATCGTGGCGGCGGCGATCATGACCGCACCGGTCGGCTGGCTCGCGGTCCGGTTCGGGCGCAAGCCGCTCTATGTCGGCTCGATCATCGGCTTCACGATCGCCTCCATGCTGTGCGGCGCGGCGCAGTCGATCGAGCAGATCGTGCTGTTCCGCCTGCTGCAGGGCATGTTCAGCGCCGCGCTGGTGCCGCTGTCCCAGGCGACGCTGCTCGACATCTACCCGCCCGAACGCCGGGGCTTCGCGATGGCGATCTGGGGCGTGGGCGTGATGATCGGGCCGATCATGGGCCCGACCCTCGGCGGCTACCTGACCGAGTTCTACAACTGGCGCTTCGTCTTCTACATCAACCTGCCCTTCGGACTGCTGGCGACCTTCGGCCTGATCACCTTCCTGCCGAAGACGCTGCCGCAGACCGCGCTGCGCTTCGACTGGTTCGGCTTCGCGGTCCTGACGACGGCGATCGGAGCCTTCCAGCTCATGCTCGACCGTGGGCAGGACCAGGACTGGTTCGGCTCGACGGAGATCATCGTCGAGGCCGTCGCCGCCGGTCTCGGGCTCTATCTGTTCCTGGTGCACATGAGCGCGGCCCGCGCGCCGCTGATCCGGCCGGCGATCTTCCGCGACGTGAACTTCAGCTCCGGACTCGTCCTGATGTTCGCCATGGGGACGCTGCTGGTCTCCAGCCTCGCGCTGATGGCGCCGTGGCTCCAGAACCTGGCGAACTACCCGGTGGAAACGGCCGGCCTGGTCATGGCGCCGCGCGGCTTCGGCAACCTCATCACGATCACGCTTGCCGGGAAGCTCACCGGGCGCATGGACCCGCGCTGGCTCGTCGCGGCCGGGCTGTTGCTGATCTGCTGGTCGTTCTGGCGCATGACCGGGTGGACCCCGGACGTGGACCGGCGGGAGATCATCCTGGCGATCGTGATCCAGGGGGCCGGCATGGGACTCGTCTTCACGCCCCTGCAGGTGTTGGCCTTCGCCACCCTGCCCACGTCCTTCCGGACGGAGGCCGCGTCCCTGTTCAGCCTGCTGCGCAACATCGGGGCGGCGATCGGCGTGTCGGTCACCTCCACCATGCTGACCCGCCACGCCCAGGCGCTGCACGAGGAGATCGGCGCCGCGATCAACCCGTTCAACCGCGCCCTGCAGGCCCTGAGCGGGACGGGGCGCACGCTCTGGGACCCGGGGACGGCCGACGGCATCGCGCGGCTGGACCAGGTCGTCACCCACCAGGCGCAGGTGATCGCCTACATGAACGACTACGTGCTGCTGATCTGCACCACCCTGCCCGCCCTGCTCCTGCTGCTGCTGATGCGCCAGCCCCGCCGTGCGCCGGTGCCGGTGGACCAGCATGCCGCGATGGACTGATGTGGCCGAACCGGCCTCCCCGGCGTGTGCCGGACAGAGGGACGGGCCGATTGTGAAGCGGGCGCGGCTGGCGACCCGCGCCGGTTGGCCTATACAGCGGCGCATGCGGACCCTGATGCGTACGATTCTCGCCGGGCTGTGCCTGGCCCTCCCGCTCATGCTGGCCGGATGCGGCGATCTGCCGGAACCGTTCCTGGGCAACCCCGGCGCCACCGGCCGGCGGCTCGCGCAGCCGCCCACGCCGCGGCTCGCCGTGCCACCGCCGCCGGACATGCTGCTGCCCGATGCGGCCAGCAAGACGTATGCAGACGCACTGGCGAGCGCCCTGCAGCAGAACGAGGTCCCGGCCATCGCCCAGGCGAGCCAGCGCACCGACTGGACGCTGCTCGCCAAGGCGCAGCAGCAGAACGGGATGGTGGTGCCGAAATTCGTGGTGCGCGATCCGCAGGGCAAGGAAGAGGGGAGCGTCGACGGCGCCCCGGTCCCCGCCGCCGCCTGGGCCGCGGGCGACCCGGCCACCCTGCAGCGCAGCGCCGCCGAGGCAGCGCCGAAGATCGCCACGATGCTGGGCAACGTCCAGATCGCCCTGATGAAGGCCGACCCGAACAGCCTCTACAACCGCCCGGCCAAGGTGATGGTGGCACAGGTCACCGGCGCGCCCGGCGACGGCGACGAGGCCCTGACGCGGGAAATGCGCAAGCGCCTCGCGGCCCTGGGCCCGATCGTGCAGACCACGCCGGACGGCGCCGACTACATCGTCCAGGGCCGGGTGCGGGTCGTGCCGATCGAGAACCGGCAGGAGCGGGTGGAGATCCAGTGGATCGTCAGCGCCGCCCCCGACCAGGAGCGCGGGCGCGTCGTCCAGCTCAACGAGATCCCGGCCGGCACGCTCAACCGCTACTGGGGCGACGTGGCCGTGGTGGTGGCGACCGAAGCCTCCCAGGGGGTGGAGAACGTCCTGCTCCGGCAGACGCCCGCCACCGCACCGGATCGCACGCCGCCCGCGACCAGCGACAAGAACGCCGCCGTTCATGGACAGGGCGAGGGGGGGTTGCTAGAAGGCCAGACCGCGAACGCCGGCCCGGGGGCCGGCTGCCCTCCTCAGGCATCCGAACCGAATGAAGATTGTCGCCTGCAACAGCAATCGTCCTCTGGCCGAGGCGGTCGCAGCCAAGCTCAACCTGCCGCTGACCAAGGCGTCCATACGGCGGTTCGCCGATATGGAAGTATTCGTTGAGATCCAGGAGAACGTGCGCGGGGAGGACGTCTTCGTCGTCCAATCCACCTCCTACCCGGCCAATGACAACCTGATGGAGCTGCTGGTCACGCTGGATGCGCTGCGGCGCAGTTCGGCGCGGCGGATCACGGCGGTGATCCCGTATTTCGGCTATGCGCGGCAGGACCGGAAGACCGCCTCACGCTCCCCGATCAGCGCCAAGCTGGTCGCCAACCTGATCACCGAGGCGGGCGCCAACCGCGTGCTGACCATGGATCTGCATGCCATGCAGATCCAGGGCTTCTTCGACATCCCGGTGGACAATCTCTACGCCGCCCCGCTCTACTCGCGCGACATCAAGGAGCGGTACGAGGGGCGGGACATCATGATCGTCTCCCCCGACGTGGGCGGCGTCGTCCGTGCCCGCGCCATCGCGACTCGCCTGAGCTGCGACCTCGCCATCATCGACAAGCGGCGCGAACGGGCCGGCCAGTCCGAGGTCATGAACGTCATCGGCGAGGTGGAGGACCGGGACTGCATCCTGGTCGACGACATCGTCGACTCGGGCGGCACGCTGTGCAACGCGGCCGAGGCGCTGATCAAGGCCGGCGCCCGCTCCGCCAGCGTCTATTGCACGCATGGCGTCCTGTCGGGCGGGGCCGTGGCGCGCATCGCCTCCTCCCCGATCGAGATGATGACGCTGACCGACTCGATCCTGGCGACCGAGGCCGTGCGACTGGCCCACAACGTCCGCCAGCTCACCATCGCGCCCCTGATGGCCGAGGCGATGCGCCGCATCTCCGACGAAAGTTCCGTCAGCTCCCTGTTCGACTGAGCCCCGCGGCCAGGCCGCCGCGCTTTCCCCCGCCCCCACGCTCCCCTAGGCTCGCCGGGAACGACGCGCCGGGGGAAACGCATATGCGGCAGATGACACTCGTGGGCTTCCTGCAGGCCCAGAACTGCAGCAACTTCGTGGGTTCCTGGCGGCATCCGCTCGCCGCGCCGGACTTCGCCTCGGCCGAGTACTACCGCCGCATCGGCCGCGCGCTGGAAGCGGGCAAGTTCCATCTGGGCTTCTTCGACGACCGGCTCGCCATGCCCGACCTGTTCGGCGGCGACCACGGGCACACCGTCGCCAACGGCATCCGCTGCGTGAAGATGGACCCGGTGACCATCCTGACGGTCATGGGGATGGCGACCGAACGCCTGGGACTGGGTGCGACCTACTCGACCACCTATTTCGAGCCGTTCCACGTCGCCCGCACCTTCGCCACCCTGGACCTGATGACCGAGGGCCGCGCGGCCTGGAACATCGTGACCTCGATGAACGATGGCGAGGCGCGCAACATGGGCCGCGCGTCGCACGACGACCATGACGGGCGCTACGACCGCGCGGACGAGTTCCTGGAGGTCGTGATGGGCCACTGGGATTCGTGGGAGGACGGGTCGATCGTCGCCGACAAGGCGACCGGCCTGTTCGCGCATCCCGAGAAGGTGCACCGGCTCGACTACGAGGGCCGGCACTTCCGCTCCCGCGGGCCGTTCACCGTGCCGCGCTCCGCCCAGGGGCACCCGGTCCTCATCCAGGCCGGGCAGAGCGGGCGCGGCCAGCGCTTCGCCGCGCGCTGGGCGGAGCTCGTCTTCGTCGCCTATCACGAGCTCGATCACTCGAAGCAGGACTACGCCCGGTTCAAGGCGCTGGTCGAGGCCGCCGGCCGTGACCCGGACCAGGTGTCCGTCTGCGCCGGCGTGTATCCGATCGTTGCCGAGACCCGCGCGGAGGCGGAGGACCGAGCGGCCCTGGTCGACAGCCTGCCGAAGGAGATCGACAGCCTGTCACTGCTGTCCGAGGTGATGAACTACGACTTCTCGCGCCAGCCGATCGACGAGCCGTTCACCGAAGAGGAGCTGGCGAGCTGGACCGGCGTGCAGGGCATGCGCGACCGCATCCGCCGCATCATGGGCGACCGGCTGCCGACGCCGCGCGACTTCATCGAGATCACCCGCCGCGGGACGGCCAAGGACCATCCCCGCTTCGTCGGCAGCCCGAAGGACGTGGCCGACGGGATGGAGGCCTGGTTCGCCGGCCGCGCCTGCGACGGGTTCGTCATCGCGGCGACGCACGTTCCCGGCGCGTATGAGGATTTCGTCCGCCTCGTCGTGCCCGAACTGCAACGACGCGGCCTGCACCACCTGGACTACAAGGGGACGACCTTGCGGGAGAATCTCGGCCTGCCCCGCCCGGAGGTGGGCGCCTGGAAGCGGGCGCGCTGAAGCGCCCCTCACCCGCCCCATCCGCCGCACTCCCACACCCACCCCCTCCGCCTCATA
>MKTV01000085.1:83230-88754 GCA_001898425.1 Rhodospirillales bacterium 69-11
GTCCCACCCGCCTGCCTCGCCTGACCCACCCCACTCCACCCCACCCCGTCATCCGCGGACCTGATCCGCGGATCCCCACCACCCCCACGCCACCGTCCCGCCCTCCGCGGCCCTCGTCGCCCCGCCGCTTGCTGCGCCCCGGTCGAACCGCCATCATCCCCGCATCCAGAGGGGAGCAGAGGCCATGAAGCTGTACTACGCGCCGGGCGCGTGCTCGATCGGCATCCATGTGCTGCTCGAGGAGATCGGCAAGCCGTACGAGTCGGAGGGGGTGAACCTGCGCGAAGGGGCGCAGTACAAGCCCGACTTCACCGCCGTGAATCCGAAATCCAAGGTCCCGACCCTGGTGCGCGACGATGGCGCCGTGCTGACCGAATACCCGGCGATCGCCTTCTGGCTGGCCCGCACCAACCCGTTCGCCAACCTGCTGCCCGACGACATCGACCGGCAGGCGGAGGTTCTGTCGCTGATCGACTACGCGGTCGCGACGATCCACATGCAGGGTTTCGGGCGCCTGTTCCGGCCGTCCAACTTCTCCCCCAACGCCGCCGACGAGGATGCGGTGAAGGCGCGCGGCAAGGAGCTGGTCGAGAAGGGGTTCGCGACGCTCGACAAGGCGCTCGCCGGCAAGGACTACGCGATCGGCCCGTTCTCGATCGCCGACAGCGCGATCTTCTACGTCGAGTTCTGGGCCAAGCGCGTCGACGTCACGCTGCCGCCGAACTGCGCGGCGCATCTCGAGCGCATGCTGGCGCGCCCCGGGGTACAGCGTGTGCTGCAACAGGAAGGACTGGCCTGAGCGCATGACCACGCCGCCCCCCGACACCCTGCCGCTGCGCCCGTTCTGGTACCTGCGCCACGGCGAAACCGACTGGAACGCGCAAGGCCTGTCGCAGGGCAACGTGGACATCCCGCTGAACCCGACCGGCCTCGCCCAGGCGCGCGCCGCGGCGGACTCGCTGCGCGGACGGGGGATCGCGACGATCGTCTCCTCCCCCCTGTCCCGGGCGCGGGTCACGGCCGAAATCGTCTCCGAGGCCATCGGCGTGCCCGTCCTGTTCGACGACGACCTGCGGGAGGTCGCGTTCGGCGAGCAGGAGGGCCTGCCGATGGGCACCTGGTATGACAGCTGGATCGCCGGGGACTACACGCCCGAAGGCGCGGAGACGTTCGCAGGCCTGCGCCGGCGGGCCGTCGCCGGGGTCACGCGCGCCCTGGACCGGCCGGCTCCGCTCCTGGTCGTGGCCCACGGCGCCCTGTTCCGCGCCCTGCGCGCCGCCATGGGCGTACCGCCGAACGAACGCACCCGCAACGCCGTCCCGATGTGGTGCGAGCCGCCGCCGGCCGGAGAGATCGCCTGGCGCATGGAATACGTGGTCTGAGCGCCTGCATTAGTTAGGACGCCCACAAGCGAAGCGGTCACCTCAACGTTACCCGCTTGTAATCTAAGGTCGGATAGCGTCGCATTTCTCACGCTTGGAGGTGTGCGCGATGCCGACCCACACGTCCCGTTTTCCCCTTTGGCTGCCGCTGCTGGGCGCCCTGCTCCTGAGTCCCGGCGCGCGGGCGGATGCGCCGAACATCCTCGATTCCGTATTCGCCGAACCCGGCGCCCAGGCGACCCCGCAGATCAGCACCGCGGAGTTCCGCCGCATCCTCGCCTCCGGCGACATGACCGTGATCGACACGCGGTCCCGCGCCGAATTCGAAGCCGGGCACGTCGCCGGGGCACATCTGGTCGAGGCGGGCAAGGACGGTCCGCTCGCCGCCGTCTCGCGCATGCTGAAGGACGACAAGGCCGCCCCGGTCGTGCTGTACTGCAACGGCCCGTACTGCCAGGCGAGCCGCCGCCTGGGCGACCAGTTGGCCAAGGCCGGCTACACCCAGGTGCATCGCTACCAGCTCGGCATCCCGATCTGGCGGGCGCTCGGCGGACCGACCGAGATCGAGCTGCCGGGGATCGTCCGCGTCTTCGGCATCGACCGGACCGCGGTGTTCGTCGACGCACGCGCCGCGGAGGACTTCGCGGCCGGCAGCCTCCCTGGTGCGGAGAACCTGCCGGTCGAGGCCTATGTCGCCGGAACGCTCAAGCGGCTGCCGCTCCCCGAGGATGATTTCAACCGCCGCGTCATCCTGTTCGGACGCGACGGCGCACAGGCCCGCCGCCTGGCGGAGGCACTGGCGACACGCCCGTGGCACAACGTGGCGTATTATCCGGGGTCGTTCACCGACCTGTCGGCAGCGCTGAAATAGGGCGGGACGTCAGAACAGGCCCTCGATCGCGCCGTCCGGCCGGAGATGGATCGACTCCGCCGCAGGCACGCGCGGCAGGCCGGGCATCGTCATGATGTCCCCGCAGATGGCGACCACGAAACCTGCCCCGGCGGAGAGCCGCACTTCCCGCACCGGCAGCACGTGCCCGGTGGGTGCGCCCAGAAGCGTGGGGTCCGCGCTGAAGCTGTACTGCGTCTTGGCGATGCAGACCGGCACGTTGCCGAATCCGGCCGCCTCGAACCCGGCGAGGCGCTTGGCCACCGCTTCGGGCAGGGCGATGTCGTCCGCACGGTAGATCTCCCGCGCGATGCGGCGGATCTTCTCGGCGAGCGGCAGGTCCAGCGGGTACAGCGGTTCGAACCGCGCGGACTTCGCCTCGATCCGCGCCAGCACGGCGCGCGCCAGATCCTCCGCCCCCGCGCCGCCATTCGCCCAATGCGTGCAGGAGATCGCCTCGACGCCCAGGGCGGCCATCGCGTCCCGGATCGCCGCGAACTCGGCCTCGGTATCGCTGGTGAAGTGGTTCACCGCGACCACCACCGGCAGGCCGAACTTGCCCATGTTCTCCACGTGCCGCGCGAGGTTCGCCGTGCCGCGGCGCACCGCCTCGACATTCTCCGCCCCCAGGGCGTTGCGAGCCACGCCGCCATGCATCTTCAGCGCCCGCACCGTCGCCACCACCACCGCGCAGGAGGGCTGCAGTTCGGCTGACCGGCACTTGATGTCGAGGAACTTCTCCGCCCCCAGGTCGGCGCCGAAGCCGGCCTCGGTCACCACGACGTCCGCCAGCTTGAGTCCCAGGCGCGTCGCCATCACGGAGTTGCAGCCGTGGGCGATGTTGGCGAACGGGCCGCCATGCACGAAGGCGGGCGTGCCCTCCAGCGTCTGCACGAGGTTGGGGGCGATCGCCTCCTTCAGCAGCACCGACATGGCGCCGTCCGCCTTCAGGTCGCGTGCCGTGACGTTCGTGCCGTCGCGCGTCTGCCCCACGATCATGCGGCCGATCCGCGCCTGCAGGTCGGCGAGGTCGCGGGCGAGGCAGAAGACGGCCATGACTTCCGAGGCGACGGTGATGTCGAACCCGTCCTCCCGCGGGAAGCCGTTGGCGACCCCGCCCAGGCTGCCGACGATGCTGCGCAGCGCGCGATCGTTCATGTCCAGGCAGCGGCGCCAGGAGACGCGGCGCGCATCGATGCCCAGCTTGTTGCCCCAGTAGATCGAGTTGTCGACCATGGCGGCGAGGAGGTTGTTCGCCGAGGTGATGGCGTGGAAATCGCCGGTGAAGTGCAGGTTGATCTGCTCCATCGGCACGACCTGCGCGTAGCCGCCGCCGGCCGCACCGCCCTTCATCCCGAAACTCGGGCCCAGGCTGGGTTCGCGCAGGCAGATCGCGGCGCGCTTGCCGATGCGGGTCAGCGCATCGCCGAGGCCGACGGTGGTGGTGGTCTTGCCCTCGCCGGCGGGGGTCGGGCTGATGCCGGTGACCAGGACCAGCGCACCGTCGGGCCGGTCCTCCAGCGAGGCGACGTAGTCCAGACCGATCTTCGCCTTGTGCCGCCCGTAGGGCTCCACCGCGTCGTCCGGGATCTGCAGCTTGCGCGCGATCTCGGCGATGGGCCGCAGCTTCGCGGCCCGGGCGATCTCCAGGTCTGGGTTCATGGTCAGGCGGCCTCCCTCCGCGCGATGCCGAGTTCGTTCAGCGCCTCGGCCATGGCGCCCACGGCCCGCCGCATGTCGTCGGGCGTGATCGCGCCGATACAGCCGACACGGAAGGTGGGCGTGGGTGTATTGTGGAAGTTGCTGATCAGCACGTCACGTGCCTTCAGCGCATCGACGAAGCGCTGAAGGTTCCAGGCCGGATCGGCGGGCGCGTGGACGTTGACGATGATCGGGCCCTGGTGCTCGCGCGGCAGGTAGGGACTGAGGCCCAGCCCGCGCACGCCGTCGTAGAGGGCCTGCATGTTTGCGGTGTAGCGCGCGAGGCGGGCCGGCTGGCCGCCTTCCGCCTCGAAGAAGTCGAGCGCCTTGTCGAACGCCATCAGCACCTGCGCGGGCGGGGTGAAGCGGAAGCTGCCCCAGCCGGCGTTCAGCGCGTGGGTGTAGATGCTCTCGAGGTCGAACGACCAGCTCCCCGCCTGGCCGACGCTGGCCTGCAGACGGTCGACCCGCGCGACGGCGAAGGCCATGCCGGGCAGGCCCTCGATGCACTTGTTCGAGGTGAACAGGGCGGCATCGATCTCGGGCTGGGCCGAGATGTCGAGCGGCAGGGCGCCGAAGGCGGAGACCGCATCCACGATCATGCGCCGGCCGGCCTGGCGGACCACGGCACCGATCGCCGGTGCGTCGTGAATCACGCCGCTGCCGGTCTCGGAATAGACCACGCCGACATGGCCGATGGACGGATCGGCTTCCAGCGCGGCCGCGACGGCGGCGGGATCGGTGGGGCGATTCGGGTCGATCGGCATCACGACCGGGACCCGCCCGGCCTCCCGCGCGAGCCGCGTCATCCGATCGGCATAGGCGCCGGAGCCCGGGATCAGCAGCTTGCCCCCGACCGGGATGAAGGTGCGGATGGCGGCTTCGGTGATGAAGTGCCCGCAGCCCTGCAGCGGCAGCGCGGCGTGTTCGCCCGGCACGCCGTGCGCCACGGCGAGCACCCTCTCGCGTAGGCGCGCATAGATGGCGCGGAAATCGTTGTCCCAGGGCGCGACGTCCTGCGCCATGGCGGCGCGGACCTCGGGACGAGTGGCAACGGGACCGGGGATCAACAGCAGCATGGGGTGTCCTGATCGCGGCGACGCGGGCGGAAAGAAAGACGCGCAGCAGTCGCACGGACCGGCCGCAAAATCCACCCGTTCGGCGAACGGTCTGGCTCATCGTCGATTGCATGGAATGATGGTCGATTCGGGTGCTACTCTGGTCGCATGACCTTGCCCATCACCTTCCCGGATTGGGTACCCTGGTGGGTGCCGCTGCTCCTGCTCGTCGTCGGTGCGCTGTATGCGCTGGCGTTCATCCTGATGCCGTTCAGCGTGTTCGGGGTGAAGAGCCGGCTGGAGGTGGTGGAGGCGCGGCTGGACGAGATCCAGAACGAGATCCGGCACCTGTCCCTGCGGCTGCCTGCGCCGAGCCGGACGGCGGATTTCGATGAGGGGTACGTGGCGCATCCGGTCGCGCCGCGTCAGCCGGAGCAGAGTTCGGCGCGTCCGCCGATCCCGCCCGCGGCGCATGAATTGCCGTTCGAGGAAGA
>MKTV01000086.1:0-2013 GCA_001898425.1 Rhodospirillales bacterium 69-11
GCACGAGGTCGGGACGGACATGGCCGTCCGTCCGCACGAGCTGGCTGGAGATGATCATCACGCCCCAGACGACCAGGTAGACGATCACCTCCTCGGCCCAGGAGATCGCATGCTCCGGGAAGAAGTAGCGCCCGGCGACCTGCACGATGCCGACCAGCATGGCGATCGCGCCGAGCAGGCCGACCAACGTGCGTTCGATGGTGTCCCAGATGCTGTCCTTCCGCGGCGCGATCATCCGGTCAGCCCACCACGGACGCCACGGCCGCGTCGGCGGCCTTGACGATGTCCTGCGACAGCTTCGCGTCCTTGATCAGCTGGCCGACATTCTCCTGGAACATCTTGCGGTCCTTGTCGAGCTGGGCGGCCGGCGGGTCGAAGAAGGTGACGTTGTTCTCTTCCATCAGCTTGCGCGCATGCTGCTGGGAGGCGAAGGCGTTCGCGCGATAGGTGCCGATGTTCTGCGCCCAGATGTCCTTCATGATCTTCTGCTGATCGGCGCTCAGCTTGCTCCAGAACGCGCCGCTGATCATCGGGATATACTGTCCGACGTACTGGTGGTCGGCATAGGAGTAGCGCACGCCCGCTTCCCACAGCTTGGCGGTCGCGCAGCTCTCGTCGGTGGAGACGAAGCCGTCGAACGTGCCCTGCGACAGCGCGAGCGGCACGTTGGGCCAGGCGGTCGTGTTCGGGATGCCGCCGACCAGGGAGATGCGCCAGGAGATGCCGGCGCCGCCGGGGCTGCGGATCTTCAGGCCCTTCAGGTCGTCCAGGCTGCGCACCGGCGTCTTGGTGGTGTACCAGTTCTGGAAGCCGAGATCGATGAAGTCGCCCAGCACGTGGGTGCGCAGCTTCGACTCGAGCTGGCTCGCCACCATGTGGCCCGGCTTGCCGTCCGAGGCGGCATGCGTCGCCTCGATCTTGCGCCCGTAGAAGGCGGGAAGCTGCACGTAGTCGCAATCGGGCACGATGCCGGTCTGGGTCCAGCCGCCGGGGCAGGCCATGTCGACCTGGCCCTGCAGCAGCGCCTTGGCGACGTTCAGGTCCGCGAAGAGCTGGCCGGCATGGAACACCTCGCCCACGACCTTGCCGCCCGTCGCCTTCTCCACCTTGCCCAGGTAGTCGACGATCGAAACGTTGCGGACGTGACTCGGCGCGGTGTCGAGGGAGCAACGCAGGCGCAACGGCTCCTCACCGCGCGCGTGACGCAGGATGGCAAAGCTACCGATGGTTGCAGCCACTCCGGCCGCGGAACGGCCGAAACCGCGACGGGTCATGCCAGTCTGCATCGACGTCTCCTCTTGACAATTGATAGCGCTCCCGAGGGCGCCTGATCCGGAGTGATGGCGCCTCGGCGCTGTTCCGTCAATGTCCAACGAAACCAACGTTTGGAGGCCGGGAGACGTCAATGCGCCCGTTGCATCAGGGCAGCGGCGGGCGCGCGCCCTCGACCGCTCCGCGAATGCGCGGCAACAGGATCATGTCCCACGGGCTGGGCATTTCGCCGACGGGAACATGGATCAGGCCGGGTGCCTCGCGCGCGAACGCCTCCCGCAGGGCCGCCTCCAACGCGTCCGGCGTGGTGGCGCGCCATGCGGCCATGCCGAAACTTTCCGCGAAACGCACGAAATCCGGATTGGCGAGATCGGAGGCGATGAGGCGGTTGCCGTATTGCTGCTTCTGGATGCGGCGGACGTTGCCGAATGCGCCGTCGTCGAACACCACGACGACCAGCGGCAGGCCGTGGCGCATCGCGGTGGCGAGTTCGGTGCCCTGGAACATGAACCCGCCATCGCCCGTCGCCAGCACCACCTTGCGGCCGCGCGCGGCGGCCTGCGCGCCCAGCGCGGTGCCGTAGCCCCACCCCAACGTGTCCTGGTAGCCCGGCGAGAGATACGTGCGCGGCGCATGCACCGGCAAAGCGAGACGGCTGGCGAAGCCGATCTGCGTGACCTCCTCCACATAGATGCCATCGTCCGGAAGGGCGGCGCGGATCGCGTGCAGGAAGCTCATCGG
>MKTV01000086.1:2031-13773 GCA_001898425.1 Rhodospirillales bacterium 69-11
CCGGTCGGCGAACGCCTGCTTCACCGCGGCGATCTCGGCGAGCCGATCGGACGTGGGCGCGCGCGGCGCCAGCGCGGGCAGCAATGCGCGCAGCGTGGCGGCGGCGTCGCCCAGCAGCGCGCAGGCGGGATGGCGGAATCGCGTGATCTCCTCGGGATCGATGTCGAGGCGGATGATCTTCATCCGTTCATCGACTCCCCAGTTGCTCTGCTGCCAGTAGAGCCGTGTGCCGATCCCCAGCACGACGTCAGCCTGCTTCCACAAGGCGTGGCCCTCGGTGAAGGACACCGCGAGCGGATGGCTGGTGGCGATCGCGCCGCGTCCGCGCCGGAAGGAGGACACCGGCGCGTGCAGCCGTTCGGCGACGGATTGCAGTTCCGGCTCCGCGTCCAGCGCACCCGCGCCGACGACGATCAGCGGGCGTTCGGCCTGGTTCAACAGCGCCGCCGCCGCCTCGATCGCTTGCGGATCCGCGACCGGCGCGGGCACCGGCGCGGGTGGCGACGGCGTCGGCAGTTCCGCCTGCTGGCCCCATACGTCGATCGCGCATTCCAGCGCGACGGGGCGCGGCCGGCCGGTGGTCGCCTGCCGCAGCGCTTCCACCGTCAGCGCGGCGGCGTCCTGGGGCGCGCGGATGCGGGCCGCGAACTTCGTGACGTGGCGAAGGAGTCCGATCTGGTCGTGGATCTCGTGGAGATGGCCATGTCCCTGGTCGATGGCGAAGGAGGGGATCTGCCCGACCAGCGCCAGCACCGGCGCGTTCAATCCGTAGGCGGTCAGCAGCGCGCCCGCGGCGTTCAGCAGACCGGGGCCGGGCACGACCGCGAAGGCCTGCGGCCTGCCGGTGGCCAGCGCGGCCCCGAGCGCCATGTAGGCGGCGGTCTGCTCGTGGCGGGGATGAATGACGCGGATGCGGTCGCCGGCCTGGAACGCGGCATCGAACAGGTGGTCGTTGTGGACGCCGGGAAGGGCGTACAGCGTGTCGATGCCGTGGGCGAGCAGGGTCTCGAGAACGGCTTGGGCGGTGGTCATGCGCGGCATGGCGGATCCTTTGGCCGTGGCTGAGGCGAGTGCCCGTGGCTGAAGCGAGTACCTGTGGCGCGGCTAGGCCGACTTACGGGCCGGCTCCGTTCATCCGCGTTCGAAGACCAGCACGCGGCTCCGATTGCCGGCGATCCGCAGCCTGTCCCCGTCCAGCACCAGGCAGGCGCGTTGCCGCCACGGGCCGGCGGTGCGGTCGGTCAGCGCGCGGCGCTCGTCCAGCGGATCGAGCGGCAGCGTGACCCGCAGCGGGCCGGTGCCGATCGACAGCGTGGGCGCCTCGCCGGCCGCGATCTCGAAGCGCGCGGCGTGCTGCGCATTCACCCAGGTGCCGCCCCAGGCGGGGCCCAGCACCGCGTCCGGAACGATCGGGCGGAACCGGCGGTGGACGTGGCCGATCTCGCCCTCGATCGCATCACCGACGAAGCGCAGCGCAACGGGCAGATGCGCGGAGCGGGAGACCGCGGTCTCCTCCGGCCCGCGGAACAGCGTTTCGCTGGCGCCCATGAAGGTCAGCGCGCCGCCTTCCTGCTCGATCCAGAACGGGCCGGACTCGGTGACGAAGCGGCCTTGCGGCAACAGTCCCGCCGCCGGCTCCGGCAGGTCGGCGCCGGTCAGGGCGGCGATCACGCGCAGCGCAAGGCCGTGCGCGTCCGCGTCCTCCCGGTTGGTCAGCACGACCACGCCGGCCCGCTGGGCAGGCAGCAGCAGGAAGTGGTGCTTGTAGCCGGGCAGCGAGCCGCCATGGCCGACGGCGATATGCCCCGGCACCGGGGAGCGCGCGAGGCCCAGCCCGTACTCCGTCGGCCGTCCATCGGCGAGATGGCGGCGGGCCCCCAGGTGCGGCAGCAGGCCGGAGGCCGGCGGCGCGTCGGTGAGCAGCGCCTGCAGCCAGGTGACGAGATCCTGCGCGGTGCCGGTCAGCCCGCCCGAGGCGGAGACGTGCAACCCGTAGCGTCCGCGGCGCCAGCCCGCCGCGGTGCGATGATACCCGACGGCGAGCGCGGGGACCGGCACCGTCTCATCCTCCGGCAACGTCATCGTCAGGCCGAGGGGCTGGAAGAACCACTCCGAGAGCAGCGCGCCGTAGTCGCGGCCTGACTGGTGCAGCGCCGCCTCGAGCAGGCGGTAGCCGGTGTTGGAGTAGGAGATCTCGGTGCCCGGCGCGAAGTTCAGCGCATCGATGGCGGACACGAAGTCACGCAGCGCGGTGCGGGAGAGATCGGCGGTCCAGGGCACGCCCAGCAGCCACAGCGTCTCCATCGCATCCGGCAGACCGCTCGTCATGTCGAGCGCGCGGCCGATCGGCACAGCGGCGGGCAGGTCCGCAAGCCCGGACAGATGCCGGCCCAGCTCATCCTCGAGCGAGAGCACGCCCTGCTCCTGCAGGCGGAGCAGCGTCGCGGCCATGAAGTGCTTGCTGATGGACGCGTAGCGGACGGCGGTGCTGGCCGTGAAGGGCAGCATCAGTTCGAGATTGGCGAGCCCACCGAACGCCTCGGCGCGGATGCTGGTGTCGTCGAACAGCAGGATGGCGCCACCCGGTCCGCCATCCGCGGTCCAGCCCGCGGCGATCTCCGCCGCGGTCTCCATTGCCTTGTGCCAGCGCATGTCCCGATCTCCGTTCAGTGGCCCGCCACGACCTGATAGCGGCGCCGTTCGACGACGTGCTGGTCGCCGCGCAGCACCTCGAAGGTCGTCTCCTCCCCGTCGCGCTGGAAGCGGATATCGAAGTGCCGCCGGCCGAGGCGCAGGTCGTAGAGGGTGATGTCGGGCAACCAGGCGGGCAGATGGGGGTCGACGTAGAGCCGCTCGTTCGGCGCATCGGGGATGATCCCCAGCATGGCCTGCAGCAGCGCGAAACACGAGCCGGCGGCCCAGGCCTGGGGCACGTTGGCGCCGAGATACTGCACGGGGAAGCTCGCCTCGGTGCGCTGCACGCCGGAATAGAGTTCCGGCAACTGGTTGAGCAGGAAATGGCTTGCCGCCTCGGAGATGTCGCGGGCGACCGCCGCGGCCTCCCGCTCGAACCCGTATCGCTTGAAACCAAGCGCGATGAGGCTGTTGTCGTGCGGCCAGACGGAGCCGTTCTGGTAGGAGTACGGGTTGTACGCCGGATGCTCCGCCGACAGCGTGCGGATACCCCATCCGCTGTTCATGTCGGGCGCCATCAGCCGCGCGACCACGCGCGCCGCCCGTTCGGGGGGCACCAGGCCCGACCACAGCAGGTGGCCGGGGTTGGAGGCGACGGTCAGCACCTTCCGCTTCTCACCGTCGAGCATGTAGGCGTAGAAGCCGCTCGCCTCGTCCCAGAACGCGTCGTTGAACTTCTCATACAGGGCGCGCGCCTTCGCCCGCAGCGCGATGGCGCGGTCGGGCTTGCCGATCGCGTCGAAGACCTCGGCCATGCGGAGCCAGGCGTCGTAGACGTAGCCCTGCAGCTCGCACAGCGCCTTGGGTCCGCGCACCGGCGTGCCGTCGTCGTAGACCATCGAGTCCCCGGCGTCCTTCCACGCCATGTTCTCGTAGCCGACCGGCGAACGGGTCTGGTACTCCTGGAACAGGTCGCCGTCGCGGTCACCCTCCTGGTCGATCCAGCGCAGAGCGGCTTCGGCGTGCGGCAGGTGCCGTTCCAGCAGGCTGCGGTCGCCCGTGGCACGCCAGGCGGCATGCAGCGTCACGAGATAGAGCGGGGTGGCATCGGCGGTGCCGTAATAGGGGGTGTGCGGGATCAGCTTGAAATGCGCGAGCTCCCCGTAGCGGAGCTCGTGCATGATCTTGCCCGGTTCGGCATCGCGGTATTCGTCCCGTTCGGTCGCCTGCCAACGGCCCAGCACGTCGAGCGAGCCGCGGGCGAATTCCGGGTAGACGAGCATGTTCTGCAGGGAGACGATCAGGCTGTCGCGGCCGAACGGCGCCATGAACCAGGGCAGCCCGGCCGCCGGGACGAACACCATGTGGTCGGTGCCCTCGATCGGGAGGCGGAGCGCCGCCATGTCGTCGATCGCCTGGTGGAAGAAGCGGTAGAATTCCTCGTTGCTGGTGGTGATCTTCAGCACCGTCTGCCGCCAATCCTTCCGGTCCGCCGCCTGCTTGGAGCGTTCCGCCTGGTTCGCGCAATCATGCGGCGCACGATAGCGCTTGTCTCCCCGGCTCAGTTCGTAGAGCAGGCAGGCGTGCCAGGAGCCGCCGGGCGGCAGCTTCACCTCGAAGCTGAGCCGGCCGTTGGCGAAGGCGGCCGGGCTGTCGCTGCGCCCGACCGAGACCGCCATGGAGCGGAAGAAGTCGCGGTTCTGGTACGTGCTGCGCAGGGTCTGGTGCGCCTGCGACCACTCCGACGCGATGCGTCCCCGGCGCAGCGACCGGCCCGACTTCACGTCGAACACGTCCGCGAAATCGGCGCGCATGCTGATCTCGAGATTGAAGCGGATCGGCTTCTGGCCGTGGTTGGTGATGTCGAAATCCTCGTGCAGCCCGCCATCGATCATGCGGGACAGCACGAGCGAGACGCTGCGGGCCGGCACGGGCCCATCCTCGGTGAGGAAGGCGCGGTTCGTCAGGAAGATGCGTGACGCGTCGTAGTTCACGGCGCCGCCGTTCAGCAGGTCCCATGGCGTGCCGTCGGCATAGAGCGACCAGACGCTGAGCACGCGCGTGTCGAAGAAATACAGCCCCTTGTCCGAGGGCCATACGACCTGCCCGTCGGGCTCCGTCACCAGCACCGTCATGGCCTGGTGAATGGCGATCTGCGGCGGACCGACCTGGACCTTGAACGTCATGGGGCTTGGTTCTCCCTGTCGCCGCCAGTCTATAACCTGGGTGGCGATCTCGATCACGTGACAGGACCGTATGGCACATCCGACCGACTGGACGCTGGAGCACGTGCGCCGCCACATCGAGGAGGGGTTGCCGCTCGTGCCCCTGTTCAACCTGGAAGTGGTCGAGGCCTCCCCCGAACGCGGCCTGCTGCGGCTGAACGAGGGGGCGCCGGTGCGTCGCCCAGGGGGCAGCGTCGCCGGGCCGGTCCAGTTCGCGCTGGCGGATGTGGCGACCTATGCGCTGATCCTGGCGGTGAAGCGCGATCCGGCGGCGGTCACGGTGGACATGGCGATCAATTTCCTCCGCCCCGCGATGACGCTGCCGCTGCTGGCCGAGGCGACCACGCTCCGCGCCGGGCGGCGCCTGTTCACGGCGGACGTGCGGATCAGCGAGGAGGCGAGCGGGAAGCTGGTCGCGCAGGCGACCACGACCTACGCGCTGTCGGATTGGGCTGGCCAGTGACGCCCCGCCCCTCGCCGCAGCCGGGTCCGGGTCGACCAAGCCCTGCTCCGCGAGGCCAGGGACATCCTGGGCACGAAATCTGCCGCGGAGACTGCACGCGTCGCCCCGCGGGCCGCGATCCGTGCCCAAGCCACCCTCGCCGCGCCACGCGCAGCGGCCCCAACGGGAGAGCTCGGGACGAAGCCCGCCAGGTTCGACTGACCCGGAGCCGATCTGGACGCCCCGCCCCTTCCGGCGCAAACCTGCGCCGTATCGTCCAGCCGAAGCGGAGCACGCCCATGAGCGACCTGCCGACATCCGTCGAGATCCATGAGGAAGGCCCCCGCGAAGGCTTCCAGATCGAGCCCGGCCCCATCCCGACGGAAGACAAGATCCGCCTGATCGAGGCGCTGGCCGAAACCGGCCTGCACCACATCCAGGTCTGCTCCTTCGTCAACACGCGCCTCGTCCCCGGCTGGGCCGACGCCGAAGCCGTGGTCACCGGCTTCACCGCCAAGCCCGGCGTGCACTACACGCCGCTCTACTTCAATGCGAACGGGCTCGAGCGCGCGCTGGCCTTCGCCGACAAGCTGACGATCACCGGCTCCATCTCGCTGACCGCGTCCGAGGCGTTCACGCGCAAGAACCTCAACCGCAGCCACGCCGAGAATGTGGAGGCGATGCGCAAGCAGGCCGCGCTGCACCTGGAGAAGGGCATCGCCGTCCCGCGCCTCGGCGTCATGGCCGCGTTCGGCTGCAACTACCAGGGCGACATCACCCCCGCCCAGGTCATCGCGACGATCGAGGACGGGATGCGCATCGCCGCCGAGACGGGCGCGGAGATCCGCCTGTTCTCGCTGGCCGACACGATGGGCTGGGCCACTCCCGTGCGCATCGAGCGGACCGTGGGCGCGGTGCGGGAGCGCTGGCCCGACATGACGATCTCGCTGCACCTGCACGACACCCGCGGCCTCGCCGTCGCCAACGCCCATGCCGGCCTCAAGTTCGGTGTCACCCGCTACGACAGCACGGTGGGCGGCCTGGGCGGCTGCCCCTTCGCCGGCCAGAAAGGCGCGGCAGGCAACATCTGCACCGAGGAACTCGTGCTGCTCTGCGAGGAAATGGGCATCGCGACCGGCGTCGACCTGGACGCGCTGATCGAGGTCGGCCGCATGGCCGAACGGATCGTCGGGCACCCGCTGCCCAGCGAGCTGATCCACGCCGGCAGCCTGGATGCGTTCCGGCGGCAGGCCGCCTGAATGTCGGCGACGCCGCTCGCAGGACTCAAGGTCCTGGAATTCAGCCACACCGTCATGGGTCCCACGGCCGGCCTGATCTTCGCCGAACTGGGCGCCGAGGTGACCAAGGTGGAGCCCGCCCCCAAGGGCGACCACACGCGGGGCCTGCACGGCTTCGCCTCCGGCTTCTTCGCCGCGTTCAACCGCAACAAGCGCAGCCTCGCGGTGGACCTGAAGCGGCCGGAAGGCCAGGCGGTGATCCACCGCCTCGCTACCCAGGCCGACGTGGGGATCGAGAACTACGGGCCCGGCACGATGGAGCGGCTGTGCTGCGGCTACGCCCAGCTCGCGCCGCACAACGACCGGCTCGTCTATCTCGCGCTCAAGGGCTATCTCGCCGGCCCCTACGAGCACCGTCCGGCGCTCGACGAGGTGGTGCAGTTCCAGACCGGCCTCGCCTACATGACGGGCCCGCCCGGCCAGCCGCTGCGCGCCGGTGCGTCGGTCATCGACATCATGGGCGCGGTGTTCGGCGTGGTCGCGGCCCTGGCCGCGCTGCGCGAGCGGGACCTGACCGGCAAGGGCCAGCGGGTCAGCTCCGCCCTGTTCGAGAACGCCGCCTTCCTCATGAGCACGCACATGGCCGGCATCGCCGTGACCGGGGAGGACATGCCACCGATGCCCGCCCGCCGCGGCGCCTGGGCGATCTACGAGGTGTTCCCGACCGCCGACGGCCAGCTCTTCATCGGCGTCACGAGCGACCAGCAATGGACCCGCTTCGTGGAGGAGTTCGGCCTGCAGCAGCTGGGCAGCGACCCGCGGCTCGCCACGAACGTGATGCGCGTGCAGGAACGCGCCTGGCTGATCCCCGCGCTCAAGGAGGTGATCGCGCCGCTGCCCCAGGCCGAGGTCGAGGCGCGCTGCGAACGGGCCAACGTCTCCTGGGCGCGCGTCGGCACGCCGCGCGACCTGTTCGAGGACGCGCATCTGATGGCGACCGGCGGGCTGCTGGACGTGTGGATGTCGCGGATCGGCGGGGAGACCGGCGTGAAGACCGCCCTGCCCGCGCTGCCGATCGAGTTCGGCACGGAACGCTTCCGCCCCGGCATCCGCCGCCAGCCCCCGACCCTCGGCCAGCACAACGCCGAGGTCCTGGCCGAGGCAGGGTATTCTCCCGCCGAGATTGCGGCACTCGGCAGCGCCGGGGTGCTCGCCGGCGGGTGAACCCGGCGCGGGGGCGCGTCGTTCTCCTTCCAGCCGAGGAGAAACGACCATGGAAGACCGTCCCCCGCCCGACACCACAGCGACCCATCCGCCGGCCAACCCGCTGACGCCGACCGATCCGGCGAAGCAGCCCGGCCCCGATCGCCTGCCCGGCCGCCGTGACGCGCTGCCGGAAGGCGCGCTGGGCGGCATGCCCACGGAGCCGACCGGCGACGAGAACCGCGACCCGCCGCAGAACGCGCCCACCCCGCCCCCCTGAGCCGACCGGCATCCGACCGGCCCGCGCGCGACGGCGCCGGGCCGGACAGCCGGTGCGGTCCGGCACCGGCGAGCGGGGATGACAAAGGCGCGGCCGCGGGTGCATCCTGCCGGCGCCGCACGCGGCCCAGCGACTGCGCATGGCCGCCCCGACGACCGGACGAGCGTCGATGACCAACCCCGAACCGCCCATCTCGGACCGTTCAGCCCCGGAGCAGCCCGCTTCGGCAGGCCCTGGCCTGGAGCGTCCTGCCCCAGAGCGCCCCACGATAGAGCGCCCTGCCCCAGAGCGCCCCGCGAAGGAGCGTCCCGGTCTGGAGCGCCCCGGCCTGGAGCGCCCCGGCCTGGAGCGTCCTGGTCTCGAGCGTCCTGGCCCGGGGCGGCCCGCGCCGGACGACCTGCTCACCCGCTACGGCTGCGGGCCCATCCGCTTCTCCGGCCATGCCGACGCGCTCTACGAGCGGCACCTGCTGTTCGACAGCGTGGTGGCGCCGGAGTCCGCCGGTCCGCGCGAACGCTTCGAAGCCGCCGCCCATGCGGTGCGCGACGTGCTGTCGCAACGCTGGATCCTGACGGAAGCCACCTACGACCGGCAGAACCCGAAGCGCATCTACTATCTGTCGATGGAATTCCTGATCGGCCGGTCGCTGTCGAACAACGTCACCAACCTGCTGCTGGAACCCTTCGCCGAGGACATCGCCCGGCGCCTGCGCGTCGATCCCTTCACCCTGGTCGAGCAGGAGCCGGATGCCGGTCTCGGCAATGGCGGGCTCGGACGGCTCGCCGCCTGCTTCCTCGACTCGATGGCGACGCTGCAGCTCCCCGCGATGGGCTACGGCCTGCGCTACGAATACGGCATGTTCAAGCAGACCATCGTGGATGGATGGCAGCACGAAGGTCCCGACAACTGGCTGCGCCGACAGGATCCGTGGGAAGTGGCGCGGCTCGGCGAAGCCGTCGAGATCAAGCTGAACGTCTCCTTCCGCGTCCAGAATGGGCAGCTGACGCCGGTGCCGAACGGATCGGCGTCGCTGATCGGCATCCCCTACGACCGCCCGATCGTCGGCTACGGCGGCAGGACCATCAACACGCTGCGCCTATGGGCCGCCGCCGCCGCGAACGCGTTCGACTTCCAGGAGTTCAGCACCGGCGACTTCGTGGGGGCCCTGGCGGGACGGCTCGCGGCCGAGTCGCTGACCCGCGTCCTCTACCCGGACGATTCCACCAGCCTGGGCCAGGGACTTCGCTTCGTTCAGGAGTATTTCCTGGTCGCCTGCGCGATCGGCGATCTCGTGCGCCGATTCCGGCGGGGCAACGCGGACTGGACGACGCTGCCGGACAAGGTCGCGATCCAGCTCAACGACACGCACCCGGCGATGGCGGTTGCCGAACTCATGCGCATCCTGCTCGACGAGGCGCAACTCGGTTGGGACCAGGCCTGGGACCTCACGCGGCGGACCATGGCCTACACCAACCACACGCTGCTGCCGGAAGCGCTGGAGAGATGGCCGGTCGCCTGGTTCGAGATCTTGCTGCCGCGGCACCTGGCGATCATCTTCGAGATCAACGAGCGGTTCCTCGCCGACGTGCGCGCCCGCTATCCCGGCGACGAGGCGCGCGTTGGTCGCATGAGCCTGGCCGAGGAAGGGTCGGTGCGCCGCATCCGCATGGCGCACCTGGCGATCGTCGGCACCCACAGCACCAACGGCGTCTCCGCCATCCACACGAAGCTGCTGCGCAGCACGACCGTGCGCGACCTGGCCGAGATGTTCCCCGAACGCTTCAGCAACCAGACGAACGGCGTCACGCCCCGCCGCTGGCTGCAGCTCGCCAACCCGCACCTCGCCCGCGCCATCACGGCGGCGATCGGCCCCGCCTGGGTGACCGATCTCGACCAGCTCCATCGCCTTGCGCCGCTGGCGGACGACCCCGCGGTGCAGGAAGCGTTCCGCCGCGCGAAGCAGCGGGCGAAGGCGCATTTCGCCAGCTGGCTCGCCGCCACGACCGGCCAGGTGGTCGATCCCGCCACGATCTTCGATTGCCAGGTCAAGCGCATCCACGAGTACAAGCGGCAATTGCTCAACGCGCTGCGCATCGTCGTGCTGTATCAGCGCCTGCGCCGGGACCCGGCCCGGACCGTCACACCGCGCACCTTCTTCTTCGCCGGCAAGGCCGCGCCGGCGTACCGCCTCGCCAAGCTCATCATCAAGTTCATCAACAACCTGGCCGGCACGATAGACGGCGACCCGGCCGTGCGCGGGCAGCTGAAGGTCGTGTTCCTGCCCGACTATTCCGTCTCCCTCGCCGAACGGCTGATCCCGGCCGCCGACGTGTCCAACCAGATCTCCACCGCGGGCTACGAGGCGAGCGGCACCAGCAACATGAAGTTCATGATGAACGGGGCGCTGACGATCGGCACGCGCGACGGCGCCACGATCGAGATGGCGGAGGAAGCCGGGGAGGAGAACCTGTTCCTGTTCGGCCTCACCGCCGACCAGGTGACGGAGACGCGGGGCTGGTACGACCCCCACTGGCATTACCGCAACGAGGCGGAGACCCGCGAGGCGCTCGACCTGATCTTCTCCGATCATTTCAGCCGTTACGAACCGGGTGTCTTCGCGCCGCTGCGCGACGCCTTGCTGACGCAGGGCGACCGCTACATGCACCTCGCCGATCTCACATCCTATCTGGAAGCGGACGAGCGGCTCACCGCGCTGCATGCGGACCCTGACGCCTGGGCACGCAAGGCGATCCTGAACGTCGCGGCGTCGGGCAAATTCTCGAGCGACCGGGTCATCGGACGCTACGCGGCGGAGATCTGGGGCGCGACGCCCTGCCCCATCCCCTGAGCCGCGCCGGTCCGCCGCGCCGCGCGTGCGACGGTTGTCGCGCGTCCGATGGTCGTTGCGCGTCGGATGGCTGGCTGACGCGGCGACGGGACGTGGCGCCGCCTTGATGTCACGTCGGCTGGACTCCCCGCCCCGCCCTCGTCGCCCGCCCTATCGGACGGTCGACTTCGGTGTCGGCACCATCCGCGTGACGACGATCGCCGACCGGTCGAGATACTCCGGCACCCGGGGCGCGATCTGGGTCTTCCAGTGGTCGCTTTCGTAGACGGCCTTGTAGAGCGCCTCGCGTTCCGCCTCGCTCTCGAAGCGGCGCAGCCAGATATACACGGACGCATCCGTCTCGCCCTGGAAGCTGCCGCAGATCACCATGCCCTTGGACACCTGGAAGGGGATGATCTCCTCCTCCATCATGCGGACCCAGCCCTCGAGCTTGCCCGGCAGCACCTTGTATTGGCGCAGTTCGTAGAACGCCATGTGATCGTCTCCCCCTGCAGAGGCGGAAATCCTGGCGCGTCGCCGTGTCGGTGTCGAGGCCGCGCGGTCGGCCCGACCACGGCCGTCGGATCGCGTCGCTACGCCGCCTTGACCGCCGATATGAAGGTTCCGAGCTCCACGCCGAGGCGTTCGGCTTCGTGCGAGACGATCTCGGTCGCTTTCAAAACCTCTTCCGCGGATTGCTGCGTCTGCGTGGTCGCCTGGCTGACGCCGGCGATGTTGCGGGTCACCAGCTCCGCGCCACCCGCGGCTTCCTGCACGTTGCGCGCGATCTCCTGCGTCGCGGCCCCTTGCTGCTGCACGGCACTGGCGATCGTGGACGTGATCTGGTTGACCTCGTCGATCGTGGCGGTGATCGCGCGGATCGCCTCCACCAC
>MKTV01000086.1:13784-49854 GCA_001898425.1 Rhodospirillales bacterium 69-11
CGGACTGGATCTGGCCGATCTGGCTCGCGATTTCCTCCGTCGCCTTCCCGGTCTGCGAGGCGAGCGTCTTCACCTCCGAGGCCACCACCGCGAAGCCCTTCCCGGCCTCCCCGGCGCGCGCCGCCTCGATCGTCGCGTTCAAGGCCAGCAGGTTGGTCTGCCCGGCAATGTCACTGATCAACCGCACCACTTCGCCGATCCGCTGCGCCCCGTCGGCCAGCGTCTGCACCGTCTGGTCGGTGCGACGCGCATCTGCGGCCGCGCGGCTGGCCACCTGCGTCGATTGCGACACCTGCCGGCCGATTTCCGAGACGGACGCCGTGAGCTGTTCGGTCGCCGACGCGACCGCCTGGACGTTGCCATTGGCCTGGCGCGCGGCCGAACTAACCGCCTCCGCCTGGCGGCCCGCGCTGTCCGCGCCATTCGCCATCGTCCGCGCATTCTGCTGCAGCACCTGCGCGGAACCGGACAGCGCCGTCGCCAACTGGCCCACGGAGCCTTCCAACTGGGACAGCAGGCGTTCGGTGGTGGCGCGACGGTCGATCTCCGCCTGCCGCGCCGCGTGCACGTCGACCAGGGAACCACAGGCTCGGCGCGCCACCCGGCGCTCGTCCAGGATCACCCCGCCCGTCGCGCGGAACCAGCGGTAGTCGCCGCTCTTGGTGCGGAGCCGGTAGGTCACGTCGTATTGGCCGCCCGTCGCCAATGCCTTGCCGAATGCATCGAAGGTCGGCTGCGCGTCCTCCGGGTGCAGGCGGTCCGACCAGGACTGCACCACGTCGGGGAATTCCGCCGGCGAGCCGTAGCCGCACAGGCGACGGAACTCCGCCGACCATGTCCAGCGGGACTGCGGGTGCATCGCATCACCCTCATGCAGCACCGCATCCCACAGGCCGACCCCGCAATGGGCATCCAGCACGTCCAGCCACTCGGCCCTGTCCTGGATCGCTTTCAACCCGCTTCCCGAAACCAGTCGCATGGTTGCCATCCGCCCACCAGTGTGCGGCGGGATGCTGCACCCGGGCGGGTAAACGCATCATGAACTTCGCCAGCGGGGGCGGTGTCGGCGACCGGCCGGGAAGCACCCGTCACGCGCGCCGCTGCGGGGGGAACGGCGGGGGGCGGCGCCTACCGCCCGTAGCGGATCACGAGGGCGCCGTCCTCCTGGCCTCGCACGCGCGCCTGGAACGACGCGTCGGCACCGGGCTGCTGGCCCATCCAGCCTTCGTACAGCCCTTCCAGCACCGGCGCGAGCCAGGCGCCGGGCGGGGCGCCTGCCGACCCCACCGGCGGCAGGCCGGCATGCATCAGCAGCACGCAGCGTTCGGCCTCGCTGAGATGCAGCGCCACCGATCCCCAGCCGATCTCGTCCAGGACCGCGTTCATCTCGTATTCGAGCGATTCGAGCGAGTCGACGGGCGGGAGCCCCAGCAGCGTGGCCATGCGCAACCCGGTGCCGCGCAGCACGGCGGCGGCGCGCTCCGGCCCGGCCTGGGCGTCGAGCTCCAGCGCGAGCCCGCGCAGGAAGGCGCGCCACGTCCCCGAACGGCCGCCGCCCGACCCGTTCGGCTTCGTCCCCCCCGTCTCGCTCCAGCCCATGGTCAAAAGGATCCCCCATCGAAGATGTAGCGCGCGAACAGCCGCGCGACCGTCTCGCTCCAGTCACCCGCGTGCTGGTAATGCGCCTCCCCGCCCAGGATCAGGGAGTTGTTGACGCGGTATTGGATGGACCCCTCCGCGCCACCCACCAGCCCCGATGCGCTCTTGCTCGGGAAGCTGGTCTGGATCGGGGTGGTGCTGGAGGCCGCCTGCGCCACCAGCGCGCTCTGCAGCGATGGGTTGTTGGGGAAGACCGGCGACGAGTGCTCGTTGTAGGTCTGGTAGCCCAACGCACCGCCGATCGACCAGGTCATGTTGTCGGTCTTGGAGGTGTACCGCACCGGGAACAGCGTGGCGAAGTAGGATTGCGGGCTGAAGTAGCCGCCCTGGCCGAGGGTGAAGTAGCGCAGGTTCTTGTCGTAGGAGAAGTAGACGAGATCCACGCCCACCCGCACCTCGTCCGTCTGGCCGCGCCAGATCGGATAGGAGCCGCCGGCGCCGAACTCGTATTCGTGGTTCTGCGCGACGTTCGTTCCGTCGAGCACCGCGTAGCCGCCGCCGAAGTAGAAATTGGCGTCCTGCACCGATCCCTCGAGCTGCGCATGCGCGCGGGAGCGGGTCACGCCGCCCCATTTGGTGCCCGTCGCGGGGTCGGTGGTGCCGGCGTAGGACAGCAGGCTGTCGGTCACCGCGCGCCGCTCGCCCACCACGCGCAGGCGCACGTTGTCGGTCAGCGCCGGGGACAGTTCGATCCCGCCCAGCAGGTTCTGCTCCTGGAAGCCCAGCGGGCTGGTGCCGATGTCGAGTTTCGCCCAGCCGATCTGGTAGGCGAGCGACAGGCCCACGCCCTGCGCGCTCTGGCTGCCGGGGGTCGGCGTGCCGCCGAACGCGCCGGTGCCGAACGAGGCCTGGCTGTTCGTGTCCAGCGGCAGCGTGCCGGCCGAGAGGAAGGTCGGCGTCGCCTCCGCGGTCAGCGTGCCCTGGCCCCACGGGCGGATCAGCAGCGTGGTCGGCATGCTGACCTCGTTCAACTGGTCGAGCCCCTGGGTGCCCGTCCGGTTCCGGTAGGTGGGGCCCAGCGTCAGCTTGGGGGCGAGGTCCTCGCGCAGCGCGGCCATCTGGCGGTCGATGTCCTGCAGCATCGGGTCGCCCGGCGCGACGGCCGCGGCCGGGCCGGTTGCCGGGAACGAGTCCATCGACGGCGTGCTGGTCGGCCCGCTGCGGCGGAACGGATTGGCGTCCACCGGCACGGAGACAGTGGCGAAGCTCTGGCGCGAGGCCGCCAGCGGCGAAGCGAACGCGGTCTGGTCCACGCCGATCTCCTGCCGGCGCAGCGACTGCGCGCGCTTGAGATCGTCCATCGCGGCGCGGAGGTTGCCACGCGCCTTGTTGAGCGTCGCCGACAGCATCCAGGCGCGGGGGTCATCCGGTGCCGCGGCCAGGCCGTCGCGCACCAGCGTGCGCGCGCGGCTCCAGTCGTTCGCCTGGATCGCCGCATCCAGCGCGGCACCGCGCGCGGACATGTTGCCCGGATCGCGCGCCAGCACCGCGTCGTTGATCGCCAGCGCCTTGCGCGGTTCGTCCGCCGACGCGAACAGCCGGCCGACCGCGAGGTTGAGGTCCGGGTTGGAAGGATCGCGCGCGAGCGCCGGGGCGAGCACGTCGTACGCGTCGGCCTGCCGATGCTCCTGGTTGAGCGTGTCGGCCTCCCGGATCGCGACGCCGGCACGCAGCCGGTTCAGCGACGTGGTCTGCTCCGGCGTCAACCCGGATGCGCCGTCGAGCGAGGCGATCAGCGCCCGCGCGCCGCGGTCGTCGCCGGCCTGCAGCAGTACGCCGGCATAGGCGATCCGCTGCGCGGCGGTGGGCTTGGGCGTGGCGGCCTGGGCGGTGGCGAGCGCCTCCCGCGCGCCGGCCGGGTTGCGCATCTGCAGGAAGGCGCGGGCGATCGCCGCACCGCGGGCGCCGTCGGGATCGGGCTGCGCCGCGAGGGTCAGCAGCTTCTCCCGCGCGGCCGCCGGGCTGACCGCGGCCGTGCTCATGGCCGCGCGGATATCGCCCTGCAGCGCGGCTTGCGCGAGCAGCGCGCGCATGTCCGGCGTGCGCGCGGCGGCGGGCAGCCGGTTGATCAGCGCCGCCGCCTGCGCGGTGTTGCCGACCTCCGCCGCGAACAGCGCCCCGGCGCGCAACGCGTCGGTGCTGGGCCTCCCCCCGCCGGTCGCCTGCGCCATGACCTGTTCGGCGTCCGCCTTGCGGCCCGCCGCGACGAGCGCGCGGGCAAGGTCGAGCCGCGTCCACGGATCGCCGGGATCGGCGGCGACGGCGGCGCGCAGCAGGGCCTCCTTCGCCGCGGGATCGGTCGTGGCCGATGCCTGCTGGCGCAGCGCATCGGCACGGATGCGCCCGACGGCGCGGGTCGCCCCGGCGCTCTGGGCGCGGTCGAGCAGGGCCTCCGCGTCGGTGGCGCGTCCCTCGCGGTTGAGCACCTGCGCGAGGCCGACCAGCGCATCGGCGTTGTTCGGCTGGCGGGACAGCACGGCGCGATACTGCGCCTCCGCCCCGGCGAGGTCGCCGCGCCGGCTCAGCACGTCCGCCAGCATGGACTGCGCGCCCGCCACGTCGCCGCCATGCGCGATGATGGCGCGAAGCTGGCGTTCCGCCGCGTCGTACTGGCCGCGCTGGATGGCGGCGCGGGCGGCGGCGTAGTCCTCACCCACGTTGGCGCCCTGCAGCGCCTGCTCCCACCGCTCCTTGTGCGCCGGATCGGCCGCGATCGCGCGCGACAGATAGGTGCGCGCCTCGCCCGCATTGCCCTGGCGCAGCCGCACGAGGCCGATGCCGCCCAGGCTGTCCGCATCCGCCGGGTTCAGCGTGAGGGCCGCGTTGAAGTCGGCCTCCGCCTCGGCGAGCTTGCCGGCGTTCAGCGCGGTGAAGCCCGCGGCCCGCTTCTGCGCCGCCTGGTCGGCCGGCGTCCGCGGCGGATTCCGTGCCTGTTCGAGCTTGCCGGAGATCACGCCGTCGCTTGGATGGCCCGTGAGCCAGGCCTGGTAGGCGGGGATGCTCTGCGTGTCGACCGGCAGCCACTCCAGCGCCTGGCGCCACGCCTTGTCGGCCGAAGGTCCGATCGTCGGGTTCTGCGCGAGCGCCGCGAGCCGCTGGATGCCTTGGGTGCGCGTCTGTTCCCGGTAGGTCAGCAACTGGGCATAGGCAAGCTGCGCCCGCAGGTCGTTCGGATCGGCGGTGACGACCTGCGCGAGCCCCCGTCGGGCGGCATCCCAGCCGCCTTCGGTGCCCGACAGGGTCTGGTAGTATTCGACCGCGAGATTGGGCGGCGGCGTGCCGCCCTGGAACAGGCGCTGGTAGCGGGCGATCGCTTCCGCCGTGCGTCCCTCCTGCGCGAGTTGGCGCGCCTGCGCCAGCGCGTTCGGGTCGATGCTGCCGACGCGGATCGACTGCTCCACGACGGGGATGCGCGGATCGTCCGGCCGCACCGCGCGCAGCCGCGTGAGCGTCGCCTGGGCGCGTGCGCGGTCCCCGCCTTCGGCCTGCAACTGCGCCAGCAGGCCGAGCGCGTCGGGATTGTCGGGTTCGATGCGGAGCAGCCGCTGCAACGCCGCCTCGGCCTGCTTCGGCTGGTTCTGGGTGCTCCAGAACGTCGCCTGGTCCAGCAGCACCTTGGCGGTCGGGCTGGTGTCGGCCTGCGCCGCCGACCCGAGGCCGATCAGCAGCGCGGTGAGCGGGAGGGCGGCGCGACGCATGCGGCTCTAGCTCCTTCCGGCACGCAGTTGGCCGGTCCGTCGGGCCGCCCGCCACCGCAGCAGCCGGTAGAGGCAGAGCCCGAGGATGAAGGCGGCGACGATCATGCTGATGACGATCGCCCCGGACTGGTCCTGCAGCCACCATTCGGGCCACAGCCACAGCGGCAGGTCGCCCACGGTGTAGGTGCCGCCGCCGCGATAGCCCGAGGTGGTGCCGCCGGCCAGGACCGTCAGGTCGCCCTGGATGTTGGGCACCAGCTTGGTGTCCTGCATGGCGTCGAGCATGGCATCGAGCCCCTGCGGCGTGCCGGCCAGCAGCGCGACGACCGACCGGCCGCGCGCGAGCGGCGATTCCGCGCCGATCAGCACGGCGGACCGCTCGCCGAGACCGGTGTTCACGACCGTCGCGGCCTTCCGCCGCGCCTCGGCCGTGCGGTCGCCGAACAGGTGCCAGATGTCGTCGAGCGCGGTCGGCAGCGCGACCTTGAGGCTGGTGCCCTGCACCGAGTACGGGCTGCGGCGCAGCAGGTCGGCCGCGCCGCCCACATGGGCGAGCGTGCTCACCACCAGCACGTCCTTGTCGCCCAGCGTGGCCGCATCGGTGGTGCGGGCGATCGTCACGCGGTTCACCGGCAGCCCGGTGAGCGCGCCGAGGCTGCCCATCAGCCCGAGATAGGCGCTGATCTCGACGGAAGCCGGCTGCACGGGCAGCACGACCACGGTGTCGGACAGGTCCGCCATCCGGGTGAAGGGGAACCCCGAGTTGATGAAATACGCGAGGTTCGGCAGCGACCCCAGGTGGTACGCCCGCGTCAGGTCGAGCATCGAGTCGGGGTCGACCGACATGTGGATGTCCTCGGGGATCGCCGTGCACTCGCCGCGATGCATCGGCCGCGCGTCGAAGAACATCTGCAGGTCGTTCTGGCCGAACACGGTGTAGAGCGGGATCGGGGTCGCGGCGCGGCGGACCGGCTGGCTGTAGCCGAGGTTGCGCAGCACCCAATCCCAGCCCGTGTCGGTGGGCGCGAGCGAGTAGCTGCGCAGGTAGATCCCGTTGATGCTGACGTCGAGCCGCGACGCGGCGACGTCCACCACCGGCCCGGGCGGCGCGCGGAACTGCAGGTCCGCCTCGAACGGACGGCGGCGCCAGGTGTAGAGGTCGGGCGCGGTGCGGAACGGCACGTGGAAGGTGCCGGGCACGTAGCCGACGCCCTGCAGGCTCGACGCATCCACCAGCTCGCCCAGCCGCACCGGCCGATCGGTGGGGATCCAGGCCGGCGCGTCATACGGCTTGCGCGGCGGCAGCGCGTCGATCTGCGCGGTCGTCGCCTGGCCGCTCATCACGCGGCTGCCCATGGCGAGGGCGGTCGCGGCGGTGATCGCCTCCCCGCCCGTGCGCCCGGCCACCACCAGGATGGTGGAGAGCGGGTCGTTCGGGTTGGGGATCTCGGCGACGGTCGGGCCGTTGATCGCGGGCAGGCCGATGCCGGCCGGCGCCTCACGCCCGGACAGCACCAGCACCGCGTTCCCCTCGCGCGGGATCTCGCTCGAGACCGGGAAGCGAGCCGTGCGGAAGTCGGCGAGCTTGCCGAACCAGGAGGCGACGATGCCCGCGGCCTGCAGCGTCTCGTTGTTCGGATTGCCGGTCAGGACGAACGGGAGGACGAGGCGCGTGCGGATGTTCTCGTCGAACAGCGGGCGCGGCAGGCGCGCGAGGTCGCGCTGCGGCGGCAGGCGCGCGATGGTGAGCGTGAGGGTGGAGCGGTCGGAGACCGTGGCCCATAGCAGGCCGCTCAGCGGATCGTTGCAATCCTGCGTGTAGCGGCCGGTGAAGCGGAAGTTCAGCCGGTTCCGGTCCTGGAAGAAGACCGGGTTCACCGGCATGTCGAGCGGGCCGAACTCGGCATGGCCCTGGGTCACCGGGATGGTGCCCACATACTGCTCGTTTAGCGTGACGGTGACGTTGCTCTGGTCCGGGATCAGGGAGGGCGAGACGGCGCCGCTCAGGCTGAGCCGCGCGTCGGTCACCACCTCGTCCTGGCGGACGCCGAACAGCACGCCCTGGATCGTACTCGAGCCGCGCATCGTCATCGGCCCGAACGCGCCGAGGTCGCGCAGGCTCAGCACCTCCGTGCGCACGTCGGCGGTCTGCGTGGTGGCGGGCGTGCGCAGCGTCAGCGGCGGCGCGGATGGCGGGATCGCCGGCAACCCGCCGGCCGGGGCCGCGCTGCCGGCCGCCCCCATGCTGCTGCCGGCCGCGGCGGCCGGCCCGGTCGGCGCAGGAACGCCGCTCGCGCCACCCGTCCCCGGACTGCCTGCTCCTGGAACGCCCGCCACCGGGACGCCTGCCGCACCGGCTCCCGGACTGCCCGCGGCGCCCGAACCCGATCCGGCCGGCGCCTGTGCGAGCGAGGGCAGCGGGACCGGCGGCAGGACGATCGCGGGCGGCTGGCTGGCCTGCGTCCCCTGGGCCGCCGCCCCGTTCGCCGCGGTCTGCGCGGTGCGCGCGCCCTGCGGTGCCTGCGCCCAGGCGGAGCCCGTCCCGGCCAGCAACCCCGCCAGCAGGATCGCGGCCGCCTTCGAAAAGGACCGCGGCTGCAGGACCATGGTCTGCCGCGCCAGCGTGCCCGGATTGACCGCGACCGGCGCGGTCGCCGCCTGCGGCAATTCCGGCCCGGTCAGCATCTGCCCGGGACGACGGAACAGGCCACGGATGCTCACCAGCACGTTCCAGAGACTCACCAGCGGCCGGTCCTTCGGATAATTGCCCCAATCCACCCAGGCGTCCGCGCGGCCGAACACCGCCTGCACGACCTTGCTCTCGTCGGCGATCGTCTCCACGGTCCACATCACCTGCAGGAAGCGCCCCTCCCAGCGCTGGATCCGCGCCGGCAGGATCAGTCGCTGATTGTCGAGGCTGAACTCGATGTCGATGTCGGAGGGGATCTGCACGTCCTCCGGCCGCTCGAGCGCGAAGCCGCCGCCACCCAAAGAGAGGTTCTGGCTGGTGCAGGGCAGCACCCGTCCATCGGCCAGCCACACCACCGCCGGCAGCCGCGCGCGGATGCGGGCGCGGTTGCGCACCTGCCGCGTCTCCCGCCCGACGGCGAGCGCCGCCATCACGATCAGCAGGCTGAGCGTCACCCAGATCGAGTTCAGCAGCAGCGCCTGGAATTCCAGCCGCGTGGTCTGCTGGAAGATCATGCCGAACAGGCCGCGCAGCAGCCCGATCAGCAGCACGCCGCACAGGATCAGGTTGGGGTACACCGCCCCCATGTCGAAATAGCCCTTGCTGAGCAGCCCGCCCTTGTCGGTCACGTTGAACTTGCCGCGGCGCGGACTGACCATCGTCACGAGCGTGATGCGCACCAGGAACAGCGCCATCACCGTCTCGTAGATCTCGCTCCAGAAGGAGTGGCGCCAGTTGCCCTGGATGCGCGCGTTGGTCGCGACCGAGTGGAAGATGTGCGGCAGCGCGTAGGCGATGATGGCCAGCGGCGAGGCCGCGATGATGTTCTGCCCCAGCAGCAGGAACGCGAGCGGCGAGGTCAGGAACACGACCCGCGGCAGCGCGAACATGAAGTGGAACATCGCGTTCATGTAACAGATGCGCTGCCCGATGCTGAGGCCGGGCCCGAACATCGGCGTGTCGAGCCGCAGGATCTGCAGCATTCCGCGCGCCCAGCGCACGCGCTGGCCGATGTGCAGGATCAGCCGCTCCGTCGCGAGGCCCGCCGCGAGCGGCAGGCGCAGGTAGCAGGACTGCCAGCCCCGGCGGTGCAGCCGCAGCGCGGTGTGCGCATCCTCGGTCACCGTCTCGGTCGCGAAGCCGCCGATCGTCTCGAGCGCCGCGCGGCGGATCACCGCGCAGGAGCCGCAGAAGAACGAGGCGTTCCAGAAGTCGTTCCCGTCCTGGATCAGGCCGTAGAACATGTTGCCTTCGGCCGGGACGCGCGTGCCGGCGGCGAGGTTCCGCTGGAACGGATCGGGCGAGTAGAAATGGTGCGGCGTCTGGATGAAGGCCATGCGCTTGTCCTTCACCAGCCATCCCATCGTCATCTGCAGGAAGGCCCGCGTCGGCATGTGGTCGCAGTCGAAGATGGCGACGAACTCGCCGTCCGTGACCTTCATCGCGTGGTTGAGGTTGCCCGCCTTCGCATGCGCGTTGTCGGGCCGGATGATGTAGCCGGCGCCGCAGCTCGCGGCGAAGTCGCGGAACGCGCGCCGCCGTCCGTCGTCCAGGATGTAGACGCGCAGCTTGTCGCGCGGCCAGTCGATCGCCATCGCCGCCAGCACGGTGGCGCGCACGATCGACAGGTCCTCGTTGTAGGTCGGCACATAGATGTCCACCGTGGGCCAGGTGGACGGATCCTCCGGCAGCGGGATCGGCTTGCGCTCCAGCGGCCAGACCGTCTGCACGTAGCCCAGCGCGAGGACGCAGATCGCATAGGCCTCGGCCAGCGCGAGGCCGATGCCGAGGAAGCCCTGCAGCAGCGTGTTGAACTCGAGCGTCTCGGTGAAGCGCCAGACGATGTAGCGCAGCGACACGATGGCCGAGAGCATGGTCAGGAACAGCGTCATCGTGCGTCCCTGCCAGCGGTTGCAGATCAGGAACACGATCATCGTCGCGATCGCGAGCGCGGTCTGCTCCCACGGATCGAGCACGACGGTGGCCGCGACGAACACGACGCAGAGTCCGACGAAACCGGTCAGCGCGAGCAGCGTCCACCCGATCGGGCCGGGCAGCGCGTCGCTGCCCTCCATGATGCGTTGGAGGGTCCGCTTCATGCGCGTGCCGCCTCGGTCTCGGGTCCGTCCTGGCCGGCCGATCGCATCAGGGCGAGCACACCCCGCGCGATGGCCGCGATGTCGTGCGTCGCCTTGGAGGCGGACGCGTAGTCGGCCAGCAGTTTCTGCGCCGCGATCGATTCCGCCACGTGCTCGTCGCGATAGACGACGCCCAGCAGGCGGTCGCCCAGGTGCTGGCGCGCGGCGTCCAGGATGACGCCGCCCAGCCGGGTGCGGGGATCGAACTGGTTGAGCACGAAGCGCGAGGGCACGCCCGCCTGCGCGGCCCATTCGTCGGCCAGCATTCCCCCGCGCTCGAGCGAGGGGATCAGCGACACCGAGGCGGCATCGGTCAGCAGCACGGTGACCAGCAGGTCGGTGCAGCGAAGCAGCGCCTCCAGCAGCGGGGACGGACCGGGCGCCGTGTCGGCGACGAGCCAGATCTCCGGCGTGGCCAGGATGTCGCGCAGCGGCTGCAGAAGCAGGTCGGGATCGGCGGTCACGGCGGCGTCCAGCGCGATCGTCTCGTGCATGCCCGCCGCGCCGTAGGCGAGCAGCGGGATGCCGGCCGGGGTCTCCCGCACGCAGCTGCGCCAGTCGGGCCGCTGGGGGAGGATGTGGGTGAAGCCGGCCCGCTCCCGCAGCGGCAGGCCAAAATGCAGGCGCAGCGCATTCTGCGGATCGAGATCGAGCGCCATCACGCGGCACCCGGCGCGCGACAACTCGCTCGCGACGTTGGCGGCGAGCGTGGTCTTGCCGACTCCGCCCTTGGGCGAGGCGAAGGTCAGCAGCGGCATACGGTCACCCCCGTTCCGGGCTCGCGCCGGGTGGCCCAGGACGCACGGGCCGGCGACCCGTCACGGCCCCCGGGGAGGGATTGCCGGCGCGGCGACACCGCCACCCTCACAACCGACCGAACAGGTCCTGCAGTCCGGATCGCGGTTCCCCCCGTTCGGGCTGCGAGACGGCGCCCTGCAGGGCTCGGAACACGCCGGACAAGGAGGTGCGTCCCGGCGCCGCGCGGGCGGCGAGGCGCGGGTCGACGGGCGCGGCCTGCGGCGCGGCGGCCGGACGCCCCGGCCCGCTCCAGCCGCCCGAGGGAACGTTCATGGGGGCGTTCATGGGGACGTTCATGGGCGCGTTGCTGGGAGCGTTCATGGGCGCGTTCGGGTAAGCGTTCGGCGGAGCCATCGGAGCAGGCGCGGCCGCGTGCCACCCCGGCGCCTGGGCGGGCGGCATGCCGTATGCCGGCGCATAGGCGGGCGCGGCCGGCGCCGGCACAGGTGGGTGGGGCGCATACCCCGGCGGCGCATAGGCGCCCGGCATCGGCGCAGCCGCCGCATAGGCCGCCTGCGGATGCGCGGCCGGGCCGTAGCCGGCAGGCGCATAGCCAGGCGCCGCATGGACCGCCGGCGCTCCGCCTGGTGGCGCGGCGCCCGGGGCGGACCATTCCTGCGCGTACTCCGGGGGACGGCCGTAGTCCGGCGCCCGCTCGCGCGGCCGCGCCGGCGCGTGGTCCCGAGTCGGCTCCACCGCGCGCGCCGCTGCTCGCTCGACCGGCTCCGGCGCGCGCGTCTCGACCGCTTGCGGCGGGTCCGGCATGCGGGTGGGGGCCGGGGGCGGCGGCGGAAGCGCCGTGATCTCGCCCATTTCCGGCAACGCGGCCGCGAGCAGCGGGAAGGCAGCCGCCCGCGCGGCCGCCCGTTCAGGATCTACCGCCCCCGCCGGCGAGGCCGCGAAATTCCGGTACGAGATTGCCGATCCACCCAGGGCCGCCATGGCACGGCCCACGTCGTTGTTGGACTCGCTGGACACCCGCCCAAATCCCCCACGCGCAAATCACACGTCACAATGGGGGACATATGACACACTTTGCCGCGAGCAATATGTCTCTTTTATCGAGGACGGTTCGTCACCGTGTTTTTTCCGCCAGGGCGAGGCGGCAGAGTAACACCAAGGCCGCATCGTAGTATTTCGTTGCATCTTCGATTGACGGCAACGGCCGCGCCGGTTGGCCCAGCCACTGCCGCAAGGCGCTCATCACGGCCGTCATCCCGACCGTGAGCGGATACGGCGCGAGTTCGTTGCTGCGCAGATCCACCCAGGCGGGCACCGACCCCATCGGGTAGGCCGACCAGAACCGGTCGATCGCCGCGCAGACCGGCCGCCCGGCGAGCCCCGCCCAGCCGAACCAGAGCGGCACCCGCACCGCGTCGAAGGAGAACCGGGACGGGAAGCCGGGTGCCGGCACCAGGGCGCCGTTCGACTGCGCGACCCGCAGCCAGTCCGGCGGCAAGGCCCAGGGCCCGAATCGCCCCTCGTCGATCAGCCGCAACCCGTCGCTGCGCAGCGTCGCCCAGACCGGCGAGGGGACGATCGCGGCCAGTTCGGAGATGAACGGGAACGTGTAGTAGGACGGGTTCACCACTACGGCGTCCTTGGCCGTGAAGCCCTGCAGCGCCGGCAGAAGGACGGTGTACGGGCCCGCCTGCTTGACCAGCAGGCGCAGGATGTCGCGCGCGATGGCGCCGGCCGCCTGTATCCGGTCGGGCTCGCCCCATTGCAGCCCGGCGCGCGCCAGGCCGGCGGCGATGAAGATGTCGCCGTCCGTCGCGTTGTTCGTGTCCTTCACCGGTGGCGTGTCCTTCGGCACCCACCGCCACGCATGCAGGGAGTCGTTGGGCCGGCGCAGCGCCTCGGCCGTCCAGTTCTGGATCCGATCGAACGCCGCCCTGTCGTCGGCGGCGGCGGCGAAGATCAGGCCCCAGCCCTGGCCCTCGCTGTGCGAGACGCCGCCGTTGCCGTTGTCCACGATGCGGCCGTCCGGCGCGAGGAAACGGGACTTGAACGTCTCCCACTCCGCCGCCGGCAACGTGGCCGCGCGGGCGGGTGCCGGCAGCGTCGCCGCCGCGAGCCCACTCAGCACGCCACCGACCAGCCCGCGCCGCCCGAGCGCGAGGGCGGCATCGGCGCGGGCCGGGACCGCCGGTACGAGAGGGTGGCCGCGGCTTGTCCACGGCGTCGGCGAAGTCGTTTGATTCGGAGGCGGGACGTGCGGAGCGCTGTCCGGCGCGGTGAGATCATCGCGCATCGGCGCGTTTCTGGCGTGCAGCGGCGGATCCTTTCCCGACCTTCTCGACAGGCGCTTCACGCCGACGCGAGAGCAGGCATGCGTTCACGTTCGTCCTATGCGAGCGCGACGGCCGGCGCAACCATGACGGGCAACCCACTGACAAAACTCTCGTTGAGTCTTCGTGAGCTCTCAGGAGACGGATCGAATGAGAAACAAGAAGCAACCATCCACCGCCGCACCGGCCGGTGTCGCCACCACCGTGCGGACCCGCGCGGTGACGGGCGACACCCACACCGCCTCAGGCGCCCCCACCGACGTCGCCCATCAGGCAGCCGGCGACGGGGCGCTGACCGGCGCGACCCCGGCCGGCCTGACCGCCGACGAGCTGCGTGCCCTGTCCAAGGATCGCGGACGCGACGACGCCGGATCGGAATAGGGCCGGCTGCGGTCCGGGACCGCCCGGCGACATGGCCCGCGACGACGCGGCGGCCGCCTCAGCCCTGCGGCGGCGCCCCTTGGGCTTCCGCCAGCAGGAACGCCTCCAGCTGGCCGACATGCGAGTCCCGCTCCGCGCCAGGGCGCCGGCGCAGGACCACATCCCAGGACCCGGGCATCGCCGCCGCCCCGAACGGGCGGACGAGCCGGCCGCTCGCCAGGTCCAGGTCGACCAGCGGCGCACGGCCCAGCGCGACCCCGGCGCCCGCGATCGCGGCCCCCACCACCGCGTTGAACGTGCTGAACCGCACGACGTTGGCCGGTGCGCCCCGGCCCAGGCCGAGATGCTCGAGCCAGGTGGGCCACTCCTTCTCGGGGCTCGACTCCACCCACTCCTGCAGCAGGTTGTGCCGGGTCAGCGCCGCGGCGCCGCCCGCGAGGTCCAGCGCCGGGCTACAGACCGGGAACACCGTCTCCCCGAACAGCGTGCGGTCTCCCTCCGCCACCGTCCCGCGCCGCGTGCGCAGCAGCGCGAGGTCCAGCCCGTCCCGCCGCAGGTCGGGCGTGGTCTCGATCGCCACCATCTGCCACTCGACCGAGGGATGCAGCGCGGCGAAGCGCGCGAGCCGGGGTCCCAGCCAGAGCGAGGCGATGGAGCCGTTGGCCGATATGGCGAGGCGGGTGCGGCTGCGGCGTGCGCCGTCGCGCACGCGCTCGCAGGCCTCCGAGAGCTGGGCGAAGCTCGCCTCGATCGCTGCGAGCAGCGCCTCGCCGGCTTCGGTGGGCACGCTGCGCCCGGCGCCATTCCGCGCGCGGGACAGCAGCGGCGTGCCGAGATCCTGCTCGAGCGCGCGGACCTGGTGGCTGATCGCGCTGGTCGTGACATGCAGCGTGGCGGCCGCGCGGGCGAAGCTGCCCGCGCGGGCGACTGCCGCATAGGCGCGCAGTGCAGGCAATGGGGGGATCCGGTCGCGCATCGCCGTTTAATGTAGCTCAACGGCGGATGAAAAACCCGCGTTTGCGCGGCGACGCGGAGCATCGCCACCATGCCGCACCGGCCCGCCGAGGCGCCGGGAGCCGACGGAGACCGCGCGATGCATTTCGACCTGACACTCTGGCGCATGACCGCGGGACTGCGCGGGCGCATCGGACTCGCCGTCGCGCTGGGTCTCGCCGCGCTCGCGATTGGCATCGCGCGCTTCGCCTTCCTCGGCCTGTTCCTGGCCGGGGTGTTTCGGGGTGCGCCCTGGCCGGCGCTCGCCTGGCCGCTCGCCGCCACCGCCGCGGCCATCCTGCTGCGCAGCGGGCTCGACCATCTGCGCACCATGGTGGCGAACCGCACCGCGGTGGCGGTCCAGGAACGCCTCCGCCTCCAGCTCTTCGACAAGATCGTCGCGCTCGGCCCCGCCTGGTTCGGGGCGGAGCGCACCGGCGGCGTCATGCTCTCGATGGTCGACGGGGTCGAGCAGCTACTGACCTTCTTCGGCCAGTACCTGCCGCAGGTCACCGTCGCCTTCCTCGCCCCCTTCGCGATCTTCGCCTTCATCGCCGCCTGGGACCTGCCGGTCGCCGCGGTGATGCTGGCCGCCGCGCTGTTCAGCCTGGTGATGCCGGCCGCGGTGCATGCGCGCAGCGCCGCCGCGTCCCGTGCCCGGCAGCGCGCCTTCAAGTCGTTCGGGGAGGAATTCCTGGACGCGGTGCAGGGCCTGCCCACGCTGAAGGCGTTCGGCCAGAGCGGCACCTATGGGCAGATGCTGGCCGCCAAGGCGCGCGCCCTGAGCGAGAGCACGTTCTGGGTCCTGTCCGTCAGCGTCGCGACCCGCGGGCTCACCGACCTCGGCATCGCGCTGGGCGCCGCCGCCGCCCTCGCCCTCGGCGCCTGGCGGGTGACCCACGGCGCCATGAGCCTGGAGGCCCTGCTGATCGTGCTGATGGCGGGCACGGAGATCTTCCGCCCGCTGCGCGACCTGCGGGCGGTGCTGCACCAGGGCATGAACGGCGAATCGGCGGCCGCCGGCATCACCGCCCTGCTGGCGACGCCCGAGACCGCGCCCGCCACGCCGGCGAAGCCGGTGCCGGTCACCGGCCTCGCCCCCGACCTGCGCTTCGAGGACGTGCGCTTCGCCTATCCGGGCGGGCGACGGGCGGCGCATGCCGGCCTGTCCTTCCGGATCGGCGCCGGGGAGCGCGTCGGCATCGTCGGCCCGTCCGGCTCCGGCAAGTCCTCCATCGTGCGGCTGCTGCTGCGGCTGCACGACCCGCAAGAGGGCACGATCCGGCTGGGCGGGCAGGACCTGCGCACGCTCGATCCCGCGGCACTGCGCGACATGATCGCGGTCGTCACCCAGGACACCACGCTGTTCCACGGCACCATCGCCGAGAACCTCCGGCTCGGCCGGCCGGACGCGACCGAGGCGGAGCTGGTCGCCGCCGCCACCGCCGCCAACGCGCACGGTTTCGTCCGCGAGCTGCCGGACGGCTATGACACGGTGATCGGGGAACGCGGTGCGCGCCTGTCCGGCGGCCAGCGCCAGCGTCTCGCGATCGCCCGAGCGCTGCTGCGCGATGCGCCGATCCTGGTGCTGGACGAGGCGCTGTCGTCGGTGGATGCCGAGAACGAGGCGATCATCCAGCAGGCGCTCGACCGGCTGATGCAGGGACGCACCACGCTCATCCTGGCGCACCGGCTGTCCAGCGTCATCGGCGCCGACCGCATCCTCGTCCTGCAGGACGGCACCGTCGCGCAGGAAGGCACCCATGCCGCGCTGATCGGCGCGCCCGGTCCGTATCGTGACCTGATGGGTCCGCAGCTTGCCGAAAACCCCGTCACGGCGGCGATCGCGCCTCCTGTCGCCGGGGCCGCCGCGCCCCAGGCGGCCCCGGCGGAGAGCACCCCGGAGGTCGAGCCGCTGGCCGAGGCGGCCCGCCAGGTCGGTTGGCCGGAGACGATCCGCACGCTGATGCGCGTCGTGCGCCCCTATGATGGCCAGCTCGCGATCACGGTCGCCTGCGGCATCGGCCGGGTGATCGCCTTCATCGGCGTGGGCGTGCTGGGCGCGCTGCTGCTGGCGGCCGTCCGCGCCGGGGATGCGACCGGCGCGCTGACCGCGGCGCTGCTCGCCGTCGCCCCGCTCGCGGCCCTGCTGCACTGGATCGAGTCGTGGATCGCGCACGCGATGGCCTATGCGCTGCTGGCCGAGATGCGCGTCGACCTGTTCCGCAAGCTCGACGCGCTCGCGCCCGCCTACCTGCTCCGCCGCCGGTCGGGCGACCTGGTCGCGCTGGCGACCCAGGACGTGGAGACTGTCGAGTATTTCTTCGCGCACACGATCGCCCCGGCGGTGGTGGCGGTGCTGGTGCCGGCCGCCGTGCTCCTGGGCCTCGCGCTGATCGCCTGGCCGCTCGCCCTCGCGCTTGCGCCCTTCCTGCTCTACGCCGCGGCCTCTCCGCTGCGCGGACGGAGCCACATCGACCGGCTGGGGGCCGCCGCGCGCGGGGCGCTCGCGACGCTGGGCGCGTCCGTGACCGAGACGATCCAGGGACTGGGCGAGCTCGTCGCCTTCGGCGCGACCGGCCGGCGCCGGGACGCCTTCCGCACCCAGCTCCGGGAGGCCCAGGGCGCGCGGCTCGCCCTGCTGCACGACCTCAGCCTGCAATCCGCCGCGCTCGAGGTGGCGACAGGGTTCGGCGGCCTCGCGGTCGCGGTGGCGGGCGCGGTCCTGGCCCGCGACGCCGCTCTCGCCCCGTCGCTTCTGCCGCTGGCGGTGCTGATCGCGACCGCCGCCTTCCTGCCGGTGTCCGAGATCGCCCAGGTCGGGCGCCAGCTCGCCGACACGATCGCGTCCACGCGCCGGCTGCATGTCGTGCATGCCGAACCCGAACCCATCCGGGACGGCAGCCGCCTGCCCGCCGCGCCCCAGGCCGGGTCGGCCGTCAGCTTCGAGGACGTGCGCTTCACCTATCCCGGCCGGACCCGCCCTGCCCTCGACGGCGTCGCCTTCGACGTGCCGCCCGGCAGCACGGTCGCGCTGGTCGGTCCGTCCGGCGCCGGCAAGACGACGATCGCGAACCTGCTGCTGCGCTTCTGGGATCCCGACCAGGGACGCATCCGGCTGGACGGGATCGACCTGCGGGACCTGACGCTGGATGGGCTGCGCGGCCGGATCGCGCTGGTCGCGCAGGACACCTACCTGTTCAACGACACGCTGGAGGCGAATGTCCGCCTCGCCCGCCCCGACGCGACGGAGGCGGAGCTGCGCCAGGCGCTTGCCCGCGCCGCGCTGGAGGGGTTCGTCGCCGGCCTGCCGGACGGGCTCGCCACCCGGGTGGGGGAGCGCGGCGTGCAGCTTTCGGGCGGGCAGCGCCAGCGGATCGCGATCGCCCGCGCCTTCCTCAAGGACGCGCCGCTGCTCGTCCTGGACGAAGCCACGTCCCACCTCGACACGATCAGCGAGCAGGCGGTACGTGCCGCGCTCGATGCGCTGATGGTCGACCGCACGACCCTGGTCGTGGCACACCGGCTCTCGACGGTCCGCGCGGCCGACCTGATCCTGGTGCTGCAGGCAGGCCGGGTGATCGAGGCAGGGCGCCACGCCGAACTGCTGGCGCGCCGGGGGGTCTATGCGAAGCTGGTGGAGCACCAGATGGCGGGGGTCACGGAGCCGCGGCGCGCCGCCGGCTGAGCCGGCGCACCGGTGGTGGGTGCCCTCCATCCGCGTGCTGATGCTGGGGCTCACCTTCGCGATCGTCCTGCCGCTGATGAGCTTCTCCGCCTATTTGGTGATGGAAGCCGCGCAGCGCGCGCAGTCGCTGATGGAAAGCGAGCTGCGCGAACGCGCGCGGCTGACCGCCGCCTCGATCGACCAGATGCTCGTGGTCGTGCGCAGCCGGCTGTTCGCCATGGCGGCCAGCCCGTCGCTCGCGAGCGGGGATTTCGACGCGTTCCACGACCGGATCGCGGATCTCGTGCGCCCGCGCTCGCTGATCGTGGTGCTCACGGACGCGGCCGGCCACACGATGCTCAGCACCGCCGTCCCGTTCGGCACGCCCCTGCCGGACTTCCCGCTGCAGGCCGGGTTCCGGCGCGTGATCGATTCGGGCGTGCCCACCATCTCCGGCTTCGTGCCGGATCCGATCACCCACCGGCCGGCGCTCTACATGTCCGTGCTGGTGCCGACGACCGAACATGGCCCCTGCGTCCTGAGCATCGACGTGTCCGGCGTGCTGCAGGACCTGCTGGAACAGGACCGGTTGCAGGACGGCTGGGCCGCGGCCGTGGTCGACCGGGAAGGCTACGTCATCGCGCACAGCCAGGACGCCAAGCGGTTCGTCGGGCGCCTGGGCCAGCTGGACGCCGTCGCGCGGGTGCAGTCCGCGAACGAAGGCGGGTTCACCTATCGCTCGGTCGATGGCGAACTGCGCGACGTGGCGTTCACCCACGTGGCGCTGTCGGGCTGGGCCGTGGTGATGGGCATCCCGGACGCGACCCTGATGGCGCCCGTCCGCATCTCGACCCTGCAGCTCGCCTGCGGCGGCCTGGCGACCCTCGCCGTCGCCTTGATCCTGGCCGGAGTGGTGGGCCGCCAGGTGTCCCGCCCGCTGCGCGAACTCGCCGAACGGGGGGAGCGGGTCGGGCGCGGCGAGCGCGTCCCGCTCACCCGTACCGGCCTGCGGGAGACGGACTCGCTCGCGCAGGTCCTGCACACCGCCGCGGAACGTCTGGTGCAGCACGCCGGGGAGCGGCAGATGCTGCTGGAGCGGACGGTGCAGGCGCAGCAGGACGAGCGCCGGCGCATCGCGCGGGAGCTGCATGACGGGCTGAGCCAATACCTGACGGCGCTGCGCATCGGGCTCACCGGCCTGGAACGCCGCTGCGAACTGGACGGCGACGCGCCCCGCCGCCTCTCCGCCCTCAAGCAACTCACCGACCAACTCGGCCAGGCGCTCGGACGCATGGCCTGGGAGCTGCGGCCCACGGCGCTGGACGACCTTGGCCTCGAGAAGGCCATCGCCCAATATCTGGAGGAATGGGCGGAGCGTTACGAGGTGCGAATCGACCAGGACATCCACATCGGCCCGGCGCGGCTGCCCCCGGTGGTCGAGACCACGCTGTTCCGGGTGGTGCAGGAAGGCCTGACCAACGTCGTGAAGCACGCGGGGGCCGAACACGTGGCGGTGATCCTGCATGCGGATGCCGCTGAAGTCCGGCTGATCCTGGAAGACAATGGGCGCGGGATGACCCCGCCGGACGTCGCCGCGCCCGGGCGGCAACTCGGCATCGTCGGCATGCGGGAACGCGTGGTCCTGGTCGGCGGCTCCATCGATATCGAATCGCTGCCGAACCAGGGCACCACGATCTACGTCCGCATCCCTCTGGCCGCGGCCGCGCCGGCCGTATCGTCCGCATGAGCGAGGCCCGCCGCCTTCGCGTGCTGATGGTCGACGACCATCCCGTGGTGCTGGCCGGGCTGAAGGCCGTGGTGTCCAGCGATCCTCACCTGGAGATCGTGGGCGAGGCGCGGGACGGCCGCACCGCGCTCGACTGCGCCCGCCGTTTGCGGCCGGACATCGTCGTGCTGGACATCTCCATCCCGGAACTCACCGGCGCCATGGTGATGGCCGCGCTGCACGCCGAACTGCCCGACACGCGGGTGCTGGTGCTGACGGTTCACGAGGACCGGGCCTATGTCCGGCAGATGATGGAGGCAGGCGCGGCGGGCTACCTGCTGAAGCGCTGCGCCGCCGAGGAACTGACGCGCGCGATCGGCATCGTCGCGGCCGGCGGCGTCTACCTCGACCCCGCCATCGCCGGCCGCGCCGTCGGCCGCCCCGACCCGGCCTGCGCACCGGCCGGCAACCCGGAGGTGAGCCTGAGCGAGCGCGAGACCGACGTGCTGCGGCTGGTGGCGAGCGGCCACAGCAACAAGGAAATCGCCGGCACGCTGGAGATCAGCATCAAGACGGTCGAGACCTACAAGGCACGCGCGATGGAGAAGCTGGGCTTCCGCAGCCGCGTCGACCTGGTGCGCTACGCCGCCGCGCGCGGCTGGCTGGCGGACTCCTGATTCTCCTGACGTCGTCAGGGTTTTCCTGACATTCCGTTTCCCAACTCCCCGACTGCCGTCCCGCGCGTGATTGCGGCCTTCTGGACGCAGCGACCGGACCTTTGCGGGCAGTCCTGCGGCCATGGCGTGACGACGTCACGCGCGTTTCGGCCCTGACCTGACTTCCGCAAACCCCGGTCCGGTGTGGAACGGGAGATTGCGCGAAGATGGATGTGGCCGGCGCGCACCTGCTGGATGGGCATGCGGGCGAGCGGATGTATCCGTCCGCTCCGGACGATGCCGCCGCCCAGGCGAGCGCCAGCGCGGCGGACGCCGCCGGTGTCCGGCCTGACGGGGCCGGCTCCGACGACACCGCGCTGCTCGGCCGTTCCCTGCTCAACCTCGATGGCCGCCCGCTCGAGCTGCGGGAGATGCGCTGCTTCCTGACGGTCGCGCGCATCGGCAATTTCGGCCGTGCGGCGCGGGAGCTGGACATCGGCCAGCCCGCCATCTCGCACGCGATGCAGAAGCTCGAGGCGAATCTCGGCACGCAGTTGCTGGTGCGCCACGGACGCGGCGTGACCCTGACCCGCGCCGGCATGCGCCTTCGGGACCGGATCGAGCAGGTCATGCAGCTGCTCGCCTCCCCGCTGGGCGACGCGCCGGCACCGGCCGGCCGTGACGACGAGGGCGATGCCGGTCTCGAGACGGCGCCGGCTGCGATCGCCCGTGGCGCGGACCGCCCGCTCGGAGCCGCGGCCTCCGGACGCGTCGTGCTCGCGGTGCCGGCCGAACTCGGCCCGTTGCTGGTGGCGCCGCTGGTCGAACGGTTTCGCACCGCCTGGCCCGACCTGCAGCTCGAGCTGCAGGAAGGCAGTGGCGGCGCACCGGAGGAATGGCTGCTCGCCCGGCGGGTCGACGTCGCCGTGCTGCAGGACCCCGCGGCGCGGGACGAGCTGCAGATCCGGCCGGTGCTGAGCGAGACGCTGGGCCTCGTCGTCTCCGTCCGCTCCGCGCTCGCCGACGAGTCGCGTCCGCTGCGGATGCGCGAGATCGCCGGCATGAAGCTGATCCTGCCGACGCGGCAGCACTGGATCCGCCGCCGGCTGGAGCAGGCGGCGTTCCAGGCCGGCGTCACGCTGGACGCGGCGATGGAAGTCGACAGCTGCACGCTCGCGAAGGCGATGGTGCGCAATGGGATCGGCTGCACGGTGCTGCCCAGCACCGCGGTGCAGGAGGAACTCGCGCGCGGAGCGCTGGCGTTCCGCGCGCTGATCCGGCCGTCGCTGTCCACCACGCATGCGATCGCGCATCGCCGGAGCGGCGTCACGCCGGCCATCCGCGACCTCGCGCGGATGCTGCACGGCGCAATGGTTTCGCTGGTCGAGCAAGGCGCGTGGACCGGCGCACAGGTGATCCGGACGGAGACGGACGAGCGTCCGGGCTTCGCGGAGTCGTCCTTCTTGGAGACGGGAGAGCGGATGGGCTGAACACGCGGCGCGGACGCGCGGCGCGCGGATCCGAAGCGACCTGATTTTCAAGTCGGCCCCGATCGGGGTGTGCGGGATTGCGGACAGTCGCAATGCCGCATTTCGTGTTGGCTTTTACTTAGACTTTAGTTTCACTGGACGCACCAAATCTCTGTTGCGACCCGGCCACACTGTTCCATTATTGCCCAATTACCGGCTTCTAGCCGTTTTTTCACAGTCAAGCTCGGCGCATAGTCTCCCCAGGTCCGGGCGGCCCTCGCCCACGCTCATTCCGGTGCCTGCGCATCGGGCGAACGTGAGAGTTCGAAACGGACCATGTGTCACGCCGGGAAAGTTTCCGGTGCAACAAGGAGGATCAGATGCGCAAGTACCTGCTGGCGAGCGCCGCCGTTCTGGGAGCGGCAAGCTGGCTGCCACAAGCTTACGCCCAGACGCCCCCGAGCAACCCGGTCACCGGGACGGTCGTGGAGATTCCGAAGACCTACACGCATGGCGTGATGCCGACGATTCCGACCGCGTCGCCGCCCGCCGGTGCGAACAACAACAACAATACCGCCGTCGTGCCGCGCCCCGGCGCAGTGGCGAACCCGACGCCCGGCACCGTGGTCATCCACGTGAACGGCCGTGTGACGACGGGCCTGTACGCGACGTGGTCGAGCCTCGACACCTACACGACGTCGGCCGGCACGTTTAAGACCCAGCCGACCAACCTCTCGACTTATGCTCGTATCTACACGGGCCTGGACGGCATGGCGGCGAACGGGCTGCGCTACGGTGGCGCGATCGAAGTTCGTGAGAACTTCACCGCCCAGAGCAGCAGCAACGCCAGCACCGGCGCGTCGGGCTACAGCTCGGGTGAAACCCTGTTCGTGCGCCGCGCCTTCGCCTACATGGCCGCCGACAACGTCGGTCTGCTGCGCATCGGCCAGGCCGACGGCCTGATCTCGCTGTACGACAATGGCGTCACCACCTTCCAGTTCCTGCCCTCGGCCAACCTGAACGGTGGCGATCTCAACTTCATGACGGCGTCCAACACCGTCGTGCCGTTCGCGTTCTCGGCCGTCGCCGGCAACGAGTACGCGAACACCAAGATGGTCTACATGTCGCCGCAGTTCTACGGCTTCGATGTGGGCGTGCAGTGGGCGCCGAACGTCTCCAACAGCTTCGCTCCGTGCTCCGTGCCGGCGTCCGGCTGCGCGAGCCTGAGCTCCTCCCCGGTGGCGCTGGACGGCTCGCGGCAGATCAATCAGACCGCGGTCGGTGCGCGCTACCAGGGCAAGTTCGCCGGTGTCGGCCTGCTCGCCTATGGCGTGTATGAGTTCAGCGGCAAGGTCAACTACACCGGCCCGACGGCCGGCGTGACCACCTACAACCCGCTGAGCATGTACAGCGCGGGTGCCGCGGTGACCTATGCGGGCTTCACCGTGGGCGGCAACTACGTCGGTGGTGCGGTGAACGGCCAGATGGGCCTGAAGCCCGACGGCGGCGCCAACATGAACGGCTACCTGCTGGGTGCCACCTACAAGACCGGGCCGCTGACGGTCGGCGTGGTCGGCGAGGTCATCGACAGCCAGGGCGCGCCCGCGCTCGTCGGCAAGACCCAGCGGCACGAATACGCGGTCGACTTCGGTGCGAGCTACGTGATCGCGCCGGGCCTGGTGGGCTGGGCCGAGTACATCTACCAGAACCGCAAGCAGAGCGGCTTCAACTTCGCTTCGGGCTCCACCGGCGCCGCCTACAACTCGGTGCAGATGCAGGGTGCGATGATCGGCACGACCGTCTACTGGTAAGCCGAAACCGACACGACACGACGGCAACGGCGGGGCATGTCCCCGCCGTTTGCTTTTCCAGGCGTCCCCCGCGACGCGCACGATCCCACGCATGCCGAGGCAGCGGTCGGCACTTCTGTGGCGCGTGAGACGCCGGATGGGCGAAAAGGAAGTGGTGGGCCGGGGAGGAGTTGAACCGTCCGCCCTCACGCTTATCAAGCGTGCGCTCTGTCGCTGAGCTACCAGCCCGGAAAAGACGATAGCCCAGTAGATCGATCCGAGGAACGCACGAGTGCGTCAGATGGCGGTCTGCCTCTGGGCTGCGGCTGGGCTGCGGCTGGGTCTGCGCGGTCACGGCGAAGGGCGCGCCGGGTCATGGCCGCCGTCTCAGTGTTATGGCCGCCGCCCTCAGTGTCATGGCCGCCGGCCTCAGTGTCATGGCCGCCGCCCTCAGTGTCATGGGCGCTGTCCTCATTGTCATGGCCGCCGCAGGGCGGCCATCCACGACTTTCGGTGCGGCGGGCAGTCGTGGATGGCCGGCCTTCGCCGGCCATGACACTGGGGTATGGTGCCGCCTCCGACACGAGGTCGTCGGCCATGACACTGGGGGGCGGTGCCGCCTCCGACACGAAGTCGCCGGCCATGACACTGGGGGGCGGTGCGGCCTCCGACACGAGGTCGCCGGCCATGACACTGGGGGGACGGTGCCGGCCACAGCACGAGAGGCGCGCGGCTAGCCGTCCAGCCCGGCCAGCGTGCGCCACTCTGCCTCGGTGACAGTGCGCACGCCCAGCTCCGCCGCCCGCCGTGCCTTGGAGCCGGCATCGGCGCCGATCACCACGAGGTCCGTCTTCTTCGAAACCGAGTCGGTCACCTTGGCGCCCAGCGCCTCCGCTCGCGCCTTCGCCTCCGGGCGGGTCATCGTCTCCAGCGTGCCGGTGAACACCACCGTCTTGCCGGCCACCGGGCTGTCGGCCGTCTCGACCCGCGCGGCCTCCTGGATCTCGCGCAGCACGCCCACGAGCTCCTCCAGCAGGTCACGGTTGCGCCGTTCGCCGAAGAAGTCCGCGAGCTCCTCGGCGATTGCCGGCCCGATGCCGAGGATGCTGCCGAGGGCGCTGCGCTCCTCGGAGCCGACCGTGGTGGCGCGGATCATCTGGTCGCGCCAGGTCTCATAGGTCCCGTAGTGCCGCGCCAGGAGGCGGGCATTCGCCTCCCCGATGCGGCGGATGCCGAGGGCGTAGATGAAGCGCTCGAGGGAGATGGTGCGGCGGGCCTCGATGGCGCGGCTGAGATTGGCGGCGGACTGCTTGCCCCAGCCGTCCCGCGTGGCGATCTCCCCTTCTCGCTTGGGCAGGCGGAAGATGTCGGCCGGGCTGTCGAGCCAGCCCGCGGCGTGGAACTCCTGGATCGTCTTCTCGCCCAGGCCTTCGATGTCGAAGGCGTTCCGGGAGACGAAGTGGATCAGGCGCTCCACGAGCTGGGCCTCGCAGATCAGCCCGCCGGTGCAGCGGCGCACCACCTCCCCCGGCGGGCGGACGGCGTGGCTGTGGCAGACCGGGCAGGTGTCCGGGAAGACGAAGGGTTGGGCGTCCGCGGGGCGGCGATCGGGGACGATGGCGACGATCTGCGGGATCACGTCGCCGGCGCGCTGCAGGATCACGGTGTCGCCCACGCGCACGTCCTTGCGGGCGATCTCGTCCTCGTTGTGCAGGGTGGCGCGGGTGACCAGCACGCCGCCCACGTTCACCGGCTCGAGCTCCGCGACCGGGGTCAGCGCGCCGGTGCGGCCGACCTGGATGCGGATCGCCTGCAGCACCGTGGTCGCCTGTTCGGCCGGGAACTTCCAGGCCGTGGCCCAGCGGGGCGCGCGGCCCACGAAGCCCAGCCGGCGCTGCAGGCCAAGGTCGTCCACCTTGTACACGACGCCATCGATGTCGTAGGGCAGGCCCGCGCGCGCGGTGCCCATCTCCGTCTGGAAGTCGGCGGCCTGGGTCTCGTCCTCCAGACACCGCGAGAGGTCGTTGACGGTGAAGCCCCAGTCCCGCAGCCGCTCCAGGTAGTCCCAATGCGTCGCGGCGACGGGCTCGCTCGACTCGCCCTGGGCGTACGCGAACAGCGACAGCGGGCGGCTCGCAGTGATCTTGGCGTCGAGCTGGCGCAGGCTGCCGGCCGCGGCGTTGCGCGGATTGGCGAAGACCTTGGCTCCGGCCGCCGCCTGCGCCGCGTTCAGCGCGAGGAAGTCGGCCTTGGTCATGAACACCTCGCCGCGCACCTCGATCAGTCCCGGCGCCTGGCCCTTGAGCCGCAGCGGCAGGGAGCGGAGCGTGCGCAGGTTCGCGGTGACGTCCTCTCCCTCCTGCCCGTCCCCCCGCGTGGCGCCACGCACGAAGCGGCCGTTCTCGTAGGTGAGGTTGATCGAGAGCCCGTCGATCTTCGGCTCCGCCACCAGGGCGAGGGTGCCGGACAGGCCGAGGAACCGGCGCGCGCGGTCGCAGAACTCCTGGAAGTCCGTCGCGTCGAACACGTTGTCGAGCGACAGCATCGGCACGCGGTGACGCAGCTTGGCAAAGCCGCTCTCGGGCGCCGCGCCGACGCGCTGGGACGGCGAGTCGTCGCGGATCAGTTCGGGGAAGCGCGCCTCGATCGCGGCATTGCGCCGGCGCAGCGCGTCGTAGTCGGCATCCGGGATCTCGGGCGCGTCCCGGCGGTGATAGGCCTCGTCGTGATGCGCGATCTCGGCGGCCAGGCGGGCGAGTTCCTCCGCCGCTTCCTCCTCGGTCAGGGTCTCGACCGGGGTGGTTCCGCTCATGCCGCCCCCAGCAGGTCGTCCGCCGCGGCGCGGGCGGCTTCGGTGACGGTCTCCCCGGCCAGCATGCGTGCGATCTCCTCCCGCCGATCGGGGCCGCGCAGCGGATCGACCCGCGTCGCCGCGCGCCCGCGTTCCGCCGCCTTCATGACCCGCAGATGCGCCCCGCCGCGTGCCGCCACCTGCGGGCTGTGGGTGACCACCAGCACCTGCACGCCCTCGGCCACGCGCGCGAGGCGGTCGCCCACCGCCGCGGCGGTCGCGCCGCCGATGCCGGAATCGACCTCGTCGAACACCAGCGTCGGCACGGCGGAGCCGGCGGTCAGCACGACCTTCAGCGCCAGCATCAGCCGCGACAGCTCGCCGCCCGAGGCGATGCGCGCGAGCGGGCCGGGCGGCTGGCCGGGATTGGTAGCAATCAGGAAGCGCACCGCGTCCGCGCCGCCGCCCGCCCAGTTCGCTTCCGGCAGCGGCGCGACCTCGGCGAAGAAGCGCGCCTTCTCGAGCCGGAGCGGCGGCAACTCGCGCGCCACCGCCCGCTCCAGCCGCTGCGCCGCTTCCTGGCGCGCCGTGGTCAGCGCGGCGGCGGCGGCGGCGTAGCGTTCGCGCGCCGTGCGCACCGCCTCCTCCAGCGCGACGATCTCGGCGGCGCCGGTTTCCAGGGCCCCGAGCCGCGCGGCGAGCGTGTCGAGCAGGGCCGGAAGCTCCGCCACGGCGACCGAATGCTTGCGCGCGGCGCCGCGCAGGGCGAACAGCCGCTCCTCGGCCTGTTCCAGCAGGCGCGGATCGGCCTCCGCCTCCCCGGCGAGGCGGGTGAGCAGGGTTTCGGCCTCCGCCAGCGCCTCCTCCGCGCGTTCCAGCGCCGCGAGCGCCGGTCCCGCCGGGTTCGGCGCGTCCGTGTCCTCCGGGCCGGCGACGGGGACGAGGCGCTGCAGCGCGCGGGACGCGGCGCGCAGGGCGGCGGCGGGACCAGAGCTGCGGCGGTCGCGCGGGGTCAGTTCGGACAGGGCGGCCGCGATCGCCTCGGCACGGCGCTCGCCCTGCTGGAGGCGCTGGCGTTCGGCGGCGAGCCGATCCTCCTCGTTCTCCTGCGGTGCGAGGCCGGCGAGTTCGTGCACGGCGTGGCGCAGCCACTCCTCGTCGCGCTCCGCGGCGGCGATCGCTTCCTGCGCCGCGGCCAGCCGGTCGCGGGCGCCGCGCCAGTCGGTCCAGGCGGCGGTCACCGCATCGCGCAGGCGGGGGGCGACGCCGAACGCATCCAGCAGCGCGCCGTGGCCGGCGGGATCGGCCAGGCCCATCTGCTCGTGCTGTCCCTGCACCTCGACCAGCAGCGCGCCGGCGCGGCGGAGCATGGCGACGCCGACCGGCTGGTCGTTGACGAAGGCGCGGGAGCGGCCGTCCTTCCCGACGACGCGGCGCAGCACGACGTCGTCCTCCGCCTCCAGCCCCTGTTCGGTCAGCAGCGCATGCACCGGGTGGGCGGCGGGCGGGGCGAAGCAGGCCGTCACCACTGCCTGTTCGGCGCCGGCGCGAACGAGGCCTGCCTCGGCGCGGGCGCCGAGGGCGAGTCCCAGGCTGTCGAGCAGGATGGATTTGCCGGCCCCGGTTTCGCCGGTGAGCACGGTCAGGCCGGGGCCGAACGACAGGTCGAGCCGTTCGATCAGCACCACGTCCCGGATCGATAGCGCGGTGAGCATGGATCGGCCCGCGCCGGCCGCGTCAGAACAGCGAGTTCCAGGCGCGCGAGAAGAACCCCGGGCGGCTGCCGTTCGCCTTGGCATTCGCGATCAGCCCGTCACCCGCGAGCTGCCGGTAGCTGTCCTCGTACCACTCGCTGCCCGGATAGTTGTAGCCCAGTACGGCCGCGGTCTGCTTCGCCTGCTCGCGCAGGCCGAGCACCAGGTAGATCTCGGTGAGGCGGTGGAGCGCCTCGGGGACGTGGTTGGTGGTCTGGTAGTCGTCCACCACGCGCTGGAAGCGGCCGATCGCCGCCTCATACAGGTGCTGGGATTCGTACCAGCGGCCGATCTCCATCTCCTTGCCGGCCAGGTGGTCGCGGCAGAGGTCGATCTTGAGCCGCGCATCGGTCGCGTAGGTGCTGTCCGGGAAGCGGTTCACCACGTCGGTGAGCGCCGCCATCGCCTGTTCGGTGCCCTTCTGGTCGCGCTGGATGTCGGCGATCTGCTCGTAATAGCAGAGCGCGCGCAGGTAATACGCATAGGCCACGCTGCGATGCGTCGGGTGGAGCTGGATGAAGCGGTCCAGCGTCGCCAGCGCGTCCGTGTAGTGGTTCTGCATGTATTGCGCGTAGCCCTGCATGAGCTGCGCATTCACCGCCCAGGGCGAGTAGGGATAGTTCTGCTCCACCGACGCGAACTGGTCGGCGGCGGCGGAATAGCGCTTCGCATTCAGCGCATCGACGCCGTTGTTGTACAGCTCCTCGACCGGCGGCGGCTGGATCGTGGCGGCCGTGTCCTCCGACTTGGAGCCGCAGCCGGCGAGCAGCGGGACCAGCACCAGCAGCAGGAGGGCGTGGCGCGGCAGGGAGCGCGACAGGGTGCGAATCTTGTCCATTGCGGCGCTTATAGCATGCGCTTCGGCGGCGCGAAGGCCACTCGGATCAGCCCTCCACCAGCCGCGCGACGCCCAGCAGCCGCGCCAGCGTGCCGGCATCGGCCTGGCCGGTGACGGCCTCGGGGCGCCAGTGCCGCTGGAAGGCGCGCAGCACGGCGGCCAGGGCGGGATCGAGCGCGCCGGACGGGTCCACCCGGTAGCCGATCTGCGCCAGCGCGCGGCGCACCGGCGCGAGTTGCACCGCATCCCGCACCACGCCCCCGGTGCCGAGATCCGGCACGTCGAACGGCCAGAGGCCGACCCCGTTGCGGGCCAGTCCCTCCCAGTCGAAGCGCTCGCCGGGATCCTCCTTCCGATCGGGGGCGACGTCGCTGTGCGCGACCACGTTGCGCGCCGGAATGGGATGGCGCGCCAGGATGTGCAGGCAGAGGTCGCAGACCGCGGCGAGCTGCAGGACGGGGAAGTCGCGATAGCCCCATTCATGGCCGGGATTGACGATCTCGATCCCGATGGACCGATCGTTGAGGACCGTATTGCCACGCCAGAACGAGGCGCCGGCATGCCAGGCCCGCACGGCTTCGGGGACCAGCGCGAAGACCAGCCCGTCCTCGTCCACGACGTAATGGGAGGAGACGCGCGCGACGGGGTCGCGCAGCCGGTCCAGCGCCGCCTGGGCGCTCTGCATGCCGGTGTAATGCAGGATCAGCGTATCGACCGGCATGCCGGCCGGGCGCGCGTCCCAGTTGGGGCTGGGCAGATCGCGGACGGACAGGCTCACGCGCGGCTGCGCTCCATGGGCCGCGCCACGGGGCGCGCCAAGCGTCGCGTCGCGCGCGGTGCCCTGGGCCGCGTCACCGGCCGCACTCCCGCTTGCGGCTCACAGGCCGCGTTCACGCTTGATGCGATCCCAGGCAGCGTTGATGCGCGCCACCTTGTCGCTGGCCCGGGCGATGAACTCCTGCGGCACGCCGCGGGCGGCGAGCGTGTCCGGATGGTTCTCCCGCATCAGGCGCTTCCAGGTGGTGCGCAGCACGTCCTCCGACGCGGTGCGGGGCAGGCCCAGCACCTCGTAGGGGTCCGGCTCGTCGGACCGCGCGGGCGCCTGGCGCGGGCCGGCGCCGCCCCGCGCGCGCTCCCACACGGTGCGGTCCAGGCCGAATGCGGCATGCACGCGATGCAGGAACTCCTGCTCCCGCAGGTTCACCGGACCGTCGGCGCGGGCGATCGCGAACAGCGCGAGCAGCACGTCCTCGAGCATGCCGCGATTGTCGGCGAACGCCTCCCCCAGCTGGGTGGCATAGGCCTCGAACCCGTCGGCGCTGTCGCGCGCCTGGTCGAACAGCCGGCCGATGTCGCGCACCGATTCGGGCGGGATACGGAACTGGCGCTTGAAGGCGTCGATCTCCTCCCGCACCACGGGCCCGTCGCATTTGGCGAGCTTCGCCGCCAGCACCACGACGCCCACCGCGAAGAGCTGGTCGCGGCGGCCGAACATGGAGGCGAGGCGGGCGGGATTGACCGCGTCCCCGAACGGCAGGCCGAGATTGGACACCGCCCCGCTGTCGGCCGCATGGCCGAGGGCTGCGCCGACCACCGCGCCGAACGGGCCGCCGACGGCAAAGCCCGCCATGCCGCCGATGATCTTGCCCCAGTATCCCATCGGCTCCGATTACCACGCAGAGGTTGACGCCCGCAAAACACGAACGATGCAGCAGCGGGACGGGTTGAGGTCCGTGGCACCGCTGATCCCTAACGCGGCCGCGCGGCACCACGTGTCCGCTCACGGAATGTTAAGCTCGCCACCGGCATTCTGGTAGCCATCGCCCGTGCCGCGCATGCGACAAGTCGACCCCTGCAACGACGTGGAGCCTCATGACCGGAGAAGACCGACAAGCCCTCGTCATCCTCGGCATGCACCGGTCCGGCACGTCCGCCCTCGCCGGTCTCTGCACCCGGCTCGGGGCCGCGCCGCCGGCCCGCATGCTGGCGCCGGCGGCGGACAATCCGCGCGGGTTCTGGGAATCCCGGATGGTCATGGGCGTGCTCGACTCGCTCCTCAAGGCCACCGGCCACAGCTGGTACGACTGCCTCACCTTCGGGGTTGCGGAGGTGCCGGACGCGATGCGCGCCGCCCTGCAGGCGCAGCTCGCCGAGACGCTGGAGGAGGAGTTCGGCGACGCGCCCTGCTACGTGCTGAAGGATCCGCGACTCTGCGTCTCCGCCGAGATCTGGCGCCCGGTGCTGCCCGCGACGCGCGCGCTGTTGATGCTGCGCCACCCGACGGAGGTCGCCCGCTCCCTGGAAGCGCGCGACGCGTTCACCCGGGAGCTCTCGCTGGCGCTGTGGCTGCACCACATGCTGGAGGCCGAGGCCGCCACGCGCACAATGCGGCGGGGCTTCGTCACCTATGACGGGCTGCTGGCGGACTGGCGGGGCATGCTGACCCGCGCCGGCGCCGCGGCCGGGATCGCCTGGCCGGTGTCTCCCGCGACGGCGGATCTCGGGGCGGAGGACCTGCTCGACACCGACCTCCGCCACCACGCCGAACCGGCCGAGGCCGCCATCGACCTTCCCGGACCGATCGGAAGCTGGGTCGAGCGAAGCTGGTTCCTGCTGCGGGAGGTGGGTTCCCTCGGGCCGGACCCGGACTTCCTGGCGGAACTCGACGCGATCCGCGCGGCGTTCGCGCTGTGGCGGGACGCGACCACCCCGCGGGTGAGGCGGAGGGCGGCCTGACGCGGCTGCCTGCGCCCCGGGGCCGGATAGGGCGACCTATCGTGGATGGGGGTGGGTCCGCAGGGTTGGATGAAACCGCTGATGCACGCTGATGTACGCTGATGGGCCCGTGCGGCGCGGTATGACCCAGCGCCCGGTCAGGGATCGGAGCGCTTAACAATACGCGCGCAGGGCGCCTCGCCTCTGCAGCCTCGGAGGCATGCACCCCGCGACAACCCGAACCGGCCCATCAGCGTACATCAGCGTGCATCAGCGGTTTCATCCGCCCCCGCGAGCCCGCTCCGCACGCCGGGATTTCGTTCAACCCTGCGAACCCGCTCCGCACGGCGGGCTCGCTCCAATCCCGCGCCCCCGCTCCGCACGCCGCGCTTCACCCCGTCCGGCCGACCCGCTCCGTGCGCAGCAGCGTGGGATCCTGCAAGGTCGTGTCCTGCCCCACCACCGGATCGGCGATCGCCGCCTCGAGCGACGGCGCGCCCTTCCACTCGGACGCGGGCCGCGCCCGACCGTCGGAGCCGATCTGGTCGATGCCCCAGTAGATCTCCAGCCGGTGGCCGTCCGGGTCGCGGAACTCGACCGCGATCTGCACCCCGGCCCGGCGCCGGCCTTCGAAGTCGATCGGCACGCCATGGGCGCGCAGATGGTTGCGGGCGCGCACCACCTCGTCGAGCGTGCCGACCCCGAACGCCATGTGGTGCTGCCCGCTGCTCTCGTTCGGCGCCCCGTCCGCCTTGAACAGGGCGATGCCGTGATGGTCGGCGTTGCAGCGCAGGAACACCGCACCGCCGGGCATCATGTCCTCGCCGTAGACGTCGGAGACCGAGAACCCCAGCACCTCCGTGTAGAACCGCGCCGAGCGGGCGAGGTCCTGCACGTGGAGCGCGACGTGACCGATCCGGCCGATCCGGAATGGCAGGCCCTTGGGGCGCTCCAGGGCACGAAGGGCGTCGGTCTCCATTGCGGCTCCTCCTCGTCCGTCAGTGCTCGATCCAGAGATCCTCGAAGCGGTAGCCGTTGTAGGAGCTGTTGGTCATGGGCGTGTAGCCATGCACCGTCGGCTGCCAGCAGGTGCCGCCCCGCGTGTGCAGGATGATCGGCCGCGCCACGTCCTCCTGCAGCTTCTGGTCGATTTCCCACACCAGCTTCTTGCGCTTCTCGACATCCGTCTCGGCGGACTGCTTGTCGAACAGCTTCTCGATCTCCGGATTGCAGTAGTGGGAGTAGTTGCGCTCCGACTTGCAGGCGTAGTTCTCGTAGAACGCCTGGTCCGGATCGTCGATCGAGTTGCCGGTCAGGTTCATGCCGACCGAGTAGTCCTTGCGCGCGACCTTGGAGAACCACTGGCTGGTCTCGACCGGGTCGAGCTCGCCGTCGATGTAGATCTCCTTCAGGTGGTCGATCAGGATCACCGCCGGATCGCGGTAGCTGGGGATGTTGCGCGTGGACACCACGACCTTCAGCCGGTGGTCGGGGCCGTAGCCCAGCTTCTCCATGATCTTGCGGGCTTCGGCGCGGTTCTTCTGGATGTCGGGGTTGTAGCCCAGCATCTGCTCCATCTGGTCCTTGGGCATGCCCCAGACGCCGTCCGGCTGCGGCAGCAGCGTGCCGCCGATATCCGCCTGGCCCTCGAACAGGATGTCGATGAACGCCTTGCGGTCGAGCGTCAGCGCCATCGCACGCCGGATGTCCGGGTTGTCGAACGGCGCCTTCTCACGATTGATGATCAGGTTCTCGTTCACGTTCTGCGGGCCGAAATAGCAGATCGCCTTCGGCACGTTCGACTTGATGTCGCGCATCAGCGGCGGCGTGACCTCCATCGGGAAGGTCATGTCGAGCTTGCCCGCCATGAAGGCCAGCATCGCGGTGGAGCGGTTGGTGATGATCGGCATCTCGATCGCGTCGAGATACGGCCGCCCCTTCTTCCAGTAGTTCGGGTTCTTCACCAGCCGGATCATCTCGTTCTGCTTGAACTCGGCCAGCATGAACGGGCCCGTGCCGATCGGCTTCGTGCGCATCTGCGCCGGGCTGACATGGCAGGGGTACATGGCGCTGTAGCCCGAGGCGAGCATCGCCAGGATCGAGGGCTGCGGGCGTCCGAGCTGCAGGGTGACCTCGTCGTCGCCCTTGACCACGACGTCCTTGACGTTCTGGTACCAGAGCTTGCGCGGGTTCTTGCGGAAGTGCTGGTCCCCCTTGTCCTGGATCAGGTCGAAGGTGCACTTCACGTCCTTGGCGGTGAACGGCTTGCCGTCGTGCCACTTGACGCCCTGCCGCAGCTTGAAGGTGAGCTGCGTCTTGTCGTCGCTCCAGGACCAGGAGGTCGCGAGCTCCGGCCGGATGCTGGCGTCGCTGTTCTGCGGCACGTGCTGGTCGTAGATCACCAGGTTGTTGAAGATGCTCATGAAGGGGACGTTGGTGGAATACGTCGCCTCCTCATGCACCGACGCCGATGCCGGGCTGTCACGCTGATACATGTGCAGGGTCCCGCCGCTCTGTGGCTGCTGGGCCAGGGCGGGGCCGGACACGATTGCGGAAAAGCAAGCGAGGAAGGCGGACGCGCGAAGCGTTCGGCACGGCATGAGGCGTTTCTCCCAGATCGTCCGCCGTTCGACGCGGCGGCTGGACGTTTCTAACCCGTTCGGCGTCCGGATGCGAGACACTCGTCACGCCCGCGCTCCTCCCGGTCCGCGGCGCGGCCGGCTCGCCAGGTCGGCCCCGGACGAGATGCTGACGCTCGGCGGAGTTCCGGGACTTCGCCGCATCACGTCCATGCCATGCAGCGATTTCCCGTCTCGGCCGTTTCGTCTGGACGCATGGAGGCCTGGATGAACGACGAGACCGCCCCTTCGCACCCGCGGATCGAGGACTACGCCTTCGTCGGCGACTGCACGACCGGCGCGCTGATCGGCAAGGACGGCGGCGTCGACTGGCTGTGCTGGCCCCGCTTCGACTCGGCCGCCTGCTTCGCCGCCATCCTGGGCGGTGCCGAACATGGCCGGTGGCGGCTCGCACCGGCCGCTCCGGCCCGCGTGGTGCGCAGCTACGATCCGGGAACGCTCGTGCTGCGGACACGGTTCGACACCGAGGATGGCGCGGCGGAGGTGATCGACTTCATGCCGCTGGGCGGAGAGGGCACTCACCTCGTCCGCATCGTCCGCGGGCTGCGCGGGCGCGTCGCGATGGAGAGCGAGCTGGTCCTGCGCTTCGAGTATGGCGCCTCGGTGCCCTGGGTCGAGCGCCTGTCCGACGGCACGATCCGCGCGATCTGCGGCCCCGAGATGGTGCTGCTGCGCAGCCCCGTGACGCATCGCGGGGCGGACCGCACCACGGTCGCCACCTTCACGGTCGCGGCGGGCGAGACGATGCCGCTCGTGCTGACCCACGCCTCCTCGCATGCCGCGCTCCCGGCGCCGATCGATGCCGCCGCCGCGCTCGACGCGACCATCACCGCCTGGCGGACGTGGTCGGACCGCTGCCTCGATGCCGGCCCGCTGAGCGACGTCGTGAAGCACTCCCTGCTCGTGCTGAAGGGGCTCACCTATGCCCCCACCGGCGGGATCGTCGCCGCGCTCACCACCTCCCTGCCGGAACAGGCCGGCGGCACCCGCAACTGGGATTACCGCTACTGCTGGCTGCGCGACGCGACCTTCACCCTGATCGCCCTGGGCGGCGCGGGCTACGCGGAGGAGGCGAAGGCCTGGCGGGACTGGCTGCTGCGCGCGGTCGCCGGCAGTCCGGAGCAGATACAGATCATGTATGGCATCGGCGGCGAGCGACGGCTGACGGAGTGGGAAGCCGACTGGCTGCCCGGGTTCGGCGGCGCCAGCCCGGTGCGCATCGGCAACGCCGCGGCCAACCAGTTGCAGCTGGACGTGATCGGCGAGATGGCCGACGCCATGTTCCAGGCGCGCATGCAGGGCATGCCGGGGAATGCGCGATCGCAGGCGATCGGCTTGGCGCTGCTCGACTACCTGGAACGGCACTGGCGGGAACCGG
>MKTV01000086.1:49863-57696 GCA_001898425.1 Rhodospirillales bacterium 69-11
TCTGGGAAGTGCGCGGCCCCCGCCAGCACTTCACCCACTCCAAGGTCATGGCCTGGGTCGCGTTCGACCGCGCGGTGAAGTCGGTGGAGCGCCTGGGGATCGCGGGCCCGGCGGAGCGCTGGGCGAGCGTGCGCGACGAGATCCATGCGGACGTCTGCGCGAAGGCATTCGACCCCGAGCTGGGCGCCTTCATGCAGGCCTATGGGTCCAAGGCGCTGGATGCGAGCGTGCTGCTGATCCCGCTGGTCGGGTTCCTGCCGATCGACGATCCGCGCATGCAGGGCACCTTGCGGGCGATCGAGCAGCGGCTGATGTCGGACGGGCTGGTGTTCCGCTACGACACCGGCTGGACCGAGGACGGGTTGCCGCCCGGCGAAGGCGCGTTCATCGCCTGCAGCTTCTGGTACATCGACAACCTGATCCTGGCGGGGCGGCGCGTGGAGGCGTGGGAGATGTTCGAACGCATCCTCGCGCTGCGCAACGACGTGGGGCTGCTGGCCGAGGAGTACGATCCCGCGAGCGGCCGGCAGATGGGCAACGTGCCGCAGGCCTTCAGCCACGTGGCACTGGTCAACACCGCACTGAACCTGACGCGCCCGCCGCGGGGTTGAGCCAGCCGGGAGTCGAGCCCCCGGGGAGCTGAGCCCGCCGTGGAGCTAAGCGCGCCGTGGAGTTGAGGCCGGCGGGAAGCTGAGGCCGCCGGGCGGCTGATCCCGCCGGCGCCTCTGCGCTTACGTCCCGTGGTCGTGCACCAGCATGGACTGCACGCGGCGGGCCAGCGTGTCGAGGTCGAACGGCTTGTCGATCACCTCGCTGCCCGGCGGCAGGTCGGTGCCCGCATACCCGGTGATGAACAGCACCGGCGTCTCGGGATGGCGCTCCCGCACCGCTTCCGCGACCTGCCGGCCGTTCATGCCGTTCGGCAGCCCGACATCCGTGATCAGCAGCGCGACGTCCACGTCGCTCTCGAGCAGTTCGAGGGCCGCGGGACCGTCGCGCGCCTCGAGCACGCGGTAGCCGAGTTCGCCCAGCCGCGCGCCCACCGCCTCCCGGGCGATGGTCTCGTCGTCGACCAGCAGCACGGTCTGGCCCGGCCGGGCGGCGCGCGGATCGGGCGCCTTTCCGGGCGTGACGTCCGGCACCGGCCTGGTCTGCTGGGGCAGGCAGATCCGCACGATCGTGCCCTGGCCCGACGTGCTCTCCAGCCGCACCACGCCGCCCGATTGCTGCACGAACCCGTAGACCTGGCTCAGGCCGAGACCCGTCCCCTGGCCCAGCGGCTTCGTGGTGAAGAACGGCTCGAAGGCGCGGTCGAGCACGTCGTGGGACATCCCCTTGCCGCTGTCGGACACCGAGATCATCACGAAGTCGCCGGGCTGGGCCGCCTCCTCCTGCGCGAGGTCGGCCGGCCCGAACGTCACGTCGGTCGTGGTGAGGCTCAGCACCCCGCCTTCCGGCATGGCGTCCCGCGCATTGATGCACAGGTTGAGCAATGCGCTCTCGAGCTGGTTGGGATCGCACAGCACCGGCGCACGCCCGTCGCCGAGACGGAGATCGAGCCGTACCGACGGGCCGACGGTGCGCCGGATCAGGTCCGCCATCCCGGCCACCAGCGCGTCGGCATCGACCAGCCGCGGCTCCAGCCGTTGGCGCCGTGCGAACGCCAGCAGGCGCCGCGTCAGCCCGGCCGCCCGGTCCAGCGCCTGCTGCGCCGGCCGCAGGAAGCGCAGCGTCTCCTCCGCGCGTCCCTCGCGGGCGCGTCGCTGCGCCATCTCCAGGCTGCCGGCGATCCCCTGCAGCATGTTGTTGAAGTCGTGCGCGATCCCACCGGTGAGCTGGCCGACCGCCTCCATCTTCTGCATGTGACGCAGGGCGCCTTCCACGCGCTCGCGTTCCATCATCTCGTTCTGCAGGCTGTCGAGCGCGCGGCTGAGATCGGCGGTGCGCGCCGCGACCTCCGCCTCCAGCGCTTCCCCGTGCAGCGCCAGCACCTCCCGCGCGCGCACCTGGTCGTCGATCTCGGTCGAAGTGCCGAACCACTCGATCACCCGGCCCGCCTCGTCGCGCAGGGGAGTCGCGCGGGTCTGGAACCACGAATACTGGCCGCGCGCGGCATCGAACGTCCGGTGCTCGATCGCGAGATGCCCGTCCTGTTCGGCCTCCGCCCAGGCCGCCAGGGTCGCGGCGCGATCGTCCGGGTGGATGGCGTCGAGCCAACCGAGACCGAGGCTGCCTTCATCGGTCAGGCCGGTGTAGTCCGTCCATTGCCGGCTCGCCCAGATCCGCTCGCCCGAACTGCGGGACCGGAAGACGAGTTGCGGGATGCCTTCGACGAGCGCGCGCAGACGCGCCTCGCTGTCCTGCATCGCGCGTTCGGCCTGCTTGCGATCGGTCACGTCGAGCACGAGTTCGACGCCAACCGCCGGGTCCAGCATGCGGGCGGCCGACAGGCCCCACCAGCGGGATCCGTCGCGACGCATGTATTCCCGCTCGAGCGGTGTCCGCTGGCCTGCCCGCCCGAGGTCGTCGAGCGCCGCGCGTGTCGCCTCGAGCCATTCGGGCGGCGTGAAATCCTCCCACTGCACCCGACCGGCGGCGACGTCGCCATGCGCGACACCGACCATCCGCAGGAACATCGTGTTGGCATCGAAAATCCGGCGGTCCGCGTCGAAGAAGACGACGCCCACCGTCTCGATCTCCGAGATGCGGCGGAAGCGGTTCTCGCTCTCGCGCAGGCGCGCCTCCCGCTCGCGCAGGTCGGTGGTCGCGGCGAACCGCTGCACGGCGGCGGCGATCATGTTGGCGTAGGTGCTGAGGAAGGCGGTGTCGCCCTCCCCGAACTCGCAGGGCGTGCGGCTGTCGACCTGCAGCACGCCATACGGGCGCTGCCCGTCGGCGCCGAGGATCGCGACGTTCGCAACCGCCTTGACGCCCTGTTCGATCAGGAAGCGGGGAAAGCGGAAACGCTCGTCGTGATCGAGGTCGGTGGAGATCAGCGGGGCGCCGGTGCGCAGGGCATGGCCCTCCGACGTGCCCTCCTCCGATCCTGTCGTGACCACGCCGACCACGCCGGGTCCCCACCCGACGCCGGCGCGCACCAGCAGTGTCTCGCCGTCGGCTTGCAGCTCCATGACCTTGGACATCTCGGTCCCGAGCGCCTCGCTGACGAGCCGGCAGGCTTCAGTGAGGATTTCGTCGAGATCGTCCGAACGGAGAGCAAGTTCGCCGAAGCGCGCGAGAGCCGTTTGTTGCCGCAGCAGTGCGTCGCTGCCTCCGTCGTGTCCAGGCACGGGGTCCTCGTTCGATGCTGCGAAATGGCCCGCACCCGACCGGGCCACCCTCTCGCGCCCCTGTAACGCCGATCATCCCGGCCCGTTCGCCGTCCGGCATCCACGCTTCGATCACGACATGGACGGCAGAGGTGGCGCCGGACGGGACGCCAGCCGGGGCGCCAGACGGGGCGCCAGACCGGATGCCACACGGGACGCCAGCCGGGGTGGCCCGCGCGGTGGCGGACCGGGCTGCGCCGCATGCCGTGCCCGCGCTTGCCGCCTGGGACGGCCGGCGTCACAGTCTCGGCGCTGCCGGCCGGCTCGATCCGGCGCGGCGCGAGCGGGAGGACTCCGATGGATCTCACGGGCACGGTCGCCCTCGTCACCGGCGGCAATGGCGGGCTCGGGCAGCGCATCTGCCACGCGCTTGCGCGTGAAGGCGCGCATATCGCGATCGCCTACGCGCAGAGCCGCGAGCAGGCCGAGTCGGTCGCCCACGACATCGCGGCCGCGCATCAGGTGCGGGCGGCGGCGTTCGCCTGCGACGTGACGGACCCGGCCGCAGTGGTTCGGCTCGTCGAGGATGTGACCGGCCGGTTCGAACGGCTCGACATCCTGGTGAACGACGCGGCCTACAACAAGGCGATCCCGTTCCCGGATCTCGACTCCCTGACGCACGACGTCTGGGAGAAGATCATGGCGGTCAACCTGACCGGCCCGATGCACCTGTCGAAAGCCGTCGCGCCCGTGATGAAGGCGCAGGGCCGGGGCCGCATCGTCAACATCGCATCCGTGGCCGGCCTCTCGCCCACCGGGTCGTCCATCGCTTATGCCGTGTCCAAGGCGGGGCTGATCCACCTCACCCGCTGCATGGCCGTGGCGCTCGCGCCCGAGACGCTGGTGAACTGCGTGGCCCCCGGCCTGCTGGAGGGAACGCGCGCTACCGCCAACCTCCGCCCCGAACAGATCGAGCGATCGGCGGCCGGCGCGCTGCTGAAGAAGGCGGCGGACAAGGACGATTGCGCGGAGATGGTCGTGACCATGTGCCGGACCGAGACGATGACCGGCCAGACCGTGGTGATCGACGCCGGCCGCATCTTCCACTGACACCGGCGCGCGCCGCGGCGCGCTCCATGCTGCGAGAGGCGCGCCTCGGCCGCAGGCCCATCCGACGGTTCACGATTCCGTCGTCAAAGGAACCCTTTCCATTTTGACGACGGATTGTCATTGCATCCCGCCGCGGCAGCCGCTACCCACCGCGCCCGCCGGCGGGGCGTGCGAACACCGTCCGGATCAGAAACGAAAATCTGCCGTTCGGAGTGTTTGATCGCCAACGGCGCAGGTGGGGGACCCGGCATGTCGATGACGATGGAGGGGCGCGTCAGCACGCGTCCCCGCGGCGAATCGATGTATTTCGGAATGGCGGTGCTGTGCGCCGTGATCGCCTTCGCGGGCTTCGCGCCGACCTACTGGCTGCCCGTCAGCCAGGGGCGCTTCGCGGCGAACCCGATCGTGCACATCCACGGGCTGGTGTTCTCGGGATGGTCGCTGTTCCTCGTGTGGCAGACCTGGCTCGCGACCTCGGGGCACATCGTGCGGCACCGGCGCGTGGGGCTGATCGGGGTGGTGTTCGCCACCGCCATGACGATCTTCGGCGTGCTCGCCCGCATCAACCTGATGCGGGTCGGCGCCGCGGCGGGGCAGGACGCGGCGGCTCGCGCCTTCGGCTTCGTGCCCCTGAGCAGCATCGCCTTCTTCGCCATCGTCGTGACGATCGCGATCGTCCGGGCGCGGCAGCGGGACGTGCACAAGCGTCTGATGCTGGTCGCCTCGGTGTCGATCGTGGACGCGGCGATCGCGCGCATGTTCTTCGTGCTGCTGGCGCCTCCCGGCGCGGCCGGGACGGTCCCGCCGGTGATGGCCGACGTGGGCCCGGGGCTCGTCACCTGTGCCCTGCTGCTGATCCCGATGGTGCAGGACTGGCGTCTCTACGGCCGCCCGCACGCGGCCTATGTGTGGGGCGGCCTGTCGCTGTTCGCGCTCAAGGTGCTCGAGGTGCCGATCGCCGAGTCCGCCGCGTGGCAGTCGGTGGCGGGCGGCATCCTGGCCCTGGCCGGTTGATCAGCTCCGCCCGAGCGCGGAGAGGACGATGGCTTCGGTGAGGATCTGGGGCAGGATGACGGGTCCGCCCCCCTTGGGCGGGTAGTAGACGTAGAGCGGCACGCCGTCCCGCCCGTTCTGCCGCAGGTATTCGGTGATGGCCGGATCCTGCCGCGTCCAGTCGCCCTTGAGATAGACGATCTGGCGTGCCGCGAACGCGTCCTGCACCGCCTCGCTGGAGATCGCCACGCGCTCGTTCACGAGGCAGGTCACGCACCACGCCGCGGTCATGTTGACGAAGACCGGCTTCCCCGCCTCGCGGGCCGCCGCGAGCTTGGCGGCGGAGTAGGCTTCGGAGCTCGCCCCTTCGCCCCGCGCGGCTTCGACCGGGGTGGCGGCGATGCCGGCGAGCACGGCGAGCGCGAGCAGGACCGCGGCGGCGGCCGTGGCGTGGCCGAAGCGGCGGTTGCGCCCCTCGGCCTGCTGGCTGAGCCCCAGCACCCAGGCGGCGAAGCCCAGCAGCACGGCGCCGGCGGCGGTGCCCAGCACGCCGGCGGGACCGGCCTCCTGGCTGACCACCCAGAGCAGCCACACCGCGGCGCCGTACATCGGGAAGGCGAGCGCCTGCTTCAGCACCTCCATCCAGCGTCCCGGCCGGGGCACGAAGCGGGCCACGCCGGGGATGGCGGCGAGGGCGACGTAGGGGGCGGCGAGGCCAAGCCCCATGGCGGCGAACACCGCCAGCGTGACCGCCGGCGGCGCGGCGAGGCCGGCGGCGATCGCCACCCCCATGAACGGCGCGGTGCAGGGGGTCGCGACCAGCACCGCGAGCAGGCCGGTGAAGAAGCTGCCGAGATGGCTGTGCCGGCCGGCGATCCGGCCGCTCGCGCCGTTCAGCCCGAGGCCCAGGCCCACTTGGAACACGCCCGAGAGGTTCAGCCCGACCGCGAACAGCAGCCAGGCCATGGCGGCGACGAAGACGGGGGACTGGAACTGGAAGCCCCAGCCGGCGGCCATCCCCGCCTCCCGCGCGACCAGCAGCACGACCGCGAGCGCCAGGAAGGTCGCGAGCACGCCGGCGGTGTAGGACACGGCATGCCCCCGTGCCGCACCGTGCGCCGCCCCCCGCGCGAAGGCGACGGCCTTCATCGCGAGCACCGGGAAGACGCAGGGCATCAGGTTCAGGATCGCCCCGCCCAGGAAGGCGAGCAGCAGCAGCCGAGGCAGCGGCGGGCCGGCCGGACCGGGCGCCGGGCCGGGCTTCGCATGCAGCACCACGTCGGTCTGCAGGCCGGAGCGGTCGCGCACGGAGAGGATGCCGTCCAGCCCCGCATCCGGGGAGAACCCGGCCGCTGGCTTCAGCGCCAGCACGAACCCGCCGTTGCGCACCGAGAGCGGCTGGGCGGCATCGTCGTGGATCCGGTCCGAGTTCTCCGGGATGAACCAGGCGTCCATCACCGTGGCGGGCGAGAGTTCCGGGCCCTGCACATAGAGCGCGCCGTTGGCGGCGACGGTCGCGGTCCAGGGCGAGGGGCGCGGCACGTTGCGGTCATGCGCCTGGAACAGCGGCGTCTGCGCGTTCGGGCCGGGCACCCCGGACGGCAGGTCGAGCCGGAACGTGCCTTCCTCGGGGATGCAGACGTCCTTGCAGACGAGCCAGGTGGCATGCGCGGTCACGGTCAGCGGGTCCGCCCCCTTGGGCGGCGTAACGGTGATGGGAAGGAGCACCTCGCCCGTGTAGGCGTAGGTCATCAGCGGCCCTTCGGGCACGCGCCTCGGCGTGGGCCAGTCGATGCCGGACTGGTGCGCGCCGGGCGGCAGGTCGAGCGTGACCTCCGGCGCGACTCCTGCGTCGCCGGGGTTGCGCCAGTATGTATGCCACCCGTTCGCGAGCTTCAGGCGCAGCGCGATCCGGAAGGGCGTTCCGCCCTGGACCGCGTCGGTATCGGAGACCAGCGTCGCCACCGCCCGCGGCGAGGTGACGGGTGCGCTCTCGAGCGCGCGCGCGGGGTGGAGGCCGAGGAGCAGGAGGAGGAGCGCGAGGAGCCTGGTGAGGGGAAGGAGGCGCGAACGTCGCGCCGCCCCCGTGTCGCCGGTGCGTTGCGCAGCTCCCGTGTCGCCGGTGCGTCGCGCTGCCCCCGTGTCGCCGGTGCGTTGCGCCGCCCCCGTGTCGCCGCTGTGTTGCGCTGCCCCCGTGTCGCCGGTGCGTTGCGCCGCCCCCGTGTCATGACCGCGCTTGTCGCGGCCATCCACGACTTCGCCGCATCCGGCACCGCAAATCGTGGATGGCCGGCCTGCGCCGGCCATGACACGGGGCGCGGTCGTGGCAGGGAGGGCGGCCATGGCACCGTGACCATCCTGTGCCGTCGCAAGGGTGACCCGCATCGTCTCTCCGCAGCATGCCACGCTGGCGGCAGCATATGGTCCATCGCCCCGGAAAGGGCCAGACCATCCCCCCTGC
>MKTV01000086.1:57724-62344 GCA_001898425.1 Rhodospirillales bacterium 69-11
CCCGCCCCCGCCGCCTCCCTCCCGACTCCCCGCGCCCCCACACCCGCCCCCTCGACACGCGCCGCCCGAACCACGACAACCCGGCGCATGACCGCTCTGCCGGACCTGCCCGTGACCGAGGCGCTGCCGCGCCTGCACGCCGCGCTCGACGCCGGACGCAACGCCGTGCTGGTCGCGCCGCCCGGCGCAGGCAAGACCACCCTCGTGCCGCTCGCCCTGCTGGACGCGCCCTGGCGCGGCGACCAGCGCATCCTGATGCTGGAACCGCGCCGCCTCGCCACCCGCGCCGCCGCCACCCGCATGGCCTCGCTCCGCGGCGAAGCGGTCGGGGGCAGGATCGGCTTTCGCACGAGGATCGAAGGCGCCGGCTCCCCGGCGACGCGCGTCGAGGTGGTCACCGAAGGCCTGCTCGTCCGCCGCCTGCAATCCGACCCCGGCCTCGACGGCGTCGCCGCGGTGATCCTGGACGAGGTGCACGAGCGCTCGCTGGAATCCGACCTCGCGCTCGCGCTCTGCCTCGACCTGCAGCGCATGCTGCGGCCCGAACTGCGCCTCCTCGCCATGTCCGCCACAGCCGACGGCGCACGCCTGTCCGGCCTGATGGAGGCCGAGGTGGTCGAGAGCGCCGGGCGCATGTTCCCGGTCACCGTCCAGCACGCGAGCCGCGACATCGCCACCGCCCGCGACCTGCCGGAGGCGATGGCGCGCGCGATCCGCGCCGCGCTGGCGGAGCATGCGGGCGACATCCTGGCCTTCCTGCCCGGCATGGCGGAGATCCGCCGCACCCAGGCCGCGCTCGATCGCTGCGGCGCGCTGGTGCTGCCGCTGCACGGGGAGCTGCCGCCGGCCGACCAGGACCGCGCCCTGCGCCCGGCAGAGGGGCGGCGGGTCGTGCTGGCGACCTCGATCGCCGAGACGTCGCTGACCGTGCCGGGCGTGCGCATCGTGGTGGATGGCGGGTTCCGCCGCGCGCCGCGGCTGGACCAGGCGACCGGCCTCACCCGGCTCGCCACCCTGCGCATCTCCCGCGCCGCGGCGGAACAGCGGGCGGGCCGCGCCGGGCGGGAAGCGCCGGGCGTCGCGATCCGCCTCTGGAGCCAGGCGCTGCATCGCGGACTGCCGCCCTTCGACCGGCCGGAGATCCTGGAGGCCGAACTGTCCGGCCTCGCGCTGGACTGCGCCGCCTGGGGCACGCCGCCCGCCGACCTGCCGTTCCAGGACCGCCCGCCCGCCGGGGCGCTGGCGGCAGCCGGGGCGCTGCTGGCCGATCTCGGCGCGCTGGACGCGGCCGGCCGCATCACCGCGGCCGGTCGCGAAATGGCGCGGCTCGGCGCGCATCCGCGGCTCGCCGCCATGCTGCTCGCCGCGGACGGCCCCGACGAACGGGCCATGGCCGCCGACCTCGCCGCGCTGCTGGAGGAGCGCGACCCGCTGCGCAGCCCCGAGGCGCCCTGCGACGTCGCGCTCCGCCTCGCCGCGATCGCGTATGGCGACGCGGAGGCCGACCGCGCCGCCCTCGCCCGCATCCGCCGCGCCGCCGACCAGTACCGCCGCCGGCTGCGAACCCCGGCGGGTGCACCCTCGTCCCCCCTCCCATTTCGGGAGGGGGCCAGGGGGAGAGGGCCAGGGGGCCAAAATCCGGATCATGCGCCCACCCCGATCGCCCCCTCACCCCATCCCTCTCCCGCGAGGGGAGAGGGGGGCGGCCATGGTCCCTCCCCCCTCCCCTCGCGGGAGGGGGCCAGGGGGAGGGGGCCGGCCATTCCCGACGACCAACCCAGTCCCGATCCCGGCCGGCTGCTCGCCGCCGCCTTCCCCGACCGGATCGCGCAGCGGCGCGGCGAGCCGGGCTCGTTCCGCCTCTCCGGCGGGGGGGGCGCCAAGCTGCCGCGGCTCGATCCGCTGGCCAACGCCCCGCTACTCGTGGTCGCCGCGCTCGAGATGAAGGCCTCGGCACGCATCCGCCTCGCCGCCCCGCTCGATCCCGATGCCCTGCCTCCGGTGCTCGCCGGCCGTGTCACCGAACAGGTGGAGGGCGGTCTCGACCCAGCCACCGGGTCCGTCCACGCGCGCCGCCGCCGGCGCCTGGGCGCGCTGATCCTCTCCGACCGCACCGAACCGGCCGACCCGCAGGCGATCGCCGACGCGCTGGCCCGCGCCGCGGCGGCCGACCTGCGCGCACTGCCCTGGACCGAGGCCGCCCGCCAGTTCCAGGCCCGGATCGGCTGGATGCGCGAGGTCGATGCCGGGTCCGGCTGGCCCGACCTGTCGGATGCGGCGCTGGCCGCGACCGCGGCAGACTGGCTCGCGCCGCACCTCCTCGGCCTCGCGAAGCTCGCGGACCTCCAGCGCCTCGACCTCCTCGGCGTGTTGCGCGGCCTGCTGCCCTGGCCGCTGCCCGCCACCCTCGACCAGGCCCTGCCCACCCATCTCGCGCTGCCGGGGGGCCGCGCCGCGATCGATTACGCGCAACCGGTGCCGCAGGCCGAGGCGCGGGCGCAGGCCTTCTACGGCCTGACCGAAACGCCGCGCCTCGCGGGCGGGCGGGTGCCGCTGCGCCTCGCGCTGCTCTCGCCCGCCGGACGGCCGGTCGCGGTCACCGCCGATCTTGCGCAGTTCTGGACCGGCGGCTGGGCCGACGTGCGGCGTGACATGCGCGGGCGCTATCCGAAACACCGCTGGCCCGAGAACCCGGCACGCGCCGACGACGCCTGACCGGCCGCACGCGCCCGCCGAAAACTGATCCGCACGATTCTTGTTGCGCGGGCGAGGGCATGCCATGTCCCTCCGTCACCTCGGTCCAGGTACATGGGATCCCCAATGTCCGCGCTCCCCGCCTTCCGTCTTCGCCGGATGCCGGTCTCTCCGGCGCGGCCGCATCACCCCGAACGCCGGTCCGCCCGTTCGGCCCCACCCCGTGCGACCCGGCTCCGCGGCATCGTCCTCGGCATCGCGCTGCTGATGACGGCCTGCTCCGCCGGCCCCAATGGCGCCGCCGCTCGGTCCGCCCCCGAGAGCTTCGCGCCGCTGGTGAAGAAGGTGCTGCCCGCGGTCGTGAACATCGCGGTCACCGAGACCGTGTCGGGCAACGACATGGTGGGCGAGCTGCCGCCCGAACTGCGCGACACGCCGCTGGGCCGGGAGTTCCGCCGCCGCTTCGGCAACCGGCGGGAGCAGATGCTGGGCGCCGGGTCGGGCTTCATCATCGACCCGTCCGGCGTCATCGTGACCAACAACCACGTGGTCGGACATGCCGACAAGATCCTGGTCTCGCTCTCCGACGGGCGGCAGCTCCCGGCGACGGTGATCGGCCGTGACGACCTGACCGACATCGCGGTGATCAAGGTGAACGCGGGCGGCGGCCTTCCGGCGGTGACCTGGGGCGATTCGCGGCGGGTGGAGGTCGGCGACTGGGTGCTCGCCGCCGGCAATCCGTTCGGCCTCGGCGGGTCGGTGACGGCCGGCATCGTCTCGGCCCAGGGGCGCGACCTCGGCGCCGGGCCGTTCGACAACTTCCTCCAGCTCGACGCGCCCATCAATCCGGGCAATTCGGGCGGCCCGATCTTCAACATGGACGGGCAGGTGATCGGCGTGTCGACCGCGATCGTCTCGCCCTCCGGCGGATCGGTCGGCATCGGCTTTGCGATCCCCTCCGAGATCGTCGGCCGCATCGTCTCGCAGCTCGCCGCCTCCGGCAGCATCGAGCGGGGCTGGCTGGGCGTCTCCGTCGAGGAGCGCGACGGGCGCGTCGTGATCGCCGGGATCGACCGCACCGGCCCGGCGGCCCGCGGCGGCGTACGCGCCGGGGACACGGTGGTGGCGATCAACGGCGATCGGGTGGAAAGCTCGCGCGGGCTGATCCGCAGCGTCGCCGCGGTGGCGCCCGGCAATACGGTCAAGCTGACCGTGCGGCGGCAGGGGCGCGAACTCGACATTCCTGTTACCGTGGGGCGCCGCCCGCAGGAATCGGCAGGCTGAGGACGCTGGACTGACGACGCGGGCCAAAGGGCGCGTGATTGAGGACGGGGGAGTTTCGCGGATGCGCATCCTGGTGGTCGAGGACGACAAGGACGTGGCCGGCTTCGTGGTGCGCGGGCTGCGGGAGGCCGGCCACGTCGTCGAACACGCCGACAACGGTCGGGACGGGCTGTTCCTCGCGGCGAGCGAGAGCTTCGACGCGGTGATCCTGGACCGCATGCTGCCGGGCGGCATCGACGGGCTGAAGATCCTGGAGACGCTGCGCGGGCAGAAGAACACCGTCCCCGTGCTGATCCTCTCGGCGCTCGCCGACGTGGACGAGCGGGTGAAGGGGCTGAAGGCCGGTGGGGACGACTACCTCACCAAGCCCTTCGCCTTCGCCGAACTGCTCGCCCGCGTCGAGGCGCTGGCGCGCCGCGGCAAGGGCGAGGGGCCGGTGACCAAGCTGGTGGTCGAGGATCTGGAGCTCGACCTGCTCTCCCGCCAGGTGAAGCGCGCCGGGCAGAAGGTCGACCTGCAGCCGCGCGAGTTCCGGCTGCTGGAATACCTGATGCGCCATGCCGGCCAGGTGGTCACCCGCACCATGCTGCTGGAAGGCGTGTGGGACTATCATTTCGACCCGCAGACCAACGTGATCGACGT
>MKTV01000086.1:62351-66542 GCA_001898425.1 Rhodospirillales bacterium 69-11
TCCCGGCTGCGGCAGAAGGTCGACAAGCCGTTCCCGACGCCGCTGATCCACACGGTCCGCAACGCCGGCTACATGCTGCGGGCCGACCAGGTGTGATGCTCCCGACCGGGGGCGGACATGGGCTTCCCTCCGCCCCCGACGGGGTCGGGTCCGGCGACGGGCGTGGCCGGGGCGAGCCTCCCCCCGTCCCGGAGACGCCAGGTTCGGCAGGGCCCGCGACACCCGATCCCGCCGGTTCCCCCTTGGCCGGTTCCCAATCGGCCGATTCTCCCTTGGGGGCAGAGCAGGCCGGCATCGACCCCGAATTCCCGCCCGCCGCCGGCCGTCACCAGGATCCCGACCAGGCGCACCGCCTGCCGATGTTCCGCTCCGCCGGGTTCCGGTTCGCGGCGATCTATGCCGTGCTGCTCGCCGTCAGCGCCGGCTCCATCGGCTATTATGTCTGGTGGGCCACCGCCGGCCTGCTCGACCGGCAGGTGGAGGCGGCGATCGGCACCGATTGGCAGGGCCTCGCGGAACGCTGGGCCGAACGCGACGTGCCCGGCCTGGTGCAGACGATCGACGACCGGCTGATGCAGAACGTCGACGACGATGCGATCTACCTCCTGGTGGGGCCCGGCCTCCATCCGCTCGCCGGCAATCTCGAGCGCTGGCCGATCACCGTGCAGGCCTCCGGCCCGCTTTACGAACTCGACGTCTCGCGGGCGGGGATCCGCTCGCTCGCGATGGTGCGCAGCTACGACCTGCCCGGCGGCTATCACCTGCTGATCGGCCGGGACGTGCAGGTGCGCGCCCAGCTCCGCCGGCTGCTGACCGATGCGATGCTCTGGGCGCTGGTCATCCTGGTCGCCCTCGCGACCGTCGGCGCGCTGGTGGTGCGCAGCCTGTTCCGCCGCGCGATCGCCAACGTCTCCGCCACCGCCACCGCCATCGCCGCGGGCGATCTCGGACAGCGCGTGGAGATCTCCGGGCGCGGCGACGAGTTCGACCAGCTCGCCGAGGTGATCAACGACATGCTGGACCGGATCGGCCGGCTGATGGATGGCGTGCGGCAGGTCTCCAATGCGATCGCCCACGACCTGCGCACGCCCATCACCCGCGCCCGCACGCGGCTCGAGGACGCCGCCCTGCATGCCGAGACGACGGACGACCTGCGCGCCGCGATCGAGCGGGCGACGCAGGACCTGGACGGCATCGTCGCGGTGTTCCAGGCGCTGCTGCGGATCGCCGAGATCGAGGCGGGCTCGCGCCGCGCCGCCTTCACCCGGATCGACGTGGCGCCGCTGCTCGCGGACCTGGCGGAACTCTACGGGGCGGTGGCGGAGGAGAAGGGGATCGCGCTGGAGACCGACCTGCCCGGCGCGCTGCCGACGTTCGGGGACTCCACGCTGATCCAGCAGGCGGTCGCCAACCTGCTGGACAACGCCGTCAAGTTCTCCCCCGCCGCCGGCACCGTCCGGCTCGGCGCGGCCCTGGGGCCGACCGGCGTCGCGATCCGGGTGGCCGACCAGGGACCCGGCATTCCCGCTGGCGACCTCGATCGCGCGACCCAGCGCTTCTTCCGCGGGGAGGCCGCCCGCCACACGCCGGGCTCCGGCCTCGGCCTCACGCTGGTGCAGGCGGTGGCGCACCTGCATGGCGGCAGCCTGCGGCTCGAGGCGAATCCTGGGGGCGGGCTGATGGCCGTGTTGTCTTTGCCACTCCCGGAGGACGGCGAGCAGTCTAACCGCGATGTCACTCGTTCCCCACTGGCCTGAGAGGCCGGACGGTGGATACTCGTAAGTATGGCCGTTACCGCTTCGACCTCCGTCCTGGCCGGGCTTGCCTGCTGCCTCGCGCTCACCGTCCCATTCGGCGTACCTGCCCAGGACGCGCCTGAACGGGTCACCAGCGACACACCGGAGTTCTGCCTGCACCTGCTGGACCAGGTGAGTTCGATCGTGCGTGACGCCACGGCGCCGCCCTCCGCGGAGGTGACCAACCTCTCGGCGGAAGGACAGAAGATGTGCGCGCACGGCCAGACGAAGGGCGGGATCATGCGGCTGCGCCGCGCCCTGGTGCTGCTGCGCAGCCAGGACGCCGGCCGCTAGCGCGGCCCGGATGGCGGCTCCGCCCGCCTGCGCTGATGCGCGCGGCCGAACGCGTGCTATCTAAGGGCAATGGCCGCACCTTCCGCCCCGCTCGATCCCGCCGAGGACCCCTCGCTCGAGGAGCTCGTCGTCGCCCGCCCCTTCCTGTCGCGCCATGCCTTCGACGGGCTGGTGCTGGAAGACGTGCCGCTCTCGTCCATCGCCGACGCGGTGGGCACGCCCACCTGGGTCTACGGCGCCGGCACCATGCGCGCCCGCGCCCGCCATCTGCGCGCGGCGCTGCAGGCGAGCGGCATGGACGTCCATGCCCATTACGCGGTCAAGGCGAACGATCACTTGGCGGTGCTCTCCCTGTTCGCGGCCGAGGGGTTCGGCGCCGACGTGGTCAGCGAGGGCGAGCTTCGCCGCGCCCGCGCCGCCGGCGTGCCGGCGGACCGCATCGTCTTCTCGGGCGTCGGCAAGAGCGTGAGCGCGTTGCGCCTCGCCCTCGGCGAGGAGATCGAGCAGATCAACGTCGAGAGCGCCGAGGAGCTGGAGATGATCTCGGCCCTCGCCGCGGCGATGGGGCGCACCGCGCGGGTGGCGCTGCGGGTGAACCCGGACGTGGATGCCGGGACACACGAGAAGATCTCGACCGGCCGCGCCCAGGACAAGTTCGGCATCCCCTTCGCCGAGGCCGCCGCGCTCTACGCCCGCGCCGCCGCGCTGCCGGGGGTCCGGCCGGTCGGTCTCGCCGCCCATATCGGCAGCCAGATCGAGACGCTCGAGCCCTATCGCGCCGCCTTCGCCCGCCTCGCCGACCTCGTGCACACCCTGCGGGCGGCCGGCCATGCGGTGGAGACGGTCGATTGCGGCGGCGGCCTCGGCATTCCGTACCGCAACCAGCCGGTGCCGCGCCCCGAGGGCCTCGCCGCCGTGCTGCGCGGCGCATTCCACAATCTGGACGTGCGGCTGCTGGTGGAGCCCGGCCGCTGGCTGGTCGGGCCCGCCGGCCTGCTGCTCGCCTCGGTGATCCTGGTGAAGCAGACGGAGGGCGCGCGCTTCGTGGTGCTGGACGCCGGAATGAACGATCTGGTCCGGCCGGCAATGTATGATTCCTGGCACGGGATCCTGCCGATCGCCGCGGCGGACCTCGTTCTTCCGGTGGAACCCGCGGACGTCGTCGGACCCATCTGCGAATCCTCCGACACGTTCGCGCGACGCCGCCGGCTGCCCCCACTCGGCCCCGCCGCGCGCGTGGCGATCCTGGACGCCGGCGCGTATGGTGCGGTCATGAGTTCGGCATACAATGCGCGTCCGCGCGCGGCCGAGGTGATGGTCGACGGCGACCGCTGGACGGTCATCCGCGAGCGCCCCCCGCTCGAGGCGCTCTGGGCGGACGAACACGTGCCCGCCCCCGCGACACAGACGGCGCCGCTCTCGCGCGCCCCCGCCCCGGCATGACCGAGGGGGCCGCAGACCGGCTGCTGCGCCGCCTCGCGGGCCGGCGCGCGCTGGCGCGGCTCGCCATTCTCTTCGAGCGCGTCTGGCCGGTGCTCTGGCCGCCCCTCGCCGTGATCGGCGTGTTCCTGTTCCTCGCGCTGCTCGACATCCCCCGCCTGCTGCCGCCGCTCGCCCATCTCGCCCTGCTGCTCGTCGCCGGCGCCGCGGCCCTCGTCCTGCTCGTCCGGGGCCTGCGGGGCGTACGGCCCGCGGCGGAGACCGAGGCCGACCGGCGGCTCGAACGCGCCTCCGGCCTGCGCCACCGGCCTCTCGCCGTGCTCACCGACCGGCCGGCGACCGGCGACGCGGCGGGCGAGGCGCTGTGGGCCGCGCATGTCGCGCGCACCGCCGGCCAGATCCGCCGGCTGCGGGTCGGCCTGCCCCATCCCGGCCTCGCGCGGCGCGACCCGCGCGCCTTCCGCGCCGGGCTGATCGTGGCGTTGATCGCGGCGCTGGTGATCGCCGGGCCCGACGCGCCGTCACGCGTCGCCGCCGCGCTCGAGCCCCAGCTGCCCCGCGGCCCCGCCGCCCCCGGCACCGAGGTGCAGGCCTGGATCACGCCCCCGTCCTACACGCGGCTCGCGCCGATCTTCCTCAGGCAGGGAGACGACGCGGCGGG
>MKTV01000086.1:66563-68943 GCA_001898425.1 Rhodospirillales bacterium 69-11
CGGCGCCCATTTCACCGCCAGCGTCACCGGCGGCAACGGCACGCCGACGCTCCAGATCGACGGGCAGTCGACCAGCTTCGCCGCGCTCGATGCCGGCAGCTTCCAGGCGGAGCAGGACCTGACCCGCGGCGGCCGGCTGGTCATCCGGCGCGGCGGACGCGATCTCGCCGCCTGGGACCTGACGGTCGTGGCCGATCGCGCGCCGGAAGCCGCCTGGACCGAACCGCCCGGCCGCGCCGCATCCAGCCAGCAGACCCGGCTGCCCTGGCAGGTGAGCGACGATTACGGCGTGACCGGGCTGCAGGCGGAACTGCGGCTCGCCGCCCGCCCCGACGCACCCCCGCTCACGGCGGCCATCCCGCTCGCTTCCGGGGCGCCGCGATCGGCCCGCGGCGTCGGCCAGCAGGACCTCACGGCGCACCCCTGGGCCGGCCTTCCCGTCACCGCCACGCTGGTGGCGCGCGACGCGCTGGGCCAGACCGGCCGCAGCGCCGCGGCGAGCTTCGTGCTGCCCGAACGCCCGTTCCGCAACGAGGTCGCGCGGGCGCTGATCGCCATCCGCAAGGGGCTGAGCCTGCGGCCGGACGACCGGGAGAGCGCGCTGGCCGCCCTGGATACGCTGCTGATGACGCCCCAGGCCTTCGGCCGCGACAGCGGCGCCTACGTCAACCTTGCCGCCGTCTACTACCTCCTGGTGTTCGACAAGGCGGACGACGCCGTCGCGCAGGCGCAGGACCGGCTCTGGCAGCTTGCCCTGCACATGGAGGAAGGCCAGACCGAACGGACCGCGCGCGCGCTGGAAGCGGCGCGGCAGGCGGCGCGGGAAGCGCTCGAGCAGGCGACCCGGGACCCGTCCGAGGCCAACCGCCAGGCGCTCGACCAGAAACTCAAGGAACTCGAGCAGGCGATCCAGCAGCACATGCAGGCGATGGTCGAGGATGCGCGCCGCCGCAACGAGGCGCTGCCCTACGACCCCGATGCGCAGCCTCTGTCGAACCGCGACCTCGAGCGCATGGCGGAGCAGGCCCGCGAGGCGGCGCGCCAGGGCCGCATGCAGGACGCCCAGCAGCGCGTGGCCGAACTCGAGCGCATGCTCGACCAGCTGCGCAATGCGCGGCCCCAATCGGCGGAGGCGCAGGAGCGGCGCAACGCCCAGCGCCAGCGCGGGCGGCAGCAGATGGGCGCGCTGCAGGACATGATCGGGCGCGAGGGCGGCTTGCTCGACCATGCCGACCGGCGCACCGAACAGACGATGCAGCTGCGCCCGCCCTCCGCCCCGAACCTGGGTCCCAACCTGGGGCCGAATGCACGCCCCGACGGGTCACCGAACGCGCGCCCGAACGGGACCCCGAACGCGCCCCCCAACGGCTCGCCGGCCGAAGCCCGGGATCCGAACGCGGAGCGGGAGACGGACCAGCGCGTGCAGCAGGCGCTGCGCCGCGCGCTGGGCGAACTCATGCAGCAGTTCGGCGACCTCACCGGCGAAATCCCGCCCGGGCTCGGCGAGGCGGACCAGGCGATGCGCGACGCGGCGCGGCAACTCGCGGAAGGCAAGGACAAGGCGGCCGGCGACTCCCAGCGCGCGGCGATCGCGGCCCTGCAGAAGGGCGGCCGCGAGATGAGCCAGGCCATGCAGAAGCAGTTCGGCGCGGGCCAGCCGGGCGAGGAAGGCGACCCCGACCAGGACGGCCAGGGCGGGATGGGCCTGTCGCTGCAGGATGGGCAGAACGACCGCAACGGCCGCGGCCCGCCGCTGCCAGGGGCACCGGGGCGCGCCGACTCGCGCGGCCGCGATCCGTTCGGGCGGCGCTACGACCAGGGCCGGTCCGAAGCCGGTGACGTGGTGGTGCCCGAAGAACGCGAGCGCCAGCGTACCCAGGCGATCCAGGAGGAGCTGCGCCGCCGCGGCGCCGATCGCGAGCGCCCGCAGCAGGAGCTGGACTACATCGACCGGCTGTTGAAGCAGTTCTAGACCGGATGGGCTTTCGCCGGCCGGCATTTCCCGCTATGAGAGGCGTGTTGGACCCGTAGCTCAGTTGGATAGAGCGTCGCCCTCCGAAGGCTGATGTCAAGGGAATTTGGCTTGGAAGAAAGTGGAAAAAGGCAACGAGTTTCAGTAGGTTGAGAGCCTCTTGGTGAGCTGCCGGATCTGAAAAAATCTTCGCGTAAGCACCGCGTAAGCAGTTTTCGGAGAACAACGGCGAACGAGCGCGTAGCGAAGCGTGCGCCAGCACGGCGGTTTCAGCGTTCGGAATGAGAGGCTCGATTGAAGGCGTCCGACTCCGTTGACCTTTGAAGGTCGGACGGGCTAGGCGAATGAGAGATGCACCCGTAGCTCAGCTGGATAGAGCGCCACCCTCCGAAGGTGGAGGCCACAGGT
>MKTV01000087.1:0-9666 GCA_001898425.1 Rhodospirillales bacterium 69-11
AATGGGTTTTGCGACGACCTGTCCGAATCGAAGCTCGAGGGAGCCAGAGCCATGCGGTTTCAGCCTAGCGTATTTGGCCAGTTGATGAAGCCCGTCTCGCGACGCGTGTTCGCAAACGCCGTCGACGGCCGTCGCAAGTGGGGCCTGACCGACTGGGCGCATCTGGTCACCATGGTGATGGCGCATTTGGCCGGCGCGCGCGGCTTGCGTGAGTTGCTGCGGCTGATCGAGCATCATCAGCCTGGGCTGCATCATCTCGGGCTTGGGCAGGTGCGCCGCTCGACGCTGAGCGATGCGAACACACAGCGCCCGACCGCGCCGTTCGAGGCGGTCGCGATGGATCTGTCGGCCAGGGTCGCAGCTCTGGCGCCGAACCTCGGGCGGGAGGCGCTGCGGCTGATCGATGCGACCCGCATCCACGCCGGCCAGGCGGTGCGGCATTGGGCGGTGGACGGAGCGGTGAAGCTGCATCTGGTGCTGGACCCGATCGCCGGCCGCCCGACCTGCTTCGCGGTCACCTCGTCGCGCACCAACGACATCACGCCGGCGAAGCGGTTCCCGATCGAGGCCGGGGTGCGCTACGTGTTCGACAAGGGCTACTACTGCTTCGCCTTCTGGGCGGAACTGGCCGATGCGGGCTGCACCTTCGTCACCCGATTGAAGGTGAACACGCCGGTCCAGGTCACGCGGACCCGCCGCCTGCCGAAGAATGCTCCGCACATCCTGCGCGACGAGATCGGCACTCTGCCGCAGCGAATGGCGAACAGCCGGAAGAACCCGTTCCGCAAGCCGGTGCGTCTGGTCACGGTCAAGCTCGAGCACGGCAAGGAGCTGACGTTGCTGACCAACGACCTGAAGGCCTCGGCGGTGGAGATCGCCGCCCTCTACAAGAGCCGCTGGCAGATCGAGCTGTTCTTCAAGTGGGTGAAGCAGAACCTGAAGCTGCACCACTTCTTCGGCGAGAGCCGCAACGCGGTGACCTTGCAGATCATAGCCGCCCTGATCGCTCATCTGCTGGTCCGCCTGGCGCAGCTGCACGGGCTCACCTCGCTCGCTGCACAAGCCGCCTTCCGACTGATCAGCGCAACGCTGTTCCAGCGGAGGCCGATGAGCGAACTGCTCCATCCGCCACAGCCAGAAAAGCAACAGATCGAACAACAGCTTAGCTTCAGCCTCGCGCATGCCTAAGCCGGACACCAATGGACTTGGCCCGGCCACCCACGACGTTTCCGCCCCGCGCCATCGTGCGGCCGGCGCCGCGATCATCCCCCGCCCTTACGCCCCGTCGTGGAAGATCAGCCCCAGCGTGTGACGGCGCCCCGAGCGGATCTCGCTCACGCCGTGGCGCATGGTCACGCGGTAGGACCCGCGCGTGCCCTGCACCGGCCGGTGATGGACCGGGAAGATCACCGCCTCCCCCTGCCGCAGCGGCACGACGCTCGCCCGCGACTGCGCCCGCGGCCGCTGTTCGGTCAGCACGAACTCGCCGCCCGTGAAGTCCTCGCCGGGGGCACTGAGCAGCACCGCCGCCTGCAGCGGGAACACCAGTTCTCCATACAGATCCTGATGCAGGCAATTGTAGTCACCCGGTCCATAGCGCAGCAGCAGAGGCGTCGGCCGCGTCTGCCCCGCGGCGTGGCACCGCGCGAGGAACGCGTCGAGGTGCGGAGGGAATTCCGCCCCCTCCCCCAGCGCGGCGCGCCAAGCATTCGCGACCGGCGCCAGGCGGCGGTACAGCGCGCGACGCAGGTCGGCGATCACCGGCGGCAGCGGCGCCGCGAAATACTTGTACTCGCCCCGCCCGAACGCATGCCGCTCCATGACCACCCGGCTGCGGAACAGCCCGTCCGCGTCGTAAAGCGCCGCCAGCGCACGACAGGCTGCGGCATCGAGCAGCGGGCGGACCGCGAAACCCTGGCGCGCCAGGTCGTCGGCCAGATCCTCACCCCGCAGGTTGTCGGCGGCGGCCGCCCCCACCGGCAGCCCCTCCGTCGGCAGGTCCCCCGCCGCCCGATCGGCGTCCCGCAGGCCCGTCGCGCCCCGCCCCATCCATCGCTCCGTTCCGGACATGCCTCGCCCCTTCCCGCCACCGGGAACGCGCTGTGCCACGATCGGTCGCGGGCAACCCTCCGCCGATTGCGACGGCTCAGGTGACCGCGCGGACCGGGTAGTCCGCGCGCAGCCGGTGGACGAGCGGATTGTGCTCGTCCGGCGTCATCATGCGGCGGAAGACGCGGCTGGGGCGGCCGATATGCGTGCGCCGATACGCCCCAGCATCAAACCCGGGCGAAGGATCGACGTCGCGGAACGTCCCGGCCTGCAGGTAGTGGGCGAACGGATCGCGGTTCGGCCCCAGCTCCTCGGCATGCTGCGCGAGATACCACCCGACGTCGAACAGCCGGTTCGGGCTGACGGTCTGGCGCCGCCGATGGGTCAGGAAGTGCGCCAGCGCCAACTCCCCCTCCGGCACGTCATGGGTCGCGCGATACCAGGCCGGCTCGAAATACGGCACGGGCCGGCGATCCGCCGCCTCCCCCACCACGATGTAGTGCACCAGCGGATTGATCCGCAGTTGTGCGACATCCGGGTTGGTCCGGGTGTACCAGAGCGGGTCGAAGTAGATGTTCGGCCGCCGCCCCTCCCGCCAGCCGAAACGGCAGAAATGGTTGCAGGGATCGACGTCGGCCGCGTGCACGTCGCTGCCGTTGATCAGGTAGTAGTTGACGTCCAGCAGGCCCGAGAGATGCACGAGCGCATAGTCCGGGAACACGTCCTGGCCCGATGCCGCCACGTCGTCCAGGTACTGCGCATAGGGATCGCTGTCCGGCGCCGGCGTCCGCCCGGGCAGGTACGGCACCGCCCAGAGTTCCGCGCAGGGGGCGTAGCGACCGCTGTGGCGCAAGGCCAGGAAATGCGACAGCGCCCGCGTTTCCGCCGGCAACTCGTAGGCGTGCCGATACCAGGCCGGGTCGAAGGACGGGTGCGGCTTCCGCCCCTCCCGATCGCCCTCGCGCAGGTAATGAAGCAGCGGGGGCAGGCCAGAGGCGGCCGCGTCGGGATTGGTCTCGAGGTACCACGCGGTGTCGAACCAGCGGTTCGGCCACCGGCCCTCGCGCCAGCCGTAGTGCAGGTAATGCATGGTCGGGTCGAGGTCGAACCGCGCCACGTCCGGATAGCGCGCGCGGTACCACGCCGGATCCATCAGGCCGGCCTCGACCAGTTCGGCCGCCTCCCCGCCGCCCAGGTTCATGACCGGTCAGCCGGCCGCCATGACCGGCGGCATCGCCCCGGACGCGCGCGCCCTGAGCCATCCGGAGAGGGCGGTGCGGATGTCCGCCAGCACCGGGTCCCACCCGCCCGGCACGGACTGGCGGAACAACCGCGCCGTCGGGTACCAGGGGCTGTCGCTGCGGTCGAGCATCCAGCGCCAGTCCGCGGCCTTGGGGATCATGATCCAGACCGGCTTGCCGAGTGCGCCGGTCAGGTGGCCCATCGAGGTGTCGACGGTGATCACGAGGTCCAGGTTCTCGATCACCGCCGCGGTCTCGCCGAAATCCGTCAGCGCCTCGGAAATGTCCGCCATCCCGGGAAAGCGCGGGATCAGGGGAAGGTCACGTTCCGGCATCGGCTTCTGCAGGGAGACGAAGGCCGCCGACCCGACATCCGCGAGCGGCAGCAGCCGCTCGAGCGGGACCGACCGGCGGCGGTCGTTCGGATGGGTGGGCCGGCCGGTCCAGGCGAGGCCGATGCGCGGCAGCTTGGGCGGCAGCATGCCGTTCAGCCGCTCCCGCCAGTGCGCGACCCGCGCCGGGTCCGGATGCAGGTAGGGCACCTTGGCCGGGATGGTGTCGAGCCGGGTCTGGAACAGATAGGGCAGGCTCGACAGCCGGCAGTGGATGGCGTGGCCGGGGATCTCGTTCCAGCGGTGATGGTACTGCGCGACGCCCGGCATCTTGCTCAGCAGCGGGCCCATCTCCGCGCTGCAGCCCAGCACGACCTCCTGGCAGAGCTCCGCCGCCATCGGGATGTAGCGGGCGAACTGGATCGTGTCGCCGTAGCCCTGGTCGCCCACCAGCAGCAGCCGCCCGTTCGGCACGGGCATGCCGTTCCAGGGCGCCGAGGTCATGGCGGGCAGCGTCGCCTTCCCCGCCTCCGTCATGTTGCGCCACTCGTACTCGATCCAGCCCGGCGCGAACTGGCCTATCGCCAGCAGGTTCTGCGCCAGCGCGAGACGCGCATCCGCATGCTCGTGCTTGAGCCCGATGGCGCGCAGCAGGCAGGCCGTCGCGCGGTCCCGATCGTCCACGTCGGCGTAGATCAGCGACAGGTTCACGAGATGGTCGGGATTGTTCGGGTCGAGCCGGATCGACTCGTTGCCGGTCGCGACTGCCTCCTCCATCCGATACGTCAGCCGGCACAGCGAACTCAGATGCGCATACCAGCTGGGATTTCCCGGCCGCAGCTTGATCGCGCGCTGCAGCAGCTCCACCCCCGTCTCGGGATCGTTCCGCATGGCGGCGACGATGCCCTGCAGCGCGAGCGCGGCCGGATGGTCCGGCTTCTGGGCGAGCACGTCGCGGCAGATGCCATCCGCCTCGTTGTAGCGCTTCGCCTGGGCGGCGGCCTGGGCGCGGGCCAGCGCCTGCTCCGGCGTCTCGGGCGGGGCCGGTGCGACCGGGGGCGCCGCCGGGCGGGGAATGGCCGGCGCCGGGACTGCGGACGCGCCGGCCGGGCCGCCGGTCGACGCGCTGACGGGGGCGGAAGCAGTGGCGGCGGCGGAAGCCGCTTGGACTTGGGTGGTTGCGCTCATGTGCCGGAAACTGCCGCGCCGGGTCGGGTCAGGACAAGAAGAACCTGCGTCCCGATCACGTACCGGTCAGAACGCCGGCAGCACCTCCGTCTCGAGCAGCCGCCGCGCGGTCGCGGCCTGCTCCGGATCGGTGCCGCGCATCCCGCCGGAGATCGCGACCTTGTCGAGCCCGAGGGCCGCCAGGGCCTGGAGGCGGGCGATGCAATGGTCGGCTGGACCGGCGATGGCGAACCGGTCGACGAACCCGTCCGTCAGCGTGCCGGCCTGGCGCGAATCGCCACGCGTATGCGCCCGCATGTCATAGGAATCGCGCAGCGTGTGCAGCACCTCCGCGTCCTGGCTGGCGAGCGGCCCGGCGGCCTTGCCGTGCATCACGGAGAACCGCGCGTAGGTGGTCAGTCCGCCGCGCACCACGGCGCGCGCGACCGCCGGATCCGGGTGGCAGGCGGCGTTCACGTAGGCGCCGAAGGCCACGCCGTCCGGGTCGAGTCCCGCCGCCTCCCGCGCTGCGCGGGCGAGCCCGATGCCCCAGGCGATGCGCTCCGCGTCGGCGCCCAGGGTGAACATCACCCGGTCGGCGTGGAGGGCTCCGAGCGCGATGACTTTCGGCCCGCTGGCGGCGACTTCGACGGGGACGGGCTTGCCGCCGCGGATCCAGTCGATGCGGCTGAAGGGCGGCGCGTCGGCGAGCTCCAGCTCCGACATCGGGGGCGCCACGTCGGTCGGGATGTCGATGTCCTCGAACGCCACCGCCTCCCCGGCGAGATAGGCGCGGAGCTGGCGCAGGTAGCGCTCGAACGGCTTGAGCCGCGCGGGACCGCGGCCGAGATGCGCGAGCGCCGAGTCGCCGCGGCCGATCCCCAGCACCGCGCGGCCGTTGGACAGCCGGTTGACGCTGGTGATCGCCGTCGCCGTCGCCGCCGCGTGCCGGGTCACCGAGTTGGTGACGCCGGTGCCGAGCCCGAGGCGGCTCGTCGCGGTCGCCGCCATCGCCAGCGCCACGTACGGATCGCCCGAGAGGTTCTGCGAGTCGACGACCAGGAACCCGTCCCAGCCAGCCGCCTCCGCCTCTTGCGCCGCCCGCGCGCTGCGGCGCGGGGAGGCGACGTCGGTGACCCAGAGCTCCATCTGCCGATCCTTCGCTCAGATGTTCCGGCCGCTCAGGCGCGGACCAGCTTGCCCGGCCGCGCGCCGGTGTCCTCGCCGCGCTCGAAGATCGGCACGCCGGAGACGATGGTCGCGGTGTAGCCATCCACCCGCTGCACCAGCCGCTTGCCGCCGGCCGGCAGGTCGTAGCGCATCTCCGGATGGTGCAGCCGCAGCGCGTCGAGGTCGACCACGTTCACGTCCGCCTTCATTCCCGGCGCCAGCCGCCCACGATCGCGGAAGCCGAAGAAATCCGCGGTCTCGCTGGTCAGCCGCTTCACCGCGAACTCGAGCCCGATCCGCGGCCCGCGCGCACGGTCGCGCACCCAGTGCGTCAGCATGTAGCTGGGCAGGCTGGAATCGCAGATCAGCCCGCAATGCGCGCCGCCGTCACTCAGCCCGAGGACCGTGTCCTTGTCGGTGATCATCTCGTGCACGACGCCATGGTCGCCGAACACGTAGTTGGTGATCGGATAGAACAGCATCCGCTCGCCGTTCCCGCCGGTCAGGTAGTCGTAGCAGAACTCCTCCGGCGTCAGGTTCGTCTTCGCCGCCATGGCCGCGATGCTGCGGCTCTCGTCCGGCTCGTAATCCGGCGGATCGCCCAGCACGTATTGCCGCTCCCACCGCGTCGCAATCGGACGCTGCAGCGGCGGCATGATGGCGAGCAGTTCCTCGGACGGCTGCTCCGCGAGGATCTTCGCCCGCAACGCCGGATCGCGCAGCCGCTCCAGCCGCTCCGGCACCGGCAGCTTCGACAGCGCCGCGAAGCTCGGCCGCGCCGCGAACGGCGTCAGCGAGGTGGTCAGGCCGAGGATCACGCCGACCGGCCGCCCCGCCACCTGGGCGACCACGTTCGACCCCGCGGCCCGCGCCTGCCGCACGCCGTCCATCAGGCGGCGCCAGCGCTGCGGGTCGTAGGAGCGGTCGGTCAGCAGGAACCAGAACGGCCGGCCCATCTCCTGCGTCATCTGCGTGATCCAGGCGAATTCGCCCTTCTCGTCGTCGAAATCGCTGAGCATCCCGAACACGCCGGCGCCGACGTCGCCCAGGGCGCGGCCGATGCCGGACAGCTCCCGCTCCTCGGCGTAGCGGCCCGGCACGAGCTCTCCGCTCGTGGTCTTGTGCTGGTCCGTGCGGGAGGTGGTGAAGCCGAACGCGCCGGCCTTCAGCGCCTCCGCGGTGAAGCGGCGCATCTGGTCGATATCGTCGGCGGTCGCTGGTGCGCGACGGATCGCCCGCTCGCCCATCACGTAGACCCGAAGCGGGTGGTGCGGCACCTGGGCGGCGACGTCGATCGTGCGTTCCGTGCGATCGAGCGCGTCGAGATATTCGGGGAACGTCTCCCAGTCCCAGCGCAGGCCCTCGGCCAGCGCGATGCCGGGAATGTCCTCCACGCCCTCCATCAGGTCGATCAGGCAGTCGTGGTCGGGCTTGCGCACCGGGGCGAAGCCCACGCCGCAATTGCCCATCAGGATCGTGGTGACGCCGTGCCAGGACGACGGCGCGAGCACCGGGTCCCAGGTCGCCTGACCGTCGTAATGCGTGTGCACGTCCACCCAGCCGGGCGTCACGAGCTGGCCGGCGGCGTCGATCTCGCGCCTGCCGGGCCCCGCCTTGCCGCCGACCTGCACGATGCGGTCGCCATCGATCGCCACGTCGCCGGTGAAACGCGCCTTGCCTGTCCCGTCGACGATCGTGCCGCCGCGAATGACGATGTCGTGCATCGAACCTGGTTCCTCCGTCCTTGCGGCGAGCATTGTCCGTTGCACCGCAGCATGCAAGCCCGACACTGGCCTTCGGCAGGCCGCGCGCCCTATCCTCCGGCTGGAGGAAACGAGGAGAGAGCGCCATGAGCATCAGCGCCACCACCGTTCAGGTCAGGCAGATCCACGACGTCTTCGTGGGCGAGGTGAGCGGCGTCGACCTGCGCCAGCCGCTCGATACGGAGAGCGTCGCCGCCCTGGAGGACGCCATCAACCGCTACGCCGTGCTGGTGTTCCACGACCAGGCGATCAGCGACGAGCAGCAGATGGCGTTCAGCCGCAACTTCGGTGACCTCGAGACCACCGTGCGCGCCTACCGCAAGGATTTCACGCCGCGGCTCGACGTGCACATGGCGGACATCTCGAACCTGAACGAGAGGAACGAGGTGCTGGCTGCGAGCGACCGCCGCCGGCTCAACGCGCTGGGCAACCGGCTGTGGCATTCGGACAGCAGCTTCAAGCGCATCCCCGCGCGCTTCTCGCTGCTGTCGGCCCGCGCCGTGCCGGATGAAGGCGGCGAGACGGAATTCGCCGACATGCGCGCCGCCTGGGACGCGCTGCCCGCGAAGATGCAGCAGCAGCTCGACGGGTTGATCGCGGAGCACACGCAGCTCTTCTCCCGCGCCAAGATCGGCTTCACCGACTGGTCGGAGGACGAGCTCGCGAAGATGGCGCCGGTGCCGCAGGTGCTGGTGCGCACCCATCCGGGATCGGGTCGCAAGTCGCTGTTCATGTCATCGCATGCGGGGCGCATCCGCGGGATGGAGGAGCCGGAAGCGCGCATGCTGCTGCTGGATCTCATGGAACACGCGACGCAACGCGCCTTCGTCTACACGCATCGCTGGCGCGTGGGCGACCTGGTGATGTGGGACAACCGCTGCACCATGCATCGTGCCCGCGCCTACGACGAGACGCAGGTGCGCGACATGCGGCGCACCACGGTGTCGGACGGACGACCGACCGTCCCCGACGAACTGGCCGCCTGACCGATGCGGCGCCTGCTCGCAGCCGCGCTGCTGCTGCTTCTGCCGCGGCTCGCGGTCGCGGGCTGTGCGCCGATCGCGTCGAATGAGCCGCGCGTATGGCGCGCCGCCGCCGGGGACGTGGTCCCGCGCGCCTCGGGCGGCGACACGGTCACGCTCACCTTCCTCGGCCATGCGAGCTTCGAGATCGTGACCCCGGCCGGGGTGCGGATCGTCACCGACTACAACGGGGTGAACCGCCCCTCCACGCCGCCCGACATCGCGACCATGAACCACGCGCACGGCACGCACTACACGCTGAACCCCGATCCGCGCATCGCCCACGTGCTGCATGGCTGGGCGGAGAACGGCGTGGTGCCGCGCTACGACCTCGTGCTGCAGGACGTGCGGGTGACGAACCTGCCGACCAACATCCGCACCTGGGATGGCGGGAGCGAAGCGAACGGCAACTCGATCTTCGTGTTCGAGACGGCGGGATTGTGCATCGCCCATCTCGGTCACCTCCACCACCTGCTCGAACCGGCCGACCTCGCCGCGCTCGGCCGCATCGACGTGGTGATGGTGCCGGTGGACGGCGCCTGGACGCTGGGCCAGGCGGACATGGCGACGGTGCTGGATGCGCTGCAGCCGCATCTCGTGCTGCCGATGCACTATTTCACGCGGGACGTGCTGACGCGGTTCCTCGACCGCATGCGCGACCGCTACGCGATCGAGCAGCGCGACAGCCCGACGCTGGAGCTCTCGCGCAGCACGCTGCCCGCGCGCCCGACGATGGTGGCGCTGCCGGGGGGATACTGACGGACGGTTCTGGCGGGCGGTTACCGGGGGCGGTTACTGGCGGGCGCCCTCCCCTCACCGTCATGGTCGCCGAAGGGCGACCATCCACGGCTTCGAGCGGCACAGGAAGTCGTGGGTGGCCGGCCTGCGCCGGCCATGACACGGGGGCGCCAGCCACGACGCG
>MKTV01000087.1:9682-20117 GCA_001898425.1 Rhodospirillales bacterium 69-11
ACGCGGGGGGCGCACGCCATGACACGGGAGGCGTCGGCCATGACACGGGGGACGCCCTCACCAGGGAACGGTCCGACCGCGGTAGTCGAGATACGCGAGGCCCGGCCTGTCGCGCTTCGCCAGCAGCACCTCCACCAGATGCGGGATGCTGTCCTCGATGCGCAGCGGCGCCTCGGGGCCGCCCAGCTCCGTGCGGATCCAGCCCGGCGCCATCGCGACCATCGCGCGTGACGTGTGCGCCTGGCGCGCCGCGAAGCTGCGCATGAACATGTTCAGCGCCGCCTTGCTGCCCCGATAGAGTTCCCGCTGGCCCGACTGGTTGTTCGCGATGCTGCCCTGGCCGGAGGACATCACCCCGATCAGGCCGGCGGGCGTGACATGCCGCTCCAGCCGCTCGATCACGCGCATCGGACTGAGCGCGTTGGTCACCATCACCTCGACGAACGCCTCCGTGGAGACCTCGCCGATCGTCTGCATCGGGTCGCGGTTGGTGATGCCCGCATTCACGAACAGGATCTCGAACTGCCGTCCGGACAGGCGCTGATCCAAGGCCTCGATCTGGTCGGGCGCGCGAATGTCGAGCGTCTCGATCGCAAGGCGGCCCCCGGCCGTCCCGGCCAGTGCGTGCAGCGGCGTCCGCGCATGCGGGTCGCGCACCGTCCCGACGACATTCCAGCCCTTCTGGAGGAACTCCGCGGCAATCGCGTGCCCCAGGCCGCGGGATGCACCGATCAACAGGATCGTCGGCGCGGGATCGCTCGTAGCGGTGTCTTGCATGGCGGATCGTCCTTCGTCGTGCCTCGCCGGGACAATGGTTGGCGATGCGACGTTGCGCCACGTGCATCCCATGCACAGAGTGGTTGCACACGACGCCGGGTGTCCCCGTGCGCGGTCGGGAGCTGGCGATGCCCGAGGTGGACCTGAACCTGCTGATCGCGCTCGACGCCCTGCTGGCCGACGCCAGCGTCACCGCAGCCGCGCGGCGGCTCGGGCTCAGCACCTCCGCCATGAGCCGCACACTGACGCGGCTGCGGTCCGCCACGGGGGATCCGCTGCTGGTCCGCGCCGGGCGTGGGCTCGTGCCGACCCCGCGCGCCATCGCACTGCGGCCGCAGGTCCAGGCGCTCACTCGCGAGGCGCGGGACGTCCTGCGGCCCCGGCCGGAGACCGTGGACCCGGCAACCCTCGAGCGGACGTTCGCGATCCGCGCCAGCGAGGCCTTCCTGGAGTTCCTGGCGACCTCCCTCGTGGCGTCCGTCTCCGCGGCGGCGCCGCGGGTCAGCCTCCATTTCCTCGATCGGCCGGACAAGGACGCCCGCGCCCTGCGCGAGGGAACCGCCGACCTCGAGATCGGCCTGCGGGGGACCTCGGCCCCCGAGATCCGCACCCGCCTGCTGTTCCGGGACATGCTGGTCGGCCTCGTCCGAACCGGCCATCCGCTGCTCGAGGCGCCGACCATGACGCCCGAAGCCTATGCGGCATGCCGCCACGTCGCGACGGCGCAGGAGGGACATGCGCGGGACGTGGACGCCGCGCTCGCGGCACTGGGCCTCGCGCGGCGGATCATGGTCGTGGTGCCGAACTACCCGGATGCGATGCGGATCGCGCTCGGGTCGGATCTCGTCGCGCTGGTGCCGCGCTCCTGCCTGGGGCACGGCCTGCTGGGCGATCCCCGGGCGGTCTCGGGCCTGACGGCGTTTGCTCTTCCGGTGCCGTCGCCGGCATTCGTCATCTCGGCGATGTGGCATCCCCGGATGGAGGCCGATCCGGCGCATCGCTGGTTGCGGGAGACGGTGGCGGCGCTGTGCCGCCGCGCCTTCCCGACGCGTTGACGCGCCCGAGGATTGGTCTCACTCGCCGGGAACCACCTCCGCCTCCGTGACCGCCGGACGTGCCGACGCCGTGAGACCGCACGCCATGAGCAGCGAGTGCGCCTGGGCTGCGGCGGCAAAGTGGGCGCGGGCATAGGCGATCTGGCGGGCACAGGACGTCTCCCACGCGATGTCGTCGGTCAGCAGGGTGCAGACCGCGTCGGCGAACGTCTCCGGCGTGACCGCGACCGCGGCATGCTCCTGCAGACGCGGCAAGCCCTGGGCCCCGACCGGGGTGGTGACCAGCGGCACGCCTTCGCGCAGCGCCTCCACCACCTTCAGCTTCACGCCGGCCCCGCAGCGCAGCGGCACGACCGCGACACGGGCCCGCTGATACCAGGCGAGCAGGTCGGCATCGCTCAGATCGGCATGAATCTCCACCGAGGTGTCGGCCAGAGCCCGTACGGCCTCCGTGGGGTTCGAGCCCAGGATCACGAGCCGCGCCTCCGGCACCCGCGCCCGCACCAGGGGCAGCACGGCGCCGGCGAGCCAGCAGGCCGCCTCGACGTTCGGCGGATGGCCGAAGCCGGCCACGAAGATGATGGCCTGGCTCCGCACTGCCGGACGCGGCACGCCGAACCGGTCGAAGCCATAGGGGATCACGGCCCGCGCGGTCGCCGTCGGCTCCAGCAGGCGCACGATCGCCGCCTCCTCCTCCGACGGGTACAGGGCTGCGTCGACGGCGCGCCAGATCACGCGCTCCCGCTCCTCCATGTGATCGGCGGCGCGCAGCAGCGCCTCGTCTTGCAGCAGTTCCCCCTGCAGGCGCATGCGGCGGAAATGCAGGTCGTGGCCGTAGTAGAGGACCCGTGCGCGGGTGTGCTGGCGCATCGTCGGCAGCCATTCCTCCGCGACATCGGGACGGCTCAGCAGGATCAGGTCCAGATCGCCGCCGTGCTCGCGGATCCAGGCGTCTGGCGTGGGGTGATCGGGACCGTGGAACACCTCGATGCCCATGTCCTGCAGCGCCTCGGTGTAACCGGGCAGGCGCGCCAGGTTCTGCGGCCAGAACTTCACCACCAGGTCGGCCTCGACCAGCGCGCGCAGGAACCCGATCATGCTGCGCGATCCGGCATCGCGATCCGGCAGCGGGACCATGTGGTCGGCCACCAGCGCCACCCTGCGATGCCGCGCCCGCTCGCGCGCCCGCAGCACATGGGTGCCGTTGTCGTAGTGGTCGCGCGCCAGCGTCGTTCCCCAGCGCGCGACGAAGGTGCGGTGGTTGGTCACCTGGTAGGACTTGATCCCGACCGCCACGTCGCGGCCATGCGAGACGCCCTCGTAATGCACGACGCGCGAGCGCGGCTGATAGAGCGTCTTGAGACCGCGGGCCCGCAACCGGAAACTCAGGTCGCTGTCCTCGAAATAGGCGGGCGCGTAGCACTCGTCGAAGCCGCCCATCTCCAGGAACACCGCGCGCTCCACCATCAGCGAGGCGCCGGAGCAGTAATCCACCTCCCGCACGTAGTTATAGACGGAGCGCGCCGGGTCTTCGTGACGGCCGAAATTCCAGCCGCTGCCGTCCTTCCAGATGATGCCGCCCGCTTCCTGCAGCCGCCCGTCGGGATACAGCAGGCAGGAACCGACCGCGCCCACGTCGCGCCGCGTGCGGAACAGCGCCAGCATGCTGTCCAGCCAATCCGGCAACACCTGCGTGTCGTTGTTGAGGAACAGCAGCCAGCGTCCCTGCGCCATGCGGGCGGCCACGTTGCAGGAGCGGATGAAGCCCTGGTTGGCGACGTTGCGCAGCAGCCGGATCCCGCCCACCCGGTCGAGGCAGGCCACCGACGGATCCGGGCAGGCATCGTCGATCACCAGCACCTCGATCGCCGCCGCGGGGGGATGCGCGGCGATCGAGGCGAGGCAGCGCAGCGTGTACTCCACCTGCCCGTAGGTCGGCACGATCACCGAGACGATCGGGCGCGGCGCGTGCGGCACCCGGATCGTCTCCGGCCGCACGCTCTCCAGCAGCGGCAGCGGAGCTTCGGACGGGGCGGCGCGGCGCAGCCGGCGCGCGCGCAACCAATAGCGCGCGTGCACGTGCAGTTGCAGCGTGAGGCTCCACCAGACCAGCAGCACCGACCGGCGCAGGAGTTGCCCCAGGAACGGGGACCGCGCCTGCAGGCGGCGCGCCAGCATCAGGGTGCGGTGCAAGGCCGGATCGGCCAGTTCGGCGCAGCGTGCGCTCCAGGCGCGTATGGTGTGGCTCACCCGTCGGTCTCCACCTGACAGGAGCCCGAACGGCAAAGCCGCAGTCGGCATCAGCGACCTGCGGAACGCCTCGGCTCCGCATGCGGTGGTAACTCGGGAGTGCTTAACGCCCGCTTAAGGCGGCGGCGGATCGTTTGGCGCGGTGCCGCGAACGCTCGGAGGCACCGGGATCAGGGCGCACGCACGCGGCAGCGCAGGCGATCAGGACCCCGCCGACGCGTTCGCCGGGGCGGGTTGCGCGCGCCGCCGGCGGCGGGCCGAACGGGCATCGGCGTAGACCCGGGTGAATTCCGCCCCCAGCAGGAAGATCTGCGCCGAATAGTAGACCCAGAACAGCGCCGCCAGGACCGATCCAGCCGCGCCGTAGCTCGAAGCGATGCCCGTGGTGCCGATGTAGAGCCCGATCGCGAGCTTGCCGACGGTGATCAGCAGGGCGGTGACGATGCTGCCCACCATCACGTCCCGCCAGCGCAGCGTGCAGTCCGGCAGAACCTTGTAGATGGCGCCGATGACCACCGCGAGCAGCGCCAGCGAGAACAGCGAGTTCAGGATGTGCAGCAGCAGCTCCGTGAACGGCATGATGCGATTGAGCTGCTGCCCCACCGCCGCCACCGCCGTGCCCAGCACCAGCGAGACCAGCAGCAGGAAGCCCAGGGCTACCACCAGCCCCAGGCTGGTGAGGCGGGCCCGCACGAGCCGCCCCACCGTGGCGCCCTCCGGCTGCGCCCGCCAGATCGCGTTCAGCGCCACCTGCATCTCGCCGAAGACGCCGCTCGCCGTGATGATCAACGAGACGATGCCGATCAGCGTGGCCAACAGGCCCGATCCGTGGTTGGAGGCGCTGCCGATGGCGTTCTGCAGGAACGCGGCGCTCTGCTCGCCCATGATGGCCTGCAGCTTGCCCATCAGCGCGCCGCGCGCGGCTTCCTCGCCCAGGACCAGGCCGGCGATCGCGACGATGATCAGCAGCACGGGGCCGATCGACGTGATGGCGTAGAATGCGATGGCAGCGCCGCGGCTCAACCCCCCGTTGTCGAGGAAGCTGTACACCGTGTCCCTGGTCAGCGCCCAGACTGTCCGCATCGTGTGGTTCTCCCACGAGCGGAACGCCTTCCGCCGGCTGCGGTTTCGCTGACGGGGCGTCGCGGCGGTCGCTCGTTTGCGAGCGATCGTCGTTCCTAAGACGATACGTCCGCGATGTGCGGGATCGCCGCCGCAACGACATCTCGCGCGGAGACGCGGCCGGCCGGAATGGCGCTCAGATCGGCGAGGCGGGCTCGAAACGTGCCGCGGAGAAGGCGGCGAGTTCGGCGGGCAGCGCGCCGGCCAGGACCGCGGGGGCGAGCGCCAGCGCATGGGCGCCGGCCAGCGTCACGCCGCTGTGGCAGGTGGCGGAGAAGGCGCCGGGGAAACGGGTGGACTGCTCGTAGATCGGGAACCCGTCCGGCGACATCACCCGCAATGCGGCCCACATGCGCACGATCGCGGCATCCTTCAGCATCGGGAAGACCTGCATGTTCCGATCGGCGATCTTGCGCAGCACCGCGACGCGGGTGGTGACGTCGAAGCCCACATCCTCCTGGCTGTCGCCCAGCATGACCGTGCCTTCGGCGGTCTGGCGCATCACATGGGTGGCGTAGTGGAGGAACGGCCGCACCCGTTCGGTCACCAGGATCTGGCCCTGCAGCGGCGTGACCGGCATGGACAGCCCGACCTGCGGGGCGAGGTCGCGGCTGCCCAGCCCGGCTGCGATCACCAGCTTGCCGGTGGTGAAGCGATCCGGCCCGGCATGCAGGGTGAAGCTGTGCGGCGCGGCGTCGATCCGGTCGACGCGCCGCCCCGGCAGGTAATCGGCCCGCAACGCATGCAGGCCGGCATGCAGGCCGCGCAGCAGGAAGAGCGGGCTCGCATGCCCGTCGACCGGGCAGAACGACGCGCCCACCACCCGATCGCCCAGGCCCGGGACCATGGCGCGGACCTCGGCACGGTCGAGCATGCGGGTGCCGATATCGCCGCTCTCGTTGTGCATGCGGCGGATCGTGGAGGCGCGGGTCTCGAACTCCTCGTCGCTCAGGCAGAAGGCGAACCCGCCCGGCTGTTCCAGCGCCACGTCCACGCCGGTCGTGGCGGCGAGCCGGCCGGCGAGATCGGGCCACAGAGCGGCGGAGCGGCGGGTCCAGTGGGCATAGGGCGGCATGCCCGCGCCCTTGCTCTGCACCCAGACGAGACCGAAATTGCCGCGCGCCGCGCGGAACGCGACGTCCCCCTCGTCGAGCAGCGCCACGGATGCGCCTTGCGCGGCGGCGCCCCAGGCAATGGCGCCGCCCACCAGCCCGCCCCCGATGACGATCAGGTCGTAGGCGTTCGGCATGATGCGAACTCGGGCTGATGGCGCGCCCGGCCATTCCGGGGTGAGCGCAGGACTGGATCAAGCAACGCCCCCTCTCCCCTCACGGGAGAGGGCTGGGGTGAGGGGGCGATCGAGGCGAACGCAGCCCGGTGCCACACGACGCGGCACCCCCTCCCCCTTTCCCCCTTCCTCACGGGGAGGGGGGACGCTGCGTGCGGCCGCATCAGTCGAAGCCGAGGAAGCCGGGGCTGTCGGACAGCCTGGGGGCCGCCCGCAGCTTCGCGATGTCCGGGACCGGCCGCGCGGTGCGGGGATCGCCCGCCAGCATCGCCTCCAGCGCCGCGGCGACCGAGAGCACCAGCGCATCGCCGCCACGCGGGCCGACGATCTGCAGCCCGAACGGCATGCCGTTGCGATCGAGCCCGACCGGCAGCGAGATCGCCGGATGCCCGACCACCGTCACGGCATAGGCCATGGCGAGCCAGTGGAAGTAGGTGCGGGTCGGCTTGCCGTCGATCTCGGCCGGATACAGTTCCCGCCAGGAGCGCGGGCTGACCGTGATCGCCGGGGTCAGGATCACGTCGAAGTCGCGGAAGAACCCCTGCCAGCGGCGATACAGCGTGGTCTGCACCGTCATCGCGCGGGCCACGTCGGCGGCGCTGTAGCCCAGGCCCTCCGCCACGTTGGCGCGCACGTTCGGGCCGACCTGGTCCGGCGTCTTCTCCACCTTCTCCTTGTGCGCGGACAGGAAGGCGAGCGCGCGCAGGATCTCGAACGTCTCGTCGGTGCCGCTGCAATCCGGCGTCGTGTCCTCGGCGCGCGCGAAGACGTGGCGGAACAGCCCGGTCTTCTCGGCGAAGGTGTCGCGCATCTGGGTCTCGGTCGGCGCGAAGCCGAAATCCGGCGTCAGCGCGGCCCGCACGCGGGACAGGTCCACGGCCGGCACCGGCGTGAAGTCGCCGGCGCGGCGCACCGTCGCGCCATGCACCGTGGTCGCCAGCGGGTCGGAGGCGTCGTCGCTGGCGATCGAGCCCAGCATCAGCGCCGTGTCGGCGACCGTGCGCGCCATCGGGCCCAGCACCGGCAGGCCGCTCCAGCCCAGGCCGCGCTTGTCGCTGGGCACCAGGCCGGGGGTCGGGCGGAAGCCGACGATGCCGCTGAACGCCGCCGGGTTGCGCAGCGAGCCGCCGGTGTCGGAGCCGGTGCAGAGCGGCACCATGCCGGTCGCGAGCGCGACGGCCGATCCGCCCGAGGAGCCGGCAGCCGATTTCTGCGGGTCGAACGGGTTGCCGGTCACGCCGTACACCGCGTTGCGCGTGTTGGCGCCGGCGCCGAACTCGGGCGTGTTGGTCTTGCCCACGACATTGCCGCCGTCACGGCGCACCGCGGCGACGATCAGCTCGTCTTTCGCCGGCACGTTGTCCTTGAACAGCGGGCTGCCGAAGGTGGTGCGCAGGCCTTCGGTGTCCTCCAGGTCCTTCACGCCGACCGGCAGGCCGAACAGGGCGGGCAGTTCCCCGCCCTTCGCCACCATCTCGTCCTGCTGGCGGGCGAGCCGGCGGGCGCGATCGAAGTCGCGCGCCACCATGGCGTTGACGGCGTGGTCCACCGCCTCGATGCGCGCGATGCAGCTCTCCAGCAACTCGGAGGGCGCGAGCTGCTTGCGCCCGATCAGGGCGCGCGCGTCGACGGCGGTGAGGTCGCAGGGTTCGGTCATGGGTCGTCGTATCCTTGGTCGCCGGATGGGTTCAGTAGCCGAGCGCGAGGCCGTCCTTGCGAGGTTCGGAACCGCCGACGAGGGTGCCGCGGGCGCGGTCGATCCAGATGGCCTGGCCACCGCCATGCGGACGCTCGACCAGTTCCGGGTCGTGGCCCATCGCGGCGAGCTTCGCGACGACGTCGGCCGGGATGCCGCGCTCGACCTGCAGCTTGCCCTTGAACGGGAACAGGCGGGGGAGGTCGATCGCCTCCTGGATGTCGAGCCCGTATTCCAGGAAATTGGTGAGGAACCAGGATTGGCCCACCGGCTGGTAGTGGCCGCCCATGACGCCGAACGGCATCACCGCCTGCCCGTCCTTCATCACCATGCCGGGGATGATCGTGTGCATCGGCCGCTTCATCGGCGCGATGCAGTTCGGGTGCCCGCGCTCGAACCGGAAGCCGAAGCCGCGGTTCTGCAGCATCACGCCCGACTTCTCGGCCAGGATGCCGGAACCGAACCCCTCGAACAGCGAGTTGATGAACGAACACGCATTGCCGTCGCGGTCCACGACGCAGAGATAGACCGTGTCGCGATGCGGCGGCAGCAGCGACTCCCCGGCGTTCGGCAGCACCGGGATGGCGCGCTCGTCGGAGATCAGCGCGGCCTGCGCCTTCAGGTAGTCCGGGCTGAGCAGCTTGTGCGTCGGCACGTCCACCTGGGTGGGGTCGGCCAGGAAGGCGTCGCGGTCGCGATAGGCGAGGCGCGCCGCCTCGATGTGGCGATGCGCGCGGATCACGCCGGAGCAGCCGTCATGCGCGCTGTCCAGGTTGCCCAGCATGCCCAGCATCATCAGCACCAGCAGGCCCTGGCCGTTGGGCGGGCACTGGTAGACGTCGTAGCCCTTCCAGTTCAGCGTCACCGGCGTGACGAACTGCGCGTTGTTCAGCCCCTCCGCGAGGTCGGCCTCGGTGTGCAGCCCGCCGCGGGCGCGCAGCGTCGCCACGATGTCGGCGGCGACCGGCCCTTCGTAGAAGGCCTTTGCGCCATGCTTCGCGATCGCCCGCAGGGTCTCGGCCAAGGCCGACTGGACGAACATGTCGCCCACCTTCGGCGCCGACCCGTTCGGCAGGAACGTCTCGGTCCCGTTCTTGCGCAGCTTGCCCTCCAGCCGCGCCCAATCCCACGCGACCTTGGCATGCACCGGCCAGCCCTCGGCGGCGTAGCGGATCGCCGGCTGCAGCAGCTCGTCCAGCCCCTTGCGGCCATGCGCGGCCAGCAGCGTCTCCCACGCATTGATCGCACCGGGGACGGTGACGGAATGGGCGGAGGTGTTCTCGATCGCGCTGATCCCCTGGCTTTCGTACCAGTCGATCGTCGCGGCGGCGGGCGCGCGGCCGGAGCCGTTCAGCGCATGGACCTTGCCGGTGCCGGCCGGGGCGTAGAGGCAGAAGCAATCCCCGCCGATGCCGGTCGATTGCGGCTCGATCACGCACAGCACCGCGCAGGCGGCCACCGCGGCGTCCAGTGCATTTCCCCCGTTGCGCAGCACGTCGAGCGCGGTCAGCGTGGCGGCCGGCATGGACGTCGCCGCCATGCCGTGCGTGGCGTAGACCGGGCTCCGGCCGGGCAGGTGGAAATCGCGCATGGACAGTCCTCGAACGGGGATGGGGCAGGCGTGGTAACGTGCGCAGACTGAAGGCTGCGCATCCGATTGGCAATCTGACGAAACCGCAAGGCTTGGCTGCAAGGCTCGGCCGCGAGGCAGGGAGTGGGGAATGGCGGAGACGATCGCCTATGGCGACTTCGAGCGGGTGGATGTTCGCGTCGGCACGGTGCTGGATGCACAGCCCTTCCCCGAGGCGCGTAAGCCGGCCATCAAGCTGACGATCGATTTCGGGCCGGAGATCGGCGTGAAGAAGTCGTCCGCGCAGCTGACGGTGCACTACAAGCCCGACCAGCTGATCGGGCGTCAGGTCTGCGCGGTGGTGAACTTCCCGCCGCGGCAGATCGGCCCGTTCATGAGCGAGGTGCTGACGCTGGGGATGCCGGACGCGGACGGCGCGGTCGTGCTGGTGAAGCCCGACTTCAAGGTGCCGAACGGCGGCAAGCTGTTCTGATCCCGCTCGGATGACCGCACGGCGCCCACCGCGAGGCGCTGGCGGGCGGGCGGCGCCCGGCGTCAGCCCCGGCGGGTGCGGCGGCGGGCCAGGGCCGTGCCGACCAGCGCCATGCCGAACAGGCCGACACCCACCGGTTCGGGGACGAGCTCGTAGCTGATCGCGACGGTGCCGCCCAGAATGG
>MKTV01000087.1:20150-44498 GCA_001898425.1 Rhodospirillales bacterium 69-11
CGGTGCCGCTATAGGTCCCGCCGTCGTTCGTGACGAGCAGCGTCAGGTAGAGCAGGCCGGATCCCTCATAGGCCGCCCAGTCCGCCGGCGCGACGCTGGCCGTCGTCGAGTCCATGATCGGCAGGCCGAGGATGGTCACGCTCGATCCCCCGGGAACCGCGACGGCGGTGGTGTTGCTCGCGGTCAGGGCGTTGCTGATCGTGAGACCCAGCGGCCCGGCCATGTCGACGTTGATGACGACGGACTGGGAGGTGGAGGTGCGCGTCGTCGTCTTGTTGTTGAACACGTCGATCGCGGCGGTCCCCTGCGTCGACAGGCTGACGTTGATCCCGATGAGCTTGCTGACATCGTAGGTCGAGGTGTCGAACTTCGGGAGCTGCACCTGGATCGGCGTGCCGAACGGATCGAAGTCGGCCATGTCCGCCGGGCCGAACGTCGTCTCGTAGTGGATCACCGCGGCGGCGGCGGCGGCGGCGAACGACACGGACGCGACGGCCGCGAGCGCGAGACGCTGGACCCATGCCCTGCAGGCGAAGGCGCGCATCCCCCGGCCGGATGCTGCCGGTTCGAATGCGATGGGACGCCCTGCTTCCATGTCTGACACCACTCGTGCACACCGGGTTGGCCCCGCGACGAGGCCTGGGCCAAGCTCGATAGCAGGTGCCGTGCCAGCGCGATTTCGCCCGCTGCGACAATGGGTTCCACCCGATGGCCGGCCGGCGGACGAACCGGGTGTAAAGTCGGCCGACGGTCCGCCGACCCCGCGCGCGGGCAGCGGCAGCGGCATCCGCAGGGTCGGCGCGGACGCAGCGGCCGCCCGGCTGGCGCCCGCGTCAGCCGGCGGCCAGGATCGGACGGACGGTGTCGAGCAGGTTCCCACCCGTGAACAGATGCCCCGGCACCCCGGCGGCCGCGGCGGCCTGCAGATCGGTGGGCTGGTCGCCGATCATGGCAGAGCGGAGCGGATCGACCTCCCAGGCGCGGATCAGGTCGAGCAGCATTCCCGGGCCCGGCTTGCGCCAGTCGCTCGCGCGCCGGTACTCGGGCAGCGCCGCCGCCTCGTGATACGGGCAGTAGCGGACGTCGTCGATCGTGCCGCCGGTGCGGCGCGCCTCATCCGCCACCCAGGCGAGCAGCGCCTGCACCGCCGCCTCGGTATACAGGCCGCGCGCGACCCCCGACTGGTTGGTCACAACGAAGACATGCCAGCCGGCTTCCGTTGCCGCGCGGATCGCGGCCAGCGCGCCGGGCATGAACTCGAAGCGGTCGCGCGAGCCGACATAGCCGTGGTCGACGTTGATCACGCCGTCCCGATCCAGGAACAGCGCGCGGCGGCGCAGCACCCGCGGCAGTTCCGCGCGGGCGCGGGCGAGGTCGTCGGGGATGCCGATGTCGCGGAAGTAGCCGGTGCCCTCCACGCCTCGCAGCGCCCCCTCCGCGGCGAGGCGCGGCAGCACCTCCTGCTCCAGGGAGCAGACCGGGGCGAGCCGGTCCACGATGCGGCGATCCAGCAGGTAGAGACCGGCATTGATCAGCCCCGCTTCCCCGAGCGCTGGGCGCTCCCGGAAGGCGGTGACGCGGTCGCCCTGCAGCGTCACGACGCCATAGCGGGACGCGTCGGGCAGCCGCCGCAGCATCATCCAGCCAAGCGGGGCCTGTGCTGCTGGAAGACCGGCGGCGGATGCGGCCGAGGCGGCCTCCGCACCGTCGGGCGCGGTCGCGGCGGGGTCCGTGCCGCCGTCCGGGTCCGCGGCGGCGAGCAGGCGGGCGAGGTTGCCGTCGAACAACGAATCGCCGTTGCAGAGGAGGAACCGCTCGTCCAGCCGGTCGCGCGCATGGAACACGGCGCCGCCCGTGCCGGCGCGGACCGGCTCGACCGACAGCGTGATCCGGGCGGGCCGCGGAAGGGCACGTGCAAGATCCTCGACCGCGCGTTCCACCGTCGCCGAGAGGTGGCCGGTGAGCAGCAGGAACTCCTCGACCCCAAAGCGCTGGAGTTCGCGCATCAGCCAGGTGAGGAACGGCCGATCGCCGCAGGGCAGCAGCGGCTTCGGCGTCTGGGCGGTCAGCTCCCCGAGGCGGGTTCCGAGACCGCCGGCGAGGATGGCGCATTGGCGGATGGTGGCCGGCATGCGCCGTGCGTGCCCGGCCGCGCGCCGGCGGTCAACCGTCCGCTGCGGAGGTCGGTGCGGGGCTGAGACGCGCGGCGGCGTCGGCATCCGGCACGGGCTCCCGATCGGCGCGGACCTTGTCCACCCGGCGCCCATCCATCGCCAGCACCTCGAAGCGCCAGCCGGCGAACACGATCCGGTCGCCGACCCGCGGCACGCGGCGGAGCAGCGCGAGCACGAGCCCGGCCAGCGTGTGGTAGCTGCCCTCGGCCGGCAGGTCGGGCAGGGCGAGGCGCGCCTTCAGCTCGTCCACCGGCATCATGCCGTCCATGGTGAGCGAGGTTTCGCCGGTCTGCCCGGCCCCAGTCGCGCTTCCCGCCGTGTCGCTGGGATCGCCGACGATGGCCTCGAGCACGTCGGCCGCGGTGACCACGCCCTCGAAGCTGCCGTATTCGTCCATCACCAGCGCGAGGCCGAGCGGGTCGGCCTTCAGCCGTTCGAGCGCATCGAGCGCCGTGACGGTGTCCGGCACCACGATGGGCTGGCGCAGCGCGGCCCCGACCGAGAGTTCGCTGCCACCCAGGATGCGATCCAGCAGATCCTTCGCCTGGACCACGCCGACCACGTTGTCGACCGACCCTTCGCAGACCACGAAGCGCGAATGCGGCGCGGCCTTGAGCGCGGCCGCGATCTCCTTTGGCGGGTCGGTGCGGTCGATCCAGGCGAGTTCGGTGCGCGGCGTCATGATGGCGCGCACCGGCTTGTCGGCGAGGCGGAGGACGCGCTCGATCATGTCGCGCTCCTCGATCTCCAGCACGCCGGCCTGGGCGCCTTCGGCCAGCAGGGCGCGCAGCTCCTCTTCCGTGACGCTCTGTTCCGCGGCCCGCTGCATCCCGAACAGCCGCAGGATCAGCGTGGAGGACCAACCCAGCACCCAGACGGCGGGGGCGGTGAGCCTGGCCATCAGCGTGATCGGGCGTGCGACCCGGCTCGCCACCTCCTCGGGTCGCCGCAGCGCCAGGTGCTTGGGGACGAGTTCGCCCAGGACCAGGGTCAGGTAGGTGGTGAGCACCACGACGAGCGCCAGGGAGAGCGTCTGGGCGAAGGGTGCGACGGTCGGCATGGTTTCGAACCAGGCCTGCAGGTGGCCGGCGATGCGCGCGCCGCCGAACACGCCCGTGAGCACGCCGACCAGGGTGATGCCCACCTGGACGGTCGGCAGGAACCGTTGCGGGTCGTCGGCCAGCGCCCGTGCGGCGGCGGCGCCCTGCACGCCCTTGCGTTCCAGCACGGCGAGGCGGGCGCGGCGGACCGAGACGAGCGCGAGTTCGCTCATGGAAAACAGCCCGTTCACCACGATGAGCAACAGGATCACGAAGACTTCGATGCCGATGCTCATGCCTGGGTAGCGACCCCTCCGACCGTGGACGATGCCATATCATACCACGCTGCGCGGCCGGCGCTGAGGCCCCTCCCGCGTCTGGGACACCCAAGTAAAAAATCAAGATCCTGCCGTCCGTGAAACCGCCGTTTCACAGGCGACTTTCCGTCACGAGGTGATCCGGTACGGGATCGACGGCTGTTTTCCTTGCCGGTGGGCCAGTGAAGCGGTGCTTTTCACCAGTGGGGATGCCGTATTCTCTTGACCGACCTGCGGCTCGTATGACAAGCAGCCGCAACTGAGTTGCGCTTACGCTATACTCTGTAAGTTCGGTTGACGGGGCAAAAAATCATGAATGAAGATGTATTGGCGTTAACCGCCCAGATCGTCAGTGCGCACGTGACGAAGAACGAGGTGGCACCCGACGCGCTCCCCTCGTTGATTCGCGAGGTGTACAAGACGTTGGCGACTGTCGGTAACGAGCCGGCGGAGCCGGAGAAGTCGAAGCCTGCGGTTCCGATTACGAAGTCGGTCTTCCCCGACCACATCGTCTGCCTCGAATGCGGCAAGAGCCTTACGATGCTCAAGCGTCACTTGATGACGGAGCATGGGCTGACGATAGATCAATACCGCGGCAAGTGGAGCCTGCCTTCGAACTACCCGGTCGTCGCGCCGGATTACGCGGAGACGCGCTCCGAGCTGGCGAAGAAGATCGGGCTTGGGCGCAGCCGATCGGCCGATGCGGCACCGCGGGAGAGTGGGCGCAAGGGCGGCAAACGCGCCGCCAAGGGCTGACGCCCCGCCCCTCGGGTCCAAACGACGGCCGAGACGATCTGGGTGGTCGTCTCGGCTCCGCCCGGCCCTGCCGGGAGACACGCCGGCCTGCCGCGCGGCGCCGATCGCGACGGCGGTGCGATCGAGATCGGGGCTCCGGCCGGCCGGTCAGGCGGCGCGGCGCCCACCCGGCGCGTCTCAGCGCCCCGTGAACCGTGCCGCCCGCTTCTCCCGAAACGCGGCCACCCCTTCCCCGTAATCCGCGCTCAGCCCGGCCACGCTCTGCAGCTTGGCTTCCAGCGCGAGCTGCGCCGCGTAGCCGTTCTCCAGTCCTTCCCAGTAGAGCTGCCGGATCAGCCCGAGGGACCGCGGCCCTTCGGCCAGGCGGCGCGCGGTCGCCACCGCCTCGTCCATCAGCGCGGCATCGTCCACGACGCGATTGATCATGCCCCAGGCGAGCGCCGTCTCCGCGGGCAGACGCTCCGCCAGCAACGAGAGTTCGAGCGCCCTGGCCACCCCGATCAGGCGCGGCAGGATCCAGGAGGAGCCGCAATCCGGCACCAGCCCGATCCGCGCGAACGCCTGCAGGAAGGAGGCCGACCGGCCGGCGATCTTGATGTCCGCCGACAGCGCGAGGCTCATGCCCGCCCCCGCGGCGATGCCGTTGATCGCGGCCACGACCGGAATCTGCAAGGCGCGCAGCCGCATGAAGGTCGGATTGTACCAGGATTCCAGGTCGCTCTTGGCCTCGCCCCGCGCTTCGGCGGCACGATCGCGCGGCGGCCGGTCGGGGTCGTTCAGGTTGGCGCCGGAGCAGAAGGCGCGGCCGGCGCCGGTGATCAGCAGGCAGCGGGCGGACCCGGATTCGACCGCGTCCAGCGCCTCGGTCATGTCCTCGCGCAGCTTCAGGCCGAAGGCATTCAGCACCGGGGGATCGTTCAGCGTCATGATGGCGACGCCGTCGCGCAGCTCCAACGAGATCCGGCCGTGACGCATCGTTCCCTCCTGAGATTTCCTGGTTCTCTAGCGCGACCGCGCGTCCTCGGCCACCCGGACCGGGCGCGTCGCCAGACGTGACACCCGTCTGGCGACGCGCCCGGGCGGCGCTTGACCTTGGCGCGATTTCCGGGACCATTCCGAGGTGCTCGCTTCCTGACGGGCGCCGATCCAGAACGAGACACACGCCCGAATGCCAAGCACTCTGCCCGACCGGGACGTCGTCCTGGTCCATACCTCCGATCTGCATGTCGATGACGGGCACAAGGCGAACGCCCATGACGGGACGGAGGGGCTGCGCCGCGTGATCGCCACCGCGCAGGCCGTGCGGGCGGACGTGCTGCTGCTGGCCGGCGACACGTTCGACAACCATCGCGTGCCGGCCCCGATCCTCCGCCGCGCCGCCGCCATGCTGGAAGCGTCGGGCATGCCGGTGGTGATCCTGCCGGGCAACCACGACCCGGCCTTGCCGAACTGCCTGTTCCGCAAGGCGGGGATCACCGACCTGCCGCATGTCCACGTGCTGGGCGTCACGCATGACGAGGCGGTGCGCTTCGACCCGTTCGGGCTCGAGATCTGGGGCCACGCGCATCGCGACTTCAACGACATGTCCCCGCTGCGGGCGCCCCGGCCGCGCACGACGCCCTGGCAGGTCGCCATGGCGCACGGGCACTACGCGGCGCCCGACGAGTGGAAGGACCACGCGCACCGGTCCTGGCTGATCAGCGACCAGGACCTCGCCGCCACCGAGGCGCACTACGTCGCGCTCGGCCACTGGGACCGCGCGGTCTCGGTGGGCGATGGGTCGGTGCCGGCGTACTACTCGGGCTCGCCGGAGCTGGCGAAGACGGTGAACGTGGTGCGCCTGAGCCCCACCGAAGGCGTGGTGATCCGCCGCGAACCCGTCCCCGGCGCCTGACGAGAACCCCCCTCTCCCCTCGCGGGAGAGGGATGGGGTGAGGGGGCAACCGGGGCCCTCGCCCGCACCACCCACAAAAACCCCCTCTCCCCTCGCGGGAGAGGGATGGGGTGAGGGGGCGACCGGGGCGCTGGCACCAACGCCACCTCGGCCGCAGCACCCCCTCCCCCCAGCCCCCTCCCGCAAGGGGAGGGGGAGCCTGACCTCTCCTTCTCCCGCCTCAGCGCACCAGCCGCCGGCGCACGCGGGCCGAGAGGAAGTCGATCACCGCCACGGTGACCAGGATCAGCAGGATGATGAACGAGACCTCGTCCCAGTAGCGGACGCGGATCCGTTCGGCGATCTGCAGCCCGATCCCGCCCGCCCCCACCACGCCCAGGATCGCGGCACTGCGCGTGTTGCTCTCGAACGCATACAGCACCTGTGCCAGCAGCACCGGCAGCACCTGCGGCAGCAGGCCGAAGCGGATCTCGGCCAACCGGGTGCCGCCGGCCGCGGTGATCGCCTCGCGCGGGCGCGGGTCGGCGTTCTCGATCGCCTCGGCGAAGCTCTTGGCCAGCACGAAGATCTCTGCCGCGGTGATCGCCAGCACGCCCGCCAGGGGTCCCAGCCCGACCGCGCGGACGAAGGCCAGCGCCCAGATGAGCTGGTCGACGCCACGGAACCCGTCGAACACGCGGCGGACCGAGAAATGCGCGAGCAGGTTCACCACCACGTTGCGCGCGCCCAGGAATCCCAGCGGCAAGGCGAGGCAGGCGGCGACGAAGGTGCCGAGGAACGCCATCGCGACGCTCTCGGCCAGTCCCTGCAGGATGTCCTGCCACTGCGCGCCGGGACTGGGCGGCACCATCTGGCGCAGGATGACGAACAGGCCGGACAGGCCGCGGCTCAGGCGCGCGGGCGTGATGTCGAACCACCAGAGCAGCGCCACCAGCCAGGCCGCCGCCGCGATCCCGCCGGCGATCCGCATCGCGCGCTGGCCGGGGCTCGCCCCGAATGCGCGCGGGTAGCGGGCCTTCAGCGCGGCGAGATCCCCTGCCCCGCTCATCGCACCGCCGCCCCGATCACCCGATGGCGCAGCCGCTCCGACAGAAGGTCGATCGCGAACACGGCCAGCACGATCAGCGTCACGATCGCGCCGATCTCCTGGTAGTAGTTGAAGCTGATGACCGAGTAGAGCTCCTGCCCGATGCCGCCGGCGCCGACGAAGCCGATGACCGTCGCGCCGCGCACGTTGATCTCGAAGCGCAGCAGCACGTAGGACAGCACGTTGGGCAGCACCTGCGGCAGGATGGCGAAGCGCACCGACTGCATCCAGGTCGCGCCGACCGCGGTCATCGCCTCCCAAGGGCGCATGTCGGCGTTTTCCGCCGCCTCCGCGAACAGCTTGCCCAGCGCCCCCACCGTGTGCAGCGCGATGGCGATGATGCCGGCCAGCGGGCCGACGCCGAACGTCCAGACCAGGATCAGCGCATAGACGATGTCCGGCACGCAGCGGAACAGCTCCAGCAGGCGCCGGCAGATCACGTAGGTGGCGCGGTTGGGAGCCAGGTTCGCGGCGGCGGGAAAACACAGCAGCAGCGCGACCGCCGCGCCGGACAGGGTGGCGAGCGCGGCCATCTGGCTCGTTTCGAACAACAACCACAGCCAGATATCGGCGCGGTACATCCAGTAGGCGAACGAGCCTTCGGTCTCGGTGCCGCGCAGCAGCACGGGCGCGCGCAGGTCGGGGATCAGGCGGTCGAAATACGACCAGGCGCGCGGCAGCCCGTCCCACAAAGCCGCGGGCGACACCTCGGAGACATGGGCGGAGACGAGCAGCGCCACGCAGAGCAGCGCCCCCCAGACGAGGCCGGCAAGGAGCCGCAGGCGGCGGCGGGTACGCCACGCGGCCTCGACCGTCTCGGGGGTGACCGGAGCGGCCCCGACCGCGCTGGCCTCACCCGCCGCCATGCGGATCAGCGCCGCCGCCGCTGCGCCGCCTCCTGCTGCAGCATGTCGATGAAGGGCTGGTAGTCGGCGTGCTGCACCGGCACCCAGCCTTTGCCGGCACCCATGTCCACCGCGTGGTAGATGTCGGGATGCGCGGTCGGCAGCGCGAGGTGGAACGCGAGCATGTCCTCCTGGAACGCCTCGGGCGTGTCTTTCCGCACGGTCAGCGGCCCGTTCAGGATCGGACGGGACTTCCAGATGATCCGCAACTGGTCCATGTCGAGCATCTTCTTGTCGACCATCATGCGCAGCGCGCCGCGGCTGTAGCCGTCCGCGGCGTCGCCCACGCCCGAGGTCCAGGTCATCCCCGCGTCGTACTGCTTGTTCAGCACCGCGACGACGCCCTGTTCGTGCCCGCCCGCGAACCCGGTGCGGCTGAAATACTTGCCGGATTCCGGATCGATGCCCATGGCGCGGAACTCGGCCCGGGGCAGCAGATAGCCCGAGGCGCTGTTCGGATCCGCCCAGGCGAGCGAGTGTCCCTTCATGTCGGCCAGCGAGGTGATCCCGCTATCCGCCCGCGTATACATGACCGAGACGTAGGAGGTGCTGCCGTCCTGCTCCTGCGTCACGACGAGCGGCCGCACGTCGCCCTGGCTCTGGATCCACGCGCCGGCATAGGCGGCGGGGCTCATGTAGGCGACCTCGAGCTGCTTCGCGGCGAAGGCCTGGATCACGCCGGCATAATCGGCGGCCACCAGCAACTTGATCGGGACCTCGAACGTGGTCTCCAGCAGCTTCTTGTAGCCGTCGACGCGAGCCAGGCGGTCGGCATCGTTCTCGCCGCCCAGCAGCCCCATCCGCACGACCGGAAGCTGCGCCGCCCAGGCGCGCTTGCCGGGCGCCGGCATCGCCGGCTGCGCCCGCGCCACGCCCATCCGCGCCGTCGCGGCCACCGCCACGCCTGCAGCCACCAGCTTGCGTCGTGAGATCATCGTGCCTCGTCCTCGTGCCTGCCGGATCATAACGTCCGCGGGCGCGTCGGCACATGCCCTCCGTCCCCGATCGTCATGACTGGCCATCCTTGCAGCACGGTGCCGGTGAGGGTGGCCGGGTCAAGCCCGGCCAGGACGCGTGGGAGCGGAGGGACGGGGTTCCTCCCGCTCCTCCATCGTCAAGCCCGGTCATGACGAGCGGGGACAGGGTGCCTCCCGCCTCACATCGCGCATGCTAAGGTCGCGCAGCCAAGGGGAGAGAGACGTCATGCTGTTCTACGACTCGGTCGGTCCGAATCCGAAGGTCGTCCGCATGTTCATGGCCGAACGCGGCATCAGCGGCCTCCCGGTGCAGAGCGTCGACCTGCGCAGGGGCGAGAACCGCCAGCCGGCCTACATGGGCAAGAACCCGGCCGGCCAGACGCCGGCGCTGGAACTCGACGACGGCCTCGTGCTGACCGAGATCACCGCGATCTGCGAATACCTCGACGAGATCGGCCCCGCCGGTTCGACGCTGATCGGCCGCACGCCCGAGGAACGGGCGGAGACGCGCATGTGGGTGCGCCGCATCGACCTCAACATCCTCGAGCCACTGGGCAACGGCTTCCGCTTCGCCGAGGGGCTGGAGATGTTCCGCACCCGTGTGCACTGCATTCCCCAGGCCGCGGACGATCTGAAGCAGATCGCGCAGGAGCGCCTGACCTGGCTCGACGGGCTGATCCGCGGCCGCAGCTTCATCGCGGGCGATCGGCTGACGCTGGCCGATATCCTGCTGTTCTGCTTCCTCGAGTTCGGCGCGCGGGTCGGACAACCGCTGAACCCGGAGAACCAGGCGATCATGGCCTGGTACGAACGGATGAAGGCCCGGCCGAGCGCGACGGCGTAGCGGGGGTGCGGGAGGCGGATGGGCTGACGCGGCTGGCGCCGTTCGGCTTCGTCCTGCTCTGGAGTTCGTCCTTCGTCGCGGCCCGCGCGGGCCTGCAGCATCTCTCGCCGCTGCTGTTCGTGGCGATCCGGCTGGTCGGCTGTTCGGTCGTCCTGCTGCTCGCCATGCTCCTGCTTCGCCGCTCCTGGCGGCCGCTCGGCGGCGGCCGCTGGCTGCATTGCGCGGTCGCGGGGGTGCTGCTGAACGCGGTCGGGCTGATGGCGCCGCATGTCGGCCTGACGCTCGCGCCCTCGGCCCAGATCGCGCTGGTGCAGTCGCTGACGCCGCTGCTCACCGCCGTGCTGGGCGTGGTGCTGCTCCACGAACCCCTGCGCCCCCGGCAATGGGCCGGCCTGCTGCTGGGCATGACGGGCGTCGGGCTGGTGGTCGGCCATGCGGCGTTCGAGAGCGCGCTGCGCTTCCAGGGCCTGGTGCTCGCCTTCGTCGGCGTCCTCGGCCTCGTGTCGGGCACGCTGTATTTCGGCCGCTTCTGCCGGGGCGTGCCGCTGCTGCCCAGCGTGACCGCGCAGTTCCTCGGCGCCGCGATCGTCGCCGTGGCCGGAACCTGGCTGCTGGAAGTGCCACGCTGGGACCTGTCGGACGTGGTGCTCGCCTCGGTCGCGTGGAACACGGTGATGGTGTCGCTGGGCGGGATGGCGCTGTATGCCGCGATGCTGGCGCGCGGCACCGCGGCACGCACCAGCGCGACGTTCTACCTGGTCCCGGGCACGGTGGCGGTGCTCGCCTGGGCGCTGCTGGGAGAGCGGCTGACCGGCCTTTCGGTCGCCGGCCTCGTCACCGCCTCGATCGGCTGCTGGCTGGTCGGCGGCCGCGCCGCACCCGCCGTCGCACCCGCAACCCGGCGCGCGTGATCTACAGGGCCACGTCCGGCAACCGCTCGAAGGCGGGCCTGGCGAACAGGTAGCCCTGGAACACCGTGACGCCCAGGCTGCGCAGCGCGTCGAGTTCGGCGCGCGTCTCCACCCCCTCCGCGATCAGGCCCACGCCCAGGGCGCCGCACATGCCGACCACCGCGGCCACGATCGCGCGTCGCGCCGCGTCGCCGTCGAGGCCGCGGACCAGCGCCATGTCCAGCTTGACCCAGTCCGGCTGATACTCGGCCAGCAGGGTCAGTCCGGCATAGCCCGCGCCGAAATCGTCGATCGCGGTCGAGAACCGGTTGGCGCGGTAGACCTCGAAGATCTCGCGCAGGAAGGCGAAGTCGCCGACCCGCTCGTCCTCGGTGAGTTCGAACACGATGCGATCGGGCGGGAAGCCGGTGCGCCGCGCGGCCGCCAGCGTCGGGCGCACACAGGATTGCGGCCGGTACATCGCGCCCGGCTTGAAGTTGATGGACACCGACGCGTTGCGCTCCGCAATCCCGAGCTGCGCGGCGAGTTCGATGGCACGGACGCGGGCCGCCTGATCGAAGGCGTAGACGTTCGTGGGCGTGAGCTGCGCCAGCACGGTCGCGGCGGGTTCACTGTGCGGACCGCGCACCAGCGCCTCGTACGCCCGCACCCGCCCCGCGCCGAGATCCACGATCGGCTGGAACGCCATGCTGAACGGCATCGGGGCCGCGATTCCGCCCGCGCACCCGACGCAGGTCTGGGAAGGCGGCGAGTCGACATGGGACATGGGCGGAATGTTCCGGAACGGTCCAGCGTTCGTATCGGTGCCGGCCCCGCAAGGGCAGTGACAGGTTCGCGAGCCGGCCCGATCGCGGCAGGCCGCGGCCCCCGCGCCACGGCATCCGCACGCGCCCTCGCCTCACCTGCGCGCGCCTTCGCCTCACCCGCGCGTCCCCTCGCCCGGCCCGCGCAGGGGCACTCGTCGCGTCCGGACGCGAAGGGCGCTTGCCCCGCATCGACGCGCCGGGAGATGGTCTGCCGCCGCGCCGACACCAGGAGCCCATGGCGGACCGCATCCCGAAAGACCTCCGGCGCCTGCCGATCAGCCTGAACCGCCAGGGCATCAGCGTGCTGGAGGGCGTGCGGGCGGCTCTCGCCGTCGCGGCCATCATCGCGCTGGACGAATGGGTCGGCTGGCACCTGCTGGGGGAAGCCGCGCTCGCCGCCATGCTGACCTGCATCTGCGATCCCGGCGGGCCGATCCGGCGGCGCCTGCCGGTGCTGCTGGGGTTCACCGCACTGGGCGCGCTGCTGACCGCCGGCCTCGGGCTCATCCGCGGCCTGGGGATGCCGGTGGCGCTGCCGGTCGGACTGGCCGCCCTGTTCTGCGCCAGCTTCAGCCGCGTCTACGGACAGTCCCCGCAACTGCTCGGGGCCCTGCTCTCGACCGTGATCGTGCTCTCCCTCGACCGCGGCCTCACCGATCCCGGACAGGCCGCCCTGCTCGGTTCGGCCTTCATCGGTGGCGGCCTGTGGGCGACCGTGCTGACGCTCGCGCTCTGGCCGCTGCACCCGTTCCTGCCGGCGCGGCGCGCCGTCGCCGAGGCGTATCGCCGGCTGGCGCTGCTGTCGGGCGACCTGCGCGGGCTGCTGGGGTCGAGGGAGAACGACCCCGCCGCCTGGGAACGCCACGCCCGCGCCCATCGCGGCGCCGTCCGGCAGGCGCTGGAGACGGCCCGTGCCCAGGTCGTCGACACATTGCGGGCCCGTGGCCCAGCCGGCGCCCGCGCCGCCCAGAGCCTGATCCGGCTGGAGACCGCGGACCAGGTCTTCGGCGTGCTGATTGCCCTGGGGGAACTGCTGGAACACGCGTCCCCCCAGGACCGTGCGGCCGCCGCCCGTCTTCTGCGCCGCCTGCGCCCGGTTCTGCTGGTCCTCGGGGAGATCATCGTCACCGACGATCCGGCCGCCCATCCGCGGATCCGGCGCGCGATCGACGGGTTGGCGCGGGAGGGGGAGCAGCTCAGCCCGGGAGATCCGATGCGGGTCCTGGTGCAGCGCCTCGTGGAGCGGCTGCGGATCGCGCAGACCCTGGCCGTGCCCGCGAACCTGCTGCCAGGCGCCGATGCGGCGGGCCGGCCTCCGCCGCTCGCCCAGCGGCTGTGGCAGCCGCTGCGCACCAACCTGACCTGGCGCTCCCCGATCCTGCGGCATTCGCTGCGCGCGGTGACCGCGGCGGCCCCGGCGCTCGCCTTCACCATGTGGTGGTTCACGCCCTACGACCACTGGCTGACCATCACGATCATCGCGACCGTGCAGCCGTTCTTCGCCCTGACCTATGCGCGCGCCGTCGAACGCGTGCTGGGCACCGCCGCGGGGGGCGCCATCGCCGCGCTGATCGCCGCCGTCTGCACGACCCCGCTGTCGATCGCCGCCGCGATGTTCCCGCTGTCCGTCGTGGCCTTCACGGTGCGGTCGGTGAGCCTGGGGCTGTTCATGTTCGGCCTGACGCCGCTCGTGGTGCTGCTGGTGGAGACCGCCGAACCCGGCGCAAGCGAGTGGCTGATCACCGGCGCCCGCGCGGCCCTGACCACGCTGGGCGGCGTGATCGCGGTGGCGGCGAGTTTCCTGCTCTGGCCGACGCGTGAGCCCGCCCATGTCGCCTCGGGCGCGCGGGAGGCGATCGTCGCCCACGCGCGCTATGCGGAGGCGGTGTTCGCCCACCTGCTGCGGCCGGGGGACGGGGCGGCGCTGGACCGCGCGCGGCGGGAGGCGGGCATCGCGACCAACACGTTCGAGGCGACGATCAACCGCGCCCTGCTGGAGCCGCGCACCGGGGCGGGCGGGCAGCTCGAGGCGGCGCTGGTGATCGACGCGGCCCTGCGCCGCTGCGCCGGCCGGCTGTCGGTCCTGCAGTTCGAAGCCGCCGGCGCGCGCGACACCGTGCCGGACGCGGCGCTCGCCGGCTGGGGTGCCTGGATCGTCGCCGGGCTCGAGCATGTGGGATCGGGCGATCCCGCCCTCCCGCCCCGACCCGAACTGCCGGGAACGGACGCGATCCTGCGGCTGGCGCGGCAGGTGGATCTGATGGCCGGCGTCGTGGCGCGGCTGCACGCGGCGGCCGCGTGAACGGGATCAGAGGTTGCGCAGCCCGACCAGCTTCTCGATCACGACCACGCCCGCGATCGCCAGCAGCACGCTGACGGCGGCGGCCGCGGCGGCGGTCGGGTCGTAGTCGTAGGAGAGGTAGTCGAACAGCGCGAGCGGCAGCGTGTTGCCGCCGATCGGCTTCAGCAGGAACGACACGGTGAACATGTCGAACGAGGTCACGAAGGCGAACAGCGCCCCGGTGACGATCCCGCCGCGCACCAGCGGCAGCACGACGCGGCGGAACGTGTCCCAGGCGCTGGCGCCGAGGCTGTTGGACGCGTCCTCGAGCGCCGGGTCGAGCTGGTCGAGCGCCGCGACGATGGAGACGAAGGCGAAGGGCAGCGTCACCACCGCGTGGGCGATCTGCAGCCCGACCAGCGTCTTGCCGAGGCCGATGCGATACAGGAAGAACAGCAGGCCGATCGAGGTCAGCAACTCAGGCAGCAGCAGCGGCAGCAGCAGGCCGGTGCGCAGCCAGCGCTTCGACCAGCCGTTCAGCGCGCGATGGGCGAGCGCCGCCATGGTGCCGATCACGGTCACGATGACCGTGGTGATCGCGGCGACCTGCAGCGAGAGGCCCAGGGCCTGCATCAGCGCCTGGTCGGCGAAGAAGCGGGCGAACCACCGGAGCGACAGGCCTTGCGGCGGAAACTGCATCAGCTCGCCCGCGGTCAGCGAACTCGCGAACACGACGACCAGCGGCAGCAGGATGAAGCCGTAGATCAGCGCGAGGACGAAGCCGCCGCCGAGGCGCAGGGTCAGCCTCATCGCGCGGTCCTCTCGGCCAGCCGCCGCGTCGCGAACAGGAAGGCCAGCACGACGAGCCCCATCGCCGCCGCCATCACCAGCGCGAGCGTGGCGCCCAGCGGCCAGGCGAAGGAGCCCAGGAGTTCCTGCACGGTCAGGATCGACAGGAACGTGCGGCCCTGCCCGCCCAGCAGCGCGGGCGTGACATAGGCGCTGACCGCGAGGACGAAGACGAGGATCGTGCCGGCCTGGATGCCGGGGAAGCTCAACGGCAGCGTGACGTGCCAGAACGTGTGCCAGCGGCCGGCGCCCAGCGCCTCGGACGCGTCTGCGAGGTCGGGCGGGACCTTGCGCAGGGCGCCGGCGATCGGCAGCACCATGAAGGGCACGAAAACGTGGATCAGGCCGAGCGCCACGGCGCCCTGCGTGAAGAGAAGTCGCAACGGCGCATCGATCAGGCCGAGGCCGCGCAGCACCTGGTTCAGCGGCCCGCTGACCGACAGGATGATCAGCCAGCCGAAATTGCGCACCAGCACGCCGACGAGCAGCGGCGAGATGACGATCGCATAGAAGAACAGGTGCGAGCGGCCGGCTTTCGCGAGATGCAGCGCGACCGGGTAGGACAGGATGAGGCAGCCCAGTGTCACGATCCCGCCCAGCAGCAGGCTGCGCCCGAGCGCGCCGAGATAGACGGGATTGCCGAGGGCTTCGGCATAGTGGTGCAGCGTGAACCCGCTGCCGTACGGCGCGCCATGTCCGGCGGTGCGCAGGCTCATCACCACCATGTCGGCGTAAGGCGCACCGAGGAACAGCACCAGCAGCACGATGGCCGGCGCCGCCAGCAGCCAGGGCGAGGCCCAGACATCGTGCCCTCCCCACCCCTCGCCCCCTCTCCCCTTGCGGGAGAGGGTTGGGGTGAGGGGGCGATCGGGGGGCGCGCGCCCATCCCCCTGCGCGCCGTCACCCACCTGCACGCGCCGCGCCGCCGGCGCCTCCGTCGTGCTCACGCGACCGCTTCCGGCATCAGCCACGCATGGGCGGGATCCAGCCGGACATGCACCGTCTCACCTGCAACCACCCGTTCGTTCGGATCGGTCACGAAGCGCAACCGCTGGTCCCCCAGCGCGACCTCGCCCTGCTGGGTGGCGCCGAAGAACGCCACGTCCCGCACCACGCCCTCGAGACCGGACGCGCCGAACGACACGGCCTGGGGCCGGACCATCAGGAAGTGCCGGTGCCCAGGCCGCAGGCCGGGTGCGCCGGACACCTCGAGTTGCGCGTCGTCCAGCGCGACCGTGTAGCGCCCCGGCACTCCAAGCGCGCGGATCGTGACGGCAAGCGCGCTCGCCTCGCCCGTGAAGGCTGCGACGTAGCGGGAGACCGGGCGCTGATAGATCTCACGCGGCGTGGCGAACTGCGCGACGCGGCCGCGCTCCATCACCGCGACGCGGTCGGAGCTCGCCATCGCCTCGGCCTGGTCATGCGTGACGTAGAAGGCGGTGATGCCCTGCCGCCGCTGCACCGCGCGGATCAGTGCCCGCATCTCCTGCCGCAACTGCGCATCCAGGTTCGCCAGCGGCTCGTCGAGCAGCAACAGGCGGGGATGGATCACCAGCGCCCGCGCCAGGGCGACGCGTTGCTGCTGCCCGCCGCTCAGCGTGCGCGGCAGGCGATCGCCGTAGCCCGTCAACCCCACCTCCTCGAGCGAGGCGGCGACGCGGCGCGCGATCTCACCTGCCGCGATTCGCCGCACGCGCAAGCCGTAGGCGACGTTCTCCGCCGCGGTCATGTGCGGGAAGAGCGCGTAGTTCTGGAACACCACGCCGAAATCGCGTCGGCGCAGCGGCACGTCCAGGATGCTGCGTCCATCCACCAGGATGTCGCCGCCATCGGGCGCCAGAAACCCCGCCACGCACCGCAGCGTCGTCGTCTTCCCACAGCCGCTCGGTCCCAGCAGCGTGACCATCTCGCCGGGGGCCGCGTCGAGCGCGACGTCGACCAGCGCCGGCTGGCCGCCGAAGCTCTTGCGCAGGCCGGCGATACGGATTTCGGTCATGCGGCGCCGGTCAGATCGAAGCCGACCACAGCTTGGAGATCTGCGGCTGGTTCGCCGCGGCGAAGGCCCAGTCGAACCGCAGGATGGACGACAGTGCATCGCCCGACACGGGGATCGCCTCCTTCAGCTCGTCGGGCAGCTTCACCGTCTTGTTGACGGGCGCGACGTAGAACTCCTTCGCCAGCATGAGCTGGATCTCGGGGCTGAGGATGAAATCGAGGTAGCGGGCCGCGAGGTCCTTCTGCGGCGAGGCGGCGGCGATGTTGAAGGACTGGTCGTACATCAGCACGCCGTCCTCCGGCACGACCATGCCGATGGGAACGCCCTTCTTCTTGAGCGCATAGGCCTCGCCGTAGTCGAGCGGCGCGATCGACACCTGGCCCTGCGCCAGCATCGGCGAGAGCTGGCCGCTGAAGGCCGCCTGCGGGAACGGCTTCAGTTCGGCGATCTTGGCGACGCCCCTCTCGATATCCTGCTCGCCCTTGCCGAACAGCTTGCCGGCCAGCATGACCATCATGATCGCCGCGGAGTTGTCGACGGAATAGAAGCCGATCTGTCCCTTGTAGGCAGGGTTCCACAGCTCGCGCCACGACTTGGGCGGCGTCTTCACCATGTCGGTGCGATAGACGATGCCGAAGGGCGAGATCATGCCGGTGACCGACATGTCGTCCTTGTAGCGCGCGACCTCGGCGACCTGCGCGAGGTTCGGGACCTGCGCGGTGGTGAGCGGCGCGAAGTAGCCCTCCGCGCGCAGGGAGACGGCGTAGCGTTCGTTGGTCATCAGGCAGGGAAAAGGCGGGTTGGCCTTGCCCGCCGCGCGGAAGGCCGCCGCCCAGGCGGATCCGAGCCCGATCTCCAGCCGCACCGGCCGGCCGACGATCGGCTGGAGTTTCGGCAGCAACTGGTCCCGCCAGAACGTGCCCCAGCGGCCGCCATAGGTGTTGACGACGAGCGGCGCATCGTCGGCGTGTGCGCCACCGGTCAGCCGCCCGAGAGCGGGTGCGGCAAGCGGCGCGAGCGCGGAGGCGGTGAGCAGCCGCCGGCGGGAGATGGGCATGGAGCGTCCTTTCGTCGGGAGTCAGGCCGCTCAGGCGGCGGGCTTGCGGTAGGTGTAGTTCTTGTTCAGGCGCTCCATGAGGTAGTCGCCATAGATGACCGGGGGATGAAGCGGCGGATTGCCCGGACCGGTGCAGGTGGGCAGGCACTCCACGACCGCCTCCATGTCCATGTCGAAGAAGTAGGGGCAGGAGAAACGGTCGCCGCCGGAGAGGTTCCTCACCCGGTGGGGCGTCGACATCCAGCGGCCATTGGTCCAGCGCGACAGCATGTCCGCGACGTTGACGACCCAGGTGCCCGGGACGGGCGGCGCCGGGAGCCAGGTGCCGTCGCGCCGCCGCACCTCGAGCCCACCGGCATTGTCCTGCACCAGCACGGTGAGGAAGCCGTAATCGGTGTGGGGCGCGGAGCCGAACGTCTCGTCGTCCGCATCGGGCGGCTGCGGCGGGTAGTGCAGCAGGCGCAGGAACGTGGTCGGCTGGGCGAAGAACGGCGCGATCGCCTCATAGCCGACACCCAGGGCGCGAGCCATCGGATGCAAGAGCTTCTGGCAGAACGCCGCCATTGCGGAGTCGTAGGCCTCGACCCCCTCCCGGAACCCGGGCAGTTCGTCCGGCCACTGGTTCGGCCCCTGCAGCCGCGCGCCGTAGCGCGGGTCGTCGGGCGGCACCTCGTGCATCAGCATCAGTGATTCGCTGTAGTTCGGCCGCTTCACGCTGGCGACGCTGGAGGTGACGATCTGCGATGTGTTGGGCGCCATGTAGCCGCGATGGAATTCGTTGATCGTGAGGCGGCGCTTGGCCTCCCCCGGCAAGGCGTGGAACCGGCGGGACTGGGTGAACACCGTCTCAACCAGGTCTGGGGCGACGCCGATGTTGCGGAAATAGGCGAAGCCGATGCGGGAGAACGCGTCGTCGAGTTCCGCGGCGATGCGGGCGTCGGCGCCGGGCTCGCCCAGGCCCGTCATGTCGATGATCGGCAGGCGCGCGATGCCCGTATCGGCCGCGTGTTGGGTCATGAGCCCCGAACCCCTCGATTGTCCTTCGCGAACGGCATTGCAGGCTGCGTGCCAGCCGGTGATGCGGGCAGCGTCCGGCCGCACGTGCGGCGGTTGCCTACGGCGCGGGCGGGACCTGCCGCAATTTTGGACCATACGGACCAAATTGGACCAGATGGTCCATGTTTTCCGCCGCTCCCCGCTGGCACATCGCTTGCAGCCCAGGCCCCGCGTGACCAGGAGCAGCGCATCGTGGAAATCGGCGTCTTCATCCCCATCGGGAACAATGGCTGGCTGATCTCGCGCACCGCGCCGCAGTACAAGCCGAGTTTCGATCTGAACAAGGAGATCGTGCAGACGGCGGAGCGGTATGGGCTCGACTTCGTGCTGTCGATGATCAAGCTGCGGGGGTTCGGGGGCGCGACCGAGTTCTGGGACTACAACCTCGACTCCTTCACCCTGATGGCCGGGCTCGCAGCCGTGACCTCGCGCATCCGGATCTTCGCGACGGTGCCCACGCTGGCGATTCCGCCGGCGATCGCGGCGCGCATGGCCGTGACGCTGGACAGCATCTCGCACGGGCGGTTCGGATTGAACGTGATCACCGGCTGGCAGAAGCCCGAGTATTCGCAGATGGGCATCTGGCCGGGGGACGCGTATTTCGGCCATCGCTACGCGTTCGCCGCCGAATACGTCACCGTCATGCGCGAGCTGTGGGAGACGGGACGGTCGGACTTCAAGGGCCGCTTCTTCCAGATGGACGATTGCCGGCTGCTGCCGCAGCCGCAGGTGCCGATGAAGCTGATCTGCGCCGGCCAGAGCGAGGCCGGCATGGAATTCACCGCGCGGCACGCCGACTACAATTTCTGCTTCGGCAAGGGCCTGAACACGCCGGAGGCGTGCGCCCCGACCGTCGCCCGCATGCAGGAGATCGCGGCGCAATCGGGCCGGCGGATCGGTTCCTACGCGCTGTTCATGGTGATTGCGGACGAAACCGACGAGGCCGCCGCCGCCAAGTGGGAGCACTACAAGGCGGGCGCCGACACCGAGGCGCTGTCCTGGCTGACACAGCAGGCGAACGCGGACCAGCACTCGGCGGGCGACACCAACGTCAAGCAGATGATCGACCCGTCCTCGGCGGTGAACATCAACATGGGCACGCTGGTCGGCTCCCCCGAAACGATCGCGCGGATGCTCGACCGCGTCGCCACGATCCCTGGCCTCGACGGCGTGCTGCTGACCTTCGACGACTTCGTCGCGGGCGTGAACATGTTCGGGCAGCACGTGCAGCCGCTGATGCGCAGCCGCACACGCGTCCGCCCCTTGCAGGAGACCGCCGCATGACCGAACCCGCCGGATATCTGCGTCAGGATGCCCCGAACGTCGTCACGCTGCCCGCGCGGCCGGAGCCCATCACGCTGCGCGCGTCGGAAACGGCGCTGATCGTGGTGGACATGCAGAACGCCTATGCGACGAAGGGCGGCTATCTCGACCTCGCAGGCTTCGACGTGTCGGGCGCAGAGGCGGCGATCGCGCGCATCGGCGAGACGATCGCGATCGCCCGCAAGGCCGGGATCCAGGTCGTGTTCTTCCAGAACGGCTGGGACCGCGACTACGTGGAGGCCGGCGGACCCGGCTCCCCCAACTGGCACAAGTCAAACGCGCTGAAGACGATGCGCAAGCGGCCGGAGCTGCAGGGCACGCTGCTCGCGAAGGGGGGCTGGGACTACGCGCTGGTGGATGCGCTGCAGCCGCAGGCTGGCGACCTGGTGGTGCCGAAGCCGCGCTACAGCGCGTTCTTCAACACCGCGCTCGACAGCATGCTGCGCGCGCGCGGCATCCGCACGCTGGTCTTCACCGGCATCGCCACCAACGTCTGTGTCGAGTCGACGCTGCGCGACGGGTTCTTCCTGGAGTATTTCGGCATCCTGCTGCACGACGCGACGCATCACGCGGGGCCTGGATTCATCCAGGACGCGACGCTGTTCAATGTGGAGACGTTCTTCGGCTGGGTCGCCTCGGTCGAGGATTTCCGCGACTGTTTCTCAGCCTGATGGAGCTTCCATGCCGATGATCCCGATCATCCCGCCCAGCGCGGGCAAGCCGCTCGCCCCGTACTCGCCCGGCGCCATGGCCGACAACGTCCTCTACGTCTCCGGCATGCTGCCGCTCGGCCCCGACCTCGAGGTGGTGCATCCGGGCGATGCCGCGGCGCAGGCGGAGCATGTGCTCGAGTCGATCAAGGCCGTGGTGGAGGAAGCGGGCGGCACGATGGCCGACGTCACCTACAACATGATCTTCCTGACGGATTGGGCGAACTACGCGCCGATCAACCAAGTCTATGCGCGCTACTTCCCCGGCGACAAGCCGGCGCGGTTCTGCATCCAGTGCGGGCTGGTGAAGCCGCAGGCGCTGGTGGAGATCTCCTCCGTCGCACATGTCGGGACCAAGGCGTGATCCGGCCCGCACGCAGCGCCGCACGATGACCCTGTTGCACTACGACCTGCTGGAGGGTCCCGCGCCGGACGCACCGTTCGTGGTGCTCTCGGCGGGGCTGGGCGGGCTCGCCGGATACTGGGCGCCGCAGATGACCGCGTTGCGCCGGCGGTATCGCGTGCTGGCGTACGACCAGCGCGGCACCGGGCGGAACCGGCAGGACCTGCCGGACGGATACGCCATCGCCGACATGGCCGCCGAGGTCGCCGCCATGCTCGACGCGGCGCGGATCGAGCGTTGCCATTTCGTCGGCCACGCGCTGGGCGGGCTCGTCGGCCTGGCGCTCGCCCAGGCCGCACCCGAACGCCTGCGGGCGCTGGTGGTGGTGAACGGCTGGGCGGCGGCCGATGCGCACACGCGACGCTGCTTCGAGACGCGGCTCGCCCTGCTGGGCGGCAGCGGGCCGGCCGCCTATGTCCGCGCGCAGCCGCTGTTCCTCTACCCCGCCGCCTGGATGGCCGGGAATGCGGCACGGCTGGAGGCGGAGGACGCGAACGGGCTTGCGCATTTCCAGGGCGAGGCGACGCTCCGGCGCCGGATCGACGCGCTGCTGCGCTTCGACGCGCGGCCGCTGCTGCCCGAGATCCGCACGCCGACATTGCTGGTCGCCAGCCAGGACGACATGCTGGTCGCGCCGCAGCAATCCGACGCGCTCGCCGCCGGCCTGCCGAACGCGACGCTGCACACGCTGCCCTGGGGCGGTCATGCGGTGAACGTCACCGCGCCCGACGCGTTCGAGTCCGTGATGATGCCGTTCCTCGCCGCGCATGACTGATCGGGCCGAACACCGGCTGGGCGATGACCGGCTGGCCGACGACCGGGCCCGCCGATGACCGCGTTCGCCGAGGCCCCCACGCGGCGCGAGCGCATGGCCCAGCGGAAGCGCGCGGTGATCCTGGACGCGGCGCTCGACCTGTTCTCCCGCTACGGGGTCGAGGGCACCACGCTGGAGGCGGTCGCCCAGCAGGCGGACGTGTCGAAATCCAACCTGATCTACTATTTCTCCGGCAAGGAAGCGCTCTACGCCGCGGTGCTCGCCGACGTGCTGGAGGGCTGGCTGGTGCCGCTGGACGAGCTGCGGCCCGACGCCGACCCGGCCGCCGCCATCCGCGCCTACATCGCGAAGAAGATGGAATTCTCCCGCGACAATCCGGCGGCGAGCCGGCTGTTCTGCCTGGAGGTGATGCAGGGCGCGCCCGTGCTGGACGGCCGGCTCCGTACCGTGCTGCGGCCCGCCGTCGATGCCAAGGCGGCGGTGATCCGCCATTGGATCGAGGCCGGCCTGATCGCGCCCATCGATCCGCACCAGATGATCTTCTCGCTGTGGGCGACCACGCAGCACTTCGCCGACTTCGCCACCCAGATTCGCGCGCTCCGCGATCGGGACCTGTCCGACCCGGACTTCTACGAGGACAGCGTGGCGCATGTGACGGAGCTGTTCCTCGGCCGGCTGCGCCCGCTTGGCGCGTGATCGGCGGAGGCGAACTCGCCGAAGCCGTGAATCACGCGACCCAACAATGAGCTAGAGCATTTCAGGCGAGCGAAAGTGAGCCGGAAATTCTCTAGCGTGCCAGCAGGTCGAGCCGATAGCCCTGGCGGCGCGCGTGACGCAGCGGGCGGAGCCGGCCGCGGGTCGCGGCGATGAACCGTCGGATGGCGACCTCGCCCGAGACCGGATCGTCCGACCGCCCGCGCCACCCGACCAGCAGCACCCGTCCCGGCGCCCGCAGGCTGCGCATGACGCGCGCGGCGCAGCGGTCGATGTCGCGCGGGGTCAGGAAGTAGAGCAGTTCGGACAGGACGATCAGGTCGAAGCGACCCCGCGGCCAGGCACGCGGCACCTGCATCCGCGCGAACCGCACCGAGGGCAGGTCGGCGCAGCGTGCGCGCGCCGCTTCCAGCGGCGCAGAGACCGCGTCGATCCCCAGCACGCGATCACTGCGGCCCGCGAGGCGGCGGGTGAGCACGCCGATCGAGCAGCCGACCTCCAGCGCCGCGACGAAGCGGCGGCGGCCGAGCACCGAGAGGGTGTGGTCGTATTTGCGGCGCTCGTAGGTGCTGTTCGTGTAGTGCCAGGGGTCCTCGGCCTGCGCGTACAGCGCGGCGAAATGGGCCGGCGTGCGGGACTTCATGCGGCGACGGGCTGCCCGTCCGAGCGGGGCGGGAGGCGCGGATGTGGGGCATGGGTGCTGGTGGGGATGGCCGGCTCGACGGCCGGCCATGACGGAAAGGGCGGGGCACGGCGGGCGTCGGGCCGTGGGGGCGGGTTACGGCGCGCGCCGGGGCGTGGGGGCGGACTGCGGTGGGCGCCGGGCCCTGGGGGCGGACTGCGCCGGGCGACGGGCCGCGGGGGCGGATTGCCGCAGGCTTGGGGCGCGCGCGTCGCGATCATGGGTGGAAGTACACCTCGAAGGGCTGCATGCACGGCGTCAGCAATTCCTCGGGCAGGCGGAAGCCGGACACGTCGTCGGTGATCAGGTCGCCGTATTGCGACCGGTGCGCCTCGATCGCACGCCGCTTCGCTGCCAGCACCGGCGCGATGTCGAGCCGCCACCCGGTGGGGAGCTCCGTCGGCACCTCGGTGCCAGGCGGGATCGTCCAGCCCCAGACGGGATAGGACAGCACGCGGATGCCGGTCCGCCGGCCCACCGCCTCGGCGATGCGCGCCGCGGCGACGTGATCGCCGTGCGGGTCCTGCATCCAGGGGGCGAACACCGTCCGGCACTCCGGGGCATCGTGCAGCAGCGCCTCCACCCGCGTGACCGCCGCCTCGAAATCCGGTCCGTCCTGCGGCGCCGCGGCATCGGGATAGTCGAACCGGTGCAGCCGGTCGCGCGGCAGTCCCAGCAGATCGACGGCCTGCGCCACCTCCTTCGCGCGGACGCGGCGCAAGCGCTCCGGCGGGTAGCTCGCGGACGCATGGGATGCGGCACCGTCCGTCAGGATCACGACCAGAGGCGGT
>MKTV01000087.1:44527-60755 GCA_001898425.1 Rhodospirillales bacterium 69-11
CCCGCCGCATCCGAGGCTCTCGTCGTCGGGGTGAGGCGCGAGCACCAGGCCGGTGCCGCCCATCACCAGCTCGTCCAGCGTGCCCAGCGGCAGGGAACGCCAGGCGGCATGCAGCACACTTGCCTCGATCATCGGAGCACCGTTGCGGTCGGATGGGTGGCGAACCAGGTGGCCGCCTCGGTCAGCACCTCGTCGGGTGCCGGCTGGCGCAGATAGGTGGCGAGGTCGCGGCAGATCCGCTCGACCGGATTGCCGACCCGGAACGCCGTCAGGCCGAGGGAACGCTGCGCGAGCTGCATCGCCTCCAGGCAGGCCCGCTCGACCGCGATGCGCGCGAGGCCGACCGTCGCGACACGATGGTCGGTGTCCGCGGCCGGGTCCTCCGCGCAGCGTGCCGCCGCCTGGACCCACAGGCGGGCGGCTTCCCGGCCGGCGAGCATGGTGCCGACCCGCGCCCGCGTGTGCGGGCTGTCGAAGCGCCCGCTCGAACGAAGCTGGGCGATCGTGGCGTCCACCAGCGCGATCAGCCCGCCCGCCGCCGCGGCCGACCCGCGCCAGGCGCCGGCGGAGAAGTCCGGCTCCCGCAGATAGTCGCCCGGCGCCCCGAGAAGCGCCGAGTCGGGCACCTCGCAGCCGGTAAAGTCCACTGCCCCGGTCAGGGCGGCGCGCATCCCCTGCAGCGGCGCGGGCAACGGCGTGACGCGCTCCCCGGCGGAGAGCCGCAGGACGAGCATGCGGCGGCCGTCCTCCATCTCGGCGGTGACCAGCGCATGCGTCGCGTGCCCCGCGGCTGAGCAGAACTGCTTGCCCCCCTCGAGCCGCAAGGTCGCGCCGGCGCGGACCGCCCGCAGCGCGCCCTCCGGCGGATCGGTCACCCACAGGGCGAACAGCGCGCCCCCCTCCGTCGCGGCGACCGCTTCCGCCAGGCGGGCGGGGCCGCCGAAGCGCGCGATCAGGTGCAGCGCGTTGAGATGCGCCTCCAGCACGCGCGCGACGGGCAGGTTGCCCTCACCGGTCAGCATCAGCACGGACGCCAGCCGATCGGCCGCGGCGTCGTCCCGAGTCGGGGTCGCGACCGGCAACGGCACGGTCAGCGCGCCGGCGCCCCGGAGCCGCGCGACCTCCTCCCCGGGGAAGGCCGCATCGCGGTCGAGCGCGGCGGCGCGCTGCTGCATCCAGCCGACCAGGGGCACCATCTCGGCCGGCATTCAGCTCTCCACTTCCCGCACCGCCGCCCGCAACCGCGTCAGGATGACGCGCGCCTGCGCGATCTCCTGCGGCAGGTCGACGAAGCGCACCCGCCGGCGCTGCAGCACGGGACTGCACTGCTCCAGCGCATGCCACGCGGCGCCGAAGAACGGGTGATCCAGGCAGGTGGCGAGCACGCCGTCCGGCAGCTCCAGCGCGGCCGCCAGGTCCGGCACGGGCGTGCCCTCCCAGCGCCAGCGGCAGCGCCGGCGCAGGTCGGCCCGGCGCAGCGCGTCCTCCGCGGGCTCGACCTGGTCGTCGGTCCACAGATCCTGCTGCACCATGCGGCGACGGATCGTGTCGGCCATGCCGCCCGGGGTGTGGCCTTCGATCCGGCCGGAGACGGTGACGGCGATCCCTGGATCGTGGCGGATCCGCGCATCGCGCCGACGCAAGGCGGCGACGAAGGCGCGATCCTCCCCGGACGGCTGGTCCGGGATGCCGCCGACCGCGAAGAACGCCTCGGTGCTGACCGCCAGCGTGGCGCCCGACGCCTCGGTGTGGCGCGGCCACGGATCGGCGGGATCGGGATCGAGAAGCCAGGCGATCTCGTCCAGCAGCGTGATCAGGGTGGTCTCACGCGCATCGTCGGCGTGGAGGTGCAGCGGGATCAGTTCGGCCTCGACCGGATCCACGACGATGCGACCGCACACGACGTCGGCGCCGGCACGCAGCGCACGCCTGTTGCGCGCGATCCAGTCCGGCGGGACCACGGTGTCCGCATCGGTGGTCAGCAGCATTCCGCCCTTGCCGGCACGCTCCGCCGCGAGCCGCATGGCGATGCGGCGCGCCCGCCCGGCGCTCGCCCGCGCCGCGGGCCAGTCACGTGTCTCGATCAGCAGGGGAAACGGCAGCGACACGGATTGCGCGATGGCCCCGGTGTCGTCACGGCAATTGTTCAACAGGACCAGGACGGCGGTCGGCGGATCGGTCTGCGCCGCGAGTGCGGTCAGACAGGCCTCCACGCGCTCCGCTTCGTCCCGCACGGGAATGGCGACGATCGTCGCCGGCGTCGAGACCAGGTGAGGCAAGCGCGTCTTCCCATCCGCTTCTTCGGCACAAGATGGCATCGGCGCGAACAGACGAAACGGGGATGACCGAGGTGTGACCGGGGATGGGAGGCACGCGGGCGTTCGCGCCGGCACGGACCCGCGGGAGTTGCCCCTCGTCTCCGCGGTGTTCCCCCTCGTTTCCCCTGGGGCACACACGCGCTAGCCTGCGTCCAAACGAACCGAGGAGGTCCATCGTGCTGAAACTTGGCTACAAGGCATCCGCGGAGCAATTCGCCCCCAAGCCGCTGCTGGACTTCTCGGTTCTGGCCGAACAGGTCGGATTCGATTCCGTCTTCATCAGCGACCACTTCCAGCCCTGGAAGCACACTGACGGCCACGCCCCCTCCGCCCTCACCTGGCTGGGCGCGCTCGGCGCCAGCACGCAGCGGATCGTGATGGGCACGTCGGTGCTGACGCCCACCTTCCGCTATCACCCGTCCGTTGTTGCGCAGGTGTTCGGAACGCTGGGGTCGATGTTCCCCGGCCGGGTGATCCTGGGTGTCGGCACCGGGGAGGGGCTGAACGAAGTGCCCTCCACCGGCATGAAATGGCCCGAGATGAAGGAGCGGTTCGCGCGACTACGCGAGGCGCTGACGCTGATTCGACGCCTGTGGTCCGAAGACCACCTGACGTTCGAGGGCGAATACTACAAGACCGAAAACGCCACGATCTACGACAAGCCCGCCGCGCCGCTGCCGATCTACGTCGCCGGCGCCGGGCCGCAGGTGGCGAAATACGCCGGCCGGATGGCCGACGGGTTCATCTGCACCAGCGGCAAGAAATGGGAGCTCTACACCGAGACGCTGCTGCCGAACGTCGAGGAAGGCCTGAAGCTCGCCTCCAAGCCGAAGCCCGACTACGACCGGATGATCGAGATGAAGGTCTCGTTCGACACCGATCGCACGCGGGCGATGGAGGACACGCGGCACTGGGCCGCCCTCGCGCTGACGCCCGAGGAGAAGATGTCGGTCGAGGACCCGCGCGAGATGGAGCGCCTGTCCGCCGCGCTGCCGGTCGAACGTGCCGCCAGCCGCTGGATCGTGTCCACCGATCCCGACGAGCACATCGAGAAGATCCGCCCCTACATCGAAATGGGCTTCCGCCATCTCGTGTTCCACGCACCGGGCCCGGACCAGGCGCGGTTCCTGAAACTGTACGGGGAGCAGGTGTTGCCGAAGCTCCGCCAGCGCTTCGGCTGACCAGGCGCCCGCCGCCGGCCATGGGGCGGCGGGCTACTCACACCGGGTCGTGATCCGCCCTGGAGGCGGCGGATCATGGTCTGCGCGTTCCTGTGTCGGTGCGTTCATCGCGCCGCTCCGCAACAGCGTCGGCCACAGGATCCGTCATGAACGATCGCCCCACGCCTCCCTTCCCAGAACAGACGCAATCGCAGTTCCCGGCCGGACGGCCCAGATGAATCCGCAGCCGGATCATGGCGAGGCCACCTACAAGGGATCCGGCAAGCTCGCCGGGAAGGTCGCCATCATCACCGGCAGCGACAGCGGCATCGGCCGCGCCGTCGCGATCGCCTTCGCGCGCGAGGGCGCCGACCTGGTGGTCGCCTATCTGGACGAGCACGACGATGCCGAGGAGACCGCGCGCTGGGTGCGCGAGGCCGGCCGCAAGGTCGAGCTGTTCGCCGGCGACATCGCCGACCCGGCGCAATGCCGCGCCCTGGTGAAGAAGGCGGTCGACGCCTTCGGCCGGGTCGACGTGCTGGTCAACAACGCCGCGTTCCAGATGACTCACGAGTCGCTCGAGGACATCTCCGACGAGGAATGGGATCACGCCTTCGATGTGAACATCGGCGCGATGTTCCGCATCACGAAGGCGGCGCTGCCGCACATGAAGCCGGGCGCCGCCATCGTCAACACGACCTCGGTCAATGCGGACAATCCGAGCCCGTCACTGGTGCATTATGCGGCGACGAAGGGTGCGATCCAGAACTTCACGGCGAGTCTTGCGCAGATGCTGGCCGAGAAGGGCATCCGCGCGAATTGCGTCGCGCCCGGTCCGATCTGGACGCCGCTGATCCCCGCAACCATGCCGCCCGAGGCGGTGAAGACCTTCGGCAGCCAGGTGCCGATGAAGCGGCCGGGCCAGCCGGCCGAACTCGCACCGGTCTACGTGCTGCTCGCCTCCGACGAGGGCAGCTACATTTCCGGGGCCACCGTGGCGGTGACGGGCGGCAAGCCGATCATCTAATCATCGACGCTCCGGGCGGGTTTCGCGCCGGTCGCTCCATTTCCCGTCATGATCGGGCGTGTCACGCGTCGGTCGCTCCTTTCCGTCATGGCCGCTCCCATTCCGTCATGGCCGGGCTCGACCCGGCCATCCCCACCGGCTGGGTGCTGGTGGGGGTGGCCGGCTCGACGGCCGGCCATGACGGAAGAAAGGGAGGCGGTTGTCCTCCGCGGCTGGGTGCTGGTGGGGGTGGCCGGCTCGACGGCCGGCCATGACGGAAAAAGGGAGGCGGTTGCCCCCCGCGGCAGGGTGCCGGCGGGGGTGGCCGGCTCAGATGGTTGGCCATGACGAAAGGGAGGCGGTTGCCCTCCGCGGCAGGGTGCCGGTGGGGGTGGCCGGCTCGATGGCCGGCCAGAACGAAAGGGAGGCGGTCACCCCCGCGACGGACCAGCAGCTCGACCACCGCCCATGACGAGGTCGCGGTGGCCGGAACCGCCCGCGGGATGGCCTGCCATGACCGATCCGGTGCCCCTCCTGGTTGCTGGCGCATCGGCTCGGCAGTAGCGTGCGGCGCACCGTCCACGGAGGTTCGTCGTGCCGATGCCCCGCTGCCACCCTGCCCCGCGCCCAGCGGCCGGTCCGGCGGGCTGCGCGCACCCGATCGCCTGACATGCGGCCCCGATCCCAACGCACCCGCATGATCCGATCCGCGCGTCCCGGCGCGATGCGGTCCCGATGAGCACCCGGCTGGAACTGATCGCGATCGCCGGCCTGCCCATGGTGCAGGCCGGCGACGACCTCGCCGCGCTGCTCGCGGACGGCATGGCGCAGGCGGGTCTCGCCCCCCGGGACGGCGACGTGCTCGTATTGGCCCAGAAGATCGTCTCCAAGGCCGAAGGCCGCGCCGTGGTGCTGGCCGACGTCACGCCATCCGAGGAGGCCGAACGCCTCGGCGCCGAGATCGGCAAGGACCCGCGCCTCGTGCAGGTCGTCCTGTCGGAATCATCGCGCGTCGTGCGCAGCCGCCCGAACCTGATGATCATGCAGCACCGGCTGGGCTTCATCATGGCCAATGCCGGCGTCGACCAGTCCAACGTCGCGCCGGCCGACGGGGTGGCACGGGCGCTGCTGCTGCCGCTCGATCCGGACGGTTCGGCCGAACGGCTGCGGGACGCACTCGCCGCGCGGTTCGGCGTGCGGCTGGGTGTGGTGATCAGCGACAGTTTCGGCCGCCCCTGGCGGCGGGGCACGGTGGGGGTGGCGATCGGCTGCGCCGGCCTGCCGTCCCTGATCGACCTGCGCGGCCAGCCCGACCTGTTCGGGCGCACGCTGGAAGTCAGCATCATCGGCTTCGCCGACGAGATCGCCGCCGCCGCCTCCCTGCTGCAGGGCCAGGCGGCGGAAGGCCAGCCGGCCGTGCTGCTGCGCGGCCTGACCTGGTCGGCGCCCGATATGCCCGTGGCGGAAGTGGTCCGCCCGATGGGAGAGGATTTGTTCCGGTGATCATCGCCTTGTCCGGCGGCGTGGGGGGCGCGAAACTCGCCCTCGGCCTCAGCCGCGTCCTGCCGCCCGAGGAATTGCTGGTCGTCGTCAATACCGGCGACGATTTCGAGCATCTGGGCCTGTCCATCTCCCCCGACATCGACACCGTCGCCTACACGCTCGCGGGCCTCGCGAACCGGGAGGTGGGCTGGGGCCGGCACGACGAGACCTGGTCGTTCATGGACACCATCGAGGGACTGGGTGGCGAGACCTGGTTCCGTCTCGGCGACCGCGACCTCGCGCTGCACGTCGAGCGCACGCGCCGCCTGCGCCGGGGCGAGAGCCTGTCGGACGTGACGGCCGATCTGTGCCGCCGCATGGGCATCCCCCAGCGCATCGTGCCGATGAGCGACGATCCGGTCCGCACCCGCCTGCTGACCGAGGAAGGCTGGATCGACTTCCAGGACTACTTCGTCCGCCGCCGCTGCGAGCCCGTGGTGAAGGAGCTGCGCTTTCATGGGGCGGAGACGGCGCGGGCGCACCCGGCCTTCATGCAGGCCCTGGCCGATCCGGGGCTGCAGGGGGTGGTGATCTGTCCGTCCAACCCGTTCATCAGCGTCGAGCCGATCCTGGCGATCCCCGGCGTGCGGGACGCGCTGGCGGCGTGCAAGGCGCCGGTGATCGCGGTGTCCCCGATCATCGCCGGACGGGCGGTGAAGGGGCCGACGGCGAAGATGATGACCGAACTCGGGCTCGATCCCAGCGCCGGGACGGTGGCGCATCGCTATGCCGACCTGCTGGACGGCTACGTGATCGACAATGCCGACATGGCCGAGGTGGTCTCGATCGATGCGCGGGTGACGCTGGCGCAGACGCTGATGACCACGATGGAGGACCGGGAGGCGCTGGCCCGCACCGTGCTGGATGCGGCGGCCGTGCTGCGCCGGCGGAAATGACTCCCGCGGGCATGACCGAGGTCTGGGCCTGCGTGCCGGTCAAGGCGTTCACCGGCGCGAAGTCGCGCCTGTCGGCGCTGCTGAGCCCGGCGCAGCGGGAACGGCTCGCGGCGACGATGCTGGAGGACGTGCTGTCGGCGCTGGCCGGCGCGACGCGGCTCGCGGGCATCATGGTCAACACGGTCGATCCCACCGCGGCGGCGCTGGCCGCAAACTACGGCGCGCGGGTGGTCACCGAGGGCGCGTTGGACGGCCACACCGGCGCGGTGAACGGCATGGCGCGCGTGCTGCTGGCCGAGGGCCATGGTGCGCTGCTGACCTTGCCCGGCGACATCCCGCGCGTGACCTCGGCCGAGATCGACGCGGTCGTGTCCTCCTGCCGCCCCGCGCCCTCCTTCACCATCGTGCCGGCACATGACGAGCTGGGATCCAATGCGGTGCTGTGTTCGCCGCCGAATTCGGTGCGGCTGCGCTTCGGGGACGACAGCTATTTCCCCCACGTGGCGGCCGCGCGACGGGCGGGCATCGAGCCCACGATCGTGCGGCAGCCGGGGATCGGGCTCGACATCGACCACCCGGTGGACCTGCGCGCCTTCTTGCGCGCCACGCCCCGGATGCCGACCCGCACGCTGGCGCTGCTGGAGACGTGGGGGATCTGACGGCGGTCAGCCGGCGGGTTCGAGGGGCGGAGATGAGCGCCCTGGCGTCATGGTGGGGCTTGTCCGCGGCAGGGTGCCGCGAGGGATGGCCGGACAGGCCCGGCCATGTTGACGGGCCCCCTCACCCCAGCCCCAGCACCTCCCGCAGCGCCGAACGGGTGCGGATGATCGGGGAACAGGGCGGCAGCTCGGCCACGCCGAAGGCGCCGGACGGCAGTGACCGCGCCGCCGGCATCCGCAGCACGTGGTCGACCGACCCGTCCGCCCGCTTGGTGCCGACCGCCGCGCAGAGCAGCCGGAGCACCTCCTCGGGGAACAGATCCGTCAGGCCCGCCACCGGATCGCCCGCTGCCACGCTGCGCGGGATCGCCGCCAGGTTCACCCGGCTGAGTCCCGGCATGATGCGGGCCAGCCCGCCCAGCCGGTCGAAATCCTCCGCCATCCCGATCCGGAACAGCACGATCGGGCTCGCTGTCGCGCAGGTGGAGGCATCGCCGGCGCTGATCGCGTAGAGCCCATCCATCACCGCCGCATCCGGTGTCCCGACGCCGTTGAAGATGAACAGGCAGAGCCGGTCGTGCAGCGGATCGATCTCCAGGATGCCGTGCAGCCGCGGGCCGATCGCGACACCCGTCCCGGCCGCGCTGACCTTTCCTTCGGTGAACACGCAGCGCAGTCCATTCCGATCCTGCGCGATCAGCATCAGGCACAGCACCACCGCCCCGCGGTTCTGCGTGGACTGGTAGAACCCCGCCCAGAGTCCCGCGTAGTTCGCATCGATGTCCGGCCGGCGCGGCAGCCTGAGCCCCGCGAGCACCAGGCCGGACGAAGCGCATGCGGGGGCCGCTTCGGGCGGTCCCGGCAGGCGGAGGCTGACGGGTTCGGGGCTGCGCCAGAAATCCAGGGTCAGCTCCGGGCGCCGGCGACGGAGCACCTCGGTGAGCCGGGTCAGGTTGTGGCTGGTCGGCTGGTTCACCCCGCCGATCCAGCGGGCGATGACGGATTTGTCGACACCGAGTTCCCGAGCGAGCGTGACTCGGCTGATGTTCAACTCGGTCATGGCGCGCTGCAGGCGGATCGCGAAGGGCGTGGGCGTCTCCGTCATGCGCGCAGTGTGGCCGCTTCGCTTGCCGGCGACAACGCCCGGGTCGCCGGTACCACGCAACGGTGCAGCGAATGCCCGCCGGAACCTGAGCGCCGCTACTCCGCGGCGAGCACCTTCTTCGGCGGCGTCTGCACCACGGGCGCGAGTTCGGCCGCGTTGAACGACACGACCTGCCGCTCGTTGGAGACCCCGCCATAGGCCGTGGAACGCTGGCGCGGCACGCGACCGATGCCGTGGATCAGCTTCTCCATCGCCTCCGGCGGGAACTCCTGTCCGTGCTGCGTGCCGGCGGCGCGGCTGATGCTCTCGTTCATCAGCGTCCCGCCCATGTCGTTGGCGCCCGCGTTCAGGCACATGGCTGCGCCCTCCGGCCCCATCTTCACCCAGGACGTCTGGATGTTCGTCACCAGCGGGTGCAGCACGAGCCGGGACACGGCGTGCATCAGCACGGCCTCGCGCAGCGTCGGCCCCTTGCGGGCGAGACCGCGCAGGTACATCGGCGCTTCCATGTGCACGAAGGGCAGCGGAACGAACTCCGTGAGCCCGCCCGTCTCCTCCTGCAGGTCGCGCAACACGAGCAGGTGGCGCGCCCAGTTCAGCGGGCCCTCGACATGGCCGTACATGATGGTCGAGGTGGTCGGCAATCCGAGGCGGTGCGCGGCGGAGATCGCTTCGACCCATTGCGCGGTGTTGATCTTGTCGGGGCAGATAATCGCGCGAATCTCGTCGTCCAGGATTTCCGCAGCCGTGCCCGGCAGCGTGCCCAGACCGGCTTCCTTCAGGCGCGCGAGGAACTCCGGGATGGGGATCCCCAGCGTGGCGGCACCCTGGGTGACTTCCAGGGGCGAGAAGGCGTGGATGTGCATGTCGGGAACCGCCGCCTTGATGGCCTTGCAGATCTCGACATAGGTCTGGCCGGTGTAGTCGGGATGGATGCCGCCTTGCAGGCACACTTCGGTGGCGCCGCGGTCCCAGGCCTCGACCGAGCGGCGAACGATCTCCTGCATGTCGAGGTCGTAGGGGGTGCCACGCAGGTCTTCGTGGGTCTTGCCCTTGGAGAAGGCGCAGAACTTGCAGCGGTAGTAGCAGATGTTGGTGTAGTTGATGTTGCGATTGACGACATAGCGCACGACGTCGCCGCTGACCGCGCGGCGCAGCTCGTCGGCCGCTTCGGTCACCCGGCGGTAATCGGCATCACGAGCGGCGAACAGCCGCACGATCTCGGCTTCGTCCAGCCGCCGGCCCTGCATGGCCTTGGCGATCGCCGCTTCGATCGCGGGGTCGACGGTGTCGAGCAGCACCGGGCGCGGCGTCGGTTCGGCTGGAAGACCGGGGGCCCAGCCGTCATCGCGCGCCCATCCTTCCGCATCGCTCATCTGCCGCACGCGCGCGGCCAGTTTCGGGTGCAACCAGCGGTCCGGATCGGCAACATGGGACGGATAGACCGGCAGGCGCGCGACCAGCACCTTCCCCATCTCCGCGGTGCGCGCGGCCAGCGCATCCAGATGCGGCCACGGTGCTTCCGGATTGACGTGGTCCGGCGTGACGGGTGACACGCCACCCCAATCGTCGATGCCGGCGCCGATCAGCTTCTGGTACACGCCGGGCGACAGGTTCGGCGGTGCCTGCACGTGGATGTCGGCGGGCAGGATCAGCCGCGCCGCCGCGATGGTCCACAGCAGGTCGTCGAGATCGGGCTCGTCTGCATCCGCGAGCTTGGTGTCCGGCTTCGCACGGAAGTTCTGCACGATGACTTCCTGCACGTGGCCGTAGCGCGCGTGCATGGCGCGGATCTCGTTCAGCGCGTCCAGCCGCTCCTCACGCGTCTCGCCGATGCCGATCAGGATGCCGGTGGTGAACGGAACGGCCAGCTCGCCCGCAAGCCGCAACGTCTCGAGCCGCACGGCCGGGTGCTTGTCCGGCGATCCGTAATGCACGCCGCCCGGCTCGCACAGGCGAAGCGAGGTCGATTCCAGCATCACGCCCTGGCTGGCCGAAACCTCACGCAGGCCGGCGATCTCCTCCCGCGTCATGACGCCCGGATTGGCGTGCGGCAGCAGCGAGGTTTCCTTCAGCACCAGCGCGCACATGGCGCGCAGGTAGTCGATCGTCGTCGCGTAGCCGAGTGTCGCGAGGGCCTCCCGCGCGGCGGCGAAACGGAGTTCCGGCTTGTCGCCCAGCGTGAACAGCGCCTCCGTGCAGCCGGCGGCTTCGCCTGCGCGCGCGATCGCCAGCACCTCCTCCGGCGAGAGATAGGCAGCATGACCGGCGCGCGGCACCTCCTTGAAGGTGCAGTAGTGGCACACGTCCCGACACAGCTTGGTCAGCGGGATGAAGACCTTCCGCGAATAGGACACGAGCCGCCCATGCGTGGCGTCACGCCTTGCCGCTGCCGCTTGCGTCAGCTCGGCGAGCGGGGCGGTCAGCAACCAGTCCGTATCGGGCATCATGATTTCCGTACCACGTCCTCGGCGAAGCGCTGCTGCGTTTCGAGCGTCTGCTCGATCGTCGGCCGCTGAAGATAGACGATCAGATGGTTCACGCCCACCGCCTGGAAAGAGGCGGCGTCCTCCAGCATCGCATCGGGGCTGCCCGTGAACATCTGGCGCCCGCCATCCGGATGCTGCCGCTCCGTCCAGTCGGGCGGCATGAACCAGACATAGCCGATATCGATCGAAGCGGGATCCCGCCCGGCCTTTTCCGCCGCGCGATGCAGCCGTTCTATCCCTTCCTTCAGCTTCGCAGGCGTGTTCAGCAGGATCTTCGCGTTGTTCGACACGGGATACCACGCATCCCCGAACTGCACGGTGCGGCGGAGAGCGGGTGCGCTCTCACCGCCGACCCAGATCGGAGGATGCGGCTTTGATACGGGCTTCGGCTCGAACACGACGTTGTCGAACCGCGCGAAAGCACCGTTCATCGTCGGCCGGTCCTCGGTCCACAGCGTCTTCCAGGCGCGGATATATTCGTCCGTGACCGCCCCGCGCGATTCGAACGGCGGCGCGCCCAGCGGGGCGAACTCCTCCTTCATCCAGCCTGCGCCCACGCCGGCGATGACACGGCCGCCCGACAGCACGTCCGCCGTCAGGAACAGCTTGGCGGTCAGCACGGGCGGCCGATGCGGCACCACGACGACGGAGGTGAGGAGCTTCACCCGCTCCGTGCAGCCGGCGAGGAAACACAGCGTGGCGATCGCATCGAGACACTCGCCCGTCGGCGCGCCGGGCCAGACCCCGTCCGCCGTGTAGGGATAGCGAACGTCGGTGCGCACGGGGACGATCAGATGGTCGGCGACGCCGATGATGCCGTAACCCTGGGCCTCCGCGGCCTGTGCCATGCGCATGACGTTCCCGCGGTCGGTCATGCAGCCCCGCGTGCCGATATGCAGGCCGAATTCCATGTCCGGCTCCCCCCGTTGCCACTGGCGCGCGCATCGTGTGCTATCGCCGCTCACGGCGCAATTCGCGCGGGAGGAACAAATGCAGATCGGATGCAGCGCCCCGACAAGCGGGCCCCTGATCGCGCCGGACAGCCTGGTGCGCATCGCGACCGAGGCGGAAATGCTGGGCTACGACTACGTGACGGTCAGCGATCACGTCATGATCCCGACCAGCATCGCCTCCCGCTACCCCTACTCGGATTCCGGCGAATTCCCCTCCGGCGCCGCCGCCGCTCGGTTGGAACAGCTCACGGCCGCGACGTTCATCGCTGCTTCCACCTCGCGCCTGCGGATCGTCACCTCGGTGATGGTCGTGCCGCACCGGCCCGCGGTGCTGACCGCGAAGATCCTCGCCACGCTCGACTACCTGTCCAAGGGACGGATCACGCTGGGCATCGGCGTCGGCTGGTGCGAGGAGGAGTTCGAAGCGATCGGCACGCCTCCGTTCGCCGAACGCGGCGCGGTGACCGACGAATACATGGCGGTCTGCCGTGAACTGTGGACCGCCGACGAGCCGAAGTTCCACGGCAAATACGTGCAGTTCCAGGACGTGCTGTTCCCGCCGAAGCCCGTCCAGCAGCCGCTGCCGATCTGGGTCGGCGGCGAGAGCGGACCCGCCCTGCGCCGCACCGCGCGCTATGGCGACGCGTGGTACCCGATCGGCACCAACCCGCAATTCCCGATGGACACGCTCGATCGGTTCAAAGGCGGCGTGGCCAAGCTGCGGGAGCTGACGGAGAAGGCCGGCCGCGATCCCAAGGCCGTGGGCCTCGCGTATCGGGTGTCCTCCAACCCCGAGGCACAGCCGAAGGGAACGGTCGACGGCCAGCGCAAGCTGTTCACCGGCGGCGCGGACGACTGGGCCGGCGACATCAAGGCGCTGCAGGACGTCGGCGTCACCGCCTTCGACTTCGGTCTGTTCGGCCCCACGCTCGAGGCGACGGTCGACAACATCCGCCGCTTCCGCGACGACGTCGTCGCCAAAGTCCGATAGGAGCCCCCATGCAGCTCGGCATCATCGCGGACATGTCCGGTCCGCATCCGAAACTCGACATGGACCGCATAATGGAAGCCGAACGTCTCGGCTTCTCCCAGGTGTGGACCGGCGAGGCCTACAGCACGGATGCGGTCTCCCCCGTCGCCTGGATCCTCGCGCGCACGACGAAGATCAAGGCGGGCACGGGCATCATGCAGATCCCGGCCCGCACGCCGGCCTGCGCCGCGATGACCGTGTTGTCGCTGCAGGCATTGTCGGACAACCGCTTCCTGTGCGGCGTCGGCGTCTCCGGCCCGCAGGTGGTGGAAGGCTGGCACGGCGTGCCGTTCGGCAAGCCGATGCTGCGCACCAAGGAATACATCGCCGTCATCAAGCAGGTGCTCGCGCGCGAGAAGCCGCTGGAGTTCCATGGCGAGCACTACGACATTCCCTATACCGGCCCCGGCGCCAGCGGCCTGGGGCGGGCGCTGCGCAGCATCGCGCACGGCAATCCGAACGTGCCGTTCTACACCGCGTCCATCACGCCGGCCGGTTTGCGCACGGCCGGTGAGGTCGCGGACGGCACCCTGCCCATCTTCTACTCCCCCGAGAAGCCGAACATCGTGACGGACCCGATCCTGGAGGGACGCCGCAAGGCGGGCCGCCCCGACACGATGGAGGGGTTCGACGTCGCTCCCTACGTGCGCGTCAAGATGGGCGACGACGTGCAGGCGTGCCGCGACGCGATCCGCCCCGAACTCGCGCTGTACATCGGCGGCATGGGCGCTCGCTCCAAGAACTACTACAACGACGTCGCCATAAAGCTCGGGTACGAAGCGGCGGCCAAGGACATCCAGGATCTGTATCTGGGCGGCAAGAAGAATGAAGCCGCCGCCGCCATCCCGGATGCACTGGTCGACGAAATCTCGCTGTGCGGACCAGCGGATCGCATCCGCGATCGCCTCGCCGCCTGGCGGGAGGTCGGCAAGGCGGGGCATGTCGGAACCATGGTGCTGAAGGGCGCGAGCCTCGATGCGATGCGGGTCATCGCCGAAGCCGTCCTGTAGAGCGCGATCGGCGGAGGCCTGCTCGCCGGAGCCCTGAATCGCGCGGCCAGACAACGAGCCAGAGCGTTTCCGGCGAACGTAAATGAGCCGGAAATGCTCTAGCCACCATCAGCAAGGAACGCGTCCATGACCGAAGCACCCGTCGTACGCCTCGAGAAAGAAGGCGATGTCGGCGTCATCATCGTCAACTACCCGCCCGTCAACGCGCTTGGCCCCGGCGTGTCCGAGGGCATCATCGACTGCCTGAACCAGGCCAATGCCGATCCGGCGATCAAGGCCATGGTGCTGATGGGCGACGGCCGCAGCTTCATCGCCGGCGCCGACATCCGCGGCTTCGGCACCGGCCGCAAGCGCCTGCCGCTCGGCGGCCGCACCTACGACGTGCTGGATGCAAGCCCGAAGCCCGTCGTCGCCGCCATCCACGGCTACGCGCTGGGCGGCGGGCTCGAGAACGCGATGGCTTGCCACTACCGCATCGCCGTCCCCTCCGCGAAGGTCGGCCTGCCCGAGGTGCTGATCGGCATCCTTCCCGGCGGCGGCGGCACGCAACGCCTGCCCCGCCTCGCGGGACCCGAGGTCGCGCTCGATCTGATCGTCTCCGGCCGCCACGTGCCCGCGCCGGAAGCCCGGAAGCTCGGCATCCTCGACGAGGTGCTGCCCGACGGGGCGGATCTGCGCGGCGCGGCCGTCGCCTATGCGCGGAAGGTCGCCGACATCCGGCCGCTGCCGCGCGTGCGCGACAAGGAAGCCAAGGCGGATCCTGCGATCTTCGAGGCCAAGCGCAAGTCGATCGCACGCCGCGCCCGCAACCAGAAGGCGCCGTATAACTGCATCGCCGCAGTCGAAGCCGCCTGCACGCTGCCCTTCGACCAGGGCCTGCAGCGCGAGCAGGACCTGTTCGCCGAACTGGAAAACGCGGACGAGGCGAAGGCGCTGCGCTACGCCTTCTTCGCCGAACGCGAAGTGGCGAAGCTGCCCGACCTGCCGGCGGACGTGAAGCCCTACGATTTCCAGCGTCCGGCCGTGATTGGCGCAGGCACGATGGGCGGCGGCATCGCCATGTCATTCGCGGATTTCGGCTACGACGTGAAGATCATGGACGCGTCGGCCGAATCGCTGAACCGAGGCATGGAGCGGATCCGGAACAACTACGCCACCTCGGTCAAGCGCGGCAGCCTGGCGCAGGACGAGATGGAGCGTCGGCTCGCGCGCATCCACCCCGTCGCGGGCTATGACGACATCAAGGAGTGCGACGTCGTCGTCGAAGCGGTTTTCGAACGGATGGACGTGAAGAAGCCGGTCTTCGCCAAGCTGGACGAGGTGATGGGACCGGACGCATTCCTGTTCTCCAACACCTCCGCGCTCGACATGGACGAACTGGCGGACGTGACGAAGCGGCCGGAGAAGGTCGCAGGCACCCACTTCTTCTCGCCTGCCAACGTGATGAAGCTGCTGGAAGTGGTGCGGCCCGCCAAGGCCTCCCCCGAGACACTCGCCACCGCCATGGCGCTCGGGCGCAAGATCGGCAAGATGTCCGCGATGGCCGGCAACACCGATGGTTTCGTTGCCAACCGTTCGCGTGCGCCGTTCAACTCGGAGATGGTGATCCTGCTCGAGGAGGGCTGCCTCCCCGAGCAGGTGGACAAGGTGATGGTGGAGTTCGGGTATCCGATGGGGCCGTTCGCGGTGGGCGACCTGGCGGGGCTCGATATTGGCGCGGAGGGGCGCAAGCGCCGCGCCGCCGCCAACCCGAACTATCGCAAGCTGCCGATTGCCGACAAGCTGGTGGAGATGGGCCGCTACGGCCAGAAGACCGGCGCCGGCTGGTACCGCTACGAGAAGGGCGATCGCACGCCGCATCCCGATCCCGAAGTCGCCGCCATCATCAAGCAGGTTGCGGCAGAGATGGGGGTGCCGCAGCGGCAGTTCACCGACGACGAGATCCTGCGGCGGCTGCTGTTCTCCTCGGTCAACGAGGCGTGCCGTATCCTGGAGGAAGGCAAGGCCTACCGCGCCAGCGACGTCGACGTGATGTGGCTCCACGGGTTCGGCTTCCCGCG
>MKTV01000087.1:60782-72701 GCA_001898425.1 Rhodospirillales bacterium 69-11
CGACGGCATCGGCGTGCGGGACGTCTACAACCAGATCGCTGCCTGGCATCAGCAATACGGGGAGCGTTGGGCGCCCTCGAAGCTGCTGCGCGACCTGGCGGAAAGCGGCACGCCGCTGCGCGAGGCGCGGCCCGGGTCGTGACCTGACCGGCGCCAGCCCCCTGGCGCCGGACGTCACCGCCGAGACACCCCACGGCAGTACCGGGTCAGGTGAAGCACCCAGACCCGGGAAGCCGCGGCCGGTCGATTCGGCTCAGGCCCGCTGGACGTTCCAGAAGATCGGAAACCCGTCGAGGATCCCCGTCAGATTCTTGGCGTATCCAGTGGGCGAGAAGTATTGTCCCAACGGGATGTACGGCACGTCTATGAACGCCTGCTTCTGGATCTCGACCGCGATCTTCTTCTGATCCGCCAGCGTCTGGCTGTCGATCCACTCCTGCCGCAATGCCTCGATCTTCGGTGCGGTCGGCCACCCGAACATCGCCTGCTTGCCATTCCCACGCAGGAAGACATGTCCGACGGGGTTCGACTGATCGAGTCCGTTCCAACCGGTGATGAACACGTTCCATCCGCCATCCTCCGGCGGCTTCTGCAGCGCCCGCCGCTGCACCAAGGTGCCCCAGTCCATGGCCTGGTAATCGACGTTGATCCCGATCTTCTTCATGATGTCGGCGAGCACGTCGCATTCCGCCTGCAGGATTGCCTGATCCGTGGGCACCATCAGCACCACTTTCTCGCCCTTATAGCCGGCCTTCCTGATTTCGGCGGCGTGGGCCTTGTCGTCGGGCGCCTTCTCGAACATCGAGAGTTCGACCGTCGTGCCCATCGGCAGTTCAGGGCAGAAAATGCCGGTCGGCACGTGCCAGAGCTTCTGGTCGGTGCCGTTGGCGGCAATCATGAACTCCCTCTGGGTGATCGCGTGCATCAACGCACGGCGGACCTCGGGTTTGTCGAACGGCGGGAAGAGCTGGTTCATCCGCAAGCAGGACATGGTGCCTGTCGGATCGGTCACCTTTGTAACGATGCCCGAGTTCCGCCTGATCAGCGGCAACATGTCGCTGGTCGGGTTTTCCCACCAGTCGACCTCGCCGGTGGTGAGGGCATTCGCCTTGGTGCTCTCATCGGGGATCACGTGCCACTCGACGCGATCGAAATGCACGATCTTCGGACCGGCGGTCCACCCGGTGGTCTTACCGTCGCGCGGCTTGTAATCCGGATTGCGGTCGTAGACGGCTCTCGACCCCACCACGCGCTCCGACGCGTTCCATTTGAACGGCCCCGACCCAACCATTTCCGTCACGCCCTTGAAGGGATCGGTCTTGGCCAGTCTCTCGGGCATCATCGCGCAGAAATTGCTGCCGGGCTTGCCGAGCGCATCGGGCAGCAAGGCGAAGGGCTTCTTGAGGCGGAGGCGGATGGTCTTGTCGTCCGGGGTGGAGATCTCGTCGGTATAGGCCATCAGTGTCTGGCCGAACGGATCGCGCGCACCCCACCGTTTGATCGACGCGGCGCAGTCGCGCGACAATACCTTCTCCCCGTCGTGCCACTTCAATCCGTCGCGCAGCGTCAGGTCCCATTGCAGGCCGTCCCGCTCCACCCTGTGCCCTTCGACCATCTGCGGTTGTGCCGCATACGTCCCGTCGATCCCGTAGAGCGTGTCGAAGATCATGAAACCATGGTTGCGGGTGACATAAGCCGTGGTCCAAATCGGATCGAGGACCGTCACATCCGACTGAGGCACGAATTTGAGGACCCGGGCATCGGCAGCGCGGCCGATCGAGGGCGCGGCAAGAGCGGCCGCCGAGGCAGCCAGGAATGTACGGCGCTTCATCATAGTCTCCCAGTTCGTCGCACCGCAGCCCGAGTTGCTCGTGTTCTGCGGTGCAGCATCCAAGCGGACGCCTGCGCGCCCGCTCAAGATAACTCGATGCAATGTACGGGCCGTCCGGGCGCGCATCCGGGCGAACGCGCTCCCCCCTGCCGGCGGGCGCCCTGATCTGGTCTTCCCCTGGCGAACCGTGCTTGGCTGTGACCCGAAAACGATCCTTTCAACAGGAGGACGTCCATGACCGCCGTCACCGCCGCCGAACCAGAAGACCTGGATGCCCTCAGCGACGAGCAGTTCCGCATGCACGTGCGGAAATGGATCGAGGAGAACTATCCGGCCGAACTGCGCAATCCGCCGCAGCGCCTGCATTTCAAGGACAACAAGCCCTGGTACATGCTGCTGTCGCAGAAGGGCTGGCTCTGCCCCAACTGGCCGAAGGAATTCGGCGGCATGGGCATCTCCGCGTCCAAGCAGCTCATCTTCATCGAGGAGAAGGAGCGGTGGGGCTGTGCGCGGCTGAACGACATGGGCATGACCATGATCGGACCGCTGCTGATCAAGTTCGGGACGGCCGAGCAGCAGCGGTATTTCCTGCCGAAGATCTTGAGCGGGGAGCATATCTGGTGCCAGGGCTACAGCGAGCCCAATGCCGGATCCGATCTCGCGTCCCTGCGGACGGAGGCCGTGCCGGACGGTGACCACTGGGTGGTGAACGGCCAGAAGATCTGGACGTCCCTCGCCATGGACGCGAACTGGATCTTCCTGCTGGTCCGCACCGACAAGCAGGCGAAGAAGCAGGAAGGCATCAGCTTCCTGCTGGTGCCGATGGATACGCCCGGCATCACCGTCCGCCCCATCACCAACATCGACATGGCGGACGAGTTCTGTGAGACGTTCTTCGACAACGTCCGCGTTCCCAAGGGCAACATCGTCGGCCAGATCAACAAGGGCTGGTCGATGGCCAAGGCCCTGCTGGGGTTCGAGCGGATCGGCTCCGGCTCGCCGCGCCAGTCGGCCTACGCGCTGAAGCGCCTGAAGCTGCTGGCCGAACGCATGGGGGTCTGGGACGACGATCAGTTCCAGGAGCGGTACACGAAGCTGCGGCTCGACCTGGAGGACCACAAGGATCTCTACGAGACCTTCGTCGACAAGGTCCGCCGTGGCGAGACGCTCGGTCCCGACGTGTCGATGCTGAAGATCCACCAGACCGAACTCTACCAGCGCATCACGGAGACGATGCTCGACATCGCCGGCGAGTACGGTGCGCAACTGGGTCCGATGGAAGGCAACCGGGAGCTGAATCCCGCCGGCCTGTTCCTGCAGTCGCGGCCGTCGTCGATCTACGCCGGGTCGAACGAGATCCAGCGCAACATCCTCGCCAAGAACGTCCTCGAACTGCCCTGATCGGCTCTTGCCGCTCGTCGTACCGCGGTGCGGCGAGCGGCCAATCCTTCATTGTTTCAGCGGGCAAGTTTCTAGCGCTACCAACCGGCGAGCCGGGTTGACGGTAACGAGACGCTCCCCTTAGTCTCCGTGTCCAATGAAGGAGGGGCCGGACGGCCCCCACGAGGGAGGCCGCCCAAGGTGGAAGACGCTGCGCGTCTGTTGCAGCTCGTGGTCAATGGTGCAGCTGCCGGCTGTATCTATGGCCTGATCGCGCTGGGATTCGTCCTGATCTACAAAGCGACCGAGATGGTCAACTTTGCCCAGGGCGATATCATGATGCTGGGCGGGTTCCTCGCCTTCAGCCTGATCGCCCATTGGGGCCTCAACTACTGGATCGGCGCACTCCTTGCGATCCTCATCACGGCCGCCTTCGGCTACGTGCTGGATGCCGTCGTCTTGCGACGCGTCATAGGACAGCCACAGTTCGCCGTGGTGATGCTGACATTAGGCCTGGGCTTCATCTTTCGCGCCGGGGCCGGCATCACCTGGGGCTACGACTCGGTCGGGTTCGAGACGCCCTTCACCAACAAGACGGTCAATCTCGGCGGGCTCGTGCTGGGGCAGGACAACGTGTCGATCATCGTCGGCACCGTGATCCTCTGTGGTGTGCTCTTCACCTTCTTCAGCAAGACGCGCCTCGGCGTCGCGATGCAGGCCGCATCGCAGAACCAGCTCGCCGCGTATTACATGGGCATCCCCGTCCGGAACATCTTCTCGATGATCTGGGCGATCAGCGCCGGTGTCGCGGCCGTGGCGGGCATCCTGCTCTCCCCCGTGTCGATGATCGACGTCAACATGGGCTTCCTCGGGATCAAGGCCTTCGCGGCCGCGGTGATCGGCGGCTTCGGCAGCATCCCCGGCTCGTTGATCGGTGGCGTGATCGTGGGCGTCGTCGAACAGCTCGCTGGCTACTACCTGCCCGCCGGCTTCCAGGAAGTCACCTCCAACGTCGTGCTGCTCGCGATGCTGATCCTGCGCCCGCAAGGTCTGTTCGCAGAGCGCATGGGCAAGCGGGTCTGACCATGCGCTATGTGTTTCGCACCAATTATCGGCAGGACCTGGCGGCGTGGCGTCATCGCGGCGACGTCTTCTGGTACTCCCTGCTGCTGATCGTCACGCTCCTCATTCCCATGGTGATGGGCGAGTTCTATGTCGGGGAACTCGGCGCCGTCTTCATCTTCGCCATCGCCGGCGTGGGGCTGATGCTGCTGGTGGGCTACACCGGCCTGATCAGCCTGGGACATGCGGCGTTCCTCGGCATCGGCGCCTACACGAACTCCGTCCTGCTCTCGAAGGGCGTGCCGTTCCTCATCACTCTGCCCGTCGCCGGCCTGTTCACCGCGCTCTGCGGCGCCGCGATCGGCCGCCCGACCCTGCGCATGAGCGGGCTGTATCTCGCCATCGCCACCCTCGCCTTCGGCAGCATCGTCGGCACCATCTTCCAGAAATGGACGTCGGTCACCGGCGGCTTCGACGGCTTCCCGGTACCCACGCCCTACGTGTTCGGCATCCCGCTCGATAACGCCACGGGCATCTACTACGCCTCGCTCGTGGTGCTGATCTTCGTGCTGTGGCTGTCGACCAACATGCTGCGCACGCCCGTCGGCCGCGCCATGGTCGCGATCCGCGACAGCGAAATCTCCGCGCAGAGCATGGGCATCCACCTCGCGCGGTACAAGACCCTCGCCTTCGCGGTCAGCGCCGGCATGACCGGTCTCGCCGGCGCGCTGTTCGCCCACTACGTGCGCTACCTCGCGCCGGATGCGTTCGACGTGCTGCTGTCCGTCCAGTTCGTCACGATCGTCTTCGTGGGCGGCCTCGGCTCCATCCGCGGCGCCATCCTCGGCGCGCTCTTCGTCCGCCTGCTGCCGCAGTTCATCGCGATCATCCGCGACGACCTGCCGTTCGGGATCGGCCGGATGCCCGGCCTCGAGCCGTCGCTCTTCGGCCTGATCCTGGTGCTCGTGATCCTGTTCCAGCCGGGCGGCATCGACGGGCTGTGGCTCAAGACCAAGCACTGGTTCCAGGCCTATCCGCTGAAGCGCGCCACCGGCGGCCGGCGCCAGAAATCCTACGCCCGTTCGGAGAGACTGCGGTGAGCCTGTTCAGAGCGGAGAACCTCTCCGTCCGGTTCGGCGGCATTCGCGCCGTCGACTCGGTCACCTTCGACGTCCGCCGGGGCGAGGTCTTCTCGATCATCGGCCCGAACGGCGCCGGCAAGACCACGATCTTCAACCTGATCAGTCGCATCTACAACTCGACGGAAGGCAAGCTCACCTTCGACGAGCACGACATCACGCGGATCCCGCCGCATCGCATCGCCGGCCTCGGCATCGCGCGGACGTTCCAGAACATCGAGCTCTTCGCCAATGCCTCGTTGCTGCAGAACCTGCTGATCGGCCGGCATTGCCACGCGGCGACCGGAATCCTCGCGCAGATGGGCTTCCTTCCCTCCGCACGTCGCGACGAACTCCGGCATCGCGAGAAGGCCGAGGACGTGATCGCCTTCCTCGGCCTGGAACGGTACCGCGACACGCTGATCGCCAACCTGCCCTACGGCGTGCGCAAGGTCGTCGAACTCGGCCGCGCGCTCTGCACCGAACCGAAGCTGCTGCTGCTCGACGAGCCTTCGTCCGGTCTCAACGTGGAGGAGACCGAGGGGATGGGCTTCTGGATCGAGGACATCAAGAAGGACCTCGGCATCACCGTCATCATGGTCGAGCACGACATGTCGTTGGTGAACCAGGTCTCCGACCGCGTCATGGCGCTGAACTACGGCAAGGTCCTGTCCATGGGCTCGCCGCGGGAGGTGCAGAGCGACCCCGAAGTGATCCGCGCCTATCTGGGCGGCGAGGTGGAAGTATGAGCGAGCCGCTGCTGCGCGTCGACGGCATCCAGACCTTCTACGGTCCGATCCAGGCCGTTCGCGGCGTTTCCCTCGACGTCGCACCGGGCCAGATCGTCACCGTTCTCGGCGCGAACGGCGCGGGCAAGACGACGGTGCTACGCACGATCTCCGGCGTGCTCGACCCCGAACACGGGCAGATCATGTTCGAAGGCCGCAACATCGCCAACATGCCGCCCGACCAGGTGATGAAGCTCGGCATCTGCCATGTGCCCGAGGGCCGCGAGACCTTCCCGTTCCTGACGGTGAAGGAAAACCTGATGATGGGCGCCTACACGCGCCGCGACAGCGCCGGCATCGCCCAGGATCTGGAGCTCTGCTACGAGTATTTCCCACGCCTGAAGGAACGGCAGCACCAGCGCGCGGGCCTCCTCTCGGGCGGTGAGCAGCAGATGATGGCGATCAGCCGCGCGCTCATGGGCCGCCCCAAGCTCCTGCTGCTGGACGAACCCTCGCTCGGCCTCTCCCCGCTGCTGGTCCAGCAGATCTTCGGCATCATCAAGCGCATCAACCAGGAACAGGGCGTCGCCATCCTGCTCGTCGAGCAGAATGCGCACATCGCCCTCAAGACCGCGCATTTCGGCTACGTGCTCGAGGTGGGCCGCATCGTCACCGCGGATCCGTGCGCCACGCTGATGCAGCGGGCCGACATCCAGGAATTCTATCTGGGGCAGAAGGAAGCGGGTGTCCGCGGTCAGCGGCGCTGGAAGAGGAAGCGGCTGTGGCACTGAACGGCGCACAAGGCACGACCATCGCGGCAATCGTCGCACAACACGTCGCCGCGCATGGCAGCGAGACGATCCTGCGCAAGAAGGATCGCGGGATCTGGAAGGCCGTCACCTGGTCGGAGCTGGACGGGCACGTGCGCGCCATTGCCGGCGGATTGTCACAGGCCGGCTTCGGGCGGGGTCAGGTCGCGGGGATCCTGTCCCAGACACGACCGGAAGCCGCCTATGTCGATCTCGCTGTGCTCGGCGCGGGCGGCACCAGCCTCGCCATCCACCCGGATGAGGAAGCCGAACAGGTCGGCCACATCCTGCGCGAGTCCCGCTGCCGCCTGCTGTTCGTGGAAGGCGAGGAGCAACTCGACAAGACGCTGACCATCCGGGACTCCTGCCCGGACCTGCAGCGCGTCGTCATCTTCGACATGAAGGGACTGCGCGAGTTCGACGACCCGCAATGCACCAGCCTCGCGGCGTTCAGCGCCCCCGGTGCCGCGGCGGGCGGCGCAACACTGTCGCCGGATCAGCCTGCCATCATGCTCTTCCCGTTCGGGGAGCGGGGCGGCCGCGCGCGCGTGCTCAGCCATGGCGACCTGATGCACCTGCTGGGCAGCGCCGGTTCGGAACTCGGGCTGCGGCCGGGCGACGAACGCCTGGCCGTGCTGCCCATGAGCACGCTGATGGAGCACGTGTTCGGGCTCCATCTCGCCCTGCAGACTCGTACCATCAGCAACTACCTGGAAAACCCCGAGACCGCGATCGAGAACCTCCAGGAAGTCCAACCCACCGTCTTCGGCGCCGACGCCGAAGCCTGGACACGGCTCAACGAACGCATCACCCGCGCCGCCGCCGGCGCAACGCCGGTGCAGCGGACCCTCTACCGGTGGGCACTGCGCGCCGGGGGCCGCGGCGGCGTGTCGGCAGGCCTCGCACACCTCCTGGTGCTGAACTCCGTCCGGCGCGAACTCGGACTTCGCAAGCTGCGCCTGGCCTATGTGTGCGGTACCCCCGTGCCGCCCGACGTCACCAGCTGGGCCAAGGCGCTCGGCATTGCCATCCACCGTATCGACGGCCCCTCCCCCCAGGGCGCCAAGGTCGATGCCCGCTCACGTGCCTTGATGGAGGAAGCCTTCAGCGAAACCTGAAACACCGGCCAGCGTCGACATGGTCCGCTGACGGAACAAGGGAGGGACGACATGATACGCAGCCTTCTCGCGGTGGCCGTCTGCACCGTCCTCGCCGTGTCCGCCAAGGCCGCGGACGTCCGCGGCGTCACCGACTCCGAAATCGTCATCGGATCCTACACCGACCTGTCCGGCGTCACCGCCGTCTGGGGCGTCAACAACAACAACGCCTGGCGCATGATGTTCGACGAGGTGAACGCGAAGGGCGGCATCAACGGCCGTAAGATCAAGTTCATCACCGAGGACAACCAGTACCAGGTCCCCCGCTCCGTCCAGGCCGCGAACAAGCTGATCAACCGCGACAACGTCTTCCTGATGGTCGCCAATGACGGCACGCCGATGAACAACGCCGTGATGCCCGACCAGATCGCGAAGAACGTGCCGAACATGTTCCCGCTGACCTCGGCGCGGTCGATGTACTACCCGTTCAATCATCTGAAGTTCGGCCTGGCCGCGTCGTACTACGACATGATGCGCGCGGGCGTGAAGCTGTTCGTGGAGCAGCGCGGGAAGAAGCGCATCTGCGCCATGTCGCAGGACAGCGATTTCGGGCGCGACGTGATGGACGGCGCGCGCGACCAGCTCAAGGCGATGAACGTCGCCCTCACGGCGGAGACGCTGCACAAGTCGACCGACACCGACTTCAGCGCCTCCGTCGCGAAACTGCGAGATGCCAACTGCGATCTCATCCTTCTCGGCACCATCGTACGCGACACGATCCAGATCGTGTCCGCCATTCGGAAGACCGGCTGGAACGTCGATCTGCTGGGGCAGGTCGCGATCTACGATCAGGCCGTGGCCGAAGCGCCGGGCGGACTGACCGACGGCCTGTACGCGATGACCTCGATCCTCTACGCCGAGCCGAACGATCCGCGGCCAGCCGTCCAGGACTTCGTGAAGAAGTACAAGGCGCGGTTCGGGCATGATCCCAACTTCGCAGCGCAGGTCGGCGTGATGGGCGCGGAGCTGGTGATCAAGGCGTTGCGCGACGCCGGGCGCGACCTGACCGTCGACAGCTTCATCGCCGCGATGGAGCGGATCAAGGACCACCACGACATCTTCGGCTCTCCGCCGATGAGCTTCGGCCCGGACAAGCACCAGGGCTCGAACGAAAGCTTCCTCACCGTCGTGAAGGCCGGACATTGGGTCCCGGTCGACACGCGGCCCGTCGGCTACTGAGAAGAAGAGAGGACCATGCGCAAAACCTTGCTCGCCGCCGCCTTGGCGACCACGCTGACGGCCCCTGCCTGGGCTGAGTCGCAGCGCGGCGTCACCCCGAACGAGATCGTCATCGGCACCTATACCGACCTGTCCGGCGTCACCGCGATGTGGGGCCTCAACAACTCGAACTCCTATCGCATGGTGTTCTCCGACACCAACGCCAAGGGCGGCATCGACGGCCGCAAGATCAAGTACATCGTCGAGGACAACCAATACCAGGTGCCCCGCTCGGTCCAGGCAGCGAACAAGCTGATCAACCGCGACGGCGTGTTCATCATGGTCGCGAACGGCGGCACGCCGATGAACAACGCGGTGATGCCCGACCAGATCGCCAAGGGGGTCGCGAACGTCTTCCCGCTGACCTCGGCGCGGTCGATGTACGAGCCGTTCAACAAGTACAAGTTCGCCCTCGGCTCGAGCTACTACGACCAGATCCGCTCAGGCGTGAAGTACTTCGTCGAGCAGCGCGGGAAGAAGAAAGTCTGCTCGATGTCGCAGGACACCGATTTCGGGCGTGACGTCAGCCAGGGCGTCACCGACCAGCTCAAGGCGATGAACCTGAAGCTTGCCGGCGAAACCCTGCACAAACCGACGGACACCGATTTCAGCGCCTCGGTCGCGCGCATGCGCGATGCGAATTGCGACCTCGTGGTGATCGGCGGCATCGTGCGCGACACGGTGCAGATCATCTCCGCGATCACCAAGACCGGCTGGAAGGTCGACATGCTCGGCCAGGCCGCGAGCTACGACGAGGCCGTCGCCGAGATGCCGGGCGGCGCGAGCGAAGGCTTCTACTCGATGGCGCCGATGCTGGTGATCGACCCGAAGACGGCCAGCGGCGAGGCCAAGGCTTTCGTCGAGGAATACCGCAAGCAGTTCGGCAAGGAGCCCAACTTCGCCGCGCAGATCGGCTACACCGGCGCGCAGATCGTGGTGAAGGCGCTGCAGAACGCAGGCAAGGACCTGACGGCCGACAGCTTCATCAAGGGCATGGAGCAGATCAAGGACTACCACGACGCGTTCGGCTCGCCGCCGATCAGCTTCGGGCCGGACAAGCACCAGGGCTCGAACGAGTCCTTCCTGTGCCAGATCAAGGACGGCCACTGGGTGCAGGCCGTCGACAAGCCGCTCGGCTACTGACCGCGACGCGCCATCACCTCACGTGGTGGCGCGTACCCTGCCCCTTCGTGTCATGCGTCTCCGTGTGATGCCCGGCTCAGACCGGGCATCCACGACGTCCACACGGACCCGCCTCCCCCGGACATGACGGGCCACCCGCCCGCCGCATCAGGCCAGGTATCGCGCCGTCAGGTGCGCGGTGAAGTCCGACGGGTCCAGCCTCTTGCCCGTCGCTGCCTCCAGCAACTCGTTGAACCCCAGCCGGCTGCCCAGCGCATGGACATGGGTGCGCAGCCACCCGAGCAGCGGGCTCAGGTCGCCCTCCGCCAGCGCGGCGTCCAGATCCGGCAGGGCGCGCCGCGCCGCCGCCATCAATTGCGCCGCCCCCATCGCGCCCAGCGTGTAGCTCGGGAAGTAGCCGATCGCCCCGTCGTACCAGTGGATGTCCTGCAGGCAGCCGCGCGCGTCGTCCGGCGGCACCAGGCCCAGTAACGCGCGGAACCCGTCATTCCAGGCGCCCGGCAGGTCGCCGACCGCAAGATCGCCGGACACCAGCGCCTGCTCGAGGCGGAAGCGCAGGATCACGTGCGCCGGATAGGTCATTTCGTCCGCCTCGACCCGGATGAACCCGCGATCCACCCGGCGCCACAGCCGCGCCAGATTCACCGGCTCGTACGGGGCCGGGTCGCCCCCGAAGGTCGCGTGCAGCTCCCGGCCGATCCACGACAGGAACGGGTCGGAGCGGCAGGCCTGCATCTCCACGATCAGCGACTGGCTCTCATGCGCCGCCATCCCGGCCGCCTCGCCCACCGGCTGGCGGGCCCATTCGGGCGGCAACCCGCGCTCGTACAGCGCGTGCCCCGTCTCGTGCACCACGGCGAGAACGGACTGGGTGAAGTCCTCCTCCGTGTAGCGGGTGGTGATCCGCACGTCGGTGGGTGTGCCGCCCGAGAACGGATGCGCCGACCGGTCCAGCCGCGCATGGCTGAAGTCGAGGCCGAGGCGGGCGGAGAGCGAGCGGCAGAACGCCTCCTGCGTCTCGATCGGGAACGGGCCCGTGGGACGCAGCGGCGCGGGCCGCGCGGCCTGGCGCGCTTCGGCGTCGGGAAGCGCCCGCTGCAGGAAGCGTTCGTACTCGGCGAAGACGGGGGCGACGTCCGCCGCGCCGATGCCGCGCTGGTAGCCGTCCATCAGCGCGTCGTAGGGCGACAGCCCAAGAACGGGCGCGAGCGCCGTCGCCGTCTCGCGGACCAGGCGGACCACCTCCTCGAGCTGCGGCTGCACCAGCGCGAAGGAGGAGGTGCGGCGCGCCTCCCGCCAGACCTTCTCGCAGGCGGAGTTGGCGCGGGCCTGCGCCTCCACCAGATCGGCCGGTAGCGCGGTCGCGCGGACATAGGCGTGTCGCATCAGCGCGAGGTTCGCGCTGCGCCACGCATCGGCGGGGGCGACCTCCTCGGCGGCGGCGGCGAGATCGTCGCCCACCTCCGGCGCGAC
>MKTV01000087.1:72712-76158 GCA_001898425.1 Rhodospirillales bacterium 69-11
GCGCGAGCCCGGCCAGCACGGCGAGCTGGTCTCCGCGCGCCGCACCGCCGCCCGCCGGCATCATCGCCGCGGCGTCCCAGCTCAGCATCGACGCGGCCTCGCCGATCGTGGCGATGCGGGCGAAGCGGTCGGACAGTCGGTCGTAGGCGGAGTTCACGGTCATCGGCGCACCGTCTTTCGGGCCCAGAGGATGAAGATCACCACCAGCGCGGCGGCCAGGCCGTACCAGGTGATCGCGTAGGAGAGGTGGTTGTTCGGTGGCCGGGGCAGGTGCTTGGCCGGATCCGGCCAGCGTTGCGGCGGCGTGTCGCCCAGGGCGACGATGGTGTACGGCGCCACGGTCGGAAGCCCGAGCGCGCGGCCGATCGCGGCGGGGTCGAGCGTGTAGAAGAGGCGCGCGACCGGATCGTCCTTGGCGCTGAACAGGCCGGGCTCCGCCGCGGGGCGGACGTAGCCCACCACGGTGGTGACGCCGTCCGGCTGCGACAGCGGCGCCTTCCGGGTCGAGGGTACCCAGCCCCGATCGACCAGCACGGGCGGCTTCCCGTCCCGCTCCAGCGGCACGATCAGCTCGCTGCCCATTTCCGGACCGGACAGCGTCTCCCGCACCTCGGCGCCATACAGCGCGGCGAGGTCCGTGCGCAGCCGGCCGGTGACGACGACCTTGGTGTAGGGTTCGGGCGCGTCGGTCAGCGGCGCCGGGGCGCCCGCCTCGGCCACCGCGATCTGCGCCAGCACGCCGCGCTTCCATTGCAGGCGCTCGACCTGCCAGGTCCCGAGACCGATCAGTACCAGCAGCATCAGGAGGGTCGTCAGCCCCGGCACGATCAGCCGGCGCCCGGCTTTGCTCACAAGCCCATCTCGCTGCGGCGGTAACGGTATTGCATGGCGACCAGCGCCGCCTTGGTCGGCCGGATCAGCAGGATCGCCAGCGGCACGGACACGATCGGCCAGACCACGGCATGCACCCAGAGCGGCGGGGAGAAGCGGAACTCCACCCAGAAGGCGAGGCCGACGATGATGGTGCCGAGGAGGAACAGGGCGGGGACGGCGGCGCCGTCCCCCACGTCGCTCTGGCGAAGGTCCAGGCCGCAGACGTCGCAGCGGTCACGAACCTTGAGCACGCCCTGGAAGAGCCGGCCCTTGCCGCAGCGGGGACACCGCCCGGTGAGGGCCGCCTGGACGGCGGAGACCGTCGGCCAGGAAGGCGGCGTTTCACTCACTCCGCGGCGATCTGACCGGCGCCGTACCAGTAGATGCAGACGAACAGGAACAGCCACACCACGTCGACGAAGTGCCAGTACCAGGCCGCCGCCTCGAAGCCGAAATGGCGCTGCGGCGTGAACTGGTTGGCCCGCGCGCGGAACCAGCAGACGATCAGGAAGCAGGTGCCGACGATCACGTGGAACCCGTGGAAGCCGGTCGCCAGGAAGAAGACCGAGGGATACACGCCGCCGCCGACGAACTTGAACGGCGCGCTGGAGTATTCGATCGCCTGGCAGATGGTGAAGGTGATGCCCAGCAGGATGGTCAGGCCGAGGCCGCGCAGCATGCTCTTGCGGTCACCTTCGAGCAGCGCGTGGTGCGCCCAGGTGATCGTCGTGCCCGACAGCAGCAGCAGCATCGTGTTCAGGAACGGCAGGTGGAACGGGTCGAACGTGTGCACGTTCGACGGCGGCCACACGGTCTGACCGTTGCCCTGGGTCTCGGGCAGGAGGAGGAAGTTGAAGTAGGCCCAGAAGAAGCCGACGAAGAACATCACCTCGGAGGCGATGAACAGCGTCATGCCGTAGCGGAGGCCGAGCTGCACGATCGGGCCGTGGGCGCCGGGCGTGCGCGACTCGCGCAGGACGTCGCGCCACCACATGAACATCGTGCCCAGGACGACCACGAGGCCGATCGCCAGCATGATGTAGCTGCCGTAATGCGCGGCGAAGATGATGCCGAGCACGGTCAGGAACCCGCCGATCGAGCCGGTCAGGGGCCACGGGCTGGGGTCCACCAGGTGATACGGCTGTTTGATCCCGGAACCGGTCGCCGGCACCGTGGCGCCGTGTGCGTCGCTGCTCATGACGTACCCATGACTGCTTGGCCGGGGAATCCGCCCCGACACGGCTGCCGCATCATCGCGAAATTGGACGTTAGTTCAAGGGGCGCGGCCTCGTTTGCTCCCCCGGCCACCCGGTCAGTTGGTCCGGGCATTCTTGCTCTCGAGCGCCTGCTCCTCCGCCGCGGTCATCGGGCCGACATGCGGGCCGGCCTTCGCCAGCGCGCCGGACTTCGCGGCATCGTCGAGCGAGCGGAAGAACGTATAGGACAGCGTGATCACCTGGATGTCCGCGGTGCTCGGATCCTTCGCGATCTCCGGATCGACCCAGAAGCTGACCGGGAACTCCATCTCCTGCCCCGCCGCCAGCGTCTGCTGGTTGAAGCAGAAGCAGGCGGTCTTGTGGAAATACTTGCCCGCCTTCTCCGGCGTCACGTTGTACAGCGCCATGCCCGTGACCGGCGTCTTCGCCAGGTTCTTCGCATGGTAGAAGGCGATCTGCTCGTCGCCCAGCTTCAGCGTGACCTCGTTGGCGTCGGGGCCGAACTTCCAGGGCAGTGCCGGGTTGGTGTCGGCGTTGAAGCGCACGCGGATGGTCTTGGTCACCGCGCCGGGCGCGGCGGCCAGGCCGATCTTGGGCGTCCCGCCATAACCCGTGACCGAGCAGAACAGCCGGTACAGCGGGATGGCCGCGAAGGACATCCCGACCATGCCCGCCACGACGGCCACGCAGACCACGGCGAACACGCCGTTGCGACGGGAGCTTTTCGGAGGAGGTGCGGCGTTCATGCTCAGGACTTCGTCATCTTGACGACGGTGATGGCGTAGAACAGCGCGACCAGCGCGAACAACACCAGCATCAGCGCCCAGTTACGGCCACGTCGGCGGCGGCGGATTTCTTCGGCCTCGCGCGCCGAGGGGCGCGGTGGGTTGCTTTCCATGCGCGATCGTCTAGCCCGCCAGCCGGTCCACGGCCAGAGCGGCGAACAGCGCGAACAAGTACAGGATCGAGAACTTGAACGCCGCCCGGGCCGGGGCATCGTTGGTCAGGCTGACGCCCTGCGCATCCTGCCGGTCGGTCGCGACGCGATAGACCGCCGCGAGGAAGCCCGCGCCCAGCACGGCGGCCGAGGCGACGTAGATCGGGCCGGAGAAGCCCAGCGCCCAGGGGGCCAGGGACAGCGGCACCAGCAGCAGCGTGTAGAGGACGATCTGCTTGCGGGTTTCCTTCGCGCCGGCGACCACCGGCAGCATCGGCACCCCGGCGCGGCGATAGTCCTCGTTCGCCCAGAGGGCGAGCGACCAGAAATGCGGCGGCGTCCAGATGAACACGATGGCGAAGAGCACCAGCGGGATCAGGTCCACCGATCCGGTCACAGCGGCCCAGCCGATCACCGGC
>MKTV01000087.1:76181-83536 GCA_001898425.1 Rhodospirillales bacterium 69-11
GATGACGATGTTCTGCGGCGTGCGGCGCTTGAGCCACATCGTGTAGACGAAGACGTAGAAGCCGATCGACAGCGCGAGCACCGAGGCGGCGGCGACGTTCACCGTCAGCCCCATCACCACGACCGACGCCGCGGCGAGCGTGATGCCGTAGCCAAGCGCGGCGCCCGGCTGGATGCGGCCGGCGGGGATCGGGCGGTTGCGGGTGCGCCGCATCACCGCATCGATGTCCCGGTCGTACCACATGTTGATCGCGCCACACGCGCCGGCCGCCACCGCGATGCACAGGATCGCGGTGAAACCCAGGACCGGGTGCAGGTGCCCCGGCGCGACGATCATCCCGATCAGGCCCGTGAAGACGACCAGCGTCATCACCCGGGGCTTGAGGAGGGCGATCCAGTCCCGAACCTCCGCCTCCTGCACGAAGGCGGGGTTCGGGGCTCCGGTCAGCGGCAGGGCGGCGTCGCCACCCTGCTCACCGTCGATCGCGCGTGCGGTCAGATCGCTCACGGCCTCACCGGATCAGTGGGAGTTCCGGGTAGGTATGGAAGGCCGGCGGCGAGGTCTGGGTCCATTCCAGAGTCGTCGCGCCCTCACCCCAGTAGTTGTCGGCCACGTGCTCCTTCGAGGTGAAGGTGCGGTAGCAGACATACAGGAACACCAGCACCGAGGCCCCGGAGATGTAGGCCCCGATCGAGGAGACGAAGTTCCAGCCGGCGAAGGCGTTCGGGTAATCCGGATAGCGCCGCGGCATGCCGGACAGGCCCAGGAAATGCTGCGGGAAGAAGGTGAGGTTCACACCGGCGAACGTCATCCAGAAATGCACCTTGCCCCAGAACTCCGGATACTGGTGACCCGACATCTTGCCGATCCAGTAGTAGAACCCGCAGAAGATGCCGAACACCGCACCCAGCGACAGCACGTAGTGGAAGTGCGCGATCACGTAGTAGGTGTTGTGCACGATCTGGTCGATGCCCGCGTTCGACAGCACGACGCCGGTGACGCCGCCGATGGTGAACACGAAGATGAACCCGATCGCCCACAGCATGGGCGTCTTCAGCTCGATCGAGCCGCCCCACATCGTCGCGATCCAGGAGAAGATCTTGATGCCCGTCGGCACCGCGATGACCATCGTCGCGGCCATGAAGTAGGCGCGGGTGTCGACGTCGATGCCGGAGACGAACATGTGGTGCGCCCACACGACGAAGCCGACGGCGCCGATCCCGACCATCGCGTAGACCATGCCCAGGTAGCCGAACACCGGCTTGCGGCTGAACGTCGAGACCACGTGGCTGACGATGCCGAAGGCCGGCAGGATCATGATGTACACTTCGGGGTGGCCGAAGAACCAGAACAGGTGCTGGAACAGCACCGGGTCACCGCCGCCGGCCGGGTCGAAGAACGCCGTGCCGAAATTGCGGTCGCAGATCAGCATGGTGATCGCGCCCGCCAGCACCGGCACCGACAGCAGCAGCAGGAACGCCGTCACCAGCTCCGCCCAGATGAACAGCGGCAGCTTGTGCATCGTCATGCCGGGCGCGCGCATGTTGAAGATGGTGGTGATGAAGTTCATCGCCCCCAGCAGCGAGCTGATGCCGGCCAGGTGCAGCGCGAACAGCGTGCAGTCCATGCCGATGCCCGGCTCGTATTGCGACAGCGACAGCGGCGGATACAGCGTCCAGCCGGAGCCCGACTCACCCAGGAACAGCCCGGTCATGATCAGGATGAAGGCCGGCGGCAGCAGCCAGAAGCTGATGTTGTTCAGCCGCGGGAACGCCATGTCCGGCGCGCCGATCATCAGCGGGATGAACCAGTTGCCGAACCCGCCGATCAGCGCCGGCATGACCGTGAAGAAGATCATGATCAGGCCGTGCGCCGTGACGATCGTGTTCCACTCCTGCCCGGAGGTGACGATCGTGTTGTGCGGCACGTTCAGCTGCGCACGCATGATCATCGACAGGATGCCACCGATCACGCCCGCGCAGACGGCGAAGATCAGGTAGAGCGTCCCGATGTCCTTGTGGTTCGTGCTGAACAGCCACCGGGCGATGAAGCCCGGCTTGTGGTCGTGATGGTCATGCGCGTGATCGTGTGTCGTCGCCGACATGTCGTCTGTCTCCTTACGCGCCGATAAACGGGGCCGAGGCCGAACTCACTCGCGGATCTCCTTGGACGGGGCCTCGACCGCCGCCGTCTGCAACCGAGGAGCCGCCGCCGGCGTCGCCTCGGCAGACTTCTTGGTCTGCTCGACCCAGGCCGCGAACTCCTGCGGGGTCACCGCCTTCACCGCGATCGGCATGCGGCTGTGGTCCTGCCCGCAGATCTGGTTGCACTGCCCATAATACACGCCCGGCTTGTCGGCGCGCAGCCATGTCTCGATCGTCCGGCCCGGAATGGCGTAGCGCTGCACGCCCAGGGCGGGGATGAAGAAGCTGTGGATCACGTCGGTGCTGGTCGTCAGGATCCGGATGTTCTTGCCGACCGGCACGACCATCTGGTTGTCGACGGACAGCAGCCGCAGCTGGCCCGGCTTCAGGTCCTCGTCGTGGACGTAGCGGCTCTCGATATCGAGGTTGCCGTTGTCCGGGTAGGAATACTCCCAGTACCACTGGTGCGCCGTCACCTTGACGGTCATGTCCGGGTTGGGCGTGCGGTCCTGGTAGTAGATCAGCCGGAAGGACGGGATCGCGATGATCACCAGAATCAGCACCGGGATCACCGTCCAGGCGATCTCCAGGACCGTGTTGTGCGAGACGCGGCTGGGCGTCGGGTTCCGTTGCGCATTGTAGCGCACCACCACCCACACCAGAAGCGCGCCGACGAACAGCGTGATCAAGGTGATGATCACCAGCACCAGGTCGTGCAGCTCGATGATGCGCTGCTTTACCGGGCTGAAAGCGGGCTGCATGCCCATTTCCCAGGGGCGCGGCGCCTGCGCCTGCGCCACCCCGCCGGTCGCCAGCGCGGTCAGCACGAAGCCCCCCAGCAGGCTCGCCCAACGCGACGCCGTGCCCCGCCATGGGGACGCCACTGCGCCTCGCGAAGTCCGGGTCATTGCGGCACAAAGCCGCCGAAGATGCTGCATCGACCGTCCACCCCGTTCGTCCATCCCGGCCGGCCGAGACGGTCCCGGTCGCCAGGCTCACAGGATAGTCCGCCTACCGGACCCTTTGAGCGAGATCAAGGCCCGCCCCGGCCCCATGTCGCTCTCGGCGAACTTTCCTGCCGGACGGTGGCAGGGCTGCCGGTCAGTTGGGCAGGCGCACCAGGGTAAAGATGCCGAACGGGGGCACCGGCTCGCCCTCGGCGCGCGCCATGTCCTCGGGCGCGAAGATCGCTTCCATCGAGAAATCGGGATGCCAGCCCAGGGCACGCGAGGCCGGGGCCATGGCCCGCTCCACCCACCAGCGCGGGCCGCGATCGGCCGCGAAGTGATTGACGAACAGGATGTTGCCGCCGGGCCGCACCACCCGCCGCATCTCCGCCAGCAGGCGGCGCGGGTTCGGCACGACCGAGGCCACGAACATGGCCACCGCGACGTCGAAGGAGGCGTCGGCGAATTCCGTCGCCTCCGCGTCGACCTCGAGCAGGGCCTCGACGTTGCGCAGCCCGCTCTCGGCGACGCGCTTGCGCGCCTGCTCGAGCATTTCGGCCGAGAGGTCGATTCCGGTGATCCGAGCGTCGGGGCGGTAATGCGGCAGGGCGAGTCCGGTGCCGACTCCGACCTCGAGCACATCGCGGCCGGGAAGCCGGTTCACGAGAGAGACGGCGCGGCGCCGGCCGAAGGAGGACACGCCGCCGAACAGCGTGTCGTACACCCCCGCCCAGCGCTTATATGCGGCGCGGACCGCGTCGGCATCGAGTGCCGCAACGGGAGAGGCGTCGCGCTGCCCCCGCCCCCCTTGGCGTTGCTCCAAGGTATGGCTCATGCGTGGTGCCTATCCATCCAACTGCCGCTTGCGTAGACAACGTGTCCGAACCGCGCAAGCCCGGCCCATGCACGACGCCCCCGCACGGGCGCGCATTGGGGGCAACTCGCGTTCGGCGTTCCGGTTGCATGCAGGCGTGCGCGATCACGGCCGCGCCAGGAGGGCTCCCGTTGGGTCGGGCGGCTTCACGGGCTCGATCCTGCGCACGCGCCGGGCCGCTTCGCTGTCACGATCGGGCGGACGCGCTGCGCGGGGCGGCCTGTTCGGCGGCCGCGGGGCTGCTGACGATGTGACCCGAGGGGACTGGGTGACCCGCGGAGACTGGGTCACCCGCGGGGACTGGGCGCGGACATTCCCGCGCGCCGTCGGCCGAGCCCGCGCGCCCCGATCGGGCGCAGCTCGCGCGATCATGCCGCGTGGTGCCGGGTCTGGCCGGCATCCGTTTGGAACGCGCGAACATGCGCCGATCCAGCACGAGCCGGACCACAATGCGTACAATGCAGTACACAGCGATCAAGCCCGTGCCGTCGGAGCACGCGCCACGTCAGTCTGTGCCGACCCCGCCCTGGCGGCCGGACACGCGCCGGATCAGCCGCGCCAACCCAGCCCGTGCCGATCACCGGCCGGCGGCGTTCCGCGATGCACGGACGGCGCCGCCGGTCCGGCGGCGGCTAGTCCGCCTGCGACAGGTTCACGGCCGCGGTGCGGCCGTTCTGCTGCTGCTCGACTTCGAACCCGACCTTCTGGCCCTCGTTGAGGCTGCGAAGGCCGGCTTTCTGGACGGCGCTGATGTGAACGAAAATGTCCTTGCCACCCGTATCGGGCGCAATGAACCCATAACCCTTGGTCGGGTTGAACCACTTCACCGTGCCCTTCGGCATCGACTCGTCGCCTTTCTTCTGCGGGCGACTCCGGCCGGAAAGTCCCGGCGCCGCCCTGAAAAAAATCGGGCGCGCAACGGATCGATTGTGGCTGCGGGAAGGCCGGTTGATTCCGGCAGACCTGCAGATCGACGGTGACGCGACGCCCTTCCCTTCGGTGGGGTCCTTGGGTTCGATGCGCCGCCCTTCGGCGGTGTGCCCCTCGATGGAAGCGACGCGGGTCCAGGCCCACGCTCGTCCAAGGTTACCAACCGGCCATGAGCTTAACCGCTCCGCCCACCGGCCGCAACGATGCAAGCGCACGCGCGCCCATCGGTGAGCGCTGCGCGCGCTGGAAACATCGCTTGCATCTGTCGCCGGACCGCGCCATGTCGTTGGCAGCGGGAACGCGGGCCATTAAACTCGGCAGCGGCCGAGGGTCCGAGGGGACGCCCGCAAGGCATCCCCCAACGGAACCACGCCGAACAAGCAGCTTGGGCCAGGCGCAATTCAGCCGTCCCGCACGGAGGTCATATGGGTAGCTTCAGCATCTGGCACTGGATGGTGGTGCTGCTGGTCGTCCTGCTGCTGTTCGGCGGCGGCAAGGTCAGCAGCCTGATGGGAGACTTCGCGAAGGGCATCAAGGCCTTCAAGAAGAACATGGCGGAAGGCGACGACGCCTCCATGGAAGCCAGCGCCGAAAAGCCGCCCGGCTCCATCTCGGGCCCCGCCGGCGAAGCCGCGCCCCGCACCACCACGCGCGAAACCACCACCGCGCACTGACCTGAGCGTGACGGACGGCGCGACAAGCCGTCCGACATGGTCGCCATCGCGGGATGGGCGGCCCGCCCTCCCGCATTGACGAGGTCCCTGCCCCGGTCGTCAGATTCATCCCCTGACGACCGAGGATTCCCGCCCCATGGCCACGCACACCCTGAACGCCTCACCGGAAACCGTCCGCTGGGGCACGTTCGATGCGGCCTATCCACCGCTGCTGACCATCCAGTCGGGTGACACCGTCACCCTGCAATGCGTCTCCGGCGCGCCCGAGGTCATGCCGCCGCAAGGCAGCGGCCTCGCCATCCCGCCCGAACTCGCCGCGATCCATCGGTCCGGCATCCCACGCGCCGGCGGTCACATCCTGACCGGCCCGGTCGCCGTCGCGGGCGCCGCGCCGGGCGACATGCTCGAAATCCGCATCGACCGGATCGAACTCGGCAACGACTGGGGCTATTGCGGCTTCCGCCCGCTTGCCGGAACGCTGCCCGAGGATTTCGGGGAGCGCTTCATGATGCACATCCCGGTCGACCGCGCCCGCAAGACCTGCAAGCTGCCCTGGGGCACCGAACTCGAACTGCGCCCGTTCTTCGGCGTCATGGGCGTCGCCCCGCCCCCGGCCTATGGCACGATCTCCACGATCCAGCCGCGGGAACACGGCGGCAATCTCGACAACAAGGAACTCACCGAGGGCAGCACCCTGTTCCTCCCGGTCTGGGCCGAGGGCGCGCTGTTCTCCGCCGGCGACGGACACGGCGTGCAGGGTGACGGCGAGGTCTGCATCAACGCGCTCGAGATCTGCCTGACCGGCACCTTCACCCTGGTGCTGCACAAGGGCGGCGGCGCGCAGGCCCCGCTGCTCAGCCATCCGCGCGCCGAGACCGCCACCCACTTCATCACCATGGGCCTGAACGAGGACCTGGACCAGGCGATGAAGCAGGCGCTCCGCGAGATGATCCGCTTCATCACCGCGCGGACCAACCTCTCGCGCGAGCAGGCCTACGCCTTCTGCTCCCTCGCGGTGGATTTCCACGTCACCCAGACGGTGAACGGGGAAAAAGGCGTCCACGGCCTGCTGAAAAAGGGCCTGCTCTTCTAGCCCTTGTGGATGAGCGGAAGGTTTTCCACAACTTTTTGGGGTAGGAGCCGTTTCTGCCGTTGAGGCCCGCCCCAGCGCGCGATACCGTATCTAGTAGCAGCGCTTGGGCGGGAGAACGAGATATGGACTGGAGCGACGAAACGATCGCGCGTCTCAGGGATCTCTGGGCCGAGGGACACTCCACCGCCGAAATCGGCCGCCGGCTCGGCGTCTCCAAGAACGCGGTGGTCGGCAAGGCGCATCGGCTCGACCTGCCCGCCCGTCCGTCGCCGATCCGCCGCGAGGCGGCCGAGGGCGCGGAACCCCGCCGCGTCGTTTCCCGCCGGGTCGAAGGTCCCACCCTGCCGCCGCTGAGCAGCACCAGTGCCCCGGCGCCCGCGCCCACCCTGCCGGTCTCGCCGCCGGTGGCGATCGCCCCCCGGCCCGTGCCGGTCCCGCCCCCCGCCCCGCGGGTCCAGGCGGTGTCGCAGCGGCCCTACGCGCGGGTGGTCACCTGCTGCTGGCCGCTCGGAGAGCCCGGCACCCGCAGCTTCCGCTTCTGCGACGATCCGTCCGAACCCGGGAAGCCCTACTGCGCGGAACACGCCCGGCTGGCCTATGTGAAGGTGCGCGACCGGCGCGAGGACGCGGCCTGACGCCCTGCCCTCGCGGTTGACGCGATCGACGGGGCTGACGCGGCCGACGCGAGACGGG
>MKTV01000088.1:0-3622 GCA_001898425.1 Rhodospirillales bacterium 69-11
CCGCTACCTAGCAGGTCGAGCGGCTCACCCGCTTCGCGCGTGCGCCTGATCAGCCGACCCGGAGTCGGCTGCCCAAGCGTGGCCCAAACGACGAACGGTGTCTTCCTCCCCTCCGGGCAGGACCGCGCCCTCGACCTCGGCAACTGCACTCACCCCGCGGCTGATTCTATCGAGATCGAGGACTGTAATATGCACCCGACGCAAGCGTCTTACTTAGAGACCATTATCCGTACGCCAGGGGCTCCCACCGATGGGACACCCTTACCGATTAAAGCCGGGCTGGTCCGGTCCCCGCTCCCCCGGGGCACCGCAAACACAATTTGTGATGCGGAAAGGAATGGCACTATGCCCGCGCCGAGCAACGGCAGCAAACGCCCGCTTGAGGAGTGCCGTGACTGCTCGGCGCGGGTCAACCACGGCCTCTGCGCCGATTGCCCGACCTAAGCGCACTGCGCGTTCGCGCGCTACAAATCGGCCGATCGCCACCTGGAGGCGGGACAGGACCTGTTCGGTCTTGGGGAGCCCTGTGACTCGATCTACACTCTCAACAAGGGCTGGGTGATCCTCTACTATCTGTCACCCGATGGGCGTCGACAGATACTTCACTTCGCATTACCGGGCGCCGTGCTTGGCTTTCATCCTGCTGGCGGCGCGATGATGACCTATGGCGCGCAAGCCCTCACAGACATTGTAGTTTCCGCCGTTCCCCATAAAGCACTCGCTTCAATCGTTGAACAGCAACACCACTTTGGTCTTCGGCTCGCCTGGCTGATAGCCCGAGATTGCAGTCTCGCATTCGATCGCGTTGCAAGCATAGGCCGACATTCTGCGCGCGAGCGGGTCGCCCATCTCCTGCTTAAGTTATTCGTTCGCTATCGCGCACAATGGCCCGGCAGCCAAATCGAGGAAATGAATCTGCCATTAACTCAAGAACATATTGGGGATGCGACCGGGCTTACCTTCGTCCACGTGAACCGAGTCCTACGAGATCTTCGGAAAGACGGCATCCTCGAATTCCACTATCGCCGCCTACGAATCCTCGATCCTGACCGGTTGGTCGACGTGGCTGGCTTAGATCCCTCCCTCGTCATGTCATGGATACGATAATCCTTGTTTGATCGCGAGTGCGGGCGATTGCCCGCTGTTCCGCCCCTAGCATGGGATCAAGAGGCGGGCTGTTGCTCTTGGCGAATCTACCTCGTATGGCGTCTATTGCGCCGTAAACCCGCCATCGACAACCATCTCGCTTCCAGTTACGAATTTGGACTCATCGGAGGCCAAATAAACAACTGCATAGGCTACGTCATCGGGCTCGCCAAGATGGCCGATCGGGTGCAGGCGCACGAGTTCCTCCCGCGCGGCGCTGGCGTCGCCCTGCGCCTTTACGAATCCGGCCACCATAGGAGTATCGATAAAGCCGGGATGGAGCGAGTTAACCCGGATGTTGTAGCCCGCCTTGGCGCAATGGAGCGCCGCAGATTTGGTCAGTATTCGTACGCCGCCCTTACTTGCGTCATAAGCGGGAAGCCGACGATCACCGACCATTCCTTCGATCGATGACATGTTGATGATCGAGCCACCACCAGACGTCTTCATGGACTCGATGGCATATTTCGTGCCAAGGAAGACGCCGTCAAGATTGACGCTCATCACCCAGCGCCAATCTTCAAGCGTCAGTTCCTCGATGTTCTTGCCAGCGCCGACACCGGCATTGTTGACAAGAATGTCTAGCCTTCCGAACTGCTTCTCGACCTGCTGTATGACATTCTTCCAATCTTCCTCCTTCGAGACATCCTGCTGGATAAAGACCGCTTCGCCGCCTGCGCTCTTGATCTTGTTTAGGACAATTTCAGCACCGTCCTCCTTGCGATCCGTAATCGCTACCTTAGCACCTTCGCGGGCAAGCATGACCGCCGACGCTTCACCAAGTCCTCTCCGGCCACCCGTGACCAGTGCCACTTTGTCCTTAACTCGGCTCATCAGATTGCTCCTTTTAGTGCCGCAAATGGATGTGCCTTTGCATATTCTTGGACGGCGAAGGTTTCTTTGACCGAAGTTAAAGAGCCGGCCGCGAAACACTACGCCTATAGCTGCGGTTGGCTGTTAGTTGCGCTAAACAGGACGGCCACACTCCAGAAGCTTGCGAGTATGCCGGGCAATCATCAGGTCCTCGTCGGTCGGAACCATCCATGCGGAGACGCGACTCCCCGGCGCAGTCAGGCAGGTTTTCCCCGCCTGGTTGGCCGCATGATCTATATCGATCCCGAGCCAACTGGCGCTCTCGCACACACGGCGCCGGATTTCCGGAGAGTGCTCGCCGATCCCGGCCGTAAACACGAGCGCATCGAGACCACCCAGCGAGGACGCCAAGCCACCGATCTCTCGAACTATCCGAAAAACGAAGAGCTCAATGGCTTCACGCGCCCGCACATCTTGGCTTTCGAGCAACGTGTGCATGTCGCTGCTGATCCCGGACACCCCAAGCAGCCCGGACGAGTCGTAGAGCAGGTCCTGGATCGCTTGAGCCGACATCTTCCGCTCTTGCAGCAGATAGAGAATTACGCCCGGATCAAGCGCGCCGCATCGCGTTCCCATCGGCAGGCCGTCGAGCGCGGTGAACCCCATGGTCGTGTCGAGGCTGTGTCCGCCACGCAGCGCGCAAAGGCTCGCGCCGCTGCCGAGATGAGCCACGACAACACGACCGGCCGAGATCGTCGGGGCAATCGCCGCAAAGGCGCCCGAAATAAATTCGTAGGAAAGCCCGTGAAATCCGTATCGCCGCACTCCGCTGGCTTCGTAGTCGCGCGGCAAGGCAAAGCGTGTGGCGACGGAAGGCATATCGTGGTGAAACGCGGTATCGAAGCATGCGACCTGCGGCAAACTTGGCCGGATTGTCCTTAGGGCGCGAACCGCAGCGAGGTTATGCGGTTGGTGCAATGGTGCGAGCGGTGCAAGCTGGTCGAGTACAGCCAGGACATGATCATCAACGAGAACCGGCGCGCTGAAGTCGGCGCCACCATGGACAACGCGGTGCCCCACCGCGGCAAGGCGATCATCGCCCCGATTGTTGTCTACCCACGCCAGAAGCTCCGCGAGGAACGCTTCGTGACGAAGGCCTGCACCCGAGTGCCAATCACGCTCACTCAAGACATGCCCGCTTGCATCGACGGCACGGAAGCGCGGCGCCGTTCCGATGCCCGCGATTTCCCCCTTTGCCGCAAGGACAAGCGACCTCTCACCTTCGACTTCGAACAATGCAAATTTTAGGCTCGAAGAGCCTGAATTGAGCGCAAGGATGTCGTTGCCAGCGTGTGGCTCAGCCAACTTGGAAGGCGGTAGTGTCATGCCTGCGCCCTCAGCTCTAGGTTCTGGCGACCGTCGCGGCTGCGATCGCAATTCCGCCGCCCCGGGCGGACTCGCCCGAACTAATGGGTGAAATCTCGCCGGCGACCTGCTTGAGATCGTCGGCCGATAAGCTCTCTTTCGCGAGAAGCTCTTTGGCAACGCGCTCGAGAAGCGCACGATTGGCGGTCAAAATCTCGACGGCCTTCTTGAAGGCTTGCTCGATGAGCTCGCGCACGGCTACGTCAATGGCATCCGCGGTCGCCTCACCATAACGGCG
>MKTV01000088.1:3645-6070 GCA_001898425.1 Rhodospirillales bacterium 69-11
CACCGCCGAGAATTGACGCTGGTTCCGGCTCGTATGTCACTTGGCCGAGTTTCGGGTCCATGCCGAACCGAACCACCATGCTCCTGGCAATGCCGGTGGCTTTCGCGAGATCATCGGCGGCGCCAGTCGATACGGCGGCGTAGAACAGACTCTCCGCTGCGCGACCGCCTAGCAGGACGGTCATGCGATTCATGAGCTCCATTCGGTCCATGAGAAAGCGGTCCTCTGTCGGACGCTGCATGGTGTAGCCGAGCGCCGCGATACCGCGCGGAATGATCGATACCTTCTCCACGGGATCGACGCGCGGCAGCGACATCGCGACCAGCGCGTGACCCATCTCATGATGCGCGACGACGTCACGCTCCTCGGGGATGAGAAGTCGGCTGCGCTTCTCCAAACCTGCGACGATCCGCTCGATCGCCTGAACAAAGTCCTCGAGCATCACCGCATCGGCGCCGCGCCGCGTCGCCAAGAGCGCCGCCTCGTTGACCAGATTGGCAAGATCTGCGCCGGTGAAGCCGGGCGTCAGGCCGGCGATCTCGTCCACCGAGACGGCGGGAGCGAGCTTAATCTTCTTGAGATGCACCATGAGGATGTCGGAGCGCCCTTTCTTGTCTGGGCGGTCGACCAGAATCTGACGATCGAAGCGGCCGGGCCGCAGGAGCGCCGGATCGAGGATCTCCGGTCGGTTTGTCGCCGCCAGCAGAACAACTCCCACCGACGGATCAAAGCCGTCGAGCTCGCTGAGGAGCTGATTGAGCGTTTGTTCCTTCTCATCATGCCCACCGCCACCAGGCAGAAAGGTGCCACGCGCACGCCCGAGCGCGTCCAGCTCGTCGATAAAGACGATGGCGGGAGCATGCTGACGCGCTTGCTCAAACAGGTCGCGCACCCGGGCGGCTCCGACACCCACGAACATTTCGACAAACTCGGAGCCAGAGATCGAGAAAAAATTAACGCCAGCCTCGCCAGCGACAGCGCGGGCCAGGAGCGTCTTGCCCGTCCCCGGCGGGCCAACCAGCAAAATGCCCTTGGGAACCCGGGCACCCAGCCGCCCATAGGCGGCCGCATCCTTCAAAAATGACACGACCTCCTGCAATTCCTCCTTGGCTTCATCGACGCCGGCCACATCCGCAAAAGTCGTCTTGATGTCCTTCTCGACGAAAACCTTGGCTTTGCTTTTGCCCACGGCCATGAGCCCGCCCATGCCCTGGCCGGCCATCGGCCGGACGAGAAACATCCACAGCAAGATGAAGCCGACGCTTGGCAGGATCCAGCCCAATGCCGTCACCAGAAAGCTCGGAGGCGCTTCGCCAGAGAAGGTGAGCTTGTCCTTGGACAATTTATCGGCAAGCCCGGCGGGCACCGGATAGGTCTGGAAATGCTGTGGCGCAGCCGGAGCGGCCGATTGTCCCTCTGGCGCTTGCTTTCCAGCCGGTGGGGCGGTCTTCGCCTCGGGTTGCTTGTAAGTGCCTGTGATCGTCGTCGACCCGACCACAATGTCTGTGATCTTCCCTTGATCGGCGAGTTGTTCGAACTCGCTGTAAGGGATCGTCTTCATGTGCGTCGGTTGGAACAGGAAGTCTTGGATCAGCATGACCGCCAAGACCGCCGCTATGATGTACCAGAAGTTGATCTGGTGCTCGCGCTTGATTTCCATCGTATTATCCGATCAGGCCTGTCTCACACTCGCCCCGGGCTTCTGCGCGCACGCATCGGGCTCAGAATTCCACCTCGTGCTACAGCCATGTGTAACCTTCCGAATCACTATTCAGGGGCTCCGGCATCGGCGCGCCGGGCTTCCGGACGGAAGTCAACGCAACGCTGAATTGCCCGATGCAGGCACACGCCCCAACAAAGCAATATTGCTGGTGCGCCCAGAGGCTTTCTTTGATCTCGGTTAAACTCGCCAGCCGCGAAGGCACAGAGAGCCCGCTCTGGTGCGGGAAGGCGGATTCGCCGTCAACCTAATGTTCGGCTGGGCTTGCGGCGTGCGGAAGGGCGTCGAAGCACTTGACAAGTTCCTCGACGGGGCAGGCACAGGATCCGAGCCGCATATCCACTCCACCGGCCTGAAGCTTTCGGGGCCCGGCGATAAAGCCCAAGACAAGCCGATGCACACCAGTTTTCAGGATCACATTGCCCATCGTTTCCGCTGAGTGGTCCGTGTTCGCGTGGAACTCTCGCGAGCCACTATCGGGGTCGACGACGAGCACGCCGTCGCATTTGCCGAAGAACGGACAAAGCACACTGTCCCCGTTCGACCTCATAACCAAGAAGGCCGTCTTCCCCGATTGACTTGCGATGGGCGCTGGCGCGGACATAATCCTCCTCCGCAGCGCTCTCTTCCGTCCACAAAAGATACGGCGCCGGGGGCTGGGCAGACCTTAACTTCGATCAAACATTCGCCGCTATCTCAATCAAG
>MKTV01000088.1:6188-7970 GCA_001898425.1 Rhodospirillales bacterium 69-11
ACTGGCCATCGAGCGTCGCCTCTCTGGCCAATCGACAAATGCGAGCACCCAAAGACCGATCAGACTCACAACCGGGATGACTGCAACCACAGACCAGAATGGCGACAAGCCGATGCGGCCGAGAATTCTGCCTATCGGATATAGAAAGAGCGCGGCCATGACCGCGAAAACAAGCCAGTGTGCAACCCCGTACCCATCCATCATAATCCAATCGCCCATCATTGCCGTCATTCCTTCCTCATGGACAATATCGTCGAGCGAGCACCGTTCGACGGGATCGGCTGTGGCCTCTCAACGAATGTGATGCCTACCGCGGTGAGCAGTAGGCCAACGACAGCCGCTATTCCGAGACGTTCGCCGAAAAAGACAACGCCGATCGCGAAGCCAACAATGGGTGTGACGAACGTGAAGGCGTTGGCACGGCTGAAGGGGACGCGCGCCAACAACGCGAACCAAAGCCAGTAGGCCAGTGCGGTGCCAAACAACGCCAGACTCAACAAGCTCGCCAGAAACATCGGAGACCAAACAACCGCGGCGGGCCGCTCTATAAGAAGAGCGCCAGCGGAAAGCGGTAAGGCGCCAATGAGCGTTTGCGCCCCCGTCGCGACCAAAGCATCCACCCGACGTCCAAGCGCCTTCATCAGTATGTTTCCCACCGCGACGCCGGCGGCCGCGAACGCAATGTAAGTCACACCTACGGCGAAGCTGGCCCGCGTTTGATCGCTAAACTGCGGAAGGCTGATGACGACGATGCCAAGAAATCCCAATAGAAGGCCGAGACGTTGCATCGGGCCGAGACGCTCGGCCAGGAAGAGGTGGGCTAGAACCGCCGCGAGCAGCGGCTGACCATTGGCGATCACCGTAGCGAGACCAGGAGAAACGTATCTTGAGGCGTCGAACATGCCGAGAAAGCCGAGGCTCGTCGTGCCTAGCCCGATGGCCGCGAGCATGGCCCACGTCCGAAGATCCCGCGGTACTGGGCGGCCCAGCGCCCAAGCAAGCGCCATAAGCGCCACGCCTGCGATGAGAGCCCGCAAGGCAGCGAAAGCAAACGGCGGCGCGAAGCGGATGCCGATGGCAATCAGAGGATAGCACAGCGCCCACAGGAACGAGACTGCGAGAAGGCCCGCCACGTCGCGCTTACGGATCGCTTGTTGCGGGTTTCCTGCATTCGCGACGACAGGCAGCCGAGACACCGCGGCATCTCTCGCCTCTCTTCCGCTCACGGCATTGATGCCGCAATCATGGCGTTCATCCTGCGGCGAGCAGAGCTGTCATCATCCGATCTGTGACTGGTTGATTAACTGACCCCACCGACGCGGCCCAGGAAAGAACATCGGGACACGCGCCTTATAAAGCCGATATTCCTCGCCGAACTGCTTGAGCATTTGTCGTTCTTCACGATAAGCGAGCAAGATGTAAACGATGACGATGAGTGGAAACAAGGTGACCGAGAATATTGTCGGCCAATGCACTACACCCTCGCCGAACAAGCCGACGAACAGACCCGTATACTGCGGGTGTCGCACAAGGCTATACAGCCCGGTGGTTGCCAGCCGATGTTCCCCTTGCGCGCGGTAGAGCTCGCGCCAACCCTCAGCGAACAGGCCGATCCCGATAAATGCGAGCCCGTATCCGATGATCATCGCGATCATCATGCCGAGTTCACCCATGCCGAGCAGGGTCGACCACAAATTGGCGTTGAGTTGATTGCGATCGAGGCCAAACAGCCTAATCGACAGGTAGATTGTCAGGGGAAAGGCGTACATCTCCACATACAGC
>MKTV01000089.1:0-28160 GCA_001898425.1 Rhodospirillales bacterium 69-11
ACCCATTCGAATCAGAGCCATGCACGTCGTCCAGCACTTTCCATTCCGGACAGCAGTGGGCTCGACCCGGCCATCCCCGCCCCCGATGTAATGCGGTCGCCTTCCACCCGATTCCGCGTGCGGCAGGGCGCCGGTGGGGGTGGCCGGGTCAAGCCCGGCCATGACGGGTTGGTGCCCGCAATACCGTGACGACCAGGTGCCAGCCGTGATCACGATGTGCCGGCCATGACGGGTTGGTGCCCGCAGTGCCGTGACGACTAGGTGCCCCCCGCCACTCGCTGAGCACCCGCCTTCACCCCGCGAGCTGGTGCGCGGCGCCCTCCGGCCACGACAACGTCGCCACGTCCCCCGGCCCCACGGGCGCGCGGTCGAACGCGTCGTCGGGGAGCAGCGCCGCGGCCTCCAGCCCGTCTTCCGTCGTCAGCGCGACGCGGACCACCGGCCCCTGGTATTCGACCGCCGCCACGCGGCCCGTCACGCGCGGACCGTCACCCGGCGCGCCCAGGCGGCACCGGTCGGCGCGCACCGCGATCATGCCGCCCGCGGACGGCAGCACGTTGTGGCCGCCGATGAACCGAGCGATGAAGGCGCTCGCCGGGCTCTCGAACACGTCGCGGGGCGCGCCCGCCTGGCGGATGTGACCGGCCTCCATCACCACCATGAGGTCGGCGAGCGCCATCGCCTCCTCCTGCCCGTGTGTCACGTGGATGAAGGAAATACCGAGCTCACGCTGGAGACGTTTGAGTTCTTCGCGCATCTTGACGCGCAGGAACGGGTCGAGCGCGGACAGCGGCTCGTCCAGCAGCAGCACGCGCGGCCGGGTGATCAGCGCGCGGGCCAGCGCGACGCGCTGCTGCTGCCCGCCCGAGAGCTGCGCCGGCAGCCGCGCGGCGAAATCCGCCATGTGGACCAGGGCCAGGTATTCACGGGCCTTCGCATGCCGCTCCGCCTTCCCGACGCCGCGCATTTTCAGGCTGAACGCCACGTTGTCGAGGCAGGTGAGGTGCGGAAACAGCGCGTAGGACTGGAACATCATCGCCGTCCCGCGCTTTGCCGGCGGCAGGTCGGTGACGTTCGCGTCGCGGATCAGCACGTCCCCTTCGGTGACCGTCTCGTGCCCGGCGATCATGCGCAGGGTCGAGGTCTTGCCGCAGCCCGACGGTCCCAGCAGGCAGCAATAGGTGGCGGGCGGAATGCGCAGCGAGACGGCATCGACGGCGACCGTCGTGCCGTAGCGCTTCGTCACCTTCACCAGCTCGACGTCCCAGCGATGATCCATGTTCAGCCCTCGTGTGGCGCGGCCGTGCCGCGGCGGCGCTGCAGCCGCATGGCCCATAGCAGCGTGGCGCCGATGATCAGGAAGGATCCGACGGTGGTCAGCGTACCGATCGCGAACAGCGTGGGCGAGGTCGCCGAGGAGATCAGCGCGTAGATCTCGAGCGGCAGCGTGTTGAGCGGCCCGATCGTGAGTGTCGTCCGCGCATACTCGTCATAGGACAACGTGAACGCGCCCATCGCGACGCCGATGATGCCCGGCAGCAGGATCGGCAACGTCACGTGCCGCAGCCGCTGCCAGGCGGAGGCGCCGAGATCGGTCGCCGCTTCCTCCCAGGCGCGGTTGAAGCGGTTCACCACAGCGAACATGGCGAACAGCCCGAACGGCAGGGTCCAGGTGAGCTGCGCGCCCAGCGCGGAGGTGAACAGGGAGGCGTCCCAGCCCAGGAAGCGGAAGCCGAGGCCGATGCCGAAGCCGACCAGCAGGCTGGGCATCACCAGGCTCGCGACCGCGAGGTAGAACACCACGCCCGATCCGGGAAAGCGGCGCCGGAAGCCGAGTCCCGCGGCGACGGCGAACACGACCGTCAGTAGCGACACGACGGAGGCCAGCGCGACGGAGCGGCCGAACGCGACCGGGATGTTGGCCATCTGCCCCGGCTCGAAGATCTGCGCGAACCAGGTCAGCGACGTACCGACCATCGGGAAGGTGACGCCGCCGTTCTCGCCCTGGAAGGAGAGCACGTAGATCACCAGCATCGGGCCGTACAGGAACAGCAGGTAGGCGGCGAACAGCGCGCCCAGCAGGTAGAAGGTCCAGGGCCGGCGCCCATCCCCCGCGCGGGCTGCGCCGGCGGTCACTTCACCAGCTCCTTCCGCACGTCGACGACCCGCATCATGAACCCCACCATCACGGCGACGAACACCACCAGCACCATCGCGTTGGCGGCGGCGGGCGGATATTGCATGGCCTGGATCTCGGTGGACAGCAGCGACACGATCGACGCGCTCTGCCCGCCGCTCATGGTCTTCACGACGAAGTAGTCGCCCATCACCTGGGTGAACACCAGGATCGAGCCCAGCGCGATCCCGGTCTTGGCCAGCGGGATGATCACGCCCACCAGCGTCTGCCAGCGGGAGGCGCCGGCGTCGCGCGCCGCCTCGATCAGCGCCGGGTCGATCTTGGCCAGCGAGTTCGCGATGGGCCCGATCATCAGCAGGGTGAACAGGTGCACGTAGGTGATGATCACCGCGAAGTCGGAGAACAGCAGGAACTCGAGCGGCCGGTCGGTGAGGCCCGTCGCCATCAGCATCTGGTTGAACGCGCCGTTGCGGCCGAGGAAGGGGATCCAGGCGATGGTGCGGATGATGCCGGACGTCCAGAACGGGATCGCGCACAGCAGGAAGAAGATCGTGCGCAGCACGGGACTGCGCACGTGGAAGACCAGGAAATGCGCGACGCCGAACCCGATCACCAGCGTGAGCGCCCAGACGATCGCCGCGAACTTCAGGGAGCTGACATAGACCCGCAGCGTCGCGGGCGTCGTCAGCAGCTCCGCGTAATTGTCGAGCAGGAACGCCGGATAGATGCCGACCCGGTCGTAGTCGAAGAAGCTCACCACCAGGAACAGCAGCGTGGGCAGGGCGAAGAGCAGGAGCAGGATCGCCGCGAGCGGCCCGACCTGCAGCCACGACACCGCCCAGGCCGGCAGAGGCGGCAGGGCCAGCCGGGGCAGGACCCGCGCCACCGCGCCGAACCCGTCCGGCCGCGCCGACCCGAACGGGCGGACGTTCATGCGGCCGCCCGCAGGCCGTCCCGGCAGCGCATCAGCGGCTGGATGCGCGTCCCGAACTGCTCCATGCCGATGACGAAGTCGTCGAAGGTCAGCATCACGCCCTGCACGCCCGGCACGGCGGCCAGCTCGTCCAGCATGCGCGCGATCGAGGCATAGGACCCGACCAGCACGCCGCCCTGCGTCGGCAGCCCCTGGGTGCCGAGGGTTTTGCGCTTATTCGGGCCGGCGAGCGGATCGCGCGACGGATCGTCCTCGGCCTGCGCGTCACGATAGGCGAGCGCCTCGAGATCGGCGCCCGCCTTGTAATGCTCCCACTTCGCCATGGCGGCTTCGTCGGTTTCGTCTGCAATCACCATGGTCAGGACGAGCGCACCACATTTCGTTCCCGCCGCCCGCGTCGCCTCCACCAGCCGCGCCACGCTCGGCGCCACTGCCGCGGGCGTGTTCACGCCGGCCAGGGAGCAGAAATTATAGTCGGCGTGCTGCGCTGCATAACGCGTGCCGGCATCGCTCTGCGCCGCGCAGATGATGGGGATCTTGGCCGTGGGCTGCGGCAGCAGGCGGCAATCGTCCATCTGGAAGAAGTCGCCCTTGAAGTCGGAGCGACCGGTCGCCCACAGCTCCTTCATGATCGTGACGTATTCGGCGCAGTAGTCGTAGCGGCGGCGGTAGTGCTCTGCGCCCGGCCAGATGCCCATCTGCGTGTATTCGCGCCGCTGCCAGCCGGAGATGATGTTCACCCCGAACCGGCCATGCGAGATGCTGTCGATCGTCACCGCCATGCGCGCCGCGATCGGCGGCGGCATGGTGAGCACGGCGCAGGTGGCGAAGAGCTGGATGCGCGTGGTGACCGCGGCGAGCCCGGCCATCAGCGTGAAGGATTCGAGGTTGTAGTCCCAGAACTGCGAGGGACCGCCGAACCCGTGCAGCTTGATCATCGACAGCGCGAAGTCGAAGCCGAACCGCTCCGCCTTCTCGACCACCGTGCGGTTGAGGTCGAAGGACGGCTTGTACTGCGGCGAGGTGGTGGAGATCAGCCAGCCGTTATTGCCGATCGGGATGAAGATGCCGACTTGCATGGGAAACTCCGCTCCCTCAGGACGTGACGAATTCGTTCCAGCGCCGGGTGAGGTAGCGGTCCTCGTCCATCACCGAGTTCCAGACGGCGATGTTGCCCAGCCGCTCCCAGAAGGAGCCGCCGTCGCGCACGTTGCCGGCCTTCTCCATGATCTTGCCGAACGGGCTGTAGATGTCCGTCGCGGCGGGCTTTCCGCCGTACCAGTAGTCCCACTCCGCCGGGGTCAGGAACTTGCGCGCGTTCTCCGGCTGCGCAGCGTAGTAGCCCTGCCGCGCGATGAACGCGCCTTCGAACCCGCCAGTGTACCAGTTCATGTATTCGTAGAAGCAGTCGCGCTTCAGCCCGTCGACATGCTTCATCACGCCCAGCGTGTAGCCCCAGCCGCGATAGCCTTCCTTGAGCGGCTGGAACGTGCAGGGAATGCCGCGCGAGCGGACGGCGGCGACGGCGGGCGACCACATCGACTGGATCACCACCTCGCCCGAGGCCATCAGGTTCACCGACTGGTTGAACGTCGTCCAGAAGGAGCGGAACTGGCCGGACTTCTTGATCTCCAGCATCGCATCGACGGTCTTGTCGATCTCCGCTTTCGTCATGTTGCCCTTGTTGCCGTATTTCACACGCCCCGCGGCCTCGAGCGCCATCGCCACGTCGATGATGCCGATGGTCGGGTTGTCCTGCACCGCGGCCTTGCCCTTGAACGCGGGCGACAGCAGGTCGGCCCAACTGTCCACCTTCTGGCCGACGAGGTCGGGCCGGATGCCCAGCGTGTCGCCGTTGGTGACGGTCGGCACCGCGGTCAGCCACTCGGTCTGCTTGCCGTCCGTCACCTTCTGGCCGGTCGCATCCGTGGCGTACAGGATCATCGTCGGCGTGATGCCCTGCTGCGGCGCCTTGCGGCCGTCGGAATACTCGCCTTTGGTGAACAGCGGGATGGTCTGGTCCCAGTATTTCACCTTGGACAGCGGAATGGCCTGCAGCACGTTCCGCCCGATCACGTAGCGCATGTAGACCAGGCTCACATCCGCGCAGTCGATCGTGCTCGACTGCGAGAGGAAGCGGTTCAGCAGGTCGGCATTCTCGACCGCCTGCATCTGCACCGTGAAGCCGAGGTCCTTGCTCGCCTGTTCGGCGATGGCCGGAATGGCGGTGACCGGCGGGCCGGCGTGACGCAGCACGACGTCCTTGATGTTCTGCGCCCAGATGGTCGGGAAACCGGTGATCGTCCCGGATCCGGCGGCCGCCCCGAGGGCGGTGGACCCGGCCTGCAACAGGCGCCGTCGGGTCAGTCCTGTTTGGGTGGGGGGCATTCCTGGTCTCCTTCCGGCGGTCAGCCCGCGTGCGTGATCCCGGATCGGCGCTGCTGCACCCGGATCGGGCGCGCCTGCCGAACGGCTCGTGACGGTGGGTCAGCAAGACTGATGCCAGGATGGGCGCCACACGAGGCGTCACCCTGCATTCTGCCCAGTTTCGCAGCGACCCCCAACCAGCGGCGCAGATCCGACGGGTGGAATTGCGCGCTAAGGCGTCAGCGACGCGCGGAAGTGGCGCGGACTCGCCCAAGTGCCGCCCAATTTGCGGACATCCTGCTCGGCATCAGGAGCATTCTGGTGCCGCCCTTCCGCTGTGGCGCCCGGGCCGCCGCGGCGATCTGCGCGCGGCCGTCTTGCGGCTTCAGGGTTCTCTAGCGCTGCGGCAAGTCCTCGACCTCCGCCAGCAGCTCCTCTTCCGCCACCAGATGCAGCCCGATCACCGCGTCCAGCGCGTGCAGCAGCCGCCGCGCCTCCCGCACCTCCCCGTGGGAGGCACCATCCGGGCCCAACCCGGCGACGAGCGCGTCGAACCGGCCCGCGAGGTCGGCGATCTCGGCGTGCATGCGGTTCATCGCCCCCAGCGGGTCGCGCCCGCCCAGCCGCTGTGCCAGATCGGGGAAGACGGCGCGTTCCTCCGCCGCCTGGTGCGGCAGCAGGATCCGGCTCAGCTCGCGCTGCAACTGCCGCAGATCCTCGGCCGGACGGCTCGCCTCCGGCTCCATACGATCGGCCAGCCGGCGCATCCGCTCCAGCAGGCGGCGGAGTTCCGCATGTTCCGTCACCACCCGCCCGACCGCGGCACGGTCGCCGAGTGGTGCGGGCGCGTGGCCGGCGGAGAGGACGCGGAGCGCGTTCAGGATCGCCGCCGCGTCGATCGCCTCCTGCAGCAGGGCGCCGGCGATCACCGGCAGCGCGCCCGCGGCGGCGGCCAGCATCGCGGCGAGCGAAAGCCCCATGCCGAGGAGAATGGATTGCAGCGCGAGGGTGCGGGCGCGGCGGGCGATGCCGATCGCCTCCGGGATACGGTCCAGCCGGTCCACCAGCAGCACCACGTCCGCCGCCTCCGCCGCCGCGGCGGCGCCGCGCGCGCCCATGGCGATGCCCACATCGGCGGCGGCCAGGGCGGGCGCGTCGTTGATCCCGTCGCCCACCATCACCGTCGGGCCGGCGGCGCGTTCGGCGGCGATGCAGGCGATCTTGCCCGCGGGGGACAGCTCCGCATGCACGGCGTCGAGGCCGAGTGCCGTCCCGACCGACTCGGCGGAGGCGGCGCGGTCGCCGCTGACCATCACCAGCCGGCGGATGCCCGCACTCCGCAGGCCGCGGAGCGCCCGAGCCGCATCGGGCCGGACGCGGTCGGACAGCAGGAGCGCGCCGGCCACCCTGTCGTCCACCGCGACCCAGGCGACCGAGGCCGCGGCGGTGGCGAGTCGCGCGATCGCGCCCTCGGACGGGGGCGGCAGCCCGGCCGCGCGCAGCATCCCGGCGCTGCCCAGCATGACGCGCCGGCCTTCCACCACGCCGGCGAGCCCGCCGCCCGCGATCTCTTCCACCGCGCTCGCCGCGGGCGGGCCCACGTCGCTCGCGCGCGCCGCCGCGACGATCGCCTGGGAGACGACGTGCTGCGACGTCTCGGCGAGCGCGGCGGCGAGCCGCAGCACCGCGTCCGGGTCGTATCCGTCCAGCGTCTCGACCCCGGTGACGCGCGGCGTGCCGCTGGTCAGCGTGCCGGTCTTGTCGAACAGCACGGTGCGGATCCGCGCCAGCCGCTCCAGCACGCCGGCGTCCTTGACGATCACGCCCCGCCGCGCGCTGCGCGACAGGCCGCAGACCAGCGCGATCGGCGCCGCCAGGATGAGCGGGCAGGGGGTCGCGACCACGAGCACGGCGACGGCGCGTTCGGCGTCGGCGAGCGTCCAGGCGAGCGCCGCGAGGCCCAGTGTGGCCGCGAGGAAGACCAGCGCCCAGCGATCCGCGAGGCGGACCATGGGCGCGCGCGACTCCTCGGCCTGCCGCACCAGGCGGATCACCGCTTCCTGCGTGCTGTCCGCGGCGGATGCGGTCGCGCACAGGCGGAACGGACCGCCGGCATTGACGACGCCGCTCGACACGGCGCTGCCCTCCACCCGCTCGACGGGAACGGGTTCGCCGGTCAGGGCCGATTCGTCGAGCAGCGCCGCATCCTGGGCGATGCCGTCCACGGGCACGATCTCGCCGGACTTGACCAGCAGCACCTGGCCCGCGGTGACCGAGGCGATCGGCACGTCTTCCAGCCCCGCCGGGGTCGTGCGGTGCGCGACGCGCGGCGTGCGGCCGATCAGGGCGCCGAGTTCACGCCGCGCGCGGGCGGCGGCGAATTCCTCGAGCGCGGTGCCGCTCGCGACCATCAGCGCGATGATGGCGCCCGCCAGGTATTCGCCCACTGAAACGGCGCCCAGCACCGCGAGCAGCGCGATGACGTCGACGCCGAAGCGCCCCCGCAGCGCGGCGCGCACCAGATCGACCGCGACCAGCGCGCCGACCAGCAGCGCCGCGGCAATCCACGGCAGCGGCCCCACCGCGAAACCCGCAGCCAGGGCCAGCAGGACCACGAACAGCAGGGTTCGGCGCAGCGGCAGCGCGGGCATGACGGCCCCGATGGTGGAAGGACGATCGACCCGCGATCCTACACCGCCCGATCAGCGCGCGGGAGCGCGTGGCCAAGCCGCTCGGCGCGCCCGAGACTTCCCCTTCCGGCCGTTCCGTCGCACCCTCGGGGTGACCCGCGCATCCAGCATGCGCACCCGACCAGACCTGCGCATCGCCGATGCGCCCCGCAACAGGAAGGAATGATCCCGGATGTCGATCCAGGTCCGGCATGACGGACGCGGCGTCGCGACGGTGACGATCGCCAACGCCGCCAAGCTGAACACGCTCAACACGCCCATCATGGAAGCCCTCGTCGAAGCCGTCGAGGCGCTCGGAGGCAACCAGGACCTCCGCGCCGTCGTCGTGCGCGGGGAGGGAGAGCGGGCGTTCATCGGTGGCGCGGACATCAGCGAAATGGCGACGCTCGATCCGGAGCGGGCGCGCAGCTTCATCACCCTCGTGCATCGAAGCTGCGACTGTTTCCGCCGCCTGCCCGTGCCGGTCATCGCCCGCATCCCCGGCTGGACGCTCGGCGCGGGGCTGGAACTCGCCGCGGCCTGCGACATGCGCGTCGCCGGCAGCGAGGCGCGGTTCGGCATGCCGGAGGTGCGGGTCGGCGTGCCGTCCGTGGTGGAAGCGGCGCTGTTGCCGCGGCTGATCGGCTGGGGCCGGACCCGGCAGCTCCTGTTCACGGGCGATGCGATCGACGCGGAGACCGCGTTGCGCTGGGGCCTGGTGGAGGAGGTGGTCGCGCCCGATGCGCTGGATGCGGCAGTGGAGCGGATGCTGTCCGGCATCCTCGCCTCCGGCCCGCGGGCGATCCGCCTGCAGAAGTCGCTGATCCAGGATTGGGAGGACCTGACGGTCGACGTCGCGGTGCAGAACGGCATCGACTGCTTCTCGACCGCCTGGCAAACCGACGAGCCGCGGCGGATGATGGAAGGGTTCCTGGAAGCGCAGCGCGCGCGCAAGTCGCGGGCCTGACGCGCGGCGCCGCGAAGCACGCACCCGGCGCGGGTCGAGTTCACGCCCGGGCGGACGAACGTCGCAACGGCAGAGGGAGGCCGAAGGATGCAGATCAAGAAGGGCTACAAGCAGATGCTGGCGGAGGCGAACGCCGACATCGAGACCTTGAGCGTTCCCGAGGCGATGCCCCTGCTGGGCCAGCCGGACGTGGTGTTCGTCGACCTGCGTGATCCGCGGGAGCTGGAGCGGGACGGCCGCATGCCCGGTGCGTTCTCCTGCACCCGGGGCATGCTGGAGTTCTGGATCGATCCCGAAAGCCCGTATCACAAGCCGGTTTTCGCGGAGGACAAGCGCTTCGTCTTCTTCTGCGCCGGTGGCTTGCGTTCGGCCCTCGCGGCGAAGACCGCGAAGGACATGGGACTCGAGAACGTCGCCCATGTCGAGGGCGGGTTCGGCGCCTGGAAGCAGGCGGGCGGGCCGGTCGAACCCGGCAAGAAGGGCGGCTGATCCCGACGCCCTGATTCGGGATCGAAGGCCGGTCCGGGACGTCCCCCGTCCGCCGGCCGGCGCATGACGGCTGGTTCGGGCGGGGGTCGGCCCGCGGCACGCCGTCCCGGCCGCTCGACCGCTGGCGGTGGATCAGGGGAGGGGGCAATGGAGGCGTCCGTGGAAGCCCGACCGCAGGTGGTTCTGCTGAACGGGATCGGCAGCGTCGGGAAATCCTCCACGGCCAAGGCGATCCAGGCGATGGCGTCAAAGCCGTTCCTGCACGTCGCCATGGACGCGTTCCTGGATATGCTGCCGCAGCCCATGCTCGCGCATCCCGATGGCCTGGTGTTCGAGGCGACGGAGCGCGACGGCAAGCAGGTCGTCACGGTGAAGTCCGGACCGGTTCTCGCGCGTGCCATGCAGGGCATGCGGCATGCCGTCGCGGCAATGGCGGCCCAGGGGAACAATCTCATCATCGACGAGGTGATCCTGGAGGCGCGCAAGGCGCAGTCCTACCGGGATCTCCTGCATTTCTGCGACCTCGCCATGGTCGGCCTGGTGGCACCGCTGGAGGTGCTCGAGGCGCGGGAGCGCGCGCGGGGCGATCGCGTCATCGGGCTGGCGCGGGGACAATACGGGCTCGTCCACCGGGACATCGTCTACGACATGGAGGTCGACACCGCGACCGCCTCACCCACGGCGTGCGCGCGCCTGATCTGTGACGCGTTCAAGCTGTGACGGGGAGGGTCCGGATGTGCCGGGCCTGCTCATGATGCGGTCGCAGCCACGAGATGGTTCGACACGGTTGAGATGAAGGCGCGAAGACGTTGAAGACGTCGCAGGTCCCGGTGATATCCCATCCAGATTTCTCGCGCCGGCGGCTGCGCCGGTAGGTCCAGTCTACGGATACCCGGGATCTGACTGCCGACCACGCGGGGCAGGACGGCGATCCCGACGCCTTGCCTGCACATGCGCGCTTCAACGTTGCGGTTGTTCGATCGCAGGACCGGTCGCGCGTTGGGGAAGCTCTCGACCAGCCACGCGATGTCGGGGAACTGCCCGATCGACGTGTCGTGGGTGATCAGCCGGAAGCCAGTTCCGTCACCGAACTTGGGATCAGGCGCATCCTCCGCGATGTAGACCCCGTGTTCCAGTTGGAACAGCCGCCGCTGAACGACGTCGGCGGTATCGAACGGAACGATACGAAAGGCGACGTCAGCCTCCCGATGGGCGAGGTTGAACAGGCGTGATCCGGTCAGGACGGCAACGTCGACATTGGGGTGGGTGGTCGAGAAGTCCGCCACGATCGGAGGCAGGACATAGGTCCCGAACCAGCCCGCCGAGGCAATGCGCAGACTGCCTTTGAGCGTCTTCTCCTGCCCCGCAAGCTGGCGCTGCATGGCCAGCGCACCTTCTTCCATCTGCTCCGCCAGCGCGATGATCCCGTGACCCTCTTCCGTCAGGACGAGACCGTCCGCAGTGCGCTGAAAGAGCGCGTGACCGATCGACTGCTCGAGTGCGCGCAGGCGCCGCCCGACGGTCGGGTGGCTCGTCTGAAGAGAACGCGCCGCGCCGCCGAGCGTGCCGGATCGCGCAATGGCGAGAAAGATCCTGACGTCACTCCACTCCATCATCGCGTCCGTACAAAACTGAACGCCTAGAATACAATTCTGTGGATCGAAGAACAAATCTGAGCACCCACATCGCTGCTGTCGTCAGGGGGCAGGCTCTTCCGAGGATCCACGGCTCACACCGGCAACCGCTCAGACCTGCCTGTCGGAGCCAAGAAGAATGCCCGCTCCAGCTCTCATCCAGCCAACAGGACACAGCGCATGCAGATCGGATTCATCGGGCTCGGCAGCATGGGATCGGCGATGGCGATCAACCTCGCGAAGGCAGGCCATGACGTGCGGGCCTGGAACCGGAGCAAGGTTGCCCAGGAAACCGTCCCCGGTGTGACGCTGGTCGAGATCCCGGCGGACGCTTTCCAGGCTGACGCAGTCTTCACGATGCTGTCCGACGATCCGGTCATTCGGGAGGTGATCCTCGATGCCGGCTTGCTCGCGAGCGCGCAGCCAGGGCTGACCCACGTCGTCACATCGACGATCTCGGTGGCTTTCGCGCGGGAAATGGCGCTACGGCACGACGAGGCGGGCCTGGGCTATGTGTCCGCACCGGTCCTGGGTCGACCGAATGTCGCGGCCCGGGGCGAGCTCAACATCCTGGCGGCCGGAAAAGCCGCTGCGATTGCCGCGATCGAGCCGTTGCTCACGCCCCTCGGCAAGAAGGTCTGGAAATTGGGAGAGACTCCCGCGCAGGCGAATGCGGCGAAGCTCGCCTGCAACATGATGATCGCCATGGCGATCGAGGCGATGGCCGAGGGTGTCGTCCTGACAGAGAGCGTCGGCCTCGATCGTGAGGCGTTCTTCAAACTCATCCTGGGCACCCTGTTCTCCGGCCGAGCCTATGAGAGCTACAGCACGCAGATCACGAGACGATCATTCGAGCCCGGCTTCACAGCCAGGCTCGCGCTCAAGGACATGACCCTGGCGACGCAGGCCAGCAACGAGATCGGACGGACGCTGCCGATGCTTGAAGCTGTCCGCGCGGGTCTCAGCAGGGCCGTCGTTGCAGGTCTCGGCGAGAAGGACTGGTCGATCATGGCCGACATGACGGTCCATGGCGATCACGCGGGCGGTCGACCCCGGTGACCCGCTTCGTCTCGCTCCACCCGATCACGCGTGCGTTCGCCGCGCGAAAATTGGCTGAGGGGCGCAGCGATGTCGATGCGTAGCGGCACCTCTCGATCGCCACCGATGGCGGCCAGCCCTGCGCATCTGCCGCCTGCTCCGTCTGAACATCAACGTCCGACTGGAACACGATCATGATCGCGACCTTGGAGGGATTTACTCAGCAACTCGTGCCGGTCAACGGCATCAGGATCAACGCCGTGACGGGAGGCTCGGGCCCGCCGATCCTCCTGCTTCACGGTTGGCCGGAAACGTGGTGGGAGTGGCACCATGTGATGCCGCTGCTGACCGAGCATTTCAGCGTTGTTGCCATCGATCTGCGCGGCGCGGGGTTCTCCGACTGTCCGCTCGATGGCTACGACAAGGCGAACATGGCGCGCGATGCGCACGAGGTCATGACCGCCCTGGGGCATGAACGCCACGCGGTGTGCGGCCATGACATCGGCGGGATGGTCGCGGTGTCGCAGGCCGCGATCTATCGGAAGGCCGTCACCCATCTGGCGGTGCTCGACGTTCCACTTCCTGGCTGGACCGAATGGGAAGCGACGAGCGCACGGCTTTGGCACTTCGGCTTCCATATGAACCGGGATCTCCCCGAGCGTCTGATCCAGGGCCGCGAGTATGACTATGTTTCGAGCTTCATGGCCGAGCGGTTCTACGACCATGGCACCTTCGATCCGGCGGACATCGCGGTCTATGCGAAAGCGATGGCGCTTCCTGGCCGTCTGCGCGGTGGGATGGAATGGTATCGCACGCTCGCCGCTGATCACGCGGTTGCGCTCGGATACAAGAAGCACAAGCTGCAAATGCCGGTGCTGGGTCTCGGTGGAGATCAGCGCTTTGGTGCGCAGATGGTCCCGATGCTGAAGGAGTTCGCCACCCATGTGACGGGCGGCTCGATCGCGCGGTGCAGCCACTACGTCGCGGACGAGCGGCCGGACGAGGTGGCGGCCGCCCTGATCGACTTCCTGAAGACCAGGTGAAACTCCGTGCCCGCGCCATTGCGGCCGGGCGGATCATGAGGTTGCGGGTGAAACGTGCCCGCAGCGATCGATACGGATCGCACAGCAATGGAGATCGTCATGACCGCATCTGTCATCCGCGGCATCAATCATGTCGGCATCACGGTGCCCGACATCGAAGCGGCGAAATCGTTCCTGGTGAAAGCATTCGGCGGCCAAGTGATCTATCAGTCCTTCGGACCGCAGGATCCGCCGCGGCAGGGACCCGAATTCGAGCGGGCCGTGAACGCATTCCCCGGAACGGTCGTGCGTGCGCAGGCGATGATCAAGATCGGAACCGGACCGGATATCGAGCTGTTCGAGATGCAGGGACCCGAACAAGCCCAGCCGATCCGTGCGAGCGACTTCGGCATCACGCATTTCGGCGTCTACACCGACGACATCGACGCATCGGTCAAGCGCTTCGAGGACGCAGGGGGCACGTCCTTTACCGCGCCGCGCGCCATTCCGTACGCGACCGAGAAAGGTCCGGGGAACAAGGTCTGCTATGGCCGCATGCCGTGGGGCACGACGATGGAGTTCATCACCACGCCCGACCGCATGGCGTACCGTGACCAGACGCCCCTGCGCAGGTGGCAGGACGAGGACTGAGCAGGGCGGCGTCCATTCCCCTCCCGGCATGCGGGAGGGGAGCCGGGTTCAGCTCGCGCGGTGCAGCTTCGCGTCGGTGCGGGCCTGCAGGTCCTCGAAGGACAGGCCGGGCACGATGTCCAGGACCACGAAGCCGCGCTCCGTCACGTCCACCACCGCGAGGTTGGTGTAGACCCGCTTCACCGCGCCGACCGCGGTCAGCGGATAGGTGCAGCGCTGCACGAGCTTCGGGCTGCCGTCCTTCGCGGTGTGCTCCATCATCACCCACAGCCGCTTGGCGCCGGCCGCGAGGTCCATGGCGCCGCCCACGGCCGGGGCGGTGTCGTTCTCGCTGGTCGCCCAGTTGGCGATGTCGCCGTTCTCCGCCACCTGGAACGCGCCCAGCACGCAGAGATCGAGATGCCCGCCGCGGATCATGGAGAAGCTGTCGGCGTGGTGGCAGAAGCTGCCGCCGTCGCGCATCGTGACGTACTGCTTGCCGGCATTGATCAGCCAGGGCTGGATCTTGTCCTTCTCCGGCGCGGGGCCCATGCCCAGCACGCCGTTCTCGGAGTGGAAGATCACCTCCCGCTCCAAGGGTACGTGGTCGGCAACCGCGGTCGGGATGCCAATGCCCAGGTTGACGTACCAGCCCTCGGGGATGTCCTGCGCCACGCGGGCGGCCATCTGCGGGCGGGAGAAGGGCTTGAACGCGACGGTCTCGCTCATGGTCTATTCTCCTTGAGCGTGATCGGCGGAGGCGTATCGCCGAAGCCGTGAATCACGCGAACAAACATCAGCCAGAGCATTGCCGGGGAGCGGAAGCGACCCGGCATGTTCTGCTCAGAACCCGGACGGGTCACCGTAGGGCACGTGGACGACGCGGTCCACGAAGATGCCGGGGGTCACGACGTGGTCGGGGTCGATCTGGCCCAGCTCACGGATGTGCTGGCTCTGCACGATGGTCAGCTTCGACGCCATCGCCATCACCGGATTGAAGTTCCGGCCGGCCTGCTTGTAGGTCAGGTTGCCCCAGCGATCGGCCTCCCACGCCTCCACCAGCGCCACGTCGCCGGGCAGGGACTGCTCCGCGATATAGGTGCGGCCGTCGATCTCCCGGTGCTCCTTGCCGACCGCCATCTTGGTGCCGACGCCGGTCGCGGTGAAGAAGACCGGCACGCCGGCCCCGGCCGCGCGCATGCGTTCGGCGAGCGTGCCCTGGGGCACGATCTCCAGCTCGATCTTGCCGGCGCGGTACAGGGTCTCGAACACCACGGGGTCGGAGCTGCGCGGGAAGGAGCAGATGATCTTGCGCACCCGGCCGAGATCCATCAGCCGCGCCAGCCCGACCCGGCCGACGCCCGCGTTGTTGCAGGCGATGGTGAGGTCCTTGGCGCCTTGCTCGATCAGGCCGTCGATGAGCGCATTCGGCTGGCCGACGGCCCCGAAGCCGCCGATCAGCACGGTCGAGCCGTCCTTGATGCCTGCCATGGCGTCCGCCATCGACTGGACGATCTTGTTGATCATAGGGATCCCGTTTCCTGTGCCGCTGCTCCGGGCGGAGCGGTGGGGATGGTTTACCCGGGCTCTCGATGGGCCGCAAACCGCGCGCCCGCCAGTCGGCGGGGGCGGCGGCAAAACGGATTCACGCAGATTCACGAAATTCTTTCGGAACCGGACAGCACCCGGCGCTTCCATTGTTGGATTCGTTTTGTCACAATCACGTGAAGTTTGTTACGGTTCCTGGGCCGCGCCGAGAGCAACAGAGGAGACCCCGATGTCCCGCATGGAGAACCTGGCTTCCCCGCCGCTCGACGGTTTTTGCGGCATCAGCCTGTCGCAGGACCTGAGCCAGGCGGTGATGCTCGTCGACTCCCGGGGGACCTCGGCGACCGCTCTCGCCAACCTGTGCGGCTTCCTGGAGATCGGGCTGCTGCGCGCGGACGACGACCTGCCGCTGGCCGCGCAGCTCGAACGGCACCGGCCGATGGCGATCGTGGCGGAACTGGACGACCCCATGCAGGACGGGTGCCACGTGTTGATGACGGTCGCGGGCTTCGACCCGGACCTGCCGGTCCTGCTCGTCACCGGGGACGACCCGCGGCTCCTCGGGGCCGTCGACGCCGTCGAGGAGCTCTGGGGGCTGGGACGGGTGACGCGGACGCCGGCCTTGCCGCCGGCCGGCGCCCTGGTCGAGTTCCTGTTCCAGGCCGGCCGGCGCGCGGGCGTCGGCCGGATGATGCCGGTCTGATCGCGGCGGATCACGCCGCCGGCGGATCGACCTCGATCACCGCGTCCACCGCGAACGCGCCTTCGCCCTCCGGCATCGCGAAGACCGGGTTGAGGTCGATGGACGCGAGCCGCGGGCCGGCGGCCGCGGCGAAGGCGGACAGCCGCGACAGCATCTCGGCCAGCGCCTTCACGTCGGCCGGCTTGCGCCCGCGTGCGCCCAGCAGGAGCGGCGCGCCCTTGATGGAGCGGATCATCTCCTCCGCCACGTCCGCGCCGAACGGGCAGCGGCGGAACACGACGTCCTTCAGCACCTCCACGAAGATGCCGCCCAGGCCGAACATCGCGACCGGCCCGAAGACCGGGTCGCGATGGATGCCGAGGATGCATTCCACGCCGCCCTTCAGCTGCTTGGCGACCAGCACGCCCTCGATCCGCGCGTTCGGCGCCGCCGCCTTGGCGCGCTGCAGCAGCAGGTCGAACCCGTCGCGCACCGCCGCCTCGTCGGCCACGTCGAGCAGCACGCCGCCGATTTCGGATTTGTGCAGGATGTCGGGGGAGAGGATTTTCATCACCACCGGGAAGCCGAAGCGCGACGCGGCGGCGACCGCGTCCGCGGCGGTGGCGCAGGCGGCTTCGGGGGCGGAGGCGATGACCGAGGCGGCGAGGAGGGTCTTCGCCTCGGCCTCGGTCGGCGTGGCGTCGGGCAAGGTCACCGGCGGCACGGAGGGCGCCGCGGCGGCTGGCGGGGCGGCGAAGGCGGCGCCGTAGCGGCCCATCGCGTCGATCGCCACCACGGCGCGGGTCGGGTCCTCGTGCACCACCCAGCCATCGGCTTCGAGCTCGTCGCGCCCTTCCGGCGGCGTGATCACCGACAGCGTGTAGAGCCGGTCGGGATAGGCCTGCTTCACCGCGTTGAGCTGCTCCCGGATCGCGGGCCACCGGCGGGAGGAGGCGGTCATCGAGAAGAAGCCCAGGACGGAGCTGTAGCCGCCGTCCTGGACCATTGATTCGGTGAAGGTCTTCACCAGGGTGACGTCGTTCGATACCTGCGCCGTCGCATCCACCGGATTGCGCGGGGCGCAGAACGGCACCAGCGACCGCAGCTTCTGCTGCGCCTCGACCGGCATCTCCGGCATCGCGAGCCCGACGCTCTCGGCGACGTCGCTGATCAGCACGCCGGCGCCGCCCGAGACGGTGATGACGCCCAGCGTGTTGCGCGCGGGATAGATCTTGCGGGTCGCGGTATGCGCGATGTCGAGCATCTCCTCGGAGTTGCGCGCGCGCACGACGCCGAATTCCCGCATCACCGCCTCGGTCACCGCGTCGTCACCGGCGATGGAGGCGGTGTGCGACTTCGCCGCCTTGGAGCCGAGTTCGCTGCGGCCGACCTTCTGAAGCACGACCGGCTTCTTCGCCGCGCGCGCGGCTTCCAGCGCGGCGATCAGGCCGGGCGCCTCGCGGATGCCTTCCGCGTAGACGGCGATCACGTCGACCTCGGGATTCTCGGCCAGCCAGCCGATGCACTCGCCCACCGTCACGTCGCCCTCGTTGCCGGTCATGACGCAGAGCGAGGCGCCGATCCGGCGGTTGCGGGCGAGCGTGTAGAGATGGGTGCCGTAGGCGCCCGACTGGCTGGCGATGCCGATGCGGCCCGGCACCGGCCAGCCGCTGTCGAAGGAGGAGGAGAAGGTCGCGTAGTAGGCGCGCCGCGCGTCGAACACGCCGAGGCAGTTCGGCCCGAGGATGCGCGTGCCGTGCTTGCGCGCCGCGGCGACCATCTTGTGCTGGGCGGCTTCCCCGGCCTCGTCCATCTCGGCGAAGCCCGCGGTGAACATCACCACGGCCTTCACCCCCTTCTCGGCGAGCTCGACCACCGCCGGGGCGGCGACCTCGGCCGGAATGGCGACGATCGCGACGTCCGGCACCTCGGGCAGGTCGCCGATGGTCGGATACGCCTTCAGCCCCTGCACCTCGGTGCGGTTCGGGTTGATCGGGTAGAGCGCGCCCTGGAAGCCCTGCGACTTCATGTAGGCGATCGGCCGGCCGCTGATCCGCGTCGGATCGGAGGACGCGCCGAGAACGGCGACGGAGCGGGGGGCGAGAAGCGGCGTCAGGCCGGAGAAGCGGCTGCCGGTCGTGTCAGGCATGGTGATGGACGTTTCCCGTTTGGATGGACGGGCGGATCGCCCGTGATACGGGCCGAGTGTGACGGTTGGGGGGCAGGGGGGCAAGGCGGCCGGCGCATGGGAACGCTCCCAGATGCGCGCGGCGGGATTAGTCCTCAGCCGCGCTCGACCAGCCAGACCGGATCGCCGCAGGCGATGCGGCCCAGGCGTTCGGCGGTGGCATAGGCACCGATCTCGTTGTCGAACTCCTGCGCCACGCGGCGCAGCACCGCCGGGTCGCGGGATGCGGTGTCGGGATCGATCGTCACCATCGCGCAGCGCGGGATCGGGCAGTCCACCGCGATCCGGGGCGCCTCCGCCCCCTCGCCGAAGCGCAGCGACCGGCCGCACCATTCGATCTCCCGCCCCGCATCTGGATCCGTCCGGATCACCAGGTTGGCGCGGAACCGGCGCGTGCCCAGCGGCGCGCCGTTCGCCGCATCGAGCGCCGCTTCCGTGGTGGTCGCGAGCACGGAGATCGGCATGGCGTCGAAGCACCCGCGGCCGATCTGCAGCAGCGCGACGGGCTCGCCGGCCGCTTCGGCCAGCCGGGCGAGCACCGCCGGGTCGTCGGCCGCATGCGCCTGCCCGTCCGGCGAGGTGACCCGGAGCGTGGGCGGGCGGGAATCCGCCGCCTCCTCGTAGCGTGCGGTCCAGAGCACGAGATCGGCGACGTCCCGGCCGGTCAGCCAGGGGAAGCGCGAGCGGTTGGCCTGCTTGAAATAGGCGTATTGCCGGTCGCCCGGCAGCCCGGTCCAGTTCAGGTCGGCCGTCTCCATCGGCTCCGCCCGCATCGATTTCATCGGGAACCGGTTGATCTCCGCTACCATGCCGATCCGTCGTTCGCGCATCCGTGCCTCCTGCCCAGGCGGGCAGTGTGGCATGCGGGCCTGACCGGCGCACGGCTCATCGGCGTCAGGCCGGATCGGTTGCCGGCAGGCGCAGGGGCAGCAGCAGCAGGAAGGCGGCTGCGGCGAGCGCGCCGCCCATCAGCAGGATCTGCAGCGGGGGCAGCGCGGCCACCAGGGGCGCGGTCAGCGTGGGCGCGCTCGCCTGCGCCAGCAGCACCGGCAGCGCGAGCCAGCCCAGCAGCGTAGCGTAGCCGTGCGGACCGAACAGGGCGAGCGGCAGGGTGCCGCGGTTGATCGTCAGGATGCCGTTGCTCATGCCGTAGAGCAGCGCGAACCCGGCCGCCGCGGCCGGTCCGCCGGCCGGCAGCAGCGCCGCGCCCAGCGGAAAGAGCAGCGCGCCGATCCGTGCGCGGGCGAGCAGGCCGACCCGCGTGCCGACCGACCATTCCAGGATGCGGCCGGCGACCTGGCCGGGGCCGATCAGCGCCGCCACCGCGATCGCCTCGGTGGTGCCGAGCCCGATGCCTTGCAGGAGGTCGAGCACGTGGACGGCGATGGCGGAGGTGATGAACCAGCGGAGCGTGAAGAACCCGGCGAGGCACACCACGGCCCGCCGGTCGATCCGCCGCCGCCCGCCGCCCGCCGCCGCCGCGCCGGCGCGGCCAGGTCCGGTACCGCCGGGCACGAGGGCCCAGGTCATCGGCAGGTTCACGAGCAGCATCAGGCCGGCATAGAGGAGGAGCAGCCCGCGCCAGCCCAGCTGCGGCAGCAGCGCCGCGCCCAGCGACCAGAACACGGTGCTCGCGAAACCGGCGAGCAGGGTGATGCCGGTGATCACGGGCCCGGCCTCCCGTCCCAGCAGCGTGCCGGTGGTGGCGAAGGCCGCGTCGTAGAGTCCCAGCGCCATGCCGATGCCGATCACCGTCCAGGCCAGGTACCAGACCGGCAGGCCGGTCGCGAAGGCCAGCATGACCTGCCCGGCGGCCATGACGACGATGCTGCCGGCGATGGCGCCGCGGCCGCCATGCCGGTCGATCCAGCGGCCGACCCGGGGCGCGCAGAACCCGGTCACCAGCAGCGCCCAGGAGAACGCGCCGAGTGTCGCGAAGCCCGAGGCGCCCAGCGACTCGGAGGCGGGGGCGCCGATCACCGCCGGCAGGTAGAAGGTCATCCCCCAGGACAGCGTCTGGTTGATGCCCAGCACGAGGCCGAGGCGGCGGCGATCGACCATCGGGGGGCCGGACGGGCTCAGTGCGGCCGCGTGGGCGGGACGCGGTCGCCCTGGCCCAGCGCGCGCTGCAGCAGGACGCTGTCGAGCCAGCGCCCGTGCTTCCATCCGACCGAACAGAGCGTGCCGATCTGGCGGAACCCGCAGCGCTCGTGCAGGCGGATGGAGGGCTGGTTGCCGCTGTCGCCCACCACCGCGATCATCTGGCGCAGCCCGAGATCGGCACAGGCGTCCACCAGCGCCGCGAGCAGCGGACGACCGATGCCGCGGCCGGTCAGGTCGTGGCGGACATAGATCGAGTTCTCCACGGTGTCGGCATAGGCGGGGCGCGCGCGATAGGGGCCGGCATAGGCATAGGCCAGCACCGCACCGCCCTCGGCGGCGACCAGATAGGGCATGCCGCGCTCCAGGATCGCGGCGCGGCGCGTCGTCATCTCGGCGAGCGACGGCGGCGCCAGTTCGAAGGACGCGGTGCCGAAGCGCACGTGGTGCGCGTAGATCGCGGTGATGTCCCTCAGATCGTCGTCGCTGCTCGCCCGGATCGTCATGCTGTCCTGCATCCGTCTGGTCCTTCCGTCACGGCGCCGACCATGTCCGGCTCGCGGGCACGAGGATCGCGCCGCGCGCGACGGGAGCGAAGAAAAATCTTTCGATGAGGATCATCAGGATTATCTTTTCTTATGCTCGATCCCATGCATCCCCGCGGCACGGGTGCGGCGAGCCTGCCGACCCATCGGCAGCTTCGCACCTTCCTCGCCGCCGTCGAGACCGGCGGCATTTCCGCCGCGGCGCGGCGCCTCGGCCTGACCCAGCCGGCCGCGAGCCAGCAGGTGCGCGAACTCGAACGCTGCCTGGGCGTGCGCCTGCTGGAGCGGGTGGCCGGACGCGTGGTGCCGACCGCGGCCGGGGAGGCGGTGCTCGCTCCAGCGCGCCGGGTAGCCGCGGCCCTGGAGGACGTGATCGCCGCGAGCGTCGCCCACCGGTCGGCCGAAACCGGCCGCCTGCGGTTCGGCACCGGCGCCACCGCCTGCATCTACCGGCTGCCGCCGGTGCTCGCCGCACTCCGCGCCGGGATGCCGGGACTGGAGGTGCGGATCGAGACCGGCAACAGCGCCGCGGTCTGCGAGCGGGTCGAGCAGGGTGTGCTCGACGTGGGGCTGGTGACCTTGCCCGCCCCGGGCGCGCGGCGGCTGACGATCCTGCCGCTGCAGGACGATCCGCTGCACGCCCTGATCCCCGAGGCGCTGGCGCCGGCGGAGGGCGGGGTGACGCCCGCGGTGCTGGGGGCGATGCCGCTGATCCTCTACGAGCCCGCCGGCACGACTCGCACGCTGATCGACGCCTGGTTTCGCGCCGGCGGGGTGGAGCCGCAGCCGCGCATGCAGCTCGACAGCATCGAGACGATCAAGGTGCTGGTGGCGGGCGGTCTCGGCGCGTCGGTGATGCCGGGGATGGCATTGCCGGGACCGGTGCCGCAGGCCTGCATCCGGCCGCTCGATCCGCCGTTGGCGCGGTCGCTGGCCCTGGTGGTGCGGCCGGAGAAGCGGCGGGACCGGGGGCTGCGGCTGCTCGAGGCCGCGCTGGCCGGCTGAGCCGAAGGCGACGACCGGGGCGAGGGCCGGGCGCGGGCGTCAGCGGCTGAACCGGGTCCGCGCCGGGGTCAGCGCTTCGTGCCGCCGAAGCCCGACAACGCCCACCCGACGCCCATCGCCATCGCCCCCGAGGCGAGTCCCAGCAACGTCATGCCGATCGCGGCGCCGGCCAGCCAGGGCGGGGTGGGCGCGCCCGACGAGGGCGGCCGGGGCGGTTCGGCGGACTGCTTCGCGCGCTGCATGGCATGGGCCTCCTTCGCGTCGTCCTCGGCGGTGCCGGCGCGGGCCGCCGTCCCGCTTCGGCCCTTATGTGATGTGCCGCCCGCCATCGACAAAGAGGTTGGCCCCCGTGATGTAGCGCCCGGCATCGGAGCACAGCAGCAGGGCGGCGCCGGTGAGGTCGTCGGGCCGTCCGAGGCGCCCCGCCGGGATCCGCGGCAGCAGCGCGGCCCCGGTGCGGATCATCTGGTCATGGTTGCGCGCGGTATGGATCGCGCCGGGCGCCAGGTTGTTCACCGTCACCCCCTGGCCGCCCACCTGCCGCGCGAGGTTCAGAACCCAGTTGAACTGCGCAGCCTTAGTCCCCGCATAAACAAGCATTTCCGGATGCGGCAGCTCCTGCTGCACGCTGCCGATCGTCATCACCCGGCCCCAGCCGCGCTCCGCCATCGGCGGCACCAGCGCCTGCAGCAATTCGAGCGTGGTGCGCAGGTTCACCGCGATCTGCCGGTCGAAGCGCTCGCGGGTGATCGCGGTATAGGGCTCGACCAGCTCGATCGAGGCATTCAGCACCAGGATATCGACCGGCGCCCAGGCCTGGACGGCACGCGCGAGGGCGACGCCCGCCTCGTCCTCGGCGAAGTCCTGGGCGAACGCTTCGGCCTCTCCACCTCCGGCGCGGATCTCCGTCACGACCGCCTCCGCGTCGCGCGCCTCCTCGGCCGAACCGGCGTGATGCACCGCCAGCCGCGCGCCGGCGCCGGCCAAGGCGAGCGCGATGGCGCGGCCGATCTCCCGCCGCGCGCCGGTCACCAGGGCGGTGCGGCCGTCGAGGCGGAAAGTGGCGAACGGGTCGGATGGCGGCATGGCGGTCTCCTCTGGTCGGGCGCAGTCTGGACCGGCCGGGGGTGGCGTTCCAGGATGGCCCCACACGAGGGGAAGGAGACGGGCATGGCCCGCGTGCCATATCTGGAGAAGACCGACCTGGCCGAGGCCGACCAGGACCTGCTGAACCGGCCGATCTGGCTGTTCAAGGCGCTGGTGAACTCGCCCAAGGCGGCGCGGGCGTTCTCGGGGCTCGGTGGTTACATCCGCTACGGCTCGAAGCTCGACCCGCGGCTGCGCGAGCTCGCGATCCTGCAGGTGGGCTGGCTGGCGCGCGCGCCCTACGAGTGGTCGCACCACGTCAAGCTGGGCTTCGATTTCGGCGTGACGGAGGCCGACATCCGCGCGCTGATCGACGACACCGACGGAAAATCGACCACGCTGGATCCGCTGGCGCGCATGGTGCTGCAGGGCGCGCGGGAGATGACGGCGGACGGCGCCATGGCGGAGGCGACGTTTCGGTCGCTGCAGGAGAGCCTGGGCAACGAGCAGGTCGTGGACCTGACGCTGACGATCGCGTTCTACAACGCGGTGGTGCGGGTGCTGGGGACGCTGCAGATCGACGTGGAGCCGGACTACATGCCTTACCTGGAGAAATTCCCGCTGCCCGCCTGATCCGCGATCCGCGTCACCCGTTCGGGCAGCGGCGGCGCGACCAACGACGGCAGCGCGTTCGACGACGGCAGCGGCAGCGGCAGTGCGTTCGGCGACGGCAGCCCCAGCGCGACCGGCGGGAGCAGCGGCCGCTCGAACGGTGGCGCGGGCGCCAACGGCCGGCATTTGCGCGCGGACGCGCTCACGGGATCGCCTGCCGGACGAACGCGCCCACCTCCGCAAGGGCGCGGCGGCCGGCGGCGAGCTGCTGGTAGAACAGGTGCCAGGCGTGGATCATCTCGGGCCAGACCTGCAGGCTGACGCGCACGTCCGCCGCCGCCGCGACACCCGCGAGCCGGAGCGCATCGTCCAGCAGCGTTTCCGCGGATCCGACCTGGATCAGCATGGGCGGCAGCCCCCGCAGATCCGCGCGCATGGGTGACGCGAGCGGCGCCCGCGGCGACGCGCCCTGCAGATAGAGGCTGGCCAGCTCGTTCAGGTAGGGCTTGGAGATGAGCGGATCGACCGCGGCCTTGGTGGTCATGGTCGTCCCGGTGTTCTCCAGGTCCACCCAGGGGGAGCTGCACCAGACGCAGGCCGGCAATGGCGTGCCCTCGTCACGCAGCCGCACCAGGGTCGCGACGGCAAGGCCGCCCCCGGCGCTCTCTCCGGCCAGGGCGATCCGCGCCGGCGCATGCCCCTGGTCCAGAAGCGACCGGTAGGCCGCGACCGCGTCCTCCAGCGGGGCCGGGAAGGGGTGTTCGGGCGCGAGCCGGTAGTCGAGCGCCAGCGTGCGCGCCGCGGCCTCCCGCCCGGCCTCCGCGACCATGTGGCGGTGGCTCGAGATGGAGCCGGAGATGTAGCCGCCGCCGTGCAGGAACAGCAGGATCCGCGTCGGGTCTGCGCCGGGCGAGGTCGTCCACTCCGCGCGCACCCCGCCCAGCTCGACCGGCTCCACCCGGACGTCCGGCGGGACCGGGTACTGGCTGCCCAGCCCGTCGAGGCGGGCCCGCCGTTCGGCGAGATCGGCCGGCCGCGGCCGCTGCGTCAGCAGCTGACGGATCGCCGCGAGTTCGGTGTCGGCCATGGGTCCTCCTTCCTCGATCGCACGCCAGGCACGCGGCGGCCCCTCAGCCGGGTGTCGCGGGCCGCACCTCCGGCGCCCCGACCCGCGCCACCGCCCGCGCGCGCCGCTGCTGCAGCACCCGATCGGCCAGCGCCCCCACCAGGATCACCGTCCCCATCACCGCGAAATTCAGCGAGCTCGGGATTCCCAGGATGTTCACCAGGTTCTGCAGCACCTGCAACAGGGCGGTGCCCAGTACGATGCCGAGGATCGAGCCTTCGCCGCCGCGCAGGCTGCAGCCGCCCAGCACCGCCGCCGCGATCGCGTACAGCTCGTAGAAATTGCCGAAGGACGAGGGGGAGACGGAGTTCGTGTAGAACACCAGCAGCACGGTCGCGAGGCCGGCGAGCCCGCCCGAGATGACATAGGCCCCCGCCACGACGGCATTGGTGTGGATGCCGGAGAACCGCGCCGCTTCCTCGTTCTTGCCGATCGCGAAGAGGTAGCGCCCGAACACGGAGCGGTGCAGCACCACCCACATCACCAGCGCCACGACGATCAGCAGGATGAAGCTGTGCGGGATGCCCCAGCTCCGGCCGGAGGCGAGCCAGCCGACCCAGTCGTAATCGTCGCCGTAGCCGAACCCCATCGTCGAATCTTCGGTGTAGTAGCGGGCGGCGCCGCGATAGATCAGCAATCCGCACAGCGTCACGACGAACGGCTGCAGCTTCGCGCGCGTCACCAGCAGGCCCTGCACAACGCCCAGCACGATGCCCGCGCACACCGTCAGCAGGATCGCCGCCGGCCAGGGCACGCCATGATTGGTCAGCAGGTCGATGAAGATCACGCCCAGGAACGCGAACATCGAGCCGACGGACAGGTCGATGCCGCCGGTGATGATCACGATGCCCTCGCCGATCGAGAAGATGCCGAACAGGCCGATGAGGTTGGCCATGTCGAGCAGGTTCACCGCCGAGAGGAAGCGCGGGTTGAGGATCCCGGTGATCGCACCGACCGCGACCAGCAGGCCCAGCAGGCCGAGTTCCTTTTTCGCCATCAGGCCGCCTCCGCCGCCTCGCCGATCGCGAGGCGCAGCACGTTGAGTTCCGAGAAGTCGGGCCGCTCCAGCACGCCGGTGACGCGGCCGGCATGCATGACGGCGATGCGGTCGGAGACGCCCAGCACCTCCTCCATGTCGCTCGAGATCATCAGGATGGTGACGCCCGCATCGGCGAGGTCGCGCATCAGCCGGTAGATCTCCTCTTTCGCGCCGACGTCGATGCCGCGCGTCGGCTCGTCGAAGATGATCATGCGCGGGCGCATGGAGAGCCATTTCGCCAGCACGATCTTCTGCTGGTTGCCGCCCGACAGCGTGACCGCCGGCACCGATCCGTCCGCGGCGCGGATGCCGAGCCGGGTGCGTTCGCGAGTGAAGCAGGCGGTTTCGGCGTGGCGGTCGACCAGCAGGCGGCGGGCGAAGGCGCGCAGGTTGGGCAGCGTCACGTTCTGCGTGAGCGGCAGGTTGAGCACGAGTCCCTCCCGCTTGCGGTCCTCCGGCACGAGGTAGAGCCCGTGCGCGATCGCCTCCCGCGGGGAGCGGATGCGCACCGGCGTGCCATGCAGCGCGATCGTGCCGCCGCGCAGCGGATCGACGCCGAACAGCGCGCGGGCCAGGGAGGTCCGGCCGGCACCCACCAGCCCGGCAAGCCCCAAGATCTCGCCCTTGCGGACCGTGAGCGACACGTGGGCCTCGGGCATGGCGGCGGGCACGACGTCGCGGATGACGCAGCCTTCCTCCCGCGGCGGGGTGCGCGGCGGGATGTAGAGCGACCGGAGGTCCCGCCCGATCATCAGGCGGATCATCGCCGCATGCTCGATCGCGTCGCGCCCGAGCTCGCCCGCGACGCGGCCGTCGCGCAGGCAGACGACGCGATCGGCGCACTGCTTCACCTCGGCGAGGCGATGGCTGATGTAGATCACCGCGACGCCGCTCGCCTTGAGCTCCGCGATGATGCGCAGCAGCCGGTCGGTCTCCGACAGCGTGAGACTGGAGGTCGGCTCGTCCATGATGATGACGCGCGCGTCGATCGACAGCGCCTTGGCGATCTCCACCATCTGCCGCTGCGCGATCGACAGGTCCGCGACCGGCGTGCGCGGGCCGAAATCGGCGCCGAGGCGGTCGAGCAGGGGTTGTACGCGGCGCTCGAGCTCACGGGTGCGGATGAGGCGGAGCGGGCCGAAGCCGCAGGGTTCGCGGCCGATGAACACGTTGGCGGCGACGTCGAGATTGTCGAACACCTCGAGTTCCTGGTGGACGAAGGCGATGCCCGCGCGGGTCGCCTCGGTCACGCTCAGGGCCGCATGCGCGACGCCGTCGAGCCGGATCGTGCCCTCCGAGGGCGGGATGATGCCGCCCAGGATCTTCATCAGCGTGGACTTGCCGGCGCCGTTCTCCCCGATCAGGCCGACGACTTCCCCCGGATCCAGCGAGAAATCGACGCCGTCGAGCGCCACCACCCCGGGGTAGCGGCGCCCGATCTTCTCGAGTTGCAGCACGGGACTACTTCTTCAGCAGCTCCTTCATGCTCTGCTGGAACGCGGCCACGTTGCCCTTGTCGATGACCCGCGTGGGGATGATGATCAGCTTGTTCGCGGGGATGAACGACTTGTCGCCGTTCATGTACTTGATCATGTCGGTCATCGACTGGTAGCCGAACTCGAAAGGCTGCTGCACGACGGTGGACAGGATGGTGCCGTCGGCGACGCCGCGCAGGGTCTGCGGATCCTCGTCGAAGCCGACGATCTTGATCTGGCCTGCCTTGCCGGCTTCCTTCACCGCCGAGTAGATCTGCGGCGTGTTGTACGAGTAGAGCCCGACGAGGCAATCGATCCCGCCGCGGGCGAGCGCGTCCTGCACGTTCGCCTTGGCCTTGGCGAAGTCGACGCCGTCGGTGCGGATATCGGCGATCGTGATCTTCGTGCCGTCCAGCGCTTCCTTGATGCCCTGGACCCGCTCGCGCGCATTGTCCGCATCCATCGTGCCGACGAACAGCATGACCTTGCCGCCGTTGGGCAGCGCCTTCTTGATCTGCTCGCCCGCCTGGCGGCCCGCGGCGACGTTGTCGGTGCCGATATAGGCGACGCGGTTGGATTGCGGCGCGTCGCTGTCGGTGGTGAACAGCACCGCCTTCGACGCGACCTTGTTCAGGATCTCCGTCGAGTTCTTGGGATCGATCGCTGAGATCGCGACACCCGCAATCCCCCGCGTCAGCAGGTTGTCGAGCTCACGCCGCTGCTCGGCCGCCGTCGCCTGGCCGGTGACGATGACCTCCATCTTGTAGTCCGGATGCTCCTTGTTCGCCTTTTCCACGCCGCGCCGGGCAATGGTCCAGAAATCGGCGGCGGCATTGGTGACGAGTGCCAGGGATTTCTTGCCGTCCT
>MKTV01000089.1:28167-36471 GCA_001898425.1 Rhodospirillales bacterium 69-11
GGCGGCGAACGGCATGCTCGCGACGACGACGGAGGCCAGCAGCAGCGCAGCGAAACGCTTCATGGACCATTCTCCTCGGATATTGGCGTCCGGCCGTTCGGCCCGATGCGGCGCGGAGCTTACCAGCGGCGCAGGGAGGGTCGGCAACGATTTCGGGTGAGCGCGGGTGCCCGGCCGGCTGGCCCGCGGCCGCGCGGCGGATTAAGCAGGGACGGGTAGCGGCAGGGCCAGGGGATCCGGTTCGGATCGGCATTCGGCGGGAGGCGCGCGTGGCGACGATCGATGGGTTCGAAGCGACGGCGCTGGACGGCAGCCCCGTCCCGCTGGCGCGATGGAGCGGCCGCGTGCGGCTGGTGGTGAACACGGCGAGCCGCTGCGGCTTCACGCCGCAATATGCCGGGCTCGAGGCGCTGCAGCAGGAATACGGCCCGCGCGGCCTGACCGTGCTTGGTTTTCCCTGCAACCAGTTCGGCGCGCAGGAGCCGGGAGACGCCGCGGAGATCGGCAGTTTCTGCGAGACCCGGTTCGGCGTCAGCTTCCCCCTGTTCGACAAGATCGAGGTCAACGGCCCGAACGCGCACCCGCTCTATGTCTGGCTGAAGCGGGAGGCGCCGGGCCTGCTGGGCCTGCGGGCGATCAAGTGGAACTTCACCAAGTTCCTGGTCGACCGGTCGGGGGCGGTGGTGGCGCGATTCGCGCCCTCGAAGGCGCCCGAGGCGTTGCGGGGGGCAATCGAACGCCTGCTCTGACCGACCGGCCGGGGCAGGGCGGCGCGCGGCGCTTCCCTGAGCCGCCACATTCCCCTAGGCTCCCCGCCGCCATGCATATTCTGGCTTTCGTGCTGATGCTGCTCTGCCTCGGCTCCTGCAGCTCGACCCCGGTCGACGGGCAGTCCTCGGTCTACCGGTCGGGGTGGGCCCAGGACCGGCAGGTGCAGCGCGACGTCGCGGCGATCATCCAGGGCATCGCGCGGGCGCGGGCGGAGAACGATCGGATGGCGCGGGCGGCACGCGATCCCGGCGCTGCCCGTCCAGGGTCCTGAGCCTGCCCAGCATCTGCGCAGCCTGCCGCACGGTTCGGCAAATCCGGTCCAGAACGGCGAGATTCCGCTTGGCAAACGCGGCAAGGCCCCTGGCCTTTCGGAATCCGCTGGGGCAGGTTACCGCCGCGCTGGCCACCCTAGTGGGGCTGGCGAGCGACTGACAATAATCAAGTTCATGCAGGGATCGCTGGCAGGATGCATCGTCGGGATTTCTTGAAGACCGCTGCCGTCGCCGCGGCGGGTGGACTGGCCGCGCCTCGGATCGGGCATGCGGCGGACGCGAAGGTGCTGCGGTTCATCCCGCAGGCGAACCTGGCCAACCTCGACCCGATCTGGACCACGCAATACGTGGTGCGCAACGGCTCGCTGCTGATCTGGGACACGCTGTACGGTGTCGACGACCAGCTCACGCCGAAGCCGCAGATGGTGGAGAGTCACGAGGCCAGCGCCGACGCCAAGACCTGGACGTTCAAGCTGCGCCCCGGCCTGAAGTTCCACGATGGCGAGCCGGTGCTGGCGAAGGACGTGGTCGCGTCGATCCAGCGCTGGATGGTGCGCGATGCGCCCATGGGCCTGCCGATCAAGAAGCGGACCGACGCGCTGGAGGCGGTGGACGACCGGACCTTCCGCTTCCGCCTGAACCAGCCCTATCCGAAGATGCTGTTCGCGCTGGGCAAGAGCAGCACGCCCATGCTGTTCATCATGCCGGCGCGGATCGCCGCGACCGATCCGTACAAACAGATCACCGAGTTCGTCGGCTCCGGCCCGATGCGCTTCAAGCGCGACGAGTGGGTGCCGGGCGCCAAGGCGGTGTTCGAGAAGTTCGAGGGCTACGTCCCGCGGTCGGAGAAGGCGAGCTGGCTCGCCGGCGGCAAGCGCATCAATTTCGACCGGATCGAGTGGCAGATCGTGCCCGACACGGCGACCGCCTCGGCGGCGCTGCAGAACGGCGAGGTCGACTGGTGGGAGCTCGCCTCGCCCGACCTGGCGCCGCTCTTGAAGAAGACGCCCAACGTCGCGGTCGATATCGCCGACCCGCTGGGCAATATCGGGTCGTTCCGGATCAACCACCTGCATCCGCCGTTCAACGACGTGCGCGCCCGCCGCGCGATCCAGATGGCGCTGAGCCAGCCCGACTACATGGGCGCGGTCGTCGGCGACGACCAGACGCTGTGGAAGACGCTGCCGGGCTTCTTCACCCCCGACACCCCGCTCTACACGGAGTTCGGCGGCGACATCCTCAAGGGCAAGCGCGACTACGAGGGGGCCAAGAAGCTGCTGGCCGAGGCCGGCTACAAGGGCGAGCCGATCGTGCTGCTGGTCGCGACGGACGTGGCGATCACCAAGGCCCAGGGCGACGTCACGGCCGACCTGCTGAAGCGGATCGGGATGAACGTGAACTACGTGGCGACCGACTGGGGCACGGTCGGGCAGCGCCGCGCGAAGAAGGATCCCCCGTCCGAGGGCGGCTGGCACATCTTCCACACCTGGCATGCTGGTGCGGACTGCGTGAACCCGGCGCCCTACACCGCGCTGGACGCGAGCGGGGCCACGGCATGGTTCGGCTGGCCGAAATCCGACCTGGTGCAGGAGAAGATCGCCGAGTGGTATGCGGCGCCCGACCTGCCGGCCGAGAAGAAGGTGATCGCGGAGTTGAACAAAGCCGCGATGGATGATGTGGTGTACGTGCCGACCGGGTTCTTCAAGGCCTACCAGGCCTGGCGGAAGAACGTCTCCGGTGTCGTGAAGGCGCCTTTCCCGGTCTTCTGGGACGTCACCAAGGCCTAACGGACCAGAACCAGACGGAGCAGCAGACGCATGTTCGCCTACGCCCTGCGGCGTATCCTCTCGACGATTCCGGTCGTCCTGATCGTGGCCTTCTTCGTGTTCAGCCTGTTGTATCTCGCCCCCGGCGACCCGGCGGCGATCATCGCGGGCGACCAGGCCACGCCGGCGGACGTGGAGCGGATCCGCGCCTCGCTGGGCCTCGACCGGCCCTTCGTGGTGCGGTTCGCCGACTGGTTCTGGCACATCATGCACGGCGATCTCGGGACCTCGATCTTCACCAACCTGCCGGTCACGCACATGATCGCGCAGCGGATCGAGCCCACGCTGTCGCTGATGATCCTGACGCTGATCATCTCGCTCACCTGCGCGATCCCGATGGGCGTGGTGGCGGCGTGGAAGCACGGGACCTGGATCGACCGCGCGGTGATGGTGACGGCGGTGTTCGGGTTCTCGACCCCCGTCTTCGTCATCGGCTACCTGCTCGCCTACATCTTCGCGCTGTGGCTGGACTGGCTGCCGGTGCAGGGGTTCACCTCGATCTCCCAGGGCCTGATCCCCTTCCTGCGCAACCTCATCCTTCCCTCCGTCGCGCTCGGCCTCATCTACATGGCGCTGATCGCCCGCATCACCCGCGCCACCATGATGGACGTGCTGTCGCAGGATTACGTGCGGACGGCCAAGGCCAAGGGGGTGGGGCAGCGCGGCATCCTGTTCCTGCATGCGCTGAAGAACGCGGCCGTGCCGATCGTCACGATCGTCGGGATCGGCTTCGCCGCGCTGATCGGCGGCGCCGTGGTGACCGAGAGCGTGTTCGCGATCCCCGGCCTCGGGCGCCTGACGGTGGATGCCATCCTGCGGCGCGACTACCCCGTCATCCAGGGCGTCGTGCTGCTGTTCAGCTTCGTCTACGTGCTGGTCAACCTGGCGGTTGACCTCCTCTACACCCTGTTCGACCCGAGGATCCGGTATTGACGGCATTGAGCGCAGGAGGGTCGGCATGAGCGCGACCACCGCCCCCGATCACGTCGCGGCGCCCGTGCTGCCGGACGTGCTGCCGCCCATCAAGCAACGCGGCCGCGTGATGGGCTTCATCTACCGGCACCCGACGATCGTGGTCGGCGGGGTGCTGGTCGGGATCATGATCCTGATCGCGATCTTCGCACCCTATCTCGGCACGACGGACCCGACCGCGCTCGCGCCGGCGAAGCGCACGCGGGAGCCGTCCGCGATGTACTGGTTCGGCACGGACATGCTGGGCCGCGACGTCTACTCGCGCGTCATGTACGGCACGCGCGTGTCGCTGACGGTCGGGTTCTCGGTCGCCATCCTGTCCGCCATCGTCGGCACGTTCATCGGCCTCGTATCCGGCTTCGTGCGCAAGCTCGACCCGGTGATCATGCGCTGCATGGACGGGCTGATGTCGATCCCCTCCATCCTGCTCGCGATCGCGCTGATGGCGCTGACCCGCGCCTCGGTGCAGAACGTGATCGTCGCCATCGCGGTGGCGGAGTTTCCCCGCGTCGCCCGCCTGGTGCGCGGCGTGGTGCTGTCATTGCGTGAGCAGCCCTATGTGGAGGCGGCGATCGCCTCCGGCACGCGGGTGCCGGTCATCATCTGGCGGCACATCCTGCCCAACACGCTCGCGCCGCTGATGGTGCAGGCGACGTTCATCTGCGCCGCCGCGATGATCACCGAAGCCACGCTGTCCTTCATCGGCGCCGGCACGCCGCCGATCGTGCCGTCCTGGGGCAACATCATGGCCGAGGGCCGCGCGCTCTGGCAGGTGAAGCCGTACATCGTCTTCTTCCCGGCGGTGTTCCTCTCGATCACCGTGCTCGCGGTGAACCTCCTGGGCGACGGGCTGCGCGACGCGCTCGATCCGCGCCTCGCCAAGCGACTGTAATCATCATGGCATTGCTCGAAGTCGAGAACCTCCAGACGCATTTCGGCACGCTCGACGGCGTTGTCCGAGCGGTCGAGGGCCTGTCCTTCCACATCGAGGCCGGCGAGACGGTCGCGATCGTGGGGGAGTCGGGCTGCGGCAAGTCCGTCACCTCCATGTCCATCCTGCGGCTGATCGCCGAACCGCCGGGCAAGATCGCGGGCGCGATCCGCTTCCAGGGCAAGGACCTCCTGAAGGCCACGGAAGCCGAGATGCGCGACATCCGCGGCAACTCGATTTCCATGATCTTCCAGGAGCCGATGACCAGCCTGAACCCGGTGCTCACGGTGGGGCGGCAGATCGGCGAGACGCTGCAGCTCCACCAGGGCATGAACGCCCGCGACGCGGAGAAGCGGGCGATCGAGATGCTGACCCTGGTCGGCATCCCCGCGCCCGCGCGCCGGGTGCGGGAATATCCGCACCAGCTCTCGGGCGGCATGCGGCAGCGCGTGATGATCGCCATGGCGCTGGCCTGCAATCCGAAGCTGCTGATCGCGGACGAGCCCACCACCGCGCTCGACGTGACGATCCAGGCGCAGATCCTCGACCTGATGCGCGACCTGAAGACGCGGATGGGGTCGGCGATCATGCTGATCACCCACGACCTCGGCGTGGTCGCCGAGATGGCCGAACGGGTCGTGGTGATGTACGCCGGCCGCAAGGTCGAGGAAGCGCCGGTCAACGAGATCTTCGCTCGTCCCATGCATCCCTACACGCGCGGCCTGCTGGGCGCCGTGCCGGTCCTCGGGTCCTCGCTGCACGGGGAAGCGCGCAGCAAGCTCGCGGAAATTCCGGGCCTGGTGCCCAGCCTGCGCAAGCCGATCGTGGGATGCGCGTTCGCGGGACGGTGCCCGATGGTCACCGACCTGTGCCGCCAGGTCGCGCCCGCGATCGAAGAGAAGGCCCCGGAGCACAGGGTGGCCTGTCACTACGCCGAACGCCGGATGGCCGCATGAACACCGAACGCGCGCTGCTCGAGGTCAACGGCCTCAAGAAGCATTTCCCGATCCGCGGCGGCCTGCTGGGGCAGGAGACCGCGCGGGTCTATGCCGTGGACGGCGTCAGCTTCGACGTGCGCCGGGGCGAGACCCTGTCGATCGTCGGCGAATCCGGCTGCGGCAAATCCACCGTCGGCCGCGCCATCCTGCGCCTGTTCGACATCACCGAGGGTGAGGTCTACCTGCAGGGCGAGCGCATCGACAACATGCCGCCCGCGCGCCTGCGGCCGATCCGCCAGAAGGTGCAGGTGGTCTTCCAGGACCCGTTCAGCAGCCTCAACCCGCGGATGCGGGTGCGGGACATCCTGGCCGAACCGATCCGCAATTTCGGCCTCGCCAAGAGCCGCCGCGACCTGAACGAGAAGGTCATGGCGCTGATGGACAAGGTGCAGCTGCCGCGCGAGGCGGTCGGCCGCTTCCCGCACGAATTCTCGGGCGGGCAGCGCCAGCGCATCGGCATCGCCCGCGCGCTCGCCCCCGGCGCCGACCTGATCATCTGCGACGAGGCCGTGTCCGCGCTCGACGTGTCGGTGAAGGCGCAGATCATCAACCTGCTGGCCGACCTGCAGGACGAACTCGGCCTCGCCCTGCTGTTCATCAGCCACGACCTCGCGACCGTCGAGCACCTGACCCACCGGGTCGCCGTGATGTATCTCGGCAAGATCGTCGAGCTCGCCGACCGGCGCACGCTGTTCGCCGAACCGCATCATCCGTATACGCGCGCGCTGCTCTCGGCGGTGCCGGTGCCCGATCCGACCGCCAAGCGGCAGCGCATCATCCTCAAGGGTGACGTGCCGAGCCCAATCAACCCGCCGAGTGGGTGCCGGTTCCATACGCGCTGCCCGTTCGCGTTCGATCGCTGCCGGTCGGAGGAGCCGGTGCTGCGGCCGGTCGGATCGGCGCGCGGCCACACCTCGGCCTGCCATCTCGACGAGGTGCCGGGCGGAGCCGTGCTGCCCGACGCCGCCTGACGGCTGGGAGGGACGGAGCGGCGCGATCCCGCGAACGCGCGGCCCGCTGCCCTGCGCGGGCCGCCGGGGCGTCCCACTTGAACCTTCCCGAACTCTCCGGCAAAGCCCCTTTCTTTGAAGGCGGAGAGTGAGTTTGGACCGGTTGCTCGCAGGGTATCGTCGGTTCCGCACGCAGGGATGGCCGGAGCGACGGCGGCTGTTCGAAGAACTGGCGGAGCACGGCCAGCGGCCGCGTGCCATGGTCGTGGCCTGCGCCGACAGCCGCGTCGATCCGGGCATGATCTTCGACGCGTCCCCCGGAGAGCTGTTCGTCGTGCGCAACGTCGCCGCGCTGGTGCCGCCCTATGCGCCCGATGCCGCGTTCCACGGCACCTCCGCCGCGATCGAGTTCGGGGTGCGGGTGCTGCAGGTGCGCGACCTCGTGGTGATGGGGCACGGGCTGTGCGGCGGCGTCCAGGGCCTGCTGCACGGCGTGCCGGCGGAGGCGTCGGATTTCGTCGCCGGCTGGATGGCGATGGCGGCCCCGGTCCGCGCCCGCGCGCTGACCTGCGACAGCCCCGAGGCGCAACAGCTCTGCGGCGAGCAGGAGGTGGTGAAGGTGGCGCTGGGCAACCTGCGCAGCTTCCCCTGGATCGCGGAGCGGGAGAAGGCAGGCCAGCTTCTGCTGCACGGCGCGCATTTCGACGTGCGGACCGGGCGCCTGTCGTTCCTGCAGGATGACGGCGGATTCGCCGAGATCGCCTGACGCCGCGACGCGACACAGCGTGCTCGCATGCATCGGTGCGCCAGGGCGACCCTGGAACGAACGTCCAGGACCCGCGCTGACCCGCCGGCGGCGCGCGCGCGGGATCACGGGCTCGCCGATGCGGGCGCGAGCCGCCATACTCCCCTGCAACAACCTGCGCGGCCGCTCGCCGTCGCGCCGACAAACCGGGAGTGAATTCGCATGAAGGCTGCCGTGTTCCGCCAGGGCAGGATCGTCGTCGACACCTTGCCGGATCCCACCCCCGCGGAGGGTCAGGTGCTGGTGCGCACCGTCGCCTGTGGCATCTGCGGCTCCGACCTGCATGCGGCGAAGCACACGCACCAGTTCGTGGAGCTCGCGCGCCGTGCGGGCAATCGCTGGGCGATGGACCCGGCGCGCGACGTGGTGTTCGGGCACGAGTTCTGCTGCGAGGTCGTGGAGTCCGGTTCGGCCACCGAGGGCCGGTTCGCACCGGGCACGCTCGTCTGCTCGATGCCGATGACGCTCGCCGGCAACGCCGTGCAGGGGATCGGCTACTCGAACGACATCGCCGGCGGGTTCGCGCAGTACATGCCCCTGGCCGAACGCATGCTGCTGCCGGTGCCGAACGGGCTGCCCGCGGCGCATGCGGCGCTGACGGAGCCGATGGCGGTGGGCTGGCACGCGGTGCAGGCGGCGCGGCTTGCCGCGGACGATTTGCCGCTGGTGATCGGCTGCGGGCCGGTCGGGCTCGCGGTGATCGCGGCGCTGAAGATCAAGGGCGTGCACCCGATCGTCGCCGCCGACTTCTCTCCGGCGCGGCGGGCGCTCGCGCTGCG
>MKTV01000089.1:36486-39546 GCA_001898425.1 Rhodospirillales bacterium 69-11
GGTGGTCGACCCGGCCGTGACCTCCCCCTATGAGCGCTGGACCGAACTCGCCACGCCGGCGGGGTTTGATCCCAGCCGCTTCGCGCAGATGTTCGGGATCGGGCCGAAGCGCCGGCCGGCGGTGATCTTCGAGTGCGTGGGCGTGCCGGGCGTGATCCAGTCGGTGCTGGAGGGCGCTCCGCCGGATGCGCGGGTGGTGGTGGTCGGCGTGTGCATGGAGACAGACCGGATCGAGCCGTTCTTCGGCATCGTCAAGCAGGTGAACCTGCAATTCGTGCTGGCCTACACGGCGGAGGAGTTCGCGCAGAGCCTGCACCACCTTGCGGAGGGCCGGATCGACGTCACGCCGATGATCACCGGGTCGGTGGGCCTGGACGGCGTGCAGGCGGCGTTCGAGGAGCTGGCCGTCCCGGAGCGCCACGCGAAGATCCTGGTCGACCCGTTCGCCTGAGCGCCGCGGCGGCGAGACGAGCGGACACGGGGGGCGAGGGCGAACGGGGCGGCTGGGCGAGCGAGGGCACGGACGGGCGACCGATGGGGCGGGCGAGGGTGAGCGGGCGGAGACGGGGATGTCGCACACCCCCGTGTCATGGCCGGCGCAGGCCGGCCAACCACGACTTCGCTACGGCCGGCACGGGACATCGTGGATGGCCGCCCTGCGGCGGCCATGACACGGGGGTCGGCCACGCGCTGCCATGACACGGGGGTGATACGCGCCATCGGCGCCGGCCGCGTGACAGCGCGGTCGGTTCGGGCGAGAACCCCGGACTCATAGTCCGGGACCCAACATGAACCTCCTGCCTTGGCGCAAGACACGCTTCGCCGTCATCGAACTGCACGGAACGATCGCCGCACGCGGCGGGGCGCTGAGCTTCGGCGCGGTCGCCCCGGCGATCCGCCGCGCCTTCGCCGCAGCCGGGGACCGGCCGGTCCTGCTGGACATCGAGAGCCCGGGCGGCTCCCCGGTCCAGTCCGACCTGATCGCCGCGCTGATCCGCCGGGAGGCCGACCGGCGCGGCGTGCGCGTGCACGCGGTGATCCGCGAGGTGGGGGCGTCCGGCGGGTACTGGCTCGCCTGCGCGGCCGACGAGATCCATGCGAACCCGATGAGCATCGTCGGCTCGATCGGCGTCCGCGGCGGCGGGTTCGGCTTCCCGGCGCTGCTCGCGCGGGTCGGGATCGAGCACCGGCTCTACAAGGCGGGGGAGAACAAGGCGCGGCTCGACCCGTTCGCGCCGGAGAAGCCGGAGGACGTGGCCTTCGCGCAGACGCTGCTCGACGACCTGCACGAGCGGTTCAAGGCCTGGGTGCGGGAACGCCGCGGCGCTCGGTTGCGCGGGCCGGAGGAGACGCTGTTCGACGGCGGCTTCATGCTGGGCGACGCGGCGCTGGCCCGCGGACTGATCGACGGGCTCAACGATCTGGACGGGCTGGTGCGACAACTGGGCGGGGACGGCGCGCAGATGCGGCGCTTCGGCCCGAAGCGCCGGTCGCTGCTCGCGCGCCTGCCACGTCTCGCGGCGGACGGGCTGCTGGATGCGCTCGAGGCGCGGGGGACGGGGCCGCTGTTCCGGTAGGGAGGGTCGCACGGGGGCGGGGCGGGCGGGGCTGCCCGTTCGTGTCACCCTCTTTGTGTCATGGCAGCGCTGCCCGTTCGTGTCATGGCCGCGCTTGTCGCGGCCATCCACGGCTTTCCGCGTGCCCCCGAAGTCGTGGATGGCCGGCCTGCGCCGGCCATGACACGGGGGGGCATGCGCCGGTCATGACACGAGGGGCACCTGCGCCGCTCACGACACGCGCGCGCCCCCCACGACACGGGGAGCCGAGCGTCAGCCCTCCAGCCGCAGGCTCGACAGGTCGCAGCCTTCGTCCGCCTGCAGCACCTGCTCGTGGATCATCCGATCCCAGCCGCGGCGCGGCTTCGCAGGCGGGGTCCAGCGCGCGCGGCGGCGCTCCAGCTCCGCCGCGTCCACCAGCAGGTCGAGCGTGCGCCGCTCCACGGACAGCCGGATGCGGTCGCCACTCTCCACGAGGGCGAACGGCCCGCCGGCGGCGGCCTCGGGCGTGATGTGGAGGACGATGGTACCGAAGGCCGTGCCGGACATGCGGCAGTCGCTCATGCGCACCATGTCCTTCACCCCGGCGCGGGCGAGCCTGGACGGGATCGGCAGGTAGCCGGCCTCCGGCATCCCCGCGGGGGTCAGCGGACCGGCATTCTTCAGCACCAGGATGTCGTCCTTCGTCACGTCGAGCTCCGGGCTGTCGATGCGCCGCGCCAGGTCCTCGAGGCCGTCGAACACCACGGCGCGGGCCTCGGTCTCGAACAGGGCAGGTGTGGCGGCGCTGCGCTTCAGGATCGCGCCGCGCGGCGCCAGCGACCCGAACAGCGCGACCAGCCCGCCCACCGGCGAGACCGGCTCGGCGCGCGCGCGGATGTAGCGCCGGTCCACGAAGGGGGGCTCGACCAGGCGATCGCGCAGCGTCGCGCCGGTCACGTCGATGCAGTCGAGATGCAGCAGGTCGCGCAGCTCCCACAGCAGCGCCGGCATGCCGCCGGCGGCGTGGAAGTCCTCCATGTAGCCCTCGCCGGTGGGCTTGAGGTCGACCAGCACCGGCGTCGTGTCCGACAGCTCGTTCAGCCGGTTCAGGTCGATGCGGATGCCGCGCCGCCCGGCCACCGCCGTCAGGTGGATCAGCGCGTTGGTCGAGCCGCCCAGCGCGAGCAGCACGCGCAGCGCATTCTCGACCGACTGCGCGGTGATGACCTGGGACGGGCGCACGGGCTGCGTGATCAGCCGGACAGCGAGCTCACCCGCGGCCTCGGCGGCGCGCAGCCGGTCGGCATGCACCGCCGGGATGGAGCCGTGGCCCAGCGGCACCATGCCCAATGCCTCGGCGAGGCACGCCATGGTGGACGCCGTGCCCATCACCCCGCAGGTGCCGGCGGTGGTCGCGAGCCGTCCCTCGATCTGGCCGATGCGTTCGGCGGTCACGGTGCCGGCGCGGTACTGCGCCCAGTAGCGGCGGCAGTCGGTGCAGGCGGACAGCCGCTCCCCCTGG
>MKTV01000089.1:39577-43167 GCA_001898425.1 Rhodospirillales bacterium 69-11
GCTGCACGGCGGGCACGTCGGCCGACGCCGCCGCCATCAGCTGCGCCGGCACGGTCTTGTCGCAGCCGCCGATCAGCACCGCCGCGTCCATCGGCTGCGCCGTCAGCATCGCCTCAGTGTCGAGCGCGGCCAGGTTGCGGTAGTGCATGGAGGTCGGGAACAGCGACGGCTCGCACAGCGACACGGTCGGAAAGGCGAGCGGCAGGCCGCCGGCCGCGAGCACGCCGCGCTTCACCGCCTCGATCAGCTCCGGGACGGTGCGGTGGCAGTTGTTGTAGTCGGACCCGGTGTCGACGATCCCCACCACCGGCTTGTCCAGCATCGCCTGGGAGTAGCCCATCGACTTCGCGAAGGAGCGTCGCAGATACATCGCGAAATCGGGGTCGCCATAGTTGGCGGTGTTGCGGGCGAGGCCGCGCTTCGGGGCCTTGTCGCCGGGGGACGTGTCCTGGGTCATGCCGCGATGTTAGGCGCGGCCGCCCGTGCTGTCACACGCTTCGCGCCGCTTGCGCCTCACGCCGTGGCGGCGCGGGTCTGCACGCGCACGACCCGGCGCAGCATGCCGGCGCAGCCCAGCAGCAGGAGCGCGGCGGCAAGCGCGTTGGCGCCGAAGCCCGGATGCAGCGCGTAGAGCCACGCGCTCGCCATCCCGCCCAGCGTCGCACCGGTCTGCTAGGTCGCGTTCAGCAGGGCGTTGAGGCTGCCGCGGCGCGCGGCCGGGACCAGCAGCATCGCGCCGCCCAGCATCAGCGCCAGCATCAGGTCGCGTCCGAACGCGAACCCCACATAGAGCGCCGCCTGGCCGGGCGCGTACCCGCCCATCAGCGGCACCGTCGTCGCCAGAGCGGCGAGGACCACCGCAGTGGCGGCGCACAGGCCGAGCGGATGGCGGGCAAGGGCGCCGAGGCGCCCCGACAGCAACGCACCGGCCAGACCGCCCAGCTCGCCCACGAACAGCAGCGCTCCGATCAGCCCCGCGCCATCCGACGACAGCGCGTGCTGCACCAGCCAGGACGGGTAGGCGCCCAGGAACACGAAGATCGCCGCGGCCCAGCAGAAGTACCCGCCGAGCATGGTGGCGGTCCCGGTTTCGAGACTGGCGCCGAATAGCCGCTCGCGATAGAGGCGCAGGGACACCGGCGTGGTCGCCAGCGCGTGGGCCGGCGGCGGCGGGAACGTGGCGACCGCGAAGCCGAGGCCCGTCACCAGCAACGCGAGCAGCACGAACGGCACCTGCCAGGCGAGCAGCCCGCCCGACCACACGCCGATCGACATGGAGGCGAGGAACGCGACCGGCGCCCCCGACGCGACGATCCCGCTCGTGCGCGCCCGCTGCTCGGCCGGTACGTAGTCGGCGATCGCGGCGAAGACGGAGGCGCCGATGCCGGGCATCGCGAAGCCGCTCAACGCGCGGCCGAAGGCCAGCATCGCCGCGTCGCGTGCCAGCGCGGTGAGCAGGTAGGCGATCGCGGCACCGATCGCGCCCAGGATCATCATGCGCTTGCGGCCGAAGCGGTCGATCAGCGGGCCGAGGCCGAGATTGCCGATCAGGGCCGCGGCGGGGAAGGCGCCGAGCACCAGGGCGGACTGGGTACTGTCGAGGCTGAGGTCATGCTGCGCGAAGGGCAGCAGCGGCAGCATGATCGAGATGTTGAAATGGACCGCGAAGAAGGCCGTCCAGAGGACCGCTTTGACGAACATCGGACCCTGCCGGCACGTTCATCCGTGCAGCATGCCTGCTCCCGCCGCGGAACGGTAGCCGCTTCGCTCGTGTCCGTGGGCTTCGCCCGCGCGCGCCGGATCGCGGGCCAGCCGTGCTCGCAGCCGCTCCAGCACCGGCCCGGTGACGACCAGCGGGGCGCAGCCATCGGCTTCCCAATCCCGCGTCGCGGGCGGGGGATGCAAGCGCAGCACCCCGTCGGACTCGAAGGCGGCTTTCTGGCCGGTGTCGAGGAAGCTTTCGACCGGCAGCCCATGCGCCAGCACCACGTCGTGCCGGTCGAGCTCGACGTGCCAGTAGGTGATCCGCCGTCGCGCGACCGTCCGGATCGTGTCGCCGTTCACCAGGTACTGCACCGGGACCAGCACGCCGTCCGCGAACACGGCATGGTCCGGCGACAGCAGGAGCGGGCGCGCGGGCAGGCCGGGGCCGAACGCGCCGGCGGCGATGCGCACCGGGTGCGATGCCGGGCTTCGCCGCAGGTCGAGCGTGCGGCGGCCGATCCAGACGATCGGGCGCGGCGCGCCGCCCTGCGTGCAGAGCGTCTCGCCAACATGCAGGTCCTCGACCGCGACCTCGCCGTCCGGCGTGCGAAGCCGGGTGCCCTCCGCGAAACAGGCCAGCGTCAGCAGCGTGCCGGTCCCGCCGCCATCGGCCGCGAGCTGGAACGCGGCCGGCAGCGCCCGCGGCAGTCGCATGGTAAGGTGGGCGGCGCCGGAGGTCAGGACCAACGCGCCGGTACCGGCATCATAGGTGACGCCGGCCCCCGCGAACGACAGGTCGGTCACGTCGATGCTGTCGCCGGCATGGAAGTCGGTGATCGCGTCGCCGTCGAGATCGGCGACCGACCCCTGGATCTCGTTCGCCGCCGAACCGGCGGTGATGGTGTCCGCGCCGGCGCCCGGGCGGATCAGGTTGGCGTAGACGCTGCCCTGGATGGTTTCCCCGGCGCTGGACCCGGTGATCAGGTACTGGTGCGCGGGGTCCAGCCGGTAGATCGTGATGCTGGTCGGCAGCGTGTCGAGCCAGTACCGCGCGCTGTGTATGCCGATCGACGGGCCGACATTGTCGAACACCTCGATGCTGCCATCGTCGTTCTTGCCCAGGACGGTGGTCGTATGCTGGCCGTCGCCGCCGCCCGACCAGGCCATGCGCACGATGTCGCCCGCCTGCACCCGGCTCGACCAATCGGCGTCGGGATCAGGCTGGTCGGAGGCGCGGTAGACGATCCGCCAGAACCCGCCTTCGACGTTGGCGGAGGGATCAGTCGAGAGATCCTCGTACGGCATGGTCGCGCCGGCAGCCGCCGCGACCGCGTCGCCGATGAAGGCGCAATCGTTGTCGTTCGGCACGCCCGGGTAGAAGGCGGCCAGTCGAGTGGCGCTGGCGACGATGTCGGACGGGTTGACCACGCCGGAGTAGGCGGTCGGGCTGAGTACCCCCGGATCGATCGTCTGCAGGTAGTAGGTGAGGCGGGCGGTCGGCGCGTCGTCGGTGCCGCCCACGGTGACGGTGAGGTACGTGTCCGGCCCGATGTTGTTCCCGGCGCGCAGCCCGATGGCGCCGAGGTCGCCGGTGGTCGCGGCGGGCGGGTTGGGCGGCAGGAACGGATCGGTCGGAAGCGTCGGGATCAGCGTGCCGCCGAGGGTCCAGTTGGTGACCGATGGATGCGCCGGGTCCCAGTACGACCACACCCAGTCCGTCATGGTCTGCTGGTCGAGGGCCGAGAGGCCGAAGCTCTGGTAGGCGGCCGGGATCGTGCCGAAGGCCTGGATGAGCAGGCTCTCCAGCGACACGGATTGATCCGGCGCGGCCACGACCGGTACCGGCAGGGAGGGCTGCAGCAGCTGCACCCTGGGCGTGTAGGTGA
>MKTV01000089.1:43177-45857 GCA_001898425.1 Rhodospirillales bacterium 69-11
GCCATGCCCGTCCGCGCGCACATGGAAGCCGGTCTCGTTGTCCGCGGTGTAGACGTAGAGCGAGCCCACCTGCGTCACGCCGTCATACAGCGACAGCACGTCGGAGCCGAGGTCGTAGCTGACCGAGGTGATGGTCTGCCCGGTGATCTCGATCCGGTCGCCCTGGCTCATGTTGACGAACCAGCCGTCGAACCCGGCAAGGTTGTTCAGTGTCACGCGGCCGGTGCTGTCGCCGAACTCGACGTATTGGGAGGAGGCGAAGCTGCCGTCGATCGTGAGGTGGCCGCCCTGCTGCAGCCGGATCTCCCCGGTGCTGGTGCCGCCCAGGGTCACGTTCGGGCCGATATAGACGCCGCCCTCCGCGACGATGATGCCGTCATTGGCGATCAGCCCGGTGCCGGTCAGCCGCAGCGTCGCCTCGTTGCTGGACAGGATGCTGCCGCTGTCCGACGTCGCCAGCGTGGCGCCGTTGACCAGGTCGATGGTGGTGCCGCCGGCACGCGCGGTCGCCATGATCAGGCCGTCGAGCGTGGTCTGGCCCAGGATGTCGAGCACCCCGGCGGCCTGGTCGCCGCCGGTCAGGATGGTCGTGTCCGGCCCGATCTCGACGTTGTCGAGCGACAGCACCGGCGCGGTGCCGGTGCCGCCGAGCGCGATGTGCTGGGCTTCGAGCCAGCCATGGGCCGCGGCGTCAGTCGCGGTGATGCCGACCGTGCCCACGGTGATGGTGACGTGGTCGCCCGCGACCGGATAGCCGGGTGCCGCGTCCGCTGGCGTGCTGGTCCAGTTCGCCGCGTCGTACCAGTCCCCGCTGCCGCCCGCCCAGACCCGCGTCGCGGCCGAGGTGGTGATCACGGTGTCGCCCCAGGCGCCCACGCCGACCCCGAACGTCACGCCATCGGCGGCGGTGAGCGACAGCGTCGCGACCACCGAACCGGCGTCGGTCAGCGTGAGCGTGTGCGCCGTCGCGTCGTACTGGCCGGCATCGGCGACGATGCTGCCCAGCATCAGCAGGTTGCCCGGCTGCACGTCGACGATGGTCGGCGTGAACGCCGCCGGCGTGGTGAGCATGGCCAGGCCGGCATTGCCGGTGAACTGCAAGGTCTGCGTCGCGGCGATGCTGACGTTGCTCCAGAACGTGCCGCCCTGGCCCACCTGGATGGTGCCGCTGCCGACCAGCGCGCCGGAATACATCGAGACGAGCCCGCCGCTGGCCCGCAGCGTGCCGCCGTTCGCGACCGTCCCGTCGCTGAAGATGATGGCGTTGCCGGCCCCTGCGGTGAGGACCGCCGCGCCGCCCAGCGTCAGCGTCTGCCCCGCGACGCCGTTGACGTCCAACTGCCCGCCCGTGACGCTCGGGGCGAAGCCGAAGCTGCCCGCGAACAGTGAACTCGCCGGCACGTCGAGCGAGGTGTTCCCCGCCTCGGTCTGCTCGATCGTGACGTCGGCGCCGATCGTCCCGTCGTTGACGACCAGCGCGCCGCCGGCCTGCAGCAGGATCGCGAGGTCCGCGATGCCGATGTCCTTGATGCGCGGGCCGTTCGGACCGATGACCGCGACGTCGCCCGCGCCGGGTGGGCCTGCCGGCGTCCAATCCGCCGCGGTTGCCCAATCGGCGAATCTCGGTCCCGTCCAGCTATACGTCGTTGCCATGGTTCCCGTCCGTTCCCAGCCGAAACTATGCCGACCGCCGTCGGGCTGGGCAACGCGCATGCGCTCCGCCCGCGGGACAGGTTCCGTCGTTTTGCAGGTGCGAAATCCGTGACAACCCGGCCCGCCGCGGCGTAGGGAGCAGCGCGTGCCTGCGGAGATGACACGATTGCGATACGTCCGAACCGCCCTTGCCCCGATCTGCGTGACGATCCTCGCCAGCTTGTCGGGTTGCGGGCCGAATTATTCGCCTGACACCTACGCGTCGAACGCGGTGCAGCAGGCGAACAAGGTCGAGCAGGGTGTGGTGGTCGGCGTGCGCGACGTGGCCGTCAGCGCGGCGGGGACGGCGGGCGCGGTCACCGGCGGGGCGGCGGGCGGCATCGCGGGGGCGCAGGTGGGCACCGGCACCGTCAGTGCCTTCTCGGCGCTCGGCGGCTCGCTGATCGGCGGGCTGGCGGGCGTCGCGACGGAGCATGCGGTCGGCGACACGCGCGCCTTCGAATACATCGTGCGCAAGGGCAACGGCGACCTGGTCAGCGTGACCCAGAAGGACACGACCCCGCTCGCGATCGGACAGAAGGTGCTGGTGATCGCGGGCAACCAGGCGCGCGTGGTGCCGGACTACACGGTCAATCTGTCGCCGGGGGAGAAGGAGAAGGCCGTCGCCGCCGCCCACGCGGCGACGCCCGGCAGCGCCACCGAACCGAGGTCGCCTGCCGCGATGGCGCCCTCTGAGGCCAGTACCGCGGCTGGTGCCTCCACGGGGGGCGGAAACGGCACGGCCCAACCGGCGACGCCGGCACAGGGCGCAGCGCCGACCGCTGCCGCTCCGGTCTCCGCCTCGGCAGCGATGCCAGCCGCGCCCGCGATGCCAGCCGCGCCCGCGACCCCGGCCGCGCCTGCCGGGGCGCCGCCGATCCAGGCCACGGAACCTGGCACCGCACTGCTCCAGACCGCGCCGGCCGACGCATCGGCCGCACTGGCTGCACCGGCGGTCCCGGCCGCACCGGCGGCCCCTGTCCCGGCG
>MKTV01000089.1:45886-48009 GCA_001898425.1 Rhodospirillales bacterium 69-11
ACAGGCCGGGGACGCGCCGGTCCGCCTGACCGGCCCGCTGCCGCAGCCCGATGCCGCCCGGCCGCCGCAGACCCCGACGCCGTAAGGATCAGCCGGGGTAGGGCGGGCCTTTCAGCTCGACCACGTTGCCCTCCGGGTCGTCGACATAGATCGACGGGCCCTGGCCGTCGGCGCCGTAGCGGGAGACTTCCTCACCCGGCGTGCAGCCATGCCGGCGCAGATGCGCGATGATCTCGGCGGCGTCGAACGGCGCCACCTGCAGGCAGAAATGCTCGAGATTGCGGCCCTCCACCCCGGGCGCCGCGCCGCCGCGCCGGCCGATCGCGCCGTCCACCGGCACCAGGTCGATCAGGCTGGACCCCGCGCGCATCTGGTACAGGCCGAGTTCCGCCTGCACCTTCTCCACGGGGCACCCGAGAACGTCGCGGTAGAAGGCGATCATGCGCTCTACGTCGCGCACGCGCAGGACGACGTGGTCCAGCTGCTTGATTTCGAACATCGTGCCCCTCCACCAATCCGGACCCATTGTTGACGTGCCGTGCGCCGACGCTCAAGGCTTCCCGGCGCCGAACGGTTCGGCGCGGCAAGTTCGGTTCGGTTCGGTTCGGTTCGGTTCGGGAGAGGTGGGATGCGGGACACGCTACGCGGCAAGGTGCAGACGGTTCTCGGTCCCATCGAACCCTCCGCGCTCGGGCGCACGCTGATGCATGAGCACATCCTGTGGGACATCCGCCCGCCGCCGGATCGCGCACCGGAGGTCGACCAGGGGCCGGAGATCGACCTCTGCACCTGCTGGAAGATCAATTACGGGCAGATCAGGGCGCCCCGGAATGCGGTGCTGCAATGCGAGGCGACCGCGGCGGAGGAGATCTCCGAATTGCGGGCCGCCGGCGGCGACGCGGTGGTGGAGCTGAGCTGCGGCGGCCTTGCACCCGATCCGGAGGGGCTGGCCGCGGTGAGCCGCAAGAGCGGCGTGCACATCGTCATGGGCTGCGGCCACTACGTGCACGAATACCAGGACCCGGCGAACGCGGCGCGCGGCGTCGAGGATTTCGCGCGGGAGATGATCGCGCAGGTGTTGGAAGGTGCCTGGGGCAGCGGGATCCGCGCAGGCATCATCGGCGAGATCGGCTGCCAGGCGCCGTGGACGGAGCAAGAGAAGCGCGTGATGGCGGGCGCGCTGCTCGCGCAGCGGGAGACGGGCGCCGCGGTGAACGTGCATCCCGGCCGGCATCCCGACCAGCCGCAGGAGATCGCCGATTTCGTGCGCGCGCATGGCGCGGACGCGGGCCGCGTCATCATCAGCCACATCGACCGCACGATCTTCGACGAGACCCGGCTGCTGCGGCTGGCCGACAGCGGCGTGGTGATCGAGTTCGACCTGTTCGGGACGGAGCAGTCGTACTACAAGCTCGCCGATATCGACATGCCGAACGACGCCGTACGGCTGCGGCTGATCCGCACGCTGATCGCGCACGGGCATCTGGAGCGGGTGGTGATCAGCCACGACATCTGCTCCCGCACCCGGCTGACGCGGTTCGGCGGGCACGGCTACGGCCACATCTTCTCCAACGTGCTGCCGATGATGCTGCGTCGCGGTTTCGACCAGGCGGAGATCGACGCGATCCTGGTGAACAACCCGCGGCGGCTGCTGACGATCGTCTGACGCGCGGCGGGCGCGGCGGCGAGGCCGGCACGGCGCCAGCGGCCGGCGCGCGACGGCTTTGGCGCCGGCGCGCGCCGGGGCCGCCCGCTACTTCACGTTCGCGACGCGCAGCGCGTTCGTCGTGCCGGCATGCGCGAACGGCACCCCGGCGGTCACCACGATCGAATCCCCATGCGTCGCGAATCCCTCGGTGAGCGCGGCGCGGCTCGCGCGGTTCACCGCCTCGGTCATGGAGTGCACGTCCGGCGTGACCATCGCATGCACGCCCCAGATCAGCGCCATGCGCCGCGCCGTCTCGAGCTCCGGCGTCAGGCCGATCACCGGCTGCACCGGCCGCTCGCGCGCGACCCGCAGCGCCGTGCGGCCGGAGGCGGTGAACGCGACGATGCTCTTCGCCTCGATCGTATGCGCCACCTGCTGCGCCGCCGCGGCGATCGCATCCGCGGCGCGGCCTTCC
>MKTV01000089.1:48019-48395 GCA_001898425.1 Rhodospirillales bacterium 69-11
GGGACGCCTCGATCATCGCCCGCCAGAGGTCGTCCTGCTCCACCCGCGCGACGATGCGATCCATCATGTTGACGGACTCGTACGGGTATTGGCCCGCCGCGGTCTCGGCCGACAGCATGACCGCATCCGCGCCGTCGAACACCGCGGTCGCGACGTCGGAGGCCTCGGCGCGGGTGGGGGCAGGGGCGCTGATCATGCTCTCCAGCATCTGCGTCGCGACCACCACGGGCTTGCCCAGCTCCCGCGACAACCGGACGATGCGCTTCTGCGCGAGCGGCACCTCCTCGGGCGGCAGCTCCACGCCGAGGTCGCCGCGCGCGACCATCACCGCGTCCGCCTCGGCCAGGATCGCGTCGAGGTTCTCGAGCGCCTGCGG
>MKTV01000089.1:48458-51289 GCA_001898425.1 Rhodospirillales bacterium 69-11
CTCGGGGCGCTGCACGAAGGACAGGCCGATGTAGTTGGTGCCATGCGCGACCGCGAAGGCGAGGTCGTCGCGGTCCTTCTCGGTCAGCGCCGGGATCGGCAGCGTGACGTCGGGCACGTTGACGCCCTTGCGGTCGGAGAGCGGGCCGCCGACCACGACCTCGGTCTCCAGCGCATCGCCGCGCTTGCGGGCGACGCGCAGCCGGAGCTTGCCGTCGTCGAGCAGGAGGGTGCACCCGATCGAGGCGGCCTCGATGATCTCGGGATGCGGCAGGTTGACCCGGTCGCGGTCGCCCGGCGTCGGGTTCAGGTCGAGCCGGAACGCCTGGCCGGTCTGCAACTGCACGCGCCCGCCGCCGAACCGGCCGACCCGCAGCTTCGGGCCCTGCACGTCGGCGAGGATGCCGATCGGGCGCTCGAACCGCTCCTCGAGCTGGCGGATCATGGTGATGCGGGCGGCGTGATCCTCATGCGTGCCGTGCGAGAAGTTCAGCCGGAACACGTCGGCGCCCGCCTGGAACAGGCGCGCGAGCACCTCGGGCGTGGAGCTGGCGGGACCGATGGTCGCGATGATCTTGGTGCGGCGCCGGCGGCGCAGCTTGGGGCGGACGGCCATGCGGGTGGTCCCTTCTCAGGCGATCAGGATGGCGCGGGTATCGTTCACATTCGTCAGCGTCGGACCGGTGACGATCAGGTCGTCGAGCGCGCCGAAGAACCCATGGCTGTCGTGCCGCGCGAGGCTCGCGCGCGGGTCGACGCCCTTGGCGCGGGCGCGGGCCAGGCTGTCGGGCGTCAGGATCGCGCCCGCGATCTCGTCCATGCCGTCGATCCCGTCGGTGTCGCCGGCCATGGCCCAGATCCCTGCCGCGCCGTCGAGCGCGACGCCGAGGCCCAACAGGAACTCGGTGTTGCGGCCCCCGGTTCCCGTGGGGCCGCTGCCCAGCGTGACGGTGGTCTCGCCGCCGGACAGCAGGACCGCGGGCGGCCGGACGGGCACGCCATGGGCGCGGACGCTGCGGGCGATGCCGGCCATCAGCGTGCCGACCTCGCGCGCCTCGCCTTCCAGCGCGTCCCCCAGGATCAGCGGCGTGAGCCCGAGGCCTCGGGCCGCCTCCGCCATGGCGTCGAGCGCCATCATCGGGGTCGCGATCATGCGGAACTCCGTATGCGGCAGGCTGCCCGGCTTCGGGGTCTCGTCCGCGTCCTGGCGCAGGCGCGCGGCCACCGCCGGGGAGAGGGTCAGGCCGTAGCGCGCGACCAGCGCATGGGCCTCGGCGAAGGTGGTGGCGTCGGGCACGGTCGGGCCGGAGCCGATCACCGCCGGATCATCCCCCGGCACGTCGCTGATCGCGAGCGTCACCACGCGCGCCGGCGCGGCGGCGGCGGCGAGGCGCCCCCCCTTGATGGCGGAGAGATGCTTCCTGACCGCGTTCATCTCGGTGATGTTGGCCCCGCAGGCGAGCAGGGCGCGGTTCACCGCCTGCTTGTCGGCGAGCGTCAGCCCGGCGGCCGGCGCGGCGAGCAGGGCGGAGGCGCCGCCCGACATCAGCGCGAGCACGAGGTCGTCGGGCCCGAGGTCCTGGACCCGCTCGAGCAGGCGACGGGCGCCGCGTTCGGAATTGGCGTCGGGGACGGGATGGGACGCCTCGATCACCTCGATCCGGCGGGTCGGCACGGCGTGGCCGTAGCGGGTGACGACGGTGCCCTCGAGCGGCACGTCCGGCCAGGCGTCCTCGAGCGCCGCCGCCATCACCGCGGCCGATTTGCCGCCGCCCACGACGACGACGCGGCCGCGGGTGGGCTTCGGAGGCAGGTGCCGCGCGAGGACGGAGCGGGGATCGGCCGCCGCGACCGCGGTGTCGAACAGGCGGCGCAGGGCGGCGCGGGCGCGCTGGTCGTCCCAGCCGGCATCGGTCATTCTCGGCTCCCTCTCCTCGGGCCGGCACTATGGCGAAGCCGGCATGGAGACGCCATCTCGAGGCGACGAACAGGAGGTATTCATGGCTGCACCCGATCTCGACGACAAGACCCGTACGGACCTCGAGGCCGCGGCCTTCCGCCGGCTGGTCGCGCACCTGCGCGAGCGGACCGACGTGCAGAACATCGACATGATGAACCTGGCCGGGTTCTGCCGGAACTGCCTCTCCCGCTGGTACCGGGAGGCCGCGGCGGAGCAGGGCATCACGCTCGCCGACCCCGATGCGCGGGAGATCGTCTACGGAATGCCGTACAAGGACTGGCAGGCGAAATACCAGAAGGAGGCGTCCGCCGAACAAAAGGCGGCGTTTGCGAAGGCGAATCCGGGGCATTGAGGCGCGGCGGCGGGCTCGGCCGCTCGAGGGGGGCGGCGGAAGTGATTGACCGCGCGGGGCGGGCACCGCTATGCCCGCCCGCTCCTCAACCGGGTGGGATGACGGCGACATGGCGTTGAGCGTGGTCGAGAAGGACGTCAAGGACGACGACGTCAAGACCGGCGGGATCGCGGCCGACCGGCTGCGCAGCATCGTCGAGCGCATCGAGCGGCTCGAGGAGGAGCGCAAGGCGCTGAGCGGCGACATCAAGGACATCTTCGCCGAGGCGAAGTCGGCCGGGTTCGACGTGAAGGTGCTGCGCCAGCTCATCCGCATCCGCAAGCAGGAGGCTGCCGAGGTCGAGGAGCAGGAGACGCTGCTCGACGTCTACCGCCGCGCCCTGGGGATGTAGACCAGAGGGGGCGGCGTGGAGCGCCCCGTGTCATGGCGATGCGTCGCGGTGCCCCCCGTGTCATGGCCCGCGCCCCGTGTCATGGCCCGCGCCCCGTGTCATGGCCCGCGCCCCGTGTCATGGCCCGCG
>MKTV01000089.1:51344-62915 GCA_001898425.1 Rhodospirillales bacterium 69-11
GGGCCATCCACGACTTTCCACGCCGCACGGAGCCGTGGATGGCCGGCCTGCGCCGGCCATGACACGGGGGCTGCGCCGGCCATGACACGGGGGCGGGCTGCGCGGCTGTGACACGGGCCAGCCGCGGCACAGACGTGGCCGCGGCACAGGCGCGGGCTAAGCCTGCGCCTCGGTCACCAGGCGGGCGGCTTCGGCGCCGCGCACCTTCGCGATGTCGTCCTGGTATTTCAGCAACACGCCCAGCGTCTCGTCGACGTCGCCCGACGTCAGCTCCGTCTTGTTCAGATGCAGCAGCGCCTGCGCCCAGTCGATCGTCTCGGCGACACCGGGGAGCTTGAACAGGTCCTCGCCCCGCAGCCGCTGCACGAAGGCCACCACCTGAGCGGCGAGCTGCGCCGGCACCTCGGGCGCCTTCGCGGCCAGGATGGCGCGCTCGCGCGCCGCATCCGGGTAGTCGACCCAGTGATACAGGCAGCGGCGGCGAATGGCGTCGTGCACCTCCCGCGTGCGGTTCGAGGTCAGCACCACCACGGGCCGCGTGGCGGAGCGCACCGTCCCGTACTCGGGCACGGTGATCTGGAAATCCGCCAGCAGCTCGAGAAGGAAGGCCTCGAACGGCTCGTCCGCGCGGTCGAGCTCGTCGATCAGCAGCACGGCCGGGGGCTGGTCGGGGTCGATCGCCGCCAGCAGCGGACGGGTCATCAGGAACTCGCGCGTGTAGATGTCGCGCGACAGCTCGTCCCGGTCGGTCTGGCCCGCCGCCTCGGCCAGCCGGATCGCCATCAGCTGGCGCGGATGATCCCACTCATACGCCGCGGCCGAGAGGTCCATCCCGTCATAGCATTGCAGCCGCACCAGCCGGCGTCCGAGGCCGGCGGCGAGCACCTTGGCGATCTCGGTCTTTCCCGTGCCGGGCTCGCCTTCCAGGAACAGCGGCCGTTCCATCGACAACGCCAGGTGCACGGTCGTCGCCAAAGCGCGGTCGGCGACGTAGCCCTGGTCGGACAGCAGGCGGGCGGTGTCGGCGACGGAGGCGGGCAGGGGCACTAGAGCGAACTCACCAGGAACAGCAGCAGGATCAAGGCGAAGACGGCGCCGCCGAACCAGAAGGCGAGCGGCAGGCCGAACGGTTCGGACGGGATGAGCGCGAGCGGGCTGATCGCCTCGGGCGGAGGAGCGGCAGGCGGCGGGGCAGCAGGCGGCGGGGCGGCGCGGGGCGGCATGGCGGTCGCCGCCTCCGGGCTGCCCTGCGCCGGCGTGAGGATCGGCCGCGGCGCCTCGTCGGGCGCCGGTGCCGCGGTGTCCTGCTGCACGCGCTGCTCGACCTGGGCGGAGAACCGCGTGAAGAACGCATCGGCCATCTGCTTGGCCGTCGCATCGATCAGGCGCGCCCCAAGCTGGGCGATCTTGCCGCCGACCTGGGCATTGACGTCATAGGCGAGGAGGGTGGCCCCGGCCTCCTCGGCCAGGCGGACCTTGGCGCCGCCCTTGGCGAAGCCGGCGACGCCACCCTGGCCCTCGCCGCCGATCGTGTAGCCGTTCGGCGGGTCGATGTCCGAGAGCTGCACGTTGCCGGTGAAGCGGGCGGAGATCGGGCCGATCTTCACCGCGGCCGTCGCCTTCATCTGCGTGTCGGAGAGCTTCTCGAGGCTCTCGCATCCGGGGATGCTGGCCTTCAGCACGGCCGGATCGTTCAGCGCGTCCCACACCACCTGCCGCGGCGCCGCGATGCGGCGCTCACCCGTCATGTCCATCGCCAACCGTCCTCGTTCCGCTGATCTCTTACTTGCAGGCTCCGTCGCCGGGGATCAACCCGGCGGTTCACGGCCGCCCGCCTGGCCGAACCCCGGCCCCGGGACTCGGCACACGCCGTCGGCGACCGGAACCTGGAGGGGTTCAGCGCGCGCGCTGGACGGTATAGTCGGCCACCTCGAGCAGCGCCTGCCGGATCGGCCCGTCCGGGAAAACGTGCAGCGCGGCCTTCGCTTCCTGCGCAAAATCCGCCGCTCGATCGATCGTCGCCGGGATCGCGTCGCACCGCTGCATCAGGTGCATCGCCTGCGCCAGGTCCGCGTCGCTCTGTTCGGTCTGCTCGATCGTGCGCTCCCAGAAGGCACGCTCCTCCGCGTCGCCCGCCGCATAGGCGACGAGTACCGGGAACGTGATCTTCCCCTCCCGGAAGTCGTCGCCGACCGTCTTGCCCAGCGTCACCTGGTCGGCCGCGTAGTCGAGCGCGTCGTCCACGAGCTGGAACGCCGTGCCCAGCTTCATGCCGTAGATCGCGAGCGCATCCTCCTCCGCGGGGGGACGGGCGGCGACCACGGCGCCCACCTGGCAGGCGGCGGCGAACAGCGCGGCGGTCTTGCCTTCGACCACGTCGAGGTAGCGCCGCTCCGTCGTCGACAGATCGTTCTGGGTGATGAGCTGCAGCACCTCGCCCTCGGCGATGGTGGCGGCGGCCCGCGACAGGATCTCCAGCACGCGCAGCGAGCCGTCGGCCACCATCAGCTGGAAGGCCCGCGCGAACAGGAAATCCCCCACCAGCACGGAGGCCTTGTTGCCGAACACCGCATTGGCCGAGGCGAGCCCGCGGCGGAGCTGGCTCTCGTCCACCACGTCGTCGTGCAGCAGGGTGGCGGTGTGGATGAACTCGACGCAGGCGGCGAGGTCGACATGGCGTGCGCCGCCAGCCGAACCGGGATAGCCGCAGAGCCGCGCGGAGGCCAAGGTCAGGAGCGGGCGCAGCCGCTTGCCGCCGGCCGCGACGATGTGTGCCGCGAGTTGCGGGATCAGCGCGACGGGACTGTCCATCCGCGCGACGATGGTGCGGTTGCACGCCTCGAGATCGTCCTGGACGAGGTCGACGAGGGCGCTCAGCGCGTCTTCGTGTCCCGCTCGAGCGGAAGTCGGCGCAACGCCTGGGGGATAGGGACTGGCGAGGCCGCCCACGGGGACTCCCGATCGTGTTAGGGGTGAGGCGGCGCACCATATCGGCCTGCCGGAAAGAGGGTCAAGCCGCGCCCGTTGCGTTTCCCCCGTTGCCTCCGTTCGGGCCGCACCGGCACCATGCCACCATGCGTGCGGTCCTGATGTCCAACGATCCCGTCCGGCTCTCGTTCATCGTCGCATTGCTGGCGGATGCGGGAATCACGGCCGTGCTGCTCGATCAGCACACCAGCGCGATGGAGGGCAGCATCGGCGCGATCCCCCGCCGCATCGTGGTGCAGGAGGCGGATCATGCGCGCGCGCTGCGCATCCTCGCCGATGCCGGTGAGCTCTGAACCCCGCGACTCCGGATGCGGCGGCGCGGATCGCCGGCTTTCGGGCCTGACCCCCGCCACCACCACGGCCGGGCTGTTCGGCGAGCGGCTGCGCTACACCCAGCCGGCCCGGGGCTTCCGCAGCGGGCTCGAGCCCGTGCTGCTGGCCGCCGCGGTTCCGGCACGGCCTGGACAGCGCGTGCTGGAGGCGGGATGCGCGGCGGGCGCGGGCCTGCTGTGCCTCGCCGCCCGCGTGCCGAGCGTGGAGGGCGTCGGTGTCGATTGCGATCTGGGGCTGGTGCGGCTCGCGGAGGCCAATGCCGCCGCGAACGGGCTCGCGGGGCTGCGCTTCGCGGTGGCGGACGTGCTGGGCGGAGATGGCGACGCCGACCTGGCGACGGTCGCCGCGTTCGGGCCGGTCCACCACGCCTTCGCCAATCCGCCCTACCACCCGTCCTCGGGCACGCCGTCGCCCGATGCCGCGCGACGGCTCGCCAAGCAGGCCGCGCCGGGAACGGTCGCCGTGTGGACGGCCGCGCTCGCCCGCTGCGTGCTGCCGAAGGGAACGGTGACGCTGATCCTGCCGGCGGCCGCGCTGCCCGAGGCGCTGGCGGCGATGGCCGCGGCCCGATGCGCGGCGCGCGCTCTGCTCCCGCTCTGGCCACGGGCGGGACGGGAGGCGCGGCTGGTGCTGGTGCAGGGCGTGCGGGACGGGCGTTCGCCGTTCCGGATCGGGGCCGGCCTCGTGCTGCACGGGCCGGATGGCTTCACGCCGGCGGCGGAGGCCGTGCTCCGGGATGGCGCGGCCCTGCCGATGGACTGAGCGGCCCTGTCGATCGACTGAGCCGCCCTGCCAATGGACCGAGCGGCCGGTCAGTCCGTCACGGGATGCCGGAGATGCCACAGCCGCTCATGCGCGGCGACCAGACTTTCCATGTTCCGGCGCCGCGAACCGTCGGGCGTCACCGGGCGGCGCGTCAGCATCATCTCGAGCGTGTGCAGAAGCTGGTCCGCGACCTCGAAATCCCCCTGGTCGCAGGCATGGTGGAAGGCGATGAGGATCTTGTCCGACAGCCGCCGGCTATACCGGGGCGCCCCGCCGGAACCGCCGCCCGCATCGCGCGGCGCTTCGTCGTCGCGCCTGATCAGATCGTTGGTCGTGGTGTCTCCCACCGTGTCTTGCCCCTTATGCCTGCCCGTCGGCTGGCCGATCGCCGTCGCCCGGAGTAGCCCGATTAAGTGAACGGATCGTTCATGACCGGTAACTCACATTCCCGTGTAAGTCGCACAACCGACGCGATGTGTCACCGATTTATCGACACGTGGGACACCGGTTTGATCTCCGAACGGGCACTTTGGCGCTTGTGGGGAGACAGGATCCCGCTGCCGGGAGACCGGGACGCGCCACGTTGCGCGCGGCCGGGATCAGACCCCGGCCACCCAGTGGCAGCGTCGCCCATGAAGGTATCCGATGGCGCCGGCGGCCCCGGGCGGGCGCGAACGCGCCAGGGGTGCGGCGTGCGGAGCGCCGGTCAGTGCGCCGCGGCGAGATCGCCTGAGCCGGCGCGCGTATCGAACGTGTCGAACGCATCCTCCCACGAGCCGGTGGTGGACGCCTTGCTGTACTCGGTCGCACGGTTCTCGAAGAAGTTGGTGTGCTCCACCGCGTTCAGCATCTCGTCCAGCCAGGGGAGGGGGTTCTTCTCGACGTGATAGAGGGCGTTGAGCCCGAGTTGGACCAGGCGCCGGTCGGCGATGTAGCGGATGTAGGTCTTGACCTCGGTGGCGGTCAGGCCTTCCACCGCGCCCGCCTCGAAGGCCAGGTCGATGAACGCGTCCTCGTGCTCCACGATCGTCGCGCAGGTCAGGTAGATCTCGCGGCGGAGATCCTCGGTCCAGATGGACGGGTTCTCCTGCACGAAGGTGCGGAACAGCTTGATGATCGACAGGCAGTGCAGGCTCTCGTCGCGCACCGACCAGGAGATGATCTGGCCCATCCCCTTCATCTTCCCGAAGCGCGGGAAGTTCAGCAGGATCGCGAAGGAGGCGAAGAGCTGCAAACCCTCGGTGAAGGCGCCGAAGGCGGCGAGCGTCTTGGCGATCTCGAACTTCGACTCGACCGAGAAGCCCTGCATGTAGTCGTACTTGTCCTTCATCTCCTTGTATTTGAGGAAGGCCTGGTACTCGATCTCCGGCATGCCGATCGTGTCGAGCAGGTGGCTGTAGGCCGCGATGTGGATCGTCTCGATGTTCGAGAAGGCGGACAGCATCATCAGCACTTCGGTCGGTTTGAACACCTGCGAATAGTGCTTCATGTAGCAGTTGTTCACCTCGACGTCGGCCTGGGTGAAGAACCGGAAGATCTGCGTCAGCAGGCTCCGCTCCGCGTCCGTCAGGTTGCGGTGCCAGTCCTTCACGTCGTCGGCGAGCGGCACTTCCTCGGGCAGCCAGTGCACGCGCTGCTGGGTGAGCCAGGCTTCGTAGGCCCAGGGGTAGCGGAACGGCTTGTACACCGGGTTCTCGGTCAGCAGGTCGAACGTGATGCGATGTTCGTCGGCAGCGGGGAGAGTGCCGTCCATGCTGGCGAGCTCCGTCGGAAGAGGCTGCGGGAATGACGGCAGGAGTCGGGTGGCCGTCGATCTACCGATAGTGCCTTGAGCCGCGCCCAGGAACAAGCTCTTGTAGAACGGGCGCGCGTGCCCATGGCCGACCGGCCGTCGGGCGCGCGCCCGTCCGGCCGGGTACGGCCCCGAACGACCGGAGCCCCAGGGTGAAGGGGCCCGGACGCCGGACCGGTTCGGGGCCGCGCGGGGCGGCCTGCCGGCTCAGAACAGGGAATACCCGCCGTCGATGACGAACGTGTCGCCGGTGTGATACCGGGAGGCGTTGCTCATGAGGTACACGGCGATGCCGCCGAAATCCTCGCCGGTGCCCCAGCGGCGCATCGGCACGCGGGGCAGGACCTTGGTCTTGAACCCCTCGGTGTTGACCGCGTTCGCCGTCATGTTGGTGTCGATCCAGCCGGGCAGGATCGAATGCGCGCGGATGCCGTGACGGGCGAACTCGACCGCCATGGCGCGCACCATGGAGATCATGCCGCCCTTCGTCGCCGCATAGTGCTCGCTGCGCGGCGCAGCCTCGATCGCGGCGAGCGACGCCGTGCCGACCAGCACCCCGTCGCCGCCGCGCTCCACCATGTGCTTCGCGGCCGCGCGGAATGTGTAGAACGCGCCGTCCAGGTTGATGCGCGTGACGCGGTGCCACTCCTCGGACGTCATCTCCAGGAAGGAGCGGCCGCCGCGGCCCGACACGCCGGCATTGGCGAAGCAGCCGTCCACCCGTCCCAGCAGGTCGAGCGTCGCGGCGAAGGCGTGCTCCACCGCCTGTTCGTCGCCCACGTCGCATTGCAGCGCGTAGACCCGCCGTCCGGTGGCATCGAGCTGCGCCTTGGCCATCGCGTTCTTGGTCGCGTTGGTGCCCCAGATCGCGATGTCGGCCCCGGCCTCCGCCAGTGCCTGCGCCATTCCGAGGCCGATGCCGCTGTTGCCGCCGGTGATCAGCGCGACCTTGCCGGTCAGATCGAATGGGTTGGGCATCGTGTTTCCTCCTGCCTCGGGCGGCCGGATCGTGCCGCAGCCCCGGCCGGCCGGCAACCGGGTGGGGCCGCGGCGCGATCGCGCAAAACCGTTGCAGGAGGCCGCGCCGGGGGAGGGAAAACCACCTGCCCCGGCGAAGCCGGGGGCCGCTACTCGGCGGCGGGGCTGAGGTCGACCGCCTCGTAGGGCAGCCGCTTCACACGGTCCATGTTCTGCCCTTCGATGCGCAGCAGGCGGGTCGCGCCCTTGCGCTCCGGCGAGTGCAGCACGCCGGGCTCGTACAGGTACGCGTCGCCCGGCTTCATGACGTAGTCGCGGATGAACTTCGCCTTGCCGGGCGCGCCGTCCTGCGGCCGCTGCAGGCATTCCCAATCCGTCATGATGGTCTCGCCGGCCGCCTGGCCGTAGATCGCCCAGGACGAGCCGTGATCATGCGGCTTGCTGCTCTTCGCGCCCTCATAGGCATGCGCCAGGATGGTGAAGCCGAACTCCGGATCCTCGAACAGCACCTTCCGTTCGGGCGTGCCCTCCGGGATGTAGGTCGAGACGAAGTCGGCATCCGCGAGCGCCGCGCGCACCAGCTCCCGCACCTTCTCCCGCCCGGCGGTGCCGGGGTTCGACTTGATGGCGTCGTGGCACTGGGCCGCGAACTGTTCGAGCGTCAACGACATGGCAACCTCCAGGGCTGATCTCAGCGGCGATACGGGTAGCAGGTGGCGCGATCGAGCGTCAGGCCGAAATGCTCGCCCAACGCGCGGATCGCGTCGCCATGTTCCGGATACGGGTCGGCATTGCCGGGCCCGACGATGATCACCGGCCCGTTGCCGCGTCCCCTCGGCGGCAGCATGGCGGTGGCGAGCGCACGCCCGTCCTGGTCCCGCAGCGTGACGAAGAGCGGCATGGCGCGCTGGATATGCGCCTCCTTGCCGATCTCCTGCTCGATGTAGACGGAGGTGAGCGGACGGAAGGTCTCGGCCGCCTTCTCCCGCTCCCGCCGGTAATGCTTCTCCACCGCGTGCCGCATCTCGTCGGATTCGGACACGGCCTCCGCCTCGGAGACGAGGCGGAACCAGGTACGGTCGTTGGGCGCGTCGCAGACGTATTCCATGCACGCTTCTCCCGGATGAACGTCCAGCGGCGGAAGCTTAGGAGCCCGCGCCGCGGCAGGCAAACCAGCGACGGGCGGGTGCGCCTTGCTGCCCGCGTCCGGGTGCCCTAGACGGCAAACGTGCCGCACCGGCCGCAAGCGCCGGGCGTGGCGAAGCCAGCCGGCCGGACGTCCGCCCCAACATGGTGATATGCATGAACGACGTGGTTTCCGTCAGGCACGGTTCGGCGTGGCGGCAGCGCCGATGACCCGGCGCTTCGACCTGCAGGGCCACCGCGGCGCCCGCGGCCTGTTCCCGGAGAACACGATCGAGGGGTTCCGCGCCGCGCTCGCGATCGGCGTGGACATGTTCGAGCTCGATGTCGGGCTGTCGGCGGACGGCATTCCGGTGGTGCACCACGATCTCGGGCCAAACCCGGCGGTCGCGCGGGGGGCCGACGGCGCGTGGCTCGACCCGCCCACGCCCCTGCTGCACGCGCTGACGCGGGCGGAGATCGCCCGCTACGACGTGGGGCGGCTGCGGCCGGGCAGCGCGTATGCGGCGCAGTTCCCGGAGCAGCGGCCGATCGACGGCGCGCGCATCCCGACGCTCGCCGCCGTGCTGGACGTGGATCCGGCGGTGGGCTTCAACCTGGAGCTGAAGACGGACCCGACCCGGCCCGACGCGACCGCCCCGTCCATCGTGGTCGCGGAGGCGGCGCTCGCGGTGGTGGAGCAGGGGGGCGCGACCGGCCGCGTGATGTTCGAATCGTTCGACTGGCGCGGTCCGCGGCACCTGCGGCGGCTGCGGCCGGACCTTCGCTTCGCCTGGCTCACCGATGCGCGCTCGGTCGCCGACGCGGCGCTGTGGTGGGACGGACCGCATCCCGGGGATTTCGGCGGATCGGTCCCGCGGGCGGTGGCCGCCGAAGGCGGCGGCGTGTGGGCGCCCGCGCATGCGGAGCTGACCGGGGAGCTGGTGGCCGAGGCGCATGATCTTGGCCTGTCGGTCATTCCCTGGACGGTGAACCAGCTCGCCGACATGCGCCGCCTGATCGCATGGGGCGTGGACGGGCTGATCACCGACTACCCCGACCGCGCCCATGTCGTGATGGCGGCGTCCGGCCTGACCCTTCCGCCGCCCCGGCTGCCGCCGTCCGACCGCTGACCGTTCAGCCCCCCGGGAATGTCGGTCCCGGGACGACCGGTCCCGCGAACGCCGCCTCAGGGAACGCCGCGTCAAGGTATGCCCCCTCAGGGAACGCCCCCTAGGGAACGCCCCGTTAGGGAACGCCGCTTCAGGGAACGCTGATGTAGTTGGCGGCCGTGGCGCGGGCGACGAGCTGCCGCAAGGCCGGGTTCCGCTCGCTGTCCTCCTCCGTCAGGGTCCGCATCGGCACGAAGAACTCGTGCGCATAGGGCAGCTGGTGCTGGGTGAAGCCGCGATAGTGCTCGTCGCCCAGGCCATAGAGCACGCGCACGTCGCGCACCGGCAGCATCAGCGGGCCGGTCGGCGGGTTCGGGATCACACCGGTCGCCCGCCACCGCGGCGTCGGATCGTCCCGCGTGATCGGCGCGAGCAGCCATCCCAGCGGACAGACCGCGAGCGTGGAGCTGGTGCTGGGCGCGAAGCGCGAGCGCTTGTCGAGCAGGTTCTGCATGGTGACGCAGGCTTCGACGGCGAAGATGTCGACATAGGGGTCTTCCGGCGTGCCCCCGAAATTCAGCCAGAGCCCGTCGGGCAGGGTGCGCAGCTTCGAGCTGCCGGGCAGCTTCAGGTAGGGGTACACGTAATCAGGCACGTCGGTCGGCCGCGCCCGCAGCCAGGCGCTGCGGCCCCGCTTCGACTTCATGCCGGGAGGGTGCTGCGGCCAGCGGCGCAGTCTCTCTTTCACCAGGTAATCCAGAGAGATGTTCAGAGCCATGTGACTGTTTCCCGTCGCGTTCGAGGCATTACAACCTACGGTCGTAGGAATAGCTCCAAGCTCGCTCGCCGTGAAGGAAAAATTCACGAAACCGCGAGAATCCAACGATAAATCGCCGGATCCATTCACAATTTAGGGTTGTATTCAGGTTTCGTTCCAGTCGCCGCGCCCGCGTGGCGCGCGCTGGATTCACACTGGATTCGCGGTGGACTCTGCCGAAACTGCGAGTCTTTGGAATCGCTTAGCGGACTCTGCTCACACTACTTATCAACAGTCTGTGGATAATGTTGTCCACAGGCTGCGGATTTCGCGTGAATTTCACGGTATGAAATTCGTTGCGGGGGTGGCCGAAGTGCGCCGCACACGAAAAAGGCCAGGGGCACATGCCCCTGGCCTCCTCGCCGCTCCGGACGGAGGGATCAGCCGCGGCGGTCGAGCGGCACGTAATCGCGCTGCGGCGCGCCCGTGTAGATCTGCCGGGGACGGCCGATCCGCTGCTGCGGATCCTCCATCATCTCCTTCCACTGGCTGACCCACCCGACCGTGCGGGACACCGCGAACAGCGCGGTGAACATGCTGGTCGGGAAGCCCATCGCCTTCAGGATGATGCCCGAATAGAAATCGACGTTCGGGTAGAGCTTCCGGTCGACGAAATACGGGTCTTCCAGCGCGATCTTCTCGAGCTCCATGGCGAGGTCGAGCAGCGGATCGTCCTTGATGCCGAGTTCGCCCAGCACCTCGTGGCAGGCCTTCTGGATGATCTTCGCCCGCGGGTCGTAGTTCTTGTACACCCGGTGGCCGAAGCCCATCAGCTTGGAGTGGCTGTTCTTGTCCTTCACCTCGGACAGGAACTCCTTAATGTTCCGGACGTGGCCGATCTCGGCCAGCATCTTCAGCACCGCCTCGTTGGCGCCGCCGTGGGAGGGACCCCAGAGGCTGGCGATGCCAGCCGCGATGCAGGCGAACGGGTTGGCGCCCGTCGAGCCGGCGAGGCGCACCGTCGAGGTCGACGCGTTCTGCTCGTGATCCGCGTGCAGGATCATGATCAGGTCCATGGCCTTCGCCAGGATCGGATTGACCTTGTACTCCTCGGCCGGGACGCCGTGGAACATGTAGAGGAAGTTCTCGGCATAGCCGAGGTCGTTCCGCGGATACATGAACGGCTGGCCGACCGTGTACTTGTGCGCCCAGGCGGCGATCGTCGGCACCTTCGCGATCAGGCGGAACGCACTGATCCTGCGGCTTTCCGGGTCATGGATGTCGAGGCTGTCGTGGTAGAAGGCCGACAGCGCGCCGACCACCCCGCACATCACCGCCATCGGGTGCGCGTCGCGCCGGAACCCGTTGTAGAAGCTGCGGATCTGCTCGTGCAGCATCGTGTGCCGGATGACGCCCTCTTCGAAGTCCTGCTTCTCCGCAGGGTTCGGCAGGTCGCCGTTCAGCAGCAGATAGCAGACCTCGAGGAAGCTCGACTTCTCCGCAAGCTGCTCGATCGGGTAGCCGCGATACAGCAGCACCCCCTCATCGCCGTCGATGTAGGTGATCTTGCTCTCGCAGGAGGCGGTGGCGCCGTAGCCCGGATCGTAGGTGAACACCCCGAGATCGCCGTAGAGCTTGCGGATATCGAACACATCCGGTCCGACCGTGCCGCTGATCAGCGGGAGGTTGGCCGATTTGTTCGAGCCGTCGAGGGTGACGGTAAC
>MKTV01000089.1:62924-81070 GCA_001898425.1 Rhodospirillales bacterium 69-11
GGCGGTGGCGCTCATGCGCATGTCCTTGCTGTCGTGGGCGGGCAGACGCCACCGCCGCACCGATCGAGGGCGCGCGGCGGCGGGTGGCTCGGCGGCAAAATTATGGCGCGCCGACGCGGGACGCAACCTTCGCTCCCGCAGCAATTCTGCGTGGCAGCAGAGCTTCCGGCCCGTCAGGCAGACGGGGGCGGATCTGCGTCGGCCAGCGACAACCACAGGTCGCGCCCCTCGGCCCGCAGCGCCGCCGGCCGCCGTTCGGCCGCGGCGGGCAGCAGCGTCCAGGGGCAGAGCTGCGCCACGACGCACCGAAGCGGATCCCCATCGCCGCTGGGCAGCAGCGCCGCCACGCAGTCCGGGTGCAGCAGCACCGCCTCGCCGCGGGCGAGCGGCAGCGTCTCGGCAGCAAGCTTCGCCTCGGCGCAGAGCCGGCCGAGGGCCGAGTCATAGGCGGAGAGCGCGGCCTCCGGCTGCGAGAGGCCGGCCCGCAGCGCCTCGGGCAGGTTGGGGTGATGCCCCGCGATGGGCAGCGGCGGCAGGCGGTGCGCGTGGCGGCAGACCGACAGGCGCATGTCGTCGTCCAGCGCCGCGACCAGGGTGACGAAACGACGCGCCAGGGTGCAGCCGAACGTGGCGGACGGGCGGCGCGGCGGCGTCTCCGGCGGGCGCAGCATCCCGATGCTGCCCGCCAGCAGCAGCCGGTCCTCGAGCAGCAGGCGGGGGATCTCGGTCGTCGCGTCGTCGAGCAGGAGCTGGCGCACGGAGCGCGCGAGATCGTGCGGGTCCAGCAGGACGGCGGGCAGCGGCGGCAGCTCGACGCTCCAGGGCTGCGGGACGCCCGTGGGGCCGGAGAGGAGGAAGCGCGCGGTCGGGTCGAGGCCGGCGAACGAGCGCTCCATCGCCTCGCGCGCGGCGGTGACGCGCGTCCGCGCCAAGGGGCGGTCGAGCCGCAGCAGCCCGTCCTCACGAAACCGGTGCAGCAGCGCGGCCTGCCGGTCGGTGATCCGGCGCATCGCCTCGAGCGCGTCGATCCGGTCGCGCGCCTCGGGCGCATCGGTCCAGAGGCCAGTCGCGGCGTGCGCCAGAGCGGCAGGGTCGCGCGGGGCGTGGGCGTTGGCGCGATAGCCGCGGGCACGGCCAAAGGCGACGTAGTGAAGGCCGCACGCGTCGTCGCTCAGCGGCCCGAACTGGCGTTCGGCCTGTGCGTAGGTCGCACGATAATAGGCCGGATCCACGTCGTCCGGCGCGCGTCCCTCGGCGCGGCCGTGCAGGTCCCAGTGATGCCACGCGGAGCGGAAGGTGCCGCGTTCCACGGCCGCCGCCACGCCGGGGTTGCGGCGCAGGTAGCCGTCCGGGTCGAACCGGTCGCGGTCCCGCAGGCTGGGAAGCGGCGGGCGGGGCGAGGGGGGGCGCTGCTGCATTCTGATTGCGTATCGTGCCACCCCGGTGCGGCGCCGTCACCTCGTTGCATCGCCGGCCTCGGCCTCACCTCGGTGCCCGCGGCGCGCGCGCCACCTCGTTTGCACCGCCGGGGCGGCGCTGGTACAGCCGCGGTCGATGATCCCACTCCCGGGACGCGGCCGCGGGACGAGACGTCGCGAACCCCGCCCGCGGACGATCACGCCGAGACCGAGCGCGCTGTTGCCGAGCACGCTGATACTGAGCACGCTGATACTGAGCACGCTGAGGACGATCATGCTGCAGATGCACGACCTCGCAGGCGCCGATCCCGACCTGCGGTTCAGCCCCTATTGCTGGCGCACCCGCTTCGCCGCGGCCCATAAGGGCCTGCCGCTCGAGACCATTCCCTGGCGCTTCACCGACCGGGAGGCGCTGGCCTTTTCCGGCCAGGCGCGTGTGCCCGTGCTTCGCGATGGCGAGCGGGTCGTCTTCGACAGCTGGGCGATCGCCGAATACCTGGAGGCGACGACCCGGATGCCGACGCTGTTCGGCGGCGTCACGGGGCAGGCGCATGCGCGCTTCGTCAACACCTGGGCGGACACGATCCTGCTGCCCGCGATCGCGCCGCTGATCATTGGCGACATCATGGGCGTGATCGCGCCGGAGGATCAGGCGTATTTCCGGGAGAGTCGGGAGCAGCGCTTCGGCCGCTCGCTGGAGGAGGTCCAGGCGGACCGGGACACGCGGGTAAGCGCGTTCCGCCAGGTGCTGCTGCCGGTCCGCCACCTGCTGCGGGTGCAGCCCTGGATCGGTGGGACCGCGCCGTCCTATGCCGACCACATCGTGCTGGGCACGATGATGTGGCCGCGCTGCGTGAGCCGGTTCGAGCTGCTGCAGGCGGATGATCCGGTCGCGGCATACATGGAGCGGGGCCTCGACCTGTATGGCGGGCTGGGGCGCAACGCGCCGCGGGCCTGAGTCGGGGCTACGACGAACACGGCCTGGGTCTCGCTGAGACTGGGGGGGGGAAGTCGTGGGTGACCGGGCCAAGCCCGGTCATGACACGGTCGACGCCACTCCGCCGGGGCTGCGAATCTCCTTGGAATCGGGGGCGTTCGGAGGCATGGTGCCAGCGTCCCGGCCGCCCGGCGCGGGAGAGAGTGCGGCACGTCCAGCAAAGACATGCCGCGCCGCCGAAGGCGCAACCGGCCCCCGGAAACGCTCAGGCACCAGGGACCGCGCCGGGATAAGGGATCTCTGGAAAGCCGGTGGCGCGTGAGCGTCCCCGCACCGACGGAGTAAGGCGCCCGACGGACTGGGCCCCGAATCTCTCAGGTTCCGCGACAGAGGGGGGTCACCAACGCCGGCACTCCCGCCGGTGATGGGACCCTGTCCGCGGAGAACCTGGTGATCGAGAACGCGCTCCCCGACGACCCCACCCCGACCCCTCTGAAGACGACGCCGCTCGACGCGTGGCACCGCCGTCTCGGCGCCCGCATGGTGCCGTTCGCCGGCTACGCCATGCCGGTGCAGTACGATTTCGGCGGGGACCTCGCGATGCGCTGCAAGGGCGGCGTCATGGCGGAGCATCTGCACACCCGCGCCGCCGCCGGCCTGTTCGACGTCTCCCACATGGGGCAGGCGAAGCTGCTGGGCGCCACCGCGGCCGCGGCGCTCGAGCGGCTCGTGCCGGGCGACATCCTGGGCCTCAAGCCCGGCCGCCAGCGCTACACGCTGCTGACCAACGAGGCGGGCGGGATCAAGGACGACCTGATGGTCGCCAATCTCGGCAACGAGGCGCTGTTCCTGGTGGTGAACGCGAGCCGCAAGGACGACGACTTCACCCATATCGCCGCCAGCATCCCCTCCGCCGTGACGCTCGAGCTGCAGGAGGATCGCGCGCTGCTCGCCCTGCAGGGGCCCGAGGCCGCCAACGTGCTGAGCGCGCTCGCGCCCGAGGCGGCGCAGCTCCGCTTCATGGCGGTCGCGCCGCTCACCATCGCGGGCATCCCCTGCCTCGTCTCCCGCTCCGGCTATACCGGGGAGGACGGGTACGAGATCTCCGTCCCCGCCGCCGACGCCGAAGCCCTCGCCGACGCCATCATCGCCAACCCCGCCGTCGTCCCCGCCGGGCTCGGTGCCCGCGACTCGCTGCGGCTGGAGGCGGGGCTCTGCCTCTACGGCAACGACATCGACGAGCTGACCACACCCGTCGAGGCCGGCCTGACCTGGGTGATCGGCAAGCGCCGCAAGATGGAGTGGGATTTCCCGGGCGGCCTCGCCATCCGCGACCAGCTCGACAACGGCGCCCACCGCAAGCGCGTCGGCATCCGGCCCGACGGGCGTGCCCCGGCCCGCGCGCATACCGAGATCGTCGCCGACGACGGCACCGATGCCGGCTCCATCACCTCGGGCGGCTTCGGCCCCACGGTCAATGCGCCGATCGCCATGGGCTACGTCCGCAAGGACCTCGCCGCCGACGGCACGCCGGTCCACGTGATCGTGCGGGGCAAGCCGCTGCCCGCGGTCGTCGCCCCGCTTCCCTTCGTCCCCCATCGCTACGCGACCTGACAGGATCATCCCGCCATGGCCAGCAAGAACGCCGACAAGCGCTACACCAAGGATCATGAATGGGTCACGCTCGACGGCGACATCGCGACCGTCGGCATCACCGACCACGCGCAGGAGCAGCTGGGCGAGCTCGTCTTCGTGGAGCTGCCCGCAGCCGAACGTGAGGTCGCCTCGGGCGAGGCCTGCGCCGTCGTCGAGAGCGTCAAGGCCGCCTCCGACGTCTACGCCCCGCTCGCCGGCAAGATCGTCGAAACCAACGACACGATCGTCGAGGACCCGTCCATCGTGAACAGCGACGCGGAAGGGGAAGGCTGGTTCTTCCGCATGGAGCTCGACAACACCGACGAGTTCGACGCGCTGATGGATCAGGACGCCTACGACGAATATCTGGAGAGCCTCTGAGCATGGACGTCCTCGCCGAACTGGCGGAACTGGAGGCAGCGGACAGCTTCGTCCGTCGCCATATCGGGCCGTCCGAAACCGAACTCACCGCGATGCTGACCGCGATCGGCTGCGCGACGCTGGACGACGTGGCCGGCCGCGCCGTGCCGGCCGCGATCCGCTCCAACCAGGCGCTCGACCTGCCGCCAGCGATCGACGAGGCCGCCACCATCGCCGAACTGCGCGGCCTCGCCGCCCGCAACGTGCTGAAGAAATCGCTGATCGGCATGGGCTACCACGGCACGGTCACGCCGCCGGTCATCCTGCGCAACGTGCTGGAGAACCCCGGCTGGTACACCGCCTACACGCCCTACCAGGCGGAGATCGCGCAGGGCCGGCTGGAAGCGCTGCTGAACTTCCAGACCATGATCTGCGAGCTGACCGGCATGCAGATTGCCAACGCCTCCCTGCTGGACGAGGCGACCGCCGCGGCCGAGGCGATGGCCATGGCGCATGCGTCGAGCCGCACGAAGTCCGACGTGCTGGCAGTCGCGACAGACCTGCACCCGCAGACCCGCGCGGTGCTGGCGACGCGCGCCAAGCCGATCGGGATCACGCTGGTCGACGTGGAGCCGGGTAACCTCGCGCAGATCGGCGCCGCGAACCCGTTCGCCCTGGTGCTGCAATATCCCGGCACGACGGGCGCGCTGCGCGACCTTTCGGAGGAGATCGCCGCCGCGCATGAGGTGGGGGCGCTCGCCATCGTCGCCGCCGACCCGCTGGCGCTCGCGCTGCTGACCCCGCCCGGCGAGATGGGCGCGGACGTGGTCGTGGGCTCCGCCCAGCGCTTCGGCGTGCCGATGGGCTTCGGCGGCCCGCATGCCGGGTTCTTCGCGACCAAGGACGCGTTCAAGCGCGCCATGCCGGGCCGGCTCGTGGGGGTGTCCCTCGATGCCGCCGGACAGCCCGCGATGCGGCTCGCGCTGCAGACGCGCGAGCAGCACATCCGCCGCGAGAAGGCGACGTCGAACATCTGCACGGCGCAGGTGCTGCTGGCGGTGATCGCGTCCTTCTACGCCGTATGGCACGGGCCGGAAGGGCTGAAGCGTATCGCCCGCCGAGTGAACCTGCAGGCGCGCCTGCTGGCCGGCGCCGCCGCGCAGGGCGGGCATCGCGTCCGCCACGACACGTATTTCGACACGATCGTGGTCGAGGCCGCGGATGCCGACGCGCTGATGGCGCGCGCGGTCGAGGCCGGCTTCAACCTGCGGCGCGTCGATGCCGGCGCGGTCGCCATCGCGCTCGACGAGACGGTGACGCGGGAGGAGCTGGAGCGGCTCGCGTCGCTGCTGGGCGGGTCCTTGCGCGATGCACCGGCGAGCCTGCCGGCCGCGCTCGCGCGGAACACGTTCTTCCTCGAGCAGGCGGTGTTCAACCAGCACCATGCCGAACACGAGATGCTCCGCTACCTCAAGCGGCTCGAGGACAAGGACGTCGCGCTCACCCGCAGCATGATCCCGCTGGGGTCCTGCACGATGAAGCTGAACGCGACCGCCGAGATGGTCGCGATCACGCTGCCGGGCTTCGCGGAGATCCACCCGTTCGCGCCGGCCGACCAGACGGAAGGGTTCGTCACGCTGATCCGCCGGCTGGAGGATTGGCTGAAGGCCGCGACCGGCTTCGCCGCGGTGTCGCTGCAGCCGAATGCAGGCTCGCAGGGCGAGTATGCCGGGCTGCTGGCGATCCGCGCGTATCACGAGGCACGCGGCGAATCGCATCGCGACGTCTGCCTGATCCCGTCGAGCGCGCACGGCACCAACCCGGCCTCGGCCGCGATGGCGGGGCTGCGCGTCGTGGTGGTGGGCTGCGACAAGGACGGCAACGTCGACCTCGCCGACCTGCGCGCCAAGGCTGCCAAGCACGCCGACAAGCTGGCGGCGCTGATGATCACCTACCCCTCGACGCATGGCGTGTTCGAGGGCGCGATCCGCGACATCTGCGCCGTGGTGCACGACGCGGGCGGGCAGGTCTACATGGATGGCGCCAACATGAACGCGCAGGTGGGGCTGACCTCCCCGGCCGCGATCGGCGCGGACGTGTGCCACCTGAACCTGCACAAGACCTTCTGCATCCCGCATGGCGGCGGCGGGCCGGGTGTCGGGCCGGTGGGCGTCGCGGCGCATCTCGCCCCGCATCTGCCCAACCACCCGCTGCGCGCCGATGCGGGGCCGGCAGGCGGCATCGGGCCGGTCGCGGCGGCGCCGTTCGGGTCGGCGCTGATCCTGCCGATCTCCTACGCCTATATCCGCATGATGGGCGCGGCGGGGCTGAAGCGGGCGACCGAGGTCGCGATCCTGAACGCCAACTACATCGCCTCCCGGCTGCGCGGGCACTACCCGGTGCTCTACACCGACCCGTACGGGATGGTGGCGCATGAGTGCATCATCGACTGCCGCGGGTTCGAGGCGGAGGCGGGGATCAAGGTCGAGGACATCGCCAAGCGGCTGCAGGATTTCGGCTATCACGCGCCGACCATGTCCTGGCCGGTCGCGGGCACGCTGATGATCGAGCCGACGGAGAGCGAGAGCCAGGCGGAGATCGACCGGTTCTGCGATGCGATGATCGCGATCCGCGCCGAGATCGCGGCAATTGCCGCCGGTAAGCTGGACCGTGCGGACAACCCGCTGAAGAACGCGCCGCACACCGCGGCCGAGGTCACGGCGGAGACCTGGACGCACGCCTATTCCCGCGCCCAGGCGGCGTTCCCGCTGCCCTTCGTGGCGGCGGCGAAGTACTGGCCGCCGGTCAAGCGCGTGGACAACGTCTACGGCGACCGCAACCTGGTCTGCACCTGCGCACCGCTGGAGAGCTACGCGCAAGCCGCGGAGTAGGGAGCGACGCACGCGGCGTCGGGCGCCGGGGCGCCCATGTCATTGCCGCCGAAGGGCGGGCGCCCGTGTCATGGCCGCGGAACGGCGGGACCCCGTGTCGTGGCCGCGGCAGGGCGGGCTCCCGTGCCATGACGGCGCACGGTGCGCCCCCGTGTCATGGCCGCCGCAGGGCGGACCCCCGTGTCATGGCCGCCGCAGGGCGGTCATCCACGACTTTCCGAGCCGCACGAAGCCGTGGATGGCCGGCACAAGGCCGGCCATGACGGGGGGCGGCACAAGGCTGGCCATGACGGGTGGCGGCACAAGGCCGGCCATGACGGGGCGGGCGGCACAAGGCCGGCCATGACACCAAACCGCACACCACCGCCCATGACAGAAGGAACGCGTTCCCTACGCGTCCTCCAGCCGGCCCGCACTCCGCGGATTTGCGGCGATCGCGTCCCGGATCGCGCGGCCGATCGCGCCGTCGCACAGCCCGTCGACCGCGACATGCAGCCGGCGTTGCCAGTTGGGGCGCTCGTGATTGGTGCCGGGCAGGTTCACCGCCTCGGTCTCGCCGGCCAGATCGTCGGCCTGCACCAAAGCCAGGGCGGCGGGCGTGGCGGCGACCAGCGCATGCACGGCACCCGACAGCGCCGGGGTCATCGCCGCCGGCGCGTCCGCATCGGCCGGCCACAGCCCCTCCGCGACCAGCAACCGCAGCAACGCCGCCTTGTCGGCCGCGCGCCGGGTGGTCGCGGCGGTGGCCGCGTCGGCCGTCATCCGGCCGATCCGCACCTGCTCCGCGATATCCGCGCCCTCCCACCAGCCGGCGAGGGTCGGCAGGTCGTGCGTCGAGACGCAGGCCGCGGCGCGTGGGCGCCAGGCGGCCGGCGGGCGGAAGCCATCGGCGTCCTCCGAGAACCACAGCACCGAATAGGACAGCACGTCGGCCGCCTGCATGGTCTCGGAGAAGCCTTCCGGCACGGTGCCCAGATCCTCGCCCACGACGAGACAGCCCGCGCGCCGGCTCTCAAGCGTGAGCTGCCCCAGCAGGTCGGTCAGCGGGTAGCCGACATAGGCGCCGTCCTGGGCCCGCGCGCCGTCCGGCACCAGGAACAGGCGCTGCAGCCCCATCACGTGGTCGATGCGCAGCGCCCCGGCATGGCGCATGTTGGCGGCGAGCAATCCCGCGAACCCGGCATAGCCTTCCGCCGCCATGGCGAGCGGGTCGGGCGGCGGCAGGCTCCAGACCTGGCCATCCTGCGAGAACGGATCGGGCGGCGCGCCGACCGAGACCCCGGTGAGCAGCGCGTCCTGACGGCCCCAGGCCTCGGCCCCGTCCGGCGCGGCCCCGACCGCGAGATCGCGGTAGAAGCCGAGTGACAGGCCCGAGTTCCGTGCGGCCGCCGCCAGCTGGCGGTCCGCCTGGAATTGCAGCCACGCGCTGAAGCGCACCAGATCCGGGTCCGCAACTGCCGCCACGGACGGGGAGCCAGGGTGGCGCAGCGCCTCCGGCCAGGTCTGCCAATGCGCGTGGCCTTGCGCCGCGCACAGCGCCTCGAACCGCGCGAAGTCGCGCAGCGCCTCCCCGCCGGCGGCTTCGAAGGCGGCGAACGCCGGATCATCCCGCCCGCCGGCCAGGAATGCCTGCCACAGGATCTCCCGCTTGGTGGCCCAGACGGACAGGTAGTCGACCCCGTCCGGGGCGCGAAGGGCGGCGAATGCCGCGCCGGGCGCGAGCGCCGCGACGTCGAGGTAGATCGGATCGAGGAAGCGCCGGTCGGACGGGTGATAGGGGCTGCACCGCGTGCGATCGACCGGGAAGAGCGCATGCAGCGGGTTGATCCCGACGGTCGCCGCACCCCAGCGCGAGGCGGCGCGGCCCATCTCGGCGAGCGAGGTGAAGTCGCCGATTCCCTGATCGCCTGCCCGCCGGAGCGTGTAGAGATGCGCCGCGACACCGGCCGCGCGCCGGCCGCCCGCGAGCCGCGGAGGCAGGAAGCAGGTCCGCGGCGCCACCGTCAGGTGACAGACCGCGTCCGGCGCGCCGTCCAGCCACAGGCGGTGCCGGCCTTCCGGCAGCGCGGGCAGGGTGATCGCGGGCGCTCCGTCCGCCGGCCGCCGGAACGCGGTCTGGGTGCCGTCCTCCAGCGCCAGCATCAGCCAGGACCCGCCGCCGATGCCGAAGCGGATGCGCAGCGGGGCGCCGGTCCACGCCACCAGCGCGTGCGGCAGCGGCCGCGCGGCGCGGGCGGCAATGCGGGCGAGGCTGTCGGCGCAATCGGAGGCCGTCGCCGTCGGCAGGCGCATCGCGGCGAGCAGCGCCCGCTTCGTGTCGGCGGAGACGCGGGTCTCGGTGCCGGTCACGTCCCACCAGACCGGCGCGATCCCGGCGGCGGCGGCGAGCCGGTCGACCGCGTCGGCCGGGACGGAGGTCAGCAGGGCAGGGGCGGGGGCCGGAGCGCTCCCTTCCTCCTCCGCTCCCGCCATCCGTCCGGATGTGCCGGCGCCGTCCGCGCGGTCCTCGCGCAGCACGACGATGGAGCGGGACGCGACCGGGAAGTCGGCGCCGACGAGGCCCGTGCGATCGGGATCGGCGCTGTCGGCGACGCACTGCCAGCGCCAGCCGGGGCGCGGGTCGGCGAGCGTCGCCTGCAGCGGTTCGCGACTGGCATTCAGCACCAGCGCGATGCGCGACCCGGTCGCGTAGAAGGTCACCACGAGGCTGAGGTGGTCGTCGTTCCATTCCTCGACCGTGGGCACCCGCCCGTCCGGCATGCGCCAGGTCACGTCCGGCAGTCCGGTCTCGTCTAGGGCCGCGCCGGTCAGCCTCTGGTCGCCGCGCAACGCGGGCGTCTCGAGGCGGAGGCGGATCAGCCGCGCGGCGAAGTCGACGAGACCGGGATCGAGCGCGCCCCAGTCCAGCCAGGAGAGTTCGTTGTCCTGCGTATAGGGGTTGTTGTTGCCCCGCTGCGTGCGGCCGCCCTCGTCGCCCATTGGCAGCATCGGCGTGCCGCGCGCGGCGAGCAGCAGCACGAGCAGGGAGCGGATGTCGCGGCGCCGCGCCTCCCGGATCGCGGGGTCGTCGGTTGCGCCCTCGGCCCCGTTGTTCCAGGAGAGGTTGTCACCGTTGCCGTCGTGATTGTCCTCGCGGTTCGCCTCGTTGTGCTTGGTTTCATGCGAGACGAGGTCGGCGAGCGTGAACCCGTCATGCGCGGTGACGAAGTTGATGCTGCGGGTGAGCGGGCGCCGCCGGCCGGCGAAGATGTCGGCCGATCCGGCAAGCCGGGTCGCGACCTCGCCCAGCATGTGCGCATCCCCGCGCCAGAAGCGACGCATGGTGTCACGGAACCGGTCGTTCCACTCGCCCCAGCCGGCGGGAAAGGACCCGAGTTGGTAGCCGCCGAAGCCGATATCCCAGGGTTCGGCGATCACCACGCGCTCCGCGAGCACCGGATCCTGCTGCATGGCGGCGAGCAGGGGCGCGGCCGGGTCGAACCCATCCTCGCGCCGGCCCAGCGTGGTCGCGAGGTCGAGGCGGAATCCGTCGAAGCCGCCGCGTTCCGCCCAGATGCGCAGCGCCGCCATGGCGAGCGCGACCATGGGCGGGCGATCGAGCGCGAGGATGTTGCCGGTGCCGGCATCGTTCACATACAGCGCCGGATCGTCGCGGCGCAGGCGGTAGGCGCCGGTGTTGTCGAGCCCGCGCAGCGAGAGGGTGGGGCCGAGTTCGTCGCCCTCGCCGCTGTGGTTGAGCACGACGTCGAGCAGGACGTGGAAGCCGGCATCTTGCAGTGCGGTCACCGCGGTGCGGACTTCGTCCCAGCCGCCGGGGGCGAGCCGCGGGTCGGGCGCGAGAAAGGCGACCGGGTTGTAGCCCCAGTAATTGTGCAGGCCGATCTGCGGCAGGTGGCGGTCGTCGATCCAGGCGGCCGAGGGCATCAGCTCGACGGTGGTGACACCGAGGTGCCGGAGATGCGCGATGACCGCGGGATGGGCGAGGGCGGCGTAGGTGCCGCGGATCGCCTCGGGGATGTCGGGGTGGAGGCGGGTGAAGCCGCGGACATGGAGTTCGTAGATGACCTGGCGGTCCCAGTCGAACGGGCGACGCGGGTGGGGTAGTCGTGGATGGCCGGCCTGCGCCGGCCATGACACGGGGGTGTTCGGCGGCGCCTCGACGATGGCCTTCGGCACCAGGGGCGCGGTGTCGGTGGAGTTGGGGGCGTCGTGGTCGACCAGGACGGGGTCGAGCGTGAACGGGCGGTCGAGCCGCGTGGCGTAGGGATCGACCAGCAGCTTGGCCGGGTTGCAGCGCTTCCCGGACGCGGGATCGAACGGCCCCCAGGCGCGCAGCCCGTAGCGCTGGCCGGGCCGCAGACCCGGCACGTAGCCATGGAACACGTCGCCGGTGCGGTGCGGCAGCGGCAGGCGCGCGGTCTCCCGATCCTCGGCGTCGAACAGGCACAGCGCGACGGCGTCGGCATCGGCGGCGTGCACGGCGGCGTTGGCGCCATCGGCATCCGGCGTGACGCCCAGCGGCCAGGGGCGGCCGGGGCCGATCCGGCGGATCACGTGCGGCGCTCGTCGCGCAGCGCGCGGTAGAGCGTGGCGTAGCGGGCGGCCGGACGGCGCCAGGACACGTCGGAGTCCATCGCGGATCTCTGCAGCCTCTGCCAGGTGGGTTGGTCCGCCCAGAGCGCGGCGAGGCGCAGGATCGCCGCCTCCAGCATCTCCCGCGAGGGGGGTGCGAACTGCACGCCGGTGCCGGTGCCGGCGGCGAGCGCGGCCTCGTTCGCGTCGATCACCGTGTCGGCCAGCCCGCCGACCCGCGCGACCACCGGCAACGCGCCGTAGCGCAGGGCGCAGAGCTGGGTCAGCCCGCAGGGTTCGAAGCGCGAGGGGACGAGCAGCGCGTCGGCGCCGGCCTGGATCTGGTGGGCGAGGCTCTCGTCATACCCGAGGACGACGCCGATGCGGCCGGGATGCGCCGCGGCGGCGGCGGCGAAGCCCGCCTCCAGCGCGCGGTCGCCGGAGCCCAGCAGGGCGAGCTGGAGGTCGAAGCCCAGCAGATGCGGCAGCGCATCGAGCAGGAGGTCGAGCCCTTTCTGCCAGGTGAGCCGGCTGACCACGCCCAGCAGCAGCGCCCTGCGGTCCGGCGCGAGCCCGAGCCGGGCCTGCAGCGCGGCCTTGTTGGCCGTGCGGGCCTCGAGGCGGTCGCGCGAGAACGGCGCCACGAGATGCGGATCCGTCGCCGGGTCCCAGACCGTCTCGTCGATGCCGTTGAGGATGCCGAACAGCGCATGGGCGCGGACGCGGAGCAGCCCGTCCATCCCCATGCCCCCTTCGGGCGTGGTGATCTCGGCGGCGTAGCTGGGCGAGACGGTGGTGATCCGGTCGGCGAGCGCGAGGCCGGCCTTCAGGTAGCCGATGCTCTGGTAGTACTCGACGCCGCCGATGTTGTAGGCCTCGGCGGGCAGTCCCAGCGTGCCCAGCAGGCCGGCGGGGAATTGTCCCTGGAAGGCGAGATTGTGCACCGTCATCACGGTGCCGGGGCGCGGACCGCCGCGATAGGTCAGGTAGGCGGGCGCGAGGCCGGCCTGCCAGTCATGCGCGTGCAGGATGTCGGGGCGCAGGCCGGGCACCGATCCGGTCGCGACATCGGCGCCGATCCGCGCCAGCGCCGCGAAGCGCAGCGCGTTGTCGCCCCAGTCGCGCCCGTCCGGCCCGACATACGGGTTGCCGAACCGGTCGTAGAGATGCGGGGCGTCGATCGCCAGGATGTCGAGGCCAGCGACGGTGCCGCGCAGCAGCCGGACCGGTCCGCCGAACAGGTCGGGCTGGACGTGTTCCGCCTGCGGCTGGCCGAGTGCCGCGCGAACGGCGGGATAGGCGGGGACGAGGCTGGTGGTGCGGATACCCTCGGGCGCGAGGGCGAGCGGCAGGGCGCCGGCCACGTCGGCGAGCCCGCCGGTCTTCACGAGCGGATAGATCTCGGGGACGACCGAGAGGACGTGCAGGTCGGACATCGGGCCGGGGTCAGGCCTCGAGCCGGTCGAGCATGGGCTGGGTGACCAGGCACACGCCGTTCTCGGTGCGGCGGAAGCGGCGGCCGTCCTCCTCGGGGTCCTCGCCGACCACCAGGCCGGGCGGGATCCGCACGCCCTTCTCGACGATCACGTTGCGCAGGCGGGCGCCGCGGCCGATATCGGCCTCCGGCAGGATCACCGCGTTCTCGACGCGGGCGTAGGAATGGACGTGCACGCCGGTGAACAGCAGCGCCTGGCGCAGGAAGGCGCCGGAGATGATGCAGCCGCCGGACACCAGGGAGGAGATCGCCTCGCCGCGCCGGCCGACCTCGTCATGCACGAACTTGGCGGGCGGGGTGATCTCGGCATAGGTCCAGATCGGCCACTCGCGGTCGAACAGGTCGAGCGCGGGAACGACGGCGGTGAGGTCGATATTCGCCTCCCAGTACGCGTCGAGCGTGCCGACGTCGCGCCAGTACGCCTCCTTCTCGTAGCCGGAGCGGACGCAGGAATTGGCGAAGCGATGGGCGACGGCTTTGCCGTGCCTGACCAGGTAGGGAATGATGTCCTTGCCGAAATCCCGCTGGGAGTGCGGATCGGCGGCGTCGCGCTTCAACTGGTCGATCAGGAAGCGCGTCGCGAACACGTAGATGCCCATGCTGGCGAGCGCCATGTCGGGCTTGTCGGGCATGCCGGGCGGATCGGCCGGCTTCTCGACGAAATCGAAGATGCGGTCGGTCGTGTCCACCGCCATGACGCCGAACCCGGTCGCCTGCATGCGCGGCACCTCGATGCAGCCCACCGTCACGTCGGCGTTCTGCTCGATGTGCTGGGTGACCATCCCGGCATAGTCCATCTTGTAGACGTGGTCGCCCGCGAGCACGACGATGTAGGCGGGGTCGTAGCCCTCGATGATGTCGATGTTCTGGAACAGCGCATCGGCGGTGCCGGCGTACCAGTCGTCGCCGGCACGCTGGGAGGCGGGGAGGATGTCGAACCCCTCGTTGCGTTCCGGCCGGAAGAAGTTCCAGCCGCGCTGCAGGTGGCGGATCAGGCTGTGCGCCTTGTACTGCGTCGCGACGCCGATGCGGCGGATCCCGGAATTCAACGCGTTGGACAAGGCGAAATCGATGATGCGGCTCTTGCCGCCGAAATAGACGGCCGGCTTCGCGCGGGTGTCGGTGAGTTCGAGCAGCCGCGAGCCGCGCCCCCCGGCCAGCACGTAGGCCATCGTGTCGCGCACGACCGGCGCATTGGGCGAGGGGCGGGTCATCATGCGGGCAACGTCTCCTCGTCGCGAGCCGTCGGCTCGTGGACAAAATACACGGTGGCCAGAGGTGGGGCCAGGAGGGCGGCCGAGGCCGGGAGCCCGTGCATCGGCACCGGTTCGGCCTCGATCGCCCCGAGATTGCCCAGGCCGCTGCCGCCATAGCCAGGGGCATCGGTGTTCAACACTTCGCGCCAGCGCCCGGGGAAGGGCAGGCCGATGCGGTAGCCCGCGCGCGGGACGGGGGTGAAGTTCGCGACGATCGCGACGGGCGGCGCGCCGGGGGCGAAGCGCAGCCAGGACAGGACGGAGTTCTCGCGGTCGTCGGGTGCGATCCAGCGGAAGCCCTCGGGCTCGCAGTCGCGCGCGTGCAGCGCGGGCAGGGTGCGATGCAGCGCGTTCAGGTCGCGCAGCAGCGCCTGCACGCCGCGATGCGGAGCGTGGTCGAGCAGCCACCAGTCGAGGCTCGCCTCCGCGTTCCACTCGGCGGGCTGCGCGAACTCCTGGCCCATGAAGAGCAGCTTCTTGCCCGGACAGGCCCACATGAAACCATAATAGGCGCGCAGGTTGGCGAAGCGCTGCCAGTCGTCGCCGGGCATGCGGCCGAGGATCGAGCCTTTGCCGTGCACGACCTCGTCGTGCGAGAGCGGCAGGACGAAGTTTTCCGACCAGGCGTAGAGCAGGCCGAAGGTGAGCCGGTCATGGTGCCAGCTTCGATGCACGGGGTCGTGCGCCATGTAGGCGAGCGTGTCGTGCATCCATCCCATGTTCCATTTGAAACCAAATCCCAGCCCGCCCGCGTCGACCGGGGCGGAGACGCCGGACCAGGAGGTGGATTCCTCGGCGATGGTGGTGATGCCGGGATGATCGGCGAACAGCAGCGCGTTGCAGCGCTGCAGGAAGGCGACCGCGTCGCGGTTGTCGTTGCTGCCGTCGGGATTGGGCAGCCACTCGCCGGCGCGGCGGGAGTAGTCGAGATAGAGCATGGAGGCGACCGCATCGACGCGCAGCGCATCGACGTGGAACCGGTCGAGCCAGTAGGCGGCGGAGGCGATCAGGTAGTTCGCGACCTCCCGCCGGCCGTAGTCGAAGATCGCCGTGTTCCAGTCGGGATGGAAGCCGCGGCGCGGATCGGGATGCTCGTAGAGCGGGCTGCCGTCGAACTGCGCGAGGCCATGGACGTCGGTTGGGAAATGCGCGGGCACCCAGTCGAGGATGATGCCGAGGCCGGCGGCGTGCGCGCGGTCGACGAAGCGGGCGAAGCCGGCCGGATCGCCGTGCCGCGCGGTCGGCGCGAACAGGCCGATCGGCTGGTAGCCCCAGGAGGCGTCGAGCGGGTGTTCGGTGATCGGCAGCAGCTCGAGATGGGTGAAGCCGAGGTCGGCGGCGTAGGGGATCAGCGTGTCGGCGAGCTCGTCATAGGTGAGGAAGCGGCCGGAGGGCGCGCGGCGCCAGGAGCCGAGATGCACCTCGTAGATCGCCATGGGGGCGCGGCGTGGGTCGGTCGCGTCGCGTCGCGCGCGGTATTCGGTGTCGGTGAACGGCAGCGCATCGGTGCGCGCGACGACCGAGGCGGTGGAGGGGCGGAGTTCGGCGGCGAAGCCGAACGGATCGGCCTTGAGCGGCAGCAGGCGGCCGTCGCGCGCCAGGATCTCGTATTTGTAGACCGCGCCGGGGCCGAGGTCGGGGAGGAAGATCTCCCACAGCCCGCTATCCACCCGCTTGCGCATCGGGTGGCGGCGCCCGTCCCAGGCGTTGAAGTCGCCGACCACGGAGACGCGGTCGGCGTTCGGGGCCCAGACGGCGAAATGCACGCCATCGACGCCCTCATGCCGCATCGGATGGGCGCCGAGGCGTTCATAGAGCCGGCGATGCGTGCCTTCGACCAGCAGGTGGTCGTCGAGCGGGCCGAGCACGGGGGGGAAGGCGTAGGGGTCGCGGAGGCGCCAGGTTTCGGCGCCGTTGGTGGCTTCCAGGAGGTAGGGGAAGCGGGCGCTGGTGTCGGGGAGCAGGAGCTCGAAGACGCCGTCCGGGTGGCGCTGCGGGAATTCCGCCCGCGGTGTCCCGTCGAGGGCGCAGAGGGTGAGGGCGGCCGCGCCGGGGACGAAGGCGCGGATCACGAGGCCCTCGGGTGTTTCGTGCGGGCCGAGGAGGGCGAAGGGGTCGGGATGGCGGGCGGCGCGCAAGGCGTCGATCTCGGCCTCGGCAGCGCGCCACGCGGTCATTCTGTCCCGTCCTCGTGATGATCTGGGAGGTGGTTATCCGCCTCGGGTCGAGATCATACGATACGATGCGGGGGATGAACCAATGGTTCATGCGCGTGTGGGGGCGGGGCGGGGCGCTGCGGGGCGGCCCTGTGTCATGGCCGCCGCAGGGCGGCCATCCACGACGTTCCGAGCGGCACGAAGTCGTGGGTGGCCGGCACAAGGCCGGCCATGACACGGGGAGGGGCGGACACGAGGAAGGGACGCCGGCGCGGCGCCCGCGTCCGTCACCCCGCGTGGGTGGGCACGTCCCAGATCTCGCTCGCGTATTCGCGGATCGAGCGGTCGGAGCTGAACCAGCCCATGCCGGCGGTGTTCATGATCGCCGATTTCCACCATGCCTCGGGGCGGTTCCACAGCGCGGCGATCTCGCGCTGGGCCGCGTAGTAGGCGTCGAAATCGGCGCAGACCATGAAGTAGTCGTGGTAGCGCAGCGCGTCCACGAGGCCGCGGTAGCGGTCGCGGTCGTCGGGGGAGAACACGCCGGACTGCACCGCGTCCAGCACCTCCGTCAGCGCCGGGGAGGCCGCGATCACGTCGCCCGCGTCGATGCCGCGGGTGCGGCGCGCCGCCACTTCCTCGGCGGTCAGGCCGAAGATCGCGATGTTCTCGGGACCCACGTGTTCGCGGATCTCGACGTTGGCGCCATCCAGCGTGCCGATCGTCAGCGCGCCGTTCAGCGCAAACTTCATGTTGCCCGTGCCGGACGCCTCCATCCCCGCGGTGGAGATCTGTTCGGACAGGTCGGCGGCCGGGATGATCACCTCGGCCAGGCTGACGGAGTAGTTCGGCAGGAACACGACCTTCAGCGCGTTGCGCACCGTGGGGTCGCTGTTCACCACGCGGGCCACGTCGTGCGCGAGCTTGATGATCAGCTTCGCGGTCTGGTAGCTCGCCGCGGCCTTGCCGGCGAAGATCTTCACGCGTGGCGTCCAGTCGCTCATGGGCCGCGCGCGGATCGCGTTGTAGAGCGCGATCGTCTCGAGGATGTTCAGCAGCTGGCGCTTGTATTCGTGGAAGCGCTTGATGTGCACGTCGAACAGCGCCGCCGGATCAACGCGGATCTCGAGTTCCTTGCGGATCACGTCGGCCAGGGCGAGCTTGTTCAGGTAGCGCACCGCGGCGAAGCGCTGCTGGAACACGCTGTCGGTCGCGAGCGGGCGGAGCCGCGCGAGGGCTTCCTCCCGGTCCAGCACCTCGGGCCCGACCGCGTCCACGAGCAGGCGCGTGAGCTTCGGGTTCGCCTCGTGCAGCCAGCGGCGGAAGGCGATGCCGTTGGTGACGTTGACGATGCGGTCGGGGAACAGGGCGTGCAGGTCGCGGAACACCGTCTCCTGCATCAGGTCGGTGTGCAGCGCGGAGACGC
>MKTV01000089.1:81176-82567 GCA_001898425.1 Rhodospirillales bacterium 69-11
CAGCGCCTCGGGCAGCAGGGTGTGGTTGGTGTAGCTGAACGTGCGCTGCGTGGTGCGCCAGGCGTCTTCCCAGGGCAGCTGGTAGACGTCGAGCAGGATGCGCATCAGTTCGGCGACGCCGATCGCGGGATGCGTGTCGTTGAGCTGGATCGCGGTCTTGTCGGCGAAGGTGCCGATATGGCCGAACGCCTTGATGTGGCGCCGGACCAGATCCTGCAGCGAGGCGGAGACGAAGAAATACTCCTGCCGCAGCCGCAGCTCCTGCCCGGCGGGCGTGGCGTCGGACGGGTAGAGGACCTTGGAGATCGATTCCGCGCGCACCTGTTCGGCCAGCGCGCCGGCATGGTCGCCATGGTTGAACGCGTCGAGCCGCAGCGGATCGACGGGGCGCGCGGACCACAGGCGCAGCGTGTTCACGCGCCGTCCGTGCCAGCCGACCACGGGCGTGTCGAAGGCGACCGCCTCCACCTTCTCGGCCGGGTGCCAGACATGGCGCATGGCGGCTTCGGAGATCGGCACGGCCTCGATCGAGCCGCCGAAGCCGACCTCGTAGCAGACCTCCGGCCGCTCGAACTCCCAGGGATTGCCGTGGGTCAGCCAATCCTCGGGGTATTCCTGCTGCCAGCCGTTCTTCATGACCTGCTTGAACAGGCCGTGGTCGTAGCGGATGCCGTAGCCGTGGGCGGGGATGCCCAGCGTGGCCATGCTCTCCATGAAGCAGGCGGCGAGGCGGCCGAGGCCGCCATTGCCCAGCGCCGCGTCGGGTTCGAGCGCGCGCAGCCGGTCGAGATCGATGTCCATCCCCGCGAGCGCCGCGCGGATCGTCGCGGTCATGCCGAGATTGTTGAGGTTGTCGAAGAGGAGCCGGCCGATCAGGAACTCGAGCGACAAGTAATAGACGCGCTTTTCACCTTGCTGGTACGCCGTGTCGATGCCGGCCAGCCAGCGATCCACGACGCGGTCGCGCACGGCGAGGCAGGTCGCCAGCAGCCAGTCCGCATCCGTCGCGACCGAACGCCGTTTGCCCACGTGGTAATTGAGCTTTTCGAGGATCGCGGCGCGGAGGGAGGCGACTTCTTCCTCTCTCGGCGCGGCGGCCTGGCGATGGGTCTCGGGAGCGGCAGCTTGCTCGTCGGCCTCAAAATCCACGGCGTTTTCACCTGATCGTGATCGGTTGCAGGCGACCAAAGCATGTTTCGCGCGGCAGCTTCAACCGCCGAATGCGGCTGCACCGCGGGCCGATGCGCATGACGCGATGCGTGTTGCATCCACGCCGACCGGCAAGAAGAGGCTGCGCGAACCGGTCGCTTCCAGCCGCGTGACCCGAAATGGTTGCGAGTCACGCGACAGTATAGCCGCAACCACATCGTTGCGGCATTGCCGAGACAGCA
>MKTV01000089.1:82590-84384 GCA_001898425.1 Rhodospirillales bacterium 69-11
GGGACCGGACGCGCCCCTGGCGTGGCGTCCGGCCCGCCGCCATGATGGGCGCCAATCCGCCACGGGAGGGGCTCATGCTGGCATTCGGCGCGTCCATGTTCTTCACCGACTATTCCATCGGTGCGGTCGAACTCGGCCGTACGCTCGAGGATCGGGGGTTCGAGTCGCTCTGGGCACCCGAACACTCGCATATCCCGCTCACGCGGAAGTCGCCGTTCCCGGGCGGCGGGGATCTGCCCAAGAAATACTACGACACGATGGACCCGTTCGTGACGCTCGCCGCCGCGGCGGTCGCGACCAAGACGCTGAAGGTCGGGACCGGCGTGTGCCTCGTGGCGCAGCGCGATCCCATCCAGACGGCGAAGCTGGTGGCCTCGATCGACCAGGTCTCCGGCGGGCGGTTCCTGTTCGGCGTGGGGAACGGCTGGAACCAGGACGAGCTCGAGGATCACGGCGTGGCCTTCGCGGACCGGCACAAGGTCGCACGCGAGCGGATCGAGGCGATGAAGGTGATCTGGACGAAGTCGAAGCCCGAGTATCAGGGCGATTTCGTGAAGTTCGGCCCGATGATGACCTGGCCGAAGCCGGTCCAGAAGCCGCATCCGCCGGTGATCGTTGGTGGGGCGTTCCCCTATTCCGCACGACGGGCGATCCGTTACGGAGACGGGTGGATCCCCCAGGCCAAGCGCGGCACCTACGAGGAGATCGCCGAACTGATCCCCGAGTTCCGCAAGATGGCGAAGGAGGCGGGGCGCAACCCCGACGAGATCGAGATCACGGTCTGGGGTCCGAAGCGCGAGGTCGAGCTGATGAAGCGCTATCAGGAGCTGGGCGTGTCGCGGATCGTGTTCAGCCTGGAATCGGAGGCGGCGGACAAGCTCGAACCGGTGCTGGACGCCTGGCAGGAGGTGATGCGCGCCGCGAACGCGTGAGCCGGCGGCCGACCCCCCGTGTCATGGCCGGCTGCGGCTGCCGCTCCCTGTGTCATGGCCGGGTGCCGCCCCCCCCGTGTCATGGCCGGCCTTGTGCCGGCCATCCACGGCTTGGGGGCATGGAAAGGCGTGGATGGCCGCCCTGCGGCGGCCATGACACGGGGCCCGCCCCAGCCGCCTCCGTCGCGATCCACCAAGCCTACCCGTGCAGGCCCGCCAGGACCTCCGCGTTCGCGCGGAGCACCATCATCCGGCGGATCTTCTGCGTCGGCGTCATCAGACCGTTCTCGATCGTAAACGCCGGAACGATCGCGTGCTTGCGGATCCGCTCCGTCACCGACAACCGCATGTTCGTGCGGTTCACCGCGATCGCCACCGCCACGTCGTCCTGACCCTCCGCCGGTACCACCAGCGCCGTCACGCCCGCCCGCCCGTCCCCCGCCACCACCGCCTGGGCGATCGCGGGCTCCGCCATCAGCATGCCCTCGATCTTCGCGGGCGAGACGTTCTCGCCGCCGGACAGCACGATCATGTCCTTCTTCCGGTCCGTGATCCGCAGATACCCCGCCGCATCCAGCGCGCCGATGTCGCCCGTATGTAGCCACCCGTCCCGGATCACCGCCGCCGTCTCGGCCGGCTGGCCCCAATAGCCGTCCATCACCAGGTCGCCGCGCACCAGGATCTCCCCGTCCTCGGCCAGCCGCAGCTCCACGCCCTCCAGCACCCGCCCCACCGTCTCGATGTGGATCGCATCGGGCGGGTTGGCACTGATCACCGGCCCGGCCTCGGTCTGGCCGTAGCCCTGCATGATGGGCAGGCCGAGTGCCAGGAAGAAGCGGCCCACCTCGGGGTCGAGGCGGGC
>MKTV01000089.1:84416-95826 GCA_001898425.1 Rhodospirillales bacterium 69-11
CGAACCGCGCCCGCACCTTGGCGCGCACCAGCCGGTCCAGCACCGCATCGGCGATACGCTCCGCGACGCCCAGCCGCTCCCCCTCGATCCGCCGCAGCCCCAGGGCGAGCGCGCGCTGGAACAGTGCCTGCCGCCGCGGCGTCTGGCGCGCGACCTGGGCCAGCACCCGGCCGCGGATCACCTCCAGCACGCGGGGCACGGCCGTCATCAGGGTCGGGCGGATCGCCAGCAGATCGGCGGCCAGGTGCTCGACCCCGCGGCAATAGACGATCTCGGTCCCCAGGCTGAGCACGAAGAACTGGCCGACCGTGTGCTCGTAGCTGTGCGACAGCGGCAGGTAGGACAGGTAGACCTCGTCCTCGAGCTTCAGGGGCTTCACCAGGGAGAAGGCGCCGCGGCAGTTCGACAGGATGCAGCGATGCGGCAGCATCACGCCCTTGGGCGCGCCACCCGTGCCCGACGTGTAGATCAGGCAGGCGAGCGCCCCCGGCGGGATCCCCGAGGCCTCCAGCGCGATGTCGTCCAGCGGCTGGTCGTCCCCCACCAGGGTCGCCCACGCGACCGTGTCCGGCGTCTCCGCCTCCGGCTCCATCACCACCAGCAGGTCGAGGCCACCCACCTGCGCGCCGGCCTCCCGCAGCTTGGCGACGAGGGCAGGGGAGGAGACGATCGCCGCCCGCGCGCCGGAATCGCGCAGGATGTGCACATGATCGGCCACCGTGTTGGTCGTGTAGGTCGGCACGGGCACGGCGCGGATCGCCATCAGCGCCGTTTCGGCGATCGGATATTCCGGGCGGTTCTCGGCGCAGATCACCACCCGATCGCCGGCCGACACCCCCGCCGCGCGCAGATGCCGCGCGCAGGACGCCGCCATCCGGCCGAACGCCGCCCAGGTCACGCCGTGCCACGCGCCGTCGCGATGGTGGCGCAGCATCGGCTTGGCGGGCCAGGTGCGAGCCAGCCCGAACATCATCGCGGCCAGGTTCGGCCAGGTCGGATAGGTGCGCAGCGTTGCCTCCCCTGTACAGGCTGCGTGGGCGCAACCCTTTGACGGGTCAGGTTCCTACTCTACATGAGCAGGGAACGCAGCAGCCTCGAGGACTCCCTTTCGATGAACGACGCCCCCCGCGCCCAGGCCGCCGACGCGACGCTGCCGGCCTGGGACCTGTCCGATCTCTACCCGGGGCCGGACAGTCCGGCGGTGCAGGCCGACCTCGCTGCCGCCGAACAGCATGCCAGCCGCTTCGCCACCGCCTACCAGGGCCGGCTCGCCAGCCTCTCGGGCGCGGAGCTCGCCGCCGCCATCGCCGAATACGAGCGGATCGAAGAGGGGCTCGGGCGCCTGATGTCCTACGCCCAGCTCCTGTTCAGCGCCGATTCCACCAATCCGGCGATCGGCCGCTTCTACCAGACCGCGCAGGAGCGGGTCACCGCGATCAGCACCCACCTGATCTTCTTCACCCTCGAGCTGAACCGGCTCGACGACGCGGTGCTCGAGGACAAGCTCGCCGATCCCACGCTCGCGCGCTACCGCCCCTGGCTGCGGGACCTGCGCGTGTTCCGTCCGCACCAGCTCTCCGACGAGCTCGAGAAGCTGCTGCACGAGAAGGAGGTGACCGGCCACGCGGCCTGGAACCGCCTGTTCGACGAGACCGTGGCCGCGATGCGCATCCCGCTGGACGGGGAGGAGCTGACGGTCAGCGCCACGCTCAACCGGCTGTCCGACCGGGACCGCGGCGTGCGGGAGGCCGCCGGGAAGGCGATCGGCGCGGCGTTCGGGGAGCGGATCCGGCTGTTCTCGCTGATCACCAACACGCTGGCGAAGGACAAGGAGATCATCGACGGCTGGCGCCACTATCCGCGCCCCGGCAGCTACCGCAACCGCTCCAACATGGTCGAGGACGCGGTGGTGGACGCGCTGGTCACGGCGGTCCGCGATGCCTATCCGCGCCTCTCCCACCGCTACTACCAGATGAAGGCCAAGTGGCTCGGCCTGCCCAAGCTGCAGCACTGGGACCGCAACGCACCGTTGCCCGAGGACGAGGATCGCACGATCCCCTGGGCCGAGGCGCGGGAGCGGGTGCTGACCGCCTACGGCGCGTTCAGTCCCGAACTCGCCACGGTCGGCAAGCGCTTCTTCGACCAGGCCTGGATCGACGCACGTCCCACGCCCGGCAAGGCGGGCGGCGCCTTCGCCCACCCGACGGTGCCGAGCGCGCACCCGTACCTGCTGCTGAATTACCATGGGCGGACGCGGGACGTGATGACGCTGGCGCACGAGCTGGGGCATGGCGTGCACCAGGTGCTGGCCGGGACGCAGGGCTACCTGATGTCCGGCACGCCGCTGACCTTGGCCGAGACGGCGAGCGTGTTCGGGGAGATGCTGACCTTCCGCGCCCTGCTCGACGCCGCGACGCCGCAGCAGCGCCGCATCATGCTGGCCTCCAAGGTGGAGGACATGCTGAACACGGTGGTCCGCCAGATCGCGTTCTATCAGTTCGAGACCCGGGTGCATGACGAACGCCGCTCCGGCGAGCTGCTGCCGGAACGTCTCGGCGAGATCTGGATGGGCGTGCAGACCGAGAGCCTGGGGCCGGCCTTCGAGTTCACGCCCGAGTACAGCGTGTTCTGGTCCTATGTGCCGCACTTCATCCACTCGCCGTTCTACGTCTACGCCTATGCGTTCGGGGATTGCCTGGTGAACGCGCTGTATTCGGTGTTCCAGTCGGGGCATCCGAACTTCCAGACGAAGTACCTGGACCTGCTGCGTGCCGGCGGTACGAAGCGGCACAAGGAGCTGCTCGCCCCGTTCGGCCTCGATGCCTCCGATCCGGCCTTCTGGACCCGCGGCCTCGACGTGATCGCGGGCTTCATCGACGAGCTGGAGCAGGGCGCGTGAGCATGACGAGTCCGTCAGAATCCCCCCCTCCCCTTGCGGGAGGGGGATGGGGGGAGGGGGTGCCACCCGAGCACGCACCATCCGCGCCCAAAACCCAGCTCCAGAAAGCCCGCGCCCTGCGTCGGGAAGCCACCCCTGCCGAACGCAAGCTCTGGGCCGCACTCCGCAACCACGCGGCGCACGACCTGAAATTCCGCCGCCAGGTGCCGATCGGCCCGTACATCGCGGATTTCTACTGCCCAGCGGCGCGGCTGGTGATCGAGCTTGATGGCGTCTCTCACTGGGACGCGACAGCCCGTGACGCTGTCCGCGATGCGTGGATGCGCAGGCATGGCCTGCGTGTCCTGCGAATCCCGAACGCGGAGATCTTCCGCAATCTCGAAGGAGTCGTTCGTCTCGTGATCCTGGAAGCAGCCGGCCAGGACGGGGGCTCCCACGCGGCGCCCCCGCCCCCCATCCCCCTCCCGCGAGGGGAGGGGGGGCGCTAGTCATGTCGGGCAGCAACATCTTCGGCGAGATCCGGCGCATGGCGCGGACCTCGGGCGCGGTCGGCGGCATCGCGGCGCGCGTGGCGGGTGCCCGCGTGTTCGGCATCCAGACCGACAAATCGGCGCATGCGCAGGACCTCAGGACCATCCTGGGCGGGCTCAAGGGGCCGCTGATGAAGGTCGCGCAGTTCCTGTCCACCGTCCCGGACGCGCTGCCGGCGGAATACGCCGCCGAACTCGCGCAGCTCCAGTCGAACGCGCCGGCCATGGGCTGGGCCTTCGTCCGGCGCCGCATGGCGAGCGAACTCGGTCCCGACTGGCAGTCCCGCTTCACCAGCTTCGGCCAGGAAGCGTCGGCCGCGGCGAGCCTCGGCCAGGTGCACCGGGCCACCCTGCCGGACGGCACCGACGTCGCCTGCAAGCTGCAGTACCCCGATATGCCGAGCACGGTGGAGGCGGATCTGCGGCAGCTGAGGCTGGCGATGGCGATCTACCATCGGATGGACAATGCCATCCAGCACGAGGAGATCTACAAGGAGCTGGCCGAACGCCTGCGCGAGGAGCTCGATTACGAGCGCGAGGCGGCGCAGATGCGGCTCTATGGGCTGATGCTGGCGGCGCATCCCACGGTGCACATTCCGCACCCGATCCCCGAGTACAGCACCAAGCGGCTGCTGACGATGACCTGGCTCGACGGGCGGCCTCTGATGCAGCGCCTGGCCGAGGATCCGCCGCAGGAGGAACGCAACCGCATGGCCGAGGCGCTGTTCCGCGCCTGGTACGTGCCGTTCTACCATTTCGGCGTCATCCACGGGGACCCGCATCTGGGCAACTACCAGGTGCGTCCGGACGGGTCGGTGAACCTGCTGGATTTCGGCGCGATCCGCGTCTTCCCGGCGAAGTTCGTGCGCGGCGTGATCGACCTGTTCGAGGCGGTGCGCGACCATGACGACGACCGCGCGCACCATGCCTACGAGACCTGGGGCTTCACCGATCTCTCGCGCGAGAAGATGGACGTGCTCAACATGTGGGCGCGCTTCCTCTACGAGCCGCTGATCGACGACCGCGTGCGCCGCATTTCGGAAACCGACGACCCGATGTTCGGCCGCGAGGTGGCGGAGCGGGTGCATGCCGGGCTGAAGCGGACCGGGGGCGTGAAGCCGCCGCGCGAGTTCGTGCTGATGGACCGCTCCGCGATCGGGCTGGGCGGCGTGTTCCTGCGGCTGCGGGCGGAGCTGAACTGGAGCCGGCTGTTCAACGAGCTGATCGCCGATTTCGACGAGCAGCGGCTCGCGGACCGGCAGGCGGCGGCGCTGGCCGAGGCGGGGGTGCCGCCGTCGGTCTGAGCCGCGCGCCGCGCGTGTAGGATCTACCCAGGAGCGGCCTCGCTCCCGGGCGAGGCTTCGTGTGGCGCGTCCTCCTTGGGCGCATCCCCCTTTGGCGCACCCTCGAGAACGGTTTCCACGTAGATCATCCGCACGGCCACCAGCAGCATGGCCATGAAGGGGGTCGCGAGGATCAGGCCGAGAACGCCGAACAGCGTGCCGAGGACCGTCTGCGAGACGATGGTCAGGGCCGGCGGGAGCGTGCCGGTCCGCTTCTGCACGATCGGCGCGATGAGATTGCCCTCGATCGTCTGGACCACGAGGAACAGCACGGCCACCCACATCGCCAGGGTGGACGATTGCGCGAGCGCCACCAGGATCGCCGGGACGGCGCCGACCAACGCGCCGATATAGGGGACGAAGTTAAACAGCCCCGCGATCAGCGCCAGCGTCAGGGCCAGCGGCACACCCAGCAGGAACAGCCCCGTGCCGATCAGCAGGGTGACGACGAGCATGTCGATGAACTGCCCCAGGCACCAATGGCGCAGGGCCTGCCCCGTTTCGCGCAGGACCTCGTGTCCACGGGGGCGCCAGCCACGGGGCAGGAGGCGGAGCGATCCGTTGACATAGACCCGCGGTGATGCGGCCAGGCAGATGGCGGTCACGCCGACGACCAGCAGGCTGCCGCCGATGCCGAGTGTGGAGGTGACGACACCGGTCGCGAGTCCCGGCAGCCCGTTGGTGACCGACTCGATCGAGCGCTGCACGCTTCCCGAGATGCCCGCGCCCCAGGCGTCATTGCTCGCCATCTGCCACAACCGCGCGACCTGTTCGGACAACCGGTCGGTGAGCTGCTGGGCCTGGCTGATCATGTCGGTGCCGCGCCACCAGATCAGGCCGCCGAACAACGCGGCCAGCGCCACCAGGACGAAGGCCAGCGTCCAGTCGATCCCAATGCCGGTGCGGCGGTGCAGGAAGGATGCGACGCCGTGGAGCAGGCAGGCCAGCAGTACGGCGGCGAAGCCGAGGAGCAGGACGTCGCGCAGCAGCCAGGCGATCAGCAGCAGGAAGGCGGCGATTGCCGTGGTGCGCAGGATGCGCTCGATCGCCGCAAGGCGCTCGCCGATCGCGGGATCGGCGGATCGTTGCTGCGCCTGTGACGGCATGAGAGGGGGGTGGCTTTCGCCACCCCGCTCCTTACGCACGCCGGTCAGCCCTTATCCTTGCCCTGCTGCTTGTCCCAGTACGGCGTCACGTCGAACCGCTCGTAGAGCGTCTGCACCTGGGTGCGCGCGACACGCGCGGGAAGGTCGCTCTTGCGCAGCGCTTGCATCGCGGTCGGGTCGAGGCCCTTGTCCTTCAGGACGAAGGCATCCTTGTCCGACGACCAGGAAAGCGCCTGGGGCGGCACCGGCACCCAATCGTTGCCGATCCCGAGGAAGCCGCCGGAGGACAGCAGCAGGTACGGAACGCGGCCGCTGGCGGGATCGATCACGACCTGGTCGATCTCCCCGACATCGTCGCCGTTCGGGCGCAGCACGTCCGTGCCGCGGACGTTCTGTGCTCGCATGTTCCCGGAATCACCCAGCATCGACACCTCGTCCGGGCGAACGAGCATGTAGCGGTGCTGGTCGCGACCGGGCATGGGGGGAACCAGGTACCCGGACGGCATTCCGATGCCATACGAGCCATAGACCTGCTTCATCGTGGACTCGTTCCCCAGGTCGCCGTAGCGATCGTTGGAGATCCGCTTGCCGTCGCGCAGCTTGCCCAGGTCCTGGTTGACCACCACCGCGGCATCCTCATCCGCGGGAACCGGGGTCTGCAGCACGCCGAACGGAACGGCGATGCGGTCGTTGCCGATGTCGAGTTGGCCGCCGGACCCGATCAGCAGGTAGACGACGTCGCCTTGCGGGATATCGAGGACGATGCCGTCGATCCGCCCGGCATCCTTGCCGTCCTTGGTGCGGACGTCCCGCCCAACCAGGTTCTCCGCCGAGGTCACCCGAATCCAGTCGCTCGCCTGTTGGTTGCCAGCCTGCGACTGCATGGCCTTGCCGGCGCTCTGGCCGGAGTGGGCGCTGTTGCCGGCCGCGAATGCCGGGGTTGCCAGTGCAAGGGCCATCGCGCTGCTGAGCAATAAATTGCGCATGAAGCTTCTCCTGTCCCTGAGGGAATTCTTGCCTTTCGGACGTCGGCCGCAATCTCGCCGCATTCCGATGGGGGTGAAACAGCGGACAGGCGACCCGGTTGGCTGCTCCGGGCCTCTGGCAGTTCAAGCAAGCAGGAGCTTTTATTGTCCAAGATGTCGGCCTGGACGGGTCGGGCGCGGAAGATGTTCGGAGCGGGAGACGTTCGCGCCGAGCGACGTTCGGGGGCGGCGACCTTCGAGGCCAGAGGGAGCGGCGAGAGGGCGGGGCCGGGGGGAAGCAGGGCTCTCCCGGCACGCTGCGCGCGGTGGCGATCGCCGCCACCCGAGGACGGGCGGGACTGGGCCCGCCCCCCGGTCCGCCGCGTCAGGCCTCAGCCGTTGCGGAACGCGTAGCTGTAGCCGTTGATCGCCGGCACGCCGCCGAGATGCGCGTAGAGCACCTTCGAGCCTGCGGGGAAGAACCCCTTGCGCACGAGGTCGATCATCCCCTGCATCGACTTCCCCTCGTAGACCGGGTCCGTCATCATCCCCTCGAGCCGCGCGCAGAGGCGGATCGCGTCCTTCGTCTCGGCCGAGGGCACGCCATAGCAGGGATAGGCATAGTCCTCGACCAGCACGACGTCGTCCGCGGTCACGTCCTGGCGCAGCTCCACCAGCGCCGCGGTGCGCTGCGCGATGTCGAGCACCTGGGCCTTGGTCTGCCCCGGGGTGCCCGAGGCGTCGATGCCGATCACCTTGCGCGCCCGCCCGTCGGCCGCGAAGCCCACCAGCATGCCGGCATGGGTGGAGCCGGTCACGGTGCAGACCACGATGTAGTCGAAGGTGAAGCCGAGGTCCGCTTCCTGTGCGCGGACCTCCTCGGCGAAGCCCACGTAGCCGAGGCCGCCGAATTCGTGGACCGACGCCCCGGCGGGGATCGCATAGGGCTTGCCGCCCTTGGCCTTCACGTCCGCGATCGCGGCCTCCCAGCTCGCGCGGATGCCGATGTCGAAGCCCTCTTCCACGAGCTGCACGTCGGCGCCCATCACCCGGCTCAGCAGGATGTTGCCGACGCGGTCGTAGACGGCGTCCTCGTGCGGCACCCAGGCTTCCTGCACCAGCCGGCACTTCATGCCGATCTTGGCGGCCGTCGCCGCGACCATGCGGGTGTGGTTCGACTGCACGCCGCCGATCGAGACCAGCGTGTCGGCGCCCGAGGCGATCGCGTCGGGCACGATGTATTCGAGCTTGCGCAGCTTGTTGCCGCCGAAGGCGAGGCCGGAGTTGCAGTCCTCCCGCTTGGCCCAGATCGCGACGTCGCCGCCGAGATGGGCCGAGAGGCGGGGCAGGGGCTCGACCGGCGTGGGGCCGAAGGTGAGGGGGTAGCGTTCGAACTTGGCGAGGTTCATGGCGGATCTCCGCGGCGATGGACGTGAGCGCCGCTTAGCAGCTCCTCCGCGGAAGGTGCTTCCGTTCTCGGGTGCTTGATCGCCGGTTCCGCTCGCGTTTCGCGGCCAGCTCGTGGGATACGTCGCGCGGAGGAGGCATCGATGGAAGATCCTTTCACGACGGAGTCGCTCGACCGAACCGATGTCCGGCTGCTCCGGCTGCTGCAGCAGGACGGGCGGGTCAGCAACGCCGCCCTCGCCGAAGCCGCCCATCTCTCCCCCGCGACCTGCCACCGGCGGACACAGGCGCTGTTCGCGAGCGGCGCGGTGCGCGGCGTGCGCGCGATCGTCGATCCGCCGCGGGTCGGGCGCAGCGTGCTGGTGATCGTGGGGGTGGTGCTGGACCGCTCCACGCCGGAGAGCTTCGGCGCGTTCGAGCGCGCGATCACGGCGTTGGACTTCGTGATCGACTGCCACCTGGTGGCAGGCGAGTTCGACTATTTCCTGAAGATCCGTGCCGCCGACATGCCGGACTTCAACCGCATCCACGGCACCGACCTGCTGAGCCTGCCGGGGGTCCGCCAAACGCGGACGTTCTTCGTGATGAAGGAGGTCGTGGACAACGCCCCGCTCGCGTTCTGAGCACCCCGGTGTCACGGACCCGCTGCGTCATGGCCCCCCCGTGTCATGGCCCTCCCGTGTCATGGCCGGCGCAGGCCGGCCATCCACGAATTCGTGCCGCTCGGAACGTCGTGGATGGCCGCCCTTCGGCGGCCATGACACAGGCGGACGGCCGCGCGCCATGCCCTCCGGCACGGGCCGCCAGGCCATCCCGCGCCCCGTCCCCCCGTGACCCCGTCACCCCGCGCGCGGCAGCGCCCGCAGCCAGGCAGCCGCACGCGCAACCGCGTCACGCGCCTTCTGCACCGCACCGGTGGCACGCAGGAACCCGTGCACCACGCCCGCATAGGACGCACTCTCGACCGGCACGCCCGCCTCACGCAGCCGCGCGACCAGCGCCTCGCCCTCGCTCCGCAGCACGTCGAGCTCCGCCAGCAGCACCAGCACCGGCGGCAGGCCGCGCAGATCGGCACGCAGCGGCGCAGCGAGCGGGTGCAGCCGGTCCGCCGCATGCGGCACGTAGACGTTCCAGTAGAACGCCATCCGCGCCACGCTCAGCCCGTAACTCCCATCCCCGTACGCCCCATAGCTCGGCGTATCGAGCCGGCTGTCCGCGACGGGATAGGCGGCGAGCACCCCGGACAGCGCCGGCCCGCCCTCGTCCCGCAGCATCAGCGCCACCGCCAGCGCCAGATTGCCGCCGGCCGAGTCGCCGCCGACCAGCAGCGTGCCGGCATCCAGTCCCCACGCGGCGGCCTCGGCCGCGACATGGCGCGTCACGGCCGCGCACTCCTCCAACGCCTGCGGAAACTGCGCCTCGGGCGAGAGCGCGTAGTCGACGCTCACCACCGCGACCTCCCCCGAGGCGGCGATCTCGCGCACCAGCCGGTCATGCGTGTCGACCGATCCCCAGACCCAGCCGCCGCCATGGAAGTAGACGAGCGTCGGCAGCACCCGGTCGGTGCGCGGGCGATACACCCGCACAAAAATCCGCCGCCCCCGCGCGGCCACCCAGCGCTCGGTCGTCTCCGCCATCTCCGGTCCGCCCGACGCGCTGAGCAGGCTGAGCGCGTCGTTCACCCGGCGGTGAGGTTCGAGCGGTATCTCCAATCGGATCGGCGGGAAGCGCGCGGCCGCCATTTCGGCCTCCGCCGTGAACGCCGCCATCTCCGCATCCCAGTGCGAACGGTCCGCCATGCCTCGATCCCCCAACCACTCGGCCCGCATGCAAGCCGGATCGCGCCGGATTGGCAAACGCCCGCCCTGCCCGATCGCGCGCGACCCCGTCGCGTCCCGCGCGCGGGGATCCGAACCGAGCGCGCTTGGGCGGGGCGGGGCTCCTCGGCTATGCTGCGCCGCGCCATGACGGTCCCCCGCCCCAACCCCGCCGGGCGCTTCAACCCCGAAGCGCTGTTCCGCCCCAGTTCGGTCGCGGTGTTCGGCGCCGAGACGGAGCGTGGGGCGCAGATCCTCGCCAATCTGTCCATGGGCGGCTTCAAGGGCCGGATCGAGGTCGCGGCACGGGCCGCCGACATCACGGCCGGCACGAACCTCGCCGTGCTCGCGCTGCCGCCGGACCAGGTCCTGCCGGCCCTGGCGGCGCTGCCGGCGCGCGGCTGCTTCGCCGCCATCGTGCCCGGCGCGGTGGAGGGCGGGGTGGACGCGCTCGCCGCCGCCTCCCGCCGCTCGGGCGTGCGGACGCTGGGGCCGCATTCCTTCGGCATCGCGGTCGGGGCGATCGGCCTGAACGCGACGCTCGCCCATCTGCCGCCACCGGCCGGGCGCGTCGCGCTCGTGTCCCAGTCCGCCGCGCTGACGCGGGCGGTGATCGACTGGGCCGCGCCCAACGGGATCGGCTTCAGCCAGATCGTCGGGATCGGCGGCAATGGCGATATCGGCTACGGCCTCACGCTCGACTGGCTGTCGCGCGATCCCGGGACGGGCACCATCGTGCTCGATATCCGCCGCCTGAAGGACCACCGCGTGTTTCTCTCCGCCGCCCGCGCGGCGGCGCGGCTGCGCACCGTGGTTGCGATCCGCGCCGGCGGGCGGCTGCTGGACCCGACCGGCGGCGCCGATCTCACCTTCGAGGCCGCCCTTCGGCGCGCCGGCGTGCTCGCGGTCAGCCGGCTCGAGGACGTGCTGGCAGCCGCGGAGACCCTCTCCCGCGCCCGCCCGGTCCGGTCCGAGACGCTCGCCATCGTCGGCAATGCGCTGGGTCCCGAACGGCTGGCGGCGGATGCGGTGCTGCGGCACGGGCTACGCCTGCCGGAGGAGGCCCCGGGCCGGGTCGCGACCGTCCCACCGAACCAGCCCGCCGCGCTCATCGCCGCGGCGGAAGCGGAGATGGCGCGGCCGGAGGTTGGCGGCGTGCTGGTCGTGCACGCCCCCGCCGGCCCGCGCGACGAGGAAACGATGGAGCGGCTGATCGGCCTCGCGAAGGGGCAGCGCATGCCGCTGCTGGTCTGCGCCATGGGCGAGACCACCGGCGCGCTGCACCGCATGCGGCTCGCCCAGGCCGGCGTGCCGGTCTTCGCCGGGCCGGAACAGGCGGTGCG
>MKTV01000089.1:95833-108229 GCA_001898425.1 Rhodospirillales bacterium 69-11
GTCCACCTGGTGCAGGACCGCCGCAACCGCGCCGCCGCGCGCGAATTGCCGCCCAGCACCGTGCTCGCGCTGGCGCCCGACCGCGCAGCCGTCCGCCGCCTGTTCGCCGCGGTCCGCGCGGCCGACCGCAGCGCCCTCATGCAGGATGAGGCGCTGCAGGTGCTGGCCGCCTACGGCATCCCGGTGACCGATTGCCGCGTGGTCGGCAACCCCGAGGACGCCGCCGCCGCCGCTTCCCTCCTCGGCTTCCCTGCCGTGCTCAAGCTGCGCCAGTCGGTCGAACCCGCGGCGCGCCCGGCCAGCGGGCTCTCTCTCGACCTCAATGATCCGGTCGAGGTGGCGGCCGCGGCGCGGGTGCTCACCGGCCGTGCGGCGCGCCGGGGGGTGACGCCCGACCTGCTGGTGCAACGCCAGGTCGCACGCGCCCGCGAACTCGCCGTGCGCGTCGTCGACGATGCGACCTTCGGACCGACCATCCGCTTCGGCCAGGGCGGCACCTCGCCCGAGGACGGACGCGCGGTGGCGATCGACCTGCCGCCGCTCAACCTGGCGCTCGCCCAGGCGATGATCGGCCGCAGCCGGGTCGGCGCGCAGCTCGACAGCGCGCTGCGCGATCGCCCCGCGGCCCAACGCGCCCAGGTGGCCGAGGTGCTGGTGCGGATCAGCCAGCTGGTCGTCGACTTCCCGGAGATCGCGGCGCTGGAGGCGGGCTCGCTGTTCGCGGACGCGCAGGGGGTGGTCGCGGCCGATGCGTGGATCGCGCTGCGGCCCACCGATGCGCCGCCGGTGCGGCTGGCGATCGCACCCTATCCGGCCGAACTGCTGGAACGCTGGGACGCCAGGGGCGAACGCTTCACCATCCGTCCCATCCGGCCGGAGGATGCGGAGCAGCACGGCGCGTTCTTCCGCCGCCTCTCGCCCGAGGACATCCGCTACCGCTTCTTCAGCGCGGTGCGTGAGCTGTCGGCCGAACAGATGGCGCGGCTGACCCAGGTCGACTACGACCGGGAGATGGCGTTCGTGGCCGAACGCGAGGCGACCGGGGAGACGGTGGGCGTCTCCCGCTTGGTGTGTGAGCCGGATGGACGCACCGGCGAGTTCGCGGTGATCGTGCAGGCGGACATGAAGGGCAGGGGCCTCGCCAGCCACCTGATGCGCCGGCTGATCGCCTGGGCCGCCACGCGCGGCCTGTCCGAAGTGGTCGGGCAGGTGCTCGCCGACAACGCGCCGATGCTGGCCTTCGTCCGCCACCTGGGCTTCACGGTGCGCCGCATGCCGGAGGATCCCGAGGTGATGGAGGCGCGGCTCGCGCTTCCCCCACCCGGCTGAACAGCGTCGCCGCCCCACCAACCCCACGCCATGACACCGATGAGCGAAGAGGCTCATCGGTGTCAGCCCGCAGCGGCTCAGCGATCCAGCACGCGGCGGATGGCGGAAGCGAGGTCCTCCCGCCGGTACGGCTTGTCCAGCACCGGCTCCAGCGGCGCACCCGGCCGCCGCTTCTGCAGTTCCGAGGCGGCGTAGCCGGAGGTCAACAGCACGGGCAGCCCGCGCCGGAGCCGTCGTGCCTCCTCCGCCAGCTCGAAGCCGTTCAGCGCACCCGGCAGCACCACGTCCGAGAACAGCAGGTCGATGCGGTCGCCGCGCCGGAGCACGCCGAGTGCCTCCGCCCCGTCATGCGCCACCAGGACGGTGTAGCCCAGCGTCTCCAGCGCCTCGACCGCCACCTGGCGGACGCCGGCATCGTCCTCCACCAGCAGGATCGTCTCCGACCCGCACGGCACGCGGAACAGGGGCGGGGTGGGTGCGGTCTCGGGGGCCGGCGCCTCCCGCGCGCGGGGGAGATAGAGGGTGATCGTCGTTCCCGCGCCCTCGCGACTGGCGATCACCGCATCGCCCCCGGCGGCGGTCGCGAAGCCGTAGACGTGGCTGAGTCCGAGACCGGAGGCGACGGCCTGCGACTTGGTCGTGAAGAACGGCTCGAACGCATGCGCCTGCACCTCGGGCGTCATGCCGCAGCCGTTGTCGCGCACCGCGACCGCTACGTAGGGGCCGGGCGCCAGCCCGCCCAGCCCGGCCGCCTCGTCCGGTCCCAGCACGACGTTGCGCGTGAGCACGGCGATCCGCCCGATCGGTACGCCGGCCACCGCGTCGCGCGCGTTCAGCACGAGGTTGAGCAGCGCCGACTCGAACTCGCCGACGTCGCAGCGTACCGGCCACAGCTCCGGCTCGCAGATCAGCCCCAACTGCACCTGCTCACCCACGGCGCGCTGGAGGAACACCTCCAGCCGGCCGATCGCGCGATTGAGGTCGACCACGGTCGGGCGCAGCACCTGGCGATGCGCGAAGCTCAGCAGCTTGTGGGTGAGCCGCTCGCCGCGCCGCGCGGCGTCCAGCGCGGTGTAGCTGAGCCGGGTGACCTTCGCGGCGTTGCCGGGGTCCGCCTGGATCAGGTCGAGGCTGCCGATCACCACGGTCAGGATGTTCTTGAAGTCGTGGCCGACGCCGCCGACGAGCTGGCCCACCGCCTCGAAGCGCTGCACGCGCGCGAACTCCTCGCGGGAGCGGGCCAGTTCGCGGTTGCGCGCCTCCGCGTCCTCGAGCGCGACCACCAGCGCGCGGTGCAGGCGCTTGATCCGCAGCAGCATCGCCACCAGCAGGAAGCTCGCCGACAGCAGCCCGTAGCTGCGGCCCACGTAGAAGGCCAGGTCGTAGCGCTGCTGCGAGATGACGGTGGAGGTCAGGAAGTCGCATGCCCAGGTGGCCATGACGACGAGCAGCCAGAGATCGAGCGTGCTGCGGCCGCGCCGCCACCAGAGGAGGACGAGCGGCAGGATGGTCCAGACCAGAAGCCCGATGCGGACGCCGCCGGGGCCGGTGTGGACGTAGCGCCCTCCGAACTGCAGCGGCGGCATCAGGTCGATCCCGGCGACCAGGGCGGCGACGGACAGCGCGGCCGCCCCGATCGCGCCCAGGGCCGCCCAGCACGTGGCGGCGACCGGGGCGCGCAGCAGCCGCTCGCCCAGCGCGACGTCCGCCGCGACATAGCCGAGGACGATGCCGGGAAAGCTCATGTGCCACAGGATGTAGAGCCATGGTGCGAGCTGCGGGTGGCCGAACACGCCCTCGGGCAGGAACGCGCTGGGAAAGCTCAGCGCGTGCATCACCACGAGCACCGCGTCGAACAGGTAGCCGGCGCCGAGGAGCAGGATGGCCGGGGAGGGCAGGGACGCGAACTGGCCGAACAGCAGGGCCGCGGTGATCACGTCGTTCAACGCGAGCGCCGCCTGGCTGGCGGGCACGAATCCGTCGATCGGTCCGATGAAGCGGGCGCCGAAGGGCGCGGTCAGCCCGAACAGCGCGGCGGAGAGCACGAGGACGACGATCGCGCCCCGGCGCTCCCCCGGCTGGGCAGCGACCAGGGAGAGAAACGCCTGCCGCGCCGATGCCGACGTCGCCCCGCTCACGCCTCGCCTCCAAGAAAACGAGGCGGCAAGCTACCGGGGGAGACGTTGCGAAACCACCCCGTTCTCCATCCCGCCCAGCCGGTCCTCGCTCGCTTTCAGAAAGCCCCGATCAGGGGCGGAACGGAGCAGGACCGGAGGGCCTCCGATGCGGGGACCGGGTCAGGCCGGCGGCTGCGTCAGACCACCCGCCTTTCCTGCAGCGCCGTGATCTCCGCCTCGCCATACCCCAGCTCGCGCAGGATCGCCGCCGTGTGCTCGCCCGGCTCCGGGGTCGCGCTGCGGATGCTCCAGGGCGTGCGGCTGAGCTCGATCGGCTGGCCGATCACCTCGACCGCGCCCAGCACAGGATGCTCGACCGCGCGGGTGATGCCGAGATGCTTGACCTGCGGATCGGCGAAGACCTCGTTCATGCGGTAGATCGGGCCGGAGGGGACACCCGCCGCGTTCAGCGCCTCGATCCAATGGGCAGAGGGCCGGGTGCGGGTGATCGCCTCGATCGCGGCGTTCAGCGCGTCCCGGTTCTCCGACCGGGCGCGGCCGGTTGCGAAGCGCGCATCGTCGGCCAGTTCCGGCACGCCCAGCGCCTTGCAGCAGCGGCGATAGATATCGTCACCGGCCGCTGCGATGTTGATGTGGCCGTCGGCGGTCGCGAACACGCCGGTCGGGATGCTGGTCGGATGATTGTTGCCCGCCTGGCCCGGAACCTCGTGGCCGATCGTCCAGCGCGCCGCCTGGAAGTCCAGCATCGAGATCTGGGCGCCCAGCAGCGAGCTCTGCACCCATTGCCCCTTGCCCGACTGCTCGCGCTCGAGCAGGGCGATCAGGATACCCATGGCGGCGAAGATGCCCGCGGTCAGGTCGGCGACCGGGATGCCCACGCGCACCGGCCCCTGCCCCGGCAGGCCGGTGATCGACATCAGCCCGCCCATGCCCTGGGCGATCTGGTCGAAGCCCGGCCGGTCCCGATACGGCCCGTCCTGGCCGAAGCCGGAGATCGAGGCGTAGACGATGCGTTCGTTGAGCTTGCTCAGGGTCTCGTAGTCGACGCCGAGCCGGAATTTGACGTCGGGGCGGTAGTTCTCGACGACGACGTCGGCCTGGGCGACGAGGCGATGCAGGACGGCAAGCCCCTCCGGCGCCTTCAGGTTCAGCGTCAGGCTGCGCTTGTTGCGGTGCAGGTTCTGGAAGTCGGGCCCGTGCCGCTCCCCGCCCAGGCCGGCATCGCCCTCGGGCGCCTCGATCTTGATCACGTCGGCTCCCCAATCGGCGAGCTGCCGCACCGCGGTCGGGCCGGCGCGGACGCGCGTGAGATCGATCACCTTGAAGCGGGAGAGGGGGCCGTCGGTCATCGTGTCCTCCTGTCGCGGGTCGTCGTCCTTCCTTACTGCGCCGTGCCGCGCTTGGGGAGGCGTGGGGCGGCGCGCGGGTCCGTGAACACCGAAGCGACATCGCGACGATGTTACTTCCCAGACCGGTTTCGGACACGTGTCCTGGTGTGGTCGACGCGCCCGCGGTGGTAAGAGGGTGGGAATGGTTGCAGCACAGTGCGTCAAGCCGTATCGTTGACGTAACGGAGGCGGGGTGTCGATCGAAAACGACTGCGTTCTGGAACACGATGGAACGCACATGCCGGCCGATCCCGTCATCCTGGTGGTCGACGACGACGACGAAGTCCGGATCATCGTCGCGGAGTTCCTCGAGGATTTCGGCTATAGCGTCGTCCAGGCCGATGGCGGGGCGACGGCGCTGCGCGTGCTCGAAACGACGCCCAGTATCCGGCTGATCATCAGCGACATACGGATGCCGGACATGTCGGGGATCGAGCTCACCGATCGCGCGACGGCGCAATGGCAGGCATTGAAGGTCATCCTGATCTCGGGATATTTCGTCGCGCAGCAGGTCACACGCCGATTTCTCCGCAAGCCGTTCCGGATGATCGACCTGGAATCGGCCGTGCGGGCCGAACTCGGCCCCCCACACTGACGGCCGCCGCCGCACGGCGCGGCGCGCGATCGAGGACGAGATGGTTTCGCTGGCGGCTCTGTTCGAAGACGGCGGGCTCACGCCGCACGGGTTCTGCCTCGCCTGGGATCCGCTGCTGATCGGGCTGCACGTCGTCTCGGACAGCATCATCGCGCTCTCCTACTATTCGATCCCGCTCGCCCTCGGCGTCCTGCTGCTGCGCCGCCGGGACATGGCGTTCAGCTGGATGGGATGGCTGTTCGCGATCTTCATCCTGGCCTGCGGCACGACCCACGTGATGGCGGTCTGGACGCTCTGGCGGCCGGACTACCTGCTGGACGGCATGATCAAGGGAGTGACCGCGATCGCGTCCTTCCTCACCGCCGCGGTGCTTTGGCCGCTGCTGCCGCGGATCGCCGCGCTGCCCTCGCTCGCGTCCCTGCTCGCCGCGAACGAGCTGCTTGCGGAGCAGGTGCGGCAGAAGGACGCGGCGGTGGAGGCGCTGCAACGCGAGACCAATGAGCGGCTACGTGCCGAGGCGATGCTGCGCCAGTCGCAGAAGATGGAGGCGGTCGGCCAGCTGACCGGCGGCGTCGCACATGATTTCAACAACATGCTGCAGGTGGTGCAGGCGAACCTCGAGGCGCTGTCGCTGCGGCTTCCCGCCCAGGACCCGGCGCAGCGCTACCTCACGCGCGCCTTGTCGGGCGTGGAGCGCGGGGCGACGGTCACCGGCCAGCTGCTGGCCTTCGCACGCCGCCAGCCGCTGACGCCCACCGCGTTCGATGCCGGGTGCCGGATCACCGACATGGCGGAACTGCTGCGCAGCACGCTGGGCGGGAAGATCACGCTGGAGCTGCCCGGCCGCGGGGACTGGCCGGTCGAGGCCGATGCGCACCAGTTCGACAGCGCGCTGCTCAACCTGGCCATCAACGCCCGCGACGCCATGCCGGCCGGCGGCACCCTGCGGTTCGCGCTGTTCGAGACGCGGTTCTCGGACGCGGAGCTCGCGGCCGAACCGGATCTCGAGCCTGTGCCCTATGTCGGCGTGACGGTCAGCGACACGGGGACCGGCATGCCGGACGACGTACGCCGCGCCGCCTTCGAGCCGTTCTTCACGACGAAGCCCGTCGGCCACGGCAGTGGCCTGGGGCTGAGCCAGGTCTACGGGTTCATCAAGCAGTCGCGCGGTCACATCGCGATGGAGAGCGAACCGGGGCAGGGGACGGAGGTGACGCTCTATCTCCGCCGCGCCGACCCGCGGCAGGACTGACGCGCCGCCGAGCTCTCATGCGAAGGGGCTGGCGCGCCGCCGCGGCCCGGGTGCAAGCTCGGCGCATGATGGACCGCCACACGCTGACCAACGGATACCTGTCCGCGACGGTGCGCGCGGACGGTGCGGAACTCTGCTCGCTGCGCGATGCGGAGGATACCGAACTCCTCTGGCAGGCCGGGCCGGCCTGGCCGCGCCACGCCCCGGTGCTGTTTCCGATCGTCGGACGGCTGAAGGACGATACGCTGCGTCACCAGGGCCGCACCTACCGGCTGACGCAGCATGGCTTCGCCCGCGACCGGCGCTTCGCCTGGCTGTCCCGCAGCGCGACCGCCTGTCGCCTGGTGTTGCACGACGATCCCGACGCCCGCGCGGTCTATCCCTTCGCCTTCCGGCTCGAGCTCGCCTACGCGCTGGACGACGATGCGCTGAGCTGGACGATGACGGTCACCAATCCCGGACGGGAGGTGTTGCCTTGCGCGCTGGGCGCCCACCCGGCCTTCGCCTGGCCCCTTGCCGCCGGGGTGGAGAAGGACGCGCACGTGCTGGAATTCGCGGAGGAGGAGAAGGCGCCCATCCGCCGCGTGATCGGCGGGCTGCTCGACCCGGCGCCGCATCCCAGCCCGGTGGCGGGCCGGCGGCTCGCGCTGGATCCGGCGCTGTTCGAGGCGGATGCGGTGATCTTCGACCAGTTGGCGAGCGCGTCGGTGCGCTACACCGCGCCGGGCGCGGAGACGATCGAGATTTCCTGGGACGGGTTCCGCCAGCTTGGCGTGTGGCAGCGCGTCGGCGCGGATTTCCTGTGCATCGAGCCGTGGTTCGGGATGGCGAGCCCGGTGGATTGGGACGGACCGTTCGTCGAGAAGCCCGGCCTCATGCTGATCCCGCCGGGCGACCAGCGCAGCTGCAGCCTCCGCATCCGGCTCTGCTGACGGGTTTCGGGCGGCCGACGGGCGCAGCGGCGGCGGAACGCCGGGGGCCTCGGGCGGGCAGGAGGTGGCGGACGAATTGCCGGGCCTAGCCTCGCGAACGCTCGCGGCGCTTCACTTCCTGCCAGCCGGCCTCCATCATCGGCAGATCGCAATCGCGAAGCGATTTTCCTTCACGTTCAATCATCTGTTCCATTTCATCGAACCGGCGGGCGAACTTCTCGTTCGCTCGTCGCAGGCAGGTTTCGGGGTCGAGCTGCAGCTTGCGGGCGAGATTCGCCAGCACGAACAGAAGGTCGCCAACCTCGTCCTCCAGCCGGTCCCGATCGGCGCCCGGCAATTCGGCGCGGAGCTCGGCGACTTCCTCGTCCAGCTTCTCCAGCACCGCCTCGGCATCCGGCCAGTCGAACCCGACCCGTGCCGCGCGGGCCGTCAGCTTCTGTGCGCGGGTGAGTGCCGGAAGCCCGGCGGGCACGCCGGCGAGGGTGCCGAACTCGGCGCGGGCGGCGCGTTCGGCGGATTTCTGGGCCTCCCAGGCCTGGGACTGGGCGGCGGCGTCGCGCGCCGCGGCTTCACCGAAGACGTGAGGATGACGCCGTATCATCTTGTCCGAAATCGCTCGCGCGACGTCGGCGAAGGCGAAATGCCCGGCTTCTTCGGCCATCCGCGCGTGATAGACGACCTGGAACAGCAGATCGCCGAGTTCGTCGGGCAAGGTGGCCATGTCCGACCGCACGATCGCGTCGGCGACCTCATAGGCTTCCTCGATCGTGTAGGGCGCGATCGTCGCGAAGCTCTGCTGCTGATCCCAGGGACAGCCGCTGACCGGGTCGCGCAGCGCCGCCATGATGGAGAGCAGCCGGCGGAGTTCGCCTTCGGGCGTGATCGGATCGGACATGCGGGGCGGATAGAGCGCGGGCAGGTGCGCTGCAAGGGCGATCACGCGCCCGCTCTCGCGCACCCAAATGTCGCATAAGCTACATTATGTAAAATACAGTTGGTGGCGCATGGCGATGATCGCCGGGCTCGCGGCGGACGCTGCGACGATGGCTGCGACGGCGGTCACGCCTCCGCGGCATGCTCCTCGCGTGCGGCCGTCCAGACCTCCCGCGCCGCATCGGCGTTCAGGGCCGCGATGCCGAGGCCCACGATCAGGTCGGGCCACGCGGACCGCCACGCGACTGCGGTCAGCAGACCGGCCGCGACGATCGCGACATTCGCCAGCGCGTCGTTGCGCGCGGACAGGAACGCCGCGCGGGTCAGGCTCCCGCGGTGATGCCGGTGGCGGACCAGGAGCAACGCACAGCCCAGGTTGACGGCGAGCGCCCCAAGGCCGGCGATCGACAGCGGCAGCGGATCCGGCGGGACCGGCGCGGCCAGCTTCCCCCACGCCGTCCAGACTGTGGCAAGCCCGGGAACGAGCAGGATCCCGGCGAGCGCCATGCCCAACCGAGCGCGCGCACGTGCCGTCCAGCCGAGGGCAACGGCGATCAGGAGGTTGATCGACGCATCTTCCAGGAAGTCCACGCTGTCGGCGAACAAGGCGACGGAGCCGATGGCGACGGCGACCGCGAACTCGACACCGAAATAGGCGACGTTGAGTGCCGCGACCCAGAGCACGGTGCGTCGCAGGGCACCGTCGGGCGGTCGATCGGCCAGGGGCGGTGAGGCCGGTGTCACGACGGCCCCTCGGGCCGGAACGGCGCCTCCCCCTGCCCGCCGGTCAGAACAGCTTGTCTTTCTGCGTATACGGCACGATGACGTCGGTCGGTTCCGCAAGGTTCAGCATCGCCCGCGACCGCTCGTCCAGCGTGTCGGCATCGAGCCGCGACGTGCGCAGGCCCGACACCCGCCGTTCCCACACGTTCTTCTCGGCGAGGGCGGCCGCCTGGTCGGCCTGGACCTGCTGCAACAGGTCTTCGCGCTGCGCGTAGGCCACGAGGCCGCGGTTGCCCTGGGTGGCGTTCCAGCCGAAATAGCCGGTGATGGCCAGGAAGACGGCCGGCATCGCCACCGCCCGCAGCTTCCGCTTGATCGCACGTCCGATCGACATCCGGCCCTCCGCTCCGATACCGCCATCTTTATCACACGTGCCCGCAGCCGTGAACGAGAATGCCCTGATTCGGGCGGGTTTTCGCCATGAGCGACCCCCAGCTTCCGTCTCGCGGCAGACGTCATCGCCGCAGCAGACGGGAGGTTCCCATGCGACTCCGATCCCTCGCCCTGGCCGCCCTCGGCGCCCTCACCCTGGCCGGCGCCGCCGCGCCCGCTCGGGCGGACTGGGGCGGCGTACGCCATAACGAGGCGCAGGAGCGTGCCTGGCGCATCCAGCGCGAGCGCGAGCACGCCTGGCGTGAGCACGAGCGCCGCGCGAATGCGTGGCGGCAGTCTCATCGGCCTTTCGCGCCGGTCCGGCCCTACGCCTATGCCCCGCCGCGGCCCCATGTCTACGTGCCGCCGCGCCCCTACGCCTACGCCCCGGCCTACCGGCCGTACGGCTACTGAACGTCCGCGCCCGGGAAGGCGCTCACGGCGAGACGGCGTAGCCGGTCGGCAGCGCCGTCTCGTCCTTCAGCGTCTCCATCGAGATGTAGGCGGACACGTCCGACAGCTCGATCCGCCGGACCAGCGCCTTGTAGATCGTGTCGTACGATTCGACGTTCGGCAGGACGAGCTTGAGGATGTAGTCGAAATTGCCGGTCAGCCGGTGGACCTCGACGATTTCCGGGATCGCGGCGAGCGCCTGGCGGAACTCGTCGAGCCAGTCCGCCGCGTGACGCGTGGTGCGGATCACCACGAACACCGTGGTGGGGAGATTCATCCGCTTGCGGTCGAGGACGGCGATCCGCCGCGCGATGGTGCCGTCCTGGCGCATGCGCATGATCCGCCGCGAGCAGGCGGAGGCGGACAGCCCGACCCGATCCGCGACCTCCTGCAGCGGGAGGTCGGCATCTTCCTGCAGCAGCCCGAGAATCCGGCGATCGAACGCGTCCAGCATGCGCCGGAGCATCGCATGACGAGGCGCGCAATGCCATTGCGCGGAACTGCCCTGGCACGCATGCTGCGTGCACTTTGGGCCCAAGATGCGTCGAACAATGCGCGCCATTCCCGCGCACGGCCGCAGATGATCCCGCCATCGCACAGGAGGGGTTCGCCATGCGCACGATCGGTCTTCTCGGGGGAATGAGCTGGGAGAGCACCGCGGTCTACTACCGGCTGATCAACCAGGCCGTGCGCGACCGGCTGGGCGGGCTGCACTCGGCCGAGATCCTGCTGCATTCGGTGGATTTCGAGCGCGTCGTCCAGCTTCAGCGCGCCGGGCGGTGGGATGCCGCCGGCGCCTTGCTGGGCCAGGCCGCAGCGGGCCTCGCACAGGCCGGCGCAGAGTGCGTCATGATCTGCACCAACACGATGCATCTCGTGGCCGACGCGGTCGCCGCGCTCTCGCCCGTGCCGCTGCTGCACATCGTGGACGAGACCGGCCGTGCGCTCACGCGGCGCGGGCTGCGGCGCCCGCTGCTGCTGGCCACACAATACACGATGGAGCAGGGGTTCTATCGCGACCGCATGCGCGCCGCCTGCGGCATCGAGACTCTGGTCCCCGACCTGCCGGACCGGGAGCTGGTCCATCGCGTCATCTTCGACGAACTCTGCCGCGGCATCGTCCGCTCGGAGTCCCGTGACGCGATGCACGCGATCGTCCAGCGCGGGATCGCGGCGGGCGCGGACTCGGTGATCCTGGGCTGCACGGAGATCTGCCTGCTCCTCGACCCGGACGCCCTGCCCTGCCCCGGCGTCGACTCCACGATGGAACACGCAATGGCCGCGGTGGCGTTCGCGCTCGCCGATCCCGCCGCCGCGCGGCAGGCCGCCTGAACCGGCCGCCGGCCACGCCGGCGCAGTACGACGGCACCCGTCTCCGCCCCCCTCTCCATCCCGGGGGGCCGAGCGGGACTGAATGCGGGGGGTTCTCACCATGTGCCGTCTCGTCGCCTACACGGGCGCGCCCGTGTTCCTCGACACATTGCTCGTGCATCCGCCCTCCTCCCTGATCGCGCAGTCGCACCATGCGCGGGAGGCGAAGACGGTGGTGAACGGCGACGGGTGCGGCATCGGCTGGTATGGCGAGCGTCCCGAACCCGGCCTGTATCGGGGCACCCTGCCCGCCTGGTCGGACGCGAACCTCGTGTCGCTCTGCACGCAACTGCGTTCGCGCCTGTTCATGGCGCATGTGCGTTCCGCCACGTTCGGAGAGGTGGCGACCGCCAACTGCCACCCGTTCGGGCTGGGGCCGCATCTGTTCATGCATAACGGGCAGATCGGCGGCTACGCGTCGATCCGACGGCGGGTCGACGCGCTGATCCCGGACGCGCTCTACACGCTGCGGCGTGGGACCAGCGACAGCGAAGCGCTGTTCCTCGCCGCGGTCGGCCGCGGCCTGGCCGAACGGCCGGTCGCCGCGATCGCCGAGACGCTGCGGGCGGTGCTGGGGGAGATGCGGGAGGCCGGCATCGACCGGCCGCTGCGGATGTCCGCCGTGCACAGCGACGGCTCGACGGTGCAGGCGGTCCGCTGGGCGAGCGACGGACGATGCCCGTCGCTGTATTGGCGCCGGCTCGAGCAGGGCAGCGTCATTGCCTCCGAACCGTTCGACGAGGACGTGGCGCACTGGCGCGAGATCCCGCCCGGAAGCGCGCTGCGCCTCGCAGCCGACGGCACGATGACGCTCTCCCCGTTCGCCCCGGCCGACTGACGGCGGGGCTGG
>MKTV01000089.1:108243-111344 GCA_001898425.1 Rhodospirillales bacterium 69-11
CCGCGGCGACATGCCCCGCCGTGGTTGCCGGCATGGCCCGCCCGCGCGAAGCTCGCGCGGTCAGGGAGGGCAACGGGATGAGCGAGACACTGGACGCGGCGCTGCGCAACCACATGAAGGAGAAGCTGGCGGCGGGCAGTGTCGTCGCGTCCATGACGGTGCGGCTCGCGCGCTCGATCGAGATCGCCGGCATCGCCAAGGCCGCCGGGTTCGACACGCTGTATGTCGATCTCGAGCACAACACACTCTCGATCGACACGGCCTGCCAGATCTGCATCGCGGCCCAGCAGATCGGCGTCACGCCGCTGGTGCGCGTGCCGGCCAACACGCCGGAGTATATAGGCCGCGTGCTGGATGGGGGCGCGATGGGCGTGATCACGCCGCATGTCCGCAGCGCAGCGGAGGCGTGCGCCCTGGTCGAGCTGGTGAAGTTCCCGCCCTCGGGCCAGCGCTCCGCCGGGGGCGCCCTGTCGCATTACGGCTACCGCCCCTTCCCCGCCGACCAGCTCGCCCGCGCGATGAACGCGACCAGCATGCTGGTCGTGATGCTGGAGACCGCGGCCGCGCTGGACGCGGTGGAGGAGATCATCGCCGTCGACGGCGTGGACATGCTGCTGGTCGGCAGCAACGACCTGTGCGCCGAACTGGGCATTCCCGGCCAGTTCGACGATCCGCGGCTCGAGGCCGCCTTCACGCGCGCGATCGCCGCGGCACGCCGCGTGGGCAAGCATGTGGGCGTGGGCGGGCTCGCGGCGCGGGAGGACCTGATGGCGAAGTTCGTCCGCATGGGCGCGCGCTACGTCTCCACCGGAACCGATCTCGCTTTCCTGCAATCCGCCTGCGCGGCCAAGGCGCGCTTCGTGCGGGAGCTGCCGACCGGCTGATCCGTCCGGCCGGCCCTTAGGTCCGGGCGCCCCGGCCGGCGCCCGGACCTGGGGCCCCGGCCGGCGCTACAGGCCGAACCGGTCGCGCAGCCGACCCTCCAGCACGCGCGCGCCGACGGCGAGCCGCCACATGCCGTGGAACGGGATGGGCGTGATCGGCACCACCGGCATGTCGAGGTCGCGGGCCTCCGTCCCGGTCGCGAATTTCGCGATCTCGCCGCCCATGGCGGTGGAGAGCGCAACGCCGCGCCCATTGTAGCCGAGGCAGGCGATCAGCCCCGGCGCCGGCTGGTGCAGGTGCGGGTAGTGGTCGCGGGTGATCGCGAGCTGCCCGTTCCAGCCATGCGTCCAGGTGACGCCCCGCAGCGCGGGCCACAGGCGTTCGGCATAGGCGATCAGGTAGCGGATCGGGTCGAATCCGGCGATCGGCTGCTGCGGACCCCGTCCGCCGATCAGCAGGCGGCCGGCCTGGTCGACCCGCAGATAGACCGTGATGTGCCCGCTCTCATACAGCGCGCTGCGGGCCGGCATCACCGCGCGGACCACCGCCGGATCCAGCGGCGCCGTCGCGGCGATCGCGCTGAACACCGGCACGATGCTGCGGCGCAGGTCGGGCAGCAGGTCGTCGGTGTAGCCGTTGGTGCCCAGCACCACGGCCGAGGCCCGCACCGTGCCGGTGGGCGTCGCGACGTGCCACGCGCCGTTGGCCCGTCGCAGGCCGGTCACGCGCGTGCCGCCATGCACCGTGGCACCAGCCTGCTGCGCCGCCCGCGCCAGCCCGCGCGCATAGTCGAGCGGCTGCACATGCCCGCCGCTCACATCGCGCATCACCGCGAGATACCGGTTCGTGCCGGTTGCTGCCCGTGCCGCCTCCGCCTCCAGCAGCGTGACCGGCATCCCCCGGCGCATGCCCTGTTCGGCGGAACGCCGCACGCCCTCGGCGGCGCGTGGCCGGTACGCCGCGCGCAGCGTGCCGCTCTGCAGGGCGTCGCAGGCGATCTGCCAGCGGCGGATCAGCGTGAACGTGGTCTCCGGCGCGGCCCAGGCGAAGCGGACCATGCGGCTCCCGAGATCGGGGCCGAAATCGGCCTCCACCTGGTCGGGATCGTATTTCAGGCCGGGGTTCACCTGCCCGCCGTTGCGGCCCGAGGCGCCCCATCCCGGCTCGTTCGCCTCGAGCAGGACGACGTCCGTGCCGCGTTCGGCGAGGTGGAGCGCGGTGGAGAGCCCTGTGAAGCCGCCCCCCACCACGACGACGTCGGCCTGGCGGTCGCCATCGAGCGGCGGCGTGGCGGGGGCTGGCCGCGCTGTGGCGGCGTAGAGGCTGGGCGGCAGCGGCGCGGGCATGGGGTCTCCTTTCGGGGAACCCTAGCAAGCGGGGTGCCACCTGGGCAGGCCGTCGGGGCTGCCGGCGGATGTGCGGTCATGGGGCGATGGAAGACACCGGCCCTTCACGTGGGAGGGCGGCTCAGTCGTTGCCTTCTGATGGATACTGCCTCTGGATCGCCGGCGCGGGCGGGGCCAGGCGGGCGTGCGAGAGCATCCGCCTCTTCCTGGCGGCTTATGCGGCGGCGCTTTTGGAGCGAGTGCTTTCTGGAACGCCGAACGCCCCGGTGCTGGTGCATCCGGGGCGTTGTGTGTGTGTGGCTGATGTCTGGTTGCGGGGACAGGATTTGAACCTGTGACCTTCAGGTTATGAGCCTGACGAGCTACCGGGCTGCTCCACCCCGCGTGGGTGGTGGTGTGGGGGGTGGATTGGAAGACCTGGCGGCGACCTACTCTCCCGTGCCTTGAGACACAGTACCATGGGCGCTGGGGGTTTTCACGGCCGAGTTCGGGATGGGATCGGGTGCGGTCCCCCCGCCAGAGCCACCAGGTCGTCCAATCCACCCCTGTGTGCGTGAGGGGTGTGATCGAGGTTCTGGTGTGGGTGGTGTGTGTGTGTCGTGTGCTGTTGGAAGGCGTCTGTTGCGTGGGATCGCCCTTTGGCGCGTTGGGTCATGCGCCATCTGGGGATGATTTCCATGCATGGTGGTGGTTTCGAGCCGATTGGGCGATTAGTACCGGTCAGCTTCGCACGTTACCGCGCGTCCACACCCGGCCTATCGACGTGATGGTCTATCACGGCCCTCGGGGAGACCTCGTTTTGAGGTGGGTTTCCCGCTTAGATGCTTTCAGCGGTTATCCCGTCCGCACTTAGCTACTCGGCTGTGCCGC
>MKTV01000090.1:0-48534 GCA_001898425.1 Rhodospirillales bacterium 69-11
CCATGACTTTGCTCGCGGCCTTTGAGGTCGCGGATGGCCTCCTGCGCCGGCCATCCATGACACGGTGCGCCGGTCAGTCGTCGCGGTGCACGCGTTCCATGCGCTCGTGGCGCTCCTGCGCCTCGATCGACAAGGTCGCGATCGGGCGGGCCTCCAGACGGCGCAGGCCGATCGGCTCACCCGTCTCCTCGCAGTAGCCGTAGGTTCCGGCCTCGATCCGGCCCAGCGCCTGGTCGATCTTGGCGATCAGCTTGCGCGCCCGGTCCCGGGTCCGCAGCTCCAGCGCGCGGTCGGTCTCGACGCTCGCCCGGTCGGTGATGTCGGCCTCGTGGATGCCGCCCTCGGACAGGCTGGCCAGCGTCCCGTCCGCCTCCTTCAGCAGATCCGCGCGCCAGCGCAGCAGCTTCTGCCGGAAATATTCGACCTGGACGGGGTTCATGAACTCCTCGTCCTCGGATGGGCGATAATCGGGGGGCAGCGTTACCATCATGTGCGCCGGTCCTGCTCTCTCGCGTTCTTCGCCCGCCCCCGTCGGGAGTCTGGCGACATCCCCCCGGCCCATTCCGGGTCGTGAACGCGCGGGCTTATAGCGGCGCCATCCGGTTACGCCAAGCCTGCTCAACAAAGCGTCACCCAGGCAACTCATCGCGGACGCGCGCAGATCACTGACGCAGCCGTTCCAATTCCACCTGCGCACGCAGGCGTATGGACCTGAGGAGCGACGCCAGGACCGGATCCGCCGGCTCCTCGATCGGCGCCGCCAACGAACCCAACGCCGCCCTGGCCGCCTCGGCCCCCTCCCCACCCCGCAGCAGCGCCGCCTGCAACCGCGAGAGCTCACCCAGCAACGCCTGCCCACGCCGCAGCGCGGTCCGGTTCCGCTCCTCGGGCGTGGCGACCGCCTGCAGCGCCAGCATCGTCTCGAGCACTCCGCCCAGCGGCAGCGGCGCGGCGCCGGCGGATGACGGGGATGGCGCCGAGGCCGGAACCGCGAACCCAGCCCCACCCTGCCCCCCGGATTGCGACGGCCGCGCCCAGCCGGCCCGCGCCGGCCCGGTTCCGCCAACTCCGTCGATCGTGCCCACTGCCCGGCTCCTTCTACCCAGCCAACCCGGTCACCCGGCAGATCCTGCCGCCCCGACGCACCGGAAAGCCCGTCGCGACCGTGGCGCGCGGGCTGGCATGCCGCTTGCCCTGAGCACGGCAGACTGACGCCAAATCCTTTCGGCCTTGCTACCGAGGTGCGCCGTGCGACGCCTGCTCGCCCTGCTGTTGCTCTGCCTCGCCACCCTCACCGCTCCGGTCGTCCCGGCCACGGCGCAGGTGCGCATCAAGGATATCGCCGACGTGGAGGGCGTCCGCAGCAACCAGCTCATCGGCTACGGCCTGGTGGTCGGCCTGAACGGCACCGGCGACAAGCTCGACAACGCCGTGTTCACCCGCGAATCCCTCGTCGGCATGCTCGAGCGGCTCGGCGTCAACACCCGCGACCAGGTCACCAAGCTCTCCACCAAGAACATCGCCGCGGTGATGGTCACCGCCGACCTGCCGGCCTTTGCTCGCAGCGGCAGCCGGATCGACGTGGCGATCTCCGCCCTGGGCGACGCGACCAACCTCACCGGCGGCACGCTGCTCGTCACTCCGCTGCTGGCCGCCGACGGGGAGGTCTACGCCGTCGCGCAGGGGGCGCTCGCCACCGGGGCCATCGCGGCGCGCGGGGCGGCCCAGTCGGTGAGCCGCGGCGTGCCCACCTCCGGCCGCATCGCCAACGGTGCCACCGTCGAGCGCGAGGTCCCCTTCCGCCTCGACCGCCGTGACGCCCTGCGGCTCGGCCTGCGCAATCCCGATCTCACCACCGCCCGCCGCATCGCCCAGGCGATCAACCGCGTGCTGGGACCGGTCAGCCGCGCGCTCGATCCGCGGACCGTCGCGCTCAACCTGGGCGGCCGCGATCCGATCGAGGCGCTGGCCGCGCTCGAGGACCTGCGGGTCGAGCCGGACAACGCCGCCGTCGTGGTGATCGAGGAAGCGAGCGGCACCGTCGTCATGGGCGCCAACGTCCGGATCAGCACGGTGGCGATCGCGCAGGGGAACCTGACCATCCGCGTCACCGAGACGCCCGAGGTCAGCCAGCCCGGCCCGCTCTCCAACGGACAGACCGTGGTCGTGCCCCGCACCAACATCCAGATCGACGATCAGCACGACCGCAAGCTGGGAATCCTGAGTTCCGGCGTGACCTTGCGCGATCTCGTCGCCAGCCTGAACGCCCTGGGCGTCGGGCCGCGCGACCTGATCAGCATCCTGCAGGCGATCAAGACCGCGGGCGCGCTGCAGGCCGACCTGGTGGTGCGCTGATGGACGCGGGCGCCACGATCCGCGCGATCACGCCGATCGCCGCCGCTTCACCGGCCGCGCAGCCCGGCGCGGCACGGGCCACCCCCCTCCCTCTCGCGAGCCACCCGGACCCCGCCGCGGTCGCGGCCGCCGCCCGCAAGTTCGAGGCGGTGTTCATCGGCCAGATGCTCGAACCGATCTTCGCGACCGTCGACACCGCGCACGGGCCGTTCGGCGGCGGCGCGGGCGAGGAGGCCTGGAAACCCATGCTCGTCGACGCCGTCGCCGACAAGATCGCGGCCGCGGGCGGGTTCGGCCTCGCCGCCGCGGTCGAACGGGAGATGCTCCGCATGCAGGAGGCGAGGCAGCCATGACCGACGACCTCGCCGCCGCCGTCACACGGCTCGCCGCCGTGCTGGCGCAGGAAAACGCGGCCCTCGCCGCGCTCGACCTCCCCGCGATCGGCGCGCTGTTGCCCGAGAAACAGGCGGCGACCGCGGCGCTCACGGCGGCCCGCGCCGCGGCGGAGGGCGCACGAACCGCCGAACGGCTGCGCCCGGACGCGGCGCAACTCGCCGCCCTCGCGGCCGAGAACCGCCGCCTGCTGGAACGCGCGATGACCGTGCAGACGCGGATCATGGGGCTGGTGGCGCGCGCCCTTCCGGTCACCGCCGCGCCCGGCTATCGCGCCGGCGGAGCCCCGCCCGCGACACGAAGCCCGATCGCATTCGCGCTATCGGCCCGCGCCTGAACTACCCGCTACGGTCGTGGCATGATACTGCGGGGCCATGGAGGAGCTGACACCGGAGACGTGGCGCCGGCTGCTGCGTCGCCCGCCGGCCTGCGCCGACGTGCCGCTCTACGGCCCCCTGCTGGCTGCCGACGCGTTCGCCCTCGGCCGGCTGGCGCAATCCCTCGACGGCTACATCGCCCTGCCCGACGGGCGCTCCCAATGGATCAGCGGTCCGGAAGACATCGCCCATACCCATCGGGTGCGCGCCCTCTCCGACGCCGTCGTGGTCGGGGCAGGCACCGTCCGCGCCGATGATCCGCAGCTCACCACCCGGCTCTGCGAAGGCCCCAGCCCGGTGCGGGTCGTGCTCGACCCCGGCCTGAGCCTGTCCCCCACCCATCGCGTGTTCGACGGCACGGTGCCCACCCTGGTCGTGGCGGCGGAGACGGCGCCCGCGACGGCCCGGATCGGCGCGGCGGAGGTGCTGCGCATCCCCGGCACGCGGAACGCCCTCGACCTGGCGGCCCTGCGCGCCGCGCTGCGGGCCCGTGGCCTACGGCGGCTGTTCGTCGAGGGCGGGGGCAAGACGGTGGCGCGCTTCCTCGCCGCCGGCGTGCTCGACCGGCTGCACGTGACCGTCGCGCCCATGCTGATGGGCGGCGGCATCCCCGCCTTCCCGCTGCCACCGATCGACAGCCTGGGGGAGGCGCCGCGCTACGCCTGGGCGGTACACCCGATCGGACGCGACATCCTGCTCGACATCGCGCTGGGGCCGGGGTGAACCCGCCGCGCGCCTTCTGGGTCGTGGCGTCCGGCAAGGGCGAGCTCCGCCCCGCGCATCTGCGGGCGCCGGAGACCGGGGAGGTCGTCGTCCGCACCCTGGCGAGCGGCATCTCGCGCGGGACGGAGGCGCTGGTCTTCGCCGGCCGCGTGCCCGAAAGCCAGTGGGCCGCGATGCGCGCGCCGCTGATGGAGGGCGCATTCCCCTTCCCGGTGAAATACGGCTACGCCACGGTGGGCGAGGCCGAGGGCCGCCGCGTCTTCGTCCTCCACCCGCACCAGGAGGCGTTCGTCGCGCCGCGCGCGATGTGCATCCCGGTGCCCGACGCGGTGCCGACCAGGCGGGCGGTGCTGGCGGCGAACATGGAAACCGCCCTGAACCTGACATGGGACGCGATCCCGCTGGCCGGGGAGCGCGTGCTGGTGATCGGCGCCGGCGTCGTCGGGCTGCTCGCGGCCTCGCTGCTGGCACGCGTGCCGGCGACCACGGTGACCGTGGTCGACCTCGACCCCTCCCGCGCGGCCCTGGCGGAACGCCTCGGCTGCCGCTTCGCCCACCCCGATGCGGCCCCGCGGGAGCAGGAGCTGGTCGTGCATGCTTCCGCGAGCGAGGCGGGGCTGCGGACCGCCCTCGCCTCCGCCGCGGTCGAGGGACGCATCGTCGAGGCGAGCTGGTATGGCGACCGCGCCACCGCCGTGCCGCTAGGGGAGGCGTTCCACGCCCGCCGCCTGCGCCTGGTCGCGACCCAGGTGGGCATGGTCGCGCCCGCCATGCGCGGCCGCCGCACCCATGCGGAGCGGCTGGCGCTCGCCCTCGATCTGCTGGCCGATCCGGCCTATGACGGGTTGTTGCAGGGGCCGACCCGCTTCCGCGACCTGCCGGAGGCGATGCCGGTCCTGCTCGCACCCGGCAGCCTGTGCCAGGTGATCGACTATGCGGAGCTCTGAATGTTCAGCCTGACCGTCTGCGACCACATCATGATCGCGCACAGCTTCCAGGGCGAGGAGTTCGGGCCGGCGCAGCGCCTGCACGGCGCCACCTTCGCGGTCGAGGCGGAGTTCCGCGCGCCCGAACTGGATGCGCACCAGCTGCTGGTCGATATTGGCCTCGCCAAGACGGTGCTGCGCCAGGTGCTGGACACGGTCGACTACACCAACCTCGACGACAATCCGGCCTTCGCCGGCATCAACACCACCACCGAATACATGGCCTTCCACCTCCACGGCCTGCTCGCCGCCGCCTGCCAGGACGGGCGCCTGGGGGAGGGCGGGCGCGCCGTCACCGCGCTCAAGGTGCTGCTGCGGGAGGCGCCCAGCGCCTGGGCCGCGTACGAGGCGCCGGTCTGATACGGGGTCCGACCCGCACCGCCGCTTCGCAGCGGCAAGGAACATCAGGACAACGAGAAGGGGAAACGCCACATGTCTGCCGTCACCGTCGAGGACCGCGGTCCGATCTCGATCATCCGCATCAACCGGCCGGAGAAGCTGAACGCGATCAACAGCGCGGTCGCGGTCGAAATGCAGCGCGCCTTCCAGGAATTCGACGCCGATCCCGAGAAACGCGTCGCCATCCTGAGCGCCGCGGGCGATCGCGCCTTCAGTTCGGGCGCCGACGTGTCCGACCTGCCGGAACTCTGGCGCGCCATCCCGAACGTCGGCTTCCAGACCGAGAAGCCGATCATCGCGGCGACCACCGGCTGGGTGGTCGGCGGCGGCATCGTCATGGTGATGATGTGCGACCTGATGGTTTCGACCGAAAGCACCACCTTCTACTACCCCGAGGCCAAGCTGGGCACGACGGCCGGCGGCATCAGCTCCCTGGTCGGGCGCATGCCGCACAAGCTCGCCATGGAGGTCATGCTGCTGGGCAGCAAGGTCCCCGCGCGCCGCGCCTATGAGGTCGGGTTCGTCAACCGCGTGGTGCCGAACGGCCAGCATGAGGCCGAGGCGCTGGAGATGGCGCAGGAGCTGGTCGACTCCGCGCCGCTGGTGCTCGCCGCCCTCAAGCGCCTGGTGAACCAGGTGATGCCGGTCGGGCCGGTCGAGCAGATGGTGGGGACGAGCCGCCTGCTGACCCATGTCCGCCAATCGGAGGACTTGCAGGAAGGCATCGCGGCGTTCAAGGAAAAGCGCAAGCCGCGTTTCCGCGGCCGCTGACGGAGACCAGGATGACCCTCGCGCCGACGCAGCCCGCCGACACGCCGGACGACGCAGCCGCCCAGGACCTCGCTGCCGTGCGGCACTGGTTCCAGACGCTCGCCGCCCATGTCCAGGCGGTGGATTTCGCCGGCGCGCGGGCGATCTTCGCGCCCGACATGATCGCCTTCGGCACCGTCACCGACTTCATGGTCGGCCAGCCGGTCGCCGAGGCGCAGCAATGGCGCAGCGTCTGGCATCACATCGACGATTTCCGCTTCCGCGACGACATCCGCGCGATCGTCTCGCCGGACCGGCTGCAGGCCGTCGGCATGGGCGTGTTCGACAGCACCGGCTATCACGCCGACGGCACGTCCTACGACCGGCCCGGCCGCACCACCGTCGTGCTGGTACGCGCCGCGCCCGACGCACCCTTCGTCGCCCAGCACACCCACATGTCGCTGTTCCGCGACGTCCCCACCCGGTCCGTGCGCAACAAGCCGGAGAAGCTGCCGGCGTGATGCTGCTGGATCGGCTGCAATGCCCGGCCTGCGGCGCCTCGCTGCGGGCCGTCGGGTCCGAGGCGCTGCGCTGCAACCGCTGCGACGCGGGCGTGCCGGTGCAGGACGGCATCATCGACTTCGTGCAGGGGCGCCTGGGCACGATCCTCTCGCACGAGGCCTACGACGCCGAACACGCGATCGACCCCGGCCGCGTCGAGCAGCACTACCGCGAGATCCGCGACGCCGCCGGGGATCGCTGGCCCGCCACCCTCGGCACCACCCTCGAGGTCGGCTGCGGCACCGGCCTCCTCTCCCGCGCCCTGCTGGGCCACGGCGATGTCGGCGCCCTCCTGCTGACCGACGTCTCGACCGGCATGCTGGCGACCTGCCGCACCGCCCTGCAGGCCGGCGGGCTGGTGGGCCACGTGCCGCTGCTGTTCGCGACCCATTCCGGGGAGGAGGCGGCGTTCCGGGAAGGCGGGTTCGACACCTGCGCCGGAACGTCGGTGCTGCACCACATCCTGGACGTGCCAGGTTTCCTGCAGCGCGTGTTCCGCCTGTTGCGGCCGGGCGGCCGCGCCTTCTTCCTCGAGCCGAACGCACGCTACCACCGCGCGGTGATGCAGGCGCTGGCCGATGTCGTCGCGCAGCTCATGGCCCGCGATCCCGCGCCCTCGCCGGGGCGGCAGAAGCTGTTCAATCTGCTCGCCAGCACGCGGCGGGCGATGATGCACCAGGGCGACCTGCCCTATCTCGCCGGTCTCGAGGACAAGCACGTCTTCGTCGCCGAGGAGATCGAGCGCACCGGCCGCGCCGCCGGCTTCGCGGTGGCGGAGGCGCTGCCGACCGGCCTGTTCCGTTCGGGCGCCTCGATGGTCTCCTCGCTCTGCGCCCAGCTCGATCTCTCCGAGGCGCTGCGGGACCAGGTGGTCGGCATGATGCCGGCCCATGCCGCGCGCTACCTTCCGCTCCTGGCCGACCGCGACCTCTCGCCCTCCTTCGTGCTGTGGTTCGAGAAGAGCGTCGGCCCTCGCCCGGCGCGGTTCAGCCCCCCGCCCCAGGACCGCGACGGGGAAGCGTTCACCCAGCGCGCGCCCGAACCCGCCGGCGGCCTGCCGCCCCGGTTCTCGCTTCGCCTCCTCGCCGAGGCGGAGGGGAACGGCACGGCGGTCGCGCTGTCCGGCTGGTGCATCGCCAATGCGGAGGTGAGCTGGGTCCGCGTCCGCATCGGCCCCCACGCCCGCAGCGCGCCGCTCTGGATCCCGCGTCCGGATGCCCATGCGGCGGTCAATGCGGCGGGTGCGTTCCCGAACTGGACCTCACTCTGCTGCGGCGTGGACGAGCGGCTGTCCTTTCCGGACATCCCGCCCGATCCCGATGGCTTGCCGCTGATCGTGGAGCTGGTCATGGCGGACGGCCCGGTGATCCGACTGAAGGCCTCCCCGCGCCTCGTCCCCGGCGAGGCGCTGGCCGTCACCGCCTGACCACCGCGGCACGGAGCGTCACCCGCGTCCGGCACGGTTCGGCGCGCGCGGAAGCGTCGGTCCTGGCCCTGCGCGCCTCCCCTGCTACAGTCGTCCCCGACAGGGGAGTGTGCGCGATGCAGGCCGAAACGATCTACGAGGCGCCGCGGATCGCCGGGCGGGACGGCGAAACCGTCGTCACCAGCACCTGCGGGCACAATTGCGGCGGCCGCTGCGTGGTCAACGCGCATGTCCGCGACGGGCGGATCGTGCACATCTCCACCGACCAGCGCCGCTGGAACCCCGATCATCCGCCGCTGCCGGCCTGCGCGCGCGGCGTCGGCCAGATCGAGCGCACCTACCATCCCGACCGGCTGCAATATCCGATGCGCCGCGTTGGCCCGCGCGGGTCGGGCCAGTTCGAGCGGATCTCCTGGGACGAGGCGCTCGACACCGTGGCGCGCGAGATGCTGCGGGTGCGGGACACCTATGGCAACGCGGCGATCCTGGATGCCTCGCGCACCGGCAGCCAATCCATGCTGCACGGCCGCGTCGCGGCGCAGCGCTTCCTCTACATGTTCGGCGGCTGCACCGACCTGTGGTCGAACATGTCGGCCGAGGCCGAGGTGTTCTCGGTCCGGATGACCTATGGCAGCCCCGACTACAAATCCGCCGGCCGCGAGCCGACCGATTACGCGAATTCGAAGCTGATCGTGATGTGGGGCTGGAGTCCCGGGGACGGCACGTTCGGCACCGGCACCATGGCCTGGCTCAGGCACGCGAAGAAGCAGGGCACGCGCATCGTCTGCGTCGATCCGCGGCAGACCGCCACCAGCCGCCAGCTCGCCGACGAGCACGTCTTCCTGCGTCCGTCCTCCGACACCGCGGCGCTGGTCGCGATGGCCCATGTGATCGTGAGCGAGGGGCTGCACGACCAGGCCTATTGCGACCGCCACGTGCTGGGCTTCGACGAGGCGCATCTGCCCGAGGGCGCGCCCGCCGGCTCCTCCTGGCGCAGCTACCTGCTGGGCGAGCATGACGGCCAGCCGAAGACGCCGGAGTGGGCCGAGGCGATCACCGGCATCCCCGCCGCCACGCTGCGCCGGCTCGCGATCGACTTCGCCACCACGAAGCCCGCGGCCCTGCAATGCGGCTACGCGCCCGGCCGCACGCTGTACGGGGAGCAGTTCCATCGCGCCGCCTACGCGCTCGCGGCCATCACCGGCAACGTGGGCATCGCCGGCGGCAGCTCCGGAGTGAGCAACGGCGCGACCGGGCGGGCCGGCATCCGCAGCCTGCCCATCGGCAAGAACCCAGTCGACGCGCGCGTCGCCTCGCCGCTGCTCGCCGACCTGCTCGCGCGCGGGCGGGCGGGCGGCTATCCGGCGGACGTGAAACTGATCTACTCGGCGGGCGGCGACCTGTTCAACCAGTGCCCGAACGCCGCCAAGATCGCGGCCTCGCTCGACGGCGTGGAGTTCATCGTCGTGCAGGACCATTTCCTGACGCCGACCGCACAGCATGCCGACATCGTTCTGCCGGCCACCACCTTCTGGGAGCGGAACGACGTCCACACGCCATGGGCGGGCGCCGGCCACTACGCGATCTACATGCGCCAGGCGATCGCGCCGATGTACGAGTGCCGCAACGACATCGACATCTTCGACGAACTCTCGCGCCGGGTCGGGCTCAACGCCTACAACGACAAGACCGAGGAGGCGTGGCTGCGCGAACTCACCCGCGACGCGGTCGACGATTTCGACCGGTTCGCCGAAGCGGGCGTGGCGCGCTTCCCGCCGCCCGCGGAGCCGGTCGCCTTCGCGGCCCAGATCCGCGACCCGGACCGCCACCGGTTCCCCACGCCCTCCGGCAGGATCGAGGTCTATTCGACGGTGCTCGCCGCCAACCCCGATCCGTACGGGCTTGGGCGCATCCCGCCGGTGCCGACCTGGATGGGCATGCCGGAGACCGACGAGCGCTTCCCGCTCCTGCTGTGCACGCCGAAGTCGCGGGCGCGCACGCATTCGATCCACGGCAACCAGTCGCAACTGGCGCGCGTCGATCCCGACACGGTCTGGATGCACCCCGACGATGCCGCCGTTCGGGGCCTGCGGCATGGCGCGCGCGTGCGGGTGGTGAGCGCCGCGGGCGCCACGGTACTGCCGCTGGAGATCACCGACCGCATCGCGCCCGGCGTCGTCTCGATCAAGGAAGGCGCGTGGTTCTCGCCGGATGCCGCGGGCACGGACGGCGCGGGGTGCGCCAACGCGCTGACCCTCGACCGCTCCGCCCCGTGCGGCGCCACGACCTACAACAGCAACAGCGTCGAGGTCACGGCGTGGGCGTGATGCCCTCCAGCGCCATCGCCGCCAGCATCCGCGCGAAGGCGCGCAGGTCCAGGACGCCGTCCGGATCGAACCACAGCACGGCACCGCTCATCGCGCTGCACAGGCTGCGCGCGACGAGCGCCACCTGCGCCGGATCGGCGCTGGGAACGGCTTCGGCGAGCACCGCCCCGAACATCTCGGCAAGCCCCCGCCCCCGGCGGCGCACCGCGTCCCGGTCCGCCCGAGCGGGTTCGTCGGCACAGCGGAGGAGCATGCGGTGCGCGTCGCGTTCCGCGAGCGCGGAGGCGAGATAGGCGCCGATCATCGCCTCCAGCCGCGCCGCCGCCTCCTCGGTCGCGGCGGCCTCCCGCGCGGCCAGCACCCAGCAGGTCAGCGCATCGAGATGCCGCCGCATCACCGCCGCCAGCAGCGCCGCCCGGTTCGGATAGCAGGACTCGAAGCTGCTCCGGGGCAGGCGCGCGGCCGCCGTGATCGCGCGCGGGGTGGCGCGCAGCATTCCCCGATCCCGCACCACGGCCGCCGCCGCCCGCCGAAGCTGTCGGCAGTGCAGCGACAGGTCGGCCGTCCGGTCGGTCGCGCGGTCGGCGGGCGGGACGAGGATCATGCGGGTCTCCGGCGGTGGACGTGACGTCTGTCTGATATACTAACAATGTTAGAAATGCAACCGGAAGCATCCCCGGCTTGCCCGCCTCCCGCCAAGCGGGCAGGGTGCGCGCGCCCCAGCAGAGGTCGTCGCATGCTCTCACGGTCCGCCCTCTCCGCCGCCCCGCTCGCCGCCGTTCTCCTGTTCGGGACCGCGCCGGCCCGCGCCGAGACGATGCTGCATCTGGCGGAGACCGCGACGGTGATGGCCGAACCCGACGAGCTTGCGGCGGCGGTGCGAGCGGAGGCGACCAGCCCCTCGGCCGCGGATGCGCAGGCGCGGGTGAACGCGCTGGTGCAGGAGGCGCTGACGCGCGCGCGGGGCGTCGCGGGCGTGACGGTCTCGACCGGCGGCTATGGCGTCTGGCGCACCGGCCTGACGCCGCAGGAGCGCACCGAACGCTGGCAGGCGGTGCAGACGGTGAACCTGAGCGGGCATGAGGGGACGGTGCTGCTGAAGCTGGTCGGAGAGCTCCAGCAACGCGGGCTCGCGGTCACCAGCCTGGGGTGGCGCCTGTCGCGTGCGGCTGCCAAGCGCGCGCAGGAGGAGGCCACCCGCCGTGCGATCGCCGGCCTGCGCGGCCGGATGGAGGAGGCGGCGAAGCTGCTCGAGCTGCGCTTCGACTCGTTCCGCAGCGTCCGGCTCGACGAGGCGTCCCCGCATCCGGCGATGCTGCGCGCGGCCGCGCCGATGGCGATGGCCGCCGCCCCGCCGCCGAACGCGACGCCCGAGGACGTCGCGGTCACCGCGACCGTCGAGGCGGACGCCGTCCTCCAGCCGCACTGAGGCGCACGCGGCCTCCGCGACGGCGCTTCGCCGCCGAGCACCGCGGTAGCGGTCACATCTTCCGCCCCATCCGCACCGCTTCTATGATCCGACCGCCCCATCCGGGGTAGCCTTGCGGTCACCGACGCCTGCCGTCCCGTGCCGCCGGGTGGCTTCAAGGAGGAAACAAATGATCCGTCGCCGTCGCCTCTTGCAGGCGTCCGCCGCCTTCGCGGCTGCTCCGCTGGCAGCCCCCGCCATCGTCGAGCGCGCCAACGCCCAGTCGGCCTTCGACTGGAAGCAGTGCAAGGGCCAGAGCATCGAGGTGAACTTCCAGCTCTCGCCGCGCGGCGACCTGGCGAAGAACAACCTGAAGAAATTCGAGGAACTGACCGGCATCAAGGTCGGCTTCGAGCAGATCCCCGAACAGCAGCAGCGTCCCAAGGCCGCCATGGAGATGGCGACCGGCCATCCCAGCTTCGACGCGCTCAACGTCGCGATGCACGTGCAGAAGCGACTGATCGAGAAGGCCAAGTGGATGGAGGACCTGCGTCCCTACATCGCCGACAAGAGCCTGACCAACCCGGACTTCGACCTGGCCGACTTCAGCAAGCCCTCGATGGCGGTGGCCACCGGCGAGGACGGCAAGATCAACGTCCTGCCGCTCAACCAGGACCTGTTCATCGTCTTCTACAACAAGGAGCTGCTGGCGGCGAAAGGCTTCAAGGAGCCGCCCAAGACCTTCGACGAGATGATGTCGATGGCGAAGGCGCTGACCGATCCCTCGAAGCAGGTCTACGGTTTCGTGGGCCGCGGCGTGAAGAACGCCAACGTGGTGCTGTACGACAGCATCCTGCTGGGCTGGGACCAGGAGACGGTGACGCCGGACGGCAAGAAGCTGCTGACCGACACGCCGGCGGCGATCGAGGCCGGCAAGTGGTACCAGCAGATCATGAAGCAGTATGGTCCGCCGGGGAACATCGGTTTCAACTGGAACGAGTGCCAGACGACGTTCATGCAGGGCCGCGCGGCGATGTGGTGGGACGGCATCGGCTTCTCCGCCCCGCTGCTCGACAAGACCAAGTCGAAGGTGGTCGACAAGGTCGGCTTCGCCCCCGTCCCCGCCGGCCCGAAGGCGCATAACTGCGCCACCTTCATCGACGGCATGGGCATCCCCGCGACGGCGAAGAACAAGAAGGCCGCCTGGCTGTGGCTGCAGTGGATCACCGGCAAGGACATGCAGGCCGAACAGCTCCGCACCGGCGCGGGCACGCCGGCCCGCCTGTCCGTCTATGCGCGGACCGACATCCAGAAGAACAGCACCTTCCCGAAGGAGTGGTTCGACACGACCGAGACCAGCCTGAAGCTGGCGCGGTCCGGCCTGCCGGTGATCGTGCCGGTGACCGAGTTCCGCGACACGATCGGGGTTGCGCTGACCAACATCGTGGGCGGTGCCGACGTCGCGACGGAGCTGAAGAAGGCGACGGCGGCGTTCCAGCCGGTCCTCGACAAGTCGAACGAGGGCTGAGGCAAGAACCGGCCGGGGGGCCACCCGCCCCCGGCCATCCACGACTGACGGTGACCCATGGACTGACCGCGCCTCACGCGGCGAAATCGTGGATGGCCGGCCCAAGGCCGGCCATGACGCAGGGTCGAGAGCGGGCGTTCAGGCCGCGGCGAGTGCGGGCGGCGCGGGCAGCGGCCGCCAGGCCGAACGGTCGGCGAACAGGGCCCGCAGCAGCTTGTTGTTGAGCGCGTGCCCGGACCTGTGGGCGACGAACCGGCCATGCAGCGGCTGGCCGGCCAGGGCCAGGTCGCCCACCGCGTCCAGCAGCTTGTGGCGGACGAACTCGCCCTCCATGCGCAACCCGCCCGGGTTCAGCACGCGCGCGCCTTCGACCACCAGGGCGTTATCGAGGCTGCCGCCGCGGGCGAGGCCCATCGCGCGGAGCTGCTCGACCTCCTCCGCCATCGCGAAGGTGCGAGCGCCCGCCAACTCGTGCCGGAAGCTGGCCTCCGAGAGCTGGAGTTCATAGGCCTGCCGGCCGATCGCCGCCGCGGCGAAATCGATCGACATGGCCATCCCGAGGCCGCACGGCCCGAACCGGTTCGGACGCAATTCGGCGAAGGCGGCGCCGTCGCTCACGCGCACCGGCTGCAGAATCTCGATGCCGCGCCGCGGCACGGCCTGCTCCACGGCGCCGGCGCAATCGAGCAGGAACAGGATCGGCGCGGCGGAGCCGTCCAGGATCGGCACTTCCGGGCCGTCCAGCGTGACCAGCGCATTGTCGATGCCCTTGGCCGCGAGCGCCGCCATCAGGTGCTCGACCGTGCCGACGCGCAGCGTCGGATCGCCGGGAACGCCCAGGACGGTGCAGAGCCGCGTATCCACGACGTTGTCGAACCGCGCGGGCAGCGTGCGGTCCAGGTCGGTGCGGTGGAAGACGATGCCGCTGTCGGGTCCGGCCGGGTGGATCGTCATCTGCACTCGGGCACCCGAATGCACGCCGACCCCGACGCAGTCGATCGGCGCCTTCAACGTACGCTGCCAGACGGCCTCACGCGAGGCGGGGGCCTGTTCCAGCTCCATGGTCTGCGGCAGTCCGTCCATTCCGTCCGGTTCCCCGAGGGTGACGATCGACGAGGGTGACGATCGGTGCCGGCCGGCAAAAGCACCAGCGGCAGTCTCACCCTACGGGGGCGGGACTGCCGCTGCCAGTCAATCATTGTTGCCGAGTGTTTCTCAACAACCCTTTGTTTTCACGGCATTTGCTGCGCCGCTCACGAAGTCTGGCGGCGCAGGAACGCGGGGATGTCGAGCCCCACCTCGTCGCCGCCGACCGCGCGAGAGGTCGCCTGCGGTGCCTCCGCGCGCACCGGCGTCGCCACCGGCTCCTGGCGCTGCGGCTGCGGCTGCATCTCGCCGCCCGGCGCCATCATCGGGCGGCGCCGGAACGCGCCCGTCACCTGGCTGAACAGGCTGGGCCGCACCGGCTCCATGCTGGGGGCGGGCGCCGCGACGGGATTGGCCGGCGTCGCCGTGGGGCGCGGCGCCTCGGCGAACAGGCCACCGCGCGCGGCAGGCGCCATCGGCTGGGCGGCCGGCTGGCGCAGCGGCATCACGTGCGCGCTCGACATCGGCTGGCCGGCCGGCTGGGTGGCCATCGACATCGGTTCGGCGCCCTGCACCGCGACCGCCTCGGCCGGGGCCGCCTGCGGGATCGGCGCGGGGGCCGGGGCGAGCGCCGGGGAGGCCTGGCGCAGCGGCATCGCGGAGACCGACGGGGTCGCGGCCGGCACCGTCATCGCCGCCGGCATGCCACCCGGGACGGGGATCGGCGCGGGGGCGGGCATCGCACCGCCACCCACCGCGACCAGCTTCGGACGCGCCGCTTCGGCCTTCGGGGAATCGATGCCCGTCGCGACCACGGACACGCGGATCCGCCCCGTCAGCGACTCGTCGACCGCGGAGCCGAAGATCACGTTGGCTTCCTCGTCGACTTCCTCGCGGATGCGGTTCGCGGCCTGGTCGACCTCGAACAGCGTCAGATCCTCGCCACCGGTGATGTTGATGAGCAGGCCCCGCGCGCCGGACATCGACGTGTCCTCGAGCAGCGGGTTGTTGATCGCCGCCTCGGCCGCGCGGATGGCGCGGTTCTCGCCCTCCGCCTCGCCGGTGCCCATCATCGCCTTGCCCATCTCCGCCATGACCGTGCGGATGTCGGCGAAGTCGAGATTGACCAGCCCGTGCACCATCATCAGGTCGGTGACGCCGCGGACGCCCATGTAGAGCACCTGGTCGGCCATCTTGAACGCATCCTTCCAGGTGGTGCGTTCGTTGGCCATCAGGAACAGGTTCTGGTTGGGGATCACGATCAGCGTGTCGACGTACTGCTGAAGTTCCTCGATCCCCTGTTCGGCCGCGCGGCCACGGCGCACGCCCTCGAAGCCGAACGGCTTCGTCACCACGCCGACCGTCAGGATGTTCCGCTCCCGCGCCATGCGCGCGATGACCGGCGCCGCGCCGGTGCCGGTGCCGCCGCCCATGCCGGCGGTGATGAACACCATGTGCGCCCCGTCGAGGTGACGGTACAGCTCGTCCGCCGCCTCTTCCGCCGCCGCGCGCCCGATCTCGGGTTTCGCGCCCGCGCCCAGGCCCTGCGTGATGTGCGGGCCCAACTGGATGCGGCGATCGGCGCGGCTGTGCATCAGCTGCTGCGCGTCGGTGTTGGCGACGACGAACTCCACGCCCTGCAGGTTCGCGGCGATCATGTTGTCGACCGCGTTCGTGCCGCCGCCGCCGACGCCGATCACCGTGATGCGCGGCGTGAAGTCGGTATGGTGGGTCTGAGGAATCATGAGGTTCAAGGTCATTGTGGAAGTCTCCCCGGGGGCTGCGGGCGGCGAGAGGAACTAGTTACGTCAGAGCGGTCGATTCGCGGGAGCGTACGCCGGCGCCGGCGAAATTTGATCGCCGCACCGGCCTTGGAATCTTCTGCGCGGCATTACACGCGCTCCTTCAGGAAATTCACGATGCGCCGGAACAGGCCGGCGGGACGTTCGACCTCGAAGTCGACGTCGTGGAAGGTGCGGCCCGCACCGGCTGCCCAATGCAGCAGGCCGGCCGCGGTCGCGAAGGCGGGACCCGAGGCGAGTTCGGGAAGGCCGCGCAACGCCGTGGGCCGCGCGAGCCGTACCTGCTTGCCGAGCATGCGGGCGGCGAGGTCGCGGACGCCGGGCAACTGGCAGGCGCCGCCGGTCAGCACGACGCGGTTGCCCGCGGCGCGCGCCATGCCCGAACTGTCGAGTCGCTCCTTCACCAGCTCGAAGGTTTCCTCGATTCGCGGGCGGATGATGTTCACCACCATGATGCGCGGAATTTGTGCAAGCTGGCCTTCATCCTCGCCGACCAGCGGCACCGGCAGCAGTTCCTTCTCGTCGTCGGGACTCGACTGCACGTTGCCGAACAGCGTCTTCAGCCGTTCGGCATGGCCGATCGGCGTGGACAGTCCGGCCGCGAGGTCCTTCGTGACGTGCACGCCGCCGACCGGCAGTTGCGCGGTGTGCAGCAGCTGGCCTTCCGCGAACACTGCCATGCCCGTCGTGCCGCCGCCCATGTCGATGACGGTGACGCCGAGTTCGCGTTCGTCGGCGACGAGGGTGGACAGGCCGGCGGCCATCGGCGCGGAGACGAGTTCCTCGATCTCCAGGTCACAGCGCGCGATGCAGGCGCCGAGTGAGCGCAGCGCGGTGGAGGCGGCATCGATCAGGTGCAGGCGGGAGGTCAGCGTCGTGCAGTAGAGGCCGCGCGGATCGACCACGCGATCCGTGTCGTCGACCGAGAAGTGCAGCGGCATGGCATGGATCGGCTCGCGCCCTTCGGCTGCCGACCGCAAGCGCCCCTCCCGCACCACGGCGCGGATATCCGACTCGTCGACGGCGCGGCCGCCGACCGGCCACTGCACGTTGAACAGCTTCGATTCGGGCTGGCCGCAGGTGAGGTTCACCGTCACCGACCGGAGGCGCGTATCGGCCATGTCCTCCGCCTGGCCGACGCAGGCGCGGATCGCCTTCTCCGCCTCCTCCAGGTCGACCACGCTGCCGCCGCGCACGCCGCGTCCCTTGTGCCAGCCGAACCCTAGGACGCGCAGCGTGCCGTCGCTCTCGGTGCGGCCGATCAGGCAGGCGATCTTCGTCGTGCCGATATCGAGCACACCGAACGGCCCGGCCCGATGCGCGCGCGGCCGTTCGGGCTCGTTCGGCCCGGTAATGACGGGCGGAGGCGACAGGCCGCGACGCGAGATTTCGTTCATCGGGCGCTCCGTCAGGTGGGTTTCTTCGCCGCAGCGGCAGGCGCGCCGTCGGCATCCGGTTTCGGGCGCAACAGAAGCCGGTCGGGCAGACGCAGGTCGATCGCCGCGAGCGGGCGGTCGAGCAGCGCATGCTGCTGCTGGAGCTGCGCCAGGCGGTCGAGCGCCGCGGTCTCATGCCCTTCCGGCAGCATGACGTCGGCGCCGGAATCCATCCGCAGGTTCCAGCGCCGTTCCCCCACGCGCACCGCCGCGACGATGCGCGCCTGCAGCGCGGGGCGGTCGGTCAGCGCATCCAGCAGCGGCGCCGCGGCGGCGGGGGCGCCCGCGCCGACGATCAGCGGCAGGGTCCGGAACTGCGCCACTTCCTGGTTCGTGACCACCTGGCCGGCGCGATCCACCAGGACGAACTTGCCCTGGTGCTGCCAGATGGCGAAAGGGCGCCGCTCCTGCAGGGAGACGACCACCGTGCCGGGCAACCGGCGTTCCACGGTCGCGTGCTCCACCCAGGAGAGCGTCTCGATGCGGGCGCGCGCTTCCTCGACGGAGAAGCCGAGGATCGGGTCGCCCTTGGACACGCCGATCGCGGCGCGCAGCAGCGGTTCGGGCGTGTTGGCGCGGCCTTCGATCACCACGTCGGTGACGCGCAGCCCGGCGGTGCCGGTGGCGGCGCCGAACCGCTCACGCATGGTGGCGATGGTGCCGCCGGGCTTGGCCGATTGCAGGACGACGACGCCCAGCAGGCAGACGATCCCGGCGAAGGTGATCCAGCCGGCGGGCCGCAGCAGCTTGCGCTGTCGCCGCAGCAGCAGCTTGAGCCGCGTCGGCCGATCCTGCACGGAGTTCCGCGGCGTCGCCGCGCGACGGGAGCGGCTCATCGGCTCGCTCCGGGGAGCGTCGTTCGGTGAGGCGTCGCTGCGCGGGCGGGTTTTCCGCCAGCGGGTCCTTGGTGGGCGAGCGCTCCGTGGGCGAGCGCTCCGTGGGGGGTGGTTGCGCCGCTGATGGCGCCAAGGGCGGAGGCGTTACGGGCGGGCGCACGGACGCCCCCCTCGTCATGGCCGGCCACCGTGCCGGCCATCCCGACCGGCACCCTGCCGCGACAGATGGCCGGGTCGAGCCCGGCCATGACGAGCGACGCACGGCCCGTGCCGGTGGGGGTGGCCGGGTCGAGCCCGGCCATGACGAGGCGGGCGCCTACCCGGCCGGGCACGATTGCCATCACACCCGGCATGCGGCGTTCTCCACCATCCACGCGCATAGCTGCGGGAAACTCACCCCGTGATGCGCCGCCTGCTCCGGCAGCAGCGAGGTGGGCGTGAGCCCCGGCTGCGTGTTGATCTCCAGCAGCACCAGGCGGCCCGGCTCGCCCGCCGTGTCGTCGTAGCGGAAGTCGCAACGCGTCGCGCCGCGGCAGCCCAGCGCACGATGCGCGCCGACCGCCACGTCCAGCGCGCGCGCATAGACGTCGGGATGCACCGAAGCGGGGATCACGTGACGTGACCCGCCCTCGGCGTATTTCGACTCGTAGTCGTAGAACACGCCGGCATCGGCCATGATCTCGGTGACAGCCAGCGCGCGATCGCCCATCACGCCGACCGTCAGCTCGCGGCCGGGGATGTACTCCTCCACCAGCGCGGCGCGGCCGAATTTCCAGGCGCGCGCCACCTCGGCGCGGCGGTTGTCGCCGGAGCGAATGATCTCGACCCCGACGGACGAGCCTTCGGAGACCGGCTTCACCACATAGGGCAGCGGCAGCGGATCGCCGGCCTCGAGCTCCGCGATGTCCACGGTCCGGCCACGCGGCACCGGCAAACCCGCAGCGGCGAACAGCGCCTTTGCCGCGACCTTGTCCATCGCAAGCGCGGACGCGCGGACGCCGGAATGCGTGTAGGGGATGTTCAGCCAGTCGAGCACGCCCTGGATTGCGCCATCCTCGCCGAAGCGGCCGTGCAGCGCGTTGAACACCGCATCCGGCCTCGGTTCGAGCGCGGCGATCACGGCGCCCAGGTCGTCCCCGACCTCGACCGGGGTCACGTCGAACCCGGCTTCCCGCAACGCCGCGATTACCTGCAGCCCGGACGACAGGCTCACCTCGCGTTCGGTGGAGATGCCGCCATACAGGACGGCGACGCGGTTCGGGCGGCTCATGCGACGGGCTCCGGTTTGCCGTTCGGAACGCCGATCCGGCGGATCTCCCACTCCAGCGTCACGCCGGTCGCGGCGTGCACGCGGCGGCGCACTTCCTCGCCGAGACCTTCCACGTCGGCGGCCGTGGCGGACCCGGTGTTGATCAGGAAGTTGCAGTGCTTCTCGGACACCTGCGCGCCGCCACGCGCCAGGCCGCGGCAGCCTGCGGCGTCGATCAGCTCCCAGGCCTTCATGCCCGCGGGATTGCGGAAGGTGGAACCACCGGTGCGCGCGCGCACGGGCTGGGAGGCCTCGCGGTTCGCGCGGATCTCCGCCATGCGCGCCGCGATCTGCCCCGGCGCGCCGGCCCGCGCACGCAGGCGGGCGCGCACGACGACGGCTCCGGGCGGCAGTGCCGCATGGCGGTAGGCGAAGGCGAGGTCGGCCACGCTCATGCGGCGCTGCTCACCCGTGCGCGTCACGACTTCCGCCCAATCGAGCACACCCGCAACGTCGCCGCCGTAGGCCCCGGCATTCATCGCGACGGCACCGCCGATCGTGCCCGGAATGCCCGAGAGGAACTCGAGCCCCGACAAGGCGGCGGCGGCGGCGTGCTCCGCCACGGTCACGTCCAGCGCGGCGGCGCCGGCGACGAGCCCGGTTTCATCGGCAACGATCGCGGAGAAGCCGCGTGCCAGGCGGATCGTCACCCCCGGCAGGCCGCCGTCGCGCACGATCAGGTTGGAGGCCGCGCCGATGACGTGGACCGGCACCTCGCGCGGGAGGGCGTGCAGGAACTGCGCGAGATCCTCGGCATCGGCCGGACGCACCAGCACCTCCGCCTTGCCGCCCACCCGGAACCAGGTGAACGGCGCAAGCGGCGCATCGAACTGCACCCGCCCGCGCAGCGGCGGCAGCAGGTCGGCCAGCCCGGGGATGCGCATGGCGGCCATCATGGGCGGGCCTCGATGCGGTGACCGGCGAGGGCCGTGCCGCCGGCGCCCGTGTCATGGCCGGGCTTGGCCCGGCCATCCACGACTCTCTTGCGTGGAGCGAAGGAAAGTCGTGGATGGCCGGCCTGCGCCGGCCATGACGCCAGAGACGCCTCCGCCGGCCATGACGCGGCGCGCAAGGCGACCACCCCGCTCATGCCGCCCCTCCGGCCGCGCGGCGGCCACTGCCGGCCTGCAGGGTCAGCAGATCGTTCGGCAGCGCGGCCGCCCATTGCGTGATGGACCCCGCGCCGAGGCACACGACGAAATCGCCCGGCTTCGCGATCGCATGGACCATCTCCGCCAGCCGTCCCGGGCTGGGCAACGGCACCACGCTGCGATGGCCCCGCGCACGCAGCCCCTCGACCAGCGCGTCACGGTCCACGCCCGCGATCGGCTGCTCGCCCGCGGCATAGACGTCGGCCACGATCACCGTGCCCGCATCGTTCATGCAGGTGCAGAACTCGTCGAACAGCGATTGCAGCCGGCTGAAACGATGCGGCTGCACCACCGCGATCACGTCGCGCGCGCCCGCCTGCCGCGCCGCCTTCAGCACGGCGGCGATCTCGACGGGATGGTGGCCGTAATCGTCGATCACCGTGATGCCGTTCGCCTCGCCCGTCTTGGTGAAGCGGCGCTTGACGCCCTTGAAACTCAACAACGCGCTGCGCAGCGTCTCGTTGTCGATCTCCATCTCCACGCCCACCGCGATCGCGGCCAGCGCGTTCTGCACGTTGTGCTGTCCCAGCATCTGCAGCCGGAACGGACCCATGCGCCGGGTGCGGCCGCGGGCGCGGTCGGTGACCACCACCTCGAAGGTGGAGCCCGACTTGTCCGGCATGATGCGTTCGGCGCGCACATCCGCCTGCTGCGACAGCCCGTAGGTGATGATCCGGTGATCCGACAGGCGCGGGATCATCTGCTGCACGCCGGGATGGTCGATGCACAGCACGGCGAACCCGTAGAACGGTACGTTGGCGACGAACTGGTCGTAGCCCGCCACCATCGCCTCGGGCGTGCCCCAGTGATCCAGGTGCTCCGGGTCCATGTTGGTCACGACCGCGATCACCGCGGGCAGGCGCAGGAAGGAGCCGTCGGATTCGTCGGCCTCCACCACCATCCACTCGCCGTCGCCGAGACGCGTGTTGGTGCCGTAGGCGTTGATGATGCCGCCGTTGATCACGGTCGGATCCATCTTGGCCGCTTCCAGCACCGCCGCGACCAGACTCGTGGTCGTGGTCTTGCCATGCGTGCCGCCGACCGCGATCGACCATTTCAGCCGCATCAGTTCGGCCAGCATCTCGGCCCGCCGCACGACGGGGATCAGCCGCGTGCGCGCCGCGACCACTTCGGGGTTGTCGCGCTTGACCGCGGTCGAGACGACCACGACTTGCGCGCCCCCCAGGTTCGCCGCGTCGTGGCCGATCGTCACCGGGATGCCGGCCTGGCGCAGCCGCAGCACGTTGCCCGATTCGGAGATGTCGCTGCCCTGCACGGAATAGCCGAGGTTGTGCAGCACCTCGGCGATCCCCGACATGCCGATGCCGCCGATGCCGACGAAGTGGATGGTTCCGATCGAAAGCGGCAGAGCCCTCATGGCCTGACCTCCTGGCGCATGAGAGATTCGACGAGATCCGCGAGCTTCGCCGCCGCCCCGGCCTGCGCCTGTGAGCGCGCGCCCACCGCGGCGCGGGTCAGTCCCGCGGGATCGGCGAGCAGCGTCGCGAGCTGTGCGGTCAGTGCCGCGGGCGTGAAGTCCGGCTGCGCCATGACCCAGGCGCCCCCGGCCTCCGCCAGCGCGCGGGCGTTCGCCGTCTGGTGGTCGTCGATCGCGTGCGGCAGCGGCACCAGGATCGCCGGCCGGCCGGCGACGGCGAGTTCCGCCACGGTGGATGCGCCGGCGCGCGCGATCACCAGATGCGCCGCCAGCAGGCGTGCGGCGACGTCGGAGAAGAACGGCGCGAGCTCCGCGGCGATCCCGGAGGCCGCGTAGGCGCTGCGGACCCGCTCCAGGTCCTCCGTCCGGCATTGCTGCGTCACCACGAGTCGCGCGCGCAGGGCGTCGGGCAGCGCGGCCAGGGCGCCGGGCACCACGTCGGAGAACACGCGGGCCCCGAGCGATCCGCCGAGGACCAGGAGCCGGAGGCGGTCGGTGGGAGCGAGATAGCCGGACTGGCCCAGGCCGCCGATCGCCGGCCGCACCGGGTTGCCGGTCACCACGGTGGCGATGCCGTTCGGCACGCGCGCGGTGGCGGCGAAGCTCAGGGCGAGCCGGTCGGCGCGGGAGGCCAGGAAGCGGTTGGCGCGGCCCAGCACGGCGTTCTGCTCGTGCAGGATCACCGCCGGCCGGCGGCGCAGCAGGCGCGAGCCCAGCACCGGTGCGACCGAGGGATACCCGCCGAAGCCCACCACCGCGGCGGCACCGAGACGGGCCAGGATGCCGCGCGCCTGCCAGGCGCCTGCCGCGAGCGCGGCGCCGGCGCGCATGCCGCGCACCGCGCCGCGGCCGGCGATGCCGGCGCCCTTGATGACGAACTGCTCGCGGCCAGCGAAGACGGCACTCTGCAGGCCGCCCGACCGGGCGTCGGTCATCAGGGCGATGCGGTGGCCGCGCGCGACCAGTTCGGCGGCGAGCGCCTCGGCCGGAAAGAAATGTCCGCCGGTCCCGCCGGCGGCGATGACGATCGGCTGCACCGCGGGGCCCCTCACAACTCGTCTCCGCGATGCCGCCGGCGGGTCAGCGCCAGCAGCATGCCCATGCCCAGCGCGACCGCCATGGCCGACGACCCGCCATAGGAAATGAACGGCAGGGTCATGCCCTTGGTCGGGATGAGCTTCAGCGTGGACGCCATGTTGATGAAGGCCTGCAGGCCGAAGCCGGTGATCAGCCCGGTGCAGGACAGCACGATGAACAGGTCCTGCTCCTTCAGCAGGCGCAGCAGGCCGCGCAGCACGATGAACGCGAAGACCGCCAGGATGACCAGGCAGATCAGCATCCCGAACTCCTCGCCGGCGACGGCGAAGACGAAGTCGGCATGCGCGTCTGGCAGCACGTCCTTCACACGGCCCTCGCCGGGGCCACGGCCCAGCAGGCCGCCATTGCCGAACGCCTCGAGCGCGGTGGTGATCTGGTAGGTGTCGCCGGATTCGGGGTGCAGGAACCGCTCCACGCGGCTCTGCACGTGCGGGAAGATGACGTAGGCCATCACCGACCCGCCGGCGACCACGCCGAGGGCGGCGAAGACCAGGAACAGGTTCATGCCCGCGATGTAGAGCTGGGCCAGGAACACCGCGGTAATGACCGCGAGCATGCCGATATCCGGCTGCGACTTCAGCAGGATCAGGATCAGGCCGAACACGCCGCAGGCGATCAGCGTGCCGGGGAAGCCGCGCGTACGCTTGCCCTCGGCGATCAGCCAGGCGGCGGTGACGGCGAAGCAGGGCTTGAGGAATTCCGACGGCTGGATCGACATGCCCGGCAGCGCGATCCAGCGCCGCGCGCCCTTGATCTCGACGCCGATCACCATCGTGGCCGCGGTCAGCAGCAACGCGATGACGCAGCCGAGGATGGCGAGGCGGCGGACGTCGCGAGGCGACAGCAGCGAGACGCCGATCACGATCGCGCTGGCGAGCGCCAGGAAGAACACCTGCTTGAAGATGAACAGGTCGCGCGACTGGCCGATGCGTTCGGCGACGGCGGGGCTCGCCGCCAGCATCATGATGTAGCCGAAGCCGATCAGCACGCCGATCGCGCCCAGCGTCCAGCGGTCGACCGTCCACCACCAGCGGCCCAGCATGGAGTTGTCGGCGCGGGAGAGTGTGGGCATCAGGCGGCCCTCCCCGAGGAAAGGCCGCGGGCCAAGTCGGCGAAACGGTCGCCGCGCTGGTCGTAGCCGGTGAACTGGTCCCAGCTCGCGCAGGCGGGCGAGAGCAGGACGACGTGTGCCGCGAGCGTGCGCGCGGCGGCGAAGGCGGCGGGCACGGCGGCCTCCAGCGTGCCCACGGTCTCGTGCGGCACGCCGTTCGCGGCGAGGGTCTCGGCCAGGACCGGCGCGTCGCGGCCGATCAGCAGGGCCCGGGCGATGCGGGGAAAGAGCGGGACGAGCGGGGCGATGCCGCCCTCCTTCGCCATGCCGCCGGCGATCCAGACCAGCCGGTCGTAGCAGACCAGCGCGCGTTCGGTGGCATCGGCGTTGGTCGCCTTCGAGTCGTTGATGAAGCGCACGCCGTCGATCGTGGCGACGAGCTGCTGCCGGTGCGGCAGGCCGGGATAGGTGGCGAGCCCATGCGCGAGGTCGGTCCGAGAGATGCCGAGGAACAGCGCCATGGCCGCGACGGCGGCGGCGTTCTGGGCGTTGTGCGCGCCCGGCAACGCCTGGGCGTCGGCGAGCCGGAACAGCGGTCCGGCTGCGTCCTGGAGGATGCCGGCCACGGGGTGGATGTCGGCATTGCCATCGTCATGGCCGGGCTCGACCCGGCCATCCCCTGCGGCACCCTGCCTCAGGGATGGCCGGGTCGAGCTCGGCCATGACGAGACATCCAGGGCCGGGCCGGCGTGGGACTGCGCCGCCTGCGCCACCCCCGACACCCTCACCACCCGCGCCGGTCCCGCCCGCAGTGCCGCCGCCATCTCCCGCGACAGCGCGTCGTCCACGCCGATCACCGCGAGATCCGCGTCCGTCTGCCGGTCGAAGATCGCCCGCTTCGCGCGGGCGTACCCGGTCATGTCGCCATGGCGATCGAGATGGTCGGCGCTGAGGTTGAGCATCGCCGCGGCATCGAACCGCATCGTCGCGATTCGCTCCAACATGTAGGAGGACATCTCAAGGACGTACACTCCATCATGTGGCAGCAGCGGCAGCGACAACGCCGCCGGTCCGAGATTCCCGCCGGCCGCCACCGGCACCCCGGCCTCGGCCAGCACATGCGCGAGCAGCGCCGTCGTGGTCGACTTCCCGTTCGTGCCCGTGATCCCCACGAACCGCGCCCGCGACCCGGCGGCGCGCACCGCACGGAACAGCAGCTCCGCATCCGACAGGATCGGCACCCCCGCCTCGCGCGCCCGCTGGGCGATCGGATGCGGCGTGGGCAGCAGATGCGGGATCCCCGGCGACAGCACCAGCGCATCGAACGCGAACGCGCCCTCCCGCAGGTCGCGCAGCGGCAGGTCGATCTCCGCGGCCTGCGCGGCAGCGCGGCTCGCCGGCTGGTCGTCCCAGGCGGTGACCTCGGCGCCCATGGCGCGCAGGGCCTGCGCGGCGGGAAGCCCGTTCTTGCCCAGCCCCACCACGGCGAAGCGCTGGCCGGCGAACAGGTCATGGGGGAACGTGCTCATCGGATCTTCAGGGTCGCCAGCCCGACCAGCGCCAGGATCATCGAGATGATCCAGAAGCGGATGACGATGGTCGGTTCGGCCCAGCCCTTCTTCTCGAAATGATGGTGCAGCGGCGCCATCAGGAACACGCGGTGGCCGGTGCGCTTGTACCAGAAGACCTGGATCATCACGGACACCGTCTCCACGACGAACAGGCCGCCCACGATCATCAGGACGATCTCGTGCTTGGTCGCCATGGCGACCGCGCCCAGCGCCCCGCCCAGGGCGAGCGCGCCGATATCGCCCATGAACACCTTGGCCGGCGGGGCGTTGAACCACAGGAAGCCCATGCCCGCCCCGATCAGCGCGGAGCAGAACACCGCGAGCTCCCCCACCCCCGCCACGGCGTTGAGCTGGAGGTAGTCGGCGAAGATGCGGTTGCCGACCAGGTAGGCGATCAGGGTGAACACCGCCGCCGTGATCATCGTCGGCACGATGGCGAGCCCGTCCAGCCCGTCCGTCAGGTTCACGGCGTTGGACGCGCCCATCATCACCAGCATCCCGAAGACCGGGAAGAACCAGCCGAGTTGGAGCGCGACCTCCTTGAACACCGGGAAGGTCAGGGCGGTGGCGAGCGGGCCGGGGGCAAGCCAGGTGATCCAGACCGCGGCGATCAGGCCCACCACCGCCTGGACGATCAGCTTCACCCGCCCCGGCACGCCGCGCGTGTTGAGCTTGGTCACCTTCAGGTAGTCGTCGGCGAAGCCCAGCGCGCCATAGCCCAGCGTGACGAACAACGTCGCCCAGACGAAGCCGTTCTTCAGGTCCACCCAGAGCAGGGTGGAGATGGTCAGGGCGAACAGGATCAGCAGGCCGCCCATGGTGGGCGTGCCCTTCTTCTCGACGAGGTGCCGCTCCGGCCCGTCGGCGCGGATCGGCTGGCCCTGGCGCTGCACGCTGCGCAGCCAGCGGATCACCGCCGGGCCCAGGACGAAGGCCACGATAAGCGCGGTCAGGCAGGCGGCCCCGGCGCGGAAAGTGATGTAGCGGACCAGGTTGAACAGGATGAACTGGTCGGCCAGGGGACGGAGCAGGTTGTACAGCATCAGGCGGCTCCGGCCTCGGTCGTGGGCGGCGCCAGCGCCTCGAGCGCCTGCACCACGGTCTTCATGCGGCTGCCGAGGCTGCCCTTCACCAGGATCGCGTCGCCGGGACGGACCGCGGCGGCAACGAGCGGCGCCAGCGCGGCGGAATCAGGCGCATGCGCCGCACGCCGGTCTGCCGGCACCGCATCCCACAGCGTCCGCATCAGCGGGCCGCAGGCGAACACGAGGTCGGCGGAGCGCAGCACCTCGGGCGCGAGCGCCGCATGTTCGGACGGACCGGCCTCGCCCAGCTCCAGCATGTCGCCGAGAACCGCGATGCGCCGCCGCGCGGGCTGCAGCCGCAGCACCTCGAGCGCCGCGCGCATCGAGGCGCCGTTGCCGTTGTAGCTCTCGTCGAGCAGCAGCGCGTTGCCCGCCGTCAGCGGCAGCGGGCGGCGCAGCCCGCGGCCGGCGATCGGCGCGAAATCCTCGAGCGCATGGGCGGCCGCCACGGGATCGAGGCCCAGCGCGGCCACGGCGGCGAGGGCGGCGACGGCATTGAGCGCCATGTGCGCCCCCGGCGCGTGCAGGCGGAAACGCAGCCCGACGCCGACGATGTCGGCCTGCACCACGGAACCGTCCGCATCGGGATCGACCGCGAGCAGCCGGGCGTCGGCGGCCGCGCCGGCGCCGAAGGTCAGCACCGCGCGCTCACCCGCCACCGTGCGGAGCCGTCCGAACTGCGGCGAATCCGCCGGCAGCACCGCGACCCCATCCGGCTCCATCCCGGCCATAATGCTGGCCTTCTCGTCGGCGATCGCCTCGATGCTGCCGAGATGCCCGACATGCGCCTTCTCGATCGCCGTGATGACCGCCACGTGCGGCCGGGCGAGGCGCGCGAGCGGGGCGATCTCGCCGGCATGGTTCATGCCGATCTCGGCGATGCAGAACGCCGCGGCGGCGGGCAGCCGCGCGAGCGTCAGCGGCAGGCCCCAATGGTTGTTGTAGGAGGCGACGGCGGCATGGGTCGGCCCCATCGCGGAGAGTGCGGTGCGCAGCATCTCCTTGGTCGTCGTCTTGCCGACGCTGCCGGTGACCGCGACCACGCGGGCGGCGCTGCGGGCGCGCGCGAAGCCGCCCAGCCGCGCGAGCGCGGCCAGCGTGTCGTCCACCTGCAGCAGCGGGCCAGTATTGGGCATCGGCCGATGCACCATGGCGCCGGCCGCGCCCTTGGCCAGCGCCTCCGGCACGAAGGCATGGCCGTCCCTGCCCTCCCCGCGCAGCGCGACGAACAGGTCGCCTGGCTGCACGGTGCGCGTGTCGATCGACACGCCGGAGGCGTCGAACGGGGCCGTCAGCGTGCCGCCGGTCGCCTCGACGAAGTCCTGCGCGGTCCAGAGTGCCGTCACGACGCCGCGCCCCCGACCAGCGCGCGCACGACGCCCACGTCGTCGAACGGGATCACGGTGCCGCCGATCGTCTGGCCCTGCTCGTGCCCCTTGCCCGCCACGACCAGTACGTCGCCCGCCCCGAGCCCGTCCAGCGCGGCCTCGATGGCATGCGCGCGGTCGCCGATCTCGCGCCCGCCGGGGCAGCCGGCGAGCACGGCCGCGCGGATCGCGGCGGGGTCCTCGCTGCGCGGGTTGTCGTCGGTGACGATGGCGACATCGGCATGGCGTGCGGCGGCCTCGCCCATCAGCGGGCGCTTGCCGCGGTCGCGGTCACCGCCCGCCCCGAACACGACGTGCAGCCGGCCCTGCGTATGCGGCCGGAGCGCGGTCAGCAGCCGGACCAGCGCATCGGGCGTATGGGCGTAATCCACATAGACGGTCGCGCCGTTCGGCAGCACGGCGGCGCGCTCCAGCCGGCCGCGCACGCCGGTCAGGCCGGGCAGCCGCGCCAGCGGATCCTGCTCGCCCGCCACCTCGGCCAGGGCGGCGGCGAGCAGGGCGTTGTCGGCCTGGAACCGGCCCGGCAGCGGCAGCGGGATGGTGCGGGTGGTGCCGGCCTGCTCGACCCGCAGGTCCTGGCCATCCGGCCGCGGCGTCACGGCCAGCAGGCGCAGATGGGCGCCGGTCTCGCCCACCGTCAGCAGGCGCAGCCGCCGCTCCGCCGCGACCGTCCGCAGCGCGTCGAGCGTGGCCGGGTCCATGTCGGCATGGGCGACGGCCGGCGCGCCGGCCGGCAGCAGGTCGGTGAACAGCCGCAGCTTGGATCGGCGATAGGCGTCGAGCGTGCCGTGATAGTCCAGATGGTCGCGGGTGAGATTGGTGAAGCCGGCCGCCGCGAGCTGGACGCCGTCGAGCCGATACTGATGCAGGCCATGCGAGGAGGCCTCCATCGCCGCGCTGCGGACGCCGACGCGCGCGAGCCCGGCGAGGATCTCGGCGAGGCTCACCGGATCGGGCGTGGTCAGGCCGGGGCCGGGCGGGAAGTTCGGCGCGATCACCCCCAGCGTGCCGAGGCTGGCGGCGCGATGGCCGCCCAGGGCCCAGATCTGGCGGAGGAACTCCACCGAACTGGTCTTGCCGTTGGTGCCGGTGACCGCGACCAGCGTCTCGGGCTGCGGCCCGGCGATCACGGCGGCGATCTGTGCGAGCCGGCGGCGCGGTTCGGCATCGAGCAGCAGCGGGCGGGACGGCACGCCGTCCGGCCAGATGGTCCCGTCGGGCGCGAGCACGGCGACCGCGCCCCGCGCCACCGCCTCGGCGATGAACGCGCGCCCGTCGCTGCGCGTGCCGGGGATCGCGGCGAAGAGGTCGCCGGGAACGACCTGGCGGCTGTCGGCGGTGATGCCGGCGATGTCGAGCGCGGCCGCGTCCTGCCAGGCGGCGGCGAAGACGGGCGGCGTCGCGGCGCCGAAGCCCTGGAGCGCGCGCATCACGTCAGCGAGCCGCAACGGAGGGCACCGGGGTGCGGGACATGGCCGGCGCGACCGGAGCCTCGACAGGGGCTGGCGTGGCCCTGGTCTCGCGCCGCCCTTCCGTCGCTTGCGGCCGCAAACGCGCGGGCGGCAATACGGTCGCGGGCACGGTCAACGCCGGCCGTCCCTCCGTCCGGGGGCCGCCCGACGTCTGCGCGTTGACGCTCATCGGGCCGCGGGCCGGCGCGCCGGGCGGGCGGCCCGGCTGCAGCGGGATGTAGAGCGAGGCGTTGATCGCGGGCGCGTCCTGGATGTCCGGCAGGAGACCGAGCATGGGGCCGATGCGGGCGATGACCTTGCCGGCGGCGGGGGCGGCGACCCAGCCGGCGGTGGCGTAGCCGTAGGTGCTCTTGTTCCCGTGCGGCTCGTCCAACATCATGTAGACGGCGTAGCGCGGTGCGTTCATCGGGAAGACGCTCATGAAGGCGGAGACGTTCGCCTTCTTGCGATAGCCGTGAATGCTCGCCTTCTCGGCGGTGCCGGTCTTGCCGCCGGGATAGTAGCCGGCGACCTCCGCGCTCTTGCCGAACCCGTCGGTGACCACGAGCCGCATCAGCTTGCGCATGATGTCGGAGGTGGATTGCTGCATGACCCGCACGCCTTCGGGGTGGTCGCCCGGCGGCACGGCGAGGATGGTGGGCCGCATCAGCACGCCGCCATTGGCGATCGCCGCGGTGCCGCGCACGACGTGCAGCGGCGTCACCGAGATGCCGTGGCCGAAGGCGACCGTCATGGTGACGACCTCCTTCCAGGCCGAGGCGGACTGGATGATCGGCATGCCGGCTTCCGGCAGTTCCACGCCGGTGCGCCCGAACATGCCCATGCCCTTGAGCCAGGCGCGCTGCCGGTCGGCGCCCATGAGCTGCCCGATATGCGCCGCGCCCAGGTTGGAGGAGTAGGCCAGCACCTCGGGCAGGTAGAGCCAGCGATGCTTGCCCTCGAAATCGGTGATGGTGAAGCGGCCGATATGGATCGGCTTGGAGGCGTCGAACTCGTCCCAGATGTGGACGAGGCCGCTGTCGAGCGCCATCGAGGCGGTCTGCAGCTTGAACGTGCTGCCCGGCTCGTAGCGTTCCTTGATGGCGCGGTTGCGCTTCTCTTCCTCGGTCGCGGTCCGGTAGTTGTTGGCGTCGTAGTCGGGCAGGCTGACGAGCGCGAGCAGCTCCCCGGTGTTGACGTCCATCACGATGCCGGCGGCGCCGATCGCGTCGAACTTCTCCATGGCGGCGAGCAGTTCCTCGCGCACCACGGCCTGGACGCGCACGTCGAGCGAGAGGCGGAGCGGGTTGCGGTCGTCGCGCAGCCGCTGGTCGAAGTATTTCTCGACGCCCGCGACGCCGTTCTCGTCCACGTCGACGCCGCCCAGCACGTGCGCCGCGGCGCGGCCCATCGGGTAGCGCCGCTGTTCGGTGGGGCGGAAGTCGATCCCGGGGATGCCCAGGTTGTTGATCGCCAGCTCCTCGCGCGGGGTGATCTGCCGCTCGAGGTAGACGAAGTAGCGCTTCGACTCGGACAGGCGGGCGCGGGCGCGATCCTCGTCGAGCCGCGGCAGCGCCTGCTTGAGCTTATGGGCCGCCTCGGCGGGATCGATGATCTGGCGCGGATCGGCGAACAGCGACACGGTCGGCATCGAGACCGCGAGGATCTGGTTGTTCCGGTCCACGATCATCGCCCGCTCGCCGATCATGGTGGTGGCTTCGGCGGGCTTCGCGGACGGGGCGAGCGCGGCGATCGGCCGCTCCGGCCGATGCGGCGCGAGCGGGCGGAGGATGGTCGCGTCGGCGAGGCGCCCCACCACGGCCAGGAACAGCACCGCGAAGCCGGCGGCGGCGATCACCAGCCGCCCGCGCGTCTTCTCCATCGCGGCGCGGCGCTTCAGGTCCGGTTCGGTGACCCGCACGGTCTCCATCATGGGGACCGCATCGGCGCGCGCGGCGCCGCGGCGGCGGGCCGGACGGCCGAACCCGGCGCCGTTCAATGGCGGCGAGTCCGGGGAGGGCGGGTTTTCGCGATCGTCGTTCATGCCGTGCCTAGCCGCCCGTGCCCCATTGGTTGGACCAGGCGCTCACCGGGGTGGGCCGCGGCACCGGGACGGGCAGCGGCGGCGGTGCGGCCCCGCCGCCATGCGCCATGCCGAGGAGGGAGCCGCCGCCGACGGGAGCGGGGGCCGCCGGCACCGGGGCGGCGACCGGCACCGCGCGGACCGGCTGGATCGCGGGCTGGGCGGCCGGTCGCGCCATCGGCGCGGGCGCCGGCGTCATCGCGCGCACCGGCACCGCGGCGGCGACCCGGCTCTCGGTCGCGCGCAGGTCCTGCGCCCGCGCTTCGGCCGGACGGGACGGCGCGGGGCGGAACTCGGCGGGGCGGAGCTCGATGGGGCGGTTCTCCACCGGGCGCGTCTCGGCCACCCGGGGTTCGGCGCGCGGTTCGGGCGCGGGCACGCGCGGGGCGACCGGCTGGACCAGCGCGACGGTCTGGACGGCGCGCACCGTCGGCGTGGCGGCCGCGACGGGCGCGGGCACCGGCGCAGGCCTGCGCTCCACCGGCCGCGCCTGGATGGGGGCGGGAACGGACGCGGCGGCGACCGCCACCGGCGCGGGCGGGGCCGCGGGCGGCAGCGGCGGAACCGGCAGCAGATCTCCACCGCCATCCGCCGAGGCGAGGCTCGAGGCGTTCGGATCCGCGGCCTCGGCGCCGGCATCGGCCACGGCGCCGGAGGCGGCGGGATCGGCCGAGGCGACCGGCACGGGCGAGGGTTCGGGCACGACCGGGCGCGGCGCGGGCAGGCGGCTGTCCAGGTCCGCCATCGAGGTGAACTGGCTGGGCGCCACCGGCCGCAGGTTCGGCAGATACTGCTCCGCGAGCTGGCGCAGCCGTTCCGGATCGTTCAGCAGCGTCCACTCGGTGACGAGGCCGCGGGTCTGGTCGCGGATCGCCTCCGTCTCGCGCACCGTGCGCTCGATCTTGCGGTCGAGCACCTGGGCGGCGTGCTTGGACTGGTAGAGATAGAGGCCGGACCCGAAGGCCATGGCGAAGCAGATGCAGGTGATCGGGCGGATCATGGCGCCGTCCTCTCCTCGACGATGGCGGCAGCATGGAGGCGTTCGAGCGCGCGCAGGCGCGCGCTGCGGGCGCGGGGATTGGCCTCCGTCTCGGCGCGCGACGGGCGTTGCGCCTTGGCGGTCAGCAGGCGGAACCCGGCGGCCGAACGCGCCATCAACCCGCGCGGATCGTGCCGCGAGGGGGCGGGCGTGCGGCCGGCGGCCTCGATCATGAAGCGCTTCACGATGCGGTCTTCCAGCGAGTGGAACGAGACGACGACGAGCCGGCCGCCGGGCGCGAGCAGGCGGGCGGCCTGGTCCAGCGCGCGCTCGATCTCGCCCAGCTCGTCGTTCACCCGGATGCGCAGCGCCTGGAAGCTGCGGGTCGCGGGGTCGATGCCGGAGCGGTCGGGCGGCAGGACGGAGCGGATGATCGCGGCGAGCCGGCCGGTGGTGGTGACGGGGGCCTCGGCACGAGCGGCGACGATCGCGCGGGCGATGCGGCGGGAGGCACGCTCCTCCCCCAGCTCGTAGAGCAGGTCGGCGAGCGCCTTCTCGGGCAGCCCGTTCACCAGGTCGGCCGCGGTCGTCCCATGATCGCCCATGCGCATGTCGAGCGGCCCATCCGCGCGGAAGGAGAAGCCGCGTGCCGGATCGTCGATCTGGTAGGAGGAGACGCCGAGGTCGAGCACCACGCCGTCGAGCGCGGTGACGCCGCGGGCGGCCAGCAGGTCGAGCATGTCGCCGAACTGGCCCTGGATCAGATGCAGGCGGCCGGGGAAGCGGGCGGCCAGGCTCGCGCCGCGCGCGATCGCCGCCGGATCGCGATCGATCGCCCACAGCGTGCAGGGGGCCGCCTGCAGGATCGCCGCGCCGTAGCCGCCGCCGCCGAACGTGCCGTCGAGATAGACACCCTCCGCGCGAGGCGCGAGCGCCTCCAGCACTTCGGGCAGCATGACCGGGATATGGCCGGGACGCGCGGCGCCGCGGGAGGCCGGGGGCTGCATGGCGCCGCTCATGACGCGCTTCCCGGCAGGGGCGCGCTTCCCGGCAGGGTGAAGCGGCGCTCGCGGGCCCGCTCGCGCGCCTCGGCGCGGCGGCGTTCGGCCGCCTGCGGCTCCCAGATCTGGAAGGTCTTGCCGAGGCCCATGAACACGACCGCTTCGGTCAGGCCGGCATGTCCGACCAGGCTATCGGGCAGCACGATGCGTCCCTCCTTGTCGGTCTCCACCGGATAGGCGTCGGCATACAGGGCGGCGGCCAGGTCGTCGTGCTCCTCGCTGAAATGGTCGAGCCGCTCGAGCGGTTCGGCCAGCGCCTGGAATGCCCGTTCCGGCCAGGCCTCGATGCAGGGGTGCTGATGCGACGGTCGCAGCACGAGCGAAATCCCCGGACCCTGGCTGCTGCTCTGCGCTTTCAGCAGGGCGCGGAACGGCGCCGGGACGGAAACGCGGCCCTTGGCGTCCAGCCTGTTCTGGTGGGTGCCGAGGAAATGGGCCATCCGGACCCGACCGCCTTTCTCGCTGGGAGCCTCGCTGGTGGGCGGCAGGACCGTCCGGTGATGGTCGGCGGAAGCGGGCTGCCTGCCTGTTCAACCCGCTTTGGCCTTTCCCGCGGCGAGGGCGTCTGCGCCGGCGCGTTTCCCCGGCTCGCCCCCTCGTCTTGGGTGAGCATGGGATACCATGGGCTTTCATGGGCGTCAAAGCGTTTCGTCTCCCCCCGGGATGGGACGACTCGGATTTTTGGGGCCTCGATCAACGACTTATCGAGCGCGCTGCCGAGTCACCCCAACGGAATTCCGCGCCCGCTCTACTTTCACGATTTGTTCCTTTCGGAAGCGTCTCGGAACGTGCTTTGAACGGAATGAAAGCGCTGCCAGACGGCCTGTAAGCCGGGTTCTGTCCGCACCTCGCGGTGCGGGACGACCATTCCTCTGGGACGCGTCTCGCGACGCGCCTCACGCGACCAACCCGAACGGCGAGGCGGGAACGCCCCTGCCCTCTTGCGAGGGCGGCCGCTCCTATTCGGTCTTGCTCCCGGTGGGGTTTACCCTGCCGCCCCTGTTGCCAGGGGCGCGGTGCGCTCTTGCCGCACCGTTTCGCCCTTGCCCGCGGGAGCGGCCGATCCGGCCGGCCGTGGAGGGGTGACCTCGCCGGCCGGCGTCACGACCCTCTTGCGCGGGCGGTTTGCTTTCTGTGGCACTGTCCCTGGGGTCGCCCCCGCCGGCTGTTGGCCGGCACCGTGTTCCCGTGGAGCCCGGACTTTCCTCCACCCCGGGGGGTGACCCTGGGGCAGCGGTCGTCCGGCCGTCTGGCAGCGCGCGAGAGATGCGCCGGCCACGCGGGCGGGTCAAGCGAGGGGTGGAGCGGCGGTGGGGCGGGGGCGTGGGGCCGGAGCGCCACCCCACTCCCGTCATCCGCGGGCTCGCGCCACCCCACACCCGTCACCTGCCGGCTCGCGCCACCCCACTCCCGTCATCCGCGGGCTCGACCCGCGGACCCCCACCGGCACACAGCTCCAGGTGCCGTCGACATGTGCCGGCAGGGATCGCCGGGTCGGGGCCCGGCGAGGACGAGGGAAGCGCCCGGCGAGGACGAGGAGAGCGCCCGGCGAGGACGAGGAGAGCGCTCGGCGAGGACGAGGAGAGCGACCGGCCGCGCCGGGAAAGCGCCCCCCGAGGACCGCTCCAGCCCCGCCGAAAGCGACCGGCACCGACCACGAAGGCGTCCGCCCTGGCTTCCGAGCGCGTCAGAACGGCAGCAGGATGTCCGCGAGCTGCTGGCCCCAGCGGCCGGTCTGCACCTCGGTCAGCTGACCGCGCCCGCCATAGGAAATCCGCGCCTCCGCCATCCGGTCGTGCATCACCGTGTTGTTGGACGCGATGTCCTGCGGCCGGATCACGCCGGTGACCTGCAGCTCCCGCAGCTCGCTGTTCACCCGGAACTCCTGCCGCGCCACCACCACCAGGTTGCCGTTCGGCAGCACCTGCGTGACCACGCCGGCAAGCCGCAGCAGCACCGCCTCGTTGCGCTGGATCTGGCCGGTCCCGGTGTTGTTGTTGTTGCTGTTGGCGGTGAACAGCTTGGACGGGTCGGTGATCGTCTTGGGCAGCAGGTTCTCCATCCCGAACATGTTCGGAATGCCCATCGCCTCCTTGCTCGTGCGGTCGGCCGAGGACACGTTCTTCATGTTCGCGGTGTCGTTCATGCTGACGATGATCGTCACCACGTCGCCCACCGCGGCCGCCCGCTGGTCCTTGAAGAACGCGCGCGCGCCCTGGCGCCATAGCGCGTTGGCCTCGTTGGGCGCCGCTTCCCGCGCGGGCATCGGCATGCTGACCGGCCGCCACGTCTCCTGCTTGGTCGGATCGGCGGTCGCGCTCATCTCCGGCGGCCGTCCCAGGTTGGACAGCCGGCTCAACGCGCCGCAGCCCCCGGTTGCGAGACACAGCCCGGCCGCGAGCAGCCGAACCGCCTGGCGACGCCGCCTCATGGCACGCGCACCCCGGCCCCGGCGCCGCGCGCCAGCCGCACCGGCGCGTTCGGGGCGATGCGCACCAGGTTCGGACCCAGCACCTCGGCCTCCAGCACGGCGCGGGAGGTCGGGTTCAGCACCCGGATCCGCTCGCCCGTCGCGCCGGCCTCCATCGCCACGCCCTGGCCGGTCAGCTCGAGCCCCGGCGACTGCAGCCGCATCTGCACCGTGGCGCCGCGCACGACCGTGACGGGGCGCGCCAGATCGGCGGTGGTCAGCGGCTGGCCGGCCGCGACGGAGCGCTTGATCTGCATGCCCACCGCGTCCGCCACGTCGTGCACCACCTCGCCGCGCGCGAGCGTCGCCGGGATGCGGGCGAGGTGGACGTCCTCCGGCCGCAGGACGGTGCCCGCGTTCAGCCGCGTCGTGGTCACCGGCAGCTCGATCGTGTCCTCCACGCGTCCGGACACCCGCGTGTTCACCGGCTCCATGCCGGGCGCGAGCACGCTCAGGACCGCGGTGAAGCGCCCGGTGCCGGACTCGTAGTCGAGTTGCGTGACGTCGGCGCGCGGCGCCGCCTCGAGCGGCACCAGCGGCGGGTTGAAGCCGGGCAGCTCGATCAGGCAGTCCTCCGCGGCGCCGGACGCGACGAGCGCGAGGCGCACCGCGGCCACCACCTCCTGCCGCGGCAGCGGCCGGCCCGGCCATTCCAGCACCGCGCGGTCGCCCTTCGAGACCGGGCGCCAGGCGACGCCGAACTGCCGCGCGATCGCCGCGAGCTGGGGCGCCTCCACCACGATCCGCCCGCCCGGCGCGGGCCCCGGCCCCAGCACGCGGCCGGCATTCGGACCGGCATCGTCGAACAGGTCGCGCAGCAGCACGAGGGGCCCGTGCAGCGTGGTCGCCGGCCGCAGCGTGGCCGCGTCCGCGCCGGCGGCGGCGAGCAGCAGCGGAAGCAGGAACAAGGCGCGCATGGCGGTCACCGCAGGTTGGTCAGGGTGGACATCATCTCGTCGCTGGTGGTGATCACCCGGCTGTTCATCTCGTAGGCCCGTTGCGCGGTGATCAGGTTGGTGATCTCGGTGACGATGTTGACGTTGGAGGTCTCGACGAAGCCCTGCATCACCGACCCGAAGCCCTGCGTGGCGGGGTTGCCCGAGACGGGTGCGCCGGAGGCCGCGGTCTCCAGGAACAGGTTGTCGCCCTGCGCCTCGAGCCCCGCCTCGTTCGGAAAGACCGTGAGCTGGAGCTGGCCGACCGTCTGCGGCGCGGTCTGTCCCTGCAGCGTCACCTGCACCTGGCCGGAGCCGTTCACCGTGACACCCGTGGCGTTGGACGGGATCTGCAGGCCGGGCTGCACCGTGTAGCCGTCCGCCGTGACGATCGTGCCGTCGGCGGCGAGCCCGAACGTGCCGTCCCGCGTATAGGCCGTGTCGCCCGAGGGGAGGGTCACCTGGAAATACCCGTTGCCCTGGATCGCCATGTCGAGCGTGTTGCCGGTCTGCTGCAGGTTGCCCTGCGCGTTGATCCGGTAGATCGCCGCGGTCTTCACGCCGAGGCCGACCTGCGCGCCTGAGGGAACCAGCGTGCCGGTGTCGGAGCTGTTCGACCCCACGCGGCGGAGGTTCTGGTAGATCAGGTCCTGGAACTCCGCCCGCCGCCGCTTGAAGCCGGTGGTCGACATGTTGGCGATGTTGTTCGAGATGACCTCGACGTTGGTCTGCTGCGCCTGCATCCCGGTGCCGGCGATGTCGAGCGAGCGCATGGCGTGCTCCTGGTCTCGGGTGGGTCGGGGGACGGGGTTGGATCAGCCACGCGTCAGCCGCGCGGGGTCAGGATCTTGTCGATCGCGTCCTTCTGGCGGTCGGACTCCGCCTGGACGAACTGCGTGACCAGCTGGAATTCCCGCAGCTCCGCCATCATCCGCGTCATCTCGACGACGGGCTTGACGTTGCTGTCCTCCATCGCCCCCTGCACGATGCCCGGGGCGGGCAGTGGCGCGGTCGGCGCGTCGGCGCGGAAATTCGTGTTGCCCTCGGCGGTCATCCGCATCTTGTCGGTCACGCGCACCACGCCGATGCGGCCGAGCTGGCCATTCTCGCTGGAGATGGTGCCGTCGCCGGCGACGGTGACGCGGGTGTCGGCGGGCGAGAGCTGGATCGGCCGCCCGTTCGCGTCGAGCACGGCGAAGCCGGCGCTGTCCGCCAGCGTCCCGTCGGGCTTGAGGCCGAACCGGCCGTCACGCGTGAGCCGCGGCCCCTGCGGCGTCTGCACCGTGAAGAACCCGTCGCCGGTGAGCGCGAGGTCGAACGGGTTCGCCGTATGGGTGATGGTGCCGGACTGGTCTTCCCGCCAGGTCGCACGATCCTGCGTATACGCGATCACGCGCCCGCCCGCGGGGGGATCGACGTTGCGCTGCCGGCTCAGCCAGTCGCTGAACAGCATGCGCTCGACCTTAAACCCGGGCGTGTTGGCGTTCGCCATGTTGTTGGCCGCGACGTCGATCGCACGCTGCTGCGCGATCAGGCGGGACGTGGCGATGTTGGTCGAGAGGTTCATGCGGCCTGCTCCTGGCGCCGACTGGTCCGGCACCGATCCGGACAGCAAGTCCCGTACCAGCGGAGAAATCGCGGCGGAGCGCGGCCGCCGGCTCGTGTCGCGGTCGGTGGGCACGGCAGGAATTGCCGCCCTCCCCGATCGTGCCGGGTGAAGCCTGCCGCGCGGGCAAGGTTTCGTTAACGCAGCGCTGTCAGCCTGCGCGGCATGAGCTCAGCACCGGCCGCCGCCGCGCCCGCAGGCACCGCCGAGGCGGCGCCCGAGAAGAAGAAGTCCGGCAAGGGCAAGCTGATCCTGCTCGCGGTTCCGCTGCTGCTGGCCGGCATCCTCGCGGGGCTCTGGTTCACCGGCATCCTGCCTGGCCTGCTGGGGCTTGGCGGGCATGAGGAGGGTCACGCCGCGGCGGAGGCGGAGGCGCCGAAGCCCGCGCCACCCCCGGTCTTCGTCGACCTGCCCGAGATCGTCGCCAACCTGAACGGCGGCGCCCATCGCCAGAGCTACCTGAAGCTGCAGGCCAGGCTGGAACTTGCGAAAGCCGAGGATGCGGAGCGCATCAAGGCCGCCATGCCGCGGCTGCAGGACATGTTCCAAACATACCTGCGCGAGATGCGGCCCGAGGAGCTGCGCGGGTCGGCCGGCACCTACCGCCTTCGGGAGGAGCTGATCGTGCGCGCCAACGTCGCGGCCGCACCGGCGAAGGTGGTCGACGTGCTGTTCACCCAGATGCTGATCCAGTAGCGGCGCATGAGCGAGACGGAGCAACAATCCGACGAGGATCTCGCCGCCGCCTGGGGCGCCGAGACGGAGGAAGCGGAGGAAGGCGGCACACCCACGCAGCCCGCGCGCGTGCTGAATCAGGCGGAGATCGACAGCCTCCTCGGCTTCGACGAAGGCCCGGCAGGCGGCGAAGCCCGCACGGGCATGCAGCGGATCATCAGTTCGGGGCTCGTCTCGTACGAGCGGCTCCCGATGCTGGAGATCGTGTTCGACCGGCTGGTGCGGATCATGTCGACCAGCCTGCGCAACTTCACCTCCGACAATGTTGAGGTGGGGATCGACAACATCCTCTCGCTGCGGTTCGGCGACTACCTGAACTCGATCCCGCTGCCCGCGATGCTGGCCGTCTTCAAGGCGGAGGAGTGGGACAATTACGGGCTGATGGTCGTCGACTCCGCGATGATCTACTCGATCGTCGACGTGCTGCTGGGCGGCCGGCGCGGCACCGCGGCCATGCGCATCGAGGGGCGGCCCTACACCACGATCGAGCGCACGCTGGTCGAGCGGCTGATCCAGGTCGTGCTGGCCGACCTGTCCGCGAGCTTCGATCCGCTCTGCCCCGTCACCTTCCGCTTCGAGCGGCTGGAGGTGAACCCGCGATTCGCCACCATCTCCCGCCTGTCGAACGCCGCCGTGCTCGCGCGGCTGCGCATCGACATGGAGGATCGCGGCGGACGGCTCGAGCTGCTGCTGCCCTACGCGACGCTCGAGCCCGTGCGCGAGCTGCTGCTGCAGCAGTTCATGGGCGAGAAGTTCGGCCGCGACTCGATCTGGGAGACGCACCTGGCCGAGGAGCTGTGGCACACGGACGTCGACCTGCACGTCGTGCTCGACGAGCAGACCATGCGGCTGTCGGACGTGGTCGCGCTGCAGCCCGGCTCGAAGATCGTGCTGAACACCAATGCGGGCGCGCCGGTGCAGGTACGCTGCGGCACGGTGACGCTGTTCGAGGCCCGCGTCGGCCGGCGCAAGAGCCGCGTCGCGGTCAGGATCGAGCGCGACGTCCCCCGCGCGCCCCAGAGCGAGCGGGGCTGACCCGCACGCCGGTGCCGTGCGCACGCCGATCCCGCGTCCTCGCAATGCCGCGCAACCTGCCCCGCGCGCGTTGACACATTGCTAACGGGCCCGGGCGCACACTCGGCGGCATGGAATGGATCCTCGAAGCCGTCCTCGTGCTGATGCTGGCGGCCACGCTGTTCCACGCCGTCCGGCTGGAGCGTGCCCTGGGCGTGCTGAAACGCGATCGCGCCGCGTTGCAGGAACTGGTGGACGCGTTCAACGCCAGCACCCGCCAGGCCGAACAGGGCGTGGAGCAGTTGCGCCACGCGACCGAGGGGGCCGGCCGGCAGATCGCACGACAGATCGAAGGCGGCCTGTCGCTGAAGGACGACCTGAGCTTTTTGATGGAACGGGGTGAACGTCTCGCCGATCGCCTCGACGCGCTGGTACGTGCGGCGCGCCCGCTGGCGACGGACGGTCCCGCTCGGGCGGACCGGCTCGCACCCACGGATCGGTTCGGGTCTGCCGAACCCGCCTACGCCGCGGCCGGGGATGATGGTGCGGCCGAAGCGCCGGCGCCCCGTGTGCGCAGCCAGGCGGAACGCGACCTGCTGCGCGCCTTGCGGATGACGCGGTGATGCGCGCCCTGCCCTCCACCCGGCTGCTGCCGCCGACGATCGCATTGATGGGCGCGCTGCTCGCCACGAAGTCGGTGGCGCTCGTGCGCAGCGTCGTGTCCGGTCCCCCGGCGCCACAGGCGACGATGATCGCGACCGCCCAGGCGGCCGGTCACGGGCCGAGCAAACCGGCGGAGAAGAGCGCGGAGAAGCCCGCGAAGCCGGCCGATGCCAAGCACGGCGCGACGAAGGAGGAGGCGGCACCCGCACCGACCGCCCCGCCCGAGCCGTCCGACCCACCGGTCAGCCCGGCCGAACGCGCCGTGCTGCTGGAACTGCGTCAACGCCGGCAGGAGCTCGACGCCCGCGACGCCGCGCTGGCGGCTCGGGAATCGATGCTGACCGCGGCGGAACAGAAGCTCGCCGCGCGCGTGGGGGAGTTGACGGCGCTGCAGAAACGGCTCGAGGCGCTGGAGACCGGTCGCGCCCAGCGGGAAGAGGCGAGCTGGCAGGGTCTCGTGAAGGTCTACGAGACGATGAAGCCGCGCGACGCGGCGACGATCTTCAACGATCTCGAGAAGGACGTGCTGCTGAACGTGCTGGACCGGATGAAGGATTCGAAGGCGGCCCTGGTGCTGGCCGCGATGAATCCGGATCGCGCGCGGGAGGCGACGACGCAACTGGCGCAACTGCGCAGCGCGCGCAACGCGGCGCCCGCCCCCGCCGGCGGCGGAGCTGGACCCTCGGCTGGCATGCCGAACGGCCTGACCGGCGCACAGGCGGGGGGCTCGACCGGGTCGGCCGATCCGCTGGCAGGCGCACCGGCGGGCGCGCCGGCAGCGGGTGCGACGGGTCCGAACGGTGTGGCGGCGGCGGGTGCGACGGGTCCGAGCGGCGCGGGGGCACCAGGGGCGCTGGGGGCCGGCGGCGTTCCGGCACCGGCCGGCGCTGGTGCCGTGGCCGCGCCAGCCGGGGCAAGACCGGGCCAAGCGGCCGCGCCAACGGGGGCGGGGAACGCGGCGGCACCCGCGGGGGCGGCTCCGCATTCCGGATCCGGGTCGAAGCCCGCCGCGGGCCAGCCCGGTCCGACGGGCAGCCTGAGCAGCACCCCACCCGTGGCTGCGACCGTGCCGCCGGTGCCGCAAGCCCGCGCCGGTTCGACGGCCGCCGCCGCATCGGCGACGCAGCGGGCCGACACGTCGCCGGCAGTCCTGCTGCAAGTACCGCGACCGGCGCCCGCGGCTTCCCCGACCGGCGCGGGCGAACCGCCGCGATCGGCGGGCATGGTCGCATCCCCGACGGCGCCGAAGCCGCCGGTTGCACCGGTCGTGGCGGCTCCGTCCGCGCCCGCCGCAACCACCGCGACCGCCGCGGCCCCCGCGACCACAACCACACGATCAATCGTCGCGACGACGTCTGGCGCAAGCGGGAGTGGAGCCGGCGGAGCCGAGACGCCGGACGGCGCTCCGCCGCCTGCCGGCGTCACCGCGCCCCGCAGCGGCAAGCCGACCCCTCTGGCGGCCTCGGTCGCGGCCGCCATTGCCGCGATGCAGGCCGCTCGGCCGCCCTCGCCACCGCCCGCCCCGCAATCCGCCGAGACCGGCGCCCAGGCCACCGCCCAGAAAGCTTCGAAGACGCCAGGCTGAGCGCCCTGGTTGCGCTTGAAAGGACCCGTCCCATGCCCATCGACAAGTCCATGAACGTCCTCATCGTCGACGACTACAAGACGATGTTGCGGATCATCCGGAACCTGCTGAAGCAGATCGAATTCCACAACGTCGAGGAGGCGACCGACGGAGCGGAGGCGCTGGCCAAGCTGCGCAGCGGGAATTTCGGCCTCGTCATCAGCGACTGGAACATGCAGCCGATGACCGGCCTGCAGTTGCTGCAGGAAGTCCGCGCCGACGCCAAGCTGAAGGGCATGCCGTTCATCATGGTCACGGCGGAGAGCAAGACCGAGAACGTCGTCGCCGCCAAGCAGGCCGGCGTCTCGAACTACATCGTCAAGCCGTTCAACGCCGAGACGCTGCGGGACAAGATCGAAAAGGTCCTCGGCCATGCATGAGACGGGAGCCGCACACCGAGATCGCGCATCGGACCCGTTCTCGCCGGAGCTGCGTGAACGCCTCGCGGAGCTGCAGGCCCGCAAGCCGCAAGCCGAACCCGAAATGGTCGCGGAGGTTGTCAGAGCCGTGTTGACGACGATGAGCGGGGATCTGAACCCCAAGGAAGTGTCCCTCCTCGCGGAGGTCGAGGAGCTGGGCCGCACGATCGCGACCGCCAAGCAGGAGATCGCCGCGCTGAAGGTGGACGACATCACCGACAGCCACATCCCGTTCGCGACGGACGAGCTGGATGCGATCGTGCAGCACACGGCCTCGGCGACGCACAGCATCCTCGAGAGCTGCGAGACGCTGGACGCGGTGGCCGAGAGCCTCCAGGGCGCGGACGCGACGAAGCTGCAGGATGCCACGACCAAGATCTACGAGGCGTGCAGTTTCCAGGACATCACCGGGCAGCGCATCACCAAGGTGGTCGCGACCCTGAAGACGATCGAGGTCAAGGTGGCCCATATCGTCGCGACGTTCGGGGAGCACGCGGCGCCGCGGCCCGCGACCACGCCGGCCGGCGATGCGGGAGCGTCGGGCGAGGCGGACCTGCTGAACGGCCCGCAGCTGCCGCATCACGCCATGGACCAGTCGGACATCGACAAGCTGCTGGCCAGTTTCGAGTGACCCCACGGGCGGCGCCGGTCCGTCGCGTGCGGCGGGTCGGCGTCCGGATCGCGGTTCTTCTGCTGCTCACGGCGCCGGCGGGACGGGCCGGCGCCGGCGACCTCGCCTATGCCGACGGGATCGCGGCCGGGCCCGTGGCGCATCTGACCGGCGCGGCTCCCGGCGCGGGCGCCTTCGGGGCGTCGCTGCCGGGGGCCGCGTCACAGCCCGCCGCCTCGCCGGCTGCGTCATCGGGGGGACCTCCACCGCCGGGGACGGTCACGCAACCCGTCGCGCCGAAGGGACGTCACGCTTCGGCGGCCGGCGCGCCTACCCCGCCCACACCACCCGCCAGTCCACTGCCCCCCGCGCCGCCAGCGCCGTCCCCTGCTTCAAGCCTTCCGGCGACGCCAGCCGACGACACGCCCGCCGGCCCGCCCCTGAACGGGACCGGGTTCCTCGAACCCCTGCCGCCGGCGCGTCTGACCGGACGCGAGCTCCTCGACGGCCCGCCTGCCATCACCGCCCGTCGCACCGCGGTTCCGCCCGGTGTCGCGGGTGCCGCGATGATCGTGCCGTTCGGTCTGCGGACCGGCGCCGCCATGTTCAGCCGCGGCGGCACCACCTACCTCGTGTTCGACGAACGCCGCCCGATCGACATGGCCGGCCTGCGGGGCGATCGCGCGTTCGGCGCCGCTTCCGTCGTGCTGCTGCCGACCGCGACGCTGATCCGGCTTCCGGTCGCGCCGGACCGGGTGGCGACGCTCGCACAGACGGCCCAGGGGTGGCGCATCTCCCTGGTCCCCACCCCGCCCCGCCTCGCCCCGATCGTCCCCACCAGCGGTGAGGGACGGATCACGCTGGCGGCGGATGCGCCCGGCCAGGTGGTCTCGATCCCGGATCCGGACAGCGGCGCCACGCTGCTGGTGGGCACCCAGCGCCGCGGCGGGCAGGCGGTGCTCACGCCGCGGCGCGGCGCCGAATTCGACCTGCTCCTCACCGGCCAGGGCGTCGTCGCGGAGCCGCTTGCCGATCGGGTCGGGCTGCGGGTCGCGCCGAACGGGTTCATGCTGGTCGGCGAACCCGGCGGTCTCGCGCTCTCCCCGGGGTCCGAGGGGGCGGAGCTGCTCGCGGATGCGATCGCCCTCACCCGCCGGTTCCACTTTCCGCACATGCCGACCGAGGTGCTGGCGCGGCACCTCGCCGAACAGATGACCGAAATCGCTTCCGTGCCGCTCCAGGCCCGCGGCCCGCGGCGCCTCGTCGCCGCCCGCAGCATGCTGGCGCTGGGCATGGCGGCGGAAGCCGGCGCGATGCTCCAGCTCGCCGCCGAACAGGCGCCGCGCACGGGGCTGTCGGCCGAGTTCGCCGGCCTGTCCGGCGTGGCGGCGCTGCTGGCCGGACGGATCGACGACGCCGGCGGCCTGTCCGACCCGCGCCTGTCCGGCACGGACGAGATCGCGCTCTGGCGCGCGATCCGCGGCGCCATGCGTCAGGAAGGCTCTCCACGAGCCGCGGCGGTGATGGCCGCCACCAGCCGGCTGGCGCTCACCTACCCGGATCCGATCCGCGACCGCATCCTGCCGCTGATCGCCGAGACCATGATCCTGGGCGGGGAAGCCGGCGCCGCGGCGGCCCTGCTGAAGGCGCGACCGGAGGACCCGCATCTCGCCTTCGCACGGGCGCTGCTGAAGCAGGCGCAGGGGGATGCGGCGGGGGCCCTCGTCGAGTACGACGTGCTGGCCGCCGGCCGGGACCAGCGCGACCGCAGCCGCGCCGCCGTGCGCGCAGTGGAACTCCGTCTCGCGCAGGGCCTGATCACCCCGCACGAGGCCGCCGAACGCCTCGACCGCCTGCTCTACGCGTGGCGCGGCGACGCGCTGGAACTCGGGATCCGCGACCGCCTCGCCACATTGCGGCAGCAGGCCGGCGAATGGGCGAAGGCGCTCGCGATCCTGCGCAACACCGAGGCCGACTTCCCCGACATTGCTCCCGCGACGCACGCACGCCTGTTGGAGACGTTCGCGGCCCTGCTGCGGGAGGATGCGGCCGACCGCATGTCGCCGCTCGATCTCGTCACCCTGGCCGATACGAATGCGGACCTGCTGCCCGCGACCCCGGAGGGAGAGGTGCTGGAGGCGCATCTGGCCGACCGGCTGCTGGCGCTCGACCTGCCGAAGCGTGCCGACCCGCTGCTGGCCAAGCTGATGGGCGCGGCCCCGACCGGGGTCGGCCGCGCGGGTTTCGGACAAAGGCTGGCGGCGCTGCGCCTGCGGGAGGGTGATCCGAAGGGCGCCCTCGCGGCGCTCGACCAGTCCGACTCGCCCGACCTGCCCCCCGATCTCGCCGCGCGCCGCACCATGCTGTTCGCCGATGCCTCCGCGCAGACCGGGTCGATCGGCGCCGCCACCGCCGCCCTCGCGGCACTCGGCACCCAGGAAGCCGACGAGAAGCGCGCCACGATCCTGGAGCGCGCGCAGGACTGGCCGGCGGCAACCGCGGCGCTTCGGGATTACGTGGGCAAGACGATCCCCGGCGCGGGCCCGCTGGCGGAGACGCAGCAGCGCGTCCTGCTGCGCCTCGCCACGGCGGCCGCACGAGCAGGCGACGAGGCGACGTTGGCGGCGTTGCGCACCGGCATGGAGCCGCGCATGGCGCCGGGCCCGCTCACCGACCTGTTCCGCCTGCTCACGGCCGAATCGGTCCGCGGCACGGGCGACCTGCCCCGGGCCGGGATGGAGGCAGGCCTGGTCCGCTCCCTGCCGCGCGATCTGGATGCGTTCCGGCCCAAAGGCCCCACCGCTCCCTGACCCCTCCATGCGTCTCCGGCGCGATGGACCGCCACCGCGTCCCCCTCGCGACGCGGGCATGCGTTTTATGCGGGCGGCGGGGCGGAAAACCACTTGCACCTCGCCCCCCTCTTCCTCATGTTCCGCCGCCTTGGCCCCAGGGGACGGCGCGGGCGCGGCAGCGCTTGTACCGTCCAACAGGCCGTCTACTGGTAGGAATGGGGTACGCGATGAACGCACTCAGCCCACTGGGGATGGTCTCGGAACTCCCGAGCAGCAACCAGACCGAACTCGAGACTGCGGGGCAGCCCGAGGAGCAGAAGGATTACTTCGTCGAGAAGGACGGGGTGAAGTTCGCCGGCACGCATCTGCTGGTCGATCTGTGGGGCGCCAGCAACCTGGCCGATCCCGCGCACATCGACCGTGCGCTGCGCGAAGCCGCCGAGGCGGCCGGCGCCACGATCCTGCACGGGCATTTCCACCACTTCTCGCCGAATGGCGGCGTGAGCGGCGTGCTGGTGCTGGCGGAGAGCCACATCTCCATCCACACCTGGCCGGAGCGTGACTTCGCGGCGATCGACATCTTCATGTGCGGCGCCTGCAATCCGTATCACGGCATCCCAGCGCTGAAGGCCGCCTTCACCCCGGCCTCCATCAACCTGGGCGAGCAGCGGCGCGGCCTGGTCGTCTGACCCGCCCGCCTATCGCGTGGACCATGGGCTCGGACCCGCCGTCCGAGCCCATTCGTCTGTCTGGAGATTCGTCTGGCTGGAGACGGAAATGGCGACCGATAGCTGGATCAACGAGACGCTCTATCCCGATTGGGGCCAGCGTTTCCTGGTGAAGCGCGAGCTTGCGCGCGTGCAGAGCGACTTCCAGGACATCGCGATCTTCGAGAGCACCTCCCATGGCCGCGTGATGGTGCTGGATGGCGTGATCCAGATCACCGAGGGCGACGAGTTCGTCTACCAGGAGATGCTGACGCACGTGCCGCTGCTCGCGCATGGCGCCGCGGCGAACGTGCTGATCATCGGCGCGGGCGACGGCGGCGTGCTGCGGCGCGTGCTGCAGCATCCGACCGTGCAGCGCGCGGTGATGGTGGAGATCGACGGCGAGGTGATCCGGCTCGCGAAGGAATTCCTGCCGGGGATCGCGGGCGATGCGTGGACCGATCCGCGGGCCGAGGTGATCGTCGGCGACGGCATCGACTACGTGAAGCGCGCGCCGGATGCGGCGTTCGACGTGATCATCGTGGATTCGACCGATCCGATCGGCGTGGGTGAGGTGCTGTTCACCGACGCGTTCTACGAGAACTGTGCACGCATCCTGACGCCGCGCGGGCTGGTGGTGAACCAATGCGGCGTGCCGTTCATGCAGGCGGACGAACTGCGTGACACAAGCGTGCGACGGCGCCGTTTCTTCCCGCACGTGACGGCGTACGTGGCTGCGGTGCCCACCTATGTCGGCGGCTTCATGACCCTGGGCTGGTCGGCGAAGGACGGCTCGTCGAGTTCCGTGCCGGTCGAGACCATCCGCGCGCGCGCGGCCGCGGCGGGGATCCTGGGCCAGACGCAGTATTGGACGCCCGAGATCCACACCGGCGCATTCAAC
>MKTV01000090.1:48588-51056 GCA_001898425.1 Rhodospirillales bacterium 69-11
GGCGGGCGACGGCAGTACCGGGCGGCACGGGCAGCGGTGCCCGGCGGCGGCCGGCGGCGGTGCCGGGCGGCGACGGTGCCGGAGGCGTGCGGGCGGCACGGGCAGCGGTGCCCGGCGGCGTGCGGGCGGCGACGGTGCCGGTCGGCGTGCGGTCGGCGCGGGCCCTTCCGTGTCATGGCCGGCGCAGGCCGGCCATCCACGACTGCGTGCACCGGTGCCGGTCGTGAGTGTCCGAGCGACAGCGTACCTGACACGGACAGACAAAGCGCACTCTCGACGTCGTGGATGGCCGGCCTGCGCCGGCCATGACGCGGTCGAGGTTGACGCGATTGTTAGATATAGTGACGTTCGCGCATCCCCGCCCGGAGTTGCGCATGCCACCCCTGATCGCCCTCGCCGCGACCTTCCTGCCCGACCTCATCAAGCTTCTCGCCGGAGATCGCGCCGGCACCATCGCCAATCGGGTCGTCCAGACGGTCCAGGACGTCACCGGAGCGACCGATCCGGTCGCCGCGCGCAAGGCGCTCGATGCCGATCCACAAATCGCCGCCGCCCTGCAGCAGAGACTTGCCGAACTGGCACTGGAAGCCGCGCGCCTCCAGGCCGCCGCCGCCGACCGCCAGCGGCAGGACGAACTCGCCAGCTTCCGCGCCGCGCTCGCCGATACCGCCGGGGCGCGTGGGCTCCTGGCCGGGCTCAGCGCGGCCCATTCCCCCCTCGCCCTCGCCGCCCCCACCGTCTCCGTGCTGGTCAGCGGCGGCTTCTTCGTCGTCCTGACCCTGCTGATGCTGAACGGGCTGCCGAACGCCGACGCCAACACGACCAGCGTCGTCAATCTCACCCTCGGCGTCCTCGGCACCGCCTTCGCCACCGTCGTGAACTTCTGGCTCGGCTCGTCCTCGGGCTCGCGCGACAAGGATGGCGCGGTGCTGCGGCTGCAGACCACCCAGGCCGGCCACACCGACCAGCTGCTGCAGACGCTGCAGGCCGTGCAGCAATCGCATGTGGAGCAGACCCGCACCGCCATCGACGCCCTGCGGTCGGTCGCGGCCAGCCCCGGCACGCAGCCGTCCGCCCCCGCCACCGATGCGTTCGCGCGCTGCGTCGCGGTGACGCTCTCGCAGGAAGGCGGCTACGTCGACGACCCGCGCGACCCGGGCGGAGCCACGAATCTCGGGATCACGCGCGCCACACTCAGCGCCTGGCGCGGGCAGGAGGTCGGCAAGGACGAGGTGCGCGCCCTACCGCGCGAGGAGGCGGTCGAGATCTACCGAGCGAACTACTGGCTCCCGGCGCGCTGCGGCGACATGCCGGCCGGGATCGACCTGATGGTGTTCGATTGCGGCGTCAATGCCGGCCCCCGCACCGCGGTGCGCATGCTGCAACGGCTGCTGGGCGTGCCGGAGGACGGGTCGGTCGGACCGGTCACGCTCGCGGCCTTGCGGCGGGCCGATGCCGCCGGACTGGTCCGCGCCCTCGCCTCTGCCCGCATCGACTACTACCGCTCGCTGCCCGGGTGGGCGACGTTCGGCACTGGCTGGACCAACCGCGTCCGCCATGTGGAGCAGGCCGCCGGTTTGATGCTGTAATCGCCGCAGCAAGAACCGGAGGAACCGATGAGCCAGGACAACGTCGCCGTCACGGGGCAGGGCAGCACGCTCGAGATCCGCTTCGACCGGCCGGAGAAGCGCAATGCCCTCAGCCGCGCGATGTACGCGCGCGTGGTGGAGGCGCTCGAGGGCGCGGACACCGATGCCGCGGTGCGCGTCGTCCTGCTCACCGGAACCGGGAGCTACTTCACCTCCGGCAACGACATCTCCGACTTCCAACGCCGCGCGTCCGGCAACGAGCAACGGGACGGCTCGCCCTTCCTGACCGCCCTGTCCTCCTTGAAGAAGCCGCTGGTCGGTGCCGTCAACGGACCGGCGATCGGGGTCGGCACGACGATGCTCGCGCATTGCGACCTGGTGATCGCGGCGAAGTCGGCCCGCTTCGTCATGCCCTTCACCAGCCTGGGCCTGGTGCCCGAGGCGGCGAGCTCGCTGCTGTTCCCGCGCCTGTTCGGCCACCAGCGCGCCAGCGCCATGCTGCTGCTGGGCGAGCCGATCGACGCGGAGACCGCGCGGGAGTGGGGGTTCGTCAACCAGGTGGTGGAGGACGCCGCGCTGATGGAGACGGCGCAGGCACTCGCGGCACGGCTGGCCGCCCTGCCGCCGCAGGCCGTGCGTCAGACCAAGGAGCTGATCAAGAACGGCAAGACCGACGTGCCGGGGCGGATCGCCGAGGAGCTGACGCTGTTCCGGGAGCGGCTGCGCTCCCCCGAGGCGGGCGAGGCGTTCGCAGCCTTCATGGAGAAGCGCAAGCCGGACTTCTCGGCGTTTCACTGAGCAGCCCAAGGGCCGGTCCCGTCGGACCGGGGCAGACCGGCCGGTCCCGTCGGACCGGGGCAGACCGGCCGGTCCCGTCGG
>MKTV01000090.1:51071-74219 GCA_001898425.1 Rhodospirillales bacterium 69-11
GCCGGTCCCGTCGGACCGGGGCAGACCGGCCGGTCCCGTCGGACCGGGGCAGACCGGCCGGTCCCGCGGGACCGGCCGGCCGAACTCAGGTGACGACCCGAAGCGCTGGGCGCTGACGGACCGCCAGGCGGCGATACAGGGCCAGGTAGTCCTCGGCCATGCGCCGCGCGGTGAAGCGCTCCTCGAAGCGCTGGCGGATCGCCGGACGGGACAGCGTGTCGAGACGGCCCAGCGCCGCCACCGCCTCGGCCTCGTTGCGGACGATGAAGCCGGTGCGCCCGTGCTCCACGATCTCGGGCACCGACCCGGCCGGGAAGGCGATCACGGGCGTGCCGCAGGCCATCGCCTCGATCATCACCAGGCCGAACGGCTCCGGCCAGTCGATCGGCAGCAGCAGCGCATGCGCGGCGCTCAGGAAGTCGGCCTTCTCATGGTCGCCGATCTCGCCGATCATCTCGATCTGGCGTCCGTCGACCAGCGGGCGGATTTCCTCCTCCCAGTAGGTCTGGTCGACGCGGTCCACCTTGGCCGCGATCTTCAGCTTCATGCCGGAATCGCGGGCGATGCGGATCGCACGGTCGGGACGCTTCTCCGGGCAGATCCGGCCCAGGAACGCGAGGTAGTCCTGCTTCACCGGCTTCGGCTGCAGCAGGTCCTGCGGCAGGCCGTGCTGCACCGTTGCGATGAAGTTCGCCCGCGGCAGCGGCGCGCGCTGGGCGTCGGAGATCGACACCAGCGGCACGTGCGGGAACGAGTCGTAGATCGGCGACAGTTCCGGCAAATCCAGGCGCCCGTGCAGTGTCGTCACGAAGGGCGTGTGCAGCCGGCTGAACACCGAGAAGGTCCAGTAATCGAGATGGCAATGCAGCACGTCGAACTCGTCGGACCGCCGCGCCACTTCCTCGATCATGCGCATCACCGGCGCATAGGCATCCCGCAGGCCGGGATCGAACCGCAGCGCGGACGGCCACTGCGGCGCGAGTTGCGCGCTCGTCTCGGAATCGGCGCTGGCGAACAGGGTCACGTCGTGACCCATTTCCACCAGCTCCTCAGTCAGAAATGACACCACCCGTTCGGTCCCACCGTATAGCTTGGGGGGAACCGACTCCGTGAGTGGGGCTATCTGGGCAATACGCATGTCGATGGCTCCCGACGTCTGGTAGGATGCTCGCGGGTGGATCGGGTTTTTTTGCGGCGCGATATGACGGCATTCGGGCAAATGACGGCGGTCACGGCCAGTTGTGTGGACCCGCCCAAACGAACCCGATCCGTTGCGCGTTCCATCAACCGCTAGGGCTCCGTCTGCGTCCGCGCAGGCGGCGCCGATGAGGAGGTACCCGCATGTCGCGACTGGTGGTCGTATCCAACCGTGTTCCGCTTCCCTCCGAACGCGGACCTCGCGCGGGAGGGCTCGCGGTCGCACTGGCGGATGCGCTCCGGCCCGGCAGCCTCTGGTTCGGCTGGAGCGGCAAGCGCGGACATGCCGGCGATCCCTCGATCCAGCAGGGCGACGGCATCAGCTACGCGACGATCGACCTGACCGAGACCGAACATCGCGGCTTCTACGTCCATTTCGCCAATGGCGTCCTCTGGCCCCTGCTGCACTTCCGGCTCGGCCTGATGACCTTCCGCAGCGAGGACTACGCCGCCTACCGCGCGGTCAACCGGCGCTTCGCCGCCACCCTCGCCCCCCTGCTCCGGCCCGACGACCTGATCTGGGTCCACGACTACCACCTCATCCCGCTCGCCGCGGAACTGCGCGCCCTCGGCGTGCGCAACCGGATCGGCTTCTTCCTCCATACCCCCTTCGTGCCGCCGGCCATCATGCAGGCGCTGCCCCGCGCCAACGAGTTGCTGGAGGCGTTGTGCGCCTATGACGTGACCGGCTTCCATACCGCCGGGTACCAGCAGGCCTTCCTGGACTGCGTGCGGGAGATGCTGGGCGGCCGGCCCGACGCCGACGGCCGGTTCCTCTGGCAGGGCCGTCCGGTCCAGGCGGTGGTCGACCCCGTCGGCATCGACGCGGACGGCTTCCGCACCTGCGCCGAGCAGGCGGCCCAGAGCATCGAAGCGCGCCAGCTGCGGGAGAGCCTGGCCGGCCGCGCGCTGGGGATCGGCGTCGACCGGCTGGACTATTCCAAGGGCCTGTTGAGCCGGTTCGAGGCGATCGGGCGGCTCTTCGCCCACTACCCCGAACACCGCCGCGGCATGAGCTTCCTGCAGATTGCCGCCCGCTCGCGGGAGGAACAGGGCGACTACCAGCGCCTGCGCCGCGAGCTCGACCGGATCGTCGGCGACACCAACGGGCGCTACTCCGAGTTCGACTGGGTGCCGCTGCGCTACATGACCCGCGCGGTGCGCCGCACCACGCTCGCCGGGTTCTTCCGCATCGCGCGGCTCGCCATCGTGACGCCGCTGCGCGACGGCATGAACCTCGTCGCCAAGGAATACGTGGCGGCCCAGGATCCGGCCGATCCCGGCGTGCTCATCCTCTCCCGCTTCGCCGGGGCGGCGGATTCGATGCAGGACGCCCTGATCGTCAATCCGTTCGACGCGGAGGAGGTGGCGGCTGCGATCCATCGCGGCCTGACCATGGGGCTGGAGGAGCGGCAGCAGCGCTGGCAGGCGCTCCGCGAATCCGTCTGGAACACCACGGCGAAGCAGTACTGCACGGTTTTCCTCTCCTATCTGCAGCAGGAGTCATGGAGCGACCAGCAGCGGCTGCGCGCCGCTTCGTGACGCCGGCCGGCACTTTTCAACCGGCGCGCGCCCCGGTCCTGGGCGTCAAATCGGCGACGATCGCGCTTTGACGCCGGTTTTCATGCTGCACCGCCGCGTGCCGGCCGGTTTTTGACGGTTCCTTCGCAGCCGCGCTGACGCGCCTCCTGCTTTATCGCCCCTGCTGCCACGTCCGGCGTCCCGCCGGTACCGGCAGGAAGACCCGGCCCATGGCCGCAAGACAGGGGTGGTAGGCATGACCGAATCGCTCAAAGGCTCCAGCGCGTTCGACGCGCGACTGACCGAGATCACCTCGATCGGCCGGGTGCCTGCCTCCCGAACTCCACGGAAAGCCGCGTCGTCCGCCAAGGCGGACCAAACCTCGGCGACGGATCAGGTCCAGTGCTGCGACGTACTGATCCTCGGCCGTGGCCCCGCCGCAAGCGCCGCCGCGCTGACCGCCACCCGCCTCGGGCTCTCCACGGTCATGATGGCGCCGCGGCGCCCGATCGTGCCGACGCCGGCGGAGATGGTTCCGGCCGGCTTCACGAGCGCCCTGGCGCGGATCGGGGTGCGTCACCGCAGCCTCTGCCGGCAGGGCCACTTCAGCGCGGCGGGACGCGATACGCTGGCGGGCTGGCACGTGGACCGGGTGCAGCTCGACCTGCTGCTGCTGCGGGCGGCGGTGCGCAGCGGCGCGCGGCTCCGCCACGAGATGCCCGAGGCTCCCATCCAGGAGAACGGCCGCATCGGCGGCGTGGTCTGCGCCGGTGGCCTGGTGCGCAGCCGCGTGCTGATCGACGCGAGCGGCAGCGCCGCTTGGCTCCGGCGGTCGCTCGGCCTGCGCCGCACCGCGCTGTCGGACCCGCTGATCGCCGCGCGCGGTCAGGTCCGTGGCGTGCTGCCCTTCCTCGGCGCCGACGGCATGCGCTTCACCCCGCACCCGAGCGGCTGGACGCTGATGATTGCGCATGACGGGCTGGTGTCATGGACGGTGCTGTGCACGGACGGCCAGCACCCCGAGGCGCCTGGATCGGTCGCGTTGCTGCCGGAGACGATCCGGACCAGCCATGCCGCGGTCGGATGGCAACTGACCCGTCCCGTTGCCGGCGATGGCTGGCTGATCGCGGGCGATGCGGGCGGGCGGATCGATCCGGCGGGCGGCAGCGGCCTGTCCGACGCGCTGGCCAGTGGCGCGCGCGCGGCCCACGCCGCCGGGTTGTGCCTGCAGGGTGACGGTCCCACCGCAGCCGCCCGCAGCGCCTACGACGACTGGTTCGCGGAGATGATCACGCAGCGGGCGGCGGAGCTCAGCCGGCGCTACGAGGCGCATGGCATCCGGCTCGACCGGCACCCGATGCGCCGCCGCGCGGCATGACGGCCGGGCGGGCTCGACCACGCCCGCCCGAACGTCCCCGCCCGAGCGTCCCCGCCCCGCCATCGCCGCCCGGCCGGCCTTGCCGCTTGCGCCGATGAGCGGCGGGGATCTTGGGGGTCAGGACACCGCGTTCGGCGGCAGCCAGCCCTGGGACACGGCGAACATCGCGACCTGCTTCGCCAGGATCTCCCCCAGCCGCGTCGCCTCGGACTGGCTGTTGGCGCGGCGGCTCTCGGTGCCGAGATGCAGGGCGGAGCCGATCGCGGTGGAGGCGAGCAGATTGCCGGCGGCCCCGCCGACCCCCATCGTCTCCGCCATGCCGGGACCACGGCCGCTGCCATCGCTGCCGTCATACGCCGTCAGGAACACCGGCCGCCGCTCGCCCTCGGCGAAGTAGAGCTGCATGTCGGCCGCGATCTCGCTCTTGCCCGCGCCGAAGCCGACCAGCGTGCGGCGCGTGCGGTTGCCCTGGTCCACCGCGACGATCTGCCCCTGCACGAGCAGGTAGCGTCCGGCGGGCGGAAGCTGCTCGCCCCACACCCGCGCCGAGGGCAGGCCATAGTCCATCAGCTTCCTGACCATGGTGTCGGCGAGGGTCGACTGCGCCTCCCGCGCGACCTGCATCTGCTGCACGGACAGCGGCACGTCGCTGTTGGCGCGCTGCATCCGCGCGGCGACGCCCTGGTCGAGCTTCACCTCGTCGGGCGTGACGGCGAACGCTTCCACCAGCACCCGTTCGGGGCGCGGCAGGCGGCCGCCCATGTAGGCCTGCGTCGTCTGCACCGACGGCTTGCTGCACGCCGCGAGCCCGCCCAGCAGCACGAGGCCGAAGCCGCGGCGCCCCAAATCCAGTCCTTGCATGATCGTTTCCCTTGTCTTGCTAGCGCAACGCGGTCGCCAAGGCGTCGGCGAGCCGGCCGGTCGCCTCGCTCATGGCCCCCACCAGATCGGCGGTGGTCGTCCCGGCCGGGCGCACCACGATCCGCACCGGCAGCACCGGCGGGGCCGGCCCGCGCGCGGGATCGATCGCCGCCTGCGCCCGAAGCACCACGGCGCCCGTTCCATCCGGCCCGAATTCCTGCACGTCGAGGTCGATCCCCGTCGCGTTCGGGACACTGACCGCCGTCTGGTCGTTCAGCACCGTGGTCCGCGGCAGGCGCTGCGCGAGATCCTGCACCAGCACACGCGCGAACATGCTGCCGATCGGCTCCGCCCAGCGCTCGCCGCCCGAGGTCTCGACCTTGTATCCCGGCATCGCCGTCACGATCGCATTCCGATCCAGATACCGCGGCAGGCTCGGGCGCCGCAGCACGACGGCGCGGGTCGCCGGGGTCCGCGTCGGGCCGTCGGTGGCGCGCAGCGTGTAGAGGACGGGATCGGGCGAGCTGCAGCCGGCGACGGCCAGCAGCAGGAGGAGTGCGGTGCGGCGCATCATCGGCTGCGTCCCTCCTCGGTGCGGCCGCGCACCAGCGCCTCGGGATGCTCGTCGAGGAACTCCACCAGGAAGCGGATCGCGCGGGTCATGTCGGTCATCTGTCCAAGCAGCCGCTGGATGCCGCGATAGAACTCGGAATTCGTCCCATAGCCGTCGTTCATCGAGCCCAGCGCCTTGCCCGCGCGATCGGTCGCCTGCTGCAGGCTGTTGGTCAGTGCGGGGAGCTTCTTCAGCGTCGGGCCGAGGCCTTCGTCGAGGTTGTGCATCACGCTCCGCAGGCTGTCCGCGGCCTGTGCGACCGATTGCAGCGAGCTCTTCAGTTCGGGGCTCGCGACCAGGGCGTCGGCGGATTGCAGCGTCTGCAGCAGCGAGTCGCCGATCTTGTCGAGCGGCAGGCGGTTGAGCTTGCCGGCGATGTCGCTGACGGATCGCGTGATGCTGTCGATGTCGCCCGCCTCGCTGGGCAGCACGAAGGTGTCGCCCTGCATCTGCAGGGTCGCGGGCGGCGCGTCGGGGAAGAAGTCCAGCGCCACGGCGAGCTGCCCCGTCAGCAGGCTGGTGCTCTTGAGCTGCGTGCGCAGCCCCGCCCGCAGCAGGATGGGGAGAACTTCCGACGGGTCGCGGTCCTGGTCGGCATTGTCGACCTTGAACCGCTCCGGCTGCACCTCGAGGTGCACGGCGACGCCGAGTTTCTGCGCGATCGGGTCGAGATGCAGGCTGATGCCGGTCACGCTGCCGATGCGGATGCCGAACAGCTCCACCGGGGAGCCGACGGACAGGCCGCGCACCGATCCCTGGAAGAACGTCACCACGTTGATGTGCTTGCTGTAGCCCGCGGCCTGCGCGGAATCCTGGTCTTCGTACAGCGGATAGTCCTGCCCGTCCTCGGCGACCGCGGTGGCCTGCATCTCCTTCGGCGTATCGAACGCGACGCCGCCCGAGAGGATCGCGGCGAGCGACTCCAGCTTGACCTTGAACCCGTCCGGGTCGGTGGCGAAGGTGATCCCCGACGCGTTCCAGAAATGCGATCCCTTGTGCACGTACTGGTCGTAGGGCGCGCGGACGAACGCATGCAGCGTGACGCTGTCGGCGTTGGGGCCGAGGTCGTAGCCCAGGATCTCCCCCACCGTGAGCCCGTGGTAGAAGATCGGCGAGCCCGGCCCGATCGACCCCAGCCGCGCGGCGTGCAGCAGGAAGCTGCGGCCCGGCTCGTCGGAGGCGATGACCGGCGGGGTTTCCAATGCCTTGAAGTCGCGCTGCGGCTTGCCGCCGGCCGGCCCGGGATCGATCGCGATGTAGGAGCCGGACAGCAGCGTATCGAGGCCGGAGACGCTGCCCGCGGAGATCCGCGCCTTCACCAGCCAGAAGCGCGCGCGGTCGGTCAGGTCCTCCGTCGCCTCCCGCGACATGTCGACCGAGACGATCACGTGCCGGCGGTCGGGTGCGATGTGCACGGCGGAGACCGTGCCGATATCGACCGCCTTGAGCTTGACCTTGGTCTTGCCGACCTCGATCCCCTCCGCGGTGCGGAAGCTGATGTTGATCGTCGGTCCCTGCTGCGACCAGCTCCGCCACAGCAGGAAGCCGGCGAGCAGCACCGCGAGGATCGGGATCAACCAGACGATCGACAGCCGGCGGCGATGGCGCACGACCGGGTCGGCCGGCAGCTCCGTGGTGATGTCGTTCACCGTCCGCGCTCCTGCGCATTGTGCCACATCAGGCGGGGATCGAAGGCGAGGGCCGCGAGCATGGTCAGGATGACCACGGCCGCGAAGGCGACGGCGCCGATGCCGGGCGCGATGGTGATCAGGGCCCCCATGTTCACCAGCGATACCAGGATCGAAATCATGAAGACATCGATCATCGACCAGCGACCGACGAATTCCACGATCCGGTACAGCCGCGCACGGTCGCGCAGCCGCGAGCGGGAGCCGCGGCCGGTCGCGATCAGCATGTAGGCCATCCCGATCAGCTTGAGCGTCGGGACGGTGATCGAGGCGAAGAACACCAGCACCGCCAGCGGCCAGGTGTCACCGTCGGCCAGTTCCACGACGCCTTCCATGATGGTGGCCGGCGTCTCCTTCCCGAGGCTCGTGTAGCGCATGATCGGATAGAGGTTGGCCGGCACGTACAGCACCGCCGCGGCGATCAGCAGCGCCCAGGTGCGTTCCAGCGACGCCGGATCCGGCGGGCGATGCGCCGGCGGCGGGGCGAGGCCGCGTTCGTCGATCGCCTGCCACACCGCCTCCTGGTCGAGCGAGGTGTCGACCGCCGCCATCAGCACCATCAGCGCGACCACCGCCCAGGCGGCCGGGCCGATCTCCACCTGCGCCATGCCGGCGAGCTTGGTGTAGGCGACGATCAGGCCCAGCAGGAACACTTCCACCATCGCCCAGGGGCCGAGGTGACCGACCGTGTGGAACAGCGGCACCACCGCGCGGGGCGGCCGCTTCAGGCGCAGCCCGACCAGCACGAAGACGAGGCAGAGCAGCTTGACGACGGGGATGAGGAAGGACGTGGCGAGCACGAGCCCGGCCAGTTCCCACAACCCGTCGCGGCGGAGCGCGATCGGCCCGCTGAACATCCAGGTCTGCACCTGCTGGCCACCGATGTTCAGGCCGACGAAGGGCAGCAGCACGATGACCGGGATCAGCGGCAGCGCGGCGAGCGCGAGCGGCAGGGTGCGCTGCCACGGATCGCCGCGCCGCTTGCGCAGCAGCGCGCCGCAGCGCCGGCAATAGGCCGCAGCCCCGCGCGGCAGGTCCGGCAGGCGATGCGGCAGGCCGCATTCGTGGCAGGGCAGATGGTCCTGGGTGCTCATGCCGTCACCGGTGCGGGCGGCTTTGCCAGCGGCTGACCAGGCGGGCGATCAGCACGGCGATGTAGAGGTTTCCGGCCACGGCTTCGAGCCCGCTCCAGATCCGCGCGACGGGGCTGTGCGCGACGATGTCGCCGTAGCCCACCGTGGTGATGGTGACGAGGCTGAAATACGCGGCTTCGGTCAGCGTGGAGCCGGTGAGCCCGCCCTGGAACGCGGTGGGATCCACCGTGGCGACGAGCTGGTAGAGCGAGGTCCAGACCAGCGCCATCAGCAGGTAGCCGCAAATCCCGGCGGCGACGCTGGAGGCATCCACCTCCCGCGCGGCGAAGACCCGGCGCAGCGTGCCCCAGAACCCGACCAGCAGGACCAGCACCGAGAGCACGTGCGCCGTCAGCGCCAGCCAGCGCGGCGGGAGCGGATGCAGCACCGCGGCCCAGCTCGCCCCGAACCAGGCCGCGATCAGCACGACGGTGCCGGCGAAGGCGCGCTGGTGCCGCTCGAGTTGCGCCGCGATCAGGATGACGCTGGTGATGAGCGCCTGCAGCACCGCCCGTCCGCCGATCGTATCGGGCAGCAGCGGCGAGACGACCAGCACGCCGGTCGTCGTCGCGAGCAGCAGGAAGGCGAGCCGCTCGTCCCACCGCGCACGCAGCGGCGAGGCGGCGGGCAGTCCCGCCGGACCCGGCGCGTGCGGTGTGCGGGGCTGCGCCACCCAGGATCAGCGGTGGTGGGCGGGCTCGACCGAGACGGCCACCGCCTCGGTGAAGACGACGGTGATGTTGTCGCCCACGTTCAGCGTCTTGAGCGCCGCCTGCCGCTCCGGATCGCGCACGTCCAGGATGCGGACCGGGCCGCCCTGCCGGTTGATGACGCTCAGCGTGTGCGCCTCGGTGTCGATCGCGACGATCGTGCCGGTCAGGGCGACATGTTCACCGACGGCGCCGAACGGCTTGTGGCCGGCGGGGGCGCGGGCCGCCGTGTCGATCACCGCCACGTCGGGAAGCGGGGTGCCGGGCTTGGTGATCACGTAGGCGACGGAGCGCCGGAACCGCGCGACGATCTCGTCGCCCTTGTGGATCTGCGCGAAGTTGCGCACCTCGGGGCCGGCGACGAGGGTGAAGGTGTTGCCGGCCGGGCCGCGCACGGTCAGCACGCGGTTCTTCGCGTCGATCTCCACGATCTTGGCGCGGGCGACCAGCACCGCGGTGTCGGCCGTGGCGCCGACCACGGGGGAGGCGGGCGCCTGTGCCTGCGCGGTGCCGACGAGCAGGCCGAGACCCAGGAGGCTTGCGGCGACGACAGTCTTCGTGTGCATGAGGTTCCCCTTGTTCGAGGCTGGCGCGGTTCGCCGCGGCTCAGCGATTGCGCCAGCCGCCGCGTTCACCGCCGCCCCAGGAGCGGCTGGCGCCGAGTTCGCGGGCCTGGCGTTGCTGTTCGAGGTTCTGGGTGTTGGCCGAGGGGCTGACCGACTGCCAGCCGCTGCTGGTGTGCTGCTCCCAGCTGCCGTCCTCGCGCTTGTAGACGTTGCCGTCATGGCCGGCATAGACGCTGCCGTTGTTCCAGCCGACGGCATTGCCGGTGTTCTTGTTGTAGGTGACGCCCCGGCCCGAGGTGGTGGCGGTGCCGCTGCCGGCGGTCCCGGTCGCGGTCCGGCTGGAGGCCCCGGCGCGGTTGTCGGTGTTGTAGGCGCGCTGCTCGCCGGCTCCCCACTGGCCGGTCTGCGGGTTGTAGCCGGCGGCGGAGCGGCCGGCGGCGGCGTTGCCGGTGGTCGGGTTGTAGGTGGCGCCGCGATGGCCGGCGGCTTCCGCGCCGGTCGCGTTGTTGTACACGCGCCCCTGCTGGGAAACGGTCTGCCGGCCGTTATACGGGTTGAAGGTGGAGACGGAGCTCGCCTGCCAGGTGTTGGCGCCGCGCCAGCCGCTGGCGGTTGTGACGCTCGCCGCCCCGCCCCAGCGGTTGTAGACGTTGACCTGGTTGACGTTCACCGCGCCCCAGCGCGCCCCGCCGTGATAGTAGTACGGACCCCAGTACGGCGTGCAGGCCGATCCCCAGATCGCGCCGGCGGCAAAGCCGAACGCGAAGCCGGTCGCCGCCCCGAGTGCGAAGCCCGCACCATAGCCGTAGGTCGGGGGGTAGCCGTACCAGACCGTGCCGACATAGGCCGGATAGACGTAGCCGGTGCCGTAGACCACCGTGCCCGCGGGCGAGACGACCACGCCCATGTAGCCGGGCGTGTAGCCCACCACGACCAGTTCGGGCGTCGCCTGGTAAACCCGCACATAGGTCACGTAGTACAGCGGCGACGAGGGCGGGATCATGTAGATCGCACTCGGCACCATGTCGGCCACGGCCCAGGGCCCGGCCGGCTTGGGAGCGACGAACCACACGCCGCCCGACAGCGCGTAGAACACGCCGTTCGGCAGCCCGATCACCGGGGTCGCGGTGTTCACCGCATAGGTCAGGCTGGTGCCGGTGATCGGCGCGAATTGCGGCGATCCGGCATAGCTGACGGTGAGCTTCGCGGCGCTGCGCTTGACCGTCGCGGTCTGCGGCACGGAGGCGGCGATCACCGCCTCCCGCGCCTGCGGCGTGCCGGGGACCGACACCAGGACGTTGGCGACCGGGTCGCCGGGCGGGATCTTGCGGAACTCCGCGGGCAGCGCGTCGGGGGCGACGTAGTGCCACGGCCCCTCGAGCCCGGGGCCGGCGAACCAGCGGCCGGAGATCAGCAGCCAGACGGTGCCGCCCGCGCCCTCCATCAGGACCGCATGATCGGCGTTGCGCATCGCCTGCAGGGTGGTGTCCTTGACGGCGCCCCATTCGGGCGGCCCCTGGGTCAGCACCAGTTCGGTCGGCCCCTGCCCCACCACCAGCGCCGGGGCCGGCGTGTTGGGCTTGCCCGCGAGCTTGTCGTAGGGCTGCTGCTTCGCCGCGGCGGCGGCGGCATTGGTCAGCGCGGCCGGCGGCGTCGCGAGGATGCTCCACGGCCCGTCCAGGGAGGGCGCCCCGTTCTGGGACGGCGCCATATACCAGCGGCCGGCGACCGTGGTGTAGGTCGCGTGCGCGTCCTGCAGCAGCAGCGCCGGCGTGTTGATCACGCGCTGGTACGGCGTTCCAGCGACCGGGCGCACCACCGGGGCGCCGTCGATCGGCAGCAGCACCGTGGGCTGGCTGGCGAAGACGATGCGCGGCGGCTCGTTCTTCACCTCCACCGTCGGCGCGGGCTTCGCCTGCTGGCTGCGCGCGTAGGACGCGGTGAGCTGCTGCAGGCCGATCGTCATGCCTTGCGCCGGCAGCCGCGCCTGCATCGCCTGGCGGATCGCCTCCGTCTTGCCGGGATCGGTCGGAAGCTCCACCGCGGTGATGCGGATCGGCTTCAGCAGTGCGACCTGGGTCGCGTTGTCGGTCTGCACCTCGGCCGCGATCCGCGCGACGCCGTAGGTCGGCACGCCGTCGGCCGCGCCGATCGCGAAGGCGGCGCGGCCGGTCAGCCGGATGCCGTCCCAGGTGTCGATCTGCGGCTGGTAGATCTCGAGCTTCTCGCCGCCCGCGGTGAAGCTGCGCGGCCAGTCGGTCGGCACCGGTTGCGCCCCGCCCTGGGGCGCCCCCTGCCCGGCACCCTGTGCCCCCGCCTGCCCCGGCGCGAGGAACGTTCCGATCACCAGGGCGGAGGCGGACGAGACCAGCAGCACGCGACGTCGCATCGTCAGTCTCCTGTCACTCGGCGGGCAGCGGCTTGGCGGGCTTCTTCTTGCGGGAGAGGCGCCATTCCTCGAACCGCTGCACGACCACGAAGAAGGACGGCACGAACAGCACGGCGAGGCAGGTCGAGGCGAGCATCCCGCTGAACACCGAGATGCCGATCGACTTGCGCGCGTTCGCCCCGGCGCCGGTCGCCAGCACCAGCGGCAGCACGCCGAGGATGAAGGCGAAGGACGTCATCAGGATCGGGCGGAAGCGGGAATGCGCGCCTTCGATCGCGGCCTCGATGATGCTCTTGCCGTGCAGCACCCGCTCCTCGCGGGCGACCTCCACGATCAGGATCGCGTTCTTGGCCGACAGCGCGATCAGCAGCATGACGCCGATCTGGGTGTAGAGGTTGTTGTCGAGGCTGAGCCAGTTCAGCACGATCACCGGCCCCAGCAGCGACAGCGGCACCGCGAGGATCACCGAGATCGGCGAGTACCAGCTCTCGTACTGGCCGGCGAGCACCAGGTAGACCAGCAGGATCGCGAGGCCGAAGGCGTAGAGCAGCCCGTTGCCCACCGCCTTCTCCTGGTACGACATGGCCGTCCAGTCATAGCCGGTGCCCGGCGGCAGGCTCTGCTTGGCCACCTGCTCCATCAGGTCCATCGCCTGGCCCGAACTGAAGCCGGGTGCCTGGGACCCGATCACGGTCGCGCTGGGGTAGAGGTTGTAGAGGCTGATCAGCGCCGGCCCGACCGACGGGCGGATCGTCACCAGCGTGCCCAGCGGCACCATGTCCCCGGTGTCGCTCCGCACCTTGAGCTGGTCGATATCGGACGGACGCAGGCGGAAGTTCGAGTCGGCCTGGGCGTAGATCTGGAACGTCCGGCCGAACTTGTTGAACTGGTCGACGTAGGACGAGCCGAGATAGGCGGCCAGGGTCTGGAACACCGACCCGACCGAGACGTGCAGCGCCTCCGCCTTCACGCGATCGACCGTGAGGCTGAGCTGCGGCGTCTCCGAACGGAAGGAGGTGGTCAGCCGCTGGAGCTCGCTCTGGGTGGAGCCGTTGGCGATCACCGTGCGGGTCATGCCCTGCAGCTTGCCGAAGTCGAACGTCCCGTCGCGCAGCTCGAGCTGCAGGGTGAAGCCGCCCGCATTGCCGATGCCCTGGATGGCGGGCGGGATCAGCACGAAGGTCTCCGCCTGGTCGATCGACTGCAGCCCCTTCGTCAGGTTCTCGTAGATCGAGCGCAGATCCTGGCCGGTGGCCTTCTCGCGCACGCCCCAATCCTTGAGGGGCACATAGGCGACGCCGCCGTTCGGCAGGGTCGCGTTGTTGTCCAGCACCGAGACGCCCGAGATCGCGATGACGTTGTCCACGCCCGGCACCTTGCGGGCGATCGCGTCGACCTTGTCCATCACTCCCTTGGTGCGTTCCAGCGACGCGCCGTCCGGAAGCTGCACGCCGATGATGACGTAGCCCTGGTCCTCGAGCGGCAGGAAGCCGGTCGGGATGCGAGTGTAGCCCCACAATGCGACGCCCACCGCGACCAGCGCGACCAGCACCATCACGCCGCTATGGTTCACCATCCGGGTGATCAGCCGCGCATAGCCGTGCTCGACCGGGTCGTAGAGCCGGTTGAAGAAGCGGAAGAACACGTTGCGTTTCTCGGGCGGCACCGGCTGGCGCAGCCACATCGCGCACTGCGTCGGCTTCAGCGTGGCGGCGTTGACCGCGCTGATCAGCGCGGTCGCGGCGATCACGAGCGCGAACTGCGCGTAGAGCCGGCCGGTCAGTCCCGGCAGAAAGGAGGCCGGGATGAACACCGCCATCAGCACGAGGGTGATGCCGATGATCGGCCCGAACAGCTCGTTCATCGCGCGGATGGCGGAGTCGTGGCCGCTCATGCCGCGCTCGATGTATTTCGCCGCCCCTTCCACCACGACGATCGCGTCGTCCACGACGATGCCGATCGCGAGCACGATCGCGAACAGCGTCGACAGGTTCACGGTGAAACCCATCGCGGCCATGGCGGCGAAGGCGCCGATGATCGTCACGGGCACGGTGGTCGCCGGCACCAGCGTCGCGCGCCAGTCCTGCAGGAAGACGAGGATGACGATGAGGACGAGGATGCCGGCCTCGAACAGCGTCTTGTACACCTCGTCGATCGAGGCGGTGACGAAGGCCGTGGTGTCGAACGGGATGTAGTACTGCAGCCCCGGCGGGAACGCGGTCGACAATTCCTTCAGCTTCGCCGAGACCTCCTTCGCCACCTGCAGCGCGTTGGCGCCGGGCGTCTGGTAGATCGCGATGCCGGCCGCCGGCTTGCCGTTCAGGGTGAAGATCTGGCTGTAGAGCTGCGCCCCCAGCTCGACCCGGCCGACGTCGCGCACCCGCACGATCGGCGCGCCCGGTCCGCTGCCGGTCTTGACGATGATCGCGCCGAACTGGTCCGGGTCCGCCAGCCGCCCGGCGACGTTGATCGTGTACTGGAAGGCGACGTCGTTGGGCGCGGGCGGCATGCCGACCTGCCCCGCCGTCACCTCCTGGCTCTGCTGCTGGATCGCCGAGATCACGTCCGACGGCTGCAGCCCGAAGCTCTGCAGCTTGTTGGGATCGAGCCAGACCCGCATCGCGTATTCGCCGGCGCCGAAGACGTTGACGTTGCCGACGCCCGGCAGGCGGGAGAGCTCGTTGACCAGGCTGATCGTCGCGTAGTTGCTGAGGAACAGGCTGTCGTAGCGGCCGTCATCCGAACTCAGCGTCGCGATCTCGAGGATCGAGGTCGACCGCTTCTGCACGGTCACGCCCTGCGCCTGCACCGAGGTCGGCAGCTGCGCGAGCGCCGCCGAGACCTTGTTCTGCACCAGAACCTGGGCGAAATCGAGATCGGTGCCGATGTTGAACGTGACCGTCAGCGTGTAGCTGCCGTCGCTCGCCGCCGTCGACTGCATGTAGATCATGCCTTCGACGCCGTTCACCTCCTGCTCGATCGGCAGCGCGATCGTGTCGATCACGGTCTGCGGGCTGGCGCCCGGATAGCGCGTCGTCACCTGCACCGTGGGCGGCACGACGTCCGGGTACTGCGCGATCGGCAGGCCGAACAGCGCGACCCCGCCGATCAGGATCATCAGGATGGCGATGACGTTCGCGAGGACCGGCCGCTCGATGAAGAATTTCGAGATCATGGCGCTGTGCCCCGGCCGTCAGCGAGCGCTGGCGGTTTGCACCACCGGCTCGACCTTGGCGCCGGGAATGGCGCGCTGGATGCCGCCGACCACGATCCGGTCGTCGGCCGCGATGCCCTTCTGGATCACCCGCATGCCGCCGTCGATCAGCGGCCCGGTCTCCACGTGCTTCTGGGAGACCACGTCGTCCTTGCCGACCACGAGCAGGTAGCGTCCCCCCTGGTCGGCGCCCAGCGCCGTGTCCGGGACCACCAGCGCATCGGGCACCTTGTTCACCGGCACGCGCACTCGCGCGAAGAAGCCGGGCAGCAGGGTGCGGTCCTTGTTGGCGAACAGCCCGCGCGCGGTCAGCGTGCCCGTGGAGGTGTCGACCAGCGGCGCGATGTAGTCGATGACGCCGGAGTGGGGGTAGCCGGTCTCGGTCTGCAGTCCGACCTCCACCGGGATCTTGGTATCGTCGTTGATCGTGATGTGCCGCGCCTTCAGGCTCGCGCGGATCCGCTGCACCTCCTGCTCGCTGATGCTGAAGGTCACGTGGATCGGATCGAGCTGCACGATCGTCGCGAGCTTGGTCGGCGACGCGCCGCCCACCAGCGCGCCGATCGAGGGGATATGCGCGGTCACCATCCCGTCGAACGGCGCCGTGACATGGGTATAGGAGTAGTTGATCGCCTGGATCTGCGTGTTCGCCTGGTTCTGCTGCAGCTGCGCGGCCAGCGCGTCACGCTTGGCCAGCGCCTGGTCGACCACGGACTGGGAGGCGAAGTCGCTCTTTCCCAGGGTCGACTGGCGCGTGTACTCGTCCTGCGCCTGGCGGAGCTGCGCCTGCGTCGCCGCCTCCTGCGCCTTCGCCTCGTTCAACTGCGCGAGGAAGGGCTGCGGCTCGATGGTGAAGAGGTTGGTGCCGCCCTTCACCTCCTGCCCGTCGATGTAGTTGATCTCGGTCAGGAAGCCTTGCACCCGCGCTTCGAGGTTGACCGAGTTCACCGCGACGACGTTGCCGTTCGTCTCGAGATAGTACGTCACCTCCTGCTTGGTCGGCGGGGCGACCGTCACCTTGGGCGGCGGCGGCGCGACGTATTTGTTCTCTTCCTTGCAGGCCGCGAGAGCGAAAGTCGCGAGCGCCATCAGGCTCGTGCGGCGAAGCCAGGTCGTGTCGGTGCGGAGCGCGGGCATCGTTCTCTCTCGGCAAACAGGGGCCGGCATGAAGGGCGGCGGAGACGGCGATCAGGGCGTGGCGGCGCGCGGGCCGTGGAGCTTGGCGACGGCGCGGTCGACCGCTCGGGCGAAGTCGTCGGCCGCCTTGGCGGCGGCGAGGCTGGCCGTGGTCATCGTTCCGGCCGAGGATCGCAGGTCGAAGGCGGCCGGGCTCTCGCGGGTCAGGAACCCGCCCAGCACCGCGCCCGTCCGGCCATCGGTCAGCTTGCCGGCCAGCGTGATCGAGCCGGTGAAGGCGGCGGGCGCGCCCTCCGCCGTCCGGACCAGCGACATGCCCAGGCCGACCGGCGTCAGCCGGGTCAGCGATGCGGCGGAATGGGTCGCGGAAATGCCGGCCAGCGTGAGCTGCAGCGCCAGCACGCGCGGGCCGGGCCGCGCGGCCAGGTGCCCGGCCTTGCGCAGCGCCTGGGCGAAGTCGGTCGTCACCTGCTGCGCGAGTTCGGCACGTTCCTGCGGCGACGTCCCGCCCCAGTCGGTGTCGGCGCCGTCATAGACCTTGGTCGGCAGCACGGCGATCGCGCGATACTGGCTGAAGTCGGCGTCGTTCGCGCGGAAGACCAGCGTGTTGCCGTCGGCGCCGAAGGCCGAGTCCGCCGTCGCCGGATGCAGCGGCATCTGCCCGGTCGCCGCGGACGGCGCCTCGGGCGCTTTTGCACAGGCAGCCAGCAAAAGGACCGCAACGAATGGTGCACTGCAGCGACGCACAAGCAAATCTCCGCGATTCGGAAACCGCTATAACACCGGTATTGCCGCCGTGAACAAGGAATCACGCCTCCGCTCGGCGTCCCTGGTCGTTTGTTCGCTGCCGTGATCAATCGGTTGGCAGCCGGCGCAACGCGCAGCGGCGCAGCCGAAGGGCCGCACCGAGCGGGTCACGCGATGGGGAGATCGCTCACAATCGGAGGTTGAGCGGACGGCGCTACTCCGGAACGGTCTCCCCCGAACCGCCGAACGCTTCGGGGAAGTCGCGCATCTTCGGCAACCCGTCCCGCATGGGGAGGACCGTTTCCGCGTAGTTCACGTGCAGGGCGGGCTGGAACGTCAGGTCGGGCAGCGTGGCCGCGAACACGTCGACGACGGCCAGCGGCGGGTGAGCCGTCATGAGGTGACCGCCGCAGAGCCGGCAGAACTGCCGATGGCTCAGCTCCGTCTTCGCGAAATTCCCCAGGTGCTCGGCGCCGCGCACGACGCGCACCGCGGTTTCAGGCCAGATGGTGAAGGCATTCACCGGCCCGCCGGACCAGGACCGGCACGATCGGCAGTGGCAGTAGCCCATCACCTCGGGCGCGCCGCTCACTTCGATTTCGATGCTTCCGCAGAAGCACGTGCCACGATGCGTCTCGGTCATCGCACTCTCCCCCGCTCTTCGTTTCCCGCAGGCTAGCACGCGGGCGAGGAGAGATGATGAAGATCGCAAGAGGGTGACGGCGCGCGAGCGTTCACGCGCGCCGCGCCGCGTCAGCCGGGCTGTTCGCCGCCATTCAGGTGGCGCAGCCCCGGCGGCGCCCGCATGTCGCGCGGGGTGGCGAAGTCGCGGGCCGAACCTCTGGCGGCCGCCGCACCGCGCGGCCAGCCGCTGCGGGCGCTGTAGTCCCGCACCGGGGCGGCCCGCCCGGGCGCCGCGGACAGTCGCGCCGCGCAGAAGATGTCCAGCGCCGCGACCCCCAGCACCATCGCCATCGCGAGGCCGGTGGTCCCGCGCCGCGGATTGCTCGGACCCATTCCCGCGGCGAGCGTCGCCACGTCGAGCGCGTCGCCGCCCACCCGGCTCCAGATCCAGGGCCGCCGGTCCTTGGCCCAGAGCAGCCCGACGCCGGAGGCGATCTCCCGCACGCCGTAGCCGGCGAGCACGCCGCGCGACCGCGGCATGCCGAACGTCCGCGCCATCTTGCGCGGCGCGAGGATCTCGAGCGCGCCGAGGCCGATGCTGAACCAGCCCAACGCCTGGGCGATGGTGTTCGCGGTGGGGTCGGCATGATGCCGGGACAGGAAGGTCCTCATGGCCGCAGCACCACCTTGACGCAGCCGTCCTGCTTGTCGCGGAAGGTCTTGTACAGCGCGGGCCCCTCCTCCAGGCTGGCGCGGTGGGTGATCACGAAGGACGGGTCGATCTGCCCCTCCTCGATCCGGCGCAGCAGGTCGTCCGTCCAGCGATTCACGTGCGTCTGGCCGGTGCGCATGGTCAGGCCCTTGTTCATGAAGGCGCCGAAGGGGATCTTGTCGACCAGGCCGCCATAGACGCCGGGCACGGAGATCGTGCCGGCGGGCCGGCAGACATACATGATCTCGCGCAGCACGTGCGGGCGGTCGGTCTCCATCATCACCGCCTGCTTCGCCCGGTCGTAGAGCGCGTCGACGGACCGTGTGGCGTGCGATTCCAGGCCGACCGCGTCGATGCATTTCTCGGGGCCCTTGCCCCCGGTCAGCTCGTTCAGCCGCTCGACCACGCTCTCCTGGTCGAAGTCGATGACGGTCGCACCGGCGGCCTTGGCCATCACCAGGCGTTCGGGCACGTTGTCGATCGCCACCACCTGTTTCGCCCCCAGCATGATGGCGGCGCGGATGGCGAACTGCCCGACCGGGCCGCAGCCCCAGATCGCGACCGTGTCGCTGGGCTCGATGTCGCAGGCGACCGCGGCCTGCCAGCCGGTCGGAAAGATGTCGCCCAGGAACAGCACCTGCTCGTCGGTCAGGGTCGACGGCACCTTGACCGCGCTCGCATCGGCGTAGGGGACACGGACATACTCCGCCTGGCCGCCGGGATAGCCGCCGGTCAGGTGGGTGTAGCCGAACAGCCCGGCGGTCGCGTGGCCGAACACCTTCGCCGCCACGCTGGCGTTGCGGTTGGAGCGTTCGCAGACCGAGTAGTTGCCGCGTCTGCACTGCTCGCATTCGCCGCAGATGATGGTGAAGGGCACCACGACGCGGTCGCCCACCTTCAGGCGGGTGTTGTCGCGGCCGACCTCCATCACCTCGCCCATGAACTCGTGGCCCATGATGTCGCCGTTCTCCATGCCGGGCATAAACCCGTCATAGAGATGCAGGTCGGAGCCGCAGATCGCGCAGCTCGTCACCTTGATGATGGCGTCCCGCGGATCCTCGATGCGCGGATCGGGGACGGTGTCGCAGCGGATGTCTTGCTTGCCGTGGTAGCAGAGCGCGCGCATGGGGTTTCTCCTGGCCGGCGGTCATCGAACCAACGGCGCCTGCGCCGCGCGGGTTGGAGCGGACGTGCAACACGGCTGCGAGAGGCGCTGCATCCGGCGAGCGGCCGAGGCGGGTCACGGCACGAGGCGCCTCGTGCCGTCGCCGCGTCAGGATTCCGGTGCCTTGATGAAGCACAAGATGCCGCGGACAGGCGTGTAGCAGACGATGGCGCGACCCGTCGGGTTGTCGCTGCGCTCGAGCACGGTCTCCGGCGGCACCGGCTTCCAGGTCCCGTCGATCAGCACCTCGTAATGATCGTCGGAGAAGCGCGCGTCCACGCGGCGGCAATCGGCGATCGAGCAGCAGGAGAGGCCGGTCCGCGGCTGCTGCAGGGAGCGGAACCAGGGGGCGAGCGCGGTATCGGCGTCCGGGGGTGGCGCCGCGCGGGCTGCACCGGCCGCCAGCAGGGCTGCGCAGAACGCCGCCGGCAGGACCGCGCGGACCAGAGTGGCGCGAAGGAGCGTCAGGACCCGCATGCCTCACCCCCAATCCTGGGGCGCACATCCCGGACGTCGCCCGCACGCGGCAGCTTACGGGAAAGGGAGAAGACGGCAGACGGCATCACGCGGTCGTGACGCACCCCGGCGTGGAAAGAACCGCGCCCCGCGCGGCGGCGTTGACATGGAAGTCGAACGAGGGAGTCGCATGCGTACCTTCCGCCTCAACCCCACGAGCCGCTCCGCCCGGTCCGCCTCGGGCCTGCCGGCCGCGGTGCAACCGTCACCCGTCCTGACCGCCTTCCCCATTGCCGCCGCTCTGCTCTTCGGCCTCGCCGGACCGGCGCGCGCGGACTTGGCGGGGTTCGACCGCGACTTCGTCACGCAGGCGGAGCGCGCCAACATCGCGTCGATCCAGGACGCCCAATGGGGCGAGAAGAGCCCCGTCTCCCAGCCGGTGAAGCGGCTGGCGCAGCTCATCATCAAGAACCGGACGAACGCGAGCGCGGACCTGCAGACGCTGGCGCAGAACGAGAACTTCTCGCTTCCCCCGCTGCCGGCGGTGGACCAGCAGAAGGAAGCCGCGGAGCTGCGCGACAAGCACGGGACGGCGCTCGAGAAGGCCTATGCGCAGCATGAGGTCGAGCGCCACCAGCAGCAGATCGCGCTCTACCAGCGCGAGCTGTCGGAAGGAAAGAACCAGGGCGTGCGCGACTACGCCCAGAAGAACCTGCCGATGCTGAAGAACGAGCTCGACCTCGCCCAGAAGGTCGCCAGCGAGACCAAGCAGTAGAACCCCCTCTCCCCTCGCGGGAGAGGGATGGGGTGAGGGGGCGATCGGGGCGACCGCAGCTCAACGCCACGCTCGCTCCTGCGCTCTGCGCGTCATCCCCACGGCCGACGGGGCATGCCCCCCCACCCCGGCCCTCCCCCGCGAGGGGGGAGGGGGAGCCGGGCGGGGTGGGGTTAGAGGGTGCGGTTGGCGCGGGCGAGCACGGCCTCGAACAGCACCTGGCAGCCGGCCTCGGCTTCCGACGGCTCGATGCTTTCCGCCTCGTTGTGCGACAGCCCGTCCTTGCAGGGCGTGAAGATCATCGCGGTCGGCACATGCTGCGCCACGTAGACTGCGTCGTGCCCGGCGCCCGAGACGATCTCCCGCGCGGAATACCCGAGCTTGGCGGCACCCTGGCGGACCAGGTCGACGCAGGACGGATCGAACGGCTGGGCCGGGATCTTGAACAGCGTCGTCAGCTCGAGCTTCACCCCGCACGCCTCGGCGAGCTTCGGCGCCTCCGCCGTAAAGGCCGCGTCGAGCTTGTCCACCTCGGCCGCGTCCGGATGGCGGAACTCGACCGAGAACCGCACCTCCCCCGGCACCACGTTGCGCGAATTGGGGGAGACCAGAAGCTGCCCCACGGTGCCGCGCCCGTCCTCGCCGCGCGCGCGCATCAGCCGGTCGACCAGATCGATGATCCGCGCCGCCGCGACCAGCGCGTCCTTGCGGGTGGAGGGCGGGGTCGTGCCGGCATGGCTGTCCTGGCCGATCGTGACCGCGTCGTACCAGACCTGCGCCTGGGCGCCGGTGACGATGCCGATCTGCTTCGTCTCCTTCTCCAGGATTGGCCCCTGCTCGATGTGCAGCTCGAAATACGCGTCGGCCGGGAACGGCTTCGCCGGCAGCGCGCCGCGATAACCGATGCCGTCCAGGGCGGTGCCGACGTTCACCCCCTCCACGTCGGTCAGCGCGTAGGCCTTCTCCAGCTCGTAGATGCCGGACCAGACGCCGGAGCCCATCAGCGAGTGGCCGAACCGGCTGCCTTCCTCGTCAGTCCAGTTGATCAGCTCGAGCGGCGCCTCGGTGACGATGCCCAGGTCGTGCAACGAGCGCATGACCTCGAGCCCGGCGATCACCCCCAGCGCGCCGTCGAACTTGCCGCCCGACGGCTGGCTGTCCAGATGGCTGCCGAACAGCACCGGCAGGCGGTTCGGATCCCGTCCCTCGCGGCGGGCGAACATGTTGCCGATCGCGTCCACCCGGACGGTCAGGCCCAGCGCCTCGCACTCGGCGCGGAACTTGTCCCGCCCGCGCTTGTCCACGTCGGTCAAGGTCAGCCGGCGGACGCCGCCCTTGGGGGTCGCGCCGATCTCGGCAAAGCTCATCAGGCTGTCCCACAGGCGCTTGCCGTCGATGCGCTGATTGGTCTGGGCGGACATGGCGGGACTCCATACTGAGGCGAGGGGCTGAAGCGAGGGGCCGCATCTTGCCCGCAGCGGGCCTTCCTGCAAGCCTGCGCCGCATGAACGCCCCCGCCCTCGCTCATCTCGCCGATCTCGACCGCAATGCCGTCTGGCAAGCACGCGTCGATCTCGCCGCCTGCTTCCGCATGGCCGCCAAGCTCGGCCTGCACGAAGGCATCTGCAACCACTTCTCGGCCATGGTGCCGGGGCGGGACGACCTGTTCCTGGTGAACCCGGACGGCTGGGCCTTCTCGGAGATCACCGCCTCCCGCCTGCTGATCTGCGATTTTCATCGCAACGTCATCGCGGGCGACGGCCAGCCCGAGGACACCGCCTTCTTCATCCACGCCCGCCTGCACATGCGCGTCCCCCGCGCCCGCGCCGCGTTCCACACCCACATGCCGAACGCGACCGCGCTGACCATGGTGGAGGGCGAGCCGCTGGTCTGGGCCGGCCAGAGCTCACTGAAGTTCTACGGCCGGACGAAGGTGGACGAGGACTACCAGGGCCTCGCGCTGGACGAGGCCGAGGGCGACCGCATCGCCGCCGCCCTGGGCGACGCGGACATCGTCTTCATGCGCCACCATGGCGTGATGATCCTGGGGCCGACGATCGCCAAGGCCTGGGACGACCTCTACTACCTGGAGCGCGCCGCCGAGGTGCAGCGCCTGGCCGAGTCGACCGGCCGCCGCGTGGTCCCCGTGCCGCGGGAGATCGCGGAACGCACGGCCGAGCAGATGAAGCACGAGGGCGGTCGCCCCTCGGCGGAGCTGCATCTCGAGAGCATCAAGCGCCTCTGCGACCGGGAATGCCCGGA
>MKTV01000090.1:74239-75287 GCA_001898425.1 Rhodospirillales bacterium 69-11
GCTCCGCCCCCGCTCCCCTCGCGGGAGAGGGCTGGAGGGAGGGGGTGCCGCGAGCGGTCCCCTGGGCCGCGCGGCTGGCCGCCTGCCCCACTCCTGCATCGCCCTCCCCCGGTCATGCTCCCGCATCCCCCTCCCCCCATCCCCCTCCCGCAAGGGGAGGGGGGATCTTCTGCTGCCGGTGCTTCTGCTGGCCCTGTCCGGCTGCAAGCTGATCGACCAGACCACCTTCGCCCCCGCGCCCGAGGCCGCGCCCGTCGTCGCGGCCACTCCCGCGCCGGTGGCGCCCCGGATCGATCCGCGCACCCCGCTGCTGGTGATCGACTACGCCACCGCGAACCCCGACTATGAGGGCGTCCTGGGCTATGCCGTCCGCGCCGCGGAGGCGCGCGACCGTAACGTGCAGTTCGACGTGGTCGCCTTGGCGCCCTCGGCCGAGCAGATGGTCGGCGCGCAGGTGCAGGCCGCCGGGGTCATGCGGAACCTGATGGCGAACCGCGTGCCGAGCGGGCGGATCCATCTGGGCCTGTTGTCGGACCCGGCGCTGACGGCCAACCAGGTCCGTGTCTACGTCCGCTGAGGGGCGACGAGGGTTCCTGGGCAGCCGCGCCGAGGGCCTCGCGCTCCTGGTGTTCACGGGCTGCAGTTGGGGCCTGACCTGGCCCCAGTCGAAGTTCCTGCTCTCTCTCCTGCCGCCGTTCAGCATGCGCGCGACCTGCGGGGTCGCCGGCTGTGCGATCGCCTTCCTGCTGGCGGCGCTGCGCCGAGAGCCGCTGGTGCCACCGCGCGGGCAATGGGGGCGGCTGCTCGTCTTCTCCATGCTGAACTACGGGCTGTTCATCCTGCTGACCGCCAAGGCGCTGAGCTGGATGAGCGCGTCCCAGACCGTCGTGCTGACCTATACGCTGCCCATCTGGGCCTCGATCTTCGCCTGGCCGATGCTGGGGGAGCGGCCGACGCCGCTGCGCGTGCTGGCGATCGTGCTGGGGCTGACCGGGGTCACGCTGCTGGTCAACCTGGGCGCACCGAGCGCCGGCCCGCATGAGCTGGC
>MKTV01000090.1:75353-76195 GCA_001898425.1 Rhodospirillales bacterium 69-11
GCCGCTGGGGATGCCGCCGATCACCGCGGTGGCGTGGCAGGCGCTGTTCGGGTCGATGCCGGTCACGCTCGCGGCCTTCACCGAGGCGCCCCGCTACGATCACATGACCCCGCTCGGTTGGGCGGCGGTCGCCTATATCGCGATCCTGCCGATGACGGTGTCATACTTGGCGTGGTTCCGCGCGCTGCGGCTCGTCCCGGCCTCCACGGCCGCGACGACCGTGCTGCTGTCGCCGCTGATCGGGGTCGCCGGATCGGCGCTGCTGCTGGGCGAGACGCTGGGGCCGCGGCAGGTGCTGGGGCTGGTGCTGACGCTGACGGGCGTGGGGCTGGCCGCGCGGCGGTAGGGCGCGCGGCGGCAGGGCGCGCGGCGGAAGGGCGCGCTGGATTCTGCACGCGCATTCACCCATTTTTAGCTGCGCGAGACGACGCTGCCCGCCCCGGACCGGGCAGGGGTGAGGAATGACGATGGCGCTGCAATTGGGAGCTTTACGGGATGCGCTCGAGGCGGCCGGTGCGCCGGCCGACAAGGCCCAGAAGGCTGCGGAGGAAGCGGCGGGCTACGAGAACCGCCTCGCTGGCGTCGAGAGTGGCCTGAGTCTCCTCAAATGGATGGTCGGCTTCAACATCGCCCTCACGGCCGGGGTGCTGGCGAAGCTGCTGCACTGATCCGGCGGACCGTCACGCTGCGTTCTGCTGGCGACCGTTCCGTCGGCCGAGCGATGATGGGGCGTCATTCGGGTGCGGAGCGGGGCATCGTGCCGGTGGGGGTGGCCGGGTCGAGCCCGGCCATGACGGGAGGGGGCCGGGTGAGAAGCGAGGCATGTGCCGGTGGGGGTGGCC
>MKTV01000091.1 GCA_001898425.1 Rhodospirillales bacterium 69-11
GATAGCCGAGTGTGGCATTGAGAGTCAGTCCATCAACAGGTACGGCTTCGGCTTGTATCTCGATCCCCTTCGTTGTCGCGCTGCCTGCGTTGAGGATCACAGATGCCATCGTCGCACCACCGTTGGCAAAGACGGTTTGCGGCACCTGCATCTGGGACCACTTGTTCAAGAAAGCTGCGAGATTCAACCGGAGGCGATGATCCAGCCATTCCGATTTCAACCCGAGCTCGAATGAGTTCACATATTCGGGATTGTAGGGACCAATATCCTCCGCACGGCTGACGCGCCCGTTGAACCCGCCTGCCTTGAAGCCGCGTGCGTAATAGCCATAAGCCATGACATCATCGGTGAACTTATAATCCGCGCCGACTTTTGCGCCGATATTGACCCAACTGTGCTCACCATCGCTCGGCAGATTCGCAGGATCGCCCGGCAGAAGGATCGCACCGTTGAGATTGTTGAAGCCCAGCAGCGGGTCGGTTCCCCCCGGCCGGCGATATGAATAATTGGCCCTGTAGAGATAGACCTTGTCCCAACTGACACGCAGCCCAGCCTGTAACCGGAGCCTGTCGGTAATGTTCCAATAGGCCTGCGTGAAGGCCGATGCATTGGACGTATGCGTGACGGTACCACCCCGCGAAAACCCTTCCGGGTCGGCAAAGGCCGTGAGAGAAAAGCCGTCGGTATCGTCTTTCCAAACCTGGCCGAACACACCGACTAGAACCTCTACGTCTTCGAACGGATGAAACGTATCCCGAATTTCTTCCGAATATTGCCAGCCATGATCCTTGGCGAGGCTAAGATAACAATAGCAATCGAGATCACCGAAATCCAAACCGGTTTGCGCATGATAGGTGCTGTAATTGGTGATGGAGGTTATCTGCCCGATCGGGCTATCCCAATGCGCCGTCAACGTATGACTCTGCGTGGTATGGCGCGACGGTCCGGTCAGTCTGTCATAAACGGTAAAACCGGGGCTGTTCGGACGGTAGAACAACTCGCCCGGATAAGAAATCTCCTGCAGGAATGTATCATGATTGCGCAGGATCTGCATCTGACTGGCGAGCGTGATGTCGAGTTTATCGTTCGGCGTCCATTTCAAGTAGATACGCGCCGTATTCTCATTCACAGCGCCCACATTCGAGCCATCATAGAGGTTAGTGAAGAACCCATCCCGCCCATCATGCGAGAATGAAATCTTCGCCGCCAGCGTATCTTCGACAATCGGAAAATCTACGCCAACGCCCACTTCAGTCCGATTATAATTGCCGACCGTTACTTGGCCATAAGCATCATACTGCCCGGTGGGCTGCTTCATGATGATGTTCACGACGCCTCCGGTCGTGTTGGCGCCGAACAATGTTCCCTGCGGTCCGGCCAGAACTTCGATCCGCTCGACATCAAAGAGGTTCGTCAACCCGTACTGATCGGTGCCTTGCACCACACCATCGATTACCGTCGCAACTTCTGTTCCCGCGAAGGGCGATGGTTGATTGTTCACGCCGATGCCGCGGATCGAAATAGCGGAGGCATTTGAGACGCCTGCATTGACATGAATCTGCACGTTGGGCAGCGAGCCGGTAATGTCACGCAAATCCTTGACATGCTGCCGTTCCAGGGCTTCGGACGTAAACGGGGTCACCGTGAAAGCCACATTCTGCACGCTTTCAGCACGCTTCTGCGCAGTCACGATAACTTCTTCAATGCCACCGCTCGACACCATCGCCACAGGCTTATTCTGTTTCTGCGCAAGCGCCGGCAAGCTTTGAAACGACCAACCCGCAACGCCCGCGAGAAGAACCGGAAGCAATTTTCTAACAACAGACTTGGATTTCATGGGCACTCCCCGCTTTCACGCGCGCACTTACGAAATCTGTGCGCGTCTATAAGCAGCAGAGTGATCATTTCCATTTCATGTGCTCCCCTCGAATTTGAGGGGTTCATGCGGATGTCGAAACGCTGCGTCATGGACGCCACAGTTCGGAAATTCCGATACGAAATCCTGGCGCGCATAAACCCGATCACGCTCTCGCGCAATCGCGCGTCTTTCACAGCAACATGCGGAAGCGCCGAAGTGTCGCTGCGATTCCGAAGGAACCTCCAACGCTCCGGACAATTGCCGTCAGCGGCTCATATATTTATCTGCTGTCTGGTGGAATTGGCGAATACGGATCTCCATATAGTCGCCCAATTGCACCTTGCCAGTTTTGGACACCTTCAAACCCGCATGCACCTGTTCGACATTGGCGACATCCTGATCCAGCACATGGCCAAGCATCGGTCCAATCTCCGGCGACGAAGCCCAGGTCTGATCGTCGGTGAGAAAACTCATCGGAACAGAGCGTGGAATAGGCTTTCCATCCGGCACCGGTGAAAGGATGCGCACTTCCATCAATGTGTGGTCTTGATCGGGCCAGGGCCGGAAACGGTAATCAAGCGCCGGCATGAATCCACCCCACGGCCCCCAGTTTGGGAAGACGCTGTAGAAAAGTGAATCTAGCATTTCCGCATCGGTGGCGTGATCGGCATTGCCGCCACAGACTTCAGGATAGGCATCGCGCGCCAATTGTCCAAGAACGGCGCGCGCCTTGGCCCCCTCCGGCACAATCACGCGCTCTTTCCCTTCCAGCCGCCTACTGGACGCGAGATATTGGTCGGCGACCCACTGCTCTGATTTTCCTTCCGGGTCTATCAGGGGCGACATCGCACCCTGCGCGTTGAAGCCAACGTTCACATGATCGCCATAGATGTTATAGCGGCTGTTCGCATCCGACACGTAAGGCGCGATCTGCGGATGGGTGGTGTAAGCGTGCCACGCCTCCATGAACGCCTCCATCACGGCTTTCCAATTGGCATGGATCACTTTTGCGACCCATACTGTGGCCGTGCGTTTCTCGTGCGGCCAGCGCTGGAAATGTTTCGGCAGCGGGTTGATATATTCCTCTAGCGTGGGGCCACCAGAGTTCTCCCGCACGAAGATGTAGCCGCCCCAGCGCCCAGTCTCCACTTCCGGGAGCTTCACTTCCGTATCTTTCAGATGGGAAAAATCCCACCGGCACGGAATATTGTTCACCGTGCCGTCGAGGTTCCAGGCAAACCCGTGATAGGGGCAATGGAATATTTCGGCAGGCCCGCTTTCGGCCCGCAGCTTCCGGCCGCGATGCAGACACACATTGTGGAAGGCCCGGATCGAGCCGTCCTCTTGACGGGTCACCAGATAGGAGCGGCCGACATTTTCATATACGACGACGTCACCGGGCTCCGACATGTCCTCTTCACGTGCCGCGAGCTGCCAGACATTCGGCCAGATCTTTTCAACTTCGGCCTTGAAAAATTCCGGGCTTGTGTATCGGGATGCATCGAGTGGCTCCGAGCCGCGATATTCGTAAGTATCCTCTGCCAGAAAATCCGGGACCGGCCGCGATTCCGCGGCGATAAGGTCATCCCATGTAACGCCCGGGCAACGTGCGGTTCCTGGTGCTTGGGCCGATTTGTTTTGCATCGTGTTCTCCCGTCTCCCTGTCATTCTTTGACTCGCTTTTATTAGTGCGAATAAAGCGCCTTCCAGTTCTCCTCGAGCGGTTGATCTCCGGTGGCTGTATAGAAAATCTCCTGGATGCGCGTGGCATCCCAGAAACATGCCTGCCCCAGTTCCGAGAACAGGTCGGTCACACCCTTCAACCGGCCCGCGGCACAGAACTGTCCCATCGCCTCGGGGCTCTCGAAATAATATTCGACAGCCCGGTCGAAATGTTCCGATCCCACAGGCGGCCATTGAACCGCCCGGCCCGGCCGGATTACCGCATCAAGTGTCCGCGACAGCGTATGCCCGCGGAGCGCCCCATCGGAACTGATCGCATTGGCCAATGCGCCGTAGCGGCGATCGAACTCCTCGGCCTTGCCGTTTTTCAGACGGACAAAGCCGAACAGCTTGCAAGCCAGCGGCGCACGGTAACGCCCTTCACGAAGATTGAAGGCCAGCTCCTCCGGTATCGGAAAAATTTCTTCTTCCATAACCAGAACCGGAGAAGGCGTTTGTGACACCGGCGCCGCCGGCGGCAGAATATTCAACGGTCCATCCGCCAGTGCCGCTCGTCCATGCACGGAGACATAGCAACTCTGTATGTCTTCGACACTGTTCCAGTAACCCTCCGAGAAACGGTAGGTCTTCGGCCGCTCCGATCCCGTCATCAGGACAACGCATTCGGGTTGCGGATAGAAGCTCCGGTTTACACGAAAGCGCTGCAGATGCTCCTGGCGCATGCCACGCGGAATATGTTCGTTCTGATACCAGTCCTCATATCCCTCGATGTCCTGCGCCGGTTGTGGAATAAACCATACGAGTTTCGGCATTTTTCCTTGCTCCCGTCTGTTTTCAGAGGCCCAACACTGAAAGCCGTACGCCGATCGTGCGCGGACGCGGCATGATGATACGGCCCTGCTCCCAAATAGTGGGCCCCTTCTCATCGGAAAGATTGTCGCCATAGAGCTGCAGCAGGTAGTTGTCCTTCTGGACACCCACCGTGGCATTGAAGATATTCAGATCTGCCGCAACGCGCCCCGTCGAAAGGTCGCTCGTTTTGGATTGATGGGTATAGCGGCCGCTCGCAACGAAGATCATGTCATTGATGCCCAAATCGTGCGAGTAATTGACGATGAATGTGCCGGTTAACTTGGGCACGGGCGACAATTGCATTCCGTCGTGCAGGAAGGGTAGACCGGCAATGATATTGGGATCGATACTGTCCAATATGGTTTCGTTGATATTGCCGCTAAACTGCCAGCTCAAACCGGGTATCGGCGTATAGTGCGTGATGGAGAGTTCGAGGCCCTTACCGGAAACATTGCCGACATTGAGAATGCCGGAAACGCCGGAAAGACCGGTCTGTAGCTGAGCACGATCCCATTTGATGAGATAGCCGGTTGCCTGGATGCTGAGTGCGCGATCGAAGAACGCCCATTTGCTGCCCAGCTCATAACTCCAGAGTGAGTCCGTTTTCAGCTGCGTTGCCGTTTGCACGCCCAGAACCGCCTCCAGTTCGGCGACCTGGCTTGCCGTCTGCAATGCGCCGGGGCGATAGCCTTCGGCGACATTGACATACACCATGCCGTCGTCTGTCGGGTACCAGGAGAGATTGAAGCGCGGGCTGATATGGTAGAATGCGGCATCGGCCGTTTCATCCACATCGGATACCGGAATTCCGTTTCTTCCACCCAAAATGGTGATCG
>MKTV01000092.1 GCA_001898425.1 Rhodospirillales bacterium 69-11
CGGCGTCGTCGCCGCGAATTCCGGATCGACATGAATCGGATTGAAGTCGTCGGTGATCTCCGCGTAAAGCCTGATGGCAGCGCGGTCTACGATCTTGCTGACGCATTCGAGTTCGACTCGATTGTATTGCGACATGGTCATTTCGCCCACAACGTCGTCATCAGGCCGGAGAACATCAGCTCGCCGTCAGCCCGTCGCGTTTCGGATCCGAATCGCACCCAGCGGCGATCGCCCTTCAGTTCCTTGCCTTCGCAACTCAGTTCGGTGACCAGTTCATCGCCAATCTTCGGCATCCTGTTCACCGTGAACAGTTGCTGGCCGTGAACGTTGCCGGGCGGGCGCGGCACCAGAATGTCGGAATAAGCGCGGATATAGACCGCGGCCATCATGCCGGGCGGCATGGTGTCGCCGTCGCGATCGGCCGGAAACAGCGTCAGCCATTGCTCGACGAGGTCGCGGCCGAGCACCATATTCCTGCGGCCGATGAGCTTGCCGGGTTCAAATGTTTCGAACACAAACATCTATCGCGGCCTCGCTTGCGGCAACGGATACTCACCCTCGGTGGGTTCAAAAAACACTTCGATCGGCATTCCGATCGCGACCGCCTCCGGATCGACGCCGCGCAGATTCACCATCGCACGCACGCCTTCTTCCAGGGCGACAATCGCGATGACATACGGCACATCGGCCTTGAAGGATTCCAGCGGCGCGCGGTGAACCACGGTGAACGAATAGACCGTGCCTCGGCCGTCCGACGGCAGCCAGCCCAGATCCGCGCCGTGGCAGGCGGTGCATGTCAGGCGCGGCGGAAACTGGTTGTGACCGCACGCCTTACAGTGCTGAAATTCGAACCGGCCATCCTTGCAGCTCGACCAAAAACGTTGCGTCACGACATTGGGTTGCGGAAGCGGCTTCGACATTGCTCAATTCCTCCCCAGCACAAGCGAGCAATGCGCGGACAGGATGCCACCGTCGCCATGAACGAACGCCAGTTCGGGCGATGCCACCTGACGGCCCTTGGCCTCGCCGCGCAGTTGCCGCACCGCCTCGACCACGTGGAACATGCCGCCGGCGGCGCCCGAATGCGCGTAAGACAACAAGCCACCATGCGTGTTACACGGCAACTGGCCGTCGAGATCGAGCGCGCCGCCGAGAATGGCGGGACCCGCCTCGCCGCGTGCGAAGAAGCCGATCGATTCCAACTCGGCCAGCAGAGTGATCGTGAAGCTGTCGTAGATTTCCGCGACATCGATATCGGCCGGCGTGACGCCCGCACGATCAAACGCCTGCCGCGACGACTGCTTGCAGCCGAAATCCGTCAACGACGGCGAGGCGATGATATGCTCATGCGTGTTCATCTGGCCGGTGCCGAGAATGCCGATACCGTGCTTGCGCGTATCCCGCGCGGCGTCGGCGGCGCTGATCACGACGGCCGCGCCGCCATCCGAGATCAGGCAGCAATCGAGCAGGCGAAGCGGCGTCGAGATCGGTTTCGACTTCGCCACATCCTCCAGCGTGATCGGCTGCCGCATCTGGGCCTTCGGATTGCGCATCGCGTGCTTGCGATGCGCAACTGCGACACCGGCGAGATGTTCCAGCGTCACGCCGTAGTCGTGCATGTAGCGCTGCGCCACCAGGGCATAGGCCGACGGCACACTGATGCCGTAGGGCCGCTCGAACTGGGCGTGTCCCACTTCTGATAACGCCGCCACCGCCTTGTCGCGCGACATGCCGGTCAGCCGATTATCGCCGCACACCGCGAGAACGTGCCGGCAAATTCCAGCCTCGATCAACGCGGCGGCCTGCATAACCTGGGCGCAAGCCGTTGCGCCGCCCGCCTGCACCGCGATCGAGTAGGACGGCTTGATGCCGAGGAACTCACTCACCACCGACGACAGCATCAGATGCGGCTCGGTAAACGAGTAGCCGCACAGCACGCCGTCGATATCGCCTAGCGACAGTCCCGCGTCGGCAACCGCGGCGGCCGCAGCCTCCGCCTGCAGTCCGAGCGATGTCGAACCTTCGACCTTGCCGACCGCCGTGTCGGCGACGCCGGTGATAACCGCCTTCGATGCCATGCCTACTTGTCCTTGGTCTTGCGGCCGAACCGTTCCCAGACAAATCCGAGCGGCTTCTTCGCCAGAAAGCCCGCAACTGCCTCGTGGTGGTAGGGCGTTTCGAGCGCCACCGCCTGCGCGTAGGATTCCATCTCGGCGAGCGCGTGCCGATCGAGATTGAAGGACTGGTTCAGGATCGTCTTGGCCATGCCGATGGCGTCGGTCGGCGCGTGCCGGAAACGTTGCGCAAAGGCCACGCCGGTCGCCAACGGATCGTCCTGCGGTATGATCTCATGCACGATGCCGAGCCGGTGCGCTTCCTCCATCCCGAGCACACGGCCCGAGAAGATGATCTCTTTGGCGCGTTGCAGCCCGACGATGCGCGGCAGCAATTGCAGCCCGCCAAGGTCCGGCACCAGACCGATGCGGACGAACACCGCGCACATCTGCGCGCGCGGCGTCGCCAGAATGAAATCGGCCGCCAGCGCCAGATTGAATCCTGCGCCGAAGGCCGGACCATCCACCACCGCAACGACGGGGATTTCCAGATCGAGCAATTCGCTGAACCAGATGTGCAGTCGGCGAATCCGTTCGCGATTGGCCGTGGTCGGACGCCGCCCTTCCGACAGCGCACGCAGATCGCCACCCGCGCAGAAGGCTTCGCCCTCGCCGGCGATCACCAGCGCTTTGGCGCCGCCGTTCGCACGTAACTCGCGCACCACATGCTCGATCTCCTGACGCATATCGAGATCGAGTGCGTTGCGTTGCTCAGGCCGGTTCAAGACTAACCGCGCGATCTCGTCCTCGATGCTGAATCGAATAGCCTTGAATGTCATGATGTGGACCTCAACTGGCGCGCGATGATGTTGCGCTGAATTTCCGACGTCCCCTCGCCGATCACATAGACCAATGCATCGCGATGAAAGCGACCGACCGGATATTCGCGCATGATGCCGGCGCCGCCGAGGATGCGGATCGCCGCCTCGGTGACGCGAACCGCCATCTCCGACGCAACGAGCTTCACGCGCGCTGCTGTCGCGCTGTCGATGGTCCCCTGATCGACTCGCCATGCGCCGTAGTAGACGAACCACTTGGCCGCATCGATCTCTGCCGCCATATCGGCCAGCTTGTGCGCGATCGCCTGATACTCGATGATCGGCTTGCCTCGGACGATCCGGGTCTTGGCGAAATCGAGCGCGGCGTCGAACGCCCCGCGCGCCATGCCGATGCAATTGGCCGAAACACCGATGCGATTCTCCGAAAGCGAATCCAGCACAATGTTGTAGGTGCCGGTCTTGCCGCCGAGCAGGCAATCATCCGGCACGAAGGCATTCTCGATGTAGATCAGCCCGGTTTCCGACGACCGGATTCCTTCCTTCTTCAACTTGCTGATAACGAAGCCGGGATTCGGCAACTCAACCAGAAAAAGACTGATCGCGTCGGAGGTGTGCTCGGATTTCGTCCGCGCGGCCACCGTCAAGAAATCCGCCATCGGCGCATTGGTGATGTAGAGCTTCGAGCCGTTGAGCCGCCATCCGCCGTCCACCTTTTCGGCGCGGGTCTTCATGCTGCGCACGTCGGAGCCACCATCGGGCTCGGAAAGGCCGAAACCGCCGACTTTCTCGCCGGACAATCCGGGCTTGAAGAAGCGTTCCTTCTGCGCCTCGGTGCCTGCGCGCCAGATCGGCCAGATCGCAAGATGCGTATGCGCCGACCATGACGAGGCAAAAGCCTGGCACACCCGGCTCATCTCCTCGCGAACGATGCAATCGCTGACCTTGTCGAAACCGGTGCCGCCGTCAGCTTCCGGATAACGCACGCCGAGCAGACCAAGCTCGCCCCACTTGCGAAACAGCTCGCGGGGAAACACCTCGCTCTCCTCCGCCTCAGCGACGAGGGGCGCGATGTCCTGAGCGACGAAGCGGGCAATCGTTTCCCGCACCTGCTCCTGCTGAGGCGTGAACTGGAAGTCCATCGAGCCCTTCCTTCCCAGCTTGCGCTGCCGACCGCATCGATCCCGCCGCGCTTTGGGCGCGGAACAACTGCTACAATTCTATATGGAGAATTACATTCTCTTCTGAAAATATTCATAGGCGACGGGCCGCCGCCGTGTCAACATCGGCACGCATTTCCAAGCGGCGGACATCCGCCGCCGATCACGAGCGCAGGATAGAGCCGATGAGCCACACGAAATCACGTCGCCCGCAGAAGAGCGTCGACCGGGTGCAATTTCGCGACATGTGCGCGCGCTTTTCCGCCGCCGAGATCGGCCCGCGCTGGCGCGCGGCGGACCGCGACAAGGTCTTTCCGCGAGAATTCTACGTGGCCGCCGCGAGAGCGGGACTGATCGGCATCACCGCGCCGGAGGATATCGGCGGCTCCGAACTCGGCGCATACGAAGAAGCGATCGCCATGGAGGAGATGGCGAAGGTCAATCCGAACCTCGCCGTCTCCGTGCTGGTTCAGAACGTCGCTGGCTCGATCCTGTACGACTACGGCTCGCCGGCGCAACGCGACATCGCACGCGAGGTCATCGCCGGCAATTGCCTGGTCGCGATCACGGTGACCGAACCCGAGGCGGGCAATGACGTACAGAACGTCAAGACCCACGCGCGGCGCGATGGCGACGACTGGATCGTCGACGGCCTGAAATCCTTCATCACGCTGGGCGGCGACAGCGACGTGTTAGTAACGCTCGCGCAGACCGATGCGAGTCGCGGCCGGCACGGAATGCACTTCTTTGCTATCGATCGCCGCAGCCCCGGGGTGACGTGCAGCCAGATCGAAACCTACGTCAATCGTCCGGCGCCAACCTATCGCGTTCAATTCGACAACGTTCGCGTGCCGGAAAGCCGTCGGCTCGATGCGGGCTTCAAGGAAATTATGACCGGGTTCAATCGCGAGCGTATCATGGTTGCGGCGCGCTGGCTCGGCCACATGCAGGCGTCCCTGAACTGGGCACGGGATTACGCCATCACGCGACAGCAGTTCGGCCGTCCGATCGGTGCCAACCAGTCAATCGCCTTCGCGCTGGCGCAGGCGCACGTCGATGTCGAAGCGACGCGGCACCTTACCTATCACGCCGCGGAGCGATACGATTCCGACATTCCGCTCAAGGACGTGATCCTCGACGTCTCGTCCGCGAAACTGCTGGCGACGCAGGCTGTGGTGCGCGTCACGCAAGCCGCGCTGCATATCGGCGGCGGCTGGGGACTAACGGAGGAGTTACCGGCGATGCGCCTTGCGCTCGATGCGTTGGTGGCCCCGGTCACGGTCGGAAGCTGGGAAATCCAGCTCCGCGCTATAGCACGCGAAATGGGCCTGCCCTGCGACTGACGTATCGTCGAAAAATAATCGAAGGCTGCCCATTTGGGCGACTTCACTGCAAAAGAAAGCGCCCACCAGAGATATCTTGAAGGGATCGAGGCAGATCATTCCGCGGCAGAGGCCATGGCCAATCGGTTGACGCGCGTCTCACCTTTGATGTTATCGACCGTGACATGGGTATCATACCAAGTCAGACGCGGGCGGGCTCCGAAGCGCTCGGTCAACTCCGCGATCCGCGCATCGGTAAACCACGCCTCAGCAGCCGCGCGGTTCTCCCACAGATACACCCCGCCCGTACCGTGATCTCCGTTCAGGTAATCCTTGCGGATCAGCCCTTTTGTCGCCAGCGCGCGGTAGGTCGGAGCGGAGCCCGTTCCTCCTGTGATGGCCTGCTCTTCAGTCCGCTTGGGAAGATCGAATTGAACGATGACGATGCAAGTTGCCATGACACTTCCTCCGATTTCGAATCTCGGCTGCCTCAAGCTCGATCAATCCGATCATAACGATTCGATGGAACGGATACGATCCCGTCTTTCAGTTGCAGCGTGAAATCAAATTTCATGATACCATCTACCATCACGAGGGTCTCGGCCCCATCGCTCGACGCCGCTGGCCCACACTGACGGCTGCTGCGGGGCCTGCCAGCCGAAGTATTCGCCGAGAAGGCTACGCCTTTCTGGCCGAACTTAACGCCATCCATGCCTCGCGTGAAGGCAACGGCCGGACACAACTGACGTTCTCCTCGTTGCTGGCCGACATGACAGGCTATCCAGGAGCGACCAAAACCCTTGCATGGCGTCTCGGCGCCATTACTTCCGAGTGCTCGGCGCTGCAGCATTATTCGAAATGCTGCAAGTGCAGGAACCCTCGCGCCACCGGCGCGTATTCGATGCGGCGGTGAAGATGGCCGGCGGCATTATCGGGTTGAACGCGGGGCTGGCTGTTCGTGCGATTTGCGATGCGCCGCCAACCCTGCCATCGCGCCGTCTGTTCGGTACGGAAGACGCGATCGAGGGCATGACGGGAGACACCCGGTGGTGACGTCGATCATCTCCAACTCGCAAAGTGGCGTCGCCCGGAAGGTCCGGTTCGGGCCTGTCGCGCGACTGCCGATGCTTTTCATCGTGACGGTCATTTTGCTGGTCTGTGACGGACCGGTTTGCATGGCAGGCACAGCAGGGCCGGTGCCGACCAAGTTCGAGCGGCTGACCGAGACGTTCAATCGCGAAATCAGGACCGGGATCATTCCCGGTGCGGTCGTTTTGATCGAGCAGCACGGACAACCGGTCTATTTCAAATGCTTCGGTGTTCGCGACGCAGCCACGACGACCCCGATGACTCCGGACACGTTGTTCGCGCTGCATTCGATGACCAAGCCGATCACCAGCGTCGCGGCGATGATGTTGATCGATGACGGAAAGCTCTCGCTCGACGATCCGGTGGCCAGATACATTCCAGCCTTCGCGTCGATGGAGGTTGGAGCCGATGCCATAGCCGCAGACGGCAAGCCTTTCCTCAAGCTTCTTCCTGCCAACAGGCCCATCACCATCCGGGATCTGCTGCGCCA
>MKTV01000093.1:0-1876 GCA_001898425.1 Rhodospirillales bacterium 69-11
CCCTTCCTAGCCTATGCAACTGTCAAAGATCACACCCAAACCAAACAGACAGCCAACCCACATCCAAGCAGGCCAGGCAGACCGTCAGGTCCAGAAAAGAACACTTTCCTCGGTGTATGTCCAGCCCTCAGAAAGGCGCCAGACCGAAGAAGATAACCGCCCCGGCCCAGGAACTCAAGAGCACCTCGCGTCGGGGTGGGCGGTTTCTATCCCCGCACCCGGCGGGTGTCAACGCGATTACAGCGCCGGCGAGAGATTTCTCGAAAATAAGCTATCTCATTGAGAAGTCAGGGTTCTTGCTCAAAGCACCCACGGCAATCCGCCATTTTCAAAGCCATGCGTGAAATGCATGGCGGAACGGCGAGCCATCCACGCAGGAGAAAAAGCGCCGTCCGCCACGCCAAACCCGGCGCTTTGCCCAGCCGCCAGCCCCGCATCATCGGCGACAGGAGCCCTGAGCCCTGACGCACGAAGGGCGAGGGCAGCCTGCGCCACCCCCGCCCCTTCGCCTCTTCAGACGGGCGCCACCGGCGCCCAACCGTTCAGGCCGCAGCCGCCATCTGCCCGTTGATCCGCAGGCCGTCGGGCCCGCCAGTGACGTGCACCGTCTCGCCCTCCTTGACCGACCCCTCCAGGATCAGCCCGGCCAACGGGTTCTGCAGGCTCCGCTGGATCACCCGCTTGAGCGGCCGCGCACCATAGGTGCTGTCGTAGCCCTCGGCCGCCAGCCAATCCAACGCCGACCGGTCCAGCTCCAGCCCGATCTTGCGATCGGCCAGCAACGCCCGAAGCCGCTCGAGCTGGATGGATACGATGCTCGCCATGTCCGCCCGCTGCAGGCGGCGGAACAGGATGATCTCGTCCAGCCGGTTCAGGAACTCGGGCCGGAAGTGCGAGCGCACCACCCGCATCACCTGCCCCTGCACCATCGTCGTCGGCTCACCCTCGGGCTGCGCCGCCAGGATGTCGGAGCCGAGGTTCGACGTCAGCACGATGATCGTGTTCTTGAAGTCCACCGTGCGCCCCTGGCCGTCGGTCAGGCGACCGTCGTCCAGCACCTGCAGCAGCACGTTGAAGACGTCCTCGTGCGCCTTCTCGACCTCGTCGAACAGGATCACCTGATAGGGCCGGCGCCGCACCGCCTCGGTCAGCACGCCGCCCTCGTCGTAGCCGACATAGCCCGGCGGCGCGCCGATCAGGCGAGAGACGCTGTGCTTCTCCATGAACTCGCTCATGTCGATGCGCACCATCGCCCGCTCGTCGTCGAACAGGAACGACGCCAGTGCCTTGGTCAGCTCCGTCTTGCCGACGCCGGTCGGGCCCAGGAACAGGAAGCTGCCGATCGGCCGGTTCGGATCCTGCAGCCCGGCGCGCGCACGCCGCACGGCATTCGCCACCGCCACCAGGGCCTCGTCCTGGCCGATCACCCGGCGGCGCAGCTCGTCCTCCATGCGCAGCAGCTTGGCGCGCTCGCCCTCCAGCATCTTGTCGACCGGCACACCGGTCCAGCGGGAGACGATGGCCGCGATGCCCTCCTCGGTCACCGCTTCCTTCACCAGCTTGCCGTCCCCGGCGTTCGCCAGCTTCCGCTCGAGGTCGGGGATCACGCCGTAGAGCAGCTCCGACGCCTTCGCGAGATCGCCGCGCCGCTGCGCCACCTCCACCTCGGACTTCGCCTGGTCGAGCCGCTCCTTCAGCTTCTGCGCCTCCTGGAGCTGGTCCTTCTCCGCCGTCCAGGCGGCAGCCATGGCGTTCGACTTGTCCTCGAGCTCCGCCAGCTCCTTCTCCAGCTTGCCCAGGCGATCGCGCGATGCCGCATCAGGCTCCTTCTTCAGCGCCTCCCGCTCGATCTTGAGCTGGATCACCCGGCGATCGA
>MKTV01000093.1:1965-32245 GCA_001898425.1 Rhodospirillales bacterium 69-11
CGACCGACGGCTCGCCCACGAACACGGGCTGGAAGCGCCGCGCCAGGGCGGCGTCCTTCTCCACGTGCTTGCGATACTCGTCGAGGGTGGTCGCGCCGATGCAGTGCAGCGTGCCGCGGGCCAGCTCCGGCTTGATCAGGTTGGAGGCGTCCATCGCCCCGTCCGCCCGGCCGGCCCCGACCAGCGTGTGCATCTCGTCGATGAACAGGATGATCTCGCCCTCGGCGGACTCGATCTCCTTCAGCACGGCCTTCAGCCGCTCCTCGAACTCGCCGCGATACTTGGCGCCCGCCACCATGGCGCCGAGGTCGAGCGACAGCAGCCGCTTGCCCTTCAGCGCCTCGGGCACGTCGCCGTTGACGATGCGGAGCGCGAGCCCCTCGACGATCGCCGTCTTGCCGACGCCCGGCTCGCCGATCAGCACCGGGTTGTTCTTGGTCCGGCGGGCCAGCACCTGGATCGCGCGACGGATCTCTTCGTCACGGCCGATCACCGGGTCGAGCTTGCCCTCGCGCGCCACCGCGGTCACGTCGCGCGCATACTTCTTCAGCGCGTCGAAGCTCGCCTCCGCGTTCTGGCTGGTGACCTTGCGCCCCTTGCGGATCTCGGCCACCGCCTTGTCCAGCGCCTGGGCGGTCGCGCCGGCGTTCTTCAGCGCGCGGCCGGCCGGGGTGTCGGACGCGGCCAGGGCGACCAGCACGCGATCCTGCGCGACATACTCGTCGCCCGCCTTGGTCGCGGCCTGCTGCGCGCCGTCCAGCACCCGCACGAGCTCCGGCGTGATCGTGGGCTGGCCGGCGCCGGAGCCCTGCACCTTGGGCTGCCGCGCGATGTCGGCCTCGACCGCGGTCAGCGCGGCCTTCGGATCACCGCCCGCGGTCTTGATCAGACCGGCGGCCGCGCCTTCCTCGTCGTCCAGCAGCGCCTTCAGCAGGTGTTCGGGGGTGATCCGCTGATGAAACTCTCGGATCGCAATCGTACCGGCAGCTTGCAGGAAGCCGCGGGTTCTCTCGGTGAACTTCTCGATGTCCATGATGATGTCCCTATACGTAGGCGACCGGTCCGCGCCCGCCCCTCCAGAGGCAACGGACACATGAACCTTTGGCAAACGATCTGGGTCGGGGCAAAGTCCCCCTCAAGAGGGAGTCGCCCATGCGTATCGAATTTCTTTACCGCTACCCGGTGAAGGGCCTGTCCGCCGAGGCGATCGAGGCCGCCGAGGTCGAGGAAGGGGGCGCCATCCCCTGGGACCGCGCGTTCGCCCTCGCGCAGGGCGACGCCGGGTTCGACCCCGCCGCGCCCGGCTGGCTCCCGAAGGCCAACTTCATGTGCCAGGCCCGCAACGCGCGGATCGCCGCCCTCTCCTCGGTGTTCGACCCGCGCTCCGGCCAGCTCATGATCCGCGCACCCGACGGCACCGGCGTGGCCGCCAACGCGCTGACCGAACCCGGCCGCGCCGAGATCGGCGCCTTCCTGACCAGCTGGCTTGGGGAGGAGGCGCGGGGAGAGCCCCGCTTCCACTACGTGCCGGGGCACATGTTCAGCGATCAGCGGCCCAAGGTGGTGAGCCTGATCAACATCGCCAGCCTGCGCGACTACGAGGCGAAGGTCGGCGCCCGCCGCCATCGCCGGCGGTTCCGCGCCAATGTCTGGTTCAGCGGCGCCCCGGCCTGGGCCGAACGCGACTGGGTCGGCCAGACCCTGCAGCTCGGGGGCGCGACGGTGCGGGTGGTAAAGGGCATCGTCCGCTGCCCGGCAACCCAGGTGAACCCCGAGACGGCGCAGCGCGATGCCGACCCGGTGGCCGAACTCCGCGAGCTCTATGGCCACACGGAGCTGGGCGTGCACGCCGAGGTCATCGAAGCCGGCCGCTTCGCCATGGGCGACGCGATGGAGCTCCTGGGCGACTGATACCGATGAGCCTCTTCGCTCATCGGTATCATGGCGTGGGGTTGGTGGGGCGGCCACGCCCAAGCAAAGAGGATACCGCGCGCCGAGGTGACCGGCATGCGAGTCAAACGTTGAGCGCGCCGGTATGAAGCCCTGGGCCGGCGCTCGGCCTGCCGGCCACCACGCCACGCGGTCGCGAAAGCCGATCGGCGGCCGGCCCTCGGATGAGGAGGAACCGGCCGCGTCGGATCAGGCGGCCTTGGCCATCCCGCGCAGCACGTACTGCAGGATGCCGCCGTGCTGGTAGTAGGCCACCTCGTCCACCGTATCGATGCGGCAGATCACCGGCACCTTGTCCGTGGTGCCGGAGGCGCGATGGATCACCAGGTCGAGCTCCATGCGCGGGGTGATCTTCTCGAGCCCGAGCACGTCGATCACCTCGTCGCCGGTGATGTCGAGGGTGTTGCGGTCCATGCCCGGCTTGAACACCAGCGGCAGCACGCCCATGCCCACCAGGTTGGAGCGGTGGATGCGCTCGAAGCTCTCCACGATCACCGCCTTGATGCCCAGCAGCATGGTGCCCTTGGCCGCCCAGTCGCGCGACGAGCCGGTGCCGTATTCCTTGCCGCCGAACACCACCAGCGGCACGCCCTCGGCCTTGTACTTCATCGCCGCGTCGTAGATGGACATCTGCTCGCCATCGGGCAGGTGCCTGGTCATCCCGCCTTCGACGTTGGTCAGCATCTCGTTGCGGATGCGGATGTTGGCGAAGGTGCCGCGCATCATGATCTCATGATTGCCGCGCCGCGCGCCGTAGCTGTTGAAGTCCTTCTGCAGCACCTGCCGCTCCAGCAGGTACTCGCCGGCGGGCGACGTCTTGCGGATCGAGCCGGCGGGGCTGATGTGGTCGGTCGTGATGCTGTCGCCCAGCTTCGCCAGGATCCGCGCGCCGACGATGTTGCCGACCGGCTTCGGCTCCATGGTGATGCCCTCGAAATAGGGCGGGTTCTTCACGTAGGTGGAGCTGTCGTTCCAGCGATAGGTGGCGTCATCACCATCCACCGCGATGGCCTGCCACTGCTTCGGGCCCTTGAACACGTCCGCATAGCGATCCAGGAACTGCTCGCGCGACAGGCTCGCCGCGATCGTGTCCGAGATCTCCTTGTTGGTCGGCCACACGTCGCGCAGGTAGACCGGCTTGCCGTCGGAGCCGGTGCCCAGCGGTTCGGTGGTGATGTCCTTCGTCACCTTGCCGAACAGCGCGTAGGCCACCACCAGCGGAGGAGACGCCAGATAGTTCGCGCGGACGTTGGCGTGGACGCGGCCTTCGAAGTTGCGGTTGCCGGAGATCACCGCGGCGCCGACCAGCTTGTTGTCCTCGATCGCGTCGACGATCGCGTCATCCAGCGGGCCGGAGTTGCCGATGCAGGTCGTGCAGCCATAGCCCACGGTCTGGAAGCCGATCGCGTCCAGGTCCGCCGTCAGGCCCGCCTTGTCGAGGTATTCCGTCACCACCTGCGAGCCAGGCGCCAGCGAGGTCTTCACCCACGGCTTCGGCGTCAACCCCTTGGCGCGCGCCTTGCGGGCCACCAGCCCGGCGGCGACGAGCACCGACGGATTGGAGGTGTTGGTGCAGGAGGTGATCGCCGCGATCACCACGTCGCCATGGGTCAGTTCGTAGTTCTTGCCTTCGACCTTCACCGAGGTGCCGACTTCGGCCGCCGGCACGCCCAGGCCCTTGGTCAGGTCGGCGTTGAAGGACGACGCGACTTCCTTCAGCAGCACGCGGTCCTGCGGCCGCTTCGGACCGGCCATCGACGGCTGCACGGTGGACAGGTCGAGTTCCAGCGTGTCGGTGAAGACCGGATCCGGCTGGCCGGCCTCACGGAACATGCCCTGGGCCTTGAGGTAGGCTTCGACCAGCGCGATGCGGCCGAGGTCGCGGCCGGACAGGCGCAGGTAGTCGAGCGCGATCTTGTCGACCGGGAAGAAGCCGCAGGTGGCGCCGTATTCCGGGGCCATGTTGGCGATGGTCGCACGGTCGGGCAGGCCGAGGTCGTCCAGGCCGGGGCCGAAGAACTCGACGAACTTGCCGACCACGCCCTTCTTGCGGAGCATCTGGGTGACGGTCAGCACGAGGTCGGTCGCGGTCGCGCCCTCCGGCAGCTTGCCGGTCAGCTTGAAGCCGATCACGTCGGGGATGAGCATCGCGATGGGCTGGCCGAGCATGGCGGCCTCGGCCTCGATGCCGCCGACGCCCCAGCCCAGGATGCCCAGGCCGTTCACCATCGTGGTGTGGCTGTCGGTGCCGTACAGCGTGTCGGGATAGGCGATGGTCTTGCCGCCGTTCTGCGACGTCCAGACGCACTGGCCGAGATATTCCAGGTTCACCTGGTGGCAGATGCCGGTGCCGGGCGGCACCACGCGGAAATTGTCGAACGCCTCCTGGCCCCAGCGCAGGAAGGTGTAGCGCTCCCCGTTGCGCTCGAACTCGATATCGACGTTCTTCTGCAGCGCGTCGGGCGTGGCGGACACGTCCACCATCACCGAGTGGTCGATCACCAGGTCGACCGGGACCAGCGGGTTCACCTTCTGCGGGTCGCCGCCGAGGCGCGTGATGCCATCACGCATCGCGGCCAGGTCGACCACGCCGGGCACGCCGGTGAAGTCCTGCATCAGGATGCGCGCCGGACGGAACGGCACTTCCTTGGTGGACGACGCCTTCTCGAGCCAGCCGAAGATCGCCTTGGCGTCATCGACGGTGTAGGAGCGCCCGTCCTCGAACCGCAGCACGTTCTCCAGCAGCACCTTCAGGCTGACCGGCAGGCGGGAGATGTCGCCCAGCGTCTTGGCCGCCTCGGGCAGGGAGAAGTAGTCGAACTGCTTGCCTTCGACCGTCAGCGTGCGGCGGGTCTTCAGCGTGTCCTGCCCGATGGATGTCATGCCCGTTCCGTCCTGCGATCGGCAGGACGCCTCTCGTTGCGCGACGGGACGCTGCGTGGGATGGAGCGCACGCCGCAGGTGCAATATTCACAGTGGCCGGGCTTTAACCACACAAGCCGGGACCCGTCCATGGTCGGAGGGGACGCGGGGCGGGTTGGTATCGAAAAGGGTTCCAGCAGGTATGGCAGGCCCCGAGGTGACAGGACTGGGCGCGGCAGGTCCGACGACGGCAACGAGCGGCAGCGCGATGGCAGAGGCGCGGATGCCCACGGCCGGCACGCCTCCGGGGCTGACCGCCGAAGCGCTGGCGGCGTTCCGCGGGGAGCGGCTGGTGTTCCGCGACCTGGATTTCGCGCTCGCGCCCGGCGACGCGCTCGTGCTCGCCGGCCCGAACGGGTCCGGCAAGTCCACCCTGCTGAGGCTGCTCGCCGGGTTGGTTCGACCCGCGGCGGGCCGCCTTCTCTGGGGCGCCGAGGATGCCCTCGCCGACCTGCCGGTCCATGCGGCGCGGGTCGCCTATGTCGGGCATCAGGACGCCGTCAAACCCGGCCTGACCGCGGCCGAGAATCTCCGCTTCGCCGCGACGCTCACCGGCGGCGCCGTCGTCGATGCGCTCACGACCCTCGGGCTCCAGCATCTTGCCGACCTGCCGGCACGCATGCTGTCGGCCGGACAGAAGCGTCGGTTGGCGCTGGCCCGCCTGGCCCTGGGGACGGCGCCGCTCTGGCTTCTGGACGAGCCCACGCTGGGGCTGGACACGGCATCGATCGGCCGGTTCGGCACATTGCTGGCGGCGCATCGCGTGCGCGGCGGCATGGTCGTCGCGGCGACCCACGTCCCCCTGCCCCTGTCCGGCACACGCGAGCTGCGGCTCGGATGAGCGCGCTGCCGGACCCGCGCCGGACGCGGGCGCACGCCGACCGGGGACAACGGGAGGAGGTGGCCCGATGACCCGCTTCCTCGCCGTGCTCGGTCGCGAGCTGCGGCTTTCCTTCCGGCATGGCGCCGACACGCTGGCGGCCCTGCTGTTCTTCCTACTCGCCGCCTCGCTGTTCCCGCTCGCGATCGGACCCGCCCCCGAGACGCTGGGACGCATCGCTCCCGGCGTCGTCTGGGTCTGCGCCCTGCTGAGCGCGCTCCTCCCGCTCGACCGGCTGTTCGGCGCCGACCACGAGGACGGGTCGCTCGACCACCTGCTGCTGTCGGGCCTGCCCTCCGCCGCGCTCGCCGGCGCCAAGGCCGCCGCCCACTGGCTGGTCACCGGCCTGCCGCTGCTGCTGGCCGCGGGGCCGATCGCGGTGATGCTCCGCATGCCGGAGGACGCGATCCCGACCCTGCTCCTGGCACTTCTGCCGGGCACGCTGCTGCTGTCGCTCTTCGGCACCACCGGCGCGGCCATCGTGCTCGGCGCGCGTCGCGGCGGCGTCCTGCTGCCGCTGCTCGTTCTGCCGCTGACCACGCCCGTGCTGATCTTCGGCGTCGCGGCGGCGGATGCGGCGGCGGGCGGGCTGTCGCCCCGGCCTCATCTCCTGCTGCTCGGGGCCCTGCTCGCCGCGGCGGTGCCGCTCTGTCCCCTGGCGGCCGGCGCGGCCCTGCGGGGCGCAGCCGAGTAGCTGCGCACAACCCTACGTTGGTGGCGCGGATGACCTGCGATCGAGACGATGCGATTCCCGAATCGCGATCGAATCCGCATGCGCCGCGCCGCCCTCGCCCTTGCCGTCCTCTGTCTCCTCGCGCCGATCGGTGCCGAGGCACGACGGGATCCGGCGCCGCAGACCCGCAGCAGCGCCCCGCCGGCAGGGCCGGTGACCGCCCAGGTGTCGGTCTGCTTCGTGCCTGCGCAACGCTGCGACACGGCGATCACCGCGGCGATCGATGCCGCACGCGACTCCATCCGCGTGCAGGCGTACGGCTTCACCGCCCCGCGGATTCTGCGTGCGCTCGCCGCGGCCCACGACCGGGGCGTGGATGTCCGGATCATTCTCGACAAGAGCAACGAGGCGGACCCGCGTCAGGTGCAGTCCGCCGGCGCGAGCTTCACCCGAGACGTCGGCATCCCGACCTGGATCGACGACACCGTCGCGATCGCCCACAACAAGGTCATCGTCATCGACGGTCACCTGGTGATCGGCGGGTCGTACAACTACACGAGTTCCGCAGAGCGCCGGAACGCCGAGAACGTGACGTTCATCGACTCACCGGCGGTTGCGGCGCTGTACCTCGCGAACTGGGACTCACGCCGCACGGCCTCGAAATCGTTGCAGGCGCACCCATCCGGCCCGGCTGCCTTCCTGTCGGTGCCCGCACCGCTGCGGAACTGACGGTCGAGGCCCGCCCGTCACCGATCGATGCCATCGCAGGGCGACCTCCGATCGTCATGACCGAGCGTGTCGCGGCCATCTGCACCAGCACCCTGCCTCGGGCATCGGGGCCATGACGGTTGGGGCGGATGTGCGACGCTGACGTGCGCCGCCACCGGCTACGTCCGCCGCGGCATCCCGATCAGCCAGTGCATGGTGCGCGGCCGGAATTCGCAGAGCGCCAGTGCTCGATCGAGACCGTCGAGTTCGCTCAGGAACGGCACGGCGTTCGGATCGCGCGGCCCCTCGCGGACGGCGCTGAGCTCGTGCGTGGGCGACAGACGCTCGACCAGCATCTGCGTGATGCCGGGATCGACATGATCATGGCACTCCACGATCAGGAAGCTGGTGGCGAGGACCGGGATCCGAACGGGATCGATCAGCAGCCGCTCATCGCCCTCCGCATCGCACAGCACCGCACGGCGCTGTGCGCGGCTGAGCAGATGCTGCAGCAGCACCGGCGTGCATTGTCCCCCGACGGAGACTCGCTGCTCGACCCCGTTCAGCCGCGCCGCTTCCCGGCAGATTTCCTGCGCGAGATCGTTGCGTTCGAAACCATGCACGTGCGCGGCAGGCAGTGCGCGGGCCAGGCCGGCCGCGTAGTAGCCCTCCCCGGCGCCGATCGCCATGATCATTTCGGGCTGCATCCCGATCAGGGCCGCAATCGCTTCATGCAGCTCCATCTCGTAGCAGCCAAGCAGCTTGGCGAGCAGGTCGCCATCGCGATCCGCAGCGCGCAACGGCAGCGTGGTGCCGGCAAACGGACCGTCCTGCACGATCGCACCATGCCGCGCGGCATAGGCGGCCAGCAGATCGGAACGCCGCGCCAGCGCCGCCGTGCGGGCGATGTCGCGGATCGCACCCGCGTGGTCCACGCCGCTCGACACTATTCCGCGGCCGGCTTCAGATGCTCCTGCAAACGCGGCATCAGTTCTACAAGGTTGCAGGGTCGATGCCGGTTGTCGAGTTGGGAGACCAGGATGTCGTCCCACCCATCCTTCACCGCGCCCGTGCTGCCGGGCAATGCGAACAGGTACGTCCCCCCGGCGACGCCGCCGATCGCGCGGGACTGCATGGTGGAGGTGCCGATCTTCTGCCAGCTCAGCATGCGGAACAGCTCGCCGAAGCCCTCGATCCGCTTCTCGAGCACGCGGTCGAACGCCTCGGGCGTCACGTCGCGGCCGGTGATGCCGGTGCCGCCCGTGGTGATGACGACGTCGATGTCCGGATCGGCGATCCAGCGCCGCAGCAGCGCCTCGATCGCGCCGGCATCGTCCTTCTCGATCGCCCGCGCCGCCACGCGATGCCCCGCCTTGGCGATGCGGTCCACCAAGGTGTCGCCGGACGTGTCGTTCGCGGCGGTGCGCGTGTCGGACACCGTCAGCACGGCGATGTTGACGGCGATGAACGGACGCTGCTCGTCGAGACGGGCCATGGCCGAAGCCTCCTGCGAAGCGGCGCGGCGCTTCAGTTCAGGCGCGCCGACACCAGGGACGCCAGTGTGCGCTCGGCGGCCGGCGGCGTGAAGCGGGGGAAGCTGCCCGCCGCAAGCGCATCCAGGCTCGGCGCGGGCACGTGCAGCCGCGCGGCATAGATCCAGGTGTAGGTCAGGACGTGGGTGACGAAGCCGCGCGTCTCCGGAACCGGAATCGCCTCGAGGAACATCAGCGGGTCGCCGCCATCCCGCACCTCGGCACCCCAGCGGAGGAAGTTGCCCGGCCCGGAATTGTAGCTCGCCAGCACCCGGATCAGGTCGTCGTCGATGCCGTCGAGCTTCGCCAGATAGCGCACGTAGCGCTGGCCCAGGGCCAGGTTGAAGCCGGGATCGTGCAGCCGCTCCCAGGAGAGCTGCGGATTGCCGACGATGTATTGCGCGGTCACCGGCATCAACTGCATCAAGCCGCGCGCCCCGGCGGGGGACACCGCCGAGGTGTCGAAATTCGATTCGATCCGCGCGAGTGCATAGACGAGGGCAGGATCGACGCTGAACCCGCCGGCCGGCCGCAGCCGCGGCAGGGGGAAGCGGAACTCGTCACGCGGCCGCCCGTCCTCCGCCTGCATCTGGGTCGCCAGTTCGGCCGTCAGATCGTTCATCCCACAGCCGGAGGCCACCAGCAGCAGCGAGCGGGCAAAGGCGCGGTCGGCCTTCGCCGCCGGCCAGAGCTGCCGGAGCGCCGCCTCGGCCCGATCCGCCTGGCCGATCTGCAGCAGGGCAAAGGCCCGCCACCCCTCGGGCATATCGGCAACCGCATCGACATCCGCCTGGGTGACGAGGTCACCACTCGGCATGATCCCGGTGTGCATCCCCAGGATGCGACGCGCGAGCAGCCCGTGCAGCGTGCGCGGCTCCTCCGCGGCGATGCGCAGCCAGCGGACCGCGCCGACGGCATCGTGCTCTCGCCGGCTGGCGCGGGACGCCCAGAATGCCGCCGCCGCATGCAGCCGGGGTGAGGCGATCGGCGCCCTCACGGCTTCGGCGAACAGGATGCGGGCCTGATCCGGCCGCCCCAGCCGCCAGGCGGCGAGACCGCCGATATAGCCGGTCAGCGCGACCTGGGAGTCGGCGGCTGTATCCCGCAGGCTGCCGAGCGCGACCCGCAGCGCCTCCGCGTCCTTGTTCTGGGTGAAGAGGATCTGTGCCACCTCGGCGCGAAGCTGGGCGGCATAGGTGTCGGACAGGCCCTTCGTGCCGTCGATCAGCCGCAGGGCGGACGCGACCTGACCCCGCTGCGCGCGGTCGAGCACCGTGCGGTCCAGGGCGGGATTACGGGCCAGCGCCGCCGGCGCCGGTTCGGCATCTTCCGGCACCACGACGGCCTGCGCCGGGGGCATGAGAACCACGGGTGCGGGTTCGGCCGGCGGCACCGCGGACGGTTCGCGGCGTTGCAGCAGCGCGCGGATCGCCGGCGCATCCGGCAGGTCCGGATAGCGGGTGAGCCAGTCGGCCAATTCGGTCGGCGTGGATCGGTGCCAACGGCCGAGATACCGTTCAGCGAGCACGTCCCCGAGCAGCAACGGGTCGGAGACCTCGTCGATCGCGCGGATGGCGGCCGGGATGTCACCCTTGGCCTGCAACGTGAAGATGCGCCGCAGGCGTGCGGCATCGCTGGGCGTCAGCGGTTGCGGTAGCGAGACCCCGTCGTTTCCGCCGGGCAGCGCCACGCGCGGCACCGCCAGTGCCACGTCATCCATTCGCCCGCCTGCCGACGGGCCTTTCCCTGAGCCATTCCCTGATCCAGGCATCTGTGCCTGCGCCGACGAGGCGAATGCCCCGGCCAGAAATGCCGCCCCGGCGATGACCGCACGGGCAGCGGGAAGGCGGGAGAGCGTTTGACCGATCCCTCGCATGCCGTCTCGCTACACGGACCCCGACTAGGGTGGCAACCCCTCGCGGCGCCCGCGCGCCAAGAAAATCCGGGCGGTGTTTGTAGATCAGTCACTTACCAGCGGAGCGTACGTTCAACGTTTTCGTGCGCACACGCAAATCCGCCGATTTCCCCCACTGGTTGTCCTGTAGCTGCATTGCAACCATACATATAGAGGTCGGGCAGGCCGCATCTTTGACGTGCCAAGCGCCGCTTCGGACCGCGAGTCCAGCAGCCAGGGCCGGCCGCGCCCACGCCGATCGGAAAGCGGAACGGCTTCCCAACGCCGAAATCGAGTCGATATCGGATCGAACGATTACGGACGCCGAGTAGAGCATAACGTTACACTTAAGACCTAATTCGGCTCCGCGCCGTCCAGCGCGCGGCGCAGCAAGCGCAGCCCCAGCCAGGCGTCCTTGCGCAGTGCCGGCGTCTTCGACAGAGCCGACATGCCCGGCAGCACCAGGCTCGGCCGCGTGCCCCAGGACCCCGCGAGGTCCACCCAGCCGACGCCGCGGCGGCGGCCCGGGTGCAACGCCCGCGCCGGCAGGGTCCCGAAGATCAGGACCCGCTGCGGATCTGCCAGCGCGATGAGCCGGTGCAGGAACGGCAGGCAGATCGCGAGCTCCGCCGCGCTGGGCGGCCGTCCGCCGGGCGGCCGCCACGGAATGAGAGGCGTCAGCAGCAGCGCCTCCCGCCGGAGCCCGATGCTGCCCAGCATGCGGTCGAGCAGGGCCCCCTCCGCCCCGGCGAAGGGGCGGCCCGACCGGTCTTCCTCCGCACCGGGCGGATCACCGATCAGCAGGACGCCGGCGGCCGCATCGCCCTCGGCAAACACGGTGTGACTTGCCGTCTGGCGCAGCGCACAGCCATCGAACGCGTCGATGGCGGCGCGGAGGGCCGGCAGGTCCTGCGCCTGCAGCGCCAACGCGAGCGCGCGCTCCGCTGGACTGCCGCGCGGCGTCTCCGCCGGGGGACGGGCCCCGCCGCTTCCAGGAGTCGGGGCGGGCGAGGCCGGCATGGGTGACGGTCCCGGCGCCAGCGCCGTCTCCGGCGAGGCCACCCGCCCTAGGGCGGCAGGTTGGGACGCGGGGGCGACGAACCGGTCGAGCGGCGCCTCGAGCAGCGCCTCGTCGGCGCCCCACGCAATCTGCAGGTTCAACAGCGCCAGCGCGTCCATGCCGCAGTGCTGCACGTCCGCGCCGGTTTCCGCAACCGTTGCGGGCGCCTTTGCGCAAGCGCTGCCTCACGCCTACCTTGGAGGCAACGGATTGGAGGACGACACATGGCGGAGGAGCTCCCCCCGCGCGAGGCAATGGAGTTCGACGTGGTGATCGTAGGTGGCGGCCCCTCGGGGCTCGCGGCCGCGATCCGGCTGAAGCAACTGGCCCCGGATGCCGCGGTCTGCCTGGTGGAGAAGGGCAGCGAGGTCGGGGCGCACATCCTCTCGGGCGCGGTGCTGGAGCCGCGGGCACTGAACGAGCTGATCCCCGACTGGAAGGAGCAGGGCGCGCCGCTGCTCACACCCGCGACCGAGGACCGGTTCCTGTTCCTCACCGAGGTGAGTTCGACCCGCCTGCCCACGCCCCCGCAGATGCACAACGAGGGCAACTACATCGTCTCGCTCGGCAATTTCGTCCGCTGGCTCGGCCAGCAGGCGGAGGCGCTGGGCGTCGAGATTTATCCCGGCTTCGCCGCCGCCGAGGTGCTGGAGGAGGACGGGCGCGTCGTCGGCATCGCCACCGGCGACATGGGAATCGGCAAGGACGGCGAGCCGACCGAGAACTACCAGCGCGGCATGGAGCTGCGCGCATCCTATACGCTGTTCGCCGAAGGCTGCCGCGGCTCGCTCTCCAAGCGGCTCATGGACCGCTTCGACCTCCGCGAGGGGCACGATCCGCAGACCTACGCGATCGGCATCAAGGAGCTGTGGGAGATTCCGGCCGCGAACCACAAGCCGGGCCTCACCATGCATACGATCGGCTGGCCCCTCAAGTCGGACACGTATGGCGGATCGTTCCTCTACCATTTCGGGGAGAATCTGGTCTCCTTCGGCTTCGTCATCGGGCTGGACTACAGCAACCCCTGGTTGTCGCCGTTCGACGAGATGCAGCGCTTCAAGCTGCATCCCGACATCAAGCCGCATTTCGAGGGTGGACGGCGGATCAGCTACGGCGCCCGCGCGCTGAACGAGGGCGGCCTGCAGTCGATCCCGAAGCTGACGTTCCCAGGCGGCGCGCTGATCGGCGACGCGGCCGGGTTCATCAACGTGCCGAAGGTGAAGGGCACGCACACGTCGATGAAGTCCGGCATGCTCGCGGCGGAAGCGGTGGCCGCGGCGCTGGGCGGCGACCGCACGCAGGAACTCACTGCCTACCCCGACTCGCTGCGGGCGAGCTGGGTGTGGACGGAACTCTCGGGCGTGCGGAACATCCGGCCGGCTTTCGCGAAATGGGGGATGTGGGGCGGGCTCGTCTACTCCGCGCTCGACACTTACCTGTTCCGCGGGAAGGCACCCTGGACTTTCCACCACCCGCATCCGGACAACGAGACGCTGAACGAGGCGACGGACGCGAACAAGATCGCCTACCCGCGGCCGGACGGCGTGCTGACTTTCGACCGGCTGTCCTCGGTGTTCCTGTCGAACACCAACCATGAGGAGAACCAGCCGGCGCATCTGCGGCTGCGTGATCCGGCGAAGGCGATCGAGGTGAACTGGCGCGAATTCCGCAGCCCGGAGACGCGCTATTGTCCGGCAGCGGTCTACGAGATCGTCGGCGCCGAGGAGGGCCAGCCGCGGCTGCAGATCAACGCGCAGAACTGCGTCCACTGCAAGACGTGCGACATCAAGGACCCGACGCAGAACATCGACTGGGTGACGCCGGAGGGGGGTGGCGGACCCAACTATCCGGGCGGGATGTGATCTCGCGCTCGTGATGCCGGCCGGAACGTGTCGATCGAAAGATGTCGGCAACGTTTCCGGCCGGGTTTGCGCGCCTCGGCCGACAGCCGTCCCTCAGTATACGATCGTGCGCGCCAAGTACCGGCCCTGTCTTCGTTCCTCCAAAATCAATGACATTGCCGGATCACGAGTGCTAGAGTGAGCTCATGCAGCAAGTTCGTCGTGTGCGGCGGGCCGCACTTCTCGCCCTGACCCTCCTCTCGGCCTGCGCGGCGGCGGACCCGTCGAGCGGGGGAACACCGACAGTGCGCCCGAGCGGCAGCGGCGTGTTCGGGGCGTATCTGACGGGAAAGGTGGCGCTCAGCCAGGGCAACGCCGACGCGGCGGCCAACGCCTTCCTGCGCGCGCTGGCGGCGCGGCCGAACGATCCCGAACTTCGACAGCAGGCGTTCTTCGCCGCTTTGCTCGCCGGCCGGTCGGAGGCGGTGCAGCTCGCGCGCCAGCTGCCCGACAATCAGATGGCCGTCCTCGTCCTGGGCGACGAGGCCGCGAAATCCGGCCGTTGGGCCGAAGCCGAACGGCAGTTCCGGGCGCTACCGCGTCAGGGCCTCACCCAGCTCCTGCAGCCGCTGCTGATCGCCTGGGTGCAACAGGGTGACGGTCGGACCGACGCGGCACTCGCGACGTTGCGGCCGCTGGTGGAGGGGCAGCGCTTCCGCGGCCTCTTTGCCCTGCATGCGGGCATGATCGCCGACCTCGCCAACCGCCCGGCGGACGCGGCGCGGTATTATCGGATCGCGCAGACCGAGATGCCGGATTCGAACCTGCGCCTGACCCAGGTGCTGGCCAGCTGGCAGACGAGGACCGGTCATCCGGCCGACGCGCAGCGGCTGCTCGCCAACCTCGTGGCGGCCGCCCCCGACATGTCGATCGCCGTGCCGACCCTGCTCAGCACCGCGAACAAGCGCCCCGTCGCCCGGCCGACGGATGGGATCGCCGAAGCCTATGTCGCGCTCGCGGCCGCGCTGCATGCCGAACGCTCGACCGATTTCGCCACCGCCATGCTGCGGCTCGCACTCGACCTGCGGCCCGACTTCACCGCGGCCCGCGTCATGCAGGCCGACCTGCTGGCGGCGAAGCAGCCCGCCGCGGCCCTGCAGATGCTGGCCGGAATCCCCAACACCGACCCGATCAGTGCCATCGTGCGGATGCGGCGGGTGGCGCTGATGGAGAAGCTGGGGCGCGGAGACGACGCGACGGAAGAGCTCGAGAAGCTCGTCCACGACTACCCGGAGAGCCCGCTTCCGGACATGACCCTCGGCGACATGCTGCGCATCAAGCAGCGTTTCCCGGCAGCGATCGCCGCGTACGACCGTGCGGCCGCCCGCATCCGCCACCCTGGGCCGAACGACTGGCCGCTCTTCTACAATCGCGGCATCGCCTATGAGCGATCCAACCAATGGGCCAAGGCGGAAGCGGATTTCCGCCACGCCCTCGACCTCGCGCCGGACCAGCCCTACGTGCTGAACTACCTCGCCTATTCCTGGGCGGACCGGGGCGAGCGCCTGCCGGAGGCGCGCCGGATGCTGCAACGCGCAGCCGAGAAGCGGCCGAACGACGGCGCCGTCGTCGACAGCCTCGGTTGGGTGATGCTGCGGCAGGGCCAGGTCTCCGCCGCCGTGAAGACGCTGGAGCGCGCGGTCGAACTCGACTCGGAGGATCCGACGATCAACGGCCATCTGGGCGACGCCTACTGGGCTGCCGGCCGCAAGATCGAGGCGCAATACCAGTGGCGGCGCGCCTTGACGCTGAACCCCACGGCCGACGATGCGGCGAAGCTCGAAGCCAAGCTGAACCCCTCCCAGGGCGGCGCCGTCGTCAGCGGCCAGTAACCCGGCATGACCCTCCTGACGGAGGCCGCGCCGGCGAAGGTCAACCTGTCGCTGCACGTCACCGGCCGGCGCGCGGATGGATATCACCTGCTCGACAGTCTCGTGGTGTTCGCCGATGTCGGCGACGTGCTCGAGGCCGAACCGGCCTCGACGCTCTCGCTGCGGCTGACCGGACCGTTTGCGGCCGGCCTCGTGGCGGAAGCGGACAACCTGGTGCTGCGCGCGGCGCGCGGCCTCGCGGCGTCCACCGGCGGCGGCCCCGCACGCGGAGCGGCCCTCACCTTGGACAAGCGACTGCCGGTCGCTTCCGGCATCGGCGGCGGTTCCTCCGACGCCGCCGCCGCCCTCCGGCTGCTCGGACGCCTCTGGGACGTGCGCCCCGACCCCGCCGCACTGCACCGCCTCGCCACCGCGCTGGGGGCGGACGTGCCGGTCTGCCTCGCACGCCAGGCCATGCGGATGCGCGGAATCGGGGAGGTGCTCGAGCCCGTGCCCGCCTTGCCGGAATGCGGGCTGCTGCTCGTCAATCCCGGCCTCGGCGTTGCCACGGCGAACGTGTTCCGTGCGCGCGCGGACCGGCCCTTTTCCGCCCCTCCGCCCCTTCCAGCCGCCTGGCCCGACGCGGGCGCCCTGGCTGCCTGGCTCCGAGCCTGCGCCAACGACCTGGAACCGTCGGCCCGCGCCTTGTGTCCGCCGATCGAGACCGTGCTGAGCGCGATCGGGCAGCAAACCGGCTGCCTCCTGGCGCGCATGAGCGGATCGGGCGCGACGTGTTTCGGCCTGTTCCCCACGGCGGCCGAGGCCAGCGCGGCGGCGTCCCGCCTCGAGCGGGCCGGCTGGTGGTGTTGGGGCGGCGCCCTGCGTCGCGCCTGAGACGCCGGGAAGGTCGGACCGGACCGAGCGGGGCCGCGCCATGTGTCCCTGCTTTACGCGACGGCGCCGGGCGCTTATTCAGGCGCGCACCCGTCATGGGGCGTCGCCAAGCGGTAAGGCAACGGATTTTGATTCCGTCATACGGAGGTTCGAATCCTCCCGCCCCAGCCACAGGTTTCCGCCGCTCGCATCCGCTTCAAGCGCCGGTTCCGCGAAGCGTGATTATGCGATAGGGTCCGGCCATGATCCGCATTCTTCCGGCCGCCCTGGTCGCCAGTGCCCTTTCCCTGCTCTCAGTATCGGCGCAGGCACAGTTCCTCGGGAACAACGGCGCCGTCTCGATCCGCCCCAAGAGCGGCGAGGAAACGGCAGGCCCGGCCAAACCCGTGCCGCCGCCGGCCCTTCCCGGCTCGCGCCTGGCGCCCGGTGCCGCGCCCGCCGCACGCTCTCCCAGTGACATGTCACCGAACGAGGCGTTGTTCGACGCGATCAACCGCGGCGACATCTCGGCCGTGCGCGACGCCCTGAACCGCGGTGCGGAGCTCGGCAGCCGGAACATCCTGGGGATGACGCCCCTGGAGCTCTCGGTCGATCTGGGGCGGAACGACATCTCCTTCCTGCTGCTCTCGATGCGCGGGGACACGCCTCGGCAAGCGCCGCCGACGCCGGATGCGGCCTCGCTCTTCGCCTCCGGGCCCAAGCCCAGCGGGGCAAGGCCGGAACGGCGGGCGGTGCCGGTCAAGGTGGCGGCCACCGACGCCAACGCGGACCGGGCGCCCAAGCTGTTCGCCAATGACGGCGGCTCCCCGGTGCCGTCCGTCGGCTTCCTGGGCTTCGACGCGACCCGCTGACGGACGCTCTCCGTCACGGAGCTGGGACTGGAGGCGGTCGGGGCGCGTCCTCATATCCTGGGGACCAATAATAGCCAGGAAGGAGCGCTCCATGACCGAATCCGATCCGCGCACCACCGCTCAATCGATCATCCGCCTGCACGGCCTGCGGGCGCAGGCCGTCGCCACCGAGCGCCTGAACGAGGCGCGCCAGGCCGGCGATGCCGCCGGGATCGAGCGCTGGCAGGCGGTGCACGTCGCCGTCCGCGAACTGCGCAGCACGGCCCCGCAGGAGAGCGCGAGGCAGTAGGAGAGGCGCGTCAGCGCGGGATCCTGCGTCACCGTGTCGCCCGACATGGCACGGTGGCGCTCACCGTGCCGTCCGACGTGGCACGGTCGCGCTCACCGCCTCGTCCAACGTGGCACGGGCGCGCTCGCCGCGTCGGCCAACGTGGCACGGGCCCGCTCACCGCGTCGTCGTGGGTCCGCCCCGTCATCGTGAAGCGCCGTATCGCGCGGGCGCCGCGTCGTGGGGGCGCCGCGTCGTGGGGGCGCCGCGTCGTGGGGGTGCCGTGGCCCCAACACGTCTTCGCCGGGCCCCGACCCGGCGATCCCCACGCGCACGATCCTGCCGTCGGGACTCCGCGGGTCGAACCCGTGGGTGACGGAGGGATTCGCGGAGCAGGAAGAAGGCGCCGGAGAGCAGAAGGCCACGCCCGTATCAACGACCCGGACGGTCGCCTGCGTGTCAGCTGGGGTCAGGCTCGCCGTGTGAGGAGCCGCTCTCCCCCAGAGCGCGACGATCCAGGTCACGGGCGACCTCCGGCTCGTGCATGAGCCGGTCGATCTTCATCGCGTAGTCCAACGCGTGATCCGGCTGGAAGTGCAGGTCGGGCGCGAATCTCAGTCGCAGCCCGTGCGCCACCTGTCCGCGCAGGAAGGCGCTGGCACGCTTCAGCGCCGGCAGCAGCACATCGACGTCCGACCGGCCCAGCCGCGCGACGAACACCGTCGCGTGCTTGAGGTCCGGGCTCATGCGGACTTCGGTGACGGTGATCGCCGCCTCGGCCAGCTCCGGGTCGCGAAAGTCCCGCCGCTCGAACAGGCCGGCGAGCACGTGGCGGATTTCCTCCGCCACGCGCAGCTGGCGCTGGGATGGACCCTCGCGCTTCGACCCGCCCTCGGCGTGCCTGCTCACGCGGGCACCATCTCCGTCTCGAAGCACTCGACCACGTCGCCTTCCTGCAGGTCGTGGAAGTTCGCGAAGGACAGGCCGCATTCGTAGCCGCGGGCCACCTCGCGGACGTCGTCCTTGAAGCGCTTAAGCTGCGACAGCTCGCCGTTGTGGATCACCACGTTCTCGCGCAGCACGCGAACGCCGGCACCGCGCTTGACCACGCCTTCCGTGATGTAGCAGCCGGCGACCTTGCCCACCTTGGTGATCTCGAAGACCTTGCGGACCTCGGCGTAGCCCAGGAACTTCTCGCGGGCCTTCGGCGCAACCTTGCCCTTCACCAGCTTCTCGATGTCGTCCGCAACCTCGTAGATGATCGAGAAGTAGCGGATGTCGACGCTTTCACGCTGGGCGAGTTCGCGGGCCTGCGAGGTCGCGCGGACGTTGAACGCCACGATCACCGCGCTCGAGGCCTTGGCGAGCTGCACGTCGCTCTCGGTGATCTGGCCCACGCCGCTGTGCAGCACGCGGACCCGCACCTCCTCGTGCGCGAGCTTGAGCACGGTGGCCTGGAGCGCCTCCGCACTGCCCTGCACGTCGGCCTTGATCAGGACCGCGACTTCCTTCTGCTCACCCGCCTGGATGCGGGCCAGCATCTGGTCGAGCGTCCCGCGAGCGCCTGCCGCCGCCGCCGCCGACTTCTCGCGCAGCTTGCGGGCGCGGAACTCGGTGATCTCGCGGGCGCGGCCCTCGCTGTCGACGACCACCATCGGTTCGCCGGCACTGGGTGCGTTGGACAGGCCCAGGATCTCCACCGGCATGGACGGGCCGGCATCCTTGAGCTGGCGCCCCTTGTCGTCGAGCATCGCGCGGACGCGGCCCCATTCGGCGCCGGCCACCACGATCTCGCCCTGGTGCAGCGTGCCCTTCTGGATCAGCACCGTCGCCACCGGGCCGCGGCCACGATCGAGGCGGGACTCGATCACCGACCCTTCGGCCGAGCGATCGGGGTTCGCGCGCAGATCGAGGATTTCGGCCTGCAGGAGGATCGCTTCCTCGAGCTTGTCGAGGCCGGTCTTCTTGAGCGCCGAGACCTCGACGTCCTGGGTCTCGCCGCCCATTGCCTCGACCACGATCTCGTAGCTCAGCAGCTCCTGGCGCACGCGGTCCGGATTGGCGTCCGGCCGGTCCATCTTGTTGATGGCGACGATGATCGGCGCGTTCGCCGCCTTGGCATGGCGGATCGCCTCGATCGTCTGCGGCATGACGCCGTCATCGGCCGCGACCACCAGCACCACGATGTCGGTCACCGAGGCACCACGGGCGCGCATGGCGGTGAACGCCTCGTGGCCCGGCGTGTCGATGAAGGTGATGCGATCGCCGGAGGCGAGCTGCACCTGGTAGGCGCCGATGTGCTGGGTGATGCCGCCGGCCTCGCCCGCCGCCACGTCGGTAGCGCGCAGCGCGTCCAGCAGGCTCGTCTTGCCATGATCGACATGGCCCATGATGGTGACGACCGGCGGACGGGGCAGCAGCTCCTGGTCCGTGTCGGCGGCACCTTCCAGCCCGAGCTCCACGTCGGATTCCGACACGCGGCGGGGGCGATGGCCGAATTCCTGCACCACGAGTTCGGCGGTATCGGCATCGAGCGTCTGGGTGATGGTCGCCATCACGCCCATGCGCATCAGGGCCTTGATCACCTCGGGCGTCCGCGCGGCCATGCGGTTGGCCAGTTCCTGGACGGTGATCGCGTCGGGCAGAATGACGTCGCGCACAACTTTCACCTGATCGGAGCGCAGCCGCTCGAGTTCCGCCTGACGGCGCTCGCGCTCACGCTGGCGCCGCACCGAGGCGAGCGAGCGGACGCGCTCGTCCTCGCCCTCGATGGCGGCCTGGACGTCGATGCGGCCGGCGCGGCGACGGTCGTCGCCGCCTTTCTTCGGCGCGACGACGGGCGGCTTGCGAGGCGGCACGCCGGGACCGCCGGGGCGGCGGACCGGACGCGCCTCTTCCTCTTCCTCGGGGCGTGCGCCACCGGGGCGCAGCCGCAGGGTCTCGTTCGCGGAACCCGGCGCCGCGGGGGCGGCCGGGCGGGCCGGCGCGGGCGCGCCGGGCGCGGGGCGCGGATGCTCCGGCGCGCGGGCGACCGGTGCCGGCGCGGGCTGGCCGGTCGCGGCGGCACGCGCCGCCTGTGCGGCGGCCTGTGCTGCGGCGGCGGCGTCGGCCGCGCGGCGCGCTTCCTCCTCCGCCTTCTGCCGTTCGGCTTCCTCGGCGGCGAGACGCTCTTCCTCTTCGGCGGCCTTGCGGGCCTCCTCCTCGCGGCGGCGCGCTTCCTCGGCGGCGGAGAGGATCGAGATCTTCTCCTGCTCGCGCCGTTCGGCCTCACGCCGCGCGGCTTCGCGCTGCTGCTCCACCAGCGCCTTCTGGCGCGCGGCCAGCTCCGCGGCGGTCAGCGCGCGGCCGGCACCCGGCGCCGGACGCCCGCCACTCGGCGCGGGTCCGCGCGACGTGGGCGGCGCACCCGCGGGGGTCGGCGTCGGCGCGCCGGCGGCGGCGCTTGGGTTGGGGAAGGGCGCACGCTTCTTGCGCACCTCGACCTGCACCACCTTCGACCGGCCGTGGCTGAAGCTCTGCCGCACGGAGCCTGCGTCGACGGTGCGACCCAACTCCAGCCGTCCCGAGGGACGCAGAGAGAGCCTGCCCTTGCCGCCGTCCTGATCGTTGCTTTCGCTCATGCTTTACCCGTTGGCACCCGCTTCGTCGTCCATCACCCCGGCAGCGTCCCGACGATCCGCCGCAACCGGATTGGCTTGCAGTCCAGCCAGCCGCGTCGCCTCGATCAGGAGGGAGTCGGCCAGCTTTCCCGGTGCGATCGCCACATGCACCACATAGTCACGCCCGAACACTCGCCCCAGTGCCTCACCAGGCAAAGGAGCGAGAACCGGGATGTCACCCGCGCCGGACAGGAACCGTGCCCGTTCCGCCGCACTGCCGTCCGACGCCTGCAGGACCAGCCGCACGCGGCCGGTCCGCACCCACTCCCGCCCCTTCTCGAACCCGGCGATCGCCTGCCCGGCGCGACGGGTGAGGCCAAGAAGCTCGCCGATCCGCCGGATCAGCGCCGTTTCGAGCGCAGCAGGGAGATCGGGGGGAAGCGACACGGGACCGCGAGCAGCCCGCGCGAACGCACGCACCAAGACTCCCTTGGCGCGCGCCGGTTCTATCACATCGCGACGGGCACTCAACCATATTCCCCTGCCGGGCAGCGTTGCGCGCAGGTCCGGCACCAGGGAACGATCCGGCCCCACGACGAACCGGATCATGCGCTCCTTCGGCAGTCTTTCACGCGTCACCACGCAGCGGCGCAGCGGGCCGGTCTCCGGCTCCTCCTCGTCCGCCGTCGTGACGCTCTCCGGAAGTTCAGTCGTGAGCGGCCTCCTCGGCGGACGCCGTCTCGCCGCCTTCGGCCGCGGGCTGCGCGCCCTCCTCGCCCTCGAACCAGTGCGCCCGCGCCGCCATGATCACGGCATTCGCGGTGTCCTCGTCCATGTTGTCCGCGCCGACGATCTCGGTCAGCTCGTCGGAGGCGAGGTCGCCCAGGTCGTCCAGCGTCTTCACGCCCTTCTCACCCAGCGCGACCAGCATGGCCGGCGTCAGCACGTCGAGCGCGGCCACCTCGTCGGTCACGCCCAGCGCCACGCGCTTCTCGTTCAGCTCCTCGTCGCGACGGGCGAGGAACGCTTCCGCGCGACGGATCAGTTCGGCCGCGACGTTGTCGTCGAAGCCCTCGATCGCGGCGACCTCCTCCTCCGGCGTGAAGGCCAGTTCCTCGACGGAGCTGAAGCCTTCGGTCACCAGCAGGCCGGCGATCACGTCGTCGACGTCCAGCGCCTCCACGAACAGGCCGGAGCGGCGGCGGAACTCCTCCTGCCGGCGCTCGCTCTCTTCCGCCTCGGTCAGGATGTCGATGTCCCAGCGGGTGAGCTGCGACGCGAGCCGCACGTTCTGGCCCCGACGGCCGATGGCGAGCGAAAGCTGCTCGTCCGGCACCACCACCTCGACGCGTCCGGCTTCCTCGTCCAGCACCACCTTGGTCACCTCGGCCGGGGCCAGCGCATTCACCACGAAGGTGGCGGCCTGCGGGCTCCAGGGGATGATGTCGATCTTCTCGCCCTGCAGCTCCTGCACCACCGCCTGCACGCGCGAACCACGCATACCAACGCAAGCGCCGACCGGATCGATCGAGCTGTCGCGGCTGATCACCGCCATCTTCGCGCGCGAGCCCGGGTCGCGGGACACCGCCTTGATCTCGATGATGCCGTCGTAGATTTCCGGCACTTCCTGCGCGAACAGCTTGGCCAGGAAGCCGGGATGCGTGCGCGACAGGAAGATCTGCGGCCCGCGCGGCTCCTCGCGCACGTCGTAGATGTAGGCGCGCACGCGGTCGCCGTTGCGGAAGCTCTCGCGCGGGATCAGCTCGTCGCGGCGCAGCAGCGCCTCGGCGCGGCCCAGCTCGACCATCAGGTTGCCGTACTCGGTGCGCTTGACGACACCGTTCACGATCTCGCCGACGCGGTCCTTGAACTCGTCGAACTGCCGCTTGCGCTCATACTCGCGCACGCGCTGCACGATCACCTGCTTCGCGGTCTGCGCGGCGATGCGGCCGAAATCGATCGGCGGCAGCGGGTCGATCAGATGCTCGCCCACCTGGATCTCGGGCTTGAACTTGCGGGCGATATGGACCGGAATCTGGGTCTCTTCGTTCTCGACGGTCTCCACCGCCTCGGTCCAGCGGGACAGGCGCACGTCGCCGGTCTTGCGATCGATCGTCGCGCGGATGTCCTTCTCGTGCCCGTACTTGGCGCGGCCAGCCTTCTGGATGGCCTGCTCCATCGCCTCGAGCACTTCCTCGCGGTCGATGTTCTTCTCCCGCGCGACGGCGTCGGCGACCAGCAGCAGTTCGGGGCGTGCAATGGCAGTGTCCATGGTCGGCCTCTGTCAGTTCGTCCGCTCGTTGAGGGTCCGCGTCAATTGGTGCGGGGCGGGGTTGCGGTGGCTTCGATCAAGGCGTCGGTCAGCACGAGCTTGGCGCGGCGGATCGCATCGAGCCGCAAGGATACCTCCGCGCCGTCATCCAGGCGCAGCCGCGCGACGTCGCCGTCGGCGCCCAGCACCACGCCGGCGAAGCGCTTGCGCCCGTCCACCGGAAACTGCATCTCCACCCGCGCCTGATGGCCGGCGAAACGGGTCCAATCCTTCGCGCGGGTCAGCGGACGGTCGATGCCGGCCGAACTGACTTCGAGCTGCCAGGCGCCCGGCAACGGGTCTTCCACGTCCAGCACGGCACCCACCGCGTGGCTGATCGCCTCGCAATCCTCGATGCTGATCTGCGATCCGTCGGCGCGATCCGCCATGATCTGCACGGTCGGCCGCTCCCGGCCCAGAACGGCGACGCGCACGAGCTCGTAACCCATGCCGTCGAGCGTCGGCCCGACGATCGCGGCCAACCGGCCTTCCAGCGTCGTGTGATCGGTTTCGCGTTCTGCCAAAACAAAAAAGGCGGCCCGTGAAGGCCACCCCCCGTACATCAGCGGAGAATGATTGTCGGCCCCAGAGATAGCGCGACCCGCGCGGAATTGCAAGGTTCGCAGCTTGTTAAGCATTGCGCGGCATCGTGCGATGCATGCGGCGGCTCGAATGCCTGGATGGCGTGCGCGGACTCCTCGCGGTCTATGTGATGCTCAGTCACATGGCGCCGTTCGCCGCGCTGCCCGACTGGCTGACCCAGACCCTGTCGCATGGCGGCGCCGCCGTCGACATGTTCTTCATCCTGAGCGGCCTCGTCATCACCCGCTCGCTCGCAAGCTTCGACTGGCAGCCGCGCCCGTTCCTGATCGCGCGCGCCACGCGCATCTTCCCGACCTACCTGCCGGTGCTCGCGCTCGCCGTGCTCGTGCAGCCGATTCCGGCCGACTTCGCGGCCCTGCCCTGGATCGGTCCCGACAGCCAGGCCCGCGGCATCTGGGCCCAGGGCTGGCCCGCCGACTGGGGCGCCGAACTCGCCGCGCACCTGACCATGACGCACGGGCTGTTCCCGGCCGGGGTGCTGCCGAACGTCTGGGTCAGCTTCCTCGGCGCGGCGTGGAGCCTGTCGACGGAATGGCAGTTCTACGTGCTGGTCCTGTTCACCGGAGGGTGGCTGCGGTCGGACCGGCGGGATCCGCTGCCGCTGCTCGCCCTCGGGTTCCTCGCCCTCGCGACGGCGGGGGCGGCTTGGCAGGCAGCCGCCCCGGCGCCCTGGCAGTTCAGCCGCGCCTTCCTGCCGCTGAAGGCACACTACTTCGCGCTGGGCATCGCGAGCGCCGCGCTCCTGCAAGGGCAGAGCCGGCTGTATGCGCCCATCCTCGGCGCGGTGCTGGGCCTGATCGCCGCGCAAGGCGGGTGGGACAAGCTGCTGGTTCCGCTCGCCTGGACGCTGTGCCTGGGCGCCGAACGGCGGCCCGCCGCCCCGGGGCTCCGGATGGTCGGCCACATTCTTCGCTGCCCGCCGATGTTGTGGTGCGGCGCGATCTCCTATCCGCTCTACCTGGTGAACGAGCCGATCCAGAAACTCCTGGGCTTTCTCCTGGGCCGGATCGCCGCGGGCGAGGCCGCGCTGTTCACCCTGCTGTGGATTCCCCTGGCCCTGGTTCTGCCGCTCTGGGCCGCCGCATGGCTGCACGCGCATGTGGAGGCACCGGCCATGCGCTGGGGCCACGCCCTGGCGCGCAGCCTCCGGACCGGATCGACGCGGCGCATGCTGGAGGCCGAGGGATGACCGATCCCGCGGCCGAAGAAACCATGACGGCCACGGCTTTCAAGGCCCGCTGCCTGGAGATCCTGGACCGGCTCAGTGCGCGCGCTCTCCGCCGGGTCACGGTGACCAAGCGCGGGCGGGTGGTCGCCGTCCTCACCCCGCCGTCCTTGGACGCCGCCGCCGTCGAACCCTTGTACGGCTGCATGCGCGGCTCCGTGCGGTCGCCGACGATGGGGGCGACGGGTCCCGACAGCGCGACGGCATGGCTCGCCGATCCCGGTCCGCTGCATCGATGACCCGCGGGACGGGCGGGCGATGAACGCGGGCGGGCTGCTGCTCGACACTTGCGCGCTGATCTGGCTGCTCAATGGCGACCGGCTCACACGGCAGGCCGAACGTGCGGTGGCCGAGGCGGCTGCGCGGGAGGCGGTGCTGCTGTCGCCCATCTCCGCGTGGGAGATCGCGCTGCTGAGCCGGCCCGGCCAGGCCGGACGCGCGCCGCTCGTCTTCCTGCCGGACCCGCGGGCCTGGTTCGAGCAGGCCGCGCTGCGTCCCGGGATCCGCATCGTGCCGCTTTGCGCCAACATCGCGGTGGACGCCGCGCTGCTGCCGGAACCGTTCGGCGGGGATGCCGTGGACCGGCTGCTGGTGGCGACCGCGCGCCATGTCGGCGCGACGCTCGCCACGCGTGACTCCCGCATCCTCGCCTACGGGGAAGCCGGCCTGGTCCAGGTGCTGGCGTGCTGAGCGAACACGACTGACCCGCGCCCAATAACGGGCCGGCCGTCACGGGCCGCGTCGGGTAAACTCCCAGTAGAGCGGGCGCCGTCCGGCCCGCAGCGCCTTCGCCTCGTAGCGCGTCGGCGGCCAGCCGGCCGGCCGTTCCGTCGCGGGGGGCTGGGCGTCGAACAGGTCTTGCGCCCCCATCACCTCGGCCACCCAGGCCTGGTAGGTCGGATCGTCGCTGGCCACCCGCCACACCGCCCCAGGCTTCAGCACGCGGGCGAGCAGGGGCAGCATCGCGGGATGCACGAAGCGGCGCTTGGCATGGCGCGCCTTCGGCCAGGGATCGGGGAACAGCAGGAAGAGCCGGTCGAGGCAGCCGTCCGGCAGTGCCCGCAGCAGCGTGCGCGCATCGTCGGGCCACACCCGCAAGGTCGGCGGCAACGGCGCCGCGGCCTCCTCCCCCTCCGGCACCAGGCGGGAGAGCAGGGAGCAGATGCCGTTCTCGAACACTTCGCAGGCGATCAGCGCGGCGTCCGGATGGGCGGCCACCTGGGCCAGCGCGTGCTCACCCCCGCCGAACCCGACCTCAAGCCAAAGCTGCGCGACGTCGATGGGAAAAGCCGCACGAGGATCGGCGGCCTGCTGCGGATCGAGCCGCAGCCGGGGCAGGGTGAGCCGCAGCAGGTCCTCCTGCCGCGGGCGCAGCTTGTGTCCGCGGCTGCGCCCGTAGAGCCGGTCCGGCGGCGGCTTCACCGCCGCCGTGACACCCCCGCTCAGCGGCCGAACGCCGCCTTCAGCGCCGGCACCAGATCCGTGCGCTCCCACGTGAAGGTGCCCTTCTCCTCGTCCGGCTGACGGCCGAAATGCCCGTAGGCGGAGGTCGGCACGTAGATCGGCCGGTTCAGGTGCAAGTGCTCCCGGATGCCGCGCGGCGACAGGTTCATCAGGTCGCGCAGCACCTTCTCGAGCTTCGCCTCGTCCACGTCCTTGCCCGTGCCGTGCAGGTCCACATAGACCGAGAGCGGGCGGGAGACGCCGATCGCGTAGCTGATCTGCAGCGTGCAGCGGTCCGCGAGGCCCGAGGCCACGACGTTCTTCGCGAGATAGCGGCAGGCATAGGCGGCGGAGCGGTCGACCTTGGTCGGGTCCTTGCCGCTGAACGCGCCACCGCCATGCGGGGCCGCGCCGCCATAGGTGTCGACGATGATCTTGCGCCCGGTCAGGCCGCAATCCCCGTCCGGCCCGCCGATGACGAACTTGCCGGTCGGGTTCACGTGGAACTCCGCCTCGGGGCACATCCAGCCGGTGGGCAGCGTGCTCTCGACCAGCGGCCAGAGCAGGCGCTTGATCTCGGCCTGCTCCATCCCCTCGACATGCTGGGTGGACACCACGATCGCGGTGGCGCCGACCGGCTTGCCGTCGACGTAGCGCAGCGTGACCTGGCTCTTGGCGTCGGGCAGCAGGCCGGCCACCGCCTTGTCGCCCACGTGGCGCAGATCGCGCACGCGGCGCAGGATCTCGTGCGCGTAGTAGAGCGGTGCCGGCATCAGCGTCGGCGTCTCGCGGCAGGCATAGCCGAACATGATGCCCTGGTCGCCGGCGCCCTCGTCCTTGTTGCCGGCGGCGTCCACGCCGGCCGCGATATCGGCGGACTGAGAGTGCAGGTGCACGGCGATGTCGGCCGTCTTCCAGGAGAAGCCGTCCTGGTCGTATCCGATGTCACGAATCGCCAGCCGCGCCAGATGCGCGAGATACTCGTGGCTGATCGTGTCGGGGCCGCGCGTCTCGCCGGCCAGGACCACCCGGTTGGTGGTCACCAGCGTCTCACAGGCGACGCGGGCATACGGGTCGGCCGCCAGGAACGCGTCGAGCACCGTGTCGCTCAGCCGGTCCGCCACCTTGTCCGGATGGCCCTCGGAGACGGATTCAGACGTAAACAGGTAATCGCCCGTGTCGCGCATACGTTGTTCTCTCGCGTCGCGGAGGGTTGCGGCCGCCGATGGCCCGGAAAGCCCGGCGAGCGCCGGGTTGCCGCTGTGTGGCCGAAAGGGGCAGGAGGGTCAAGTCTGTCGTTTTGAGAAGATTATTCTCCAGACCCGCGCATTCCGAGCACGTCCATCATCGAGAAGAGAGCGGGTGGGCGGGAGACGGCCCAGATCGCCGCCCGCACGGCGCCGGTGGCAAAGGCGCGGCGATCGAACGCGCGATGCGTCAACGCAATGTGTTCGGTTCCGGATGCGAAGATCAGCGTGTGCTCGCCCACGACCTGACCACCGCGCAATGCCGCGAAGCCGATCGCGCCCGTCTTGCGCGGGCCGGTATGGCCGTGCCGGCCGCTCTCCATCACCGCCTCCAGCGTCGTGTCGCGCCCCTTGGCGACCGCGCGGCCCATGCCGATCGCGGTGCCGGAGGGGGCGTCGACCTTCTGGCGGTGGTGCATTTCCACGATCTCGGCGTCGTAGGCCTCCGCCGGCAACGCGGCCCCCATCCGCTCCGCGAGGGCCAGCACCAGGTTCACACCGGCCGAGAAATTGGCGGCGTACACGACCGGGATCCGTTCGGCGGCGCGGGCGACCGCCGCCTCGTCCGCTGCCGACAGGCCGGAGGTGCCGAGGATCCAGGGCGTACCGGCCCCCGCCAGCGCCGCGGCGTTGGCCTGCACGGCGGCAGCATTGGTGAAGTCGATCACCACGTCCGAGGCGGCGGCGAGCGCGGCCAGGTCGGGATGGATGGTCACCCCCTCCGGAGCGGCGGCGGACCCGCCGGCCCGCAGGCACCCACCCGCGAGGGTCGCTCCCGCGGCGCCGACTTCCTCCACCAGCAATCGGCCCATGCGGCCGGCCACACCGACGATTCCGATCCGGGTTGCCATCGTTTGCCTCGACTTCAATGGCCGCATCGTGCTGTGACGTGGCGGTCCTGTCCACGCTCCCCGGGGGAGGCTTCGCTGCTCACTCTGCTCACCGAATGGGGGACGGTGCTGTGCCGTGATCCGGCGAGCGGTGCGCTCTTTCACCAGCCCCTCCCGCCTGCCCATGCGATTGCGCCGCTGGCTCGCCTTCCCTCCGGTCTACCGCTGCAGGCTGGGCTTCATGAATACATGGCCGACAGCGAAGCCGCGCTCGACGTCGTGCTGCCCTCCGGCTCTATGGAAGGCTGGCGGGTCCAGCGCAGTACCGATCGGCGGAGCATCTGCCTGTCGCGGAACGGGCAGCACCTGTGGGCGGAAGAGGGCGGCCGGGTGAGCGCCAATGGGTTCGCAGACCAGGGGCTCCGGTTCCTGCCGATCTCCGCGGCCGATCTCGGGATCCTGCGGCGGCTGCTCGACTCGCAGTGGCTGCTGGCGTCCGCCCAGCGCGTGTTTGGTGGCGGACACGTCGCGCTCGAACCAAACTTCGTGTTGCGCGTGGGGCCACGGCAGTTCGACCTGCGCTGGAACGTGCCGTTCCTCGCGCCGGATTTTCCATTCCGGCTGACGCTGCTGCGCGAAGGGTGGCGGATCGACCGGCTCTTCCTGCACCGCCCGCTCGTCTACTACGCGGTCTCCGGCACCGACGCCTACCTCGCGCAGTTCGCGCTGAGCGTGCTCTCCCTCTGCGCCGTCGGCGGCTACGACGGCGACGTGCTCGTGCTGACGGACCGACCCGCGGCCGCGATCCAGCGATTGCGCCCGCCGATGATGCGCGGCGCCCTGCATGTGGTGACGCTGCCGACGAAGGACTGGTTCTCGGCCTGCGCGGCGCGGCTGGCCGTGGAGACCTGGCCGGACGCCGGGCATCATCAGCCTCTGCTCTACGTGGACACGGACATCCTGTTCAATCGCCCGATCGAGCCCATCCTCAATGCAATCGCCCAGGGACGCGACATCGCCACGGCGACCGAGTGGACCGAACCGCTCGCGACCTCCCCGTTCGTCGGCGGGGAGCTGATCCGACGCGACGAACGAGACCCTGGCGACGCCCTTGGCTTCAACAGCGGCACGCTCGGGATTCCGAACCTGCGCGAGCACGGTGCGACACTCGCACTGATCGCGCGGTTGATGGCGAATCTCGGTGCGCTGGATGGGCGCGAGGCGCTCCGCTACTGCGATCAGGAGATCATGAACTACATCGGCTTCGCCGGCGGCGGTTTCGACACCAAGGCGCTCTCGCCCTTCGTGCAGCTCGCTTCGAAGAACGCGAAGGCGGCGGATGCACGCGGGCTCGTGCATTTCTGCTGGGTGGCGGGGGGCGGCATGCGCCGGGTGGAGGTGATGCGGGACTATCTTCTGAGCCTTCAGCCTCCGCGGTGATCCCGATCAACCCGCAGGCCGATCGGGACCAGGTTCTGGACGCGGGATGGGGTGGGCCGAGCGCTGGTCACCTGACGCCGGCTGTCGATGTCAGCGCACGAACTTCCAATCGAACCGCTTGCCATCCCCCTCGATGCGCCCGACCGTCGGGTGCGGGAAATGGACCGGCAGGACCAGCGTGTCGGTCCCGGCAACCTCCCCGAAGAAGCGGCGGCGCGAGGCGATGCCCTCCTTCGCG